>NZ_JBDZDO010000003.1:0-493605 GCF_040049235.1 Xanthobacter luteus
CCACCAGGCGATGCAGCCGATGTATGTGGTGCGCATCAACAACGGCAAGTTCGACATCATCGGCAAGGTGTCGGCCGAGGACGCCATCGGCCCCGACGCCTGCACCAGGTTCTGAGCCCGAGCGGGCACCGACGGAGCGTCGCGGCCGGCAAAGCCGCGGCGCTCCCCATAGCTTCCAGGGAGACACAAAGGCGATGAACGCCCTCGACTACTTACAGTTCGTGCTGGCGCCACAGGTGGTGAACGGCCTCGCCCTTGGCGTCGCCGTCGTGCTGGTGGCGCTCGGGCTGACCATCATCTTCGGCCTGCTCGACGTCATCAACATGAGCCACGGCGAGTTCTACGCGGTCGGCGCCTATCTCGCGCTGGCGCTCGGCGCCGCCCAAATCGACTTCTGGCTGCTCATCGTGCTGGTGCCGGTGCTGATGCTGCCGCTCGGCATGCTCACCGAGCGGCTGCTCATTAGGCCGGTCTTCAACACCAAGGACCGCCACGTGACGACGCTGCTCGTCACCTTCGGCCTCGCGCTGATCGCCGAGGACGTGCTGAAGCTGATCTTCGGCCCCAACACGCAGCGCCCGCTGACCCCGATCCCGGGCGCCAGCGAGATCTTCGGCATCATCCTGCCCAACTACCGCCTGTTCCTGATCGCCATCGGCGCGGTGATCGTCGCCGGCGTCGCCTTCGTGGTCTACCGCACCCGGCTCGGCGCCATGGTGCGCGCCGCGGCCTACGACCGCGACATGGCCGCCTCGCTCGGCGTGCCGGTGTCGCTGGTCTATTCCGGAACCTTCGCCTTCGGGGTGGCGCTCGCCGGCCTCGCCGGGGTGCTGCTCGCGCCCATCTACTCGGTGTTTCCCACCATGGGGCGGGACTTCATCCTGCTCGCCTTCACGGTGGTGATCGTCGGCGGCATGGGCTCCATCTGGGGCGCGGTGGTGGCGGGGCTGCTGCTCACCCAGGTCCAGGCGCTGGCGAGCCTCGTCATCTCGCCGGTCTGGACCGATCCGATCGTGTTCGGGACCATGGTCGCCTTCCTCGTGTTCCGCCCCCAGGGCCTGTTCGGGAGGCTCGGCCATGCATGACCGCCTCACCCTCGCCATGCGCGCCAGCCACGCGCTGGCGGCGCTCCTGGTGGTCGCAGCCCTGGGGCTCGCCTTCGTCGGCGCGGCCATGGGCGACACCTTCTATCTGCGCCTTGCCACCGAGGCGCTGATCTTCGCCGGCCTCGCGCTCTCGGTGGACCTGCTGCTCGGCTATTCCGGCGCGCTCTCGCTCGGCCAGGCGCTCTATTTCGGCATCGGCGCCTACACCTCGGCGCTGGTGCTGATGAAGGTGCCCTCGTTCTGGGCCGCCATGGCCGCCGCGGCGGTGGTCACGCTGGTCTGCGCGCTGGTCGGCGGGCTGATCGCCAACCGGGTGCGCGGGGTCTATTTCGCCCTGATCACCTTCGGCCTCGCCCAGGTGGTCGCCAAGGTAGTCTACAACATCCGCGACCTCGGCGCGTCCGACGGCATGATCGGCATCCCGGTGATCGACATCGGCTTCGGGCCGTTCTCGGTGTCGGCCGGCAACCCGCTGGGCTTCTTCCTGGTGGTGCTCGCCATCATCATGGGCCTCTACGCTGCGACCGCCTACATGCTCGACACCCCGTTCGGCCGGGTGCTCACTGCGCTCAAGGCCAACGAGCGGCGCGTGCCGTTCCTCGGCTACTCGGTGTGGCGCGCGCGCATGGTGTGCTACCTCGCCGCCGGGCTCATCGCCGGGCTGTCCGGCGCGCTCTACCCGATGCTGCGCGGCTTCGTCTCGCCGGAGCTCATGTTCTTCATGACCTCGGGCAACGCCGTGATCTCGGTGATCCTCGGCGGCGTCGGCACGCTGGTGGGCGCGCTCTATGGCAGCGTGTTCCTGGTGATCATCAAGTCGGTGATCGGCAGCTGGACCGAGCACCACCTGATCGTCATCGGCGTCCTGTTCATGGCGGCCGTCCTGTTCCTGCCGAAGGGCATCATCGGCCTCGTGCGGCCGCATGTGGAGCGGCTCATCGCCACCCGCCAGCCGCGCAAGGCGTCCGCCGCAAGCGAGGCCGGCGCCCTGGAAGCAGAGGAGGTGAAGCCGTGAGCCGACCCGTTCTGGAGGTCAGCAACCTCTCCATCGCCTTCGGCGGCCTCAGGGCCGTGGACGACGTGAGCCTCAACGCCGAGCGCAACCGCATCACCACGGTGATCGGCCCGAACGGAGCGGGCAAGTCCACTTTGTTCAACATCATCTCGGGGGCGCTCCGGCCGCTTTCCGGCCGGGTCATCGTCGACGGCGTCGACATGACCGGGGCCGCCCCCGAGCGCCTCAAGGGCGCGGGCCTGTCGCGCTCGTTCCAGATCACCAATCTGTTCTTCGAGCTCTCGGTGGCCGAGAACCTGCGCCTCGCCGCGCAGGTGCTGGAGCCGGCCTCCCGCGCGCTGCTGCCGATCCGCTGCTCGCCGCGGGCGCGGCAGAAGACGCAGGAGATGCTGGAGCGCTTCGATCTCACCCACAAGCGCGACGAACTCGCCGGCAACCTCTCCCACGGCGACCAGCGGCGCCTCGAGATCGCCGTGTGCCTCGCCTCCGAGCCGAAGATCCTGCTTTTGGACGAGCCCACCCAGGGCATGAGCCACCAGGACACGGCCGACACGGCGAAGCTGGTGCGCTCGCTGACGCAGGACGTGAGCGTGCTGCTGATCGAGCACGACATCGGCCTCGTCATGGAACTCTCCGACCACGTCGTGGTGATGCACCAGGGCCGCAAGCTCGCCGAGGGACCCCCGGCCGCGGTGCGCGCGGACCCGCAGGTGCAGGCCGCCTATTTCGGGCACGCATGACATGCTGAACATCGAAGGCCTCAACAGCCACTATGGCCGCAGCCACATCATCCAGGGCATCGACCTTACCGCCGCGCCCGGCGAGGTGATCGGCATCTTCGGCCGCAACGGGGTCGGCAAGACGACGCTGCTCAAGACCATCGCCGGCTGGGTCAAGCCCAGCTCCGGCTCGATCCGGCTCGGCGACGCCTCGCTCGCGGGGCTGGAGCCCGACCGCATCACGCGCCTCGGCGTCGGCCTCGTGCCCGAGGACCGGCGCATCTTCCCCGGCCTCACGGTCGAGGAGAACCTGACGCTGGGCTTCATGCAGGCGCGGGGGCGCACCGCGAGCGCCGAGCGCGCGCTGCTCGGCGAGATCTACGACCGCTTCCCGCGCCTCAGAGAACGCCGGCACCAGCTCGGCACCACGCTGTCGGGCGGCGAGCAGCAGATGCTGGCCATGGCCCGCGTCCTGGTGGGGGCGCCCAAGCTGGTGCTGGTGGACGAGCCCTCGGAGGGCCTCGCGCCGATGATCGTGGCCGAGGTGTTCGCCATCGTGCGCGAGCTCAAGGAGCGCGGCGCCATGGTGCTGCTGGTGGAGCAGAACGTCCACGAGGCGCTGTCGGTGACCGACCGCTTCGTGGTCATCGAGCGCGGCCGCATCGTGCTTTCGGGCGAGGCCGAGAACGCCGAGGACCGCGCGCGCCTGATGCGGGCGCTCGCGGTGTGAGGCAGGGGTCCCGGCCGCGGCCGGAACCCCCCTCGCCCGTGGGTCAGGTCTTGCCGGGAGCGGACGGCTGCGGCCCGTCGTCGAGGCCGGGAACGGCGATGTCCGGGTCCACGGGGCGCAGCTCCCGCTTCATGTGCTTGTGCGTGGTGCCGTTGAACAGCGTGCCGAAGAAGCCGCGGTCGAGATCCGAGGTTCCGAACAGATAGTCGCAGATCGGGAAGGTGAGGTTGAAGTTCCGCGTCTGCATGAAGCCGAGCACGTGGTGGATGTAGTGCATCCGCCGCACCGTGTTGATGAGCGGGATGTATTTCAGGATCGGATGCTTCTCGTCGTCCACATGGGACAAGGTGTGCAGGCCCTCATAGAGCAGGTAGTAGCCCGACATGGTGATGACCACGAGATAGCCGGCGTTCGGCGACATCAGCCAGCCCGCGACCAGCGCGAACGGCAGCGAGGCGAGGATGAAGCCGATGGGGGCGAAGGGCGGGAACAGCAGCGCGCGCCATTCCTTGTGGCCGTGGAAGTCGAGATCGTGGTGGGTGAAGAACTGGTGGTGCACCGTGCAGTGGCGCTTATAGACCGCCTCCAGGCCCGGCACCGGCCGGTGCAGGATGTAGCGGTGGGCCGCCCATTCCACCCAATTGCCGAACAGCGCGATGGCCGGCACCAGCATCCATTCCCAGAAGGTCGGCTGGTCGAGCTTCGACAGGCAGAAGGCGATGGTGCCGCCGGTGATGACGAGCATCACCCCCAGATGATAGGCGCCGTGATACCAGGCTGGCGTCTCCTCCACGAACTTCTTGCGGAACTTGACCTGGCGTTCCTTCTCGCGCTGGTCGCGCAGCGGGTCCTGGACGATGGCTTCCATTGCGAACCTCCCTTTTTTCGTTGGTGCGCCGATGGAACCATGCGGGAGCGCGCGGCTCCCGCTCAGCGAAGGGCGGAAATTATCATCGGGAACTATTTTTGAGCCCCGGCGGGGCTCGGCGCCGCGCCGGCGGGCGGGCCTTGCTTGTGGCGCGCCGGCGCCGCCCTTATCCTCCGGGTGCCACGGTGGAACGCGATGACACAGGCGCTCGGGATCCTCGCCGGCCGCTTCGGCCGGGTCGCGCTGCTCGACATGGACACGTCGCTGACGGTCCATGCGCACGGGCATTGCCATCTCGTGTTCAAGATCGCCGGGCCCGACCAGCTGTTCACCGTGGAGGGCGCGCCGCTGCCCTTGCGCGCCGACACGGCGGTGGCGGTGAATTCCTGGCAGGAGCACGCTTATGCCCATGCCACCGGCGGCGAGCGCACGGTGTTCCTCGCGCTCTATCTCGAGACCGATTGGCTGGCCGACGCCGACCGGCTGTTCAGCCTGTGCGGGCGCCCGGCCTTCTTCTCGGCGCCCGGCGTCTGCGTGGGGCCGGAGGCGGAGTTCTGGCGCGACCGGCTGATCGAGATGGTGGAGGCCGGCGGCGAGGCGGCCGCGGCCGTGGAGGAGGCCATTCTTCAGCTCTCGTGGGCGGTCGGCCGGCGCGCCGCGCGCCACGCGCCGCCCCCGGCCAGGGCGCCGGACTTCCGCATCCGCCGCGCCATGCGGGCCATGCACGAGCGCATCGGCCAGCCTTACGCCTATGACGCCCTCGCGACGGCGGCCGGGCTGTCGCGCTCGCGCTTCAACACGCTGTTCAAGGATTCCACGGGCGTGACGCCGGCGGTCTACGGCAACGCGCTCAGGGTCGAGGCCTCGGTGGCGGCGCTCGGCACGCGCGGCTCCAGCATCAGCGCGGTGGCGGACGATCTCGGCTTCAGCGCGCCGAGCAATTTCTGCCGCTTCTTCCAGCAGCACACCGGCCTCGTGCCGCGCGATTTCCGCCGCGCCGTGGCGACTGTGGCCGGGTAGACGCCGGGCCTACGCCGTCGGCTTCGTCCGCTTGCGGGTGCGCCCCGGCGGGGTGCCCTCGGGACCGTCGGCGGGCTGGGTGCGCGCGGCGCCGAGGGCTCCCGTCACCCGCATTGGCGCGTTGACGTATTGGCTCGCGGACGTCGCCGCCGCCACCGCGTCCTGGCGCACGATGTCCACCACCGCCTTCGCCGCCGCCGAGACCGCCCGGCGCGGGTGATGCACGACGACAATGGAGCGCGCCATGCGCCGGTCGGAGAAGCGCCGCGCCCGCACCCGCCCGGAGGCGAGCGCCTGGTGCAAAGCGATGGTGGGCAGGACGGTGGCGAGGTCGGTGCTGGAGATCACGTCGCAGATCGCGGGCAGGGTGTCGATCTCGAGCCGCGGCTTGAGCTTGATGCCGGCTTCGGCGGCCTGCTCCTCCAGGATGCTGCGCAGCCCGTGACGGCGCGAGGGCAGAACCAGATCGTAGCGCGTCAGGTGCTCGAGCGTGAGCTCCCGCGGCACCGACATCGGCGAGCCCCGGCGGCAGGCGAACACCATGTCCTCGTCGAGGATATGGTCCGCATTGAGGCTCAGCTTCTTGCGCGGAACGTTGACGATGGCGAGGTCGAGCTGGCCCGAGGCGACCCAGTCGAGCAGCATCTCGGTGTAGCCCTCGCAGGCGGAGAGCTCCACGTCCGGGAAGCGCTCGGCGATCTTGGCGGTGGAGCTCGCGAGCGTGCTCTGCGCCACCGAGGTGACGAGCCCCACCCGCACGCGACCGGAAATGCGCCCGTTGAGGCGGGCCATCTCCTGCATGGCGTGCTCGACGTCGCGCACGATCGGCGAGACGAGGCGCGCCAGCGTCTCGCCCGCCACGGTGGTGGTTACGCCGTGGGCGCCACGGTCGAACAGCTTCTGGCCGAACTCGGCCTCGAGCTTGGCGATCTGCATGGAGAGCGCCGGCTGCACGATGTTGAGCTGGCGCGCCGCCCGCGTCATGTGGCGGGTCTCGGCAAGGCAGAGGAAATACTGCATCTGACGCACGTCCATGGCATGCTCCCCCGCTGCTCCCCGGCGCCCGCCCGGGCCACGCGACCTGATCAGTCCCGATGATTTGAATGATAATCAATCATTATTTGTTTTGATTATCCAGCGTCCCTATGGTCCAGCCCGTGTCCGGCTGCGGACGCGGCGCCCAGAATGCGGATCACCGCACGCCGGCGCGGGGAGGGACCAGGGAACGGGCAAAGGCGGCAAGGCGCCGCTGCGATGCGCCGTCCCCGCACGGTGCGAGCGGAGAAGAATCCATCATCATGCGCAGTGAACCGACGGTGCGTCCCCTCGCCCAGCCCGCCAAAGCGGACCTTCGCGCCTGGCTCGCGGCGCTCGCCCAGCGCGGCGATCTCGCCGTGGCCCACGAGGGCGTCCCGCTCGCCGACGCGCTGGCGGCCATCGCCAAGCGCACGGAGCGGGACAAGGCGGTGCTGTTCCCGCGGCCCGGCGGCCACGCCGTTCCCGTGGTGGCGAACCTCTTCACCCGCCGGGCCTGGGTGGCGGACAGCCTCGGCATCGACGAGCACGATCTGCTCCCCCGCTTCCTCGCCGCCGCCGCCGATCCGCTGCCGTGCGTCGAGGTGACGGGCGCGGGCGCGCAGGAGGTGGTCCACACCGACGTGGACCTGCTGAAGCTGCTGCCCATCCCCAAGCACAACGAGCTCGACAGCGGGCCCTACATCACCGCCGGGCTGATGATCGCCCGCAATCCCCGAACCGGGGCGCAGAACGTCTCCATCCACCGCTGCCAGATCAGCGGGCCGAACCGCATCGGCGTGCTGCTGCTGCCGCGCCACACGCGCGCATATTACCGCATGGCGGCGGAGGCCGGCACGGCGCTGGAGATCGCCATCGTCATCGGCGTGCATCCCGCGTTGCTGCTCGCCTCCCAGGCGATCGCCGCGCTCGACGTGGACGAGATGGAGATCGCCGGCGCGCTCCTCGGGCGTCCGGTCGAGGTGGTGAAGTGCCGGACCAATGCGGTGCGCGTGCCGGCCGACGCCGAGATCGTGCTCGAGGGCCGCATCCTGCCGGGCGTGCGCGAGCCCGAGGGGCCGTTCGGCGAGTTTCCGCAGTATTACGGCCCCCGCGCATTGCGCGAGGTGATCGAGATCGACGCCGTCACCCACCGTCGCCATCCGATCTTCCACACCATCGTCGGCGGCAGCTTCGAGCATCTGGTGCTCGGCGGCGTGCCGCGCGAGGCGACGCTGCTCCAGCACCTCAAGCGCTCGTTCCCGAACGTGCTCGACGTGCGCCTGACCACCGGCGGGACCTGCCGCTACCATTTGGCGGTGAAGATCGACAAGCTGAGCCCCGGCGAGCCGAAGAACATCATCATGTGCGCCTTCGGCGGGCACTACGACATCAAGCAGGTGATCGTGGTGGACAAGGACGTCGACATCTCGGTGCCGGAGCAGATCGAATGGGCGGTGGCCACCCGCTTCCAGGCCGATCGCGACATGGTGCTGGTGGCCGGCGCGCAGGGTTCCAAGCTCGATCCCTCGTCGGACGAGGGGATGTCCGCCAAGCTCGGCCTCGACGCCACCGCCCCGCTCACGGACGACCCCATGGCGTTCCGCCGCATCCACGTGATGGGCGAGGAGGCGGTCGACCTCGACACCGCGCTGGTGAAGGACCCCAACGCCGCCTTCGCCCGCATCATCGCCCAGATGCCCTGAGGGGCGCCGACCCGAGCGGCGGGCCCGTGCCCCGCGCCACCGTTCGACAACCGAGAGCATCGTCCATGAATGCGATGACCGTCCTTTCCGCCAAGAACCTCGTCGACGGCGCCTGGGTGGACGCCGCCGCGGGCGCCACCGCCCCGAGCTTCGATCCCGCCAGCGGCGCCGTCATCGGCCATTTCCCGGCCAGCACAGCGGTGGACGCGGAGGCCGCGATCGCCGCCGCGCGCCGCGCCTTCGAGGCGCCCGGCTGGGCGCAAAATCCGCGCCTGCGACAGATGGTGATGCTGCGCTGGGCCGACGCCATGGAGCAGAAGGCCGATGTCCTGGCCCGCCTGCTCACCGCCGAGAACGGCAAGCCGCTCGCCCAGTCGCGCGGCGAGATCGCCGGGTCGGTGTCCGAGATCCGCTATTATGCGGGGCTCGCGCGCTACATTCCGGGCCACGCCTTCGAGGTGGAGCCGGGCGTCTTCTCCACCATGATGAAGGAGCCGGCGGGCGTCGCCGGGCTCATCATTCCGTGGAACGCGCCGGCGGTGCTGCTGATCCGCGCGCTCACGCCGGCGCTCGCCGCAGGCTGCACGGTGGTGGTCAAGCCGGCGCCGCAGACCGCCATCCTCACCGCCGAGATCCTGCGCACCCTGCACGAGGCGGAAGGGCTGCCGCGCGGCGTGCTCAACCTCGTCTGCGAGGCCGGGCACGAGGTGGCGCGGGCGCTGGTCACCTCCCCCGAGGTGGACGTGATCTCCTTCACCGGCTCCAACGCCACCGGCGCGCGCATCATGGCGGACGCGGCCCCGACCATGAAGAAGCTGTCTCTGGAGCTGGGCGGCAAGTCCTGCTGCCTGGTGTTCCAGGATGCCGACGTGGATCAGGTGGCGCCGAAGCTCGCGGCGGCGGCGACCATCATCTCCGGCCAGCAGTGCACCGCGGCGCGCCGCGTCCTGGTGCACGAGAGCCGCTTCGAGGCGATGAAGGCGGCGCTCAAGGCGGCGCTCGCGGGCCTCGCGGTGGGGCCGGGCGACGCGCCCGCCTCCCAGATGGGCCCGCTGATCGACCAGGACGCGCTCACGCGCGTCGGCCGGCGCATCGAGGAGAGCATGGCGGCGGCCGACGAGGTGGTGCTTGCCGGCACCCGCCCCGGCGGCGCGCTGGAGAAGGGTTGCTTCCTCACGCCCACTCTGGTGGCGCACGAGGACACGGGCGCGTTCTTCATGCAGGAGGAGATCTTCGGCCCGCTGGTGGTGATCGAGCGATTCGCCGACGAGAAGGACGCGGTGCGCCGCGCCAACCACACCCAATATGGCCTTTCCGCCAGCGTGTGGACCCATGACGGCGCCCGGGCCTTGCGGGTCGCCCGCGCGCTGCGCAACGGCACGGTGTGGATCAACGACCACAACAAGCTGTTCGCCGAGGCCGAGACCGGCGGCTACCGGCGCAGCGGCCTCGGCCGGCTGCACGGCTACGACGCGCTGATCGACTTCGTCGAGATCAAGCACGTTTACCAGGATGCCGGCGTCGTCTGAGGCCGGCCGGAGGCGGCCCGGCGCCGGCCTCGGACCGTCTTCGTCATCAAGAGAAATGATGAATACAATAATTACTAATTATTTGCCCTGATGGATCGCGTCTCGTTAGCTCACGGGCTGCCGCCTCGCAAACAGGCGCGCCAAGAAAGAAGTGTAGGGAGGAACATATGACGAGGAGATGGGGTGTCCCTGCGGCTCTGGCGATGGCCGCCGCCTTGGTGGGAGCCGGCCCGGCGGCCGCGAAGATCGGTTCGTGCGACGATCCGATCCTGCTCGGCACGACGATCTCGGAGACCGGCCCGTTCTCCACCCTCACGGACAATTGGAAGAAGATGACCGAGATCTTCTTCGAGGAGATCAATGCAGCCGGCGGTATATACGTCGAGGCCTGCAAGAAAAAGCTTCCGGTCAAGATCGTCATCTACGACGACCAGAGCAACCCCTCCACCGCCACCTCTCTGTTCGAGAAGATGGCCTCGGTGGACAATGTCGACTTCTTCGTCGGCCCCGACTGGACCTCCCTCGGCCTGCCGGTGCCGACCGTGGCGGAGCGCCACCAGATCCCGATCGTGATGGCGAACGTGGCGACCCCCTCGGCCTATCAGCGCGGCCTCAAATACATGTGGGGCACGCCCTATCCGGTGGTGCCGCTATGGTCCAAGCGTTACTTCGAGATGCTCTCGAAGATGGATCCCAAGCCCAAGACCATCTTCTTCGTCACCCACGACAACCCGGTGATGAAGGGGATCACGGACTTCTGGGCGCCCAAGGCCGAGGAGCAGGGGCTCAAGATCGTCGGCCGCGAGCTGTTCCCGGCCGACGCCAAGGACTTCAGCGCCATCATCCTGAAGATCCGCGCGGCCAGGCCCGACATCGTCTACATCGCCTCGTTCGACAACGTCTCCGCCCCGCTGGTCCAGCAGATGCGCCAGCAGCGCATCAAGGCGATGGACGTGCACCACACCATGCTCACCGGCGCGCTGGCCCGCCAGGTCGGCCAGGACATCGAGGGCATGACCGGCGAGCTCGCCTGGTATCCGGCCGTCGGCGGGCCGCGCAGCGCGCTCGTGAAGAAGGTGCTGGAGCGCTCCAAGGTGGACATGTTCGAGAGCATCTTCACCATGGGCCGCATCGCCTCCTATCTGGTGATGGTGCAGGCCATCGAGCGCGCCGGAGCGGTGGACCGCGAGAAGGTGCGGGAGGTGCTCACCAAGGGCACGTTCGAGGCGCCCCCCGGGCCGGTGGTGTTCAACGAGAATGGCTTTCCCACCACCAACGGCGCGTTCACGATCCAGATCCAGAACGGCAAGGTCGCGGTCGTGTGGCCGCCGGACGCCGGCAAGGTGATCTGGCCCTCGCCCTCCTGGAAGTAAGCGGGGTGGATGTCTCCGGGCGCGCGCGCGTCCGCCCGGAGCTCTCGCGCCTCCATAGAGCGCCGCCCGCCTGCCACCGGCCGCAGGGGCGGCCCCGACGAGCCTGAAAGCTTCAAGCCATGCCCGTGGACATCCTCATCCAGATCGCGATCGGCGGCATCCTGATCGGCGGCCTCTATGCGCTCTTCGCCTTCGGCCTGTCGCTGATCTACGGCGTCGCCCGCATCCTCAACTTCGCCCATGGCACGCTGCTGGCGATCGCCGGGGTGCTCGGCAGCATCCTCTACGGGCTGCTGGGCGCGAACCCGCTTGCGCTGATCGGCATCATCGCCCTCCTCGCCGTGGTGTTCTTCGGCTTTGGCTGGGCCTTCCACGACACGCTGCTCGCGCCGCTCAAGCGCCGCAGCCACTTTGAGGCCTCGGTGGGCACGGTGCTGACCACGGTCGGCGCGCTCATCGTCATCGGCGACGTGGCCGCGGCGCTCGCCGGGCCGCGGCCGCGCAACATCCCGATCCGCTCCGACGTGCTGGAGTTCGGCGACATCCTGATCCCGGTCTCGCAGGCCTGGATGCTCGCCGCCATCGCGCTGCTGACCGTGGTGCTGCACCTCGTCCTCACCCGCTCCTGGTACGGGCGGGCGGTGCGCGCGGTCACCCAGGACCATGTGGGCGCGGCCTTGTGCGGGGTCAGGGCGCGCGTGATCCACGGCATCACCTTCGGGCTCGGCGCAAGCCTCGCCGCGGTCGCCGGCGTGCTCTACGCCACGGTGTATCCGATCGACCCCTATGCCGGCTTCAACCTCACGGTGAAGGCCTTCACCATCATCGTGCTGGGCGGGGTGGGCAACCTCCTCGGCGCGCTCGCCGCCGGGCTCTTCCTCGGCGTCGCCGAGGCGTTCACGGCGTTCTTCTGGGCCGCCGAATGGGCCTCGGCCCTGTCGATCTTCCTTCTGCTCGCAATCCTCGTCGCCTTCCCGCAGGGCTTTGGCGCGGCGCGGAGGACCTGATGACCCAGCATGAGGCGACCATGCCCCGCGTTTCCCCGCCGGCCCGCCCCCGTGCCTTCGGCGGCTTCGGCACCATTGTCGGCGCGGCGGCGGCCGGCGTCCTCGCCCTCGGCGTGCCGCAGCTCGGCGTGCCCTATGTGACGAGCCTTGCCTTCACCTTCCTGGTGTTCTTCGTCCTGGCGCAGAGCTGGGACTGGATCGGCGGGCTCGCCGGCTACGTCAATCTCGGCCATTTCGCCTATTACGGCATCGGCGCCTATGCCTTCAGCATCGCGCTGGTCTCCGGCGTGCCGACGCCCGTCTGCTTCCTTATCGCCGCCGCCGCCGTGGCGATGATCGCGGCGCTGCTCTCGTTCCCGCTGTTCCGCCTGACGGGCGACTACTTCGCCTTCGCGACCCTTGCGGTGCTGCCGCTCGCCGAGCTGCTCGCGTTCAACCTCGTGCCGCTCACCGGCGGCGCGGACGGCATCGTCCTGCCGCCGCGTTACGTCCTGGTGCCCGCCTTCTACACCGCCGTCGGGCTTGCGGTGGTCACCTTCGCGCTCTCGGTGCTGCTGGCCCGCAGCCGCTTCGGCTATGCGCTCAAGAGCATCCGCAACGACGAGCAGGCGGCCGAGGTGGTGGGCATCCGCATCTTCCCGGCCAAGCGCGCGGTGATGGTGCTGTCCGGCGCCTTCGCCGCGCTCGCCGGGGCGGTGCACGCCTGGCAGCTGTCCTACATCGATCCGCCCACCGTGTTCGGCCTCAACGTGGCCCTGGTGCCGGTGGCCATGGCGCTGTTCGGCGGCTCCGGCCTGCTGTGGGGGCCGCTGGTGGGGGTGGTGCTGCTGTTCTCCGTGCAGCAATACCTGCTGGTCAACATGACCATGCTGCACGCCACGGTCTACGGCCTCATCATCCTGCTGATCGGCCGCTTCATGCCGGGCGGCCTGCTGCGCGCTTCCGTCGCGCGCGCGACGCCGCTGCTACGGGGCCTGACCCGGGAGGTCCACCACGAGATCGCGCCGGCACCCGCGGCGGCCGGGCGCGAGAAGCGCCTGCCCATGCCGGTGCGCAAGCCGGATCCGGACAAGGTGCTGCTCTCGCTCAAGGGCATCACCAAGGCCTTCGGCGGCAACGTGGCGGTGAACGCCGTCACCCTCGACGTGCGCGAGGGCGAGGTGATCGGTCTCGTGGGCGCCAACGGCTCGGGCAAGACCACGCTCTTCAACTGCATCTCGAAGGTCTACGAGCCGACCGGCACGCTTCTGTTCGACGGCACGGACATGAAGGGGCTCCGGCGCGACCAGGTGGCGGGCATCGGCGTCGGCCGCACGTTCCAGAACCCGCGCCCGTTCGGCGACCTCACCGTGGCGGAAAACATCGCCGTCGCCGCCACCTTCCGCGCCGACCGCCCCTCGATGACCGCGGCGCTCCAGGAGGCGCAGAGCTATGCCGCGTTCGTCGGCCTCGAGGAGCGCTTCACCCAGCGCGCCGACGCGCTTTCGCTGCAGGAGAAGAAGAGCCTGGAGCTCGCCCGCGCGCTCGCTTTGCACCCCAAGCTCCTGCTGGTCGACGAGGTCGCCTCCGGCCTCACCCCGGCCGAGGTGAAGCGCTTCGTCGCCCACATCCGCGAGATCCGCGAGGTCTACGGCGTCACGGTGATCTGGGTGGAGCACATCTTCTCGGCCCTGGCGCAGATCGTCGACCGCCTGGTGGTGCTGGAGCAGGGCCAGGTGATCGCCGACGCGCCGCTCGCCGAGGCGGTGCGCGACGAGCGCGTGCTCGCCGCCTATCTCGGCTCGGCCGCCACCAAGGAGGGCCACTGATGCTCGCCGTCTCTCACCTCGTGGTCGACCACGGCAAGATGCGCGCATTGTGGGACGTGAGCCTCTCCATCGCGGCGGGCGAGAAGGTGGGCCTGCTCGGCGCCAACGGCGCCGGCAAGAGCACCACGGTGGGCGCCATCATGGGCCTGTTCCCGCCCCAGTCCGGCGAGATCCGCTTCGAGGGCAAGCCGATCACCGGGCGCGCGCCGGCCGAGAACGTGGCGCGCGGCATCGCCCTGGTGCCCGAGGGCCGGCGGCTGTTTCCCGAGATGAGCGTGCGCGAGAATCTGGAGATGGGCGCCTATCTGCGGCCGCTGCGCGGCGGCCTCGATGCCCGGCTCGGCGTGGTGTTCGACCTGTTCCCGATCCTCAAGGAGAAGGCCGCCCAGGCCGCCGGCGAGCTCTCCGGCGGCCAGCAGCAGATGGTGGCCATCGGCCGGGCGCTGATGTCCGACCCGCGCCTGCTGCTGCTCGACGAGCCGTTCCTCGGCGTCGCCCCGCTGGTGATCGAGGACGTGATGAACGCCTTGCGGCGGGTCGCCGCCAGCGGCGTGACGATCCTGCTGATCGAGCAGAACATCCACCGCGCGCTCGATTTCGTCGACCGCGCCTATGTGATCGAAAACGGCCGCACCGCGCTCGAGGGAACCCGCGAGAGCCTGATCGGCGACGCCGATTTCGGCTCCAAGTTCCTCGGCCTCGAATGAGGCGCGCCGGCCGGCCAAAAAAGGAGACGTAGGATGGGACGATTGAGCGGCAAGGTCGCGCTGGTCACCGGCGCGGCGCAGGGTATCGGCGCGACCTACGCGCTGGCATTGGCGCGGGAGGGCGCGAAGGTGTCCATCTCCGACATCGCCGCCCCCGAGGCGACGTGCGCCGCCGTCGAGGCCGCGGGCGGAACGGCGCTGGCGCTCCCCGCGGACGTGACCGATCCCGCCTCCGTGGAGGCCATGGTGCGCGAGACGGTGGACGCGTTCGGCAGCGCCGACATCCTGGTCAACAACGCCGCCCTGTTCGGCAATCTCGCGCTGAAGCCATTCTGGGAGATGTCCGGCGCCGAATGGGACAAGGTGATGGCCGTGAACGTGCGCGGCGTGTTCGAGTGCGCCAAGGCGGTGCTGCCCCACATGCGCGCCGCCGGCTACGGCAAGATCGTCAACGTCGCCTCGGGCACGGTGTTCAAGGGCTCGCCTTTGATGCTGCACTACGTGACCTCGAAGGGCGCCGTGGTGGCGCTCACCCGCGCGCTCGCCCGCGAAGTGGGCGGCTTCGGCATCCGCGTGAACTGCATCGCCCCCGGCCTCACCATGAGCGCCAACGTGAAGGCCAACGCCGACTGGGCGGGCGAGATCGCCGCCGCCAACATCGCCTCGCGCGCCCTGAAGCGCGAGGCCGAGCCGGAGGATCTGATCGGCACGCTGCTGTTCCTGTGCGCCGCCGACAGCGACTTCATGACCGGCCAGACGGTGGTGGTGGACGGCGGCTCGGTGATGCACTGAGGCGGGGTGGGAGAGGGCGCCGCGGCCGTCAGCCCTTCTCGCCGACCCGCTTCTGCTCGCCGAAGCCCTGGGCCTCCAGGAACAGGTGCACCCGGTTCTGGAATTCCTCGGTGCGGCCGGCGGCCAGCAGCGCGCAGAAGTCCGCGCAGGCGTCGCACACCGCGTCCACCCAGCCCCTTTCGGACTTGGCGAAGTCGCCCAGCACGTAGGGCATCACCATCTGCTTGTCGCCGGGGTGGCCGATGCCCAGGCGCACGCGCCAATAGTCGTTGCCGCACTGGGCGGTGATGGACCTGAGGCCGTTGTGCCCGGCATTCCCGCCGCCCTTCTTGAGGCGCACCTTGGCGGGCGGCAGGTCCAACTCGTCGTGGAACACGAACACCCGGTCGAGCGGGATCTTGTAGAAGCGCATGGCCTCGGAGACCGCGCGCCCGCTCTCGTTCATGTAGGTCTCGGGGAACAAAGCGATCGCCTTCTCGCCGGCGATCTCGCCTTCCGCCGCCATGGACTGGAAGCGGCGCCGGAGCGGGCCGAGGCGGTGGCGGCGGCACACGGCGTCGAGGGCCATGAAGCCCACATTGTGCCGGTTGCCGGCATATTTCGGCCCGGGATTGCCGAGCCCTGCGAGCAGGAACACGGGGCGACGGGCCTCCGGTCGGACAGGGAAAGGGCGGCCCGGGCGCCGCCGTCCTCACGGCCGCCAGGCCGTGAACGGCCGGCCGGGCGATCCACCCGGCCGGGACTGCGCGCGGTTTCGGCCGCTCAGGCCTTGGGCTCTTCCTTGGCCGCGTCGTCGGTCTCGGCCTCCTTGAGGCCCGAGGGGGCGACGATGGTGCCGAGCGTGTCGTCGCCGTGGCCGGCCCAGGTGACGCCCGCCGGCAGCTTGAGGCCGGACAGGTGGAAGCTGTCGCCGAAGCCGGCGCCGGTGAGGTCCACCTCGACCGCGTCCGGAATGGATTCCGCCGGGCACTCGAGCTCCACCGTGTGGGCCACCACGTTGAGGGTGCCGCCGCCCTTGAGCGCGGGAGACGCCTCCTGCTTGACGAAGTGGACCGGCACCTCGACGGTGACCGTGGCGCCCTTGGAGACGCGCAGGAAGTCCACGTGCAGGGGATAGTCCTTCACCGGGTCGAGCTGGTAGTCGCGCGGGATCACCCGGTGCTTGGTCCCGTCCACGTCCACCTCGAACAGGGTGGTCAGGAAGTGGCCGGAATAGATGATCTTGTTGATCTCGATGTGGTTCAGCGAGATGGCGACCGGGTCCTGCTTCTCGCCGTAGATCACGGCGGGCACGCGCCCGGCACGGCGCTCGGCACGGGCGGCCCCCTTGCCGACCCGCGGGCGCGCCACTGCCTTCAGTTCCTTGATGGCGGTCATGGCACTCGTCCTAACGTTGAAATAGTTTTAAAAGGGAATCGCGACCGCATACGCGGCCGCAGACCACCCGCTTGCCGGCACGCCTCCAGGGGGGCGCATGCCGGCGCGCGGGAAGGCGCGCTTATAACGGCGTATCTGCGCGCATGCAACAACAGCCGGCCTTCGGGGGACGCACATGGGGCGGCGCTGGTGTGTCGTGGCGGTTGTCGCCCTAATGGTTGCAAGTGGACCTCTTGGGGCACAAGGCGATCCCGGCCAGGGCGCGGCGGCCAAAGCCCATGCCGACAAGCTCGCCAAGGCCAATGCCCGCATCGCCGTGTGGGATCTTCCGGAGATCGATTTCCTGCCGGACGACGAATTCGGCCGCCTGGCCCGCCTCGGTCGCTCCATCGTGCTGGCGACGCCGCGCCATATCGGTCCGGATGCCGCCGATCCGGCGGGGCGCTTCGCCGGCAACAATCTCGCCTGCGGCAATTGCCATCTCAACGCCGGCACCAAGAAGTTCGGTTTGCCTCTGATCGCCGCCTCGGTGGACTACCCCGCTTATTCCGGCCGCTCGGGGGCTTCCGCGACCATCGAGGATCGGCTCAATTCCTGCATGATGCGGTCCATGAACGGGCGCGCCATGCCGGACGACGCTGTGCCCATGAAGGCGCTGGTGGCCTATCTGAAAGTGCTTTCCGGCGCGCTGCCGGAAGGGGCGAAGATCGTCGGCGCGGGCGCCGGGGCGATCCCAGAACTCAAGCGCCCGGCCGACCCGAAGCGCGGCGCCAAGGTGTTCGCGCGCAACTGCGTCTTCTGCCATGGGGCGGACGGGCAGGGGATCCGGCGCAACGTGGCGGACGCCTCGTTCGGCTACGGAGTGCCACCCTTGTGGGGCCCGGACAGCTTCAACCAGGGCGCGGGCATGAACCGCCTCATCACCGCGGCGAACTTCGTGCACGACAACATGCCGAACGGCGCCAGCTGGATCATGCCCGTGCTGGCGCCCGCGGACGCCTGGGACGTGGCCGCCTTCGTGGTGTCCCAGCCCCGCCCGGCGCTCGCCGGGGTCGACAAGGACTTTCCCGACCTGCTGTCGAAGCCGGTGGACACCTCCTACGGCCCGTATGCGGACGGCTTTCCCGCCACCCAGCACAAATACGGCCCGTTCGCGCCGATCCGCGCCGCCATCGCGCGGCTCAAGGCGGAGAAGGGCCGCGTGCCGAACCCAAACGACAAATGAGCGAGGGTTGACCCAGCCAGAGGGGCCCGGTTCGGCCCGCCTATCGCGGCGTGTCCGAGCTGCAGCTCTTGGGCGTCGACTGGCCGAACCAGTTGCCGCATTTATCGCAGCCGGACAGGCCGAGCGCGAGCGCGGCGATCACGGCCATCCTGAACATCGCGCGCATGGGCTTCCCCGTTCGGCCGGTCTGTCGATGACGGCCGAACCATAGCTTGCCTGGCGGCGAAGAAAAGCCCCGCCGCCCTTCTTCCCCGCGGCCAAGGGGCCGCACCGGCATGCCCGCGGCGTGCCGACCTGCATCATGGGTCACAGGAAGCTCTGCGGGTCCACGTCGATGGCGACCCGCACGTTGCCCGTGGGACGCGGCGCCACCGCGCGCCAGGCCCGGAGGTAGGCGGAGAGGTCGAAGGCGCGCGGCGACCGGGCGAGCAGCCGCCAGCGGTGCCGCCCGCGCAGCACCGCGAGCGGGGCTTCCGCCGGGCCGAGGATGCGCACCTCGGGCGAGATCGGCGCCGAGGCGGCGAGCCGGCGGGCGTGCGCCTCGGCCGCGATCGCCTCGCTCGCCGACACGACGAGGCTCGCCATGCGGCCGAACGGCGGCAGCATGGCCTCCTGCCGGGCGGCGATCTCGCTCTCGTAGAAGGCGGCCCGGTCGCCCTTCACCAGAGCGCGCATCACCGGATGCTCGGGCATGTGGGTCTGGACGAAGCCGCGTCCCTCCGCCGCGCCGCGGCCGGCGCGTCCGGCCACCTGGTGCACCAGCTGGAAGGTGCGCTCGGCGGCGCGCGGATCGCCATGGCCGAGGCCGACGTCGGCGTCCACCACGCCCACGAGGGCAAGGCCGGGAAAGTTGTGGCCCTTGGCGACGAGCTGGGTGCCCACCACCACGTCCACCTCGCCCTTCGCCACCGCGTCGAGCTCGGCCCGCATGCGCTCGACGCCGCCCAGAAGGTCCGAGGAGAGCACCAGGGTGCGCGCCTGCGGGAACAGGGCGTCCACCTCCTCCTGCAGGCGCTCGACGCCGGGGCCGACGGGGATGAGCGAATCCTTCTCGCCGCAGGCCGGACAGGCCTCGGGAACCGGCGCCTGGTAGCCGCAATGGTGGCAGGTGAGGCGGCGGCGGAAGCGGTGCTCCACCAGCCAGGCGGCGCAGGACGGACAGCGCATGCGGTGCCCGCAGGCGCGGCACAGCGTCAGCGGCGCATAGCCGCGGCGGTTGAGGAACAGCAGCGCCTGGCCGCCCGCTTCCAGGGTATCGTTGATCTCCGCCTCCAGGCGCGGGGCGATCCAGCGGCCACGCGGCGGGCCTTCCTTCCTGAGGTCGATGGGGGTGAGCGCCGGCACCTTGGCGCCGCCGAAGCGCAGCGGCAGCGCGAGCCGGTTGTAGCGCCCGCGCCGGGCATTCACCTCGGTCTCGATGGAGGGCGTCGCCGAGGCGAGCAGAATGGGGCACGCGCAGAGCCGCGCCCGCACGACCGCCATGTCGCGGGCGTGGTAGGCGACGCCGTCCTCCTGCTTGTAAGCGGGGTCGTGCTCCTCGTCGACGATGACGAGGCCGAGGTCGCGGAACGGCAGGAACAGCGCCGAGCGCGCGCCCGCCACCACCTTCACCGCGCCCGAGGCCACCTCGTTGAGGATGCGCGCACGCCGGCGCGTGGAGACGCCCGAATGCCATTCCGCCGGCTTGACGCCGAAGCGGGCGGTAAAGCGCTCCAGGAATGCCTGGGTGAGCGCGATCTCCGGCAGCAGGATCAGCGCCTGTCGGCCCTGCCGGATCGCTTGCGCCACCGCCTCGAAATAGACCTCGGTCTTGCCCGAGCCGGTGACCCCGTCGAGCAGGTGCACCGCGAACGCCCGCTCCGCGACCGCGGCGCGCAGCACCGCCGCCGCCGCTTCCTGCGCCTCGGACAGCGCCACGGCCGCATGGTCCGGGTCGGGCGGGTAGGCGGCCGGCTCGGGCGGCAGGACCACGGCCTCCAGCGCGCCGTCGTCGACGAGGCCGTCCACCACGGAGGGGGAGACGCCGGCCTCGCGCGCCGCCTCGCTTTTGCCGCGCACGAAGCCGTCGGAAACCAGCGCCAGCAGCCGCTCGCGCGCTGCCGTCATGCGCTCGGGCCGGGCGCCGGTGGCGCGCACGCCGACGCGCTCGCGCCCCGCCCCCGGCGCCTCGCCATGGCGCAGCGCCATGCGCAGCACCATGCCGCGCGGCGCCAGCGTGTAGTCCGCCATCCAGTCGATCAGCCTGATGAGGTCGGGCGGCAGCGGCACGTAATCGAGCTTCGCCCTCACCGCCTTGAGCTTGGCGGTGTCCACCACCGGCGGCGGCCCGGCGGGCGGCCACACCACGCCGATCACGCTCCTGGTGCCGAGCGGCACATGCACGAGGTCCCCGGGCGACACCTCCATCCCCTCGGGCAGGAGGTAGGAATAGGCGGCGTCGAGGCCGAGGGGGAGCAGGACGTCGACGGTGCGCGGGCTCATGGGCGTCTTTTGGTCCGAGCGCGCGGAAAGGTCAAAGCGGGAGCGGCGAGGAGGTTTGACGACGGATCCCGCGCCGCCGAAGCTGGAGGCGGGCCGGAGCAGGACGGACGTGGGAACCGGATGGACATGGGTGGGGCTCGCGCTGGCGCTGCTGGGCCCCGGCGCCATCGCGCTGCTGTGGGGCAAGGCGACGGGAGCCCAGGCGGTCACGTCGGCTCGGGCAAGCGCGCCGTGGCTCGCGGCGTTCGCATTGCTGGTGGCCGCCGTCGCGGGGATCGCCCGCTGCGGCGAGGACCTTGGCTGGGCGGCGCTGGGCTTCGCCGGGACGTCCGTCTGGTCGGTCCCTCTCGGCGGCCTGCTCGCCCTGTTCTTCATCCTCGTGTTCGGGCCTCTGGCGGGACGTGCGCTGGCGGCGAGCGGCCTCGGCGGGTTCGAGCCCGGCCAGCGCGCGCTCGCCGGGCTGCCGACGTGGTATCTCGCAATGACGGTGGTGGTGGTCGCCGCCGGCGAGGAATGGCTCTATCGCGGCTATGCCATCGGCCGCCTCGAAGCCTTGACCGGCAGCGCGGCGCTGGCCGGCCTCCTGTCGCTTGCCGCCTTCGTCGCCGCCCATCTGCCGTTGTGGGGCCTGGGTGCGGCGCTCTCGACCGTCGTTTCCGGCGGCATCCTGACGGCGGTCTTCCTGCTCTGGCGCGACGTGTCGCTCCTTATCGTGGCCCATGTCGCGACCGACCTCTGCGGTCTGCTCGCCGCGCCCAAGCCCCGTGGTCCTGCCCGGCCATGAGCCCGCCCTTGCGTGCGCACCGATGGGTGCCTAGCTTGGGGCGCCGCCGCGTCCGACGGAGCCCCGCATGGTTTCTTCCCCGATTGACGCCGGCCGCGGCGGGAAACCCGACGATCGCGGGCGCGCCCCCCGCACGCTGCTGAAGGCCGGTGCCGTCATGGCCACCGCGCCCGAGGGCGACGCACAGGCTGCGGGCCCGGTCCGCAAGATCGCGCTGGAGGAGCATTTCACGACGCCCGAGCTGGAACGCCGGTATGTCGCGCGCCCCACCCGCAGCGACGCGCTGTTCGCCGACATCGAGCGCCGGCTGGCGGATTTCGGCAGCCTGCGGCTCGAGACCATGGACCAGGCCGGGATCGACCTGTGCGTGCTCTCCGTCACCACGCCCGGTGTCCAGGCGGAGACGGACACGGCCGCCGCCATCCGCCTCGCGCGCCAGGCCAACGACAGGCTCGCCGCCGAGGTCGCCCGGCAGCCGAAGCGCTATGCCGGCTTCGCCCACCTGCCGATGCAGAATCCGGCGGAGGCCGCGGACGAGCTGGAGCGCTGCGTGCGCGACCTCCGCTTCAAGGGCGCGCTCATCAACGGCCAGACCGGCGACCGCCGACACCGCGAGCCATGCGCTGCGGCTGGTGTTCGCCGGCACCTTCAAGCGCTTTCCCAACGTGCAGGTGATCCTGGGCCACATGGGCGAGACCCTGCCTTACCTGCTTTGGCGCTTCGACAGCCGTTGGCAGTGCTGGCTGGGCGAGACGCTGGCGACGGATGAGCTGCCCTCGACGATCGTCACGCGCCATTTCGCCGTCACCACCTCCGGCGTCTGCGACCCCGGCGCGCTCACCGCCGCCATCGGCGCCATGGGCGAGGACCGGGTGATGTTCTCCGTCGACTATCCCTACGAGGACACGGCGACCGCCGCCCGGTTCATCGAGACCGCGCCGCTTTCGCCGGACGTGCGGGCGAAGGTCTGTCACGGCAATGCCGAGCGCATCCTGAAGCTGTGAGGGCGCCGCCCTTGCGTTCGCGCCGCCGCCCGTCTACCTCCAGCCTATGAAATTCCTCGATCAGGCCAAGGTCTATGTGCGCTCCGGTGACGGCGGCGCGGGGTGCGTCTCGTTCCGGCGCGAGAAGTTCATCGAGTTCGGCGGTCCCGACGGCGGCGACGGCGGGCGTGGCGGCGACGTGTGGATCGAGTGTGTGGACGGCCTCAACACGCTCATCGACTACCGCTACCAGCAGCATTTCAAGGCCAAGAAGGGCGACCACGGCAAGGGCGCCAACCGCACCGGCGCCCGCGGCGCCGACGTGGTGCTGAAAGTGCCGGCCGGCACCCAGGTGCTCGACGAGGACGAGGAGACCCTCCTCGCCGACCTCACCGAGGTGGGCCAGCGCATCAAGCTGCTGGAAGGCGGCAATGGCGGCTTCGGCAACGCCCAGTTCAAGACCTCCACCAACCAGGCCCCCCGCCGCGCCAATCCCGGCCTCGAAGGCCAGGAGCGGTGGATCTGGCTGCGCCTGAAGCTGATCGCCGATGCAGGTCTCATCGGCCTGCCCAATGCCGGCAAGTCCACTTTCCTTGCCGCCACCACGGCGGCCAAGCCCAAGATCGCCGATTATCCCTTCACCACCCTGCATCCCGGCCTCGGCGTGGTGCGAGTGGACGGGCGCGAGTTCGTGCTGGCCGACATTCCCGGCCTGATCGAGGGCGCGCACGAGGGCGTCGGCATCGGCGACCGCTTCCTCGGCCATGTGGAGCGCTGCCGCGCGCTGCTGCATCTGGTGGACGGCACCTCCGAGCATGCCGGCAAGGCCTACAAGACTGTTCGCGCCGAGCTCGCCGCCTATGGCAACGGCCTCGACGAGAAGCCGGAGATCGTCGCCCTCTCCAAGGTGGATGCCCTCTCCCCCGAGCTGCTCAAGCAGCAGAAGGAACGTCTCCAGCGGGCGGCGAAGAAGAAACCGCTGCTCCTCTCCGCCCAGTCCGGCCAGGGGGTGCAGGAGGCGCTGCGCGCGCTGCTCACGGTGATCGGCGCCCAGCGCGGCGCCGAGGCCGAGGCGCTGAGGGCGCCCGAGCCGTGGCGCCCCTGAGCGCGCCGCGCCCGCCGCGGCGGGAAGATCGGCCCGCCCGGGGCCTTGGCCCGGTGATGAAAAAGCGCGTCTGCCGCCCCGCAGGTCGCCCGGGGCGATCGGGGCGGATCGCGCTTCAGCTCGGCACGAGACCTCCCACGACGGCGGCCTTCCCGCCGGTATCCCTCGACCGAGCGCCCCCGATGGGGCGCTAGCCGGCGCTGCGCCCGCACGTCCTCACGCCCAGCAGCACATAGGCCGGGCAGAAGCGGAACACCGCGGTCAGCAGCATGCCGAGCCCCCAGGCACCGATCAGCCAGGCCCAGTTGCCGAGCCCGGCCAGCGCCGGCACCGACGGCGCGATGAAGGGCACCAGCATCAGAACGATGCCGGCGACGAAGCGCAGGATGCGATCGATACCGCCCACATTGGCCATGACCCACCTCCTTGAAGATTGGCCCGGACCCTTCCTCCAGGAACCCGCGCCAGTTTACATTCAATGTTTTTAATGTGGCGCGAAGTCAATGCGGGAGTTTCCCCAATGGCACCGTGTCGCGGGCCGGCGGCCTTCAGGCCCCCGGCCCGGCGTCGCGCGATCCGGCGAACGGATTTAATTTGCCGGTGAATCCGCCTGCGACTTCACTTAAGAGAGCAGCGGGCGCGCGCCCGCTTCATTGCCGAGAGAAGATTGCTCCGCCCATGATCCCCGTCACCGTTTTCAAGGACCGCACCGTCGCCCTTTTCGGGCTGGGCGGCTCCGGCATTCCCACCGCTTTGGCCCTGATCGCCGGCGGCGCCCGCGTCGTCGCCTATGACGATGCCGAGCGTTCCCGCCTCAAGGCCGGGGAGGAGGGGATTCTGGTCCAGGACCTGCGCACCATCGATTGGAGCGCGGTGGACGCGCTGGTGCTTTCGCCCGGCGTGCCGCTGACCCATCCCGAGCCCCATTGGGCGGTGCGGCTCGCCCGCAATGCCGGCGTCGAGGTGATCGGCGACATCGAGCTGTTCTGCCGCGAGCGGCAGGTGAGCGCGCGCCGCTCGCCCTTCGTCGCCATCACCGGCACCAACGGCAAGTCCACCACAACCGCGCTGATCGCCCACCTTTTGCGCACCGCCGGCCGCGACGTGCAGATGGGCGGCAATATCGGCACCGCCATCCTGTCGCTGGCGCCGCCGAAGCCGGGACGGGTGCATGTGATCGAATGCTCGTCCTACCAGATCGACCTGGCGCCCGGCCTCGATCCCACGGTGGGCGTGCAGCTGAACCTCACCCCGGACCATCTCGACCGGCACGGCACCTTGGAGAACTACGCGGCGGTGAAGGAGCACCTCGTCACCGGGGTCGAGCGCGGCGGCACGGCGGTGATCGGCGTCGACGACGACTTCTCCGCCGCCATGGCCGACCGGGCCGAGCGCGCCGGCACCCACGTGGTGCGCGTTTCGGTGCGCCGGCCGCTGGCGGACGGCATCTGGCGCGAGGGCGAGACGCTGGTGGTGTCCGAGGGCGGAGCGGAGCGCTTCCGCCTGCCGCTCGGCGGCATCGGCGCGCTGCGCGGCGCGCACAACGCCCAGAACGCGGCGGCGGCGTTCGCGGCGGTGCGCGCCTTGGGCCTCGCGCCCGAGGTCATCGCCGTGGCCATGAAGCGTTTCCCCGGCCTCGCCCACCGCATGGAAGAGGTGGGCCGCAAGGGCGACGTGCTGTTCGTCAACGACAGCAAGGCCACCAATGCGGACGCCGCCGAGCGGGCCCTGCTGAGCTTCGAGGACATCTTCTGGATTCTCGGCGGCAAGCCCAAGGCCGGCGGCATCGATCCGCTCGCGCCCCATTTCGCGCGGGTGCGCAAGGCCTATCTCATCGGCGAGGCGGCGCCGGATTTCGCCGCCGCGCTGGGCGGCGCGGTGCCGCACGAGATCGTCGGCACGCTCGACAACGCGGTCGCGGCGGCGGCGCGGGACGCGGAGGCCTCAAACCTCGCCCACCCGGTCGTGCTGCTCTCGCCCGCCTGCGCCAGCTTCGACCAGTATCCCAACTTCGAGGTCCGGGGCGACGCGTTCCGCGACCTCGTCACCGCGCTGCCCGGCGTGACGGCGAACCCGAAATCCACCGCGCCCGTCGCGCAAACCGAGCCGGCGCGTGGCGGCCCGCCCCACGGGATGCCGCCGCACGGCTTGGGCGGGAATGCCGGCGGTCATCCGGGAGGCAAGCCGCCGTTCGCCCGGTGAGGTATCGAGTTGGGCGCCTTCCGCCTCAGGCGGCCGAGACGGTGACGTCGATATTGCCGCGCGTCGCCTTCGAATAGGGGCAACCCTGGTGCGCCGCCTCGAGCAGCGCCTGCATCGCCGCCTGGTCCTGGCCCGGGATGCGGCCAGAGATCTTCACCGCCAGCGCGTAGCCGTCCTCCACCTTGCCGAGGCTCGCCTCGACCGTGACTTCCGCTTCGGCGGCGTCCACCCCCTGCTTCTTCGCCACCGCCTCCAGCGCGCTGCCGAAGCAGGCCGCATAGCCGGCCGCGAACAGGTGCTCGGGCGTGGTCTTGCCCGGCTCCATGGCGCCGTTCTTGGGCGAGCCGAGATCGACGGAGACCGAGCCGTCGGAGGTCTGCGAATGGCCGCGGCGCCCGCCTTTGGCGGTGGCCACGGCGGTGAAGAGGGTCTCGAACGGCATGGGACGTCTCCGGGTTGGGCCGCTCTTGGCGGGCCTATGGGCACGGCGGTCCGGGCGCCTGCCGGCGCCGGACGGTTGAACGTAGAACTGCGCGGGGCGCAGGGCGTTCCTGTCCGCCCGGCCTTGTGGATCGGGTTCGCCCGTTCTACCTGTGCCCCGCAACAGACGGAGACACCGGATGGCCGACGACGCGACCGTGAGCGCCCTGTTCCCGCCCCTCGTGCCCGGCCTCTCGGCCTTCGCGGACGATTACGACCTCATCCTGTGCGACGTATGGGGCGTGGTGCATAACGGCATCACCGCCTTCCCGGCGGCGGCGGACGCGCTCACCCGGGCGCGCGCCGGCGGGCGTACGGTGCTGCTGGTCTCCAATGCGCCGAGGCCGAACCCGTTCATCGTCGCCATGCTGGACAAGCTGAACGTGCCGCGCGCCGCCTATGACGACGTGGTCACGTCCGGCGACGTGACGCGTGCGCTGATCGCGGCGCGGCCGGGGGTGAAGGTGTTCCATCTCGGCCCGCCGCGCGACATCGGCACCTTCGACGGGCTCGACATGGTCAAGGTCCCCATGGAAGAGGCGGACCTGACGGTCTGCACCGGCCTGCTCGACGACGAGGTGGAGACCCCCGACGACTACGCCGACTTGCTCGCGCGCATGAAGGCGCGCGCCTTGCCCTTCATCTGCGCCAATCCGGACCTCGTGGTGGAGCGCGGCGCCAAGCTGGTCTATTGCGCCGGCGCCATCGCCAAGGCCTATGAGGACCTGGGCGGAAAGACCGTGTTCTGCGGCAAGCCCTATCCGGCCATCTACCAGGCGGCGCTCGCGAAGGCGGCGGAGCTGCGCGGCGCGCCGGTGGCGCCCGCCCGGGTGCTCGGCATCGGTGACGCGCTGCGCACCGACATCGCCGGCGCCAACGATGCCGGCTTCGACAGCCTGTTCATCGCCAGCGGCATCCATGCCGGCGAATTGAACGCGGTGGACGGGCAGGTGCCGGACGAGGCCTCGCTGTCGGCCCTGTTCGACGGCCACGCCCATCCGCGCGGGGTGATGGCGCGCCTCGCCTGGTGAGGCGCCGCCGCGCGCGGCGGGCCGTCCGGTAGGCCCGCCTCGCTCAGCCTCCCCCTTACTCAAAGGCGGAGAACGCGTTATCCGATGCTTGCGACGCAAGCCGACCGGCGCGGGCTCCGCAGCCATCGCCCCCGGGACACCACCGCCGGCCGGCTTGCGCGTTCGAAGGACCCGAGGCCGCCGCGCTCATGCAGATGTCACCGCACGAACCCTTCACCGTCCTGCGCGACGCCGACCCGCTGCCGGCGCGCCTCGCCCGGCCGGTGCTCGCCATCGGCAATTTCGACGGCGTGCATCGCGGCCACCGCGCGGTTATCGACGCGGCGCGCGCTTTGGCCCGGGACCAAAGGGTGGCGGCGCTGGCGCTCACCTTCGAGCCGCATCCGCGCACCTTCTTCTCGCCCAAGACCGCGCCCTTCCGCCTGACCCCGGAGCCGGAGAAGCTCACCCAGCTGGCGCAGGCCGGCCTCGACGGCGCCATCGTGCTCGGCTTTAACGCCGCGCTGGCGGCGGTGGAAGCGGAGGCCTTCGTCGCCGACATCCTGATCGGCCGCTACGGGGTGAGCGGGGTGGTGGTGGGCTTCGACTTCCATTTCGGCCGCGCCCGCGCCGGCTCGCCCGCCTTCCTGATGGCCTCCGGCGCCCGCCACGGCTTCAAGGTGGAGGTGGTGGAGCCCATGCGCGACGAGGGCGACCCGATCTCCTCCACGGCGATCCGCAACGCGCTCGCCGCCGGCCAGGTGGGGCATGCGGCGCACATGCTGGGCCGGCCGTTCGGCTTCACCGCGCGGGTGATCCACGGCGACAAGCGCGGGCGGGAGCTCGGCTTTCCCACCGCCAACCTGGAGCTGCCCGACGGCGCCGAGCTCGCCTTCGGCGTCTATGCGGTGCGCGCCCGTCACGGCGCGCGGCGGCTCGACGGGGTGGCGAGCTACGGGCGGCGCCCCACCTTCGACAATGGCCGGCCGCTGTTCGAGGTGCACCTGTTCGACTTTTCCGGCGATCTCTACGGCGCGGAGCTGAAGGTGGAGCTCGCCGCTTATCTGCGGCCGGAGCTGAAATTCGACGGCATCGCGCCGCTGATCGCCCAGATGCACGTGGACGCGGCCCAGGCCCGCGCGGTGCTCTCGGGCGCCGCCGGATGACCCGATCATCCCCGGTCTGTGGGTGCCGTTAGGGAAGGCGGACGGCGCGGCGGCGGCGGGGGAAATCCCGGCGGTTAGCCGCGCCTTAACCGTCCCGCGCCATGCTGGAGCCTGAGAGACGTGCCTTCGCCCAAGGCCCGCAAGGGCCGGGACAGGCACGAGAGCGCGACCCCCCGCGCGCGGCGAAGCGTCCCGGCGCCCCGCCGCGCGTGGATCCGGCTCGAGAGAGGCCAGAAGCTTGCCCCATGCCGTGCCGCCGGCGGCACCCGCCGAGGACCGCCGCTCCCCGTTCGTTCGCCTGGCCGAGCTGCTCGCGCCGGTGGCGCCCGGCCGCGCGCCTTTGAGCGCGGCGGTGGGCGAGCCGCAGCACGCCATGCCGCCCTTCGTCGGCGACGTGCTGGCCCGCTCGCTCGCCGGCTTCGGGCGCTATCCACGCGCCGAGGGCACCAAAGCGTTCCGCGCCGCCGCCGCGGGCTGGCTCTCCCGCCGCTACGCTTTGGCCCGTCCGGTGGACGCCGAGCGCGAGGTGCTGGTTCTGAACGGCTCGCGCGAGGGCCTGTTCTCCGCCGCCATCGTCGCCCGGCGCCTCGCCGACGCGCGCCGCGACTTCGGCGGCCGTCGCCCGGCCATGCTGCTGCCGAACCCGTTTTATGCCGCGTACGCGGCCGGCGCCGAGGCGGCGGGCTGCGAGGCGGTGATCCTGCCGACCACCATGGACAGCGGCTGGCTGCCCGACCTTGCGGCGCTGACCCCCGAACTGATGGCCCGCACGGTGGCCATCTTCATCGCCTCCCCCGCCAATCCCCAGGGCGCCATCGCCTCGCCCGCTTATCTCGCCGAGCTGCTGCGGGCGTGCCGCGCGCACGGCGCCTATCTGTTCTCCGATGAGTGCTATTCGGAGGTCTATCTCGGCGCCGAGAAGCCGGCCGGCATCCTGGAGGTGGCGGGCAACGACGTTACCGGCGCGCTCGCCTTCAACTCGCTCTCCAAGCGCTCCTCGCTGCCGGGCCTGCGCTGCGGCTTCGTCGCCGGCGACGCGGATTTCCTCAAAGCCTTCCTCGCCTTCCGCTGGGTGGCGGCGCCCCAGGTGCCCGAGCCGCTCCAGGAGGTGGGCGTCGCGGCGCTCGCCGACGAGGCGCACGTGATCGCCTCGCGCGACCTCTACAAGGCCAAGTTCGACCTCGCCGACCGCATGCTGGACGGGCGCTTTTCCTATAAGCGGCCCGGCGGCGGCTTCTTCCTGTGGCTCGACGTCTCCGCCGCCGGCGGCGGCGAGGCGGCGGCGCTGAAGCTCTGGCGCGACGAGGGCCTGCGCGTGGTGCCGGGCGGCTATCTCGCCCGGCGCGACCTCACCGGGGCCAACCCCTGCGACGCTTATGTCCGCGTCGCGCTGGTGCAAGATCTCGCCGCCTGCGAGGAGGTGCTCGCCCGCCTCCTCGCCGGCCTCGCCTGAAGGAGAGCAAGACCCATGGCCCGCCGCCCCGCCGCCGACGCCGTGATGCACTCGCGCCTGGAGGGCCGCGCCGACCCGCTCCACGTGCCGCACCTCGGCTTCATCCCGGACGGGCTGAAGCAGGCCGTGCGCCGCCGCAGCCGGGAGATCATCGGTGCGCTGCTGCTCGCCGTCGGGCTCTTCGCCATGGTGTCGCTCGTCACCTGGTCGGCCAGCGATCCGAGCCTGTCCAACGCCACCGGTGGGGCGGTGAAGAACCTGCTGGGTCGGCCCGGCGCGGTGGTGGCCGACATGCTGATGCAGCTCTTCGGCCTCGCCTGCCTCGCCCTCGTCGCGCCGCTGCTGACGTGGGGCTGGCGCATGCTCACCCACCGTCCGTTCAGCCGCGCGCGCCTGCGCCTCGCCGCCTGGACCTTGGGCGTGATCGGCCTCACCGCCTTCCTCGCCGCCATCCCGCGCTTCGGCGCCTGGCCGACGCCGACCGGCCTCGGCGGGGTGATCGGCGACCTGTTCCCGCGCGCCGCTGCGGTGCTGCGCGGCGGCTGGGGCGACCCCCTGGACGGCTTCTTCATCGCCGGTGCCGGGCTCGCCGTGGCGCTCGCCGGGCTGTTCTTCGCTCTGAGCGGCGGCCGGCGCACGCCGCTCTCCGCCGGCGGCGCGCCCGACGAGGAGGAGGATGGGGACGACGGCACCTCGATCTCGCTCGGCGCCATCACCCACACCTTCCTGTCGCTGAAGGCGCGCCTGTTTCCGGGCCGCCGGTTGCCGCGCGTCGCCATCGGCGGGGTGGGCGCCTTCGCCCGGGAGATGTTCGCGTCCGAGCGGCCGGCCAACGACGCCAAGGGCCGGGTCGAGCCGAGCCTCGCCGGCCGCCGCGGCGCCCCGCCGGAGCCGGAGGACGAGGCCGCCGACGGCCTGGCCTACGACGCGGCGCCGCCGCCGCGGTCCGGCGTGCCGGACTTCGATGCGCCCCGCGCGGGGGCGGCCCGCGCCGCGCCGCGCCGCCCGGCGGGGCCGCCCCCGCGCGACCCGCCCAAGGGCCGCCGCGGCGGCGGCTACCAGCATCCCGCGCTCGATCTGCTCGCCGCCCCGCCGCCCACCAAGGCCCCCGCCATGAGCCCGGAGGCGCTCAGGGAGACCGCCAACCTGCTCGAAGGCACGCTTCAGGATTTCGGCGTGCGCGGCGAGATCGGCCAGGTGCGGCCGGGCCCGGTGGTCACGCTCTACGAGCTGGAGCCGGCGCCGGGCATCAAGTCGTCGCGCGTCATCGGCCTCGCCGACGACATCGCCCGCTCCATGAGCGCCATCTCCGCCCGCGTGGCCGTGGTGCCGGGGCGCAACGCGATCGGCATCGAATTGCCCAACGCCCGGCGCGAGAAGGTGCTGCTGCGCGAGCTGCTCGCCACCCGCGACTTCGGCGACAGTGGCCACAAGCTCGCCATCGCGCTCGGCAAGACCATCGGCGGCGAGCCGGTGATCGTCGACCTCGCCCGCATGCCGCATCTGCTGGTGGCCGGCACCACCGGCTCCGGCAAGTCGGTCGCCATCAACACCATGATCCTGTCGCTGCTCTACCGCCTGAAGCCGGAGCAGTGCCGCCTCATCATGGTCGATCCGAAGATGCTCGAGCTGTCGGTCTATGACGGCATCCCGCATCTCCTCGCCCCGGTGGTCACCGATCCCAAGAAGGCGGTGGTGGCGCTGAAATGGGCGGTGCGGGAGATGGAGGACCGCTACAAGAAGATGTCCAAGCTCGGCGTGCGCAACATCGACGGCTTCAACGCCCGCGTGCGCGAATCCATGGAGAAGGGCGAGACCGTCTCGCGCACCGTGCAGACCGGCTTCGACCACGAGACCGGGGAGGCCATCTACGAAAGCGAGGAGATGGACCTCAAGCCTTTGCCCTACATCGTCGTGATCGTCGACGAGATGGCCGATCTGATGCTGGTGGCGGGCAAGGACATCGAGGGCGCGATCCAGCGCCTCGCCCAGATGGCGCGCGCCGCCGGCATCCACCTGGTGATGGCGACCCAGCGTCCCTCGGTGGACGTCATCACCGGCACCATCAAGGCCAATTTCCCGACCCGCATCTCGTTCCAGGTGACGTCGAAGATCGACAGCCGCACCATCCTCGGCGAGATGGGCGCCGAGCAGCTGCTGGGCCAGGGCGACATGCTCCACATGGCCGGCGGCGGGCGCATCTCCCGCGTGCACGGCCCGTTCGTCGCCGACGAGGAGGTGGAGAGCGTGGTCCGGCACCTCAAGGCCCAGGGCGTGCCCGATTATGTGGAGGCGGTCACCGCCGAGCTCGACGAGGACAGCGGGGACGAAGACGGCGCGGTGTTCGACAAGGGATCGTTCGGGGAGGAGGGCCAGGACCTCTATTCCCAGGCGGTCGCCGTGGTGCTGCGCGACAAGAAGTGCTCTACCTCCTATATCCAGCGCCGGCTCCAGATCGGCTACAACCGCGCCGCCTCGCTGGTGGAGCGGATGGAGAAGGAGGGCGTGGTGGGCGCCCCCAACCATGCCGGCAAGCGGGAGATCCTGCTGCCGGACGAGGCGGCGGAATAGCCGCCCGCGGCCGGCCGGGGGGCCGCTTGCGGCCGCGAGATCGCGCTTGCATCCCCTGGCGGCGGGCCACAGGATCGCCACAGGCCACCGCTACGGGGAACGGTCGGCCCTCGACGGCCGCACGCTTCCGTGTCAGAGAAACCGATCATGCTGCTCCGCATTCTTTCTCCGCTCGCCTTCGCCTTCGGGCTGGCGGCCGGCTCCGTCGCCATGGCGCAGGGCCTGCTGCCGCCGGGCGACGTGCCGCGCGGCCAAAGCGCGGCGCAGGCCCAGCCGGTGCAAGGCCAGCCGATGCAGGTGCTGCCGGCGCAGATGCAGCCGGGCGCGCAGGCGCAGGCGGCGCAGCCCCCCGCCACGGCGCCGCTGCCGCCGAAGAAGCCAGCCCCGCCGGCCCTGGCCGGACCCCCCCGCACCCTGCCCCCCGCCCCGGCGCCGGACGGGCGCGCCCAGCGCGCCACGGTCGACCGGGTGAACGCCTATTACAATTCCATCCAATCGCTCACCGGCACCTTCACCCAGGTGGACCCGGACGGCAGCCGCCGCACCGGCGACTTCTACATGCAGAAGCCCGGCCGGGTGCGCTTCGAATACGATCCGCCGAGCCCGATCGAGCTGATCGCCAACGGCCAGTCGGTGGCGGTGCGCGACCGCACGCTCAACACCCAGGACATCACGCCGCTGGACCAGACGCCGCTGCGCTTCCTCCTGGCCGAGCGCATCGACCTCGCCAACGACCCGCACGTCACCGGCATCTACCAGGACGACCACTTCGTCTCGGTGGTGATCGAGGAGAAGGTGCCCATGATCGGCACCTACCGTCTGCTGATCCTGTTCGATGCCAAGGACTACACGCTGAGGCAGTGGATCGTCACCGATCCCCAGGGCTACGACACCCAGGTGTCGATCTCGAACCTCAAGCCCAACGGCCGGCCCGATCCGAAGCTGTTCGTGATCAATTTCGAACGCATGCTCCAGTAGGCGCGGCGGCGGGCCGGCGCCCGCGTCCCTTGAGGCCTCCATTGGACGCCGCCGCGCCGCTCGCCTAGCATGGGCGCCCCTCAACGGCCGCGGGGACCGCGCATGCCCGCCCAGGGCCAGGACCTGCCGAAGGACAGCCCGCGCGCCGGCGCCCGCGCGCTCGGCGGCGAAGCCTCGTCCGTGATCCCCGGCGCCGCGCCGGCGGAGGCCGACCAGGCGTGGATCGCCGTCATCCGCAAGATGGACGAGACCTACGCCGAGCTGGTCAGCCAGCAGGTGGAGCTCGAGGCCAAGAACGACGCGCTGGAGGAGGCCCAGGGCTTCATCGCCGGCCTCGTCGGCGCCATGACCGACCTGCTGATCGCCTGCGACCTCTCGGGCCGGGTGGAGCAGGTGAACCGCGCCGCCGAGCGCGCCTTCGGCGTCACCGCGGACGACCTGGTCGGCCGGCCGCTCGCCGATCTCATCGACCGCTCCTCCCGCGCCACCGCCCAGGACGTGCTCGCCACCATGGCGAGCCGGCGCCGTATCGTCGACAGCGAGTTCACCTTCGCCACCCCCGAGGGGCCCGAGCAGGTGGCGGTGAACGGCGCGCTGCGCTTCGACACGCGCGGGCGCGCGGTGGGCATCGTGCTGGTGGGACGCCCGCTGGGCGAGCTCAGGCGCGCTTATTCCGACCTCGCCGCCGCCCACGAGCACCTCAAGCACACCCAGCAGCAATTGGTGCATGCGGAGAAGATGGCCTCCCTCGGCCGCCTGGTGGCCGGCGTCGCCCACGAGTTGAACAACCCGATCTCCTTCGTCTACGGCAACGCCCACGCCCTGAAGCGCCATGCCGACCGCCTCGTCGCCTATCTCGACCAGGTGCATGCCGGGGCGGACCAGGCCGCGCTCGCCGCAGCGCGCGCGGCGCTGCGCATCGACCGCACCCGTGCCGACCTCGCCCCCACCCTCGCCGGCATGCTGGAGGGCGCCGAGCGGGTGCGCGACATCGTCGCCGATTTGCGCCGCTTCTCCTCCGACCAGCGCGAGGCGCCGAGCCCGTTCGACCTCGCCGCCGTGGTGCGCACGGCGGTGGACTGGGTGGCGAAGTCGCAGATGCCGGACCTGGCCATCGCCATCGATCTGCCCGAGCCGTTCGAGAGCGTCGGCCATCCCGGCCACATCCACCAGGTGATGATGAACCTGGTGCAGAACGCGGTGGACGCCATGGAAGGCCGCCCGGGCGCCCGCCTGGAGATCACCGGGACGAGCGCGCAAGGCCGCGCCCGGGTCACCGTGCGCGACACCGGGCCGGGCATCGCCGACGCGGTGCTCGGCCGGGTGTTCGACCCGTTCTTCACCACCAAGCCGGTGGGCAAGGGCACCGGGCTCGGCCTGTCCATCTGCTACCGCATCGTCGCCGAGCATCAGGGCGCGCTCGACGCCGCCAACCATCCCGAGGGCGGCGCGGTGATGACGCTGACCCTGCCGGCCCCGCCCGCGGAGGCGAAGGAATGAACCCGGCGATGCGCCCTCCCTTCACCGTGCTCTGGCTCCAGTCCGGCGGCTGCGGCGGCTGCACCATGTCGCTGCTGTGCGCCGAAGCGCCAGACCTTGCGGCGACGCTGGAGAGCGCGGACATCCGCTTCCTGTGGCACCCCGCTTTCTCGGAGGAGACCGGGAGTGAGGCGACCGCGCTGTTCGAGGCTGTGCTCGCGGGCGAGATCGCGCTCGACGCCTTGTGCGTGGAGGGCGCGCTGCTGCGCGGGCCGAACGGCACTGGGCGCTTCCACGTGCTGGCCGGCACCGGCGTGCCCACCATCGACTGGGTGCGCCGCCTCGCGCCGGTGGCGCGCCACGTGGTGGCGGTGGGCACCTGCGCGGCCTATGGCGGGGTGACGGCGGCGGGCGTGAACCCGGCGGATGCCTGCGGCCTCCAGTTCGACGGGCGCCGGCGCGGCGGCGCGCTGGGCGAGCCGTTCCGTTCCCGCTCGGGCCTGCCGGTGATCAATGTGGCGGGCTGCCCGACCCACCCCAACTGGGTCACCGAGACCTTGATGCTGCTCTCGGCGGGCCTCCTCGGCGCCGCCGACCTCGACGTCTATGGCCGGCCGCGCTTCTACGCCGACCACCTCGTCCACCACGGCTGCCCGCGCAACGAATACTACGAATACAAAGCCAGCGCGGAGAAGCTCTCCGACCTCGGCTGCATGATGGAGCATCTGGGCTGCCTCGGCACCCAGGCGCACGCGGACTGCAACACCCGGCTGTGGAACGGCGAGGGCTCCTGCACCCGGGGCGGCTATTCCTGCATCAACTGCACCGCCCCCGAATTTGAGGAGCCGGGCCACGCCTTCCTGGACACGCCGAAGATCGGCGGCATCCCCGTGGGCCTGCCCACCGACATGCCGAAGGCCTGGTTCATCGCCTTGTCCTCCCTCGCCAAGGCGGCGACGCCGGAGCGGCTCCGGCGCAACGCCACCGCCGATCACGTGCTGACCCCGCCCGCGGTGAAGGACATCAAGCGGCGATGAGCCCCGACGCCCGCCGCCTCGTGGTCGGCCCCTTCAACCGCGTGGAAGGGGACCTGGAGGTGCGCCTCGAGATCGCCGACGGCCGGGTGCAAGAGGCGTTCGTCTCCTCGCCCCTGTTCCGCGGCTTCGAGCGCATCCTGGAAGGGCGCGACCCGCGCGACGCGCTGGTGATCGCCCCGCGCATCTGCGGCATCTGCTCGGTGTCGCAGTCGCACGCGGCGGCGCTGGCGCTCGCCGGGCTCCAGGGCCTCGCGCCGACCCCGAACGGACGGATCGCCACCAACCTCATCCTCGCCGCCGAGAACGTGGCCGACCACCTCACCCATTTCCACGTCTTCTTCATGCCGGACTTCGCCCGCCAGGTGTACGCGGACCGGCCCTGGTTCGCGGCGGCCGAGCGGGGCTTCAAGGCGGCGCAGGGCGCGCGCGTGCGCGCGGCCATCGCCACCCGCGCCACCCTGCTCCACGTGCTCGGCCTTCTGGCCGGGCGCTGGCCGCACACGCTGGCGCTCCAGCCGGGCGGGGTGACGCGCTCGGCCGACCAGCGCGACAAGATGCGGCTCCTGGCGACGCTCGCCGCCGTGCGCGCGGACCTTCAGGACCGCCTCTACGGTGCCGCGCTGGAAGAGGTGGCGGCGCTCGACGACGCCGCGGCGCTGGAGGCGTGGCGCCGCGCCGGGCCGGCGAGCGACATGCGGCTGTTTCTCGACATCGCCGAGGACCTGGAGCTTTCGGGCCTCGGCCGCGCCTATGACCGCTTCCTGTCCTACGGCGCCTATCCGCAGGAGAGCGGCCGGCTCTATGGCGGCGGCATCGTCGCGGACGGCGTTGGCGCCACGCTCGATCCCGCCGCCATCACCGAGGACCACGCCTTCGCCCGCATGGAGGGCCGCGAGGCGCCCCACGCCCCGTTCGAGGGCTCGACCCTGCCCGACGGGCTGGACGAGGACGGCTACACTTGGTGCAAGGCGCCGCGCCTGTCGGGCCTGCCGTTCGAGACCGGCGCCTTCGCCCGGCAGGTGGTGGCGGGCCAGCCGCTGATGCGCGATCTCGCCGCGCGCGAGGGCGCCAATGTGAGGAGCCGCGTGGTCGGCCGGCTGGTGGAGGCCGCGCGCACGCTGATCGCCATGGAAGGCTGGGTGCGCGAGCTGGAGCCCACGGCGCCCTGGTGCGCGCAGGGAACGCTGCCGCAGGAGGGCCGCGCCTTCGGGCTGACGGAAGCCGCGCGCGGCGCGCTCGGCCACTGGGTGGTGGTGCAGAAGGGGCGCATCGCCCGCTACCAGATCATCGCTCCCACCACCTGGAACTTCTCGCCGCGCGACCGCGCCGGCGTGCCGGGTCCGCTGGAGGCAGCGCTGGTCGATGCGCCGATCCGCCAGGGCGAAGTGACGCCGGTGAGCGTGCAGCACATCGTGCGCTCCTTCGATCCGTGCATGGTCTGCACGGTGCATTAGGCGCCGGGCCATGGAGCGCGCCGAGGAGATCGTCGTCCGGGGCATCGTGCAGGGGGTGGGCTTCCGCCCCTTCGTGCACCGCCTCGCGCTGCGCCACGGACTGCGGGGCAGCGTGCGCAATGCCGGCGACCGGGTGGCGATCCATGTGGCGGGCGCACCCGGCGCGCTCGACGCCTTCGCCCGCGCGCTTGCACAAGAGGCACCGCCGCTCGCCCGCATCGCCGCCATCGAGCGGCGCGCGGCCGCGCCGCCCGAGGGCGCGGGCTTCGCCATCGCCGCGAGCGGGGCGGGCGAGGTCTCGGTCGGGATCGTGCCGGACGTCGCCACCTGCCCCGCCTGCCTTGCGGAGATCGCCGACCCGGCCGCGCGGCGCTTTCGCTACGCCTTCACCAACTGCACCGATTGCGGGCCGCGCTTCTCCATCGTCACCGGCCTGCCCTACGACCGGCCGATGACCACCATGGCGGGCTTTGCCCTGTGCCCGGCCTGCCGCGCCGAAAATGACGACCCCGCCGACCGGCGCTTCCACGCCCAGCCCATCGCCTGCCCCGATTGCGGGCCGCGTCTGTGGCTGGAGCATGAGGGCGCGGAAATCGCCTGCGCCGATCCCATCGCCGAAGCGGCGCGGCGGCTGACGGCGGGCGCGATCCTGGCGGTGAAGGGCATCGGCGGCTTCCACCTCGCCTGCGACGCCACCGGCGCTGAGGCCGTCGGCCTACTGCGCGCGCGCAAGCATCGACCGGCGAAGCCGCTCGCCGTCATGGCGGATCTGGCGACGGCGGAGGCGCTGTGCGTGCTGGACCAAGCGGCGCGGGCCGCGCTGGAGCACCCCTGCGCGCCCATCGTCCTCCTGCCGCTGCGCCCCGACGCCGACCTGGCGCAGGCCGTGGCGCCGGGCCAGCGCCAGTTGGGGCTGATGCTGCCTTATGCGCCGTTGCATCACCTCCTTCTGGCCGCGGTCGGCCGGCCGCTGGTGATGACCTCGGGCAACCGCTCCTCCGAGCCCCAGGCGTTCCGCGACGCCGACGCCCGCGCGAGCCTGTCCGGCATCGCCGACGCCTTCCTGATGCACGACCGGCCCATCGCCCGGCGGCTCGACGACAGCGTGGTGCGCCTCGCCGCCGGCCGGGCGCGGGTGATGCGGCGCGGCCGGGGCCTTGCGCCCATGCCGCTCGCTTTGCCGGAGGATTTCGCGGGCGCGCCGGCGGTCCTCGCCCTGGGCGCCGAGGTGAAGAGCGCCTTCTGCCTCACGCACGGGTGCAACGCGCTGCTCTCGCACCATCTCGGCGACCTGGACGAACCGGCCACCGCCGACGCCTTCGCGGCGGCGCTCGCGGACTATGCCGCCATCTTCCGCCATGCCCCCGAGGCGGTGGCGGTGGACCTCCACCCGGGATACCGGGCGAGCCGGGACGGCGCCGCGCTGGCCCACGAGAACGGCCTGCCGCTCCTCGCGGTCCAGCACCACCACGCCCACATCGCCGCCGCCATGGCCGAAGCGGGGTGGCGGCGCGGCCAGGGGCCGGTGATCGGCATCGCCCTCGACGGCCTCGGCCTCGGCGACGACGGCACGCTCTGGGGCGCCGAGATCCTCGCCTGCGACTATCGCGCCATGACGCGGCTTGCCCGCCTCGCCCCCATCCCGCTCGCCGGCGGCGACGCGGCGGCGCGCGCGCCGTTCCGGGTGCTGCTGGCCCATCTCGACGCCGCGCTCGGGCGCGCGGCGGTGGACGCGCATCCCCGCCTCGCGCCGCTGTTCGCCGGGCGGCCCGTGGCGACGCTCCGGGCGATGATGGACAAGGGGCTCAACGCGCCGCCCGCTTCGTCGGCGGGCCGGCTGTTCGACGCCATGGCGTGCCTGCTCGGCCTCGCGCCGGAGCACCTCTCCTTCGAGGGCGAGGCCGCGCTGGGGCTCGAGGCCGCCGCGTCCGGCCACGACGCCGCGCCCTATCCCTTCGCTTTGCGGCACGGGACGGGACCGGACGGCGCGGCGCTGGCCGAGCTCGATCCCGGCCCGCTCTGGCGCGCGGCGCTTGCCGATCTCGACGCCGGCCGCGCGCCCGGGGCGATCGCGGCCGGCTTCCATTTCGGCCTCGCGGCGGCCTTCGCCGACCTTGCGGCGGACCTCGCGCAGGCGCGCGGGCTCGGCACCGTGGCGCTCTCGGGCGGCGTGGCGCAGAACGCGATCCTGCTGGAGGCGATGGCGCGCCGGCTCGCCGCGCGCGGGCTCACGGTGCTCCTGCCCGCCGAGGCGCCCGCCAATGACGGCGGCCTCGCGCTCGGCCAGGCGGCCGTGGCCGCCGCCCGGCTCATGGCCGGCGCGGGCGAAGGCTGATGCTCAGTGGTGGGTGCCGCCCGCCGCCGCCGCGCGCGGGATGATGGCGCCGCGGTGCAGGATCACCTCGCCGGCGAGGCGATGGCCGGCCCGCGCCGCCTCTTCCGGCGCGGCGCCGGAAAGCCGCGCGGCGAGGTAGCCGGCATTGAAGCTGTCGCCCGCCCCCGTGGTGTCCACCGGGCTCACCGCGCGCTCCACCGGCACCTCCACCGTGCGCCCCTCCGCATGGACCAAGGCGCCGCCGGCGCCGTTCTTCACCACCACCTCGGCGACGCCATAGGTGGTGATGCGCTCGATGGTGGCGGCGGGCGAGGCATCGCCCCACAGAGCCACCTCGTCCTCGAAGGTGGGCAGCGCCAGGCTGGCGCGCTTCAACGCCTCGGAGAACACGGTGCGCGCGCGGGCGAGATCGCCGCCCCAGCCGCGCGGACGGAAATTGCCGTCGAACACGCGCCAGGCGCCGGCCTCGCCCGCCAGCTCCAAAGTGGCGAGGAAGCGGCCGAGCCCGGCATTGGAATAGAGCGACAGGGTGATGCCGGAAAAATAGACCGCGCGCGCCGCCACCATCTGCTCGGCGATGGCCTGCCAGCCGTCGAGCTCGAACAAGGCGCGGGCGGGCGAGGCATCGCGCCAGTAATGGAAGCTGCGCTCGCCCTGGTCGTCGGTGGTGATGAGATAGAGGCCGGGATTGCGGCCGCGCACCTGGAGCACGGCGCCGGTGTCGACCCCCTCGGCGCGGGCGAGGTCGAGGATGCCGGCGGAGAAGGCGTCGTCGCCGAGCGCGGTGGCATAGGCGGTCTCGACGCCGGCGCGGGCGAGATAGACCGCGGTGTTGAACGTATCGCCGCCGAAGCCGAGGCCGAAGCGGCCGTCGGAGCCGCGGGCGAGCTCCACCATCACCTCCCCCACGCAGATCACCTTGGCCACACGCGCCTCCGTTCACCTGCCGCCGCCGCGCCGCGGTTGAATATGGTCGGCAAATCGCCCTCTAGCACATTCGCGCGGCGCGGTATGCCCGGCGTCAGTCCACCGGCGGGCTGGTGGGGAAGATCCAGGCAGCGGGGCGGACCTGCGGGCCCTTCGGCCCCTCGGCGACGGCGGGCAGGGGCGCGCCGTAGCGCCCGCGCAGCTCGCGCGCCCGGCGGGTGTTGACCTCGATCAGGCACAAGGTGCGCTGCTCGAAATTGCCGATGCCGCGCTTGCCCTCGAACGGGGCGACGCTCTGGCAGTCGAAGTTGCGGAAGATCAGGAACCGCGACTGCGCCTCGTCCAGCAGGTTCTTCCAGCGGCTGCGCTGGACCGCGACGAGATCGGCGCGCGATTCGATCACGGCCATGGCGTTGCCCACCTCCGCCTCCAGCGCCGCTTCCGAGGTGCGCTGGGCGTCGTACAGGCAGCGGTTGTAGTCGCGCGGCGCCACCTGGTCGCGCGGACAGATGGCGAGCCCGGCCCAGTAATCGGGCGTCAGCGCGCCCGGCTTGCGCTCCTGCGCCAAAGCCGGGGCGACCGACGCCGCGAGCCAAAGATGAGCGAGCAGCAGCGCGCGCCGCGCCGTGAGGCCGGGCCGCGCCGCTGCCGCCACGCTCAGGCGACCTTCCGGCGCGCCAGGAACGCGCCCATGCGGTCGAGGGCGGCGACGATGTTCTCCCGCGAGGTGGCGTAGGACAGGCGCAGATAGCCCTCCCCGTGGACCCCGAAGTCCGGCCCGCCGATCACCGCCACCCCGGCATCCTCCAAAAGGCTCGAGGCGAGCTGCTTGGCCGAGGCCCAGCCGGTGCCCGAGACGTTCGGGAAGGCGTAGAACGCGCCCTTCGGCGTCGCGCACGACACGCCCGGCAGATCGTTGAGCCCGTCCACCACGATGCGGCGCCGGGCGTCGAACTCGGCCACCATGCGCGTCACCGCGTCCTGCGGGCCCTCGAGCGCGGCGATGCCGGCATACTGGGTCGCGGCGTTGACGCAGCTCCAGGCGTTCACCGCGAGCTTCCTCACCTTGTCGTAGAGGTCCTTGGGCCATACCGAATAGCCGAGCCGCCAGCCGGTCATGGCATAGGTCTTCGACCAGCCGTTGAGCAGGATGAGGCGGTCGCGCAGCTCGGGATAAGCGAGCAGGGTCTGGTGCGCTTCGCCGTCGAACAGAAACTGGTCGTAGATCTCGTCCGACAGGACGGCGACGTGCGGGTGGGCGGCAAGGCCCGCCACCAGCTTGTCGATCTCCGCCTTGGGCGTGACCCCGCCGGTGGGGTTGGCGGGCGAGTTGAGGATCAGGAGCCGGGTCGCCGGGGTGATGAGCGCAAGCGTCTCCTCGGCCGAGAAGGCGAAGCTATTCTCCTCGCGGATCGGCACCGGCACCGGGGTGGCGCCCATGTGCTCGATCATCGAACGGTAGATGGGAAAGCCCGGATCGGGATAGAGGATCTCGGCCCCCGGCTCGCCGAACAGGCGGATGGCGGCATACATGGTGACCTTGCCGCCGGGCACGATCATCACCAGGTCCGGGCTCACCTCCACGCCGTGGCGCCGGTGGAGGTCGCGGGCGACCGCCTCGCGCAGCGGCAGGATGCCGACCGAGGGGGTGTAGCCGTGCTGGCCGTCCTGCAGCGCCTTCACCGCCGCCGCGACGATGTGGTCGGGGGTGCGGAAGTCCGGCTGGCCGATGCCGAGATTGAGGATGTCCCGCCCCTGCGCGGCGAGGGCGGTGGCCCGCGCCAGCACGGCGAAGGCGTTCTCCTCGCCGATGCGGTCGAAGGCGGGATTGGTCTGGAGCATGGCGTCTTCTCCCTCGGGCGGCGCGTTGGCGCGCCTTGCCCGGACATGCGGCAGCAGGATCTGCGGGGGCGGCCGCAGCGTTTTCGATAGCATCAACGCGGCGCGCGCGCATCCCGCCGGGCAAAGGGCAGGGGCCCGCCGGCGTGGATGGCGCCGGGGCGGCCCTTGCGGCGGCGCGCGCGCCGTCGCACCTTCGGGCCATGGCCTCCGCTCCCGCCCCCGTTTCCGCTCCGCGTCCGCGCCGGCGCGTCCGCTTGCCGGCCGCTCCGGCGGAGCGCCGGATCGGGGCGCCGGGCCCGGTCGACGGCAAGGACGCGGTCCAGGACGTGGCGCCGAGCGGCCCCGCCCATGCCGCCGCGCTGCTCGCCTGGTACGACGTCCACCGCCGCCTTCTGCCGTGGCGCGCCGGGCCGGGCGAGCGCGCCGACCCCTACCACGTGTTCCTGTCGGAGATCATGCTCCAGCAGACCACGGTGAAGGCGGTGATCCCCTATTTCGGCGCCTTCCTCGCCCGCTGGCCGACGGTGAACCACCTGGCGGCGGCGCCGCTGGAGGAGGTGCTCTCGAAGTGGGCCGGGCTCGGCTATTACGCCCGCGCGCGCAATCTGCACGCCTGCGCCAAGGCGGTGAGCGCGCGCCATGGCGGCACCTTCCCGGACCATGAGGAGGCGCTGCTGGAACTGCCCGGCATCGGCCCCTACACGGCGGCGGCCATCGCCGCCATCGCCTTCGACCGCGCCGCGAGCCCGGTGGACGGCAACATCGAGCGCGTGGTCGCGCGGCTGTTCGCCGTGGCCGAGCCGCTGCCCGGCGCCAAGCCGCGCATCAAGGCGCTCGCCGCCGCGCTGGTGCCGGCGCGCCGGCCGGGCGACTTCGCGCAGGCGATGATGGATCTCGGCGCCACCATCTGCACGCCGCGCGCCCCGGCCTGCGGCATCTGCCCGCTGATGGCGCCGTGCGCGGCGCGCGCGCTGGGCGATCCCGCCCGGCTGCCGGTGAAGGCGGCCAAGGCCGAGAAGCCCGCGCGGGCGGGCGTCGCGTTCCTCGCCGTGCGCGCGGACGGGGCGGTGCTGCTGCGCTCGCGGCCGGAAAAGGGCCTGCTCGGCGGCATGACCGAGGTGCCGTCCACGCCGTGGGGGCCAGGCGGGGCCGGCGAGGCGGCGGCGCGCCACGCGCCGCTGGCGGCGCCCTGGCGCCCGCTGCCGGGCGCGGTGCGCCACGTCTTCACCCATTTCGCGCTGGAGCTCCGCGTCTGGCGCGCCGATTTGCCGCCCGGCGCGGCGGCGCCCGCGGGCACGCGCTTCGTGCTGCCGCGCGACTTCGACCGCGAGGCCCTGCCCTCGGTGATGCGCAAGGTGCTCGCGCACGGACGGGCGATCTAGCGCGGCTGGGACAGGCCGGCGCCTGGCCGCTGCGGCCGTCGACCTATTCGGCGGCGATGCCCATCTCCGAGCGCAGGCGGGCGCGCAGCATGTCGATGGGGTGGAGGCGGCCCGCCTCTTCCACATGCCAGAAGGTCCAGCCGTTGCAGGCCTCCGCCCCCTGGGCCAGCGCGCCCATGCGGTGGATCGAGCCGACGCTGCGGTCGGCGGCGTCGGTGAGCGCGATGGTGCCGTCGGCGCGCACCACGGCGCGGAAGCGGCCCTTGGCGTCGGTGAGCTCGGCGCCGGGGGTGACGAAGCCGCGCTCCACCAGCGCCGAGAAGGCGACGCGCGGCGCCTCGCGGGCGCTGGGCGGCGCCACCAGCGCGTCCTCGGGCAGCGGCTCCACCGCGGCGATGCGGGCGCGGGCGGCCTCGGCATAGGCCGCTTCGCGCTCGATGCCGACGAACGACCGGCGCAGGCGCTTGGCCACCGCCGCCGTGGTGCCGGAGCCGAGGAACGGGTCGAGCACCACGTCGCCGGGCCGCGTGGCGGCGAGCATCACGCGGGCGAGCAGCGCCTCCGGCTTCTGGGTCGGGTGCAGCTTGCGCCCCGCCGCGTCCTTCAGCCGCTCCGCACCGGTGCACAGCGGGAACAGCCAGTCCGAGCGCACCTGCACGTCCTCGTTGCCGGCTTTCAGCGCCTCGTAGTTGAAGGTGTATTTCGCGCTCGGGTCGCGCGCGGCCCAGATCAGCGTCTCGTGGGCGTTGGTGAAGCGCCGGCCCCGGAAATTGGGCATCGGGTTCGCCTTGCGCCAGACGATGTCGTTGAGGATCCAGAAGCCGAGATCCTGGAGCGCCGTGCCGACGCGGAAGATGTTGTGGTAGGAGCCGATGACGAACAGCGTGCCGCCCGGCTTCAGGAGCCGCCGCGCCGCCAGCAGCCAGGCGCGGGTGAAGGCGTCGTAGGCGGCGAAGCTCTCGAACTGGTCCCAGGCGTCGTCCACCGCGTCCACCAGGCTCTCGTCCGGGCGCTTGAGCTCGCCGCCGAGCTGGAGATTGTAGGGCGGGTCGGCGAACACCAGGTCGACGCTGGCGGCGGGCAGGCGCGCCATCGCGGCGATGCTGTCGCCGACGATCACGCTGTCGCGCACGAGCGGCGCCGCACCGTCCCGCGGCCCCTCGATCTGCGCGACCAAGGAGGCCGCCTCCCTGCCATCCGCGCGCACGCCGTTGCGGCGCACCGAACGCTGAGGCTCCCCCTTGGCCGCACGACGCATGACGCTACCCTACGCAACGCTTACCGACGGCCGGCAGTGTGGCGGCGGTGGGTTAAGGCGCGGTGAAGGGGCCGCAGGGTCAGGGCGCGGCCCGCGGCGCCTCGGCGGCGATGGCGTCCGCCGCCGGGTTGAGCGGCTGGGCGGCGTGGCGCGGGCGGGTGAAGGGCTCGGGCGTCGGGCCGTTGCCGTGCAGCAGATCGAGGCCGGCATAAAAGCCGCTGGTCTGCTCGAGGCACAGCCGCTCCTTGTCGCGGCGGCGCACGTCGGCCACCGTCTCCTGCGCCTCCTCGGGGCTGAGGCCGAGATATTCCAGCGCCCCGCGGCCGAAGGCGAGGGCGGATTCCAGCGTCTCGCGCATCTGGAAATCCACGTTCTGGTTCATCAGTTCGAGCGCGTGGCCGCGGTCGTAGGCGCGCACCAGGAGCCCGGCATTGGGGAACGCCTCGCGCGCGAGGGCGACGATCTTGTTGGCCGCCGCGCGCCTGTCGACGCATACCGCGATGGCGCGCGCCGCGCCGGCGCCCGAGGCGTGCAGCACGTCGAGATTGGTGCCGTCGCCGTAATAGATCTTGAAGCCGAACTTGGCGGCGGCGCGGATCATGTCCGGATCGTTGTCGATGATCGTCACCTCCAGCCCGCGCGCGAGGAAGGTCTGGCTCGCCACCTGGCCGAAGCGGCCGAAGCCCACCACCAGCACCGCGCCGGTGAGGCCGTCGGCGGCCTCCACGCCGTCGAGGTCCACCGCCTCGGCCGGCAGCAGGCGGCGCGCCGCCATCACCGTGAGCGGGGTGAGCGCCATGGACAGGATGACGGTGGTGGACATCACGGCGGTGACCAGCGGATCGAAGATCGCGACGCCGGCCGCCGCGGCGTAGAGCACGAATGCGAACTCCCCGCCCTGGGCGAACAGCGCGGCGCGGTAGAGCGCCTCGCGCCGGCCGGCGCCGAACGCCAGCGCCACGGCGAAGATGCCGATCGCCTTCACCGCCATGTAGCCGACCACCGCCAGCGCCACGATGCGCCACTCGGCGACCACCACGGCGAGGTTGAGCGACATGCCCACCGCCATGAAGAACAGGCCCAGCAACAGGCCGCGGAACGGCTCGATGTCCGCTTCCAGCTGGTGGCGGAAGGTGGACCCGGACAGCAGCACGCCGGCGAGGAAGGCGCCCATGGCCATGGAGAGGCCGGAGAGCTGCATCAAAAGCGCGGTGCCGAGCACCACGGTGAGCGCGGCGGCGGTCATGATCTCGCGCGCCCGCGCCGCCGACAGCAGCGCGAACAGGGGGTTGAGCAGCCAGCGCCCGGCCGCCACCACCAGCGCCACCGCCCCGGCCGCGAGCGCGATGGCGCTCCAGTCGGCGCCGTTGCTGCCGCCCGCCGCCGGCGCCAGCACCGCCACCAGCGCCAGCAGCGGCACGATGGCGAGGTCCTCCAGCAGCAGGATCGAGACCGCCCGCTGGCCGGCCGGGGTGGCGGTCTCGCCGGCCTCGTCGAGGATCTGGACGATGGCGGCGGTGGAGGAGAGCACGAACCCCATCGCGGCGATGAAGGCGACCGCCGGGGCGAGCCCGCCGAGCAGGCCGAGGCCGGTGAGCAGCGCGCCGCAGACGACCACCTGCGCGAGGCCCTGGCCGAAGATCTCGCGGCGGAGACCCCACAGGCGCTGGGGCTTCATCTCCAGCCCGATGACGAACAGGAACATGACGACGCCCAGCTCGGCGAAGTGCAGCACCGCCTCCGGCGCCGAGATCACCTTGAGGCCGAACGGCCCGACGGCGAGGCCAGCGGCGAGATAGCCGAGCACCGAGCCGAATCCGGCGCGCTTGAACAGCGGCGCCGCCACCACCCCGGCGCCGAGGACGGCGACGATCTGCACCAGCTCGAAATTGGACGCTTCGGCCATGACGGACCTCACAGGGATGGGATGTCGGCGCGACGCCGGGCAGGACATCTCGTAACGGAATGGCGGCGCCGGCGCGAGCCCGGCTGCGGCGCGGCACGCGCCGCCCTGTCAATGAATCGACAGCCGTTCCGGCGCATTGCACAATTTATGACGTTGCACCGCAAGAAGAATGCGGCTACCCAAGGCTTTAGCAATCAGGACCCGGTGCAACTCCGGGTGGCTCTTCCGGCCGCCGATCCGCCGGACAACGCAAATGACACACGCGTCTCGCGATCCGCTCCCGCGGGCGGACGGTGTTCTATTGCGGATTACTCCTTCATGCCCCCGCACACGCGCTATTTCCGCCAGTGGTTCTCCAACATCCGCGGCGACATTCTCGCCGGCATCGTCGTCGCCCTCGCCTTGATCCCGGAGGCGATCGGCTTCTCGGTGATCGCCGGGGTCGATCCCAAGCTCGGCCTCTATGCCTCCTTCGCCATCGCCTGCGTCTCCGCCGTCGTGGGCGGGCGGCCGGGCATGATCTCCGCCGCCACCGCCGCCACCGCGGTGGTGATGGTCTCCCTGGTGCGCGACCATGGCATCCAGTATCTGTTCGCCGCCACCATCCTCATGGGCGTGCTGCAGATCCTCGCCGGCTATGCGCGGCTCGGGCGGCTGATGCGCTTCGTCTCGCGCTCGGTCATCACCGGCTTCGTCAACGCGCTCGCCATCCTGATCTTCATGGCGCAATTGCCGGAGCTGATCGGCGTGCCGGTCGAGACCTACGCCATGGTCGCGGCGGGCCTCGCCATCATCTATCTGTTCCCGTATCTGACCCGCGCGGTGCCCTCGCCGCTGGTGGCCATCGCCGTGCTCACCGCCTTCGCCTGGTGGTCGGGCCTCGACCTGCGCACCGTGGGCGACCTCGGGGAGCTGCCCACGAGCTTTCCGGCCTTCCTGCTCCCGGACGTGCCGCTGACCTTCGAGACGCTGAAGATCATCTTCCCCTATGCGGTGACGCTCGCCGCCGTGGGCCTTCTGGAATCGCTGCTCACGGCGCAGATCGTCGACGACATGACCGACACGCCGAGCGACAAGAGCCAGGAATGCCTCGGCCAGGGCGCGAGCAACATCGCCTCGGCGCTGATCGGCGGCATGGGCGGCTGCGCCATGATCGGCCAATCGGTCATCAACGTCACCTCGGGCGGGCGGGGCCGGCTCTCCACCTTCGTGGCGGGCGCGTTCCTCTTGTTCCTGATCCTGGTGCTGGACGACCTCGTGCGCATCATCCCCATGGCGGCCCTGGTGGCGGTGATGATCATGGTGTCCATCGGCACCTTCTCCTGGCGCTCGATCCTCGATCTGCGCACCAATCCGCTGCCGTCCTCGGTGGTGATGGCGGCCACCGTCTTCACCGTGGTCGGCACGCACGATCTGGCGCAGGGGGTGCTGGTGGGGGTGCTGCTGTCGGGCGTGTTCTTCGCCGGCAAGGTGTCGCGGCTGGTCTCGGTGTCGCGGACCGCGGCCGAGGGGCGGGTGACCTACACCGTGCTCGGCCAGATCTTCTTCGCCTCGGCGGAGGCGTTCCTGCGCGGCTTCGACTTCGAGGAGACCCCGGCCGAGGTGGTGATCGACCTCACCCACGCCCATTTCTGGGACATCACCTCCATCGGCGCGCTGGACAAGGCGGTGATGAAGCTGCGCCAGCGCGGCGCCGCCGTCACCGTGCTCGGCCTCAATGAAGCGAGCGCCACCATGGTCGACCGCTTCGCGCTGCACGACAAGGACGGCACCCGCCCCGCCGCGCTGCATTGAGGTCACGCTGCGCTGAGCGCGGGCGGCGCGGGGGCGGCTTGCCCGCGGCGGTGCGCCGCGCCATCCTCGCGCGACGCGGAGCGGTCCGCGCCGCTTGCGGCGGAGCGCACGGATGGAGAAGACGCCCACCCCGTTCGAGAAGCGCCACCGCGACGGCTCCCTGTGGGCCCGCGGCCAGACGCTGGACGACCTGCCCACCGGCTATTGGGAATGGTTCCGGATCGACGGCACCCGGCTGCGCTCCGGCCATTTCCGGGCCGGCCGGCAGGTGGGGGAATGGACCACCTATGACAAGGCGGGTGCGGTCTACAAGGTGACGCGGATGAAAGAGGGATAGGGTCCGCGCGAGGCGGCCCATCCCAAGCCCCCGGACGGTCAGATCGCATGGCGACCGGAGCGGGTCGGGCGCTCCGTCCGAAACCGGCGGCGCATCCCACAGATTCCCGTTCAGGCGCGGCGCCGCCTCACACCGACCGCATCAGCCCGCCGTCCACCCGCAGATTCTGGCCGGTGATATAGCCCGCGCCCTCCGACACCAGAAACGCCACCGTCGCCGCGATCTCGGCGGACGTGCCGTAGCGGCCCATGGGCACGCCGGCGCGGCGCTCCGAGGTCTCGGGCAGGCTGTCGATCCAGCCGGGCAGCACGTTGTTCATGCGCACGTTCTGCGCGGCATGGGCATCGGCGAACAGCTTGGTGTAGGCGGCGAGCCCGGCTCGGAACACCGCCGAGGTGGGAAACAGCGGGCTCGGCTCGAACGCCCAGGCGGAGGAGATGTTGACGATCGCCCCCGCTTTCTGCGCCGCCATCACCGGGGCGACCAGGCGGGTCGGGCGCACCACGTTCAGAAGATAGACGTCGAGCCCGGCGTGCCAGTCCTCGTCGGTGATCTCGAGGATCGGCGCGCGCGGGCCGTGGCCGGCGCTGTTCACCAGCGCGTCGATGCGGCCATGGGCGTCGAGCGTCGCATCCACGAGGCGCTTCAGGTCGTCGTTGGACTGGTTCGAGCCGGTGATGCCGATGCCGCCCAGTTCCTTGGCCAGCGCCTCGCCCTTGCCGGAGGCGGAGAGGATGGCGACCCGGTAGCCGTCCGCCGCGAGGCGCCGCGCGCACGCCGCCCCCATGCCCGAGCCGCCCGCCGTGACGATCGCCACCTTCTCACCCATGCGTTTCCTCCCCTGCGCCGCGCGCTGCGGCATTTCCTATTCGGCCGCCGCCTTGGCACCCGGCACGGGCGGCAGCCCGTTCATGGCCGCCACCGCGTCGGCCAGGAGCGGCACGTTCTTGGCGCCATAGCCCAGGCCCTCGGCGGCGGCATAGAGATTCTTCACCGTCGCGCTCACGAACGCCGCGGCACCGGTATTGGAGGCGAGGCTGGTGACGTAGCGCATGTCCTTGTGGGCATTGGCGATGGCGAAGCGGTGGCTGTTCTCGTTGCCGTCCAGGGCATAGCCCATGAAGGTCTGGTAGAAGCCGCAATCCATGCGCCCGCCGCGGACCACGGTGTCGAACACCTGCGGCGTCACCCCGGCCTTGGCGGCGATGGCGAGCGCCTCGGCATAGATGGCGCCATAGCCGAGCGAGAGGAAATTGTTGATCAGCTTCATGGTGTGGCCGGCGCCGGGCGCGCCCACGCGCACGATCCGGCTGGCGAAGGCCGAAACCGCCGGCTCGATCACGGCGAAGGCATCATCGCCCGCGCCCACCATGGCGGTGAGGCCGCCGGTCTCCGCCTGGACCGGCGTGCCGCCGAGCGGGGCGTCGCAGAAGGCGATGCCCTTCGGCGCCAGCTCGGCGGCCAGCGCCATGGTCAAGGTCGGCTCGGAGGTGGAGCAGTCGACGATGTGGAGGCCTTCCCTGGCGCCGGCGAGCAGCCCGTCCGCCCCGCGCAGGATCGCCTCCACCTGGGGGGCGCCGGTGACGCACAGAAAGACGATGTCGCTCGCGGCGGCGAGCGCGGCCGCATTTTCCGCCTCCAGCGCGCCGCGCTGGCGCAGGTCGTCCACCGGAGCGCGCTTGCGGTGACCCAGCACGGACAACGGAAAACCCTTATCCAGAAGGCACTTGGCCATGCCATGGCCCATCAGTCCCACGCCGACGAACCCGATGCGCGGCTTGTCCATGCTCGACCTCCCCATGAAAAATGCTCTTATGCCGATGACACCTAAATCGTTTAGCATGTGACAAAGCGCTGCGCGATGCGCGAAACAACCCTTCAAAGGGGGGAGCATGGAGGACATGAGGAGCGCCCGGCTCGGCAAGGTCACGCTGCAGCGCCTGGCGCTGGAGCTGGGCCTGTCCACGGCGACGGTCTCCCTCGCGCTGCGCGACAGCCCGGTGGTCGCGGACGGCACCCGGATGCGCGTGCAGGAGGCCGCCCGCGCGCGCGGCTACGTGGCCAATCGCAGCGCCGCGGCGCTGCGCACGGCGCGCACCAACATCGTCGGCGTCGGGCTGCACGACATCGTCAACCCGGCCTTCACGGAGCTGCTCGCCGCCATCGAGGAGGCGCTCTCGGCGGCCGGAAAGACGGTGCTGCTCGGCGTCAGCCAGGAGGACGTGACGCGCCAGACCCGCACCCTCGGCACGCTCGCCGAATACCGGCCGGACGCCTTCATCGTCTCGCCCGCCGCCCACACGCAGGTGGAGGACCTGAAGGCGCTCGCCGCCACCGGCATCGCCGTGGTGCAGGTGACGCGCGAGATCGAGGGTTCGGGCTTCGACTTCGCCGGCTCCGACGATCGCGCCGGCGTGGCGCTCGGGGTGGCGCACCTGGTCGCGCTCGGGCACCGGCGCATCGGCATGGTCGGCGGCTTCGACGCCATCTCCACCGGCCGCAAGCGGCTCGCCGGCTACAAGGCCGGGCTCGCGGCGGCCGGCATTCCCTTCGACCCGGCGCTGGTGATGGCGGGGCCGGGCCACCGCGAGGAAGGGCGGCGGGCGATGATGCGGCTGCTGGCGCTCGAGGCGCCGCCGACCGCCGCGGTCTCCTTCAACGACCTCTCCGCCTTCGGTGCGCTGATGGGGCTCCAGGCCGCTGGCCTGACGGCGGGTCGGGATTTCTCGCTGGTGGGCTATGACGACATTGCCGAGGCGGCGTTGTGGCATCCTTCCCTCACCACGGTGCACACCTTCATTCCGGAATATGGGCGCGAGGCGGCGCGGCTGGCGCTGGCGCGCATGGCCGACCTCTCCCGTCCGGTGGAGCGGGTGGAACTTTCTCCGCGCCTCGTGGTGCGCGACACGACCAGCCCACCGATGCCGGTGAAGCGCCGGCCGCTGTGAGGGCGCGGCGATGATCGTCCCCGTCGCCTCCGCCGGCGACCCGCGCATCGCCGGGTTCCGGGCGGTGCGCGAACGCGATCTGGTGGGCCGCGACGGCGGCTTCATGGCGGAGGGCGAGGTGGTGCTGCGCCTCATCGCGCGCCATTTGGCCCGGACCGGCTTCGCCGGCGCGGGGCACCGGCTGGAGGCGCTGCTGCTCTCGGACCTCCAGGCCCGCCGGCTCGCCGCTCTCCTGGACCAGCTGCCGCCGGAGCTGCCGGTCCACGTGGTGCCGCAGGAGGTGATGGACGAGGTCGCCGGCTTCGCCATCCATCGCGGCGTCCTGGCGCTCGGCCGGGCGCATCCGGCCCGGCAGGCGGGGGCGCTGCTCGACGGCCTCGGGCCGCGCGCGCTGGTGGTGGCGGCGCTCGGCATCACCAACCACGACAATATGGGCGGCATCTTCCGCAACGCCGCCGCCTTCGGCGCGGACGCGGTGCTGATCGACCGCGCCTCGTGCGATCCGCTCTACCGCAAGGCGATCCGCGTCTCGGTGGGGGCGAGCCTCACCGTGCCGTTCGCCCGGGTCGAGGATGCCGGCGCGCTGCTGGACCTGCTGGCGGCGCGCGGCGTCGCGGCGATCGCGCTCTCGCCCGCCGGGGCGGAGCCGCTGTCGGCGCTGGTGCCGCCGCCGCGCGTCGCGGCGCTGTTCGGCACCGAGGGGCCGGGGCTTCCGGCCGCGGTGCTGGCCCGTGCCCGCACGGTGGCGATCCCCATGGCGCGCGACTTCGACAGCCTCAACGTCGCCACCACCTGCGGCATCGTCCTGCACCATCTGGTGGAGCGCGGGCGCGGCGCCGGGTGAGGGCGTGGCGTCAGTCGTGGGTGGTGCTTTCCCAATTGGCGTGGGCCACGCCCTTCAGGGCGGAAAGGCGCGCCACGACGGCGTCGAGCTCGTCCGACTTGACCGAGGTGCTCACCAGCGTCGCCACCAGCTCGACCGCATCCCCCTGGGCCGCGGACGTGACGTCGCTCACCGGGTAGTTCGCCTGCTCCAGCGCCTCGATCAGCGCCTCGCGCGCCTCGGCGACGGCATGGGCGTCGGTGGTGACGCGGACTTCGTAGCTCACCTCGGAGGCGCGGGTGTTGAGCGGAATGCGGTCGATGGCGCCGGCCAGCGGGCGCAGCACCGTGTTGCCGGCGATGATGATGAAGGTGATGAGCGCCGCCTCCGCCAGCATGTCGGCGCCGGTGCACGCGCCCACCGCCGCCGAGCACCACAGCGTCGCGGCGGTGTTGAGGCCGCGGATGTTGAGCCCCTCCTTCATGATCACGCCGGCGCCGAGGAAGCCGACGCCGGTCACCACGTTCGCCACCACGCGCAGGACGTCGGTGTTGGTGCCGACGCGGGCGGCAAGATCGGTGAAGGCGGCGGCGCCCACCGCCACGAGCACGTTGGTGCGCAGGCCCGCGGTGCGCTGGCGGTACTGGCGCTCGGCGCCGATCAGCGTGCCGAGCACGAAGGCCGCCCCAAGGCTCATCACCGTGTCGGCGAACTGCAGGAGTTCGAAGGTCTCGATGAACCGCAACGCCCGTCCCCTCCCCACCCACGGCCGGCACGCCGGCTGCCGCTTCGTCCGCGTCATCACTGGCGCGGCGCGGCGGGGGCTGGCAAGGAAAAACGCCAGCTTCAGCCCTGTGGCGCCGAGAGCATCCAGCGATGGCCGAAAGGGTCGCTCAAAGCGGCGAACCGGTCGCCCCAGAACATATCGGCCGGCATCATCTCGCCCACGGCGCCGGCGGCGAGGGCGCGGGCGAAGGTCGCGTCCACGTTGGCGGCCCGCGCCAGGGTCAGCGCGATGGAGACGCATGCCCGAGCGCCGGGAACGGGGGCGATCGCGCCGCTGCCGAACTCGGGAAAATCGTCGGAGAGCATCACGATCCCGGTGCCGATGACCAAGCGGGCATAGAGCACGCGCCGGCCGTCCTCGGCCATCATCTTGAAGGTCTCCTGGGCGCCGAACGCCTCGCGATAAAAGGCGATGGCGTCGAGCGCGGACCCAACCGTGAGGTAGGGAATCGCAAGCCCCGGGGCTTCTGCCATGGTCGTGCCTCCGTCATCGGCGTCCGCTGTGGCGCGGCGCGCGCCAGAGCGGAGCATCGCAGCGGCGCGGTGACAAGGCGATGTCGCGCGCGGCCGTGCCGGCCCGGGCCTCGCTGCAGTGCAAGATTGTCGCCTCACCGTGGAACTGCTAAAAAGCGTCCCATGTCCATGATCGTGCCCGCTTCCGCCCTGTCCCGGGCGGCGTTCTGCGCCGCCGGACCGTTCGCGCGCACCACCATGGAGTTCGCGGCGGTGCCGGATCACGTGCGCCTGCCGGGTCGCTTCTTCGGCCGCTTCACCACCGCCGCCTCGGCGGTGCTTGGCCGCTGACGCTGACGCCCTTTTCCATTCCTGGATCATCTCGATCATCCGCCCGGCCGCATTCGCGCGCGCGGGCATCCTTAAGGGACACGAACCCATGAGCGCACCCGTCGGCGGCCCCCGCACCCTCTACGACAAGATCTTCGACGACCATGTGGTCGAGCGCCAGGACGACGGCACCTGCCTGCTCTATATCGACCGCCATCTGGTGCATGAGGTGACCAGCCCGCAGGCCTTCGAGGGCCTGCGCGTGACCGGGCGCAAGGTGCGCGCGCCGGGCAAGACGCTTGCGGTGGTGGATCACAACATCCCCACCACCGACCGCACCTTGCCGAACCCCGACCCGGAGAGCGTGGCGCAGATCGCGGCGCTGGCGGAGAATGTCAAGGAATTCGGGATCGAATACTATGACGGCTTCGACAAGCGCCAGGGCATCGTCCATGTGATCGGCCCGGAGCAGGGCTTCACTTTGCCCGGCACCACCATCGTCTGTGGCGATAGCCACACCTCGACCCACGGCGCCTTCGGTGCGCTCGCCCACGGCATCGGCACCTCGGAGGTGGAGCACGTGCTCGCCACCCAGACGCTGATCCAGAAGAAGGCGAAGAACATGCGCGTCACGGTCGACGGCAAGCTGCCGGAGGGCGTGGGCGCCAAGGACATCATCCTCTCGATCATCGGCACCATCGGCACCGCCGGCGGCACCGGCTACGTGATCGAGTATGCGGGCGAGGCGATCCGCTCCCTCTCCATGGAGGGGCGGATGACGGTGTGCAACATGTCCATCGAGGGCGGCGCGCGCGCCGGCATGGTGGCGCCCGACGAGAAGACCTACGCCTATCTGGAAGGCCGCCCCAAGAGCCCGAAGGGCGCCGACTGGGACGCGGCGCGGCGCTACTGGGACACGCTGCGCTCGGACGCGGGCGCCTATTTCGACACCGAGCTCAGGCTCGACGCGGCAAGCCTGCCGCCCATCGTCTCGTGGGGCACGAGCCCGGAGGACGTGGTCTCGGTCGAAGGCGTGGTGCCCGATCCGGACCAGATCGCCGACGAAGGCAAGCGCGCCGCCAAGCATCGCGCGCTCGCTTATATGGGGCTCACCGCCGGCACCCGGATCACCGACATCGCCCTCGACCGGGTGTTCATCGGCTCGTGCACCAATTCGCGCATCGAGGATCTGCGCGTGGTGGCGAAGATCGTTGCCGGCCAGAAGGTGAACCCGAACGTCGCCGCCATGATCGTTCCCGGCTCCGGCATCGTGAAGGAGCAGGCGGAGGCGGAGGGCCTCGACGCGATCTTCCGGGCGGCCGGCTTCGACTGGCGCGAGCCGGGCTGCTCCATGTGCCTCGCCATGAATGCCGACCGCCTCTCTCCGGAGGAGCGCTGCGCTTCCACCTCCAACCGCAACTTCGAGGGGCGGCAGGGCCCGCGCGGGCGCACCCACCTCGTCTCGCCCGCCATGGCGGCGGCGGCGGCGATCGCCGGGCGCTTCGTCGACGTGCGGACCTGGCCGCGGGCCTGACGGTTCTGGCGGTAACAGGAGGTGCCGGCGGGTGCGCCGCCCGGCTCCGGGAGTGTTGCAAAAGAAAAACGGGCAACGAAAAGCGCCGCCCGTTTTATTCACAAATGCGTGATAATTAGACCCCTGCGACCGGGAAACCGGCCATTCGCGCTCCCGCCGCCGTTACAGAAGGGCGGAGAACACCGCGGAGACGGTGGCCGCATTCGCCTCGTGGGGGGCGAAAAACGCAGCGATTCCAATGATCGTCACCAGCGCGCCGGTGACCGCAAGCTTCCGAAGCATGGTCACTCTCCCAGTTCCTAGTCTGCGTGGAAAACGATGCAGACCCATTAAGAGTTCCTTAACCAAACCGGACTGAACGGCGCTTGAGGTCCGCGTTCATAATGCGTTCAGCCTTGTAACGCCCGCGTGAGTACTCGTCCGCGAGGCGCGAATAGTGGATGCGCCAAGCCCGGCAAGGAGCGGTATCGCAGTCATGAGTACGCCCAACCCCTGGCGCGACCGGCAAGCGCCGAGCCTCGAGGACATGGAGGCGCTGGCGGCCGAGGCCTTCACCCGCCTGCCCGAGGCGTTCCGCCGCCTGTGCCAGGGGGTGGTGATCCGGGTCGAGGACTTCCCCACCGAGGAGGTCCTGGAGGCCATGGGCTTGGAGAGCGAGTTCGACCTTCTGGGCCTGTTCCAGGGCATCGGCCGCGCCCAGGACGGGGCGGTCGCCCAGACCGGGCAGATGCCGAACATGGTGTTCCTCTATCGCCGGCCCATGCTCGATTACTGGGCCGAGCACGAGGAGACGCTGGGCGGCCTCGTCACCCACGTCCTGGTGCACGAGATCGGCCACCATTTCGGACTTTCGGACGACGACATGGACCGCATCGAAGCGATGGCGGACATGCCGTGATGCCGCATCGACCAAGCGCCTCAGCCTGTTTAGAAATGCTCCAAACAAAGGAGCGATCATGATCGACCCGACCCTCGAGCGTTACCCCTTCTCCATGCGCGCCCTGCATTGGCTCGTGGTGCTCGCCGTGCTGGTGGCCTATGGCGTCATCTATCTGGAGGCGTTCTTTCCGCGCGGTTCGGTTGGCCGCGCCTATATCTGGTGGACGCACATCTCGGTTGGCCTCGCGCTGGTGGCGCTCCTGATGCTGCGCATTCCCAACCGCATCCTGGCGCGCCAGCCCGCGCCTTCCGCCGCGCTCTCCCGCCCGGTCCGCATCGCCGCCGCGGTGGCGCACGGGCTGCTTTACCTGCTGCTGATCGCCACCCCGCTCTTGGGCATCTGGCTCGCCTTCCTGCGGGGGGATGCGGTCACCTTCTTCTCGCTCTTCACGATCCCTTCGCCGATCGGCATCGATCGCACCTATGCGCGCGAGATCAAGGAGGTGCACGAGACGATGGCCGACGCGCTGGTGGTGCTCGCCATGCTCCACGCGGCCACGGCGCTGGTGCACCACTTCGTGCTCAAGGACGACGTGCTCCGGCGCATGCTGCCCCCATCCCGCTGACCCTGCAGGCGCTGGGCAACGGCCGCAGCGCCTGTTAGGACCAGACCCAAGCGCAACCGCGCACCCCACGAGGACAACGCCAAACCCCGAGGCACGACATGGAAAAGTTCACCGTTCTGGAAGGCGTCGCCGCGCCGCTGAAGATGGTCAACGTCGACACCGACATGATCATCCCCAAGCAGTATCTGAAGACGATCCAGCGCACCGGCCTCGGCAAGGGTCTGTTCTCCGAGATGCGCTATAATGAGGACGGCTCCGACAATCCGTCCTTCATCCTGAACCAGCCCGCCTACAGGGGCGCCAAGGTGCTGGTGGCCGGCGACAATTTCGGCTGCGGCTCGTCGCGCGAGCACGCCCCGTGGGCGCTGCTCGATTTCGGCATCCGCTGCATCATCTCCACCTCGTTCGCCGACATCTTCTACAACAACTGCTTCAAGAACGGCGTGCTGCCGATCCGGGTCTCGCCCGAGGAGCTCGAGAAGCTGTTCGAGGACGCCGAGCGCGGCGCCAACGCCACCCTCACCATCGATCTGCCGAACCAGGAGATCCGCGGCCCCGACGGCGGCACGATCCATTTCGAGATCGACCCGTTCCGCAAGCGCTGCCTGCTGGAGGGCCTCGACGACATCGGCCTCACCCTGCAGAAGGCGCCGAGCATCGCCACCTACGAGGCCGCCAAGGGCGCCGAGCAGCCCTGGCTTTAGGGCTGCGGCCGGACGGGTTTGCCTGAGCCGGGGCATGTGAAAGCCGAGCCTGCCGGGTCTGCGGCTTGAGTTCTTGCGAAGATCGGGCGCTCCCGGCGGGGGGCGCCCGTATTTTTTTGGCGCCGTGGAGCGAATCTTGCCTGAACCGCTGGACCCGTTCCGGGATTTGCTTAAACTCTTGGCATTCCAATCAGTCCCATGTCTGCGCGTCGCCGCGCGGATGATCCGTTTTGCCTGGAAGGAGGTGCCGAATTGCCCCACGACACGCCGCTGATCGCGACCCTCGTCGGAGCATTCGTGCTGGCCTTCGTGTTCGGCGCCATCGCCCAGCGCCTGCGCCTGTCGCCGCTGGTGGGCTACCTGATCGCCGGCGTCATGGTCGGCCCCTTCACTCCCGGCTTCGTGGCCGACCAGCACCTGGCGGTGGAACTGTCCGAGATCGGCGTCATCCTGCTGATGTTCGGCGTGGGCCTGCATTTCTCGCTGAGCGACCTGCTGTCGGTGAAGGCCATCGCGATCCCCGGCGCGGTGCTGCAGATCGGCGTCGCCACCGCCATGGGCGTCGGCCTCGCTCAGGTCATGGGCTGGGGCCTCGGCGGCGGCGTCGTGTTCGGCCTTGCGCTCTCGGTCGCCTCCACGGTGGTGCTGCTGCGCGCGCTCCAGGAGCGGCGCCTGGTCGAAAGCGAGCAGGGCCGCATCGCCGTGGGCTGGCTGATCGTCGAGGACCTCGCCATGGTGCTGGCGCTGGTGCTTCTGCCGGCGCTTTCGGAGAGCCTCGGCGGCAAGGCGGTGGACGTCGGCGCGGCGTCCGCCTTCCTCGGCCCCATGGACCTGTGGACCTCGCTCGCCGTGACGCTCGGCAAGGTGGCGGGCTTCGTCTTGTTCATGCTGGTGGTGGGCCGGCGGGTCATTCCCTGGGTGATGCACTTCGTCGCCCATATCGGCTCGCGCGAGCTGTTTCGCCTCGCCGTGCTCGCCATCGCGCTCGGCGTCGCCTTCGGCTCGGCCAAGCTGTTCGGCGTCTCGTTCGCGCTCGGCGCCTTCTTCGCCGGCATGGTGCTGAGCGAAAGCCCGCTCTCCCATCGGGCGGCGGAGGAGACGCTGCCGCTGCGCGACGCCTTCGCGGTGCTGTTCTTCGTCTCCGTGGGCATGCTGGTGGACCCGGAGATCGTGGTGAAGAGCCCGCTGCCGCTGCTCGCCGCGCTGCTCATCGTGGTGGTGGGCAAGTCGGTGGCGGCCTATCTGCTGGTGCGCCTGTTCGGCTATTCCCAGCTCACCGCCTTCACCATCTCCGCCTCGCTGGCGCAGATCGGCGAGTTCTCCTTCATCCTCGCGACGCTGGGCGTGAGCCTCGGCCTGATGCCGGCGGAGGCGCGCGACCTCATCCTCGCCGCGGCGATCCTGTCGATCCTCGCCAATCCGTTCTTCTTCCTGGTGCTCGACCGGTTCCGGGCCAAGAAGGCGGCGGCCGCGGCGCCGGTGCCGCCGAGCGGGGCGCAGACGCCGGAGCCGGTGCTGGAGCGCACCGAGAAGGCCGGGCACATCGTGCTCGTGGGCTACGGCCGGGTGGGCCGCCTTGTGGCGGACGGTCTTGGGGCGGCCGGGCTGCCCTTCCTGGTGATCGAGGACCAGGAGGACCGGGTGGAGGAGCTGCGCCGGGCCGGCTTCGAGGTGGTGGACGCCAACGCCGCCTCACCCGCCGCCATGGAGGCGGCGAACGTGGCCGGCGCGCGGCGCCTCATCCTCGCCATCCCGGACGGCTTCGAGGCGAGCGGGGTGCTGAAGAAGGCCCGCGCGCTCAATCCGCAGATCGAGATCATCGCCCGCGCCCATTCGGACGCAGAGGTGGGCCACCTGCGCCAGAGCGGCGCGGACTTCATCATCATGGGCGAGCGGGAGGTGGCGCGCGGCATGCTCGCCCACGTGCTCGCCAGCCCCGCCGCTCCCGCCGCTTCCGCCGGGACCGCTTCCACCGTCGCGGTGGTGCCCGACGCGGCGGCGCCGGGCGCGGGGGCGGGAGGCGCAGCCCCTGGAACCGAGGGGCAGGCGGCGAGGGCCCCCGCCTCCGGTCCAGGGACGCCCTCGGAGACGGTCGATCCGAAGACCGGGGAACCCAGGTTGCCACGCTCTTAAATGCAAATGATTTGCAATTGCATTTTTTGACGCGTATTTTGTTTCCGTTGCCTTTGAGTCATGGAGGCGCGCTTATGCGCTTGCTCACCCGCCGATTGATGACCGCATCCCTGTTCGCCCTGGCGCTGCTGCCCGCCTTGGGCGCCGTGACGGCGCGCGCCGCGGCGCCGGAGACGCCGGAGAAGTTCAAGGCGGTGACCACCTTCACCATCATCGCCGACATGGCGAAGAACGTGGCGGGCGACGCCGCGATCGTCGAATCCATCACCAAGCCGGGGGCGGAGATCCACAATTACCAGCCCACACCCGGCGACCTCATCAAGGCCCAGGGCGCCGACCTCGTGCTGTGGAACGGGCTCAATCTGGAACTCTGGTTCGAGAAGTTCTTCAGCCGCCTGAAGAACGTGCCGAGCGTGGTGGTGTCCGACGGCGTGGTGCCGATGGGCATCGGCGAGGGGCCCTACAGGGGCAAGCCGAACCCCCACGCCTGGATGTCGCCGGAGGCGGCGCTCATCTATGTGGACAACATCGCCGCCGCCTTCGCGAAATACGATCCGAAGAACGCCGCCACCTACAAGGCCAATGCCGAGGCCTACAAGGCCAAGATCCGCGCCGCCATCGACCCGATACGGGCGAAGCTCGACGTGGTGCCGCCGGAACGGCGCTGGCTGGTCACCAGCGAGGGCGCCTTCTCCTATCTCGCCCGCGACTTCGGCCTGAAGGAGCTGTTCCTGTGGCCCATCAATGCCGATCAGCAGGGCACGCCCCAGCAGGTGCGCCGGGTGATCGACAAGGTGCGGGCGGAGAAGATCCCGGTGGTGTTCTCGGAGAGCACCGTTCCCGCCGCCCCGGCCCAGCAGGTGGCGCGCGAGACCGGCGCGCGCTACGGCGGCGTGCTCTATGTGGATTCCCTGAGCGAGCCGGACGGGCCGGTGCCCACCTATCTCGACCTTCTGCAGGTGACCTCGGGCGCGATCGCCAAGGGGCTCACCGCCGGGTACACCCAATGAACGTTCCGCTTGCGCCACGCGCCGATCCCCGCGCCATCGGAGCGCCGGGATCGGGACTGTGCGTGCGCGACGTGACCGTCACCTACCGCAACGGCCACACCGCGCTGCGCGATGCCAGCTTCGAGATCCCCACCGGCACCATCACCGCTTTGGTCGGCGTGAACGGCTCGGGCAAGTCGACCCTGTTCAAGGCCATCATGGGCTTCGTGCGCGCGGCGCGCGGCGCCATCACCATCCTCGGCCGGCCGGTGCGCGCGGCCCTGAAGGAGAATCTCGTCGCCTATGTGCCCCAGGCGGAGGAGGTGGACTGGACCTTCCCGGTGCTGGTGGAGGACGTGGTGATGATGGGCCGCTACGGCCATATGGGCCTGCTGCGGATCCCGCGCGCCGCCGACCGGGCGGCGGTGGACGCGGCGCTCGCGCGCGTCGGCATGCTGGAGTTCCGTTCCCGGCAGATCGGCGAGCTCTCCGGCGGCCAGCGGAAGCGCGTCTTCCTCGCCCGCGCGCTAGCCCAGGACGCGCGCGTGATCCTGCTGGACGAGCCCTTCACCGGCGTCGACGTGAAGACCGAGGACGCCATCATCGCCTTGCTCAAGGCGCTACGCGACGAGGGGCGGGTGATGCTGGTCTCGACCCACAATCTCGGCTCGGTGCCGGAATTCTGCGACCGCACCGTGCTCCTGAAAGGCACCGTGCTGGCCTATGGCCTCACCTCCGAGATCTTCACCCAGGCGAACCTCGAGAAGGCGTTCGGCGGCGTGCTGCGCCATTTCGTGCTGGACGAGAGCCACGCCGCCACCCCCGGCACGCTCGGCGTGCTGACCGACGACGAGCGCCCGCTGGTGCTCTACAGGGACCGTCCGGCCCAGAGCGGCACGGCGGGCTCCTCCGAGGGGATCGGCTGATGGGACGGAAAGGGACCGCCCTCGCGCCCCGGCCGACTGGAGCGATCAGCGGAAGGAGAGCCGGGGCCCAGCGCAAGACGTCGCCGAAGGCGGCTCCCGCCAGCCCCGCTGCGCGTATTTCGCCTGCTGCGCAGGACTTTCCCCTGGACCCCGGATCGGCGCTCCAGCTGCGCTGTCGCTTGTCCGGGGCACGCACGCGGGGCCTGAGGCCATGACCGCGACCCTCGCCCTCCTGCTGGAGCCGTTCTCCTATTCCTACATGGTGAACGCCATGTGGGTGTCGGCGCTGGTGGGCGCGGTGTGCGCCTTCCTGTCCGCCTTCCTCATGCTCAAGGGCTGGTCGCTGATCGGCGACGCGCTCTCGCACGCCATCGTTCCCGGGGTGGCGGGGGCCTACATGCTGGGGCTGCCCTTCTCCATCGGCGCCTTCTTCTCCGGCGCGCTGGCGGCGGGGGCGATGCTGTTCCTGCAGGAGCGCACCAAGCTCAAGGAGGACGCGGTGATCGGCCTGATCTTCACCTCCTTCTTCGGCCTCGGCCTGTTCATGGTCTCGCTCTCGCCCACCTCGGTGAACGTGCAGACCATCGTGCTCGGCAACATCCTCGCCATCACGCCGCAGGACACGCTCCAGCTCGCGCTCATCGGCTTCATCTCGCTGGCGCTGCTGCTCGTCTTCTGGAAGGACCTGATGGTGACCTTCTTCGACGAGAGCCACGCCCGCACCATCGGCCTCAACACCACGTTCCTGAAGGTGATGTTCTTCACCTTGCTCGCCGCCTGCACGGTGGCGGCGCTGCAGACCGTGGGCGCCTTCCTCGTCATCGCCATGGTGGTGACGCCGGGGGCGACCGCCTATCTGCTCACCGACCGCTTCCCGCGCCTGATCGGCCTCGCGGTGATGATCGGCGCGGGGACGAGCTGTGTCGGCGCCTACCTGTCCTATTTCCTCGACGGGGCGACCGGCGGCATCATCGTCGTGCTGCAGACGCTGATCTTCCTGGCCGCCTTCCTGTTCGCGCCCAAGCACGGCATGCTGGCCGCGCGCCGCCAGGCGGCCCTCGCTTTGAAGCGGGAGGCGTGAGCATGGCGACGCTCTTTGCCCCGTTCCAGTTCGGCTTCATGCAGACCGCTTTGGTCATCGCCGCTTTGGTGGCGGTGCCCATGGCGCTGCTCTCGTGCTTTTTGGTGCTGAAGGGCTGGTCGCTGATGGGCGATGCGGTCTCCCACGCGGTGCTGCCGGGCGTGGTGCTGGCCTACATCGCCGGCCTGCCGCTGGCCTTCGGCGCCTTCGTCGCCGGCATGGTGTGCGCGCTCGCCACCGGCTTCCTGAAGGAGAACAGCCGGGTGAAGGAGGACACGGTGATGGGCGTGGTGTTCTCCGGCATGTTCGGGCTCGGCATCGTGCTCTACACCAAGATCCAGACCGACGTGCATCTCGACCACATCTTGTTCGGCGACATGCTGGGGGTGAGCTGGGCGGACATCGCCGAGAGCGCGATCATCGCGGGGCTGGTGACGCTGGCGCTTCTGGCGAAATGGCGCGATCTGCTGCTGAACGCCTTCGACCCCGCCCAGGCCAAGGCGGTGGGGCTGAACACCGGCCTTCTGCATTACGGGCTTCTGGTGATGCTGTCGCTGACCATCGTCGCGGCGCTGAAGGCGGTGGGCATCATCCTCGCCGTGTCGCTGCTGATCGCGCCGGGGGCCATCGCGTTCCTGGTGACGCGGCGCTTCGGCTGGATGCTGGTGACGGCGGTTCTGGTGGCGGTGTCCTGCTCGCTCGCCGGCGTCTACCTCTCCTTCTTCCTCGACTCGGCCCCGGCGCCGACCATCGTGCTGCTGATGACGGCGGTGTTCATGGGGGTGTTCGTGCGGGGGCGGGTGGTCGCGGGGCGGGTGGAAATGCAGTAAGCTAATGCATGTCGATAACAAAGCATGCCCAACCGCGTAGGCACCACTATATTCCAGTCTTCTATCTTCGCCGCTGGGCGGGCAATGACGGGCGCCTATGCCAGTTCAGCAAGGAGGCAGGCATAATTCGACCGCTCCGCAGAAGCTCCAAGGCGACTGGATTCATCCGAGCACTTTATGAACTTCGCGATTTTCCTCCTGATTTGGCACAGCAAATCGAGAGCAAATTCTTTCATCCCATCGACTCTCTCGCTGCGGACGCGCTTGATCTCTTGGAGAAAGACGGCGACCAAGCGTTATGGAATCCAGACATACGTAGCGCCTGGACACGATTTAATTTATCTCTACTTCTTCGCTGCCCGGAATATATAAATACACTTAGAATGTGGTGGCCCAACGAATTTAGACGAACTGATCCTGCTCAAGAAGCTCGGTATCAATCGCAACGATCTGAGTCTGATCCACCAACTTTTTTTGATTTTCTTTCCACTCGGCCCGAAGCCGAGATTGAAAAATACCAATTTGAATTTCTTTTCAAACTAATTGATAGCTCAAGGATGGGAACTCAGATCAACAATTTACACTGGAGAGTTGTCGATTTTACACCTGATTGCGTCCCCCTGCTTACCTCCGACCGACCTGTGATCCGAACTAGCGGCCTTATGCTTCCGAACGGTCATCTAGCGCTGCCGATCGGGCCTCGGAAGCTGTTTGTTGCGACTCACGATGATGCTGTTCTAAATAAAATAAAACAAGTCTCTAGAACCCATTTAGCCAAAGAAATAAATCAGCATGTCGTTAGAAACGCTGTCAGATATGTCTATGCCATCGACGACAAGCATCTTCCATTCATTAAAAAGAATTTCGGCACTGTCCGTGAAGCGCGTTTGATGGAGGAGATTGTTAACGCTCCACAGTCGCCATCGCCAGCTATTGGACTGGTACCACGAGAACCTCCGATATAGCCTAGTTCCCACCCCACCCTTGACGCCCCCACCCCCACAGGCGTATCGCCATCCGCGGGACACCTCCCCCCAACGGGAGGCGCCCATCTGCAAGGATGGTTACATGACGACGAATCCCGCTCCGGCCTCGCGCCCGGAGAACCCCAATTTTTCCTCCGGCCCCTGCGCCAAGCGACCCGGCTGGTCGCTGGACCAGCTCGCCGACGCCCCGCTCGGCCGCTCGCACCGCGCCAAGGTGGGCAAGGTGAAGCTCAAGGAAGCCATCGAGCTGACCCGCGAGGTGCTCGAGGTCCCGGCCGACTACCGCATCGGCATCGTCCCCGCCTCCGATACCGGCGCCGTCGAGATGGTGCTGTGGTCCATGCTGGGCGCCCGCCCGGTGGACATGCTGGCCTGGGAGAGCTTCGGCGAAGGCTGGGTGACGGACGTCGCCAAGCAGTTGAAGCTCGCCGACGCGCGCACGCTCTCGGCGCCCTATGGCGAGCTGCCGGACCTCGGTCAGGTGGATTTCAGCCACGACGTGGTGTTCACCTGGAACGGCACCACCTCCGGCGTCATGGTGCCGGACGCCGCGTGGATCCCCGCCGACCGCGCCGGCCTCACCATCTGCGACGCCACCTCGGCGGCGTTCGCGCAGAAGCTCGATTTCGCCAAGCTCGATGTGGTCACCTTCTCCTGGCAGAAGGTGCTCGGCGGCGAGGCGGCCCACGGCATGCTCATCCTCTCCCCCCGCGCGGTGGAGCGGCTCGAGAGCTACAAGCCGGCGTGGCCGCTGCCGAAGATCTTCCGCATGACCAAGGGCGGCAAGCTGATCGAAGGCATCTTCGAGGGCGAGACCATCAACACCCCGTCCATGCTGTGCGTCGAGGATTATCTCGATGCGCTCAAGTGGGCGAAGAACATCGGCGGCCTCTCGGCGCTCCAGGAGCGCTCGAACCGCAATTTCGAGGCCATCGCCCAGTGGGTCTACCGCACGCCGTGGGTGGACTTCCTGGCCAAGGACCCGGCGACGCGCTCCAACACCTCGGTGTGCCTGAAGGTGGTGGATCCCGACGTGACCGCGCTGCCCGCCGATGCCCAGGCGGCGTTCGCCAAGGCCATAGCCTCGGGCCTCGAGAAGGGCGGCATCGCCTACGACATCGGCGCCTATCGCGACGCCCCGCCCGGCCTGCGCATCTGGTGCGGCGCCACCGTGGAGCGCTTCGACGTGGAAGCGCTCACCCACTGGCTCGACTGGGCCTTCACCGAGGCGAAGTCCGCGCTGCCCAAGGCGGCGTGAGAAAGCCGGCGTGAGGGGCTGCAACGGCGAGGGCCGGGCGCGCCCTGATCCCCTCTCCCCTTGCGGGAGAGGGTTAGGGTGAGGGGTAAGGCCCTCGCCGCGCACAATACGGTCCCCCTTCGGACGCCCCTCACCCCTGCCTCCCCCGTCGGGGCGAGGCAGCAGGCGGCGCCGGACGCCGCGAAACCCCTCACCCCCGGCCCCTCTCCCGCAAGGGAGAGGGGAGAAGCGCAGTCTCTGCGGCGGCGCGCGATCCGACGCCGCGCCGCACCCCAACCCACATTTCCCGGAGCCCCCAATGGCACCCCGCGTTCTCATCTCAGACAAGCTCTCGCCCGCCGCCATCCAGATCTTCAAGGACCGCGGCGTCGAGGTGGACTTCCAGCCCGACCTCGGCAAAGACAAGGACAAGCTGGCCGAGATCATCGGCAATTATGACGGCCTCGCCATCCGCTCGGCCACCAAGGTGACGCCCAAGATCCTGGAGCAGGCGAGCCGCCTCAAGGTGATCGGCCGCGCCGGCATCGGCGTCGACAATGTCGACCTGCCGGCCGCCACCGCCAAGGGCGTGATCGTCATGAACACGCCGTTCGGCAATTCCATCACCACCGCCGAGCACGCCATCGCCATGATGTTCGCGCTCGCCCGCGAGATCCCGGCGGCGGACGCCTCCACCCAGGCCGGCAAGTGGGAGAAGAACCGCTTCATGGGCGTCGAGCTCACCGGCAAGACGCTCGGCATCATCGGCTGCGGCAATATCGGCTCCATCGTCGCCGAGCGCGGCGTGGGCCTGAAGATGAAGGTGATCGCCTTCGATCCCTTCCTGTCCCCCGAGCGGGCGCTCGACCTCGGCGTCGAGAAGGTGGAGCTGGACGATCTGCTCGCCCGCGCCGACTTCATCACGCTGCACACCCCGCTCACCGAGAAGACCAAGAACATCCTCTCGGCGGAGAACCTCGCCAAGACCAAGAAGGGCGTGCGCATCATCAATTGCGCCCGCGGCGGGCTGGTGGACGAGGCGGCGCTCGCCGCCGCCCTCGATGCCAAGCACGTGGCCGGCGCCGCCTTCGACGTGTTCACGGTCGAGCCCGCCGAGACCAACCCGCTGTTCGGCCGCGCCAATGTGGTGTGCACCCCGCACCTCGGCGCCGCCACCACCGAGGCGCAGGAGAACGTCGCCCTCCAGGTGGCCGAGCAGATGAGCGACTACCTGCTCTCGGGCGCCATCTCCAACGCGGTGAACTTCCCCTCCATCACCGCCGAGGAGGCGCCGAAGCTGAAGCCCTTCATCGAGCTCGCCGAGAAGCTCGGCTCGTTCGCCGGCCAGCTCACCGACACCGACGTCAAGACCGTGCGCCTCACCTATGAGGGCGCGGTGGCCGACCTCAAGGTGAAGGCGCTCACCTCGGCGGCGGTGGCCGGCCTGCTGCGCCCGGCGCTGCCGGACGTGAACGTGGTCTCCGCCCCCTCGGTGGCGAAGGAGCGCGGCATCGTGGTGGAGGAGATGACCCGCGCCGCCACCGGCGACTATGACAGTCTGATCACGCTCACGGTGGTGACGGACAAATACGAGCGCTCGGTCTCCGGCACGGTGTTCGCCGACGGCCACCCGCGCATCGTCAACATCAAGGGCATCAAGGTGGACGCCGAGTTCGCCCCCGCCATGATCTACGTCACCAACGAGGACAAGCCGGGCTTCATCGGCCGCTTCGCGGGGCTTTTGGGCGATGCGGGCGTGAACATCGCCACCTTCGCCCTCGGCCGCGACCATGCGGGCGGCGATGCCATCGCCCTGGTGGCGGTGGACGGCGCGGTGCCCGCCGACGTGCTCGGCAAGGTGCTTGGACTGCCCCATGTGAAGCAGGCCAAGGCGCTCGGCTTCTGAGCGCGGGGCTCGGGGTCGCCGGGATCCGGCGGCCCGGGCCGCCCGCGGCGGCGGTCAGCTCTTGGGCGGCCCCTTGCGGGCGCTGAGGGTGGCAAGGCCGATGCCGCCGATCACCAGCACATAGCCCACAAGGTGGTACCAGGCGAGGCGCTCGCCCAGGAACACGATGGCGAGCGCCGTGCCGAACACCGGCAGCAGGTGGATGAACGGCGCCGCCCGGTTCGCGCCCACCTGCTCCACCGCCCGGTTGAAGAACATGTAGGCGATGAGCGAGGGCCCCACCGCCACATAGGCCATGGCCGAGAGCGTCAGCGAGTCGAACTTCAGATACTTGCCGAGATACATCTCCCACAGCACCGTGGGGATGAGGATCACCGCGCCGAGCGCCATGATCACCAGCAGGAACGACAGCGGCCCGAGCGGCGGCCGCTCGCGCAGCATCGCCGCGTAGAAGCCGTAGATGACGATGGCGAGGATGAGCCAGAGGTCGCCCTCGTTCGGCTTGAGGTGCAGCAGGACGTCGAGGTCGCCGCGGCTGATGATGAACATCACCCCCACCAGCGAGACGCAGATGCCGGCCGTCTGGCCCGCGGAAAGGCGGTCGCGGAACAGCAGGAAGGTCCAGGCCGCCAGCACCAAAGGGGTCACCGACTGGACCAGGAGCCCGTTCACCGCCTCGGTGTACTGCAACCCGTAATAGGTCATCGAGTTGTAGCAGGAGATGCCGGTGGCGGCGAGCAGCGCCAGCATCCGCCAGTGCCGGCGCACCAGCGGCAAATCGCGCATCAATTGGCCGAAGGCGAACGGCGCCAGGATCAGCGCCGCCCCGACCCAGCGCACGAAGGCCAGCGTCAGCGGCGGCACGTGGCCGGCGATGTAGCGGCCGAGCACCATGTTGACCGCCCAGAGCAGCGCCACCAGCGTGAGCAGCAGATAAGGGGCACCGAACAAAGCGCGGAAGGGGCTGGACGATCTGGGTGGGGACATGACCTCTTCCGAAGGCGTTGCGATGGGGACGGCGGCGCGACGGGGACCCTTGAGAAGAGGACAATCGGGGGGACGAGGGCGATCCGCGGAGCGCCACCGCCGCCCGGCGGATCGCCGCGCGCCGCACAGGGCCTCCTGCGCCCCCGGAACGGCGGACGGCCGGATCGCCGGTCCGGCCAGGGCTCATCTAGCCGCTTTCGCCGCAGTCCGGAAATGCATTCTCGTGGGGTCTGGATCAGCAACCTTGATGTCGGCGCATCACTGGCCGAGCAGCCGGCGCAGCGGCGCCGAGAGATCGCCGAGGGCGCCGTCCTGGAGCAGCTGGTACTGCGTGGGGTTGTCCGGGCACAGCCCGGCGCCGCATTCGAGCACGGTGGAGGCGCCGTTGGCGAAGGCGAGCAGCAGGCCGAGCGCGATCATGACGCCGCCGAGGGCACCGGTGCGCACCGGGGCGCGCAGGCCGTCCGCGAACTGGCGGTCGAACAGCAGCATCGCCGCCGTGCCGGCGACGCACACCATGAATATGGCGAACGCCCAGGCGTAGAAATGCAGGCCGAAGAAGGCGTCGCCATAGGCCCCCTCGCCGGGCACGATGTGCAGCAGCGTCTGGCGCAGCGAGACCGCCGCCCCGGCGAGCGCGGAGATCAGCACCACCGCATAATGGGAGGGCCGGGGGCCGAACTTCACGTTGAGCGCGAGGCCGGTGGCCACGCCGAGGAAGCCGGCGCGCTGGAGGATGCACAACGGGCAGGGCAGGTCGCCGAACAGCAATTGGTCGGCGAACGCGGCGACCAGCACCACGCTCACCGCCGCGAGCCCGAGGGCGTTGAGGGTGCGGGAGAAATCCGGGCTCATCTGGCCCTCACAGCGCGATGTTGAGGGGATCGGTGGCGTGCAGCTTGAACAGCACGAGCATCGCCGCCATGGACACCAGCCAGAGCGCGAGCGCGGCCGTCCTGCTGCCGGCCAGCGTCGCGACGAGCGCGAGGAAGACCCCGAAGAAGGGGATGGACATCATGGGTGCTGCCTCCGGGGCGCCCGGGCGCGCGCCCTCTGTTCTTCGCAGGCGGTCCGGCGGACCGCCCCATTGAGTGACACCCTAATGTGATTTTGCCTGGTTTGCGAACGTCACGGTGGCCGGCCCGCTCAGGCGGCCGCCGCCTCGGGCCGGAACATCACCCGATTGCCCGCGGGGTCGGCGGTATCGAGAGCGCCGTCGCGCCGCTCGAAGGGCCAGCCGGCAGCCGAGAGGCGCCCGGCCAGTGCCGCGATGCCGTCCGCCGGCAGGTGCACGGCGAAATGATCGAGCCCGGTCGCGCCCTGCGGTGCCGGCGGCGCGCCCGCGGAATGCCAGACATTGAGGCCGAGGTGATGGTGGTAGCCGCCCGCGCTCACGAACAGCGCGCCGGGATAGGTCGCCATGACGCGCAGGCCCACGAGGTCGACCCAGAAGCGCCGGGCGGCGTCGAGATCGCCGACCTTGAGGTGCACATGGCCCATGTCGGTGCCGGCGGGCGCCGGGCCTTCGGCGGGGGCCGCGCCGGCGAGGGCACGCAAATCGAGCGGCAGCGTCGCCATGTCGATGCCGCCGTCCTCCAGAGCGGGCCAGGCCGCGCGCGGGCGGTCGCGATAGATCTCGACGCCGTTGCCGTCCGGATCGTCGAGATAGAGCGCCTCGCTCACCAGATGATCGGCGGCGCCGACGCGCAAGCCGAGCCGGCGCGCGGCCAGAAGCCGCGCCCCGAGCGCCGGCCGGTCGGGCACCCGCACGGCGAGATGGAACAGGCCCGGCGCACGGGCCGGCGGCAGCGGCGCCGCGGCGTCGCGCAGGATCTCGACCAGCGGACGGCCGCCGGCGCCCAGCACCGCGCGGGCCGGCTCCCGCGCCATGAGGTCGAGGCCGACCGCCGCGCGATAGAACGGCACCAAAGCGCCGGGATCGCGGCTGCGCAGCGTCACGGTCCCGAGCGCGAGCCCGTCGGGCAGCAAAGCGGGGGCGCGCGCATCCGGCGCGGCGGGGGTGGCCTGAGGCATGGTGATCTCCGTTGGCCCGCGGGGAAGGCGGGCGCTCCCACCCAAGATGGGGCATGAGCGCCGGCGATGCGATTGCACGGATGCAATCAGAACATGGCAGCGCGCGCCCGGCGCCGGCCTGGCTTGTCTTTCCCGCAGCCCGGCTGAGACACCCGGCCGGGCCGCGGCGGCGGACGATATCCACCCCTCGGCTCCGGCGTCCAGCGCCCCCTCGCGCCGCCGCGCGTCCATGGCGAGATCGGCGCGCTTGGCGCCGATCGCTTCGCACGACCGTCGGCGAGGTCCGGAGGAAGCTCGGGAGGGGCGGCGGCCGGTGCGCGAGGGCGGAACATGGCAGCTGGCGGCAAGCTCCCCAAGGGTGGGATGAGGTGCCGCGCCCTCACGTTGCCCGGCGGCGGCGCGGCACGGACACGGGCGCCGACAGATGCGCGCGGGTCGGCGAGCGCAGGCGGGACCAAGCGACGTCAGGTTGTGTTGTGGTGCAGTGCAGTATGCTATTTGCTGAAGCGGCACCAAGGCGGTGGCATACCGTGATTGCCAGCACCTTTGTTGTGCCGCGACGCAATGGGCAAATCGTGGTCCGGTCGCCACCGGGCAAACCGGCGATTGCCTTTGGAAGTGAATGCCGGCCGAACTTCAGTCTCTGGAGAAAAATCTTGGTCGACAAGAGCAAAGATTTCCGCGTCGACATTAACGGTCTGCGCGCTTGGGCAGTTATCGCTGTAATACTATTTCATTTTGGCGTTATTGGCTTTGCTGGGGGCTTTGTCGGAGTCGATATTTTCTTCGTCATCTCCGGGTTTCTGATGACCGGGATCATTGTTCGTAGCCTTGAAAAGGAGGCGATGGGGTCCGGGGCACGATTTTCCGTCCTCGGCTTCTGGCTGGCGCGCGGCCGCCGCATCGTGCCGGCGCTGACCGGACTCTGCCTGTTTCTCATGATTGTCGGCTGGTTTTTCCTCACACCTACGGACTACAAGCGGCTTGGCCAGCAATCGATCGCTGCTCTTGGATTTGTTTCTAATTTTCTTTATTGGATGCAGGCTGGCTATTTCGATACGGCATCGCACGAGAAGCTTCTTCTGCACACATGGTCTCTGTCGGTCGAATGGCAGTTTTACATCGTTCTGCCGATTCTGCTCCTGATTGGCTGGAAGCTTCGTCCCACCCGGGCCTTTCTGGCAATCCTCATAGGCCTCGGGGCGCTGGTTTCCTTCGGCCTGTCGGCCCTGACCACGCCCTGGGCATCGGGAGCGGCGTTCTTCCTGCTGCCGGCCCGGGCATGGGAATTGCTGGCTGGCGGCCTGGTGGCGATTCACGGCGGCGCATTCGCACTTTCCGCCGGGCAGAAGCGACTCGTCGAGGGGCTGGGCTTCCTTCTGATTGCAGTCTCCATATTCTACTTCGATTCGACCACCATCTGGCCCGGCTGGCGTGCCGCTGTTCCCGTCGTTGGAGCCATGTTGGTGCTGGTCGCGTCCCGACAGGACTCGCTCTGGACGCGCCCATGGGTGGCCCAACGTCTCGGCGACTGGTCCTACTCCCTCTATCTCTGGCACTGGCCGTTCGCCAGCGCGCTCGTGTTCCTGAGACTTGAGGGTCAAGCGGGGCCGATCGCCGTCGGTCTCGTCCTGACCGTCGTCTGTGGCTGGCTGTCCTACCGCTTCATCGAAACGCCATCCCGGATCGGGCTGGCGCGGCTCCCGCAGTGGGGCGATGCGGCGGCGCTCGCCGGGGCGGTGGCGCTGGTGGCGCTTCCCTCTGTCTGGATTGCGCGATACGCCGGCATCCCCGAACGCGTCAGCAGCGCGATCAATGCCATCGAGCGGGAAGCAGGAAACAAGAATCCCCGTGCCCGAGAGTGCCTCGGCGCATTTCCGACCAAGGAGTGCGCATACGGTGGCGGCACGCCCGGCGTGATCGTGTTTGGCGACAGTCATGCCGGTGCGGTCGTCCGTTCGGTTGAACGGAGCTTGCCGGACAGGTCGCTTGCCGTCCTTGATTGGACGACTCCTGGATGCCAGACCGTCCGCGGACTTCGCGTGTCGAACCTTCGAGGCAATCTGTGTGCTGATTTTGTCGAGGCTGCACTGCGGCGCAGCGACGAGTTGGCGCCCGACATTCCAATGCTGATGGTGAACCGCTATGCGACACTATTCCAAGGCCCCAACGAGGCCGACCTCGCCGGGGAATTGAAGAAGCCGTCCAAATATCTGACCAAGCCGCACAGCGTCCGCGATGAGGCGCTCTACCGAGAGATGCGGGACGGCGTCATTGCGACGGCCTGCCGGTTCGCTCAGCACAGACCAGTCTATATCCTGCGGCCCATCCCGGAAATGGGACTGAACGTTCCGGTCGTTATGTCCCGCTCGCTCATGCTGGGGCGGCAGGAGAGCGTATCGGTGCCGTTCGACGCCTATCTGGCGCGAAATACCTATATTCTAGAGACTCTTGATCTCGCTGCGGCCCGCTGCGGGGTGAAAATCCTCGATCCCGCCCCGCTGATCTGCCGGCAAGGAACCTGTCGCGGCGATGTCGATGGCGTTCCGATCTATGTCGACGATGACCATCTGAGCGAGCACGGCGCGGATCTCCTGATCCCGCTTTTCCGCCAGATGTTTTCGCCAAACGTACGTTGATCCGGAACTGGATCGCCGCCGTTGGCCCCGGGCCATGGCGATACGACACGATCGTGCCGGCTCGCCAGGCCGCTCGAAGCTATCGGAGCCCCGCGGGCGGCCCGGCGGGCGCCTTCTTGCAGGTTCGAGACCCCCGGTCAGCCGGGGCCGCGCCATGCTGTGCCGCGATAGGGGCGGTCAGGCCGCCTTCTGCGCCTCGCGGTCAACGATCGAGACGATGTCCGCCATGATGCGGTTCAGCTCGAAATTCTTCGGCGTGTAGACCGCCGCCACCCCGAAGCCCTTGAGCTGGGTCTCGTCCTCCGGCGGGATGATGCCGCCCACCACCACCGGCACGTCGGACAGGCCCTCGGCGCGCAGGCGCTCCATCACGTCGCGCACCAGCGGCACGTGGGAGCCGGAGAGGATGGACAGGCCGATGACGTGGACGCTCTCTTCCAGCGCCGCGTTGACGATCTCGGCGGGGGTCAGGCGGATGCCCTCATAGACCACCTCCATGCCGCAATCGCGCGCCCGCACCGCGATCTGCTCGGCGCCGTTGGAATGGCCGTCGAGCCCCGGCTTGCCCACCAGGAACTTGATGCGGCGGCCGAGCCGGGCGGAGACCGCGTCCACGTTCCGGCGCACCTCGTCGAGCCCCTGGGTGTCCGCGCGCGCGGCGCGGCCGACGCCGGTGGGCGCGCGGTACTCGCCGAACACCTCGCGCAGGCACGTGCCCCACTCGCCGGTGGTGACGCCCGCTTTGGCGCACTGGATGGACGGCTCCATGATGTTGCGCCCCTCCTGCGCCGCGCTCTTGAGCGCGGCGAGAGCGGCAGCCACCGTCTTGGCGTCGCGCGCCTCGCGCCAGGCCTTCAACCGCGCCACCTGCTCGGCCTCGACGCCCTCCGGCACGGTGAGGATGGCGCCTTCGCCCGTGGTGAGCGGGGAGGGTTCGGTCTCGGTCCAGCGGTTGACGCCCACCACCACCTGCTCGCCGCGCTCGATGGCTTCCAGGCGGCGGGTGTTGCTCTCCACCAGGGCCTGCTTCATGTAGGAATTCTCGATCGCCGCCACCGCGCCGCCCATGGCGTCGATGCGCGCCAGCTCGGCCCGCGCCTCCTCCTTCAGCTCCTCCACCTTCTTCGCGATCTCGGTGGAGCCGTCGAAGATGTCGCCGTATTCCAGCAGGTCGGTCTCGTAGGCCACCACCTGCTGCATGCGCAGCGACCATTGCTGGTCGAACGAGCGCGGCAGGCCCAAGGCCTCGTTCCAGGCCGGCAGCTGCACGGCGCGGGCGCGCGCCTTCTTGGAGAGGGTGACCGCCAGCATCTCTAGAAGGATGCGGTAGACGTTGTTCTCCGGCTGCTGCTCGGTGAGGCCGAGGGAGTTCACCTGGACGCCGTAGCGGAACAGCTTCTGCTTGGGGTCGGTGACGCCATAGCGGTTGACGCAGATCTCGTCCCACAGGTCGACGAACGCGCGCATCTTGCACATCTCGGTGATGAACCGCATGCCGGCGTTCACGAAGAAGGAGATGCGGCCCACCACCTCGCCGAACACCGCGCCCTCCGCCTCGCCCGACGCCTTCACCGTGTCGAGGATGGCGACCGCGTTGGCGAGCGCGAAGGCGAGCTCCTGCACCGGCGTCGCTCCGGCCTCCTGCAGATGGTAGGAGCACACGTTCATCGGGTTCCATCGGGGCAAATGCTCGGTGGTGAAGATGATGGTGTCCTTGGTGAGCCGCATGGAGGGCGCCGGCGGGAACACGTAAGTGCCGCGCGAGAGATATTCCTTGATGATGTCGTTCTGGGTCGTGCCCTGGAGCCGGGCGCGGTCCGCGCCCTGCTCGTCCGCCACCGCGATGTAGAGCGCCAGCAGCCAGCCGGCGCAGGCATTGATGGTCATCGACGTGTTCATGTCGGCGAGCGGGATGCCGTCGAACAGGGTCCGCATGTCGCCGAGATGGGAGATCGGCACGCCCACCTTGCCCACTTCGCCCCGGGCCAAAGGATGGTCGCTGTCGTAGCCGGTCTGGGTGGGCAGGTCGAAGGCGACCGAGAGGCCGGTCTGGCCCTTGGCGAGGTTCGAGCGATAGAGCTTGTTGGACTCCGCCGCCGTCGAGTGCCCGGCATAGGTGCGGAAGAGCCAAGGTTTATCGCGGCCCGCCATCCTCGTTCCCCATTGTTCACCATTCTGGCGCGAATTGTGCGTCGCAATGCGCGCGACGTCGATGAGAAATTTTGCCGGTGTCCGGCGCGCCCCTCGCCCGCCGCCCGCGCGTGCCGGCGCCGGCACGAGCCCGCTGCGACACGAGGCGCCAGCCCGATGGAAGCGTGGCACGCTTCCATCGGGAAGGACCACCGTGCGGACCGCCCTCGGAAAGCCAGGCCGCGCGAGCCCGCTCGGAGCGCGGTGCGGTCCGGGCGCCGCTTTCCCTACCGCTTCACCAGCGAGATCACGAACAGCAGGATCACCGCGCCGATGGTGGCGGAGATGATCTGGCCGAGGAGGCCGCCCACCAGGAACACGTTGCCGAACAGGAACCCGCCGATGAGCGCGCCGACAATGCCGACGGCGATGTTGCCCACCAGCCCGAAGCCGTACCCCCGGAACAGCTGCCCCGCGAGGAAGCCCGCGATGGCGCCGATGATGATCATCCACAAAATGCCCATGTCCATCTCCCTATCCCGCACGCCGAGCCGGGCGCCGAGCGGCCCCGTGGCCGCCTCACCTTAGCTCCCCGGCGGGCGCACGGAAACGGAAACGCGAGCGCGGCCTTGTGGTTCATCGCGGCAGCGCGAATACCCCGCAGATCGCGGAAAGTGGACTATCCACCTGGAATTATTCTCTGCTACGCTGCACTGCGATATGACACCAAACGTGACCGAACGGTCCGCCAGCGAAGAGGACGCGACGCCATGGGCCAGATTGCAACCGCCGAAGCCAGCGAGGGGGCGGTGAAGGATCTCTACGAGCTGGGCGAGATCCCCCCGCTCGGCCATGTGCCGTCCAAAATGTATGCCTGGGCCATCCGCCGCGAGCGGCACGGCCCCCCGGAAGACTCGTTCCAGCTCGAAGTGGTTCCCACCTGGGAGCTGGGCGAGAACGACGTGCTCGTCCTCGTGATGGCGGCGGGCGTCAATTATAACGGCATCTGGGCCGGGCTCGGCCAGCCGATCTCGCCGTTCGACGTCCACAAGGCCCCGTTCCATGTGGCCGGATCGGATGCCTCGGGCATCGTCTGGGCCGTGGGCTCGAAGGTGAAGCGTTGGAAGGTCGGCGACGAGGTGGTGGTCCACTGCAACCAGGACGACGGGGACGACGAGGAGTGCAACGGCGGCGACCCGATGTTCTCGCCCTCCCAGCGCATCTGGGGCTACGAGACGCCGGACGGCTCCTTCGCCCAGTTCTGCCGGGTGCAGGCGCGCCAGCTGATGCCGCGCCCCATGCATCTGACCTGGGAGGAGAGCGCCTGCTACACGCTCACCATGGCCACCGCCTACCGCATGCTGTTCGGCCACCCGCCGCACACCGTGAAGCCCGGTGACCACGTGCTGGTGTGGGGCGCCTCGGGCGGGCTCGGCGTGTTCGGCGTGCAGCTCGCGGCCGCCTCCGGCGCGCACGTGATCGGCGTCATCTCGGACGAGACCAAGCGCGACTACGTGCTCGGCCTCGGCGCCAAGGGCGTGATCAACCGCAAGGACTTCAAGTGCTGGGGCCAGCTGCCCAAGGTCAACTCGCCGGAATATGCCGAGTGGACCAAGGAAGCGCGCAAGTTCGGCAAGGCGATCTGGGACATCACGGGCAAGCGCGACGTGGACATCGTGTTCGAGCATCCCGGCGAGCAGACCTTCCCGGTCTCGACCCTGGTGGGCAAGCGCGGCGGCATGATCGTGTTCTGCGCCGGCACCACCGGCTTCAACATCACCTTCGACGCCCGCTACGTCTGGATGCGGCAGAAGCGCATCCAGGGCTCGCACTTCGCGCACCTGAAGCAGGCCTCGGCCGCCAACCAGTTCATCATCGACCGGCGCGTCGACCCTTGCATGTCCGAGGTGTTCCCCTGGGAGCGCATCCCGGAGGCCCACACCAAGATGTGGAAGAACCAGCACGCCCCCGGCAACATGGCGGTGCTGGTGAACGCGCCGCGCACCGGCCTGCGCACGCTCGAGGACGTGATCGAGGCCGGCGCGAAAGGCTGAGGCCGGGCTCAAGCTCCGGCTTGGCCGCGCCCGCCTTCCGCGCGGCTTCAGTCACACCATGGTACTCCGGCTTGACCGGAGGACCATTCCCGGTCTCCGCTCAGGGCTGCTCGGCGAAGCGCAGCGTGCCGGCGGGCGCGAGGGTGCGCGCGTCATAGGTGCGAATCTCCACCGCACCCGCTATATCAAGGGTCACCACCACCACGTCGCCGGCCACGGCGGTGGCGACGATCTTCGCCCCTTTGGGCAGCAGCGCGGTCTGCGCGCCCTCGGCCAGCGGCTTGGCGCGGATCATCCGGTAGCCGATGACGCCCATCACGCTGGCGACGCCGAGCACCATGACGAGCATGGACATGGTGGAGAATCGGCGGAACTTCGCGAGCACGCGCTCCTGCTCCGGGGTCAGCGCCGCGTCGGGGCTCTCGATGGGGGGCGGGCGGTGGAACATGAGCGGGCCTGACGTGTGATGGAGACGGGACACAAGGTGGATGCCGAGCTGGACGACGATTTCTCCGCCGACGACCCGACCTTCGCAGCGGGCGCCGAGCACCCCGTCATCGCCACGTCGCAGGACCACGGCGAGCGGCTCGACCGCGTGCTGGCGCGGCATCTCGCCGAGCTGAGCCGCACCCGCATCAAGCGCCTCATCACCGAGGGGCATGTGACGCTCGCGGGGCGAGTGGTAGGCGACGCGGCCCAAAGGGTCAATGCCGGCGAGGCGTTCACGGTGCTCGTTCCGGCGCCGGAGGCCGCCGCGCCGCTGCCCGAGGACCTGCCGCTCGCCATCGCCTTCGAGGATGCGCACCTCATCGTCATCGACAAGCCGGCCGGCCTCGTGGTGCACCCGGCCCCTGGCCATTCCGGCGGCACGCTGGTGAATGCGCTGCTGCATCATTGCGGCGACAGCCTGTCCGGCATCGGCGGCGTCAAGCGGCCCGGCATCGTCCACCGGATCGACAAGGATACCTCCGGGCTTCTCGTGGTGGCGAAGTCGGACGCCGCCCATAAGGGCCTCGCCGCCCAGTTCGCGGACCACGGTCGGACCGGACCGCTGGAGCGGGCCTATCTCGCCTTCGTCTGGGGCGTCCCCGAGGCGCGCGGCACCGTGGATGCGCCCATCGACCGCCATCCCGCGCACCGCCAGAAGATGGCGGTGCGGCAGAGCGGGCGGCACGCGGTGACGCACTGGGAGCTGGTGGAGAGCTATGCCGGCACCGACGGCACGCCGGTGGCGAGCCTCGTGCGCTGCCGGCTGGAGACCGGGCGCACGCACCAGATCCGCGTGCACATGGCGCATCTGGGACATCCGCTTTTGGGCGACGAACTCTACGGCCAGGGCTTCCGCACCAAGGCGGCGCGGTTGCCCGAGGCGGCGCGGGAGACGCTCGGCGGGCTCGGCCGGCAGGCGCTTCATGCCGAGCGGCTCGGCTTCGCCCATCCGGTGACGGGGCAGGCGCTCTCGTTCGGCAGTGCCCTTCCGAAAGACCTCGCGGGGCTCAGGCAAGCACTCTCGTCGACGTGAGCGCGGAAACCTATTCCCGCCCCGATCGTATCTATATGATCGGAGTACGCGGCGGGCGCCAAGCGGCCGCGAACGCGGCCGCCCTGACGGGGACCGCAGCGCAAGGAGGCCTCTCATGGCCCAGGTCAAGAACGTTCCCATCCCCTCGGCCGAGGGCGGGCTGACCCGGTATCTCGAGGAGATCCGCCGGTTCCCCATGCTGGAGCCGCAGGAGGAATATATGCTCGCCAAGAGCTGGCGCGAGCATGGCGACCGCGAAGCCGCTCACAAGCTGGTGACCAGCCATCTGCGCCTGGTGGCGAAGATCGCCATGGGCTATCGCGGCTACGGCCTGCCGATTTCGGAAGTCATCTCCGAGGGCAATGTGGGCCTCATGCAGGCGGTCAAGCGCTTCGAGCCCGAGAAGGGCTTTCGCCTCGCCACTTATGCCATGTGGTGGATTCGCGCCTCGATCCAGGAATACATCCTGCGCTCCTGGAGCCTCGTGAAGATGGGCACGACGGCGGCGCAGAAGAAGCTGTTCTTCAACCTGCGCAAGGCCAAGAGCCAGATCTCCGCGCTGGAGGAGGGCGACCTGCGCCCCGACCAGGTGAAGCAGATCGCCACCAAGCTCGGCGTCACCGAGCAGGACGTGGTGGACATGAACCGCCGCCTCTCGGGCGACGCCTCCCTCAACGCCCCGATCCGCGAGGACAGCGAGGGCGGCGAGTGGCAGGACTGGCTGGTGGACGAGCGGCTCGACCAGGAGGAGCAGCTGGCGGCGAGCGAGGAGCTCGACAATCGCCGCGCCGCTCTGACCGGCGCCCTGTCGGTGCTCAACGACCGCGAGCGGCGCATCTTCGAGGCCCGCCGCCTGTCCGAGGACCCCATGACGCTGGAGGATCTCGCGTCCGAGTTCGGGGTCTCGCGCGAGCGCGTGCGCCAGATCGAGGTGCGCGCCTTCGAGAAGGTGCAGAAGGCGGTGATGGAAAAGGTGCGCCAGACCGAGTCGCCGAGCGCGGAGGCGGTCGGCGCCTGATTGCGGCGCATTTCCGCGGGGAAGGTTGCGTCGCTCCATGGCCTAGCGTTAAGTAACCTCTCCGATGCACCGCGCGGAGAGACACGTGGCCGGGTCCGACCTGCTCTCCGTTGTGGACAGCTTCTACGCCGCGGCGCTTGAGCCCGAGCGCTGGCAGAAGGCGCTCGATGCCCTGTCGGGCGCCCTGGGCGCCATCGGCGCGACCATGGTTCCGCTCGGCATTGACCGGACCATGCGCGCGTTCGCCTCCGAGTCCCTTGCCGAGGCCAATGCGGAATACCAGCAGACTTGGTGGCGCCATTACACCGCGACCATGCGGGTGTTCCAGCGGGGGCTGAGGCCAGGGCTCGTCGGCACCGACCGTTTGGTGATCAGTGAAGAGGAGATCCGGCTCGATCCCTTCTACCAGGACTTCCTGCGCCGGCACGGCATCCGCCAGACCATGGCGGCCGTCGTTTCCGTGGGCAACGGTCGGCTCCTGTCCATCGGTGCCCAGCGCAGCATCAAGCGGGAGCTGTTTCAGGACGGGGACGTCGGCACCCTCGCGAAGCTCGCGCCGCATATCGGGCGGGCCCTCGCCATTTCCACCGCGCTGGTGGAGGCCCGCCGCATGGCCGGCGATCTCGCCGAGGCCGTGGAGCGCCTCGCCTGGGGCGTGGTGATGCTCTCCGCATCCGGCGACGTGCGTCACGTCAACGCCGTCGCCGAGTCCCTGCTGGGGGACGGCCTCGCGCTCGCTGGCCGGCGGCTCAGAGCCGCGGCGCGGGACGACAATGAGCGCCTCCAGGCCGCCGTCGCGGCGGCCCTGCCGGGCGCCGGCATGCCGGCCGCGAAGGGCGTGCTGGTGCGCCGCAGCGGCGCGGGGGGCTGGCTCTATGTGGAGGTCGTGCCGATCCGGCCGAAGCTCGAGCCGCTGGAGATCATGACCTTTGGCGCCGGCGGCGCGATGCTGCTGATCCGCTCGCTGGACACGGTGCCCCGCACCGTCGCGCACCACCTCCAGGCGATGGGCCTCACCCCTGCGGAAGCGCGGCTCGCCGAGGCGGTCGGCCAGGGCGGCTCCTTGAAGCAGGTGGCCGATGCCAGCGGCATCGCCTACGAGACAGCGCGGACCCAGCTGCGGGCTGTGTTCGCCAAGCTCGGCGTCCGCCGGCAGGGGGAGCTGACGATGATCGTCATGCGGCTCGTTTCGGCCGCCGTGCGCTAAAGCGCAGATCGCGCTTTTGGGCAGGGCGGGTGCAGAGGCGGGGGCCGTTCAGGACAGCAGATGGCCCATGGCGATGCCGGCCAGCGCGGCCGAGGCGGCTATCGCCAGCGTCTCCGCCGCCGCGCGCACCACCGGCCGCTTCGCCACCAGGCCGCGGCCGATGCCGAGCGCCAGCAGCAGCGCCGTGGTGAGCACCAGCGAGACGATGCGCGCGCTTTCCATGGGCAGGAAGGCGAACGGCAGCACCGGCGTGAAGCCCGCGAACAGATCGGACACGAACATCCAGAATGCGTGCGAGGCGGGGCTCGCCCCGTCCTCCGTGTCGGCGAGTTCGGTGCGCAGGCCGAAAGCGGCCCGCGGCGCGCGGGCGAGCGCGCCGGCCACCGCCGCCACGTCCTCCGGCGCCATGCCACCGCGGGCGAGCGCGCCGGTGACGGCCGCGGCCTCGATCTTCGCCGCGGCGGGATCGACCGCGGCCCGACGCCGGAGCGCGCGCGCGTCGCGCACCGATTCCGCATCGAGATAGCTGCCCGCCATCATGGAGACGGCCGCGGCCGCCGCCCCCGTGGCGCCGGCGATCAGAACCGTGCGGGGATCGTCGGTGCTGATCGCGACGCCGAAAACGAGGCCGAAGATGGAGACGGTGCCGTCCTCCATCCCGAACACGATGTCGCCGATGGAGGCCTTGAGCGAGGAAAGGATGCGCGCGCCTGCCGACATGGGGTCCTTGCCTTCCGCCGCCCGGACGGGCGTCCCGCCGACCAGCCGGCGGGGGAGGAGGGGGGACACCCCGGAACGCCGGGAGCGGTCCCCGGCCGCAGCCGGTCGGCCTTTGACCGCCCGGTCAGCTCTTGGCCGACGCCTTTTTCGAGAACATCCCGCGGATGTTGTCCCACAGTTCGATCTTCACGCCATGGCGCTTCATGATCACCGCCTGCTGCGCCACCGAAAGGGTGTTGTTCCACGCCCAGTAGATGACGAGACCCGCCGCGAAGTGCGCCAGCATGAAGGTGAAGATCAGCGGCATCCAGTTGAAGATCATCTGCTGGGTCGGGTCCGGCGGGGCCGGGTTCAGCTTCATCTGCACCCACATGGTGATGCCCATGACGATGGGCCAGGCGCCCAGCATCAAATAGGAGCCGATCACCGGCACCGACGAGGGATCCCACGGGATGAGGCCGAACAGGTTGAACAGGGTGGTCGGGTCGGGCGCCGAGAGGTCGCGGATCCAGCCGAAGAACGGCGCGTGCCGCATCTCGATGGTCACGAACAGGACCTTGTAGAGCGCGAAGAAGACCGGGATCTGCACCAGGATGGGCAGGCAGCCCGCCACCGGATTGATCTTCTCCTTCTTGTACAGCTCCATCAGCGCCTGCTGCTGCTTCGCCTTGTCGTCGGCGTAGCGGTCGCGGATGGCGGTCATCTCCGGCTGCACCGCCTTCATCTTCGCCATCGAGGCGTAGGACTTGTTGGCGAGCGGGAAGAAGACCAGCTTCAGCAGCACGGTCACGGCCAGGATCGCCAGGCCGAAATTGCCCACCAGGCGGTAGATCCAGTCGATGACGAGGAACAGCGGCTTGGTGATGAAGTAGAACCAGCCCCAGTCGATGAGGCGGTCGAAGCGGTCGATCTTGTAGGTCTCGGCATAGCCGTCCACCAGCTGCACCACCTTGGCGCCGGCGAACAGCTGGCCCTTTGAGGCGACGGTGCCGCCGGGCTCGGCGGTCAGAGGCGCGGCGAGATAGTCGGCCTGGAAGGTCGGCGTGTTGCCGAAGGCGCCGGCGGAGAACTTGGCCTCCACCTTCACGTTCTGGTCCGGGATGACGGTGGCGGCCCAGTATTTGTCGGTGATGCCGAGCCAGCCGCCGGTGGCGGCGGCGGTGACCTGCTTGTCCTTCTCCATGCTGGAGTAGGTGATCTCGTGCAGGCCGCTCTCGCCCAGCACGCCGATCAGGCCCTCATGGAGGATGTAGAAGCCCTCGATCTTCGGCCGGCCGTGGCGCGAGACCAGCGCGTAGGGGTAGAGCGTCACGGCCGTGCCGGTCTTGTTCTCCACCTCGTCCTTGACCGCGAACATGTAGTGGTCATCCACCTCGAAGGTGCGGCGGAACACCAGGCCCTGGCCGTTGTCGTAGGTGAGGACGAGCGGCGTCTTCTCGGTGAGCGCAGTGCCGGCGGCGGTCCACACCGTGTCGGGGCCGGGCATCGCGAGGCTGGCGCCGGAAGCGGAGGTCCAGCCGAACTCCGCATAGAAGGGATGCGGCGCGCCCGAAGGCGAGAGCAGGACGATGTTCGGGCTCTTGGGGTCGACGGTCTCGTGGTACTCCGTGAGCTGCAGGTCGTCGACGCGGCCGCCGCGCAGCGAGATCGAGCCCTTCAGGCTTCGGGTGGCGATGGCGACACGCGGGCTCGCGGCGAGCGCCTGCTCGCGGGTGAGCGGCACCTGGGCGGCCGGGGCGCCGCCCGCCTGGGGCACCGCGCCGGGGGTCGCGGTTCCGGGCGCCGGGGTCGCGGAGCCGGGCGCCTGCTGGGCCGCCTGCTGCTGCTGCTCCGCGGCCTGGCGCTGGCGCTCCGCCTGGGGCATGCCGAAGAAATATTGCCAGCCGAGCAGGATCGCCATCGACAGAGCGATGGCGATGAACATGTTGCGGTTGTCGCTCATGGGTGGCCTCCGGCGGCGGGGGCGTCGATCGCGGGGATCGCCGACTGCTTGGGGCGGGATTTGGGCTTGCCGGGGGCATTCACCCGGTTGACGGCGCGCTCGAGATCGCCGACGAGGTCGCAGAACGGGGCGCGCAGGGCCTCGACGCGCGCCACCAGCACATAATCGAAGCCCGGCCGGCCGCGCTCCGGCAGCACGCGGCGCGCCACCTCGCGCAGGCGTCGGCGGATGCGGTTGCGCACCACGGCGCCCCCGGTCTTCTTGGTTACGGTGAAGCCGACGCGAACCTCGCCCGCATCACCCCGGTCGCGTCCCTGCAGCAGGAAGGCGGGCACGCCGGCGCGGCCGGCCTTGGCGGCGGCGAGGAAGTCGCGGCGCTTGCGGAGGCGATCCACGACGGGCAGCTCCGCGATCTCCACCTGTCAGGCGGACAGGCGCTTGCGGCCGTGGGCGCGGCGGGAGGCGACGATCTTGCGGCCGTTGCGGGTCGCCATGCGCGCACGGAAGCCGTGGCGGCGCTTGCGCACGAGCTTGCTGGGTTGATAGGTGCGCTTCACGGGTCTGTCTCCGGAGTTCCTGTGGCCGCCGCGGTGGCACGGACCCCAGCAGCGGCGCTGCCACGGCGCCTTGCGCCGATGCCCGCTCGATCGGCTCGACAGGCGAGATCGGTTCGAGGAATGAGGGCTGGGCTCCGGCCGCCGGAGCCGCCTGAGTTCGGGGGCGCTTATAGGGGGGCCGGGCGCCGGCGTCAATGCGCAACCCGCGGCGCCAGCCGGCCGCTAGGGCAGGCCGGCCAGGAACCCGTCCAGCGCCGGCAGCACGCCGGGGTCGAGCGGCAGAGCCGGATCGGCATAGGCGGCGGCGTTGCCCGCCCGACCCGCGGGCACGGACTTGGACACGTGGTTCGCAGCCTCGAGCGCACCAGTCGCGCGGCGGGCCGGGCGATGGTCAGGGCGGCGATGTCGCTCGCGCCCGCCTGGAGGTCGCGTCCGGCGGCGATGATCAGGGTCGGAACGGGCACAGCCGCGAGGTCGCCGGCCGGGTCCACCCCCAGGACCGAGACCAGATAGGGCTGCACCGAGGGCCGGAACAGCGGCGCCAAAGCCGGCGACACTCCCGCCACCATGTCGCCGCGCGCCAGCATGGCGAGGATGTGTCGGCTCTCCTCCAAGAGCGCGGGCGGCAGGCCGGAGGCCGCGAGTTGATCGAGGAGCACGGTGCCGAGCGGGCGGCCGGGCGGCGCCATGAGGACCAGGCCGGCCACCCGTTCGGTGCGCGCAAGGCGGGCGGCGATCATGGCGCCCTCGCTGTGGCCCAGCGGCACCACGCCGCGCACGTCCGGCCGCGTCGCCAGCGCCCGCAGGGCGGCGCGCGCGTCCGCCTCCAGCAGCGCGAAGGTGATGTCCGCCTCACGGCCGGCCAGGGCGCGGCTCGCCCCCACCCCGCGCTTGTCGTGGCACAGCACCACATGGCCCGCCGTGGCGAGCCCGGTGGCGATGCTGCGGTAGAGATCGGTGGCGAGGCCGGGGCCGTTGCCGTCCCGGTCGGTGGGCCCGGAGCCGGCGACCATCAGCACGCCGAGCGCGCGGCGCGCACGGCGCGGCGCCAGAAGGCTGCCCGAGAGCCCGTCCTTCTGCCAGCCCGTCTCCAGCAGCGCGGGCGCGGCGCGCACGGCGGACACCGGCAGGCCGGCGAGGAGAAGGGCGGCGATCTGGCGGCGGGAGTGCATCGGGCTTTGGCAATCGGGCGCGGGCCTGGGCGCCGGCGCGCGGCTTCGGCAGCATAGCCGAGGTGAGTCGCCACTCCACCCTTCCCAATTGCCGTGGCCACGCTTAAATGGCGCGCATGGTCTCTCAGCAGGACGCGCCGCTCGTCTGCGTCGTCGGCGCCGGCCCGGCGGGCCTGGCGGCGGCCGAGCGCCTCGCCGCAGCCGGCCTCAAGGTGGCGGTCTACGACCGCATGCCCTCGCTCGCGCGCAAGTTCCTGATGGCCGGGCGCGGCGGGCTGAACCTCACCCATTCGGAGCCGTTCGAGCGCTTCCTCGGGCGCTATGGCGACGCCAGCGGCCACCTCGAGCCGGCGCTCGCCGCCTTTCCGCCGAGCGCACTCATGGACTGGGCGCAGGGGCTCGGCGAAGAGACCTTCATCGGCACCAGCGGGCGGGTTTTCCCCAAGAGCTTCAAGGCCTCGCCTTTGCTGCGCGCATGGCTCGGCCGGCTTGCGGCATCGGGGGTCGAATTCCACGCGCGCCACGCCTGGCGCGGCTGGGACGCGGACGGGCGGCTGTTGTTCGAGACCCCCGGCGGCCCGGTCACGGTGGCGCCGGCGGCCACCGTCCTGGCGCTCGGCGGCGCCTCCTGGCCGCGCCTCGGCTCGGACGGCGCGTGGCAAAGGCTGCTCGCCGAAAAAGGCGTGCGCGTCACCGAATTCGCGCCCGCCAACATGGGCATCCGGGTGTCCTGGTCCGAGCCCTACCGCGCCCACTTCGCCGGCGCGCCGCTGAAGCGCATCGCCCTCGCCATCGACGGCGTCAAGGTGCGCGGCGAGGCGACCGTGACCGAGGAGGGCCTCGAAGGCGGCGCCGTCTACGCTTTGTCCCGGCGCCTGCGCCGCGCGACGCAGGCGGGGCCGGCCGAGCTCCTCGTCGACTTGCGCCCGGACGTGGAGGCCGAACTGCTCGCCGCGCGCTTCGCCGCGGCGCCGCGCAAGCTCTCGTTCTCAAACCTCATGCGCAAGGCGGCGGGCCTTGCCCCGCCGGCCGCCGGCCTGGTGCGCGAGGCGCTCGGGCCGGACGGCCCGCGCGGCGCGCAGGATCTCGCGCGGCTGGTGAAGGCGCTGCCGGTCACCGTCACCGGCACGTCCGGGCTCGAGCGCGCCATCTCCACCGCCGGCGGCGTCGCCTGGTCCGAGGTCGCGCGCGACTATTCCCTGCGCGGCCGCCCGGACACCTTCGTGTGCGGCGAGATGATCGACTGGGAGGCGCCGACCGGCGGCTACCTGCTGCAGGCCTGCTTCTCCACCGGCCGGGCGGCGGCCGACGGCGTCCTCGCCCGCCTCACCCCTTGAAGCCGCCGGCGTCCAGGAACGCCTGCTCCTCCGGCCGCATGACGCGCCCGAGGACCGGATTGCGATGGGGGAAGCGGCCGAACCGGTCGATGATCTCCTGGTGCATCAAGGCGTATTTCAGCCCGTCCGCGTCGCCGATGCGGCGGTAGAGGTCGGCGCAGCGCGCCTGCCGCCCGGGGTCCTCGGCGTGCATCAGCGGCAGATAGAAAAAGCGCGCCAGATCGGCAAAGCGCCCGAGGCGGGCGGGATCGTCGTCGCCGCGCGCCAGCGCCGCCTCGGCCACCGCGAGCGCCGAGGGATCGCTGGCGAAGGCGCGGCGGGTGCCGCGGAAGGCGTTGCGCGGCACCTGGTCGAGCAGCAATACGAGGGCGAGCGCGCCCTCGGCGGTGCCTGCCCAGCCGGAGAGCCGGTCCGCCGCGGCCGCCTCGTGCAGCGGCAGCAGGTGCACACCCACCTCGGCGTCGAAGCCGGGATCGGCGGCGAACCATTTGTCCGGCCCCGCCGCCAGCCAGAAGCCGAGCACGTCGGCGGCGGTCTCGGCCGCAGGGCGCGCGGCCGGGTCGTGGGCGTCTGCGTCCCCCATGGCATTATCCTTCATGGCTTCAATCCCGGCGGCGCGAGCGGATTGTCGGCGAGCGCGGCGGCGTCCGGCGCGTCGACCTCGGGCACGCCCAGGAAAGCGTGGAACAGGCGCTCGATCACCTTGGGGTCGAGGTCGCGCACGATCATCACCAGGCGCGTGCGATGGTCCTCGTCCGGCCAGGCGGGAAGGCGCACCGGCGGGTGCATGAGGTGCTGCACGCCGTGCAGAACCAGCGGCATTTCGGGATGCTCCTTCACCTTCACGATCGCCTTCATGCGCAGGAGCTTGGCGCCATGGGTGGCGCGCAGCAGCTCGAGGAACAGATCGAGCGTGGCGAGCGGGATGGCCGCGTCGGTGGCGAGGGTGAAGGCGCGGATGCGCGCGTCGTGGCGGTTCGGGTCGTGCGGGTGGCCCCCGTCTTCGCGCGCGGCCACCGCCTCCTCGGCGAGCCAGCGGGCGACGTCCGGGATCTTGCCGGAGGGATCATAGAGCCCCGCCTCCAGCAGCCGCGCCGCGTCCGCCTCCCCCGCCGCCGCGTCGAGCACGGGGGCCGCGGGCGCGAGCCGATTCAGGCGCGCCACCAGCGCGGCGCGCGCGGCCTGTCCGCGCGGGCCTTCGAGGAGGTCGGCCTTGGCGAGCACGATCCGGTCGGCCACCGCCACCTGCTTCACCGCCTCCTCGTGGGCGTCGAGGGTGGCCATCCCGTTCACCGCGTCCACCACGCACACCACGCCGTCGAGCCGGTAGCGCATCGCGAGATAAGGGTGGCCCATGAGGGTCTGCAGGATCGGGGCGGGATCGGCGAGGCCGGTGGTCTCGACGATGACGCGGGAGAACGGCGGCAGGCGGTCGTTGTCACGCCCGCGCAACAGGTCCTCCAAGGCCGCGACGAGGTCGCCGCGGACGGTACAGCACAGGCAGCCGGAGGCGAGCAGCACCACCCCCTCCTTCACCTCGCGCACGAACAGGTGGTCGAGGCCGATCTCGCCGAACTCGTTGATGAGCACCGCCGTGTCGGCGAGCGCGGGGTCGGCGAGCAGGCGGTTGAGCAACGTGGTCTTGCCGGCGCCGAGAAAGCCCGTGAGCACGGTTACGGGCAAAGGCGGCGGCGGCCTGCGCAGGGGCGGCTGGAGGTTGGACGCGCTGGGATCGGGGGCGCTGGGATCGGGCATGGCCCGATCTAGCATGATTGGCCCGCGTGCGCGCGGGGCGACGGGATGCCGCGCGCCGGGCGGGCCGGTCCGGCGCCGCGGCGCCGGTCGCGGCTCAGCCCTGGGGCTTGGACGGCGGCAGCGGCGCGGCGCCGCTTTCCGGCGGCTTGGGCTTGGGCTTCGGCTTGGTGGTCGGCGTGGCCGCGGCGGTCACCGGTGCGGCGGGAGCCACCTGCTTCTTGCTGGCGGCCGGCTTGGCCGCCTCCTTCACGCCGGGATCGGAGGCCGCGGCGGCGACCGCGCTCGGCTTGGGGTCCGGCTTCTTCTTGGGCTTGTCGCTGGCGATCGCGGTATCGGGATCCACCGGCGCGCCCTTCACGCCCACATACACCTGGACCGGCGGCATGGAGGGCGGAAGCTGCTGCTGCAACAGCACCGCGCCGGAGATCTGCACCGGCGCCGCGAAGGCGAACGGCGAGCCGGTATCGTTCTGCGCGCCTACCAGCTCGTCCTCGTTCTCCGCCGCCGTCCCCCTGCGCTTGGCGTTGCAGACCACGTCGCGCATGTCGGTGGGCGGGCCGCCAGCATTCTGAAGCGCGCCGAGGCTGGCGCCACCGCCGAAGATCGACCAGGTGTGCTGGAAGCCTTTCTCGAACAGCACCGCCGCCTCTTCGTTGCGACCGACCGCGGACGACGCGCCCAGCACCACGGCGATCAGGCGCTTGTTGCCACGCGTGGCGGTGGCGACGAGATTGAAGCCGGAGCCGCAGATGAAGCCGGTCTTCATGCCGTCGGCGCCCGGATAGCGGTCGATGAGGCGGTTGTAATTGCGCAGCACCCGCTTGCCGATCCGGATCGCGGGGATGCGGAACAGCATCTCATGCTCGGGAAAGTGATAGATGATGGCGCGGGCGAGGATGGCGAGGTCGCGCGCGGTGGTCACCTGATCGGGATCGGGCAGGCCATTGGGGTTTTCGTAATGGGTGCCGGTCATGCCCAGGTGCCGCGCGGTGGCGTTCATCTGCGCCACGAAGGCCGGCATGGAGCCGCCGATCCCCTCCGCGATCACCACCGCGATGTCGTTGGCGGACTTCACCATCAGCATCTTGAGGGCGTTGTCGAGCGTGAGCTTGGTGCCCGGCTGGAAGCCCATCTTGGAGGGCTGCTGCGAGGCCGCGAGCGCCGAGACGGTGAGCGGCGTGTCCATGGTGACGCGCCCGTCCTTCACCGCCGCGAGCGCCACATAGACGGTCATGAGCTTGGTGACGGAGGCGGGATACCAGGGCGCGCCGGCGTCCTGCTGCTCGATCACGCGGCCGGAATCGGCCTCCACCAGGAGGTAGGGGTGGGCGCCCGCCGGCTGGGCGACCGAAAGCGCCGCGCAGGCAAGCCCGATGGACGCAAACGTGCGCATGGCAGGCGGAAGGAAGGTGGTGCGCGCCAACCCAACGGCTCCTCGATTCCGGTGGAAGCCCCCCGAATGTTCTCGTCCTTCCTTAACCGCTTTCGGCAGCCCGGAAAAGCCGTAACCAGCATGTCGCGGCGATAAAGCAGGGCACAACCGGGCGCAGATACACCGTCGCCTGCGTCATGATTTGGCCGTATTTTTACAACCTTGCACGAACACTGGCGTTCCTGGTCTGGCGACTTTGGGGAAGCTGTGCCTTGCCATGGTAAGCGGGCCCGGACCGGGTCTTGCCGGGGCGGCGGCGCCGCCCCCCCACCGGCGGGCGGCGGCGCGGCGGGACGGGCCAGGCTTTTGCGCGGCATGGACTTGCCGATCGCCGGCCGCTTCGTCCCGGGCGCATGATCTGCTACATACTGCCAAGCTTGCACCCCCGTGCCGGCCCCGCGCGCTGCCCGGCGGCGCGGCGGCGGCCTGCTTCTGCCGAGGGTCGAAATGTCGGGACAGATCGCACGCCAGGCCGAGGCCGCTTCCGCAGCGGACGACCGCGTTCCGCTCACGCGCCTTCACCTGCTGGCCGTATTCGTCTGCGCGCTGGGCCTTGCCGTCGACGTCGCCGAGCTGGCGCTCGGAGGGGTGCTGTCGGCTGTGTTCTCGGCGCCGCCGCATGCCGTCTCCCGGACGGAGCTGTCATGGCTGCTCGCCGCCGCCTATGCCGGCGCGGTGATCGGCGCGCCGGCGTTCGGGTGGCTGGCCGACCGCCATGGCCGGCGCGCCCTGCTGTTCGCGGCGCTGGTCACGCTGGCGCTGGCGTCGGCCGCCGCCGCCGCGAGCGCCAATGTCGGCCAGCTCGCGCTGCTGCGGCTGCTGGGCGGGGTGGCCCTCGGCGCCTATCCGCCGCTGATGTTCGCCTACCTCTCCGAACTCCTGCCCCCGGTGCAGCGCGGGCGTCTGCTGATGGTGTCGGTGGCGATCGCCGGCCTGGGGCCCGTCGCCCTGGTGTTCGCCGTGCACGGGCTGACGCCGCTGGCGCCGTTGGGGATCGAGGGCTGGCGCTGGGGCTTCCTGCTCGGCAGCCTTGGCGCAGGCCTGTGCAGCCTGCTGTTCCTGCTGCTCCCGGAATCGCCCTATTGGCTCGCCCGCAGGGAGGCCCGCGCGTGCGCGGCGGACGCCGGATCCCGGTGTCGCCCGGACCATGTCGCGCACCTGCCGGCGGGATCCGCGCCTTCGGGCCCCGAAGGCGCTCCGCAGGGCGGGACGGCGGCGTCCCCGTCGAGGTCCCGCGGAGGGCTGGCGTTCGTCGTCGCCTGCTTCTTCCTGACGCCGTGGGCGGTGCTGGGATTTCAGGTGCTCGGCGGCGCCGTGCTGGTCCATCACGGCTTCAGCCTCGGTGATTCGCTCCTGCTCGTGGGGGTCTTCACCTTCGGGCCGGTCGCGGGCGCGTTGCTCGGCAGCGTCGTCATCGACCGCGTGGAGCGGCGCACCCTCGTCGTCGCGTCCGCGGGGACGCTGGCCATCGTCGCGCTCGCCTTCGGCTTTGCCCGCTCCCTGCCCGCGCTGACCGCGAGCGGCGTCGCCTTCGGCGTCCTTGCGTCCGCCTTGCTTCCCGCCTTCGCCGTGTATGCCGCCGAGCTCTTTCCCACGGATCAGAGGGCAGGAGCCATATCCTGCGGCTGGGCCGCGAACCGCGTCGGCTCGGCGCTCGTGCCCATCGTCCTGCTGCCGATCCTGGACGGCTCCGGTCCGGCGGTGATGTTCGCCGTCATAGCGGCCACGCTCGTGGCACTGGCGGTCCTCGTGGCGATGCGCGGGCCCCTCGGGCGATCCGGGCGGGCGCTCGGCTAGAGAGGTATCGAGCCCAGAGGACCCCGGTTCGCGCCAAGACGGCGCGTCAATGTTCCATGGTCCGGCTCGCCCTCACCTGAGCTTCAGCGTCGCCAGCCCCGCCAGCGCCAGCACCACGGCGACGATCCAGAAGCGGATCACCACCTGCGGCTCGGTCCAGCCGAGCTGCTCGAAATGGTGGTGGATGGGCGCCATCTTGAACACGCGCTTGCCGGTGAGCTTGAACGAGACCACCTGGACGATCACCGAGACCGCCTCCAGCACGAACAGGCCGCCGATCACGGCGAGGACGATCTCATGCTTGGTGGCCACCGCCACCGTGCCGAGCAGGCCGCCCAGGGCCAGCGACCCGGTGTCGCCCATGAAGATCTGCGCCGGCGGGGCGTTGAACCACAGGAAGCCGAGCCCCGCCCCCATGAGCGCGCCGCAGATCACCGCCAGCTCGCCCGCGCCCGCCACGTAGTGGATCTGCAGATAGTCCGCGAACACCACGTTGCCCGAGAGATAGGCGATCACGCCGAACGAGCCGGCGGCGATCATCACCGGCACGATGGCGAGGCCGTCGAGCCCGTCGGTCAGGTTCACCGCATTTCCGGCGGCGACGATCACGAAGGCGCCGAAGATCACGAAGAACACGCCGAGGTCGAGCAGCAGGTCCTTGAAGAAGGGAAACGCCACCGAGGTGGACAGGCCGCTCTTGCCGGCGTTCATGATCACCACCACGGCGACGCCGGCGATCACCGCCTCGATGGCCAGGCGCACCTTGCCGGACAGGCCGTTATGGGTCTGCTTGGTCACCTTCAGATAGTCGTCGTAGAAGCCGATGAGCCCGAAGCCCATGGTCACCATCAGCACCATCCACACATAGGCGTTGGAGAGGTTCGCCCACAGAAGGGTGGCCACCAGCAGGCCGGAGAGGATCATCAGCCCGCCCATGGTGGGCGTGCCCTTCTTGGTGATCAGGTGCGACTGCGGCCCGTCGGTGCGGATCGGCTGGCCCTTGCCCTGTTTCAGCCGCAGCGTCGAGATGATGCCGGGGCCGAACAGGAACACGAACAGCAGCGCCGTGACCACCGCCCCGCCGGTGCGGAAGGTGATGTAGCGGAACACGTTGAAGGCGGTGAATTCCTGGTGCAGCAAGGCGAGCCACTGGAGCATGAAACAATCATCCTTCGAGAGAGGCGTCCTCGCCCGAGCGGAAGCGGTCGGAAAGGCTCTTCACCAGCGGGGCCATGCGGCTGCCGTTGGAGCCTTTCACCATCACCGTGTCGCCGCCGCGGATCGCCGCCGCCACCATGGGTTCGAGATGCGTCGCGTGCACCGCATAGCCGCCCCGCCGCTCGGCGGGAAGGGCCTGCCACAGCGCATGCATGTGCGGCCCGCAGCAGAACACCTGATCGATGCGGTCGGCGACGATGGCGCCGGCGAGGCCCGCATGATGGGCGTCGGCGCCCTCGCCGAGCTCCAGCATGTCGCCGAGCACCGCGATGCGCCGCCCGCGCGGCCCCACCGGCGAGCGGCCGAGCACGTCGATGGCGGCGCGCATGGAGGCCGGGTTGGCGTTGTAGCTCTCGTCGATGAGCGTCGCCTGGCCGCCCTTCACCGCGAGCCGGATCGGCACGCCGCGCCCCGGCGGCGGCTTGAGCCGCGCCAGCGCCAGCGCGCAGAGCGCGAGGTCGGCGCCGAGCAGGCGCGCGGCGGCGAGCACCGCCAGCATGTTCTGGACGATGTGCCGCCCCGGCATGCCCACCTTGAGCGTGACCGACGTGCCCATCACGTCGACCACCGCCGCCGAGCAGAAAGGCTGGAGCGCCACGTCGGTCAGGCGCACGTCCGCGCCCTCGCTCGCGCCGAAGGTGACGATGCGCGCCACGCCCTTCGCCCTGGCGGCGGCGGCGAGCCGCGCGAACAGCGGGTTGTCGAGGTTGAGGACGGCGGTGCCGCCCGCCTCCAGGCCGTCGAAGATCTCCGCTTTGGCGTCGGCGATCTCCTCGATGGAGGAGAATTGGGCGATGTGCACCGGCTCCACCGTGGTGACGATCGCCACCTGCGGGCGCACCATCTTCACCAGCGGCGTGATCTCGCCGGGATGGTTCATGCCGATCTCGAACACGCCGTAGCGCGCCTCGGGCGGCAGGCGCGCGAGCGAGAGCGGAACCCCCCAGTGATTGTTGTAGGAGGCAGCCGAGGCGTGGGTCTGCCCGTCCGCCGCGAGCGCGAGGCGCAGCGCCTCCTTGGTGGTGGTCTTGCCCACCGAGCCGGTGACCGCGACGATGCCGGCGGCCGAGCGCGCGCGCGCCGCGCGGCCGGTGTCCTCCAGCGCGCCGAGCACGTCCTCGACCACCAGGAGGCGGGCGTCGGCCGCGAACGCCCCGGCCTTCTCCCGCGCCACCACGCAGAGCGCCGCGCCGGCGGCCAGCGCCGCCTCCACAAAGGCGTGGCCGTCCGCCTTCTCGCCGGCGATGGCGAAGAAGGCGTCGCCGGCCTGGAGCGTGCGGGTGTCGATGGAGATGCCGGTGATGGGCGCGGGCGCGCCCGACAGCCGTCCGCCGGTGGCCGCCGCGAGCTGCTCGGGCGCGAACAGCGCGCGCGCCGGCGCCCCGGCATCCGCCATTACCCCTGCGCCAAGCGAGCTCATGCCCCAACCTCCCCCAAGGCGGCGCGCACCGCCGCAGCGTCCGAGAACGCATAGGTTCGCTCGCCGATGATTTGGCCGGTTTCGTGGCCCTTGCCGGCGACGACCAGAGCATCCCCACGTTCCAGCATCGTGACGGCGGTCCGAATCGCCTCCGCCCGGTCGCCGATCTCCCGCGCGCCGGGGGCGGCGGCCAGGATCGCGGCGCGGATCGCGGCCGGGTCCTCGGAGCGCGGATTGTCGTCGGTGACGATCACCACGTCCGCCTTCGCGCTGGCGATGGCGCCCATGAGCGGGCGCTTGCCGGTGTCGCGGTCGCCGCCGCAGCCGAACACGCAGACGAGGCGGCCCGGTACCGCCGCGCGCAGGGTGTCCAGCACCGCGGCGAGCGCCTCCGGCTTGTGGGCATAGTCCACGAACACCAGCCGGGACGGGTCCTCGCTTACCCGCTCGAGGCGTCCCGGCACGCCGGAAAGGTGGGCCATGGCGGCGAGCGCCTCGGCGCGGGGCGCGCCGCAGGCGATGGCGAGGCCGGCCGCGAGCAGCGCGTTGTCCGCCTGGAAGCGGCCGACGAGCGGCAGGCGCACCGCACCGTCGTCGCAGAAACGGACGATCTGGCCGGCGCCGTCGCTCTCGATCGCATCAACCGCGATCTGCGCCCCCTCTTGCGGAGCGCCGATGCCGACGGTGGGAAGCCCGCGCGTGGTGGCCCAGGCGAGGGCGGTGGCGGCATAGGGCGCCGAGAGCACCGCCACGGCCGGCGCATCCGCCGGCATCACCTCGGTGAAGAGCCGCAGCTTGGCCTTGAAGTAGGCCTCCAGGGTGGGGTGGTAGTCGAGATGGTCGCGGCCGAGATTGGTGAAGCCGCCGGCCGAGAGCCGCACCCCGTCGAGCCGCTTCTGGTCGAGCCCGTGGGAGGAGGCCTCCAGCGCCATGTGGGTGACACCCTCGCCGGCGAGGCGGTCAAGCGTGGCGTGCAGCTCGACCGGGTCCGGGGTGGTGAGGCTGCCATAGGTCTCGCCGTCCGGCGCGACGAGGCCGATGGTGCCCAGATACGCCGCGCGATGGCCGAGCCGCTGCCAGATCTGGCGCAGGAAGAAGGCCACCGAGGTCTTTCCCGCGGTGCCGGTGATGGCGGCGATGGTTGCAGGCTGGCGCGGATAAAAGCGCGCCGCCGCCAGCGCCAAAGCGCGCCGCACGTCGAGCGCGAAGGCGAAGGCGACGCCTCCCGGCGCCTCCATCAGCCCCCCCGTGGGCTCCATGAGCACGGCCGCCGCGCCACGCGCGATCGCGTCGGGAATGAAGCGGGCACCATCGGCCTTGGCGCCCGGCACGGCCACGAACAGGAAGCCGGGCTCCACCTTGCGGCTATCGGCGGTGACGCCGGAAATCGGCACGGCTTCGCCCGCGCCGGAGAGGATCCGGGCCTGGCCTTCGAGCAGATGTCCCAGCGTCGTCACGGTCATCGGGGCTCCTTTTGGCACCCTCGCGCGCGGGTGTCATCCCGCCGATGGGGGAAGGTCGCGCCGGCCCCGCCGCGCGCCGCCTCCCCTACCGTCAGCGCATGCCCACGCGCTGCGACGCGCGCAGCATCTGCTCGGCATTGGGCAGGTTCTGGCGTGGTGAAAGGCCGAGCATGGGGGCGATGCGCTCGACGATCTTGCCCGCGGTGGGGGCCGCGTTCCAGCCGGAGGTGGCATAGCCGTGGGTCTCGGGCGTCGCCTTGGGCTCGTCGAGCATCACCAGGACCAGGTATTTGGGCCTGTCCATGGGGAAGATGGCGGTGAAGGAGGTGAGCAGCTTGTTCTTGGCGTAACGCCCGTTCACCACCTTCTCGGCGGTGCCGGTCTTACCGCCGACCAGGTAGCCGGGAACCTCGGCCTTGGTGGCGGTGCCCTTCTCGGCATTGAGGCGCAGCAAATAGCGCATCTTGTCGGAGGTCTCCGGCTTCAGCACCCGGGTCGCCACCTTGCGCGCCTCCTCCTCGGAGCGCTTGAGCAGCGTGGGCGGGATGAGATAGCCGCCATTGACCATGGAATTCACCGCCATCACCGCCTGGAGCGGCGCCACCGACAAACCGTGTCCGAAGGCGATGGTGGCCGAGTTCACCTCGCCCCAGCGCTTCGGCACGATCGGGAAGGAGCTTTCCGGCAGCTCGGTGCGCAGCGGGTCGAGCTGGCCCATCTTCTTCAAGAACGCCTTGTGCGCCTCCACCCCCAGCGAGAGCACCATCTTGGCGGTGCCGACATTGGAGGAGAACAGGAACATCTCGGGCACGCTCAGCACCCGGTTCTCGGCGTGGTAGTCGGAGATCCGGAAGCGCCCGAAGGACAGGGAGCCGCGGGCGTCGAACGACGAGGCCAGGGAAATCTTGCCGGAATCGAGCGCCATGGCGAAGGACAGCGCCTTGAAGGTGGAGCCCATCTCGTAGACGCCGGTGGTGAGGCGGTTGAGATAGGCCTGGTCGGTGGGGTCGCCCGAGACGTTGGGGTCGTAGTCCGGCAGCGACACCATGGCGACGATCTCGCCCGTGGTCACGTCGGTCACGAGGCCCATGGCGTGGAGCGCCGAGAACTTGGCCTTGGCGATCCTCAGCTCGTCGCGCACCGCGTGCTGCACCCGGACGTCGATGGAGAGCGACACCGGCTCCTGCTGGCGGTCGGTGGCGAAGCCGGCGAGGTGGAGGTCGGCGAGGCCGCCTTTGTCGATGTATTTCTCGAGCCCCGAAATGCCCTGGTTGTCCACGTTCACGCCGCCGATCACGTGGGACAGGATCGGCCCGTCGGGATAGACGCGCCGATTCTCCTTGATGAAGCCGATGCCGGGAAGGCCGAGACGGTAGATGGCGCGCTGCTGGGCCGGGGTGATCTCGCGCCTAAGCCAGGCGAAGCCGCGCCCCGAGCCGAGGCGCGCGCGCACCTCCTTCACGTTGAGGTCGGGCAGCACCTTCAAGAGGCCTTCCAGCGCCTCGTCGGGGTCGATCAGCCGGCGCGGCTCGGCGAACAAAGACGGCGACTTCACGTCGATGGCGACCACGTCGCCGTTGCGGTCGAGGATGTCCGGGCGGGCGGAGGCGAGGGCATCCGAGCCGCCGCGCCGGGTGTGGCTCGGATCACTGAGCGAGAGGCGCACCAGCTGGCCGGCGATGGCGAGGAAGACGAGGCAGAACACGCCGACCATCAGCTTCAGGCGCCCGCGGGCGATGGTGGCCGGATCGCCCCGGTCGAGGCCGGCGAGGCCGCGCAGGAGGGTCCTCGCGCCGGCATAGGCGGCGCGGGCGAGCACCCGCAGCAGCGCGAACGCGGCGACGGCAAGGACCCTGAGCAGCCGCGCGAGGCCATGGCCGGCGCGGGTGCCGACCTGCCCGGCGGCGATTGCCCCCCGTGCGCCGGCGCGCGTGAGCGCATGGCCGAGGGAGCGGGCGAGGGCGAAGGCGAAGGAAAGCGGGCTTGCGGATGCCATGGCGTCCTCCTTCACCGGTTGCCGGACAGGAAGCCGGGCGGAAACAGCGGGGCGAGCGCGTCGAACAGGCCGGGCGGCTTTTGCGGCTGCGGCTCGGGCTCGGGGGCGGCGGCGGGCGGCGGCGGTGCGGCGCGCTGGGCGGTCTGCGGGCGCGGCGGCTTCGGCGCCGACGGCTGGCGCAGCGCCGAGGCGGCGGGCAGGCCCGGCGCGCCGGCGCCCTGGGCGGGGGCGGGCTTGCTCACCGAGGAGGTGACCAGCGGCGCGTCCACCAGCGCCTCGATCATGCCGCCGATCTTGTCGTCGCCGCCCTGCGGGCGCTCGGGCAGATCGGAGAGGTCCGAGATCGCGTCCACGTCGAGCCGCTTCAGATCGAGATGCCGCTCCACCAGGCCCTGGATGTAGATGGGGGACGTGCGGCGCGCCCATTCGGCCTTCAAGAGGCCGATGGCCTCGCGCTCCTTGCGGATCTGCCCCCGCAGGCTGGCGAGCCGCTCGGCTTCGGAGGTGGAGGCGTATTTGAGGTGATACACCACACCGGCGGTCACGAGCAGCGCGACCACCATCACGACGTTGGCCACCCGCAGCATCGGTCCTAGCGTCTCCGCCCCTGGCGTTGCACGAAGGGGGCGGGAAGGAGCCCCCCCATGTCACCGCCCGGATGCGCCGAGGCGTCCACGCGCTCGGCCGCCCTGAGCTTGGCGGACCTGGAGCGGGGATTTCTCGCCACCTCCTCGGGGCCGGGCTCGACCGCCCCCTTGGCGAGGAGGCGGAAGGAGGGGGCCGGACCTTCGGCTTGCGGCATGTGGCGCGAGGCGGACGGTGCCTTGGACCGGTTTGCCAGAAAAGTCTTAACGATCCTGTCCTCAAGGGAATGGAACGTCACCACCACCAGCCGGCCGCCCGGCTTCAGGGCCGTCTCGGCGGCCTTGAGCGCCGCGGCGAGCTCGTTCAGCTCCTCGTTCACGGCGATGCGCAGGGCCTGAAACGTGCGCGTCGCCGGGTGCATTTCGCCGGGTTTCGCCCACACGACGCGCGCGACGATCTCCGCCAATTGCGACGTGCGGGTGATGGGCGCCTCGGCGCGCGCCTTGACGATGGCGCGGGCGATGGCGCGGGAGTGGCGTTCCTCCCCGAGCGACCAGATCACGTGGGCGAGCTCGGCCTCCTCCAGCCCGGCCACCAGATCGGCGGCGGACGGCCCGTCCGATCCCATGCGCATGTCGAGCGGGCCGTCGCGGCGGAACGAGAAGCCGCGCTCGGCCGCGTCGAGCTGCATGGAGGAGACGCCGATGTCGAGCACCACCCCGTCGAGCGGGGAGAATCCGGCCTGGGCGGCGACGATGTCGAGGCGGGAGAACCGGTCGTGGGCGAGGATCAGCCGTCCGCCCGCGGCCGCGACGAGGTCGGCGCCGGCGGCGATGGCGCTGTCGTCCCGGTCGATGGCGAGCACGCGGCAGTCGGCGGCGGCGAGGATGGCGCGGGTATAGCCTCCCGCGCCGAAGGTGCCGTCCACGTAGCGGCCGGCATCCTTCGGCGCGAGGTGCGCGAGGACCTCGTCGAGCATCACCGGCAGATGACGGGCGGGTCCGCCTGCGGCGCCGGGAGTGCCGACCCCGCCGTCCGTCGTCATGCCGTGGTGCCCTTGGGGCCCTCCGCCCGGGAGCCGATGGCCTGCCTCAGCTCGCGCACCCGTCGGGTGGCCTCCGCGAGATGGGCCTTGAGCCGGTCCGGTTCCCATATCCTGAACTTGTGCCCGAGGCCGACGAAGGCGACCTGGTCGCCGATCCCGGCATGGGCCTTCTGCGTCTCGGTCAGCACCACCCGGCCCTCCGGATCGATGCGCAGGCTCTCGCTGGTCCCGTAGAGCGCGGTGGCGAGTTCCTCGCGCTCCTGCGAATAGGGCGGATAGCGCGAGATCAGGTCCTCGATCTCGCTGAGGAGCCGCGATCCGCCCGCGTCCAGCGCCGGTTCGGCGAGGCTCGGATGGCAATGGAGGCTCTCCGCCCCGTCTTTCGCCAGCACCGCGCGGAACGGCGCGGGGATGGACACCCGGCCCTTGGCGTCGAGACGCATCGTGTAGGTGGACACGAAGCGGTCCATGGCGCCCGAAGCCCTCTCTCGGCGGGCGCGCCCGCGGCGCACCCCTGCGGCGGCCATGGGCCGCCCGATCCTGTCTTGGGTGTACATGGGCTAGCATGGGTGATCATGGGCGTCAATGGAATGGCGATGGGGGCGGGTGCCTCGTGGCCGGTCGAAGGTGAGCCTGCCCTTTCCGTTCGCCACACCCCCCCTGCTGGGGAGGGTAAGGTGGAGGGTGTCACGGCGCCTCTGCTGATGGGGTTTCGACACCCCCACCCCTGCCCCTCCCCACAAGGGGGAGGGGTTCCCCGTTGCGCTCCGAACGCCCGCCCTCTTGAGAAACCCGCGCGAACGCCGTAGCTCCTCAGCGCATCTTTGGAGGACCACGTGGCCTATGGATTGATTGGCGGGGCGGGCATGGGCTTTGCTCTCGGCGGGCCGCTCGGGGCGCTCGTCGGCGCGCTCGCGGGCCATGCGCTCGACCGCCTGCTGGCGCCCGCGCCCAAGCCCGCCGCCTTCTCGGTGGCGCTGATCGCGCTGCTCGCCAAGATGGCGAAGGCCGACGGCGTGGTGGTCCAGGCCGAGGTGAAGGCGTTCCGCGAGGTGTTCGACATTCCGGAGGAGGAGCTGCCTCAGGTCGCCCGCCTGTTCGACCTCGCCAAGCAGGACACCGCCGGCTTCGAGGCCTATGCCCGGCAGGTGGCGGACCTGTTCGCGGACGAGCCCGACACCCGCGAGGACCTTCTCGACGCCCTGTTCCACGTGGCCAAGGCGGATCACGCGCTGCATCCGCGCGAGCTCGCATTCCTGGCCGAGGTGGGGCGCATCCTGGGCTTCGAGGGCGCCGCCTACGAGCGCATCGAGGCGCGGCACGTGCGCCGGCCGGGCGATCCCTATGCGGTGCTCGATCTCGACCCCGGCGCCACCGATGCCGAGGTGAAGGCGCACTGGCGGGCGCTGGTCGCGGCCCATCATCCCGACCGCATCGCCGGCCGCGGCCTGCCGCCCGCCGCCGTCAAGCTCGCCACCGACCGCGTCGCCGCGCTCAATGCCGCCTACGACGCCATCGCCCGCCAGCGGGGATTGTCATGAGCCGCTCCGAAGCCGACGTCCCGAGCGCGGCTCCCCTGCCGTTCGCGCCCGATTCGCCCCTGGTGGTGGCGCTCCGGCCCTCGCCCAATGTGAGCGAGCGCACCCTGCCCATCGACATGATCGTGCTGCACTACACCGGGATGGAGAGCGCCCAGGCGGCGATCGACCTCCTGGCGAGCCCCGAGAGCAAGGTCTCCAGCCATTATGTGGTGCTGGAGGATGGCGCGGTGGTGCAGATGGTGCCCGAGGCGGCGCGCGCCCACCATGCCGGCGTGTCGTCGTGGGAGACGCTGACCGACACCAATTCCCGCTCCATCGGCATCGAGATCGTCAACGGCGGCCATTCCTTCGGCCTGCCGGACTTCCCGGACGCGCAGATCGACGGCGTGATCGCCTTGTGCCGCGACATCGTGGAGCGCCATGTCATCCGGCCCGATCGGGTGGTGGCCCATTCCGACGTGGCGCCGGCGCGCAAGGACGATCCGGGCGAGAAATTCCCCTGGGGCCGGCTCCATGCGGCCGGGGTCGGGCACCTGGTGCCCGCGGCGCCCATCTCGGGCGGCGGCTTCCTGATGCAGGGCGACGCCGGCCCGCCGGTGGCGGCGCTGCAGGCCATGCTGGCGCTCTACGGCTACGGCATCGCGGTGAGTGGGTCCTATGACGACGCCACCCGCATCGTGGTGACCGCCTTCCAGCGCCATTTCCGGCCCGCCAAGGTGGACGGCGTGGCGGACGCCTCGACCGTCCGGACCCTGCGCGATCTCATCGCGGCGCGGCCGGGGGAGGCGCCGGCGGTGGCGTGAGGCGGAGCCGGGCGCGCCTCAGGCGATGCCGGTGCGCAGCAGGTCGTGGATGTGGAGCACGCCCACGGGCCGGGCGTCCTCCACCACCAGCAGCGCGGTGATGGCCTTCGAATTGAGGATGTGCAGCGCCTCGGAGGCGAGCTGGTCGGGCCGCACGGTCTTGGGCGAGGCCGTCATGATCTCGCGCGCCGCGCGGGCGGTGAGGGTGTTGGACATGTGGCGCCTGAGATCGCCGTCGGTGACGATGCCGGTCAGCCGTCCCTCGCCGTCCACCACGCCGACGCAGCCGAGGCCCTTGGCGCTCATCTCCACCAGCGCCTCGCCCATGGGGGTCTCGCCGCCGACCAAAGGCACCGCGTCGCCGCCGCGCATCACGTCGCGCACGAACTTGAGGCTTGCGCCCAGCTTGCCGCCGGGATGGAGCTGGCGGAAGTCGAGCGCGGTGAAGCCCCGGCTCTGCAGCAGCGCCACCGCCAGCGCGTCGCCGAGGGCGAGCTGCATGAGGGTGGAGGTGGTGGGGGCGAGCCCGTGCGGGCAGGCCTCCGGCGCCGCCGGCAGGGCCAGGACCACGCTGGCGCTGGAGGCGAGCGCGCTCTCCGGGTTCGAGGTGAAGGCGATGAGCGGCACGTCGAAGCGCCGCGAATATTCGACCAGGTCGCGCAGCTCCACGGTCTCGCCCGACCAGGACAGAGCGACGATGACGTCGTCCGGCGTGATCATGCCGAGATCGCCGTGGCTCGCCTCTGCCGGGTGGACATAATGGGCCGGCGTGCCGGTGGAGGCGAGGGTGGCGGCGATCTTGCGCCCCACATGGCCGCTCTTGCCCATGCCGGTGACGACCACCCGCCCGTGGGCGTTCTGGATCGTCGCCACCGCCACCTCGAAGGCCGCGCCGAGCGGGCCTTCCAGCGCGGTCTTGAGCGCGGTGAGGCCCGCCTGCTCGGCCGCGACCGTCGACAGGGCGGACACCACGGCGGCAGAATGGATGTGCGGCACGGGGTCCGCCGAAGCTTTATGGGCCGTAGGACGCATGGTCGTATCTCGATAGCACCGTTCGGGCCGGAAGGGGAGCCGGCTCCGTCCCGAGGGTATGGCATGGGGGCGGCGGTATTATGGTCTCTCGCCCGCCGACGTCACCCGAGCGGGAACCTGCAAGCGAGGCGGAACGGACCGCCTTTCTCGTCCTCGATGAACAAGGCAAGGTCGATGATCTCCGCCGGCAGGCGCGCGCCCGAGGCGGCGAAGGCGTCGGCGAGCGCGTTGAGCGCGTGCCCGTGCTCGGCCTCGTCCAGGGGCCCGGTGAGGGTCATGTGGAAGCGGTATTCGTCGAGCACGTAGGGGTAGCCGTAGGCGTCGAGCATGTCGGTCTGGCGCTGGCTCAGCGCCTGCGGCTGGCGCCGGGCGCGCTCCTCGGGCGTCAGCGGCGCGCGCAGCGGATCGAGGTCCTTCACCACGCAGGCGGCGATGTCGTCGAGGGTCGGCACGGGCACCGGCGGGGTGAGCGCCACGAACCGGCCGAGCGCCGTCACCTCCAGGGGCGGCAGCTCGAACGGGCGGTGCTCGCCCGCCACCGCCGCGAGCGCGGCGCACAGGTCCGCCGCGGCGGCGCCGGGGGCGAGGTGGAACGGCGCCTTCAGCGTGCCGTGGAAGCCGTAGCGGCGCGGCTCCGCGGTGATCTGCCGCCAGCGCTCGGCGTCGAAGCCGGGCAGGTCCGGCGCCGCCGGCAGCTCCCCGGTCTGCGCGTCGCGGCCGAGGATGGCGCAGCCGAAGCGCCAGAGCGCGCTGTCGGCGGGCGGGGCCAGATAGACCGCGTAGCGCATCGGCGGGCTCAGCGCGGCAGGAACGGGTTGGTGGCCCGCTCGTCGCCGATGCTGGTGAGCGGCCCGTGCCCCGGCAGGCACACGGTGGCATCGCCCAGCGGCAGCAGCTTCTCGACGATGCCCGAGATCAGCTGGTCGTGGCTGCCATAGGCAAAGTCGGTGCGCCCCACCGAGCCGCGGAACAGCGTGTCGCCGACGATGGCGATGCCGGCCGGCCGATGGACATAGACCAGGTGGCCCGGCGTGTGGCCGGGCACGTGCAGCACCTCGAAGTCCAAATCGCCCACCGTCAGCGTGTCGCCTGCCGCCATGTAGCGGTCCGGGGTCACCGCGCGGGCGCCCTCCAGGCCGTATTTGGCGGCCATGTCGGGGATGCCGTCGATGATGAACTGGTCCGCCGCGTGCGGGCCTTCCACCGGCACACCCAGACTCTCGGCCAGCTCCGCCGCGCCGGCGGCGTGGTCCACATGGCCGTGGGTGAGGACGATCTTCTCGATCTGCGCCCCGGTCTCGGTGATGGCGGCGCGGATCTTGTCGAGGTCGCCGCCGGGGTCCACCACCGCGCCCTTCATGGTCTTGGTGCACCAGACGATGGAGGCGTTCTGCTGGAACGGCGTGACGGGGATAATGGCGATCTGGATCGGCTGCTGGTCCATGAAGGGTCCTTGGAAGGCTGGTCCGGGGCGCCCTGAGGGGCCCGGCGGAAGGCGGGTGCCGCTGCGCGGCCGTCCCGCCTTAGATAGTCGTTCCCGCGCCGGGGCGCATCCGGGCGCAGCGGCAAGGTGCCTTTGCGCCGGTGCCCGCGTGACGCAGCCTCAATCATCGTCGCCGTGCGCGCGGCGGATGCGGCGCACCACCGACCACACGGCCAGCACCGCCACCGGCACCGACAGCGCGGTCAAAAGCCCCACGTCGAGATGAACGCCGGTGAGACGGGCGTCGATGCCGCTCTCGTGGATGCCCTCGAAGACATGGTGAAACAGGCTCACCACATAATAGGAGATGGCGGCGACCGAGAGCCCCTCCACCGTGCGCTGGAGGCGCAATTGCAGGCGGGTGCGCTCGTTCATGGCGCTGAGCAAATCGCGGTTCTGCTGCTCCAGCTCCACGTCCACGCGGGTGCGCAGCAAATCGGCGGCGTTGGCGAGCTTCTGCGCGATCTTGTCCTGCCGGTCCTCGACCGCGAAGCAGGTGCGCATGGCGGGCGCCATGCGCCGGTCGAGGAATTGCTGCCAGGTGGGAAAGCCCGGCACCGCCACCTCGCGGATCGCGGCGAGGCGCAGCCGCACGATCTCCATATAGGCGCGGCTGGCGCCGAACCGGAACAGCGAGGCGGTCGCCCCGGCCTCGATCTCGGACGCGAGCGCCACCAGCTCGTCGAGCAGCTCGTTGTTGGCGGCGAGGCCCTCGGTCAGCGTCATCTCCTTCGCCGCGTCGGCGAGCCGGCCCTCGATGCGCGAGATGGCGGGCGACAGGCGCTGCGCCTCCGGCAGACCGAGCAGCGCCAAAGTGCGGTAGGTCTCGACCTCCAGCAGGCGCTGGACCAGCGCGCCGGCCGCCTCCGCCCCGAGGCCGCGGTCGCGCACCAGGATGCGCACGAAGCCGGAGGGGTCGGCCATGAAGTCGGTGGCGATCTCCGCCTGGCCGTCGCCGACGTCCGAGCGGGCGAGGCTGGCGCGGTCGAACACCGTGTCGAGCAGGAAGTCCTCGGCGGTGTCGGTGACGAGGTGGAGGTCCACCGCCACCAGCAGCGGGCCGGGCTGCGGCACCTCGGCGAACGGGCTCGCCAGCGTCACCGCGGGGGGCTGGAACGGCAGCGCGCCGGGCACGATCTCCGGGCACGGCATGTCCCAGGTGTAGGTGCAGAACTCGGCGTGGCTCTCCCAGCGCAGGTTGGCGCCGCCGAAGGAGACCGAATGGTGCTTCGCCCCCGGCGCCGGCGTCGGCAGCCCGCGCGAGGCGCACAGATGGGCGATCGCGGCGCGGTCCTTCTGCGCCGCGGCGAAGTCGAGCAGGAAGCCGGCGTGCAGGAAGCGGCGCGGCGTCTGCGCCGGCACGAATGGGCGGGCATGCAATTCGCCGAGCACCGCCGCGCGCAGCGGATGGGCCGAGAGCTGGCGCCCCTCGCCGATGAGGAGGTCGGCCGATCCCGGTGCGGTCCGCTGGTCCATGTGGGTGATCCCGAAATTCCCGTCCCTGGTGCTGGCACGGCGGGCGGGCTCGATCAAGGCGCAAGGCTGACCTTCTTGGTCGCAGCCCCGGCCCTCACAGGTGGCGCAGCACCCAAGCGGGCGGCGCGCTCAGCGCCTTGAGCGTCGCCAAGAGGCCGAGCGCGACGGTGACGGCGAGCGCCCCGAGCGCCGCGCCGAGTGCCACGGCGGGCGAGAAGGTGAAGCCGATCTCCATCACGAACACCGTCACCGCATAGGCCGACAGGCTCCCCGCCGCCACCGCCACGGCGGCGGTCACAAGGCCGATGCCGGCATATTCCAGGGCATAGGCGGCGATGAGGCGCGCGCGCGTCGCCCCGAGCGTCTTCAGGATCACCGCCTCGTAGACGCGCCGCTGATGACCCGCCGCCAGCGCCCCGGAGAGCACCAGGAGCGAGGTGAGCAGCGTCACGAGGCTCGCCGCGCGGATGCCGAGCGAGAGGTTCTCCAGCATGCGCCGCGCCTCCTCCAGCGTCTCCTTCACCCGCACCACGGTGACCGCTGGATAGGCCTCCGCCACCTGGTTGAGGAGCGCGATCTCCCCCGCCGCGTCGGCGCCGCCCGGAAAGGTCAAGGTGGCGAGCACGGAGTGTGGCGCGCCGGCGAAGGTCGCGGGCGAGAACACCATGACGAAGTTGATGCCGAGCCGCTCCCACTTCACCTCGCGCAGGTTGGCGATGGTGGCGGTGACGAGCCGGCCGAGCACGTTGACGCTCACCGTGTCGCCCACCTTGAGGCCGAGGCCGGCGGCGATCTTGGCGTCGAAGGAGACCAGCGGCGCCGTCTCCCCCGCGCCCCACCATTGCCCCTCGACCAGCCGCGAGCCCTCCGGGAGCGTGTCCGAGAAGGTGATGCCGCGGTCGCTCTGCAGCACCCAGGCGGCCTCCGCCGAGGGGCGCACCGCCTCGGCCGGGATGGAGTTGAGGGCGATGATGCGCCCCCGCAGCATGGGCACCGCGCGCAGGCGCGCGCCTGGCGCGCGATCGGCGACGAAGCGGGCGAACGCCGCCTGATCCGCGCTCGGCACGTCCACGAAGAAGAAGCTCGGCGCCTCCTCGCGCACCGGGCCGGCCAGCTCCGCGGTGAGCGAGCGGTCGATCAGGCCCACCGCCACCATCAGCGACAGGCCGAGGCCGAGGGAGAGCACCACCGTGGGGGTGAGCGCGCCCGGCCGGTGGGTGTTGGCGAGCGCGAGGCGCGGCACCATCGCCCGCGGCCGGGGCAGCCGGCGCGCCAGCGCCACGAGGCCCATCCCCACAAGGCGCAGCAGGCCGAACACGCCCGCCGCCGCGGCGATGAAGACGGACGCCGCCTTCATGTCCACCGCGCTCGCCAGCGCCAGGGCGACGAGGCCGAGCGCCAGCAGCGCCGCCAGCAGCAGCGGCCGGCGCGGCAGGCGGGCGCGCGCCTCGCCCGCAGTGTCGCGGAACAGCAAAGCGGCCGGCGTCTCCTGCGCCCGCGCCAGCGGCAGCACGGTGAACAGGCCGGCCACCAGAAGCCCGTAGAGCCCGGCGAGGCCGAGCGTCGCCCCGTCGAGCCGCGGCGCCACCGGATAGGGGATGACCGAGGACAGCGCGGCGGTGCCGACGAACGGGATGGCGGCGCCCACGGCGAGCCCGGCGGCGATGCCGGCGGCGGCGATCACCCCCATCTCGATCCCGTAGGCCGCGAACACCTGGCCGCGCGTCGCGCCGAGGGCCTTCAAGGTGGCGATGGTGGCGCGCTTGGCCGCGAGGTGGCTGGCCACCGCATTGGCGATGCCCACCCCGCCCACCAGCAGCGCGGTCAGCGCCACGAGGGTGAGGAACTGGCCGATGCGCTCCATGTTGCGTTCCAGCTGCGGCGTCGCGCCGTGGCGGGTGCGCATCTCGAAGCCGGCGTCGTCGAAGCGCTCATGGGCCGCATCCATCAGCGCGTCGAGCGCCTCGGGCGGCGCCGTTTCGGGCAGGCGCAGGCGGTAGCTCCAGCGCACCAGGCTGCCGGGCTGGACGAGGCCGGTGGCGGGCAGGTCGCCGACCGAGATCAGCAGGCGCGGGCCGAGACCGATGCCGGCGGAGAGCTTGTCGGGCTCCGAGACCAGCGCCGCGCGGATCTCGAACATCGCGTCGCCGATCTTGACCTTGTCGCCGATCGCGAGCCCGAGCCGGGCGAGCAGCGCCGGTTCCGCCGCCGCCCCCGGCAGGCCGTGGCCGGGCGCGAACAGCGCCCCGGGCGACATGGACGGGGAGAGTTCCAGCCGGCCGGCCAGCGGATAGACCGGGTCCACCGCCTTCAGCTCGGCGAGCGCCGCCTCGCCCGCGAGGGTCCGCGCCATGGCGCGCAGGCTCGCGACCCGGCTCACCTCGCCGCGCAGGGTGAAGAAGCCGAGCTCGATGTCGCTCGCCTCGCGCTGCGTGAGGGTGAAGGCCGCGTCGCCGCCGAGGATGGCGCGCCCCTCCCGGTCGAGCCCCTCGGTGAGCGCGCGCGCGAACGAGCCGATGCCGGCGATCGCCGCCACCCCGAGCGCGAGGCACAGCAGGAACACGCCGAAGCCCTGCCGCGCGCCGCGCAGCTCGCGCAGCGCGAAGGCGAGGGCCGCCGGCAGCCGGGGGCCAGAGACGGACGGTCCGCCGCGTGCGCTCATGTCACCTCGGCGCCGGCCGCCACCACCGCGCCCGAGCGCAGCCGCACGATCCGGTCGCAGCGCGCCGCCAGCCCCGGGTCGTGGGTGACGATGACGAGGGTCGTGCCGCGCGCCCGCTGCGCGGCGAACAGGAGGTCCATGATCTGCCGCCCGGTCGCCTCGTCGAGATTGCCCGTGGGCTCGTCCGCCAGCAGGATGGCCGGCTCGGGGGCGAGGGCGCGGGCGAGCGCCACGCGCTGCTGCTCGCCGCCGGAGAGCTGGGAGGGATAATGGGCGGCGCGCGCGCCGAGGCCCACCTCCGCCAGCTCCCGCGCCGCCCGCGCGAACGCGTCGGCGCGGCCGGCGAGCTCCAGCGGCACGGCGACGTTTTCGAGCGCGGTCATGGTGGGGATGAGGTGGAAGGACTGGAACACGATGCCCACATGACGGCCACGGAAGCGCGCGAGCTTGTCCTCGTCGAGGCCGGTGAGCCGGGTCCCGGCGACCTCCACGGTGCCGGCGTCGGCCCGTTCGAGGCCCGCCATCACCATGAGCAGGGTCGACTTGCCCGAGCCCGACGCGCCCACGAGCCCCACCGCCTCGCCGGGTGCCACGGCGACGCTCACGTCCTTGAGCACATGGACGCGGGCCGGCCCGCTGCCGAGATAGAGGTCGATGTGCGATAGGCTGAGGATGAAAGAAGGAGTGGCTATGTCGTCCATGCGTGTCGCGGCGAAGGGGAACCCTGAGACCTTGGGCCGGGCGGCGCCCGTTGCAGCCTTGTACGCCAGCAAAGCACCAATCGCCCACCGGGGGAACGCGGTGCCGGCGTCGCAGCCCCGCGCGGCCGCCCGGCGCGCCGAAGCGGCGCCAGTGCTGGCGCGCGCCCTGGCGGTGCTGCTGGTCCTGTTCACGTTCACGTCAGAGGCGGCGGCGCGCACCGTGCGCATCGTCGCCTTCGGCGACAGCCTCACCGAAGGGCTCGGCCTGCCCAAGAGCCAGGCCTTCCCGGCGCAGCTCGAGGCGGCGCTGCGCGCCAGGGGCCACGACGTGGAGATCGTCAATGCCGGCGTCTCCGGCGAGACCGCGCCCCAGGGCCTCGCCCGCCTCGACTGGTCGATCCCGGCCGGGACCGACGCGGTGATCGTCGAGCTCGGCGCCAACGACATGCTGCGCGGCCAGAACCCGGACGGCACGCGGCGCGCCCTCACCGAGATCGTCCGGCGCCTGAAGGCGAAGGGCATCTCTGTGCTGCTCGCCGGCATGCGGGCGGCGCCGAACCTCGGGGCGGACTACGCGCTGCGGTTCGATCCCGTGTTCCCGGAGATCGCCGCCGCCGAGGGCGTCCTGCTCTATCCCTTCTTTCTCGATGCGGTGGCGGGCAGCCGGGCGCTGAACCAGCCGGACGGGCTGCATCCCAATGCGCGCGGCGTGGCCGCCATCGTCGCCGGCATCCTGCCGAAGGCGGAAGCTCTGATCGCCCAGGTAAAAGACAAGGACGCCGAGGAAAAGGCCGTGAAGGCCGACGGCGCCCAAGGCGGCGCGGCGCGGTAGCCGCCCGGCGGCCTCAGCGGATGAACTGGTCCACGAAGCCGGCGCCGAGCCCGATCGCGCCATAGTGCCGGCGGCACAGGTCGATCTTGGTGAACACGTCCTCATAGCCCATGACGGCGCCGTCCGGGTCCACATAGATCATGGCGCCGTTCACCTGGAACAAGGTGATCATCTCCTCCACGTGCGCGTCCACCACCAGCGTGTGGGTCTCGCCCGGCGCCTCGTAGACATAGCCGCCCTCCTGCGCCACCCAGTCGTGCTCCAGATAGCGCCAGGAGCCCTTGAGCACGTAGCCATGCACCGGCTGCGGGTGGCGATGGCGCGAGAGCACGCCGGACTTGCGCACCTTCAGCAGGTTCACCCAATAGCCGCGGCTGGCGCACAGGCACAGCGGCCGGAACCAGACGTTGGGCTGCTGCGGCACCCACACGCGCTCGTCCTCGGGAATGACGCTCGGGATGACGATCTCCGGCGGGCTCTCCTGCGGCTGGGGGTGCCGGTAGGGGGTGCGCGCCGCCTCGGCGCTCTCGGGGATCCTGGGGCGGTTTGAGGGGGCGGCGGCGGGCATGGCGTTTCCTCCGATCGGGGTCAGGCGGCGCGCGCCGGGGCGAGCGCGCTCAGCCCCTCCAGGCGCTCCATGGCGTCGACGATGTCGTCGCTTTCGAGCGCGCGCTCGAAATTGCGGGCGTGCGGCGCGGCGAGGGTGAGGCTTGCGATGGCCGCGAGCGTCTCGGCGCGCGGGGGGGCGATGCCGAAATCCTTCAGGCAGATGGGCAGGCCCACCTTGCGGTAGAAGGCGAACTGCTCGCGCATGAAGTCCTTGGAGCGCCGCTCCAGCAGGAACTGCACCAGAAGCGCATAGGCCACCTGGCAGCCGTGCAGCGCGGATGCGGTCTCCGGCACCGCGGTGAGGCCGCGCGTCATGGCGTGGGCGATGGACAGGCCGGCGCCCTCGAAGCCGAGGCCGGCGAGCAGGAAGCAGGCCTCCACCACCTTCTCGAACGCCTCGTCCGGCGCCTTGGCCCGGGCCGCGGCGAGAGCGTCCACCGCATGGGCGCGCAGCACCCGGTCGCACAGTTCGGCGAGCGCCGGCGCGGCGAGCGTGGCGCGCGCGCCGAACATGTTCGGTCCGTCCGCGCCGACGCACTGGGCGGCCTCGAAGCGCTTCACCAGCGCGTCGCCGATCCCCGACACGAGGAGTTCCGCCGGCGCCTCGGCGAGGATCTGCGTGTCCACCAGCACGATCTCGGGATTGCGGGCGAGCCGCTCCGCGCGCAGCAGCCGGTGGTCGTCGCCGTAGAGCACGAAGACGCGGCTCGTGGCGCCGTCCTGGGAGGCGGCGGTGGGCAGGGTCGCGAGCCGCACGCCGAGGGCGTGGGCCACCGCCTTGCCCATGTCGACGCCCTTGCCGCCGCCCGCCGCGAGCACGAGGTCGGGCGCGAAGCCGCGCGCCTCGCCGGCGAGGCGCCGGGCGGTGGCCTGCGTCACCGCGCCCTGGAAGCCGAGGACCGAGAAGGCAAGGCCTTTCGGCTCCAGCAGCGGGGCGATCCGCTGCTGGAGGGGCCCCGCCATCAGCGCGTCGGACACCAGGAGCACCCGGCGGGGCGGCGGCGACAGATGGGTGGCGAGCAGGTCGGAAAGCGTGGCGAGCGCGCCCGGCCCCTGCACGTAGAGGCTCGGCGCGCCGAAGACTTTGAGATGCCGCATGGGGATGCCTTCTCCCTTTCCTGGCGACGTCGGCGGCGTCAGGCGATGGAATAGCCGCCGTCGACCGGCAGTACCGCACCGGTCACGTAGCGCGCCACGGGGGAGGCGAGAAAGCCGACGACGCCGGCCACGTCGTCCGGCTCGCCCCAGCGGCCGAGCGGGATGCGCGCGGTGATGGCGGCATGGCGGGCGGGGTCGTTCATGGCGCCGGCCGACAGCCTGGTGCGGATCCAGCCCGGCGCCACCGCGTTCACCCGCACCCCGTCGCCGGCGAACGCCACCGCGAGCGAGCGCGTGAGCTGGACGATGGCGCCCTTGCTCGCGGCATAAGCGGGGTTGCGGCCCGAGCCGAAGAACGACCACATGGAGGCGAGGTTGACGACGCTCCCGCGCCTCAGCCGCAGGGCATCGCGCAGCGCCATGGTGACGTCCTGGGCGCCGCAGAGGTTGACGTCGATCACCCTGCGAAACCCGGCGGGGGAGAATTCCTCCATGTCGTGCAGGATGATGCCTGCCGCATTCACCAGCACGTCGACGCCCGGGAGCCGGGCGGCGAGATGGGCGATGGCGCCCTGGTCCGTGACGTCGAGCTCCTGGAAGACGAGCCGCGGATGCGCGGCCGTGGCTTCGCGGTCGCGCCCCAGCGCCACCACGGTGCATCCCTCGCGCAGGAAATGGAGCGCGCAGGCGAGCCCGAGCCCGGTCCCGCCCCCCGTTATCACCGCCACCCGACCACTTAAATCGATTAGCCCATCCATGGAAACCGCCACTCCCTCCCGCCATTCCCGCGCCTGCCCTTGGCGTGGCGCGGGGTGCGCCCTTTGTCGGTCCCGCCTGTGCGCGCGCCTGGCCCTCGGGGGATAAACGCGGCGGCGGGGACGGCGTCTTGACCAGATGTAGCATGAGGTCCGCCCGCGCGAACAGGCGCCGGCGGGCATCCTCGCCGGTTCGGCGGGCGGGCGGCGCGCCCGGGGCCGGATTGCGGAAGCGCAGAGGCCCGGATCTGCCGAGGCGATAGGCGATGCCGGCGCCGACGCCCCATCCGCCGGGCAGGCACCGGTGTCGTCCTGCCGGGGGCGCCGAGATGGTTCCGCGCGTGGCCGCGTGGGCGGTCCGCGCGGCCGGCACGAGGCCAAGCGGCCGCACGAAAATTTGTTGCCACGATAGCGGTTCGCGCGCGGCGCGGTCGCCGCGGCGGCACGGGGAAGGCTCGAGAGCACCAGCCGGCCTGTAAGCCGGGTTCTGTACGGCGGGCTTGCGCCCGCGCGGCGGCCATTCCTCTGGGACGCCGGTTGCCCGGCGCCTCTAGCAGTCAACCCGGACGACGCCCCGGAGGCGGGGCTGGTTTCCCGTGCCGTCCCTATTCGACTTTGCTCCCGGTGGGGTTTGCCGTGCCGCTTCCGTTGCCGGTCGCGCGGTGGGCTCTTACCCCACCGTTTCACCCTGGCCCGTGCATGCACGGGTGGTTTGATTTCTGTGGCACTTTCCCTGGGGTTGCCCCCGCCGGACGTTATCCGGCACCGTGTCTCCGTGGAGCCCGGACTTTCCTCGGCATCGAGATGCCGCGGCCGCCCGGCCGGCTGGTGTCGTGCAGCAATGGGGATCGCGGCCCGCCGCGTCAAGGCTGACGCGGCGACTCGTGGCGCCGACTGGGGATATCCTCCGGCGCGGGCGAGGATCCCGGCCCGGTCGCGGGCCGATCGCAGCGCCCTTTGCTCCCTTGCGACTTTGGTGTAACCCGCAGGCAGCCGCCCGGCCGACGCCGGCCCACCTTCCCCCTTGCGCCGGCGTTAAAAAAACGTACGATCGTTTCCAAGCCGGCCGAACCGGCACCGGAGGAGATCGCCGCGCCACGCTGCCCGCCCATCGCGGCGCGCGGCAGCGGGTCCAATCTTCTCGCAAACGGGGCGAGGACGCTCATGGCCATCATCGAGGATGCGGTCGACCGCCGCTCCGACACGTTCCGGCGCAACCGCGAAGCCCTCGAGGCGAGCGTCGCCGACCTGCGGGACAAGGTGGAGCACGCCGCCGAGGGCGGCGGACCGGTCGCCCGCGAGCGCCACTTGAAGCGCGGCAAGCTGCTGCCGCGCGACCGCATCCGCACCTTGCTGGACACCGGATCGCCGTTCCTGGAGCTGAGCCAGCTCGCCGCCTACGGCATGTATGACGACGAGGTGCCGGCGGCCGGCATCATCACCGGCCTCGGCCGGGTCTCCGGCCGCGAATGCGTGATCGTCGCCAACGACGCGACGGTGAAGGGCGGCACCTACTTCCCGATGACGGTGAAGAAGCACATCCGCGCCCAGACCATCGCCCTGAACAATCATCTGCCGTGCCTCTACCTCGTCGATTCCGGCGGCGCCAACCTGCCGAACCAGGACGAGGTGTTCCCGGACCGCGAGCATTTCGGCCGCATCTTCTTCAACCAGGCCACCATGTCGGCGCGCGGCATCCCCCAGGTGGCGGTGGTGATGGGCTCCTGCACCGCGGGCGGCGCCTATGTGCCGGCCATGGCGGACCAGTCCATCATGGTGAAGAACCAGGCCACCATCTTCCTCGGCGGGCCGCCTCTGGTGAAGGCGGCCACCGGCGAGGTGGTCACCGCCGAGGAGCTGGGCGGCGCGGAGGTCCACACCCGCATCTCCGGCGTCTCCGATCACATGGCGGAGAACGATTCCCACGCCCTCGGCATCGCCCGCTCGATCGTCGCCGACCTCAATTCCCGCAAGGCGCACTCCCTCGACATCCGCGAGCCGAGGGCGCCGCTCTACGACCCGAAGGAGATGTACGGCATCGTCTCGGCCGATCCCAAGCGGCCGTTCGACGTGCGCCAGATCATCGCCCGCATCGTCGACGGCTCGCAGTTCGACGAGTTCAAGCCGCTCTACGGCCAGACGCTGGTGACCGGGTTCGCGCGCATCTTCGGGTATCCGGTGGGCATCGTCGCCAACAACGGCATCTTGTTCTCCGAAAGCGCGCAGAAGGGCGCGCACTTCGTGGAACTGTGCTGCCAGCGCAACATCCCGCTGGTCTTCCTGCAGAACATCACCGGCTTCATGGTGGGCCGCAAATACGAAGCCGGCGGCATCGCCAAGGACGGGGCGAAGTTCGTCACCGCGGTGTCGTGCGCCAGCGTGCCGAAATTCACCGTGGTCATCGGCAATTCCTTCGGCGCCGGCAATTACGGCATGTGCGGGCGCGCCTTCGATCCGCGCTTTTTGTGGATGTGGCCCAATGCCCGCATCTCGGTGATGGGCGGCGAGCAGGCGGCGAACGTGCTGGCGCAGGTGCGCCGCGACGGCATCGAGGCCAAGGGCGGCGCCTGGCCGGCCGAGGAGGAGGAGGCGTTCAAGGCGCCGATCCGCCACCAGTACGAAGTGCAGGGGCACCCTTATTATTCCTCCGCCCGCCTGTGGGACGACGGCGTGATCGACCCCGCCGACACCCGCATGGTGCTGGCGCTGGCGCTGTCCGCCTCGCTCAATGCCCCCGAGAGGGAGACGCGCTTCGGCGTGTTCCGCATGTGAGGGCGACCCCGCTTCCTGCCGCGCACCGTGTTCCCCGGACAAGCGACGGCGCAGCCGGAGCGCCGAGCCGGAGTCGAGCGCAAGACTCCTGCGCAGCAGGCATTGCGTTCTGCCGTCGTGCCCACGAAGACCGCCTTCGGCGGCACTTCTGCGCTGGATCCCGGCTCTCCTGCCGCGCGGCTGCGCCGCGCGCCCGTCGGCCGGGACACGCCAGGCGTGAAAGGCTGACCCCATGAGCCTCCTCGCATCCGTGGAGGACGGCGTCGCCGTCCTCACCCTCGACCGGCCGCAGGTGCACAACGCCTTCGACGATGCGCTCGTCGCCGCGCTCACCCGCGCCTACGCGGCGGCGATCGCCGATCCTTCCGTCTACGCCATCGTGCTGCGGGCCAACGGCAAGAGCTTCTCCGCCGGCGCCGACCTCAACTGGATGAAGCGCATGGCGGGCTATTCCCGCCACGAGAATCTGGTCGACGCTTTGGCGCTCGGCACGCTGCTGCGCACCATCGACACCTGCCCCAAGCCGACGCTGGCGCGGGTCCAGGGCTCGGTGTTCGCCGGCGGCACCGGGCTGGTGGCCGCCTGCGACATCGTCGTGTGTGTGCCGGAGGCGGAATTCGCCGTCACCGAGGTGCGCCTCGGCCTGATCCCGGCGGTGATCAGCCCCTACCTCGTGCGGGCCCTCGGCGCGCGGCAGGCGCGGCGCTATTTCCTCACCGCCGAGCGGTTCTCGGCCGCGACCGCGCTGGCGCTCGGCCTGGTCCACGAACTGGTGCCGGCCGAGGAGCTGGACGCCGCGCTCGCGCGCCACCTGAAGGCGCTCAGGGCCAACAGCCCCGCCGCCATCGCCGCCACCAAGGACCTGATCGCCGCCGTGGACCGGCCGGTCGATCCGGCCGTGGTGCAGGACACCGCCCGGCGCATCGCCGACCAGCGCGCCAGCGCCGCGGGCAAAGAGGGCGTCGCCGCCTTCCTGGAAAAGCGCAAGCCCAATTGGGGGACGCCATGATGGGGAACGCCAGCAACCGGCCCATTCGCACCCTCCTGGTGGCGAACCGGGGCGAGATCGCCGTCCGCGTCATGCGCACCGCGAGGTCCATGGGGATCCGCACCATCGCGGTCTATTCCGAGGCCGATGCCCACGCGCTCCACGTGGCGGTGGCGGACGAGGCCTATCCCATCGGCCCCGCCCCGGCGCGCGAGAGCTATCTGAAGATCGACGCCATCCTGGACGCCGCGCGCAAGAGCGGGGCGGATGCCATCCATCCCGGCTACGGCTTCCTCTCGGAGAATGCCGATTTCGCCGAGGCGTGCGCCAGAGCGGGCATCGTCTTCGTCGGCCCGCCCGCTTCGGCGATCCGCGCCATGGGCTCGAAGAGCGCCGCCAAGGCGCTCATGGAGACCGCCGGCGTGCCGCTGGTGCCGGGCTATCACGGCGCCGACCAGGACGAGGCGCTGCTCGCCCGCGAGGCGGCGCGCATCGGCTTCCCGGTGCTCATCAAGGCCTCCGCCGGCGGCGGCGGCAAGGGCATGAAGGTGGTGGAGGGCGAAGCCGCGTTCCCTGAGGCCCTCGCCTCCGCCAAGCGCGAGGCGCAAAGCGCGTTCGGCGACGACCGGGTGCTGATCGAGAAGTATCTCACCCGGCCGCGCCACATCGAGGTGCAGGTGTTCGCCGACACGCACGGCAATGCGGTCTACCTCCACGAGCGCGACTGCTCGATCCAGCGCCGCCACCAGAAGGTGGTGGAGGAGGCGCCGGCCCCCGGCATGACGCCCGAGCGGCGCGCCGAGATGGGAAGCGCGGCGGTGGAGGCGGCCAAGGCCGTGGGCTATGTGGGCGCCGGCACGGTGGAGTTCATCGCCGAGGGCGACGGCTTCTATTTCATGGAGATGAACACCCGCCTGCAGGTGGAGCATCCGGTGACCGAGGCGATCACCGGCCAGGACCTCGTGGAGTGGCAGATCCGCGTCGCCGAGGGCGAGCCGCTGCCGCTCGCCCAGAGCGAGATCCCGCTCGAAGGCCACGCCATCGAGGTGCGCCTCTATGCGGAGGACCCGCAGAAGGACTTCCTGCCCCAGATCGGGCGGCTGGAGCATCTCGTCCTGCCGGTCGCCGCGCCCGGCGCGCGGGTCGACACGGGCGTGCGGGCCGGGGACGCGGTGTCCGTGCATTACGACCCGATGATCGCCAAGATCATCACCCGCGGCGCCGACCGCACCGAGGCCATCGCCCGGCTGGAGACGGCGCTCGCCATGACCGAGGTGGTGGGCCTTTCCACCAACCGCGCCTTCCTGAAGGCCATCGCCTCCCATCCGGCCTTCGCCGCGGCCGACCTCGACACCTCCTTCATCGCCCGCCACCAGGCCGATCTCCTGCCGCCGCCGGCGCCGGTGGACGACGCCGTGGTGGCGCTCGCCGCGCTGTTCGTGCTGAAGGAGGAGGCGCGCCAGTCCGCCGAGGCGGTGGATGCGGCCGACCCGTTCTCGCCCTGGGGCCGCGCGCCGGGCTGGCGGCTCAACCGCGACGCCCATGTGGACCTCACCTTCGCCGACCGGGAGCGGCGGATCGCCGTGCGGGCCCATTTCCGGCCCTCGGGCTTCGTGCTCGATCTGCCCGGCGGCCCCTTGACGGTGGAGGGCGAGGCGGACGCGGAGGGGGCGATCCGCGCCCGGCTCGACGGCGTCGCGCTGTCCGCCCGGGTGGTGCGCACCGGCGCCCATCTCATCGTGTTCGTGCGCGGCGGCGAGTTCGGCCTCGAATTCGTCGACCCGCGCCTCGCCTCCCAGGCCGCCACCGGCACCGCCGGCCGCCTGGTCGCGCCGATGCCGGGCACCATCATCCGCATCGCCGTCACCGAGGGCCAGGAGGTGGCCAAGGGCGCGCCGCTGGTGGTGGTGGAGGCCATGAAGATGGAGCACACGGTCGCCGCCCCCCGCGACGGCCGGGTGAAGGCGCTCAAGTTCGCGGTCGGCGACCTGGTGGACGAGGGCGCCGAGCTGCTGGTTCTGGAGGAGGTTTGATGGCCCGGCCGTCTTTCGTGCGCATCGTCGAGGTGGGCCCGCGCGACGGGCTCCAGAACGAGCCCGGCATCGTGCCGCTCGCCGCCAAGGTGGCGCTCGTCGAGGCGCTGGCCGACGCCGGCCTCAAGGTGATCGAGGCAGGCTCGTTCGTCTCGCCCAAATGGGTGCCGCAGATGGCCGACACCGCCCAGCTCCTGGCGGCGCTGAAGCGGCGGCCCGGCGTGCGCTACACCGTGCTCACCCCGAATCTCAAGGGGCTCGAGCAGGCGCTGGCGGCGCAGGCCGAGGAGGTGGCGGTGTTCGCCGCCGCCTCGGAGGCGTTCAGCGCGAAGAACATCAACTGCACCATCGCCGAGAGCCTGGAGCGGTTCGCGCCGGTGCTCGACATCGCACGCGCCAACGGCATCGCCGTGCGCGGCTATGTCAGCTGCGTGCTCGGCTGCCCCTATCAGGGCGAGGTGCCGGTCGCCAAGGTGGTGGAGGTGTCGCAGGCGCTGGTCGCCATGGGCTGCTACGAGGTCTCGCTCGGCGACACCATCGGGGTCGGCACGCCCGACAAGGCAAAGGCCATGGCGAAGGCGGTGGTGGACCAGATCGGCGCCGCGCGCACCGCGCTGCATTTCCACGACACCTACGGACAGGCGCTCGCCAACGTGCTCGCCTGCCTCGATCTCGGCATCGCCTCGGTGGATGCGGCGGTGTCCGGCCTCGGCGGCTGCCCCTATGCCAAGGGCGCCTCCGGCAATCTCGCCACCGAGGATCTCGTCTACATGCTGGACGGCCTCGGCATCGAGACCGGCGTCGATCTCGACCGGCTCGCCGCCGCCGGGCGCGCCATCACCGAGGCCCTGGGGCGCCCCTCGGCCTCCAAGACGGCGCGGGCGCTCGCGGCCAGGGCCGGCTAGCGGGCCCTCCCGCAGAGACACGCCGGTTCGCCGGGCGGACGGTCGTGCCCGCGGGCCGGTACCCCGTGCCGACGGGCATTGACGAACCCCCGCTTTCAGGATGGGATCACGGCACCGCTTCGTCAGGCCGGAATGAGGCGGTCGCGGTGAGCTGATGTCAGCAAGACGCCGCTCCCCGACCCGGCGCAGGCGCCGCGGGGGGCGGAACCAAAGCCGGCCGGTGGAGCGCCCATGCGCCTCGCGAAGACTGGCCTTTCGTCTCGCCGTCCGCGTGGCGGGTTCACTTGGCCCTTGCCGCTGCTCATCGCGATCGTGGTGGTGGCTTCCATGAGCGCGCTTGGGGCGCTGCTCATGTGGCAAGGCTGGCAGGTCGCCCGGACGGCGCTGCTTCAGTCGGCGCAGGAGAGCACCCTCGCCATGGGGCGGCTCATCGACGAGAAGGTGCGCCGGCTGATCGCGCCGGCCTCGGCGAGCCTGCGCTATCTCGCCAACGACCCGATCGTGAACGAGAGGGATCTCCAGGGGCGGCTCGCGCGGGTGGGCGCCTTCATCCAGATCCTCGAAGGCATCCCATTCCTGTCCGCGGCCTATGTGGGCTATGCGGATGGCGAGTTCATCCTCGCCCGGCCGCTGCGCACCGCCGCCGCGCGTGCCCAGCTCGATGCGCCGGATGGCGCGCTTTATCTCCTCCAAAGCGTGGAGCGCGGCGCCGACGGGCAGGTGGACACGGTCTGGCGCTTCCTCGGCGAGGACCGCGCCTTGTTGGCCACGCGCACGGTGGCGGGCAACACCTTCGATCCGCGCCAGCGGCCCTGGTACATCGACGCCGACCAGTCTCCGGGCGAAAACCTGACCGCTCCCTACATTTTCTTCACCACCCGGCAGATCGGCGTGTCGCTCAGCCTCGCCTCCCGCGACGGGGCGGCCGTGGCGGGCCTCGACGTGGACCTGTCCGACCTCGGCAACGAGCTGAAGGCCCTGCGCCTGACGCCCCATTCGGAGATCGCCATCGTCGGGGCCGACGGCAACGCTTACGCCTATACCGACCTTGAGCGCGCCTATCGCCGGGTCGGCGACGAGGTGCAGCTCGCCAAGCTGCGCGAACTCCAGGTTCCGGCCCTCACCGCGCTTGCGGAAAGTGGCGCCGGCGACAACCAGCCGGTGCGGCTGCCGGTGGGCGGTGATTCCTGGTTCGGCATCGCCATGCCGCTCGCGGCCTTCCCGGTGGGCCGCCTGCGGCTGCTCATGGCGACCCCCGACAGCGACCTCCTTGCCGGCGTCCGCGCCGGCCTCATGCGGCAGGCCTGGCTGACCGCGGGCCTCGCGGCGGCGCTGCTGGTCATCGGCTGGCTGGTCGGCCATCGCCTGGGGCGGGACCTCACCGATCTGGCGCGTGAGGCCCAGCGCCTGAGCCGCTTCGATTTCCGCAAGCCCCAGCTGCGCGGCTCCATGATCCGCGAGATCCGGCAGCTGGAGGACGTGCTGGGCGAGGTGTGCACGACGATCCAGAACTTCCTCGGCACCACCGAGACCATCGGCAACGAGCCCGCGCTCGACCGCATGCTGGCGACGGTGCTCCAGCAGACCGTGGAAGCGACCGGCTGCACCCAAGGCGCGGTCTATCTGCTGGACGCGCAGGGCGGCGGCCTCGACCTCGCAACGGTGGCGGCGCAAGGCGCCGCGGCCGTCGGCCGCCTCCCCGCGCACCTCGCGCTCGACAGCCTGTCGGCAGGGGGCGGCATGCTCGCCCGGCCCGCCGACGGGCAGGGCCAGCTGGTCCTGCCGCTGACCGACCGCCAGTCGGACACCCTCGGCCTGCTCGTCCTGGAGCATCCCCGCGATGTCCCGCACGGCGGCGCCGAGTTCCGCGCCTTCGCGGAGCGCCTGTCCGGGGCCCTGTCCTCCGCCATCGAGACGCGGCGGCTGATCGAGGCGCAGCGCAAGGTGCTCGACGGCTTCGTGCACCTGGTCGCCGACGCGGTCGACGCCAAGAGCCCTTATACCGGCGGGCACTGTCGCCGCGTGCCCGAACTGGCGACCATGATCGTCGACCGGATGACGCAGGAGCAAGAAGGTCCGTTCAAGGATTTCCGCCTGAACGCGGAGGAGCGGCACGCATTCCATCTGGGCGCCTGGCTGCACGATTGCGGCAAGGTCACGAGCCCAGAGCACGTGATCGACAAGGCCACCAAGCTGGAGGCCATCCACAACCGCATCCACGAGGTGCGCACGCGGTTCGAGGTGCTCTGGCGGGACGCGGAAATCGCCCACCGGGACCGCCTCGCCGCGGGGGCGGACCGTGCGCGCTCGCAGGCCGAGCTGGCCGCCGCCCAGGCGGCGCTGAGGGACGATTTCGCGTTCGTCGCCGCGAGCAATATCGGCGGCGAGTTCATGACCGACGAGGCGGTCGCCCGGATCAGGGCGATCGCCGGGCGCACCTATCTGCGCCACTTCGACGACCGGCTCGGGCTCTCGCGCGAGGAGGCGCGGCGGGTCGCCCACGTGCCGGCGGACACGCTGCCGGCGGTCGAGGCCCTGCTCTGCGACCGCGAGGCCGACATCATCCCCTGGTCCGGGCGCCGTCCGCCGGTGGAGACGGGCGATCCCGCGAACGTCTACGGCTTCGACATGGTGCTGCCGCCGCACCGGGAGAACCGCGGCGAGATCCACAATCTCTCGATCCGCCGGGGCACGCTGACGGACGAGGAGCGATTCCTGGTGAACGACCACGTGGTGCAGACCTACGCCATGTTGAGGAGCCTGCCCTGGCCGCGGCATCTGGCGCGGGTGCCGGAGATCGCCTCCACCCACCACGAGCGCATGGACGGGACGGGCTATCCGCGCCGGTTGAAGGGCGGTGCGCTCTCGGTCGAGGAGCGCGTGATGGCGCTCGCCGATGTATTCGAGGCGCTCACCGCCGCCGACCGTCCCTACAAACCGGCCAAGCGTCTCTCGGAGGCGCTGCGCATCATGGCCTTCATGTGCAAAGACGGCCATCTCGACCCGGCTGTGTTCGGCTATTTCCTGGAAAGCGGCATTTGGCAGACCTATGCCGAGCGCTTCCTGCGGCCGGATCAGCGCGACGGGATCGACATCGGCGCCCTGCGCGCCGTCGCCACCGCCGTCGCCGGCGCCGGCAGGGCGCCCGCGGCGTGAGCGCCCGCGCTCCGGCGCGCGTTTCCCGCGTCAAGGCCGCTGGAGCCGCAGCTGCCGGCACGGGCAGCGGAACCGTCCGGTCCCACAAGGTGGAAAGCGAATGGCCGGCGCCATGGAACCGGGCGGTGGTTCCATAGGCTCGGATCGCGCTTTAGGCTCGGCGGGAACCCCAAGGTGTCGGGAGGGCCGGATGGGCAGCGAGTTTGGGAAGCCGGTGAGTGAGGCGATCGCGCGGCGGGTCGAGGAGAGCTTCGCCCGCCAGGGCCTGATGGTCCATCTCGGCGCCGTGCTGCACGAGATCCGCCAGGGCCTCGTCGCCATCCGCATGCCGTTCCGGCCGGAGCTGTCGCAGCAGCACGGCTATTTCCACGCCGGCGCGACCTCCGCCATCGCCGATACCGCCGGCGGCTATGCCGGCTTCACGGTGTTTCCCGAGAACAGTTCGGTGCTGACGGTGGAGTTCAAGTTGAACCTGCTGAATCCCGCCCAGGGCGATTTCCTCGAGGCTGTGGGCCGGGTCGTCAAGTCGGGCCGGACGCTGACCATCTGCCAACTCGAGGTGTTTGCCCACCGGCCGGACGAGCGGGTGCCGGTGGCCATCGGCCAGCAGACGCTGATGTGCATGGCCGGCCGGCCGGATGTGCCGAGCGGCTAGGCCCCCGCCGCGGAGGTTTCTCGCCCCCCGGACGGGTCCCGCGCGTGGGGACGCTGGCGCGGGTGGCGCGCCGGGTCAGTTCCATCTCAGTTCAGATCATATACTGAATCTAAATTCAAACTTCTCGTTTTGTATTGACGAGCGCAAATAATCGTCTAAGTCAATTTGAGATGAAAACGGTGAATCTTGCGCATGAAGACCCCCGGACCGCCGACCCGCGCGCGCATCGTCGCCGCCGCCTCCAAGCTGTTCTACGCCGAGGGCATCCGTAGCGTCAGCGTCGACGCGGTGGCGGAGAAAGCCGGCGTCACCAAGCGCACGCTCTATTATCATTTTGCCAGCAAGGACGATCTCGTTGCCGCCTATCTGGCGATGCGCGACCAGCCCAATCTCGCTCTGTTCATGCGCTGGTTCGCCGAGACCGAGGGCGCGACCCCAGAGAAGGTGCGGGGCATCTTCCGCAGCCTCGCCAAGTCGGCGCGCCATCCCAAATGGAAGGGCTGCGGCTTCCTGCGCACCTCGGCGGAACTCGCCAACATGCCCGGCCATCCCGCCATCAGGATCGGCGCCGCCCACAAGAAGAGCTTCGAGGGCTGGCTGCGCGGCGTGTTCGAGGCGGACGGCTGCCGCGATGCCGCGACCCTCGCGCGGCAGATCCTGCTGCTGCTCGACGGCGCCTTTTCCGTCGAGCTGCTGCACCGCGACCCCTCTTACATGGAGACGGCGGGCGAGGCGGCGTTCGCCCTCGTGGCCGCCGCCCGCCCGGCCCCCTGACGCCTGCGGCCGGGGGCGCGTCATCCGGCGAATCCGGCGCCCGGCGGCAAAGCCGAGAACCGGATCAGGCAGCTGTCGGCGACCCCCGCCTGGCGGTGCACCATCGCTTCCCGGTAGAGCGGGCTGCGGAACATCTGGGCGAACGCCGCCGGGCTCGGATATTCGGCGATGAAGGCGATGTCCCACCGGGTGTCGGCCGGACCCACCAGCGCCTGCTCGAACCCGCCGCGCCAGACGATCCACCCGCCGAGCTCGTGCAGCACCGGCGCGCTGAGGCGGCTGTAGGCCGCATAGGACTCCCGTCCGCAGGCGGCCCGGCCGTCGCCATAGGCCGCCTGCGGACGCAGGCGGATGAGGTTGAGCATGTGCACCGGGCCGGGTCGGCCATCGGCGCGCAAGGCGGCGAACGCCTCCTTGGTGAAGCTGGTGTGGCCGGTCACCGCCTCACTCCGCCGCCACGGCGGTCCAGGAGCCGGGATAGACCGGCGTGCGCCGGCCGATCCAAGCGTCGAGGCCTTCCCTAAGGTCCTCGGTCGGCGCCATGCGGGCGAACTGCTCGGCCTCGATCAGCAGGCCCTCGGCGATCGGCAGGTTGATGCCGCGCGTGACCGCCGTGAGGATGGTCGCCACCGCCAAAGGCGAATGGACCAGGATGCGCTCCAGGAGGCGGCGCGCCGCGGGCATCAGGTCGGCATGGGGAACCACCGCGTTGACCAGCCCGAGCTCCAGCGCCCGCGCCGGCGAGAAGGCCTCGCCGGTGAGCAGCAGCTCCATGGCCCGTTTGCGCCCGGCGAGGCGCGGCAGGCGCTGGGTGCCGCCGAAGGTGGGCGGCATGGCGAGCCGGATCTCCGGCTTGGCGAACACCGCTTGCTCGCTCGCCACGGCGAGCGGCGCCGCCTCGGTGACCTCGCAGCCGCCGCCAAAGGCAAGGCCGTTGACCGCCACCACGATCGGCTTGCGGAACGCCTCGATGCGGGCGGTGAGACGCTGGCCGCGCGCCACGAAGTCCCGCAGCGCCGGGTCGGCGCCCAGCGCCACCGAGCGGGCGAATTGCGGGATGTCGCCGCCCGCCGAGAACGCCCGCTCGCCCGCCCCGGTGAGGATGATGCCGCGGACCGCGTCATCGCCCTCGATGGCGTCGAGATCGGCGAGCAGCGTGTCGATGGTCTCGTAATCGAGCGCGTTCAGCTTGCGCGGGCGATTGAGCGTGAGCGTCGCGATCGCGCCATGGGTTTCCTTGAGCACCGGCCGTGTCATCGGCACCTCCTCCTGAGGATCAGGCGGACAGGATGCGCGGGGCGCCGGCTCAGGTACACTGACTGTACGGTATACATGACGGCGCGCCGAAGCAGCCGCCGCCACGGTTTGCCGCGGCCCCGCAGCGGCGGGCCCGCTGGCGACGCGCGCGGCCTCAGGCCGCGCCGGCGGGCCGGGGGGCGTGGGGCCGGCCGCCGAGCGCGACGTGGATCATCATCAGCTCGCCGACATTTTCGGCCGTCAGCAGGCCGACGAGCCGGCCGGTGCCGTCGAGCACGCCCACGGCCGGAGCCTGCGTCTCGGTGAGGAGCTTCAGCGCCGTGTCGAGGGTGGCGCGCGCATCCACCGTGGGCACGTCCGGCTGCATCACCTCGATCACCGGGGTCTGCGGACCCTGGTCCTTCAAAGCGCGGATCATGGCGTCGCGGGTCAGCACGCCGCGCAGGCGCCCGCTGCCATCCACCACCGGGAACTCCTTCTGGGTCGAGCGGATCAGCGCCTCGGCCGCGTCGTCCACCGTGGACTGGGGGCCGAGGGTCTCGAAATGGGTGATCATCGCGTCCTGGACCAGATGGCCGCGCGAAGCCTCCTTGAGCTGCACCTGCCCGGCCTCGCCCGAGGCGGCGAGGAACACGAACACGGCGATCACGATCAGCATGGGATTGCCGAAGATGCCGAGCAGGCCGAGGGCGATGGCGAGGCCCTGGCCGATCGTGGCGGCGAGCGCGGTGGCCCGCGAAAAGCCCATGTTCATGGCGAGCACGGCGCGCAGCACCCGCCCGCCGTCCATGGGGAAGGCCGGGATCAGGTTGAACACCACGAGGAAGATGTTGGCCCCCGCGACCTTGGCGAGCAGCGAGGTGCCGGGGTCCTCGATCTTGGCGAGGTCGTCCACGTTCAGACTGCCACCCAGCACAAGCAGCAAGACCAGCGCGATCAGCACGTTCACCGCCGGACCGGCGAGCGCCACCACCAGTTCCTCGGACGGCTTCTCGGGGATGCGCTCGAGATTGGCGATGCCGCCGAACGGCCAGAGCGTGATGTCCGGCGTCTTCACGCCGTAGTGGCGCGCCGCGACCACATGGCCGAGCTCGTGCAGCAGCACGCACAGGAACAGGAGCGCGACGAAGATCACCCCCTCCCACGCCGCCTGCGACCCGCCGAGGCGGTAATAAGCGGCCCAGATCCACACCAGGAACAGAAGGAAGGTGACGTGGATCCTGATGGCGGTCTCGCCGAACCGGCCGATGGTGAGGGACCAGGGCATGGACGTCTCCCGTTGGGCTCGCCCCCACTCATAAAGGTTCGAGGCCGGCGCGCAACGCACCTTGCCGCACCGCCGCGGCACCTTTGCGGCCGCACGCTTCCTTGCACCGCACGCGCCGATATTATATGGTTAGCTTATTATATGGTCTACTTGCTATGAATGAACCTCCCCTCGGCTTTCTCCTCGTGGATGCGGCGCGGCTTTATCGCGCGCGGATCGACAGCGCCTTCGAGCAGTCCGGGGTCGGGCTGACCGCGGGCGAGGCCCGCACCCTGGCTTATGTCAATCTCTATCCCGCCCACCGCCAGTCCGCCTTGGCGGTGAAGATGAATGTGGAGCCCATGACGCTGGTGGGCTTCCTCGACCGTCTGGAGGCGCTCGGCCTGGTGGCGCGGGAGACCGATCCGGCCGACCGCCGCGCCAAGATCGTCCGTCTTACGGCGGCCGCCGCCCCCGATCTGGAGCGCATCACCGCGGCCGCGGCCGCGGCGCGGCAGGAGGCGCTGGCGGGCTTCAGCGACGAGGAGCAGGCCGCGTTCCGCAGTCTCCTGGCGCGGGTGCGCGCCAATCTGGCGCGCTGCAAGGAGGCCCCGTGAGCAAGCTGGATCCCCTGACCATGACGACCTCCGGTTCCGGCACGCCGCGCGGTCCGCTGATGTCGGAGGCGCGCGTCGCCGTGGTGGGCGGGCTCATGGTCACCATCGGCCCGGTGAGCCTCACCATGTACACGCCGGCCATGCCGCAGCTGGTGGCTGCGTTCGCGACCGACATCTCGACGGTGAAGCTCACCATCACCGTGTTCTTCCTCGGCTTCGCCGTGTCGCAGCTGATCTGCGGCCCGCTCTCCGACGCCTACGGGCGGCGGCCGGTGGCGCTCTCCTTCTTCGGCGTCTATCTGGTGGGCGCCTGCGTCGCCATGCTGGCGCAGGACATGAGCTGGCTGCTGGCCGGGCGGGCGCTGCAAGGTGTGGGCTGCGCCGCCGGCATCGCCATCTCCCGCGCCATCGTGCGCGACCAGTTCACGGGCCAGGCCTCGGCGCGGGTGATGAACCATATCGGCACCATGCTCGCCATCGGCCCGGCGCTCTCGCCCACCATCGGCGGCCTGCTGCTCGCCGTGGCGAGCTGGCATGTGCTGTTCATCGCCATGTCGGTATTCGGCGTGCTGCTCATGGGCCTCATAGTGCTCGGCGTGCCGGAGACCAACCGCTACCCCGACCGCGCCTTGGCGGAGCCGCGGCGCATCCTGAAGAGCTATGGCGAGCTGCTGCGCAGCCGCGTGTTCCTGCGGGCGAGCCTGGTGCTCGCCTTCGCGCTCGGCGGGGTGTACACGCTCGCGACCTTGGTGCCCTTCATCCTGATCGACAAGGTGGGCCTCAGCCCGACCCAGTTCGGTCTGGCGATGATGATCCAGAGCGGCTCCTTCATCGTCGGCACCCTGGTGGCCGGGCGCCTGCTGAAGCGCACCAACGCGCTCAAGCTGGTGCCGGTCGGCCTCGCCCTCGCCATGCTGGGCGCCACCGGGCTCAGCATCGGCCCGCAGGTCCTGCCCTTGACCACGGCCACCATCATGGTGCCGATCGGCTTCTGGACCTTCGGCATCGCCTTCATCGTGCCGGGCTGCACCACGACCGCGCTCGCCGGCTTCGCCCACATGGCCGGAGCAGCCTCGGCGCTCATGGGCTTCCTGCAGATCGGCGGCGGCTCCTTCGGCTCGGCGCTCTCGGTGCTGTTTCCCACGCCGCTCGCGGCGCTGGCGAGCCTGCTGCCCGCCATGGTGGCCTCGGCCATCGCCACACACGTGCTGCTGCGTCCGCCGGCCGGCGCGCGCGCCGGCGCGCCGGAGCCCCTGGTGGAGGCGACGGACCTCGAGCTTGCCGCCGATCCGCTGGGCGTGATCGGTGCCGCGGGCGACGAGATCGAGGCCGAGACGTACACCCGCCGGCGCTAAGGCGGGGCAGGGTCCCGCCCTCATCCGCCGCCGCTGCGAGCGGCCGCCGCGGCGGCCGCCTGGTTTGCCTTCAGCGGCCAACGCGGCGCGGGCCATGACCTCGCCCATTGACCTTGGGGCCGGTGCGTGGCCAATCTCCCGGCAACGGCTGGGAGAGGGACACCATGAAATTCTGGAAAAGCTCCGGGTGCGTGCTTGCGCTCGTCCTGGCGGCGTTCGCCGGCGCCGGATCGGCCCGCGCGCAGACGGTGAGCTACGCCGAGGCGGCGGGCCTCTTGGCCCAGCATTGCGGCGAGGACATCATGAGGCTCTGCCGCGGGCTCAATCTCGGCAATGGCGCGATCCACCAGTGCCTCGCGGGCAATGCCGCCCGCCTGTCGCCCGCCTGCGGCGCCAACCACGAGGCGATCCGGCAGATGACCGAGGCGCGGGCCGCCGCGCAGGCCCAGGTCTTCAAGATTTGCGATCGGGACCGCGCCGAGTTCTGTCCCGGCATCGTGCCCGGCGACGGCAACGTCGTTTCCTGCCTCCTGGAGGCGTCCAAGGTGGTCAGCCAGGCCTGCACCGGCGCCATCGTGAATGCGGGATATCGCTGATGCGTGCGCTTGCCTCGATCCTCGCTTCGACCCTTGCTCTCGCCGCCGCCCTTGCCGCGGCGCCGGCCGGCGCGCAGCAGTTCACCCCCAATGGGCAGATCGTCGAGGGCCTTCAGGGCACGCTCGCCGACGCCCCGCAGGTGAGTGCGGAGGCGCTGCGCGGCCTCGCCATCGCCCACATGCAGTATTCCGGGCCGCCCGAGAGCCGCCCGCCGTTGGCGATCCAGCTGGACCAGCTGGCCCAGATCAACGTGGAGATCGAGTTCGATCTCAATTCGGCGATGGTGAAGCCCGCCTCGTACCGCACGCTCGGCTCCATCGCCGACGCCATGCACAACCCGGTGCTGCTCGGCTACAAGTTCCTGGTGGTCGGCAACACCGACGCCACCGGCACCCGCGAATACAACATGAAGCTCTCCCAGGAGCGCGCGGACGCCGTGGTCGCGGCGCTCTCCACCACCTTCCGCGTGGATCCGCGGCGGCTCGAGGCGGTGGGCCTCGGCCAGGAGAACCTCCAGGACAGGCGGAACCCGAATGCGGCCATCAACCGCCGGGTGCAGATCTTCAATATCGGGCGTGCCGGCGTCCTGACCCCGCAATAGCCGCCTGCCGTGCCGGACGGCACGCGGCGGACATCAGCCTCAGGCCGGCGCGAGCGGATGCGATCCGCCGTGCCCGGGGACTGATCTGGGAACATGGGGAAAGGGTGCAGCCTTCGCGCGCCGCGCCCGCGGCGCGGCCGGGGCCTGTGGCGCTGGCGTGCTGCCGGCGGCCTTGCCGGCGCGCGGCCGCCGGGACGCGGACTGAGAAGCCCGCATCCTGACGGGCCGGACCTGGGCCTGAGATCAGGCCTTGCCGGACTTCGCGGGAGCCTTCGCCACCGCCTTCGGAGCGGCCGGCTTGGCCGGCGCCTTGGCGGCGGCCTTGGCCTTGGCCGGAGCCTTGGGAGCGGCAGCCTTTGCCGGAGCCTTGGCGGCCACGGTCTTGGCGGCCACGGTCTTGGCGGGCGCGCTCTTGGCCGCGGCGGGCTTGGCAGTGGCGGGCTTGGCCGCAGCGGGCTTGGCGGGTGCAGCCTTGGCGGCGACCGGCTTTGCCGCAGCCTTGGCGGCCTTCGCGGGGGCGGCGGCCTTCGGGGCAGCGGTCTTGGCGGCGGCGGCCTTGGGCGCCATCTCCGCCTTGGCGGGCGCCTTCGGCTTTGCGGCCGGCTTGGAGGCGGCCTTTGCGGCCGGCTTGGCAGCGGTCTTCGCCGGCGCCTTGGCCGGCGCCTTGGCGGCCTTCGGCTTGTCCGCCGCCTGGGTGAGGCACGAGGCCGCGAGCTTCTTGATCTCCTCGTGCGTGATGCCGGCCGGGTCCCGCAGCGCCTTCGCAGCGATCTTGCTCACCTCGGCGCCGGTCGTTTCGGTCTTCGCCATACTTGCCTCCAAAATCAGCCAACCGGCGAAGAATCAATCACCGCAACGCGATGCCCGCCAGCGTCACATAAATCTCCCGGAATAACTTCGAAATGGTTAACGCGTGAAATCGCCTTTTCACGCAATTGTTTGCTACCATGTGCGCGGCGTCCGGGGCTGGCCCCGGGCCGCTTTTGCGACCTTCGTGTCGTGAAATCATCGGCAAGATGTGCCAGGGGGCCGTCCAGGAAGGCACCGCACCGCGGGGCATTTCGACATGGAGCGTCCTGTCATCTTGGCGTCGGGGCTTCGTCCTAGCGTCGCGCCATCGCGATTCGGGCGAAGGGGGCGCCCGGCGGCCAGGCAGGAGGCTCCATGACGCTCACCGGACGTCCGTCCATCCTCTTCGTATGTCGGGACAATTCCGGCCTCAGCCTGATGGCCGAGGCGATCGCCATCGCCGCCCACTCCCATGTGCGCGCCTTCAGCGCCGCCGTCGCCGAGACCGCCCCGGTGGACATCGCCGCCGTCGAGTGCCTGCATTACGCCCGCATCCCGGCCGACGGCCTGTCATCGAAGCCGGTGGAGCTGTTCGGCTTCTCTGGCGCGCCGCGGGTCGACGTCGTGGTGGCCATGGTGGACGAGGCCCACCAGGCGCTGGGGCGCCTCGCCTGGCACCAGATCGCCCGCATGGAGCGCTGGACCTTCGACGACGTGTCGTGTCTGCGCGACGTGAACCAGCGCCGGATCAGCTATCGCCGGCTGCTGCCGCGCCTCAAGGCCGCGGTGCGCGCCGTGGTGGATCGCGCCGCCGCCCTTCCGGTGGCCGCCTGAGGCCAGGGCGCAGGGCAGATCGGCTCCCGCTCGTCGGGCAACTGCCTCTGATGCCCGCGGCAGAGGTCGGAGGGCTGCACGGGAGGCCTCCGACCCGCCGGATCGCGCGCTAGGCGGCGATGCGGCCGCCCAGCTCGTCCTCGATATGGATGCGGATGATCTCCTCGAACGAGGTCTCCGCCGAAAAGCCCAGCGCCGCCGCGCGCTTGGCGTCGAACTTGCGCGGCCAGCCGGCGACGATGGTCTCGATCACCGGATCGGGCGCGCGCTTGATCCGGGCCACCGCCTTGTCCCCCGCCACCTTGCGCAGCGCTTCGATCTGCTCGCCCACAGTCACCGCGAGGCCCGGCATGGTGAGGTTGCGCCGCGTGCCCACCTGCCGCCCGTCGAGGGTGGCGGCGTGGAGCAGGAAGCCCACCGCGGCGCGCGGCGAGGCGTGCCAGTGCATCACCGTCTCCGACACCGGCAGGATCGCCTCCTGGCCGGCGAGCGGCTCGCGGATGATGCCGGAGAAGAAGCCCGAGGCCGCCTTGTTGGGCGCGCCGGGGCGCACGCAGATGGTGGGCAGGCGGATGCCGATGCCGTCGAAGAAGCCGCGCCGCGTGTAGTCGGACAGCAAAAGCTCGCCGATCGCCTTCTGCGTGCCGTAGGAGGTCAGCGGCGTGTGGAAGAACTCGTCCGGGATCGCATCGGGGAAGGGGGCGCCGAACACCGCGATGGACGAGGTGAAGACGAGACGCGGCGCATAGCCCTCGATCAGCCGCACCGCGTCGAAGAGGTGGCGCGTGCCGTCGAGATTGATGCGGTTGCCTTTCTCGAAATCCGCCTCCGCCTCGCCCGAGACGATGGCGGCGAGGTGGAAGATCACGTCCGGGCGCTGCGCCACCAGCGCCGCCGCCTCGCCGGGCACGGAGATGTCGGACACCCGGCTGTCGGTGGCGAACGGCGCCGGCGGCAGCTTCGGGGGCACCACGTCGTGGGCGGTGAGGCGGGTGATGGGCCTGTCGCCGAGCCGCCCGTCGCGGGCGAGGCGCTCGATCAGCTTGCGGCCCACCATGCCGGCGCCGCCGATGACCAGGATGTGCATGTCTGTCTCCTCAGAGCGCCCAGCCGCCGTCGATGACGTGGGCCTGGCCGGTGGTGAAGGCGCTCTCGTCGGATGCGAGATAGAGCGCGAGAAAAGCGATCTCCTCCGCTGTGCCGAGCCGGCCCATGGGCTGGCGGCCGACGAAGTCGGCGCGCACCTGATCGAGGGTGCGCCCGGTCTGGGCCGCCACCGCCGCGATGCGCTCGTCGAGGGAAGGGGACTGCACGGTGCCGGGGCAGATGGCGTTGACCCGGATGCCCTTGAGGATGAAGTCCGCCGCCACCGCCTTGGTGAGGCCGATCACCGCCGCCTTGGTGGTGCCGTAGGCATAGCGGTTCGGCACGCCGCGGATGGACGAGGCTGCCGAGGCGATGTTGATGATGGAGCCGCCGCCGGTCTCCAGCATGCCGGGCAGGACCGCGGAGATCGTGCGGTGCATGGACTTCACGTTGAGGTCGAAGGAGAAGTCCCAGTCCTTCTCCGAGGTCTCGAAGATGGTGCCCTGGTGCACGTAGCCGGCGCAGTTGGCGAGCACGTCCAGCGGACCCAGCTCGGCCGCGAGCGCGTTCACCGCCTCGGTCGAGAGCACGTTCAGCGCCCGCGCCTGCGCACCCCCCAGATCGGCGAGCTTGGCCGTGTCGAGGTCGGTGGCGATCACCCGTGCCCCCTCGCGCACGAACGCCTCGGCGATGGCGCGGCCGATGCCCTGCCCCGCCGCCGTCACCAGCGCCGTCTTGCCGTGAAGTCGTCCTGCCATGGCGTTCCCCCTGTCCTGCTTTGCGGACGCCGCCTCTTCAGAGCGCGGCGCGGATCTCTTCGAGCCGTCGGCGCTGGCGTCCCTCGGCGTCGAAATTGCCGGGGGCGAGAAAGGCCTCGAACGCCGCCTTCGCCCTCGGCCAGTCGGTGTCCAGCAGGGCGAACCAGGCGGTGTCGCGGCTCAAGCCCTTGACGATCATGTGCTGGCGGAACACGCCCTCGAAGGTGAAGCCGAGACGCTCGGCGGCCCGCCGGGAAGGGGCGTTCAGCGCGTTGCACTTCCACTCGTAGCGGCGGTAGCCGAGCTCCTCGAAGGCGTGGCGCGCCATGAGATACATGGCCTCGCTCGCCCCCGCCGTACGCTGGAGCGGCGGGGTGTAGAGAATGTTGCCCACCTCGATCACCCGGTGCGCGGGCTCGATGCGCATGTAGGTGACGTGGCCCACGGCGCGTCCGCCCGGTTTCTCCTCGATGGCGAACAGCAGCGGGTCGGCCTTGGTTGCCGCGTCCGCATAATGGCGGGCGAAGGCGGCTGCGTCGGGGAAGGGCGCCGGGGAGAGATAGGCCCACAGCGCCTCCTTCTCCGGCCCGTGCGAGAGGGCAAAGAGCGCGGCCGCGTGCCGCTCCGCCTCGAACGGGACGAGGCGCACGTGCCGGCCTTCAAGCACCGTCGGCTCCGGCCGTCGCGCCGGGCCGCCGGGAACCGGCGGGCCGAGGGGCAGGGCGGGGGCCGGCGCCATCAGCCGGCCCTCCGGTCCGCATCGGCGCGGAATAAGCCGTTGATCTCGGCGAACGGCACCGCGCCGCGAAACGTCTCGAAGCCGCCCGGCCCTCGGATCTCCTCCACCGCAGCCATGAAGGCGCCCCAGGCCACCCGGCTCAGCGTGCTGCCGACGCTGATGCGGCGCACACCCATCGCGGCGATGTCGCTGACCGTGAAGCCGAGCGCGCCCGGCATCAACAGGTTCACCGGCACCGGCGCGACCGCCTCCACGACCGCGGAAATCTCCGCGCGGGTGCGGATGCCCGGCGCATAGAGGCAGTCCGCCCCCGCCTGCGCGTAGGCGGTGAGCCTGGCGATGACCTCGGCGATGTCCGGCCGGCCCACCAGATAGCATTCGGCGCGGGCGGTGAGGACGACGCCGCCGCCCGCCGCGTCGATGGCGCCCCGGGCCGCGCGCACCCGCGCCACGGCAGCGTCCAAGGCGTAGAGCGGCGCGCCGGCGTCGCCCGTCGCGTCCTCGATGGAGAGGCCGGCGACGCCGGTCGCCACGCACAGGGCGACGCTCTCGGCGACGCCGGCCGGGTCGGCGGCGTAGCCCGCCTCGAAGTCCGCATTCACCGGCAGGTCGGTCGCGGCGACCAGCTCGGCGATGTGCGCCAGCATCTCGTCCCGCCCGACGGCGCCGTCCGGCCGCCCCCTGGAGAAGGCGTAGCCGGCGCTGGTGGTGGCGAGCGCGGCGAAGCCGGCCTGTTCGAGATAGCGGGTGGTTCCGATGTCCCACGGATTGGGCAGCACGAAGCAGCCGCTCTCATGCAGCTTGCGGAACGCGCGGCGCTTGTCGGCTATGGACGTCATGGCTTCCTCTGCCTTCCGCGGCCCCGATGGCGGGGCCGGCGGGCGGGGATTAGAGCCGGGCGCCGGCGAGATGGGAACGACCCGCGCGGTATACCCGGCTCCGGGCTGCCCATAGCCCGGCTGGGCGCGCGCCCGGGAGGGCGCGCGCGGCCGGCGCGCCGCTCCTTGCCGCCGGCCTTCAGTGGTTGTCGCGCGGAACGCCCATGGTCTGGGCGACGCGCTGGTACTTCACCGCCGGCTTCAGCACCATGCCCTCGTCGAACTGCGCCACCATGGAGCGCTGGATCTCCTGCCAGGGGGTCTGGCTCTTCGGCATGGGAAAGCCGCCATGGGCCTGGAGATCGGCGCGCCGCTGGGCCAGCTCCTCCGGCGGGATCAGGATGTCGGCGGTGCCCTTGGAAAGGTCGATGCGCACGCGGTCGCCGGTCTTCAGCAGCGCGAGGCCGCCGCCCGCCGCCGCCTCGGGCGAGGCGTTGAGGATCGAGGGCGAGCCCGAGGTGCCCGACTGGCGCCCATCGCCGATGCAGGGCAGCGCGGTGACGCCCTTCTTGATGAGCGCCGCGGGCGGCTGCATGTTCACCACCTCGGCGCCGCCGGGATAGCCGAGCGGACCGGTGCCGCGGATGAACAGCAGGGTGTTCTCATCGATGCCGAGGGCGGGATCGTCGATGCTGTGGTGGTAGTCCTCCGGCCCCTCGAACACCACCGCGCGGCCCTCGAACGCCTCGGGGTCCTTGGGGTTCGAGAGGTAGCGGTCGCGGAATTCCTTGGAGATCACCGAGGTCTTCATCACCGCATTGTCGAACAGATTGCCCTTGAGGACGATGAAGCCGGCATTCGGCTTGAGCGGCGCGTCATAGGCCTTGATCACCGCGCGGTCCCAGGTGAGCTTGCCTTTGCAGTTCTCGCCCATGGTGCGCCCGTTCACGGTCAGCGCCCCCTCGTGGATCTTGCCCTGGGCGATCAGCTCGGCCACCACCGCCGGCACGCCGCCGGCGCGGTGGAACTCCTCGCCGAGGAATTCGCCCGCCGGCTGCATGTTCACCAGAAGCGGGATCTTGTGGCCCACGGCCTGCCAGTCCTCCACCGTGAGCGGCACGCCCACATGGCGGGCGATGGCGTTCAGATGGATCGGCGCGTTGGTGGAGCCGCCGATGGCGGAATTGACGCGGATGGCGTTCTCGAACGCCTCGCGGGTGAGGATGTCGGAGGGTTTCAGATCCTCCCACACCATCTCGACGATGCGCTTGCCGGTCTCGTAGGCGATCTGGCCGCGCTCGCGATAGGGCGCCGGGATCGCGGCGCAGCCGGGCAGCGACATGCCGAGCGCCTCGGCCAGCGCGTTCATGGTGGAGGCGGTGCCCATGGTGTTGCAGTGGCCGACCGAGGGGGCGGAGGAGGCCACCACGTCCATGAAGGTGTCGTAGTCCATCTTGCCGGCGGCGTGCTCCTCGCGCGCCTTCCACACCACCGTGCCGGAGCCGGTGCGCTCGCCCTTCCACCAGCCGTTCAGCATGGGGCCGCCGGAGAGCACGATGGCGGGGATGTTCACGGTCGCCGCCGCCATGATACAGGCCGGCGTGGTCTTGTCGCAGCCGGTGGTGAGCACCACGCCGTCGAGCGGATAGCCGTAGAGGATCTCCACCAGGCCGAGATAGGCAAGGTTGCGGTCGAGCGCGGCGGTGGGGCGCTTGCCGGTCTCCTGGATCGGATGCACCGGGAACTCGAACGGCACGCCGCCCATGGCCTCGATGCCGGCGCGCACGCGCGTGGCGAGCTCGAGATGGTGGCGGTTGCAGGGGGAGAGGTCCGAGCCGGTCTGGGCGATGCCGATGATCGGCTTGCCGGACTGCAATTCCTCGCGGGTGAGGCCGAAATTGAGGTAGCGCTCGAGATAGAGCGCGGTCATGCCCGGATTGTCGGGATTGTCGAACCACAGCTGTGACCTGAGCTTCAGCCCGTGCTTCTCCGGCTGCTCGCCTCGTCCCGACATGGACTGTTCTCCCTTCGCCCTGACCGCCGCGTTTTAATCGATTTGATCGGGGGCGATTTATGCGCCGCGCCCCCGCTAAAATCAATCGTGTTTGGAGCGGATGCAAGGTGTGCGGCTCAGGCACGGGCGGCTTCGCGCAGCGTCCTTCGCGGTCAGGATGCGTCGCGCGCGGCGGCAGGGCAAGGCCCGCCGCCGCCCGCACTGGGCCGGACGGCGGTCGGCCGGCGCGCGCGGGGCTTGCGCGCCAACGAGAAAGGCTTAATGCGGGCCGTAAGGCCGAACCACATGCTGAACCGTCCAGGACGCCGACAACCTTCCCCGCACGCGGATGCCCCGCCTTCGCCCGGCGCGGCGCCCCCCGGCGGTGCGCGCCTCGAAGACGTGCGCCTCGTCCGGTCCGGACGGGTCGTGTTCGACGGGCTCACCTTGGCGCTCGCCGAACCGCGCATCGGCCTTATCGGCGACAACGGCTCGGGCAAGAGCACGCTGCTGCGGCTGCTGAACGGCTTGCTGCTGCCCGACGCCGGAACGGTGGAGGTCTGCGGCCTGGAGACCCGCGCCAACCGGCGCGCCTTGCCCGGCCTCGCCGGCTTCGTGTTCCAGAACGTGGACCACCAGATCATCTTCCCGACGGTGGGCGAGGAGATCGCCTTCGGCCCTCTGGAGCAGGGCATGGGGAAGGCCGACGCCCACGATCTCGCGCAGCGGCTGCTTGCGGCCCATGGCTGCGCCGGCTGGGAGAGCCGGGCGGTGGAGGAGCTCTCGGAGGGGCAGAAGCAGCTGGTCTGCATCCTCGCCGCTCTGGCCTCGGGTCCGCGCGTGCTGCTGCTGGACGAGCCGTTCGCGAGCCTCGATCTGCCCACCCGGCTGTTCCTCGCGTCGCGGCTCGCCGCGCTCGATGTGCAGGTGGTCATGGCGACCCACGATCTGCACCTGCTGGAGGGCTTCGACCGGGTGGTCTGGCTCGACCAGGGCCGTATCGCCGCCGACGGCGCGCCCGGCGCGGTTCTCGCCGCTTATGCCGCCCACGCCCGCGCCAAGGCGCACGCGCAGGGGCGCCTGCCATGAGGGGCGGCTACCTTGCCGCGGACACCGTGCTTCACCGCCTGCCGGCCGGGGTGAAGCTCGCGGGCCTCGTGCTCGGCTCGATCGCGCTGCTGCCGCTCCAGGATCCGCGGCTTCTCGCTTTGGCCCTCGCGGCCGTGCTCGTGCCCTATGGGATGCTCGGCCGGCGCGGTTTGTCGCGGCTCGCCCAATGGGCGCCGCTGGTGCCGCTGCTGGCCATCGTCGGCGTCATCCAGGCGTTCGCCGAGACACCGGCCGCCGCGCTCGCCAGCATCCTGCGCATCCTCGCTCTGGTGCTGATGGCGGACCTCGTCACCCTCTCCACCCGCCTCGACGACATGATGGCGGCGCTCGGCTTCGTGCTGCGCCCGCTCGGCGTCCTCGGCCTTGATCCGCGCCGGCTGGCGCTGGCGGTGGCGCTGGTGCTGCGCTTCGTCCCGGTGCTGGCGCAGAGCTGGCGGGCGCGGGAGGAGGCGTGGCGCGCGCGGAGCCCGCGCCGGCCGCGCCTTGCGGTGTTCGCCGCGTTCTTCGCCGGCGCGCTCAAGGGCGCCGACCAGGTGGCCGAGGCACTGGACGCGCGCGGCTTTTCGTTCTTGAAAGACCGCCGGAGGCCCTGATGGAGACCAAGACCCTCGTGCGCATGGCGCTCATGGCGGCGCTGATCGGCGCGCTGGGCCTCATCCCGCCGCTCTTTCTGCCGCTGGCGGCGGGCGCGCCCATCACCGCCCAGAGCCTCGGCGTGATGCTGGCGGGCCTCCTGCTCGGCGCGCGCGCCGGGGCGGGCGCGGTGGCGCTGTTCTGCTTCGTGGTGCTGCTCGGCGCGCCGCTGCTCGCGGGCGGACGCGGCGGACTCGGCATCCTGTTCGGGCCCACCGCCGGCTATTTCCTCGGCTATATCGCCGGCGCCTATGTGACCGGCCTGCTGGCGCCGCGCCTGCCCTTCGGCACCGCCGTCTCGGCCTTCCTCGCCGCGGTGATCGGCGGCATCGGCGTGGTCTATGTCTGCGGCATCCCGGTGCTCGGCGCGGTGGCCGGCATCGGCCTTTGGAAGGCGGCGCTCGCCTCCACCGTCTTCATCCCCGGCGACCTCCTGAAGGCGCTCGCGGCGGCGCTGCTGGCGACGACCGTGCTGAAGGGCTGGCGCGCCGCGCCGCACGGCTGAGGGCTATTCGCTTACGCCGATCGAGCGGCGCAGCTTGAACGGCGCCATGCCCTCGCGCGCCAGTTCGTCGGCGCGCTCGTTCTCGGGGTGGCCGGCATGGCCCTTCACCCAGTGCCAGCGGATCTCGTGGCGCTTGAGCGCGGCATCGAGCCGCTCCCACAGATCCTGGTTCTTCACCGGCTTCTTGTCGGCGGTGCGCCAGCCGTTGCGCTTCCAGCCGGCCAGCCACTTGGTGACGCCGTTCTTGAGATATTCGCTGTCGGTGTGGAGGTCCACCACGCAGGGCTCCTTGAGCGCCTCCAGCGCCGAGATGGCGCCCATCAGCTCCATGCGGTTGTTGGTGGTGAGCTGCTCGCCGCCGCTCAGCCCCTTCTCGTGGGCGCCGAAGCGCAGCAGCGCGCCCCAGCCGCCGGGCCCCGGATTGCCCGAGCAGGCGCCGTCCGTGAAGACGTCGACGTCCTTCTTCATCGGCCGCTTTCACCCGCTGTCATGGCGCCAGACCATAGTCGCGCGCGCTGTCCACAGCGCGGTGGAAGCGCAGCTTGCGCAAGTATTCCACCGGGTCCTTCGGCCGCACCAGCGCGCCCTCCGGCACGTTCAGCCAGTCCACCAGCCGCGTCAGCAGGAAGCGCAGCGCCGCCCCGCGCGCGAGCCGCGGCAGGGCCGCGGCCTCTTCGAGGCTGAGCGGGCGTAGGCTCTCATAGCCGGCGAGCAAAGCGCGCCCCTTGGTGACATTGTAGGAGGCGTCCGGCTCGAAGCACCAGGAATTCAGGCACACCGCCACGTCATAAGCGAGGAAGTCGGTGCAGGCGAAGTAGAAGTCGATGATGCCGGAGAGCGCGTCGTCGAGGAAGAAGGCGTTGTCGGGGAACAGATCGGCGTGGATCACCCCGGTCGAAAGGCCGGTCGGCCAGTCGCCTTCGAGGTCGGACAATTCCTCCTCGATGGTGGCGGCAAGCCCCGGCGCCACCGTGTCCGCGCGCCCGCCTGCGGCGCGGTAGAGCGGGCGCCAGCCGGCGACCGAGAGCGCGTTCGGCCGGCGCATGGGGAAATCGCGGCCGGCGAGGTGGAGCTGGGCGAGCCCGCGCCCCAGCTCGGCGCAATGCACCGCGCTCGGCCGCCGCACCGAGACGCCCGGCAGGAAGGTGACGATCGCCGCCGGCCGCCCGGCGAGCTCGCCCAGCATCTCCCCCGAGCGCGCCGCCACCGGCTGCGGGCAGGACAGGCCGCGCCGGGCGAGATGCTGCATCAGGCCGAGGAAGAACGGCAGGTCGCCGCGCGCCACGCGCTTCTCGTAGAGCGTGAGGATGAAGGTGCCGGCGGTGGTCTGGACCAGGAAGTTGGAATTCTCCACCCCCTCGGCGATGCCGTGGAAGGAGGTCAGCGTGCCGATGTCGTACAGGCTGAGGAACGCGGCGATCTGGCTCGCCGAGACGTCGGTATAGACCGCCACCGCCTACTCCGCGGCGTCGGGGCGCAGCGCGCGGGGCAAAGGGAAGAACACGTTCTCCTCGGTGGAGGTCACGGACTCCACCTCCACCGCGAAGCGCGCCGCGAAGGCGTCGATGATCTCCTCCACCAGCACCTCCGGCGCCGAGGCGCCGGCCGTGATGCCGAGGCTGGAGATCGCGCCGAACACCGACCAGTCGATGTCGGCGGCGCGCTGCACCAGCGCGGCGCGGGCGCAGCCCTCGCGCTCGGCCGCCTCGCGCAGGCGCTGGGAATTGGAGGAATTGGGCGCGCCCACCACGATCATCGCGTCCACCTGCGGCGCCACCTTCTTCACCGCCTCCTGGCGGTTGGTGGTGGCGTAGCAGATGTCCTCCTTGTGGGGCTCGGCCATGGCCGGGAAGCGCGCGCGCAGGATCGCGACGATCTCCGCCGTGTCGTCGAGGGAGAGCGTGGTCTGGGTGGCGTAGGCCAGGTTCTGCGGGTCGGCGGGGGCGAGGGCGCGGGCATCGTCCGCCGTCTCGACCAGCGTGATGGCGCCCGCCGGGAGCTGGCCCATGGTGCCCACCACCTCGGGATGGCCCCTATGGCCGATGAGCAGGATGTGCCGGCCCCGCTTGTGATGCACCTGCGCCTCGCGGTGCACCTTGGTGACCAGCGGGCAGGTGGCGTCGATGGCGAAGAAGTTGCGCTCCGCCGCCTCGGCCGGCACCGACTTCGGCACGCCGTGGGCGGAGAAGATCACCGGCGCCCTGGTGTCCGGCACCTCGGCGAGTTCCTCGACGAACACCGCGCCCTTCTTCCTCAGGCTCTCCACCACGTATTTGTTGTGGACGATCTCGTGCCGCACATAGACCGGCGCGCCATACATCTTCAGCGCCTGCTCCACCGCGTCGATGGCGCGCACGACCCCGGCGCAGAAGCCGCGCGGGGCGCACAGGAGGATGCGGAGGGGCGGCTTCTCTGGCATCGGAAGTTCCGTCGGCGGCGGGACCAGGGTCGGTTTTCCGGAGATGGGATGCTCCTGTGCGGCGTGTCAAGCGCGACGGCGCCGGGACCGGTCCATTTTACCGCCCGGGGACGCGGCCTTGGCTCCGTCTGCTGGGGAATTGCAACTGGCGCGCCTGACGCCTATGTTATGGGCATCCCGGACATCGCGATTGGTGCCGTGGTCCGCCCCTGGGGGAGGGGCGTGCCAGCGAGCCCGCGCATCCCAACCTGAACACCGCGCGCAGCGCAAAGACATCCGAGGCCGCCATGTCGACCAACATTCCGCTGATGCCCAAGGCCACCGCCGTCTGGCTGGTGGACAACACGGCGCTCTCCTTCGAGCAGATCGGCGATTTCTGCAAGCTCCACCCGCTCGAGGTGAAGGGCATCGCCGACGGCGAGGTGGCCCAGGGCATCAAGGGGCTCGACCCGATCTCCACCGGCCAGCTCTCGCGCGAGGAGATCTCGCTCGCCGAGGCCGATCCGAACCGCCGCCTCAAGCTGCAGGACCCCAAGGTGCGCCTGCCGGAGCAGAAGAAGCGCCGCGGCCCGCGCTACACCCCGGTGTCGCGCCGCCACGACCGGCCGAACGCGATCCTGTGGCTGCTGCGCAACCATGCCGAGCTGAAGGACGCGCAGATCATCCGCCTCGTGGGCACCACCAAGGCGACCATCCAGGCCATCAAGGACCGCAGCCACTGGAACTCGGCCCAGCTCCAGCCCATGGACCCGGTGACGCTCGGCCTGTGCAGCCAGATCGACCTGGACATGGAGGTGCAGAAGGCCGCCAAGGACCGTCCCGCCGGTCCCGCCGAGGATCGCGGCGCGACCCTGCTTCCGGCGGACGTCACCACGGCACGGGAGGAGGCGGCGGAAGCGCGCGGCAAGGGCCGCGAATCGCTCGACCTCGAGACCGTGTTCGCCAAGCTCGGCGGCTCGAAGAAGGGCGAGGAGGACGACGAGGAGTGATCGCTCCGGCGCGCCGGCGGACCGGCGGCGCGCTTCAGGTCGGCTTGAAGATGCCTTCGTCCAAGGCCCACAGGCACATGCCGGCATCGGCGGCCTGGGGCGTGTGGGTGATCCGGCTCAGCGCTTCCAGGGTGGCCCGCGCGGCTTCCGGCGCCACCGCGAGCGTGGACTTCGCGGCGCGCAGGCGCACCTCCAGATTGGGGTGCTGAAGCAGCGGCACGAGGGCGCTGCGCTTGTCGCCGGGCATGGCCTTCAGAAGGTCGTCCACTTGATCCATTTCCCGATACAGCCTGTTGAACCGCCTGGTGTCGAAGTCGATGTTGGCCTCTTCCTGCTCGAGCGCGATCGTGACGAAGAGAGCCACAAGCTCCTCCACGCTGGGATGGGGCGGGATGCGGGATTTCATGGCTTGAGAATTCCCTCTTTGATCAGCCTTTCTCGACCTACGCGGACGCGCGTGTCCCAGTCCTTGCCCCGCAGATAGTCGCGGGGGGATTGGCCGCCGAAATCCCTGTTCCGCGTCGCATACCAGCTGGTGATCTCCCAATGCTTGAGGCGGGAGATCCGCACCCGGTTTTCCGGCGCCTCGATCCTCTCGTCCGGGAAGCCGTCCGCCCGGGCGGGCGGCGCTCTTCAGGTCGGCTTAAAGATGCCCTGGTCCAGGGCCGACAGGCACATGCCGGCGTCAAAAGCCTGGGGCGTGTGGGTGATCCGAGTCAGGGCCTCCAGCGTGGCCCGCGCCGCCTCTGGCGCCACCGCGAGGGTGGACTTCGCCGCGCGCAGGCGCACCTCCAGATTGGGGTGCTGAAGCAGCGGCACGAGGGCGCTGCGCTTGTCGCCGGGCATGGCCTTCAAGAGGCCTTCCACCTTGTCCATCTCCCAAAAGAGCCTGTTGAAGCGTTTGGTATCGAAGTCGATATTCGCCTCTTCCTGCTCGAGCGCGATCGTGACGAAGAGGGCCACAAGCTCCTCAACACTTGGATTTTGTGGGATGCGGGATTTCATGGCTTAAGGAGTCCCTGTCTGATCAGCGCGTCTCGGCCGACCCGCACACGCGTTTCCCAGTCTTTTCCGCGCAGATAGTTCCGGGGCGATTGATTTCCAAAATCCTTGTTCGGCGTCGCATACCATCTGTTGATCTCCCAATGCTTGAGGCGGGAGATCCGCACCCGGTTCTCCGGCGCCTCGATCCTCTCGTCCAGGAAGCCGTCCGCCCGGGCGGGGCTCTGCTCGACGATATGATGCACATCCGTGCCCGGCTGGGGAGTAGAAGCGGCGCTCTGCAACTCATGCAGCGGCGCCGGCTCGGCGAGATAGGCTTCGATCCAGGGATAATACTGGTAGATCCAATAGGCGGCTTCGGCGGCGATCAGCACGCCGGCGAGCGGCGTTACCCGCAGCCCGATCCGCGCCGCCCATAGCGCCACGCGGACCACGGCCCGCAACTGCGCGCGCTGGGATGAGGGCCGCGTCGGGATTTCCGGCGGCTCCTCCATGGGCGGGCCACCATTGTCGCCGATCCGCGGCAGCGGGGTGATGGTGAGGCGCAGCCGCGACCTGCCGTCATCGCCGGCCATCGCCCCGCCCGACCCGGGCGCCCACTCCCCGCCCTCGGGATTGCCGGCCGGCACGCGGGGCTGAGCGGGATTGAAGTTCGCCTTGGGAAGCAGGCGCAGGAGCGCCAGCCCCTTGACGATGACCCTGAGGCCCGCCAGCTCGCAGCGCAGCGCGAGGATCTCGTCGAGGGCGGGTGGCTGCTCCCGCCGGATGCGTTAGGTCTGATCCATGATCCGTTCCGACCTTCCGTTGGCGGAAGGATGCGGCCGGCACAGGGGTGCGGGGATAAGTGGCGATCCCCCGGAGGTGGCGGCGGGCCAAGCTCCAGAGGTCGATCTATGAATAAAATCCTATCTTTGAATGGCCGTCGCGCGCGGCAAAAAAAAATCGGCGCCGGAGCGTCCGGCGCCGATCTATCCCCTTGCCTGTGGCCCCATCCGCCGCCCGAAGGCGCGGCTACCGCCCTTCCCGCACCCACATGGCGGCGAGCGCGCCGAGCAGCAGCAGGAGCCCGGAGAGCCCCGCGAACAGCGGGAACAGGCCGATGCCCCTGACCACCGAGACGTCGCGGGTGCGCAGCCCCATCCAGTCCTCGCCCGCGAGGCGCTCGCCGGAGGAAACGCGCACCACCCGCGGCACCGCGCCGGAGAGGTCGGCGAGGCGCCACACCCCGCCGCCGGTGGCGGTGGCGATGGGGGCGACCACGTCCCGGGTGCTGGTCACCTCGGCGAATTCCTTCGGGTTCAGCGGGCCGATATTGGCGAGCGCGGTGAAGCGGCCATTGGCGGCGCGCCACAGGCCCAGCTCGTCGGCGGGCGTGGTGGCGCGCCACAGACCGGGCTCGGCCTGCGCCAGGGTCAGCGTGCGCACCGCGCCCGAGGGCGTGGTGAGCGTGGCGGGCGGCACCTGGTCGCCCATGGTCTGGCGCTCCACCACCAGGTCGCGGCCCTGGAGGACGAGCTTGAGGCGCTCCTCCTCCAGGTCCGGCTCCTTCATCAGCCAGTGGGAGAGCCGGCGCAACAGGTCGATGTGCGGGCCGCCGCCCTCATAGCCGCGCGCCCACAGCCAGATATGGTCCGACAACAGCAGCGCCACGCGGCCCTCGCCCACCCGGTCGATCCGCAGCACCGACTTGTCGCCCGGCGCCGCCATCAGGCTGGTGCCCGAGCGGGCCTTGGTGTCGATCACCCGGAAGAAGCGGCTCCAGTGCGGCGGGTCGCTTTCCGAGCCGGGAAGGGCGCGCGTCACGGGGTGGCGCTTGCCGGGATCGGTGAGGCGCGCGTGATAGGGCGCGAGCGTCTGGTCCCCCGTGGGGATGCCCGGCAGGATCTCCTCCAGCGGCGTGTTGGCGAGCGAGCCGACGTCGATGAAGTCGGTGCCCGCCGCCACCAGCACCGCGCCGCCGGCGCGCACATAGCGCACGATGTTGTCGAAATAGACCTGCGGCAGCACGCCCTGCTGGGCGTAGCGGTCGAAGATGATGAGGTCGAAATCCTTGATCTTGGTCTGGAACAGCTCGCGCGTCGGGAAGGCGATGAGCGACAATTCGTTGATGGGCGTGCCGTCCTGCTTCTCCGGCGGGCGCAGGATGGTGAAGTGGACGAGGTCCACGTTGGCGTCACTCTTGAGCAGGTTGCGCCAGGTGCGCTCGCCGGCGTTCGGCTCGCCGGAGACCAGCAGCACCTTCAGCTTGTCGCGCACGCCGTCGATGGAGACCGCGGTGCGGTTGTTCACCTGGGTCAGCTCGCCGTCGAGCGGCGGCACCTCGAACTCGACGATGTTGGCCCCCGCATGGGTGACCGCCACGTCGATGGAGGTGCTCTGCCCGGCGGTGACGATGGGGCGGGCGATCACCTCGCCGTCGCGCCGCACGGTGATGCCGACCCGCGCGTCGGGCGGGGCGCCGTCGTCGGTGACGCGGAAGGTCACCGACTGGGTCTGGCCGACGATGCCGAAGCGCGGCGTCTTCTCGAGCGCGATGCGCCGGTCGCGCTCGCCCGGCCGGCCGGAGATCAGCGCGTGGACCGGCGCGTTGAAGCCGAGCTGCTGGGCATTCTCCGGCACGTCGTGGACCCGCCCGTCGGTGATCAGCACGGCCCCCGCCACCCGCTCCGGCGGCACGTCCGACAGGCCGGCGGACAATGCGGAGAACAGGCGCGTGCCGTCGAGGTCGCCGTCGCCGGCATCGGCGACGATGGTGCGCACCTCGAGGCCCGGCACCCGGTCGAGCCGCTCCTTCAGCGCCGCGCGGGCGGCCTCGGTCTGGGCGGTGCGCTCGCCGAAAGACTGGCTCGCGCTCTCGTCCACCACCACCGCCACCACCGAGGTGAGCGGCTCGCGCTCCTCGCGGGTGAGCGAGGGGTTGACGAGGGCGATGAGGCCCACCGCCAGCGCCAGCGCGCGCAGCACGCTGCCGCGGGTGCGCGCGACCAGCAGCAGCCCGCCGAGCAGCGCCGCGACGACCGCGAGGCCGACGAGCAGCGGCAGCGACACCAAGGGGGAGAAGGCGAGGCCGTAGGTCATGGGGCGGAAACCGCGATGCGCACGCTCATTGGCCGAGGCGCTCCAGAAGGGCGGGCACGTGCACCTGGTCCGCCTTGTAGTTCCCGGTCAGCACATACATCACCATGTTGGCGCCGGCGCGGAAGGCGAAGTCGCGCTGGCGCGGCTCGCCCGGGGTGAGCGGCAGCAGCGGCTCGCCGCCTCGGCCCACCGCCCAGGCGCCGGCGAGGTCGTTGGAGGTGATGATGACCGGGGAGACGCCGTCGCCGGCGCGGGCCGGCCGGTCGCTCTCGTCGCCCCGGGGCAGCGCCTCCACCCAGGTCGTGCCGCCGGTGAATCGGCCTGGGAAATCCTTCAGCAGATAGAAGGCCTTGGTGAGCACGTGCTCGCGCGGCACCGGGGCGAGCTCGGGGATGTCGAGCCCGGAGAGGATGGCGCGCAGCTTCGCCGCGGCGGGGGTCAGCGCGGAGCCGGGCCCGCCGGTGCTCTCGATGGCGTCGCGGGTGTCGAAGATCACCGTTCCGCCCTGCTTCATGTAGCCGTCCACCTTGGCCAGCACGGCCGGCGCCGGCACCGGCGCGTCGGCGAGGACCGGCCAGTAGATCAGCGGGAAGAAGGACAATTCGTCCTTGGCGAGGTCGATGCCCATGGCCGCGCCGGGCTGCAGCGCGGTGCGCTGGCCGAGATAGGCGGAGAGCCCGTCGAGCCCGGCGCGGGAAATGTCGTCCACGTCGCTCTGGCCGGTGGTCACATAAGCTAGGTGGGTCTGGCGCGTGGCGGTCACGGCGAAGGTGTCGTCGGCGCGCGCGCTCTGCGGCAGGAGGCCAGCGCCGAGCGGGGCGGCACAGAGCGCGAGCGAGAGGGCCGCCGCCGCCGCGCGCCGGCCGCGCAGGCGCGTGAGCCCGCCCGAGAGGTAGAGCACCGCCAGGGCGTCGAGCAGCAGCAGCACCATGGCGGCGAGCAGCACCGCGCCGCGCAGGTCCCGCGGCTCGCTTTCCTTCAGCGCCTCGACCCGCCCGCCGAGGGCCGCCAGATCGAGCGCCTTCGGCCGGTCGTCGGGCCGCAGCGCGTTGATGGCGAGCAGGCCGTCGGGCGGACCGTAGAAGCCGGGCGGGTGCTCGGCGCTGGCGATGCCGGCGAAATTGGCCGGGATCGCCCGCGCGGTCGGCCCGGCCGGGCGGAAGGCGCCGAAGCCGTCCAGCAGCCGCGAGGGCGACAGGCTCGATGCCTCCGAGCGCAGCCCGGCGCGGCCGGTGTCGGCGGGCGCGCCGTCGGCGGCGGGCGGCGGGGTGTCGGAAAGCGCGATGACCTGGCGCAGCATGTCCACGAAGGTGCCAGACAGCGGCAGGTTCGACCAGGAGGTGTCGGCGGTGACGTGGAACAATGCGAGCGTGCCCTTGCCGAGCCGGGTGCCGGTGACGAGCGGCGTGCCGTCGGCCAGCGTCGCCCAGGTGCGCTCGCCGAGCAGGCCGTCGGGCTCGGCCAGGACCTGGCGGTTGACGGTCACGTCGGTGGGCACCTTGAGATCGTGGAACGGCCCCTCCGGCGTCACGGCGCCGAGCGGCTGGGGCGTGTCCCAGGACAGCGAGCCGCCCAGCACGCGGCCGCCCCGGCGCAGCTTCACCGGCAGGAGATCCTCCTGGGTGTTGTTGGCGAGGCGCGCGCCGGCAAAGCGCACCAGCACGCCGCCGTCCTCCACGAACCGGGTGAGGCGGGCGCGGGTGGCGGCGGGGATGGTGCCGACGTCGGTGAGGATCAGCACCGGCAGGCGCTGGTCGAGGAAGGCGTTGATGTTGTCGGTCGCCGAGCCGGTCTCCGCCACCTTGAGGTCCGCATAGGGGCCGAGCGCGCGGGACAGGTAATAGGTGGGCGCGAGCAGCGGCTGGCCGGTGTCGGTGGTGGTGCCGGAGACGATGCCGACGGTGCGCCGGCGCCAGCGCTTGTCCACCAGCTGCACCGCCCCCGCCGAGCGCTCGGCGACGATCTCGAGCCGCGCCACCTCGTTGCGGATCTCGACCGGCAGCGCGAACCGGGCCTCGGTCTCGCTCGCCCCGTCGGGCAGCGTGAAGGCGGCCTCGCCGAGGGAAAGGCCGCGCATGTCCCGCGCTTCCACCCGGCCCGCGCGCGGCGGGCCGCCGGCGGGGCGCAGCACCTTGACGGAAAGCGCGTCGGCGGCGTTCTCGGTGGCGGCGAGCGCCAGCGGCGCGGCGACGCCGCCGGTCACCACCAGCGGCGCGTGGTCCCGGACCGGCGCGAACACGGCGCGAAGATCACCGTCGGCGCCGAGATCGACCCCGTCGGAGAGGAAGACGAAGCCGGCCTCGCGGTCGGCCTCCAGCAGCTTGCCGGCGAGCGCGAAGGCCTCGGCGCGGGACGGCGCGTAGGGCACGGGGTCGAGCGAGCGCAGGCGGTCGCGGGCGGCGACCGGGGCAAGCAGGGTCGCCTCCTTCGGCACGTCGCCGGTGGGGATGAGGGCGACGCCGCGCCCGTCGCGCTCCGCCTCGTCGATCAGGGCGTCGGCGGCGGCCTTGCGCTGCGCCCAGCTCTGGGCGGCGGGCCAGCCCTGGTCGATCACCATCACCAGCGGGCCGCTGCGGGACGGATCGGTGGCGGGCGGATTCCAGATCGGCCCGGCGGCGGCGAGGATCACCAGAGCGGCGAGCAGCAGGCGCAGCGCCATGAGCCACCAGGGCGTCTTGGCCGCGCTCTCCTCCTTGGGCTTGATGTCGAACAAAAGCGCGGTGGGCGGAAACGCGATCTTGAGCGGGCGCGGCGGCACCACGCGCAGCAGGTACCACAGCAGCGGCAGCCCGACGAGCGCGGTGAGGATGAGGGGCGAGGCGAAGGCGAGCGGCAGGCCGAGCATCAGGCACGCCCTTCCATGAGGGGGGGTGCGCGCCGGCGCGCGGGCAGGGACGGCATCGTCATTGGGCCGCCTCCTTCTGCGGGGCGTGGGCGAAGCCGGGCGCGGCACCAGGGCCGCCGGCGCCCATGCGCATGTGGAGCGCGAGCAGGAGGTCGCTCGCCGGCCGGTCGGTGCGGTGGACCATGAAGGTCCAGCCCGCCCGCTGGGCGGCGGCGCGGATGCGGGCGCGGTGCTCGACCAGCTTCAGGTCGTATTCCGCCCGCCAGCTCTCGGCGCGGCCCACGGTGAGGCGGCCGCCGCCCTCCGGCTCCTCGAACTCGATGCGGCCGGAGAACGGGAAGGTCTCCTCCGAAGGATCGACGATCTGCACCAGATGGCCGTGGGCGCCGGAGGCGGCGAGGTCGTGGAGGCGCGCGGCGATTTCGGCCGCCGGGCTCCAGAAGTCGCCGAGCAGCACGACCTCCGACAGGGGCGAGGGGCCGAAGGCGGGCGGCAGGCTCGCCGGCAGTTCGGGCGCCAGAATCACCGCCTCCGCCATGCGCTCGACGATGCGCCGGGTGGCGGAGGGGCGCATGAGCTCGGGCACGCCCACCCGCTCGCCGCCTTTCACCAGCATATCGGCGAGGGCGAAGGCGATGACCAGCGCCCGCTCGCGCTTCGGCGGCTGCTTGTGGGTGGCATAGCCCATGGAGGCGGAAAGGTCAGGCCAGATCCACACCGTGTGGGCGGCCTCCCACTCGCGCTCGCGCACATAAAGATGGTCGTCGCGCGCCGAGCGGCGCCAGTCCACGCGGGCGGCGGGCTCGCCGTCGACGAAGCGCCGATACTGCCAGAAATTCTCACCCATGCCCGAGCGCCGCCGCCCGTGCAAACCGTGCTGCACGTTGGAGGCGATGCGGCGCGCCTCCAGCACCAGCCGCGGCATGGCGGCGACCAGCGCGGAAGCCGATTGGGCGGCCTGCTCGACCGATGAGCGCGCTTGTTCTGTCACGTCGCTCCGTCCTCACCCGAGCCGTTCGGTGAGGCGCCTGACGATGCGCGCCACGCTCTCGCCCTCGGCGCGGGCGGCGAAGGTGAGCGCCATGCGATGCTTCAGCACTGGCTCGGCGAGCGCCACCACGTCGTCCAGGGACGGGGCGAAGCGCCCGTCCAGCAGCGCCCGGGCGCGCACCGCCAGCATCAGCGCCTGCGACGCGCGCGGGCCGGGACCCCAGGCGATGAAGCGCTGCTCGGGGCCTTCGGCGGCGGGACGGGCCGAGCGCACGAGGGTCAGGATCGCCTCCACCACGCTTTCGCCCACCGGCAGGCGGCGCACCAGGCGCTGGGCCGCCAGTAGGTCGTCGACGCTCATGGCGGCGCGCGGCTTCTGCTCTTCCGCGCCGGTGGTCTCGAACAGGATGCGCCGCTCGGCGTCCCGGTCGGGATAGTCCACGTCGATCTCCATCAGGAAGCGGTCGAGCTGCGCCTCCGGGAGCGGATAGGTGCCCTCCTGCTCCAGCGGATTCTGGGTCGCGAGCACATGGAAGGGCTTGGGCAAGTCGTGGCGCTCGCCGGCCACCGTGACGTGATATTCCTGCATCGCCTGCAGCAGGGCCGACTGGGTGCGCGGCGAGGCGCGGTTGATCTCGTCCGCCATCAGCAACTGGGCGAAGATCGGGCCGCGGATGAAGCGGAAGGCGCGCTTGCCGCCCGCGCTCTCCTCCAGCACCTCGGCGCCGAGGATGTCGGATGGCATCAGGTCCGGGGTGAACTGCACGCGCCGGGCGTCGAGCCCGAGCACCGTGCCCATGGTCTCCACCAGCTTGGTCTTGGCGAGGCCGGGCACGCCGACGAGCAGCGCGTGGCCGCCGGCGAGGATGGTGATGAGCGCCTGCTCCACCACCGTCTCCTGGCCGAAGATGACCGAGGTGACGGCCGCGCGCGCCGCCCGCACATGGGCGCCGGCGGCTTCCGCATTGCGGACGATCATCTGGTCGAGGTCGAAGGTCTCGGTGGCTGACGACATCTACGCTTCTCCGTCTCCCGGACAGGCTCGCCGCGAAAAGCGGCAAGAAAAGGCCCCGGAGGATCACCCCCGCCTTCGACCCTTGCAAAGGTCGCGCCAGCCGATTTGGGAGCTTACGATAACATGACGCCGCGTCGAGGCCCCGCGAAGCCGCGGGCGCGGCTCTATACTCACGTCATCGCGAGGAGCCCCGATGAGTGGACCGGACCAGACCGTGCCGATGCCCCGCCCCAACACCGGTGGCGGGCGGCTCGAAGCGCTGCTTGCGGCGGTGCGCGAGGCGGGCGGCCGGGGACCCGCGCCGGTCGAGGCGTGGGATCCCCCCGATTGCGGCGACATGGACATGCGCATCGCCGCCGACGGCACCTGGTTCTATGGCGGTACGCCGATCGGGCGGCCGGCTTTGGTGCGGCTGTTTGCCTCGGTGCTGACGCGCGAGGGCGGCCGCTTCGTGCTGAAGACCCCTGCCGAGAAGATCGGCATCAGGGTGGACGATGCGCCGTTCCTCGCCGTCGACATGGCGCAGGAGGACAGCGAGGCTGGCCCGGTGCTGGTGTTCCGCACCAATCTCGACGACCTCGTGCGCTGCGGACCGGGGCACGATCTGCGCTTCGCCCCGGGCGGGCAGGAGGGCGAGGTGGTGCCCTACGTCCATGTGCGGCGGGGACTGGAGGCCAGGCTCACCCGCGCCCTCGCCTTCGACCTCGCGGCCAGGGGAGAGGTGCGCGATCGGGCCGGGACGCCTATGTTCGGGGTCGCCTCGGCGGGCGTCTTCTATCCCATGCTGCCCGCGAGCGCGCTCGGCCTTTGAGGGAAGATGAGCGAACCCTTCATGCGCGATCACCACCGGCACGGCGACGGGGAGGAGCAGGCAGCGCCTGCGCCGGCCGAGCATTCCGGGCCGCCGGCCGGCGGCGCCTTCAGCCTCGAGGATTTCCTCGCCCGCGCCGCGCGCGGCCTGCGGCCGAGCCCGCCGGACGTCTTCACGCCCGATGCCTATCCCGGCGTCAATGGCGACCACGCGCTCTCGCCCGACTGGCACGGCGAGCCGCCGAAGCGCGCGCCGCGCCATGCCGCCGTGCTGGTGCCGGTGATCGCCCGGCCCGAGCCGGCGATCCTGCTCACCTTACGCTCGGCGCATCTGTCCACCCATGCGGGCCAGATCGCCTTCCCCGGCGGGCGCGTGGACCCCGGCGACCGCGACGAGGTGGACGCCGCGTTGCGCGAGGCGCGCGAGGAGGTGGGCCTCGACAGCGCCCTGGTGACGCCGCTCGGCTTTCTCGACGGCTATCTTTCGCGCACCGATTTCTGGATCGTGCCGGTGGTCGGGCTGGTGGATCCCGCCTTCGGCCTGGCGCTCAACCCCGACGAGGTGGACGAGGCGTTCGAGGTGCCCTTGTCGTTCCTGATGACGCCGGAAAACCACGAACGCCAGGCCCGCGAATGGCGCGGGACGCTGCGGCATTTCTATGCCATGCCCTATCAGGAGCGCTTCATCTGGGGCGCCACGGCGGGCATGCTGCGCAACCTCTATGAGCGGGTCTACGGCGCATGATCCGCACCCTCCTGGTCGAATTCGCGCTCTTCCTCACGCCGTTCGTCGTGTACGGCGCGCTGATGTTGGCGACCCGTGGCGCGCTGGTGCCGGAGCACTGGTCGGCGCGCACCCTGGCCTTGCTCTCGGTGGCGGCGATCGGGCTCATGATCGTCGGCCTTGTGGTATTCGAATACGGGCGCAGCGCGGCGCCGGGCAGCCGCTACGTGCCGGCCGAGATCCGCGACGGGCAATTCGTGCCGGGCCATTTCGAATGAGCGGGCGCCCGCTCGCCGGCGCCGATTTCTGGGGCCGGGCCGGCCTCGCCGAGCTGCTGGCGCTGCTGAACCGCGACGGCGAGGAGGCGCGCGTGGTCGGCGGCGCGGTGCGCAACACCCTGCTCGGCCTTCCGGTCACCGACGTCGACGTCGCCACCACCGCCTTGCCGGAGGTGGTGACGGCGCGGGCGCGGGCGGCGGGGCTGAAGGCGGTGCCGACCGGGATCGCGCACGGCACGGTCACGGTGGTGGTGGGCCACCACGACTTCGAGGTCACCACCCTGCGCGAGGACACCGAGACCGACGGGCGCCGCGCGGTGGTGCGCTTCGGCCGCTCGTGGGCGCATGACGCGGCGCGGCGCGACTTCACCATCAACGCGCTCTACGCCACGCCCGCGGGCGAGGTGGTGGACCTCGTGGGCGGGCTCGCGGACCTCGCCCGGCGCCAGGTGCGCTTCATCGGCGACGCGCAGGCGCGGATCCGCGAGGACTATCTGCGCATCCTGCGCCTGTTCCGCTTCCACGCTTTCTATGGCGAGGGCCCGCTGGACGCGGCGGCGCTCGGCGCGGTCATCCGCCTGCGCGCCGGCCTGCTCGGCCTCTCGCGGGAGCGGGTGCGCGCCGAACTGCTGAAGCTGCTCGTCGCGCCGCGCGCTGGGCCGACGCTCGCGACCATGAGCGATGCCGGCCTGCTGCAGCCGCTGCTGGCCGGCATCGCCGACCCGGCCTTGTTCGCGCGGCTCGCCGCAGCGGAGGCGCGCCACGGCGTCGCGCCCGACGCGGTGCGCCGGCTCGCGGCTTTGGCGCTGCGCGTGCCGGACGACGCCGAGCGGCTGCGCGAGAAGCTGCGCCTGTCCAATGCCGAGGCCCGGCGCCTCGCCGACCTCGCCGTTCCAGTGTGCGATGGCGCCGATGAGGCCGCCGCCCGTCGCCTCGTCTATGCGGCCGGGGCCGAGGCGGCGGTGGACCGCGCGCTGCTCGCCGAGGCGCGGGGCCGGGCGGACGCCTCGGTGGTTCTCGCCACCGCGCGCGCCTGGACGGCGCCGAAGCTGCCCGTGGGCGCGGCCGAGCTGATGGCGCGGGGACTGAAGCCGGGCCCGGCGCTCGGGGCGGCGCTGGCGCGGGTCGAGGCGGCGTGGGTGGCGGCGGATTTCCCGCTCGAGCCGCGCGCGCTCGACGCCGTCATGACGCGCGCGCTCGGCGGCTGAGGGCCGGCCCGGTTCCGCAAAGGCAGGCTCAGTCCTCCTCGTCTTCGTCCTCTTCTTCTTCCTCGTCCTCGTCGTCCGCGAAATCGTCCAGTTCGAGGGATTCCAGCGCCACCGCCGGGATCGTGAGGGTACGGAACTCCCCCACCTCGTCGGCGTACCAGAACACCTTGACCTCGTCCCCTTCGACGCCGACCACGGTCAAGGCCGGGCTTCCGGACTTGAGCTGCACGATGTCTCCCGGCGTAAACGCCATGGCTCTCTCCCCGGATCTGGTGCGACGCTCCCGCACCGAACCTGAGGCTTAGCCGGGGTTCGTGACGCAGGGATCACAGCCGGCTCGTCACGGCCACTTCACCACCGGCGGCATGGAGGAGAGGATCGAATCGACGTTGCCGCCGGTCCTCAGGCCGAAGATGGTGCCGCGATCATAGAGCAGGTTGAACTCCACGTAGCGCCCGCGGCGGATGAGCTGCTCCTCGCGCTCGGTCTCGCTCCAGGGCGTCGCCATGTTGGCGCGCACCAGGGCCGGATAGACGCCAAGGAAGCTCTCGCCCACCGCGCGGGTGAAGGCGAAGTCATCGTCCCAGCTGCCGGTGCCGGCGCCGGCGCTGTCGAGATAATCGTAGAAGATGCCACCGACGCCGCGCATCTCGCCCCGGTGCTTCAGGAAGAAATACTCGTCGCACCAGGCCTTGAAGCGGGCATAGTCGGCCACCGCGTGGCCGGCGCAGGCCTGCTCCATGGCGCGGTGGAAGGCGATGGTGTCGGGGTCCTCCTGGGTGCGGCGGGCGATCAGGGTGGGGGTCAGGTCCGCCCCACCGCCGAACCAGGCCTTGGTGGTGACCACGAAGCGGGTGTTCATGTGCACCGCCGGCACGTGCGGGTTCGCCATGTGGGCGATCAGCGAGATGCCGGAAGCCCAGAAGCGCGGGTCCTCGGCGGCGCCCGGGATCTGGCCGCGGAATTCGGGGGCGAACTCGCCGAACACGGTGGAGGTATGCACCCCCACTTTCTCGAACAGGCGCCCGCGCATGAGCGCCATGGTGCCGCCGCCGCCCGGCGCGCCGCCGTGGTCGGTGCGGGCCCAGGGGGTATGCGCGAAGCGGCCCGGCGCGCCGCCATAGAGCGCGGGCGCCTCGTCCTCCAGCGCCTCGAAGGCGGCGACGATGCGCCCCTGCAAGGCCTCGAACCAGGCGCGGGCGCGGGCCTTGCGGGCATCGATATCGGGCAGCATGCGCTCTCCTGCGGCCAGCCGGCCAAATCGGGCGGGCCGGCCGGACAGGGTGGTTGTAGTGCGCGAACGGGGGAAATTGAATCCCTTTGCGCCGATCGCGCCCTATGCGGGCTCTTCGCCCTGCGCCGCCGCGGCCTGGCGGGCGGCGAAGACCGCCACCGCCATGTCATAGAGCCGGTCATCGAGGGTGGTGTGCGACGCCAGGGCGTCCGCCAGCGCCGGATCGGCCGTGACCGGCGCGACCGGTTCCAAGGCCGGATGCTCCTGGGCGATGCGGCCGGTCTGCTGGAAATGCCCGATGCCGCCCGGCGCCGCCAGCCCGAGCGCGGCGAAGATGTGGGCCACCGACTGGTCCATGCGCTCCACCAGCCCGAACGCGGCCATTCCCATGAGATTGGCCTGCGCGGTCGCCAGCGCCAGTTCGGGCGACCGGTCCGCCAGCGCGGCGCCATAGACGTCGCCCGGACGCAGGGCTTCCCAACGCTTCTGCGGCAGGGCCCCCGAAAGCTGGCGCACGGCGGCATTGTTGACCGTCGGGTGGCGCGCCAGCATCTCGTGGCTGAAGAACGACACGGGATCGAGGGCGCGCGCGAGCGCCACGAGCCCCATGTTCTGGCCTTCCAGGGCGACGGCCTGCGGGGTGTGCGCGCGCAGGAACCGGTAGAGCGAGATCAAGCGGTCGGCCGGCTGGCGCAGCATGGTGACGATCGAGACCTTTTCGGCCGGGATCAGGCCGAGGCTCGGGAAGTCGAAGTGGCCGGAAAAGAAGCGGTAGTGCGCCAGGGCGCCCGCCGGCCAGTCGGCGAGCCCGTTGTGGCGCTCGGGGCAGGCCATTGTCCCGTAGTGGGCCGTCAGCGCCATATGGAGGCTCGTGCCGGCGCATTTCGGGATATGGAGGAACGCCACCGCCGGGCGCTCCAGGTCCGCGTCGGTCCCGTAGCCGAGATCGAGGTCCAGCGGGTGCCGCTCGCGGTATTCCCTGCTGGCCATGAGGCTCTTGCGGAGCGTGGCCACATCGCCGAAACCGAGATGCGCATCTATGGCGGCCTCGGATTCGGGGTCGCGACCCAGGATGAACTTGAACCCGTAAACGACCTCGTCTCGACTGACCGGCATACCATCCCCTGCCCGGACCCGGCGGAATAGCCCCGCCCGACGTCTTGAATCATACCTCTGCACATTATCCGGGCTATTGGCCGGGAATATGGCTTCAGCCCGCGCGCGGGCGGGCCGCCGGAAAGCCGCCGGTCTGTCGCAGCGCCTCTGCGAGCCCCATGGCCGCACTCACCGCCACGTTCAGCGACCGCAGGCCGGCCTTCATGGGAATGGTCACGCGCGCGTCCGCCCGCCGGTGCACGGCCTCGGGGACGCCCTCCGACTCGCGTCCGAACAGCAAGGCGTCGGACGGCGCGAACGCGAAGTCCGTGAACCCCGTCGCCCCCGCCGTGGTGAACAGGATCAGGCGCCGGCCTTGCGCCCGCCGGGCGGCGTCGAAGGCGTCGAACGAGGCGTGGCGCACCAGGTCCGCGGCATCGAGATAGTCCATGCCGGCGCGGCGGAAGGCGGCGGCGCCGACCGGAAAGCCCGCCGGCTCGACGATGTGCACCGGCACGCCGAGGCAGGCTCCGGTGCGAATGGTGGTGCCGGCGTTCTGGGCGATGTCCGGGCAATAGAGGGCGAGGATCATGGGCGGCCTCGGGATCGGTCTGTGAATGCGACAGGATATGCCCCAAGATGCGCGGCGGGCGGCATGCCCGCGCCGGCCGCGCCGCGGCAGGCGGGTGGCGGCGAAGGTAGCCGGGGGTTTTCGCGGCCAGGACCGCGTGCCGCACGGCCATCATCTGGACAAGATCGGATGAGGGTGCAATTAGAGGCGCTCGAAGGTGGCGACAGGTGTCTTCAGCCGCCTCTCATGTCTGCGCGTGCCGACGTCGGGCCGCGCCGCGCGGGCGGAAGCGGATACAGGATCGGGGATAGCGCCGTGGCACATACGGAGACGCAGGACACGACGACGCGTCGAGACTTCATCTACATTGCAACGGGGGCGGTCGGCGCGGTCGGCGTTGTCGGCATGGTGTGGCCCTTCATTTCCCAGCTCCAGCCGGATGCTTCGGTGCTCGCCCTCTCCAGCACGGAGGTGGACCTCTCCCCCATCGCCGAGGGCCAGATCGTCACCGTGCAGTGGCGCGGCAAGCCGGTCTTCATTTCCCACCGCACGCCCGCGGAGATCAAGGCGGCCCAGGACACCCCGCTCTCCGACCTCAAGGATCCCCAGCCCGATTCCGCCCGTGTGAAGGCGGGCAAGGACCAGTGGCTGGTGGTGATCGGGATCTGCACCCATCTGGGCTGCGTTCCGCTCGGCCACCAGGGCCCCTACAATGGCTGGTTCTGCCCTTGCCACGGTTCGGCCTACGACACTTCGGGCCGCATCCGGGTCGGGCCGGCGCCGCTCAACCTCGAGCTCCCGCCCTACGCCTTCACCACCGACACCAAGATCATGATCGGCTGACGCCGTCCCGTCGCCCGGCCGTCGCCGCATCAATTCAAAAGGTTGGATCCCATGGAAGGACACTCCACCTACCAGCCGAAGGGCAAGCTCGCGCAGTGGTTCGAGAGCCGGCTGCCGCTGGTCGGTCTCATCCACTCTTCGGCTGTGGCCTATCCGGTGCCGAAGAATCTGAACTATCTGTGGACCTTCGGCGCGATCCTCACCTTCATGCTGGTGGTTCAGATCGTCTCGGGCGTGGTGCTCGCCATGCACTATGTGGCCTATGAGCCGGTCGCCTTCGCCCGCGTCGAGCACATCATGCGCGACGTCAATTACGGCTGGCTGATCCGCTACATCCACGCCAACGGCGCGTCGATGTTCTTCATCGCGGTGTACATCCATATGTTCCGCGGCATGTATTACGGCTCCTACAAGGCGCCGCGCGAGGTGCTGTGGATCCTCGGCGTGATCATCTATCTGCTGATGATGGCGACCGGCTTCATGGGCTACGTGCTGCCCTGGGGTCAGATGTCGTTCTGGGGCGCCACCGTCATCACCAACCTGTTCTCGGCCATTCCGTGGGTGGGCGAGACCATCGTGCAGTGGCTGTGGGGCGGCTATTCGGTCGGCGCGCCCACGCTGAACCGCTTCTTCTCGCTGCACTATCTGCTGCCCTTCATGATCGCCGGCGTGGTCATCCTCCACATCTGGGCGCTGCACCATGTGGGCCAGAACAATCCCGACGGGATCGAGGTGAAGAGCGTCGCCAAGGACACCGTGCCGTTCACGCCCTACGCCACCATCAAGGACATCTTCGGGATGGTGGTGTTCGTGATCTTCTTCTCCTGGTTCATCTTCTACATCCCGAACTATCTCGGCCACTCGGACAACTACATCCCGGCCAATCCGCTCTCGACGCCGGCGCACATCGTGCCGGAATGGTACTACCTGCCGTTCTACGCGATCCTGCGCTCGATCCCGGACAAGCTCGGCGGCGTGCTGGCCATGTTCGCGGCGATCGCGATCCTCGCCTTCCTGCCCTGGCTCGACACCTCCAAGGTGCGCTCGGCGAAGTACCGGCCGCTGTTCAAGCAGTTCTTCTGGATCTTCGCGATCGTCTGCGTCGGCCTCGGCTATCTCGGCTCGCAGCCGGCCGAGGGCGGCTACGTGATCGCCTCGCGCATCCTGACCGCCTACTACTTCATCCACTTCCTCATCATCCTGCCGCTGCTCGGCATCGTCGAGCGGCCGAAGCCCATGCCGGCATCCATCGCCGACGCGGTACTCGCAAAGGGCGCCAAGGGGGGCGCGGCTGTGGTCGCGGGGGCTTCGGCCCCCGAGACCAGGGGCTGAGCCGGGCGCGGAGAGAAAGCCAAATGACCATTCGCAGCATTCTCTTCGGTGCCGCCGCGGCGGTGCTTCTCGCCTCTTCGCCCGCGCTCGCCGCGGGCGGCGAGGCCCCGCGCCCCGAGCGCATGTCCTGGTCGTTCGCCGGTCCGTTCGGCATGTACGACCCGGGCCAGCTCCAGCGCGGCTTCAAGGTGTTCAAGGAAGTCTGCGCCGCCTGCCACTCGGCCAACTTCTTCTATTTCCGCAACCTCGCCCAGGAGGGCGGCCCGGCCTTCTCCGAGGCCCAGGCCAAGCAGGTGGCGAGCGAATACCAGATCACCGACGGGCCGAACGATGCGGGCGACATGTTCCAGCGCCCTGGCCGCCTGTCGGACCACTGGCCGGCGCCGTTCCCGAACGACAATGCCGCCCGCGCCGCCAATGGCGGCGCGCTGCCGCCGGACCTCTCGGTGATCGCCAAGGCCCGCTCCTACCATGTGGGCTTCCCGGGCTTCATCACCGACGCCTTCATCCAGTACCAGGAGCACGGCGTGGACTATATCCATGCGCTGCTCACCGGCTATGTGGACCCGCCGGCGGACGCCCATGTGCAGCCCGGCCTGCACTACAACACCTATTTCCCCGGCCACCAGATCGCCATGCCCAAGCCGCTCAGCGACGGCCAGGTGGAATACACGGACGGCGCGCCGCAGACCGTGGAGCAGTATTCCGAGGACGTCTCGGCGTTCCTGATGTGGCTCGCCGAGCCGCATCTCGACGCGCGCAAGCGCATCGGCTTCCAGGTGATGATCTTCCTCGTCGTCTTCGCCGGCCTGCTCTATTTCACCAAGAAGAAGGTCTGGAAGAACGTCGCCCACTGATCCGGGCGGCGGGTTCCAACCACGCAAGGGGCCCCGCCGGGGCCCCTTAAAGTTTCCAGGCCCCGCCGGGGCCCCTTAGAGTTTCCAGGCCCCGCCGGGGCGCCTTAGAGTTTCTGGGCCCCGGCGGGGCCCTCTTGACGTGGGTCGGCGCCGCCGGGCCCTCGGATGTTCCCCGGGGGTGGCGCCGGGCGTTCCGATTTGCCGGCCGCGGCAGGCTCCCGTTTAATCGGGCGGCCACGCGCTTGCCCTTCCGTGCCGAGGACGAAAGCCGCTTATGACCCCCGACGATTTCGCCGCCGCCATCCGCACCATTCCGGACTATCCCAAGCCCGGCATCCTGTTCCGCGACATCACCACCCTGCTCGGCGACCCGCGCGCCTTCCGCTGCGCGGTGGACGAGCTGGTGCAGCCCTGGGCCGGGGCGAAGATCGACAAGGTGGCGGGCATCGAGGCGCGCGGCTTCATCCTCGGCGGCGCCGTGGCGCACCAGCTCTCCGCCGGCTTCGTGCCGATCCGCAAGAAGGGCAAGCTGCCGCACCAGACCGTCCGCATGGCCTACGTGCTGGAATACGGCCAGGACGAGATGGAGATGCACGTGGACGCGGTCGCCCCCGGCGAGCGGGTGCTGCTGGTGGACGACCTGGTGGCGACGGGGGGCACCGCGGTGGGCGCCGTGAAGCTCCTGCGCTCCATCGGCGCCCGGGTGGAGGCGGCCTGCTTCATCGTCGACCTGCCGGACCTCGGCGGCGCCGCGGCGCTCCGGGCCATGGAGGTTCCGGTGCGCACCCTGGTCAGCTTCCCCGGCCATTGACCGGCGCTGCCGGGGCGCCAGCGTGGCCGGCGCGGTAACACGGGGATGCAATTCTTGAATGGACGAGGCCCCGCGCGCGGCCCGGGGCGCCTCGCTTCCGCCCCGTTGGCCGTGCTAGGGAGGCCCGGCGGGCAGATTTTTCCGGTCGGACCGGCGGTTGCGCCGGAGGCCTCGGGGCCGGGCGCCGTCCGGTTCGCGGCGGACCCGGGCCACGACGGGATCGGCCGGCACGTTCAAGGCGCATGGCGGCGGCCCCAGCGGCGGCTGCCGGCGCGGCAAGGTTCAAGAGGGCTGACATGGCTCATACGGCAGCGCCCGAGCGGGCGCGCCCCCTTCGCGTCGGGGTCACCGGCATCGGCATCATGGGCTCCAACCACGCCCGCGTGCTCAGCGCCATAGGCGGCGCCGAGCTGGTGGCGGTGGCCGACCCCGATCAGGCCCAGGCGCAGCGCGTGGCGAGCTTCCTCGGCTGCCAGGCGGTGGGCGACCACCACGACCTGCTGGCCCTCGGCCTCGACGCCGTGGTGGTGGCCGCGCCCACCCATCTGCACCATCCCATCGCCCTCGACGTGATGGCCGCCGGCTGCGCCGTCCTGGTGGAAAAGCCGATCGCCTCCACCGCCGCGGAAGGGCGCGAGATCGTCGCCGCCGCCAAGGCGAAAGGCGTGACCTTGATGATCGGCCACGTGGAGCGGTTCAACCCGGCGGTGCGCGCGGTCAAGGACGCGATCCGCGGCGAGAACATCCTCTCGGTCGCCTTCACCCGGGTCGGCCCGTTCCCCCCGCGCATGTCCAATGTGGGCGTGGTGATCGACCTCGCGGTGCACGACATCGACCTGATCCGCTGGCTCACCGACAGCGAGATCGTCGACGTCCAGCCGCAGACCTCGGCCGCCCTCGCCGAGCGCGAGGACATCGCGCTGCTGCAGTTCCGCACCGCCTCCGGCGTGCTCGCCCACATCAACACCAACTGGCTGACCCCGTTCAAGGCGCGCACGGTGCACGTGGCGACGGCGCGCAAATACGTGATCGGCGACCTGCTCACGCGCCAGGTGACCGAGCATTTCGACTACCGGCCGGACGGCTCCTATTCCACCCGCCATCTGCCGGTGGCCTATGCCGAGCCGCTGCGCGCCGAGCTCGAGAACTTCCTGTCGGCGGTGCGCGCGGGCAGCGAGCCCGAGGTCACCGGCGAGCAGGGCGTGGCCAGTCTCGACATCGCCATCTCCTGCCTCGCCGAGCGCGCCGAGGCGCGCGCCCGCTCCGCCCGGCGCCGCGCGGCGGCGGCCGGCTGAGCCCTTTCTGTCTTCGAGGATTGTCCATGACGTTTCCCGCGACGGCGCCCGCGCCCATCGCCTTCATCGACCTTGCCGCCCAGCGCGCCCGCATCGGCGCCCGCATCGATGCGGCGGTCGGGCGCGTGCTCCAGTCCTGCCGCTTCGTGAACGGGCCGGAGGTCGCCGAATTCGAGGCCCAGCTCGCCGCCTTCGCCGGGGCACGGCATGCCGTCTCCTGCTCCAGCGGCACGGACGCGCTGGCGCTCATCCTCATGGCCTGGGGCGTGAAGCCGGGCGACGCGGTGTTCTGCCCCGCCTTCACCTTCTGCGCCACCGCCGAGGTGGTGCCGTGGGTGGGCGCCACCCCGGTGTTCGTGGACGTGAAGGCGGACACCTTCAACATGGACCCGGAGAGCCTGGAACAGGCGATCGCGGTCGCCATCGAGCAGGGCCTCTCCCCGAAGGTGGTCATCCCGGTGGACCTGTTCGGCCAGCCGGCGGACTATGACGCCATCCTGCCCATCGCCGAGGCGCACGGCCTCAAGGTGCTGTGCGACACCGCCCAGGGCTTCGGCGGCACCTGGAACAACCGGCGCACCGGCTCGATCGGCGACGCCACCGCCACCTCCTTCTTCCCGGCCAAGCCGCTCGGCTGCTACGGCGACGGCGGCGCCATCCTCACCGACGACGCCGACCTCGTGGCGGTGCTGAAAAGCCTGCGCGAGCACGGCCAGGGCACCGACAAGTACCAGAACGTGCGCATCGGCATGACGGCGCGGCTCGACACCATCCAGGCCGCGGTGCTGCTGGAAAAGCTCGCCGTGTTCGACGAGGAGATCGCCGCCCGCGAGCAGGTGGCCCGGCGCTACAACGCCCTGCTGGCGGACGTGTGCCAGGTGCCGGTGGTGGACACGCGCGCCACCTCGGTGTGGGCGCAATACACCATCCGCCTCGCCCCCGGCGTGCGCGACGGCCTCGCCGATCGGCTCAAGGCCGTGGGCATCCCGACCGCGGTCTATTACCGCCTGCCCATGCACCTCCAGCCGGCCTACCGCCATTTCCCCTCCGCGGGCGCCATCCTGCCGGTGTGCGAGACGCTGGCGGAGGAGGTGATCTCCCTGCCCATGCACCCCGACCTCGACCCGGCGACCCAGGACCGCATCGTCGACGCGGTGCGCCGGGGGCTCGCGGCCTGAGACCGGTGCCGCGCCCGCGCGCCTCAGCGGGGATGGTCGGCCCGGTAGTCCGCCGGGCGCTGGAAGGTGCCGGCCCACAGCCCGCGCCGGGCGGCGCGCGCCTGCGCCTCCTCGGCGCCGTAGCCGCCATAGGCCACCGCCAGGCCCTGCCGCACCATGAGCGCGCCGAGGTCCTCGCCCGCCACCGTGCAGTGCGCCAGCGGCCGGTCGTAGCCGTCGCGCTCGCTGAAGGTGCAGGCGACCGCCCCCTTGCCGAGCGCCGCCGCCAATGCGCGCTTCGCCTCGCGGCCGCAGGGCCATTCCTTGCCGTCGCGGGTGCAGCTCTGGGCGAGTTCCGGGGCGTCCATGCCCTTGAGCCGCACATGCGCGCCGTCGAGGATCAGCGTGTCGCCGTCCGCCGCCCGGGCGGCGCCGGTCACGTTCTCCTGGAGCAGCAGATCCGCGAGCACGGCGAGGCCCGCCAGCAGCAGGACGGCGACGACGATGTCGAGGCGGCGCAGGCGCATGGGATCTTGCGGGTCTTCCTGCGCGCGGCCCGCGCGCGGTGCGGGCGGCAAGGGGCCGCCGCCGCCATCAAGGCGGATTCGCTCCGCCCGCGCAATCGGTGGAGGACGGGGCCGGCATCCCGTCTCGTTAACCGGCGATTAACCCTGCGGCCTGAGGGTGGGGGCGCACATGCGCGCCTGTGCTTCGGCCGGCTCCGGCCAGCGCGGGCCGCGGAGGGCTCGGCCCCATGAGACGCACGCAAGAACGCCCCGACGGCGGCCCGGCGCGCAGCCCGGAGGGCCGCCTCGGCGCCGCGCCGGCCGCTTGCGCGCCCGGCGGACCCGAGCGCGGCTCCAGAGCCGGTACCGTGTTCCTGATCATCGCCGGCGGCTTCCTGGCGCTGACGCTGCTGATCGCCGCCGCCTCCGTGCTGGGCGCCACCGGGCTCGGCATCCTGGCGCTGCTCGCTTCCGGCATCGGGCTCGGCGCCTATGGCGCACGCCGGCTCGGCGCGGGCGGCGCGTCGCTTCGCGAGCGGGAGCTCGCCGCGCGCCTCGATGCGGCCGAGGCGGCCTGCCGCGCCGCCGAGGCGGAGAGCGCGGCCAAGTCGCGTTTCCTCGCCGAGATGAGCCACGAGCTGCGCACCCCGCTCAACACCGTCATGGGCTTTTCCGAGATGATGGCGCAGGAGGTGCTCGGCCCGCACCGCATCCCGGCCTATGGCGGCTATGCCCGCGACATCCTCGCTTCGGCGCGCCACCTTCTGGCGCTCGCCGACGATCTGCTCGACCTCGCGCGCATCGAGAGCGGCCACCGGGTGCTGCTGGAGACCGCGGTGCCGGTCGACCTCCTGGCGCGCGAGTGCCTCGCCATGATGGCGCCGGAGGCGAAGCGGCGCGGCCTCGTGCTGCGCGCGGACGGCGCGCCGCTGCGGCTGTGGGCGGACGAGCGCGCGCTCCGGCAGATGCTGCTCAACCTGCTGGCGAATGCCGTGAAGTTCACCCCCGAGGGCGGCGAGGTGCGGCTCGCCTTCGGGCTCGCGGAGGGCGCGCCCTTCGTGCGCGTCGAGGACACCGGGCGCGGGCTTGCCGAGCGCGAGCTGCCGCTCGACGACGCGCGCCACCGGGAGAGCCGGGTGGACCTTGCCTCCGGCCGCGGCGCCGGGCTCGGGCTCGCCATCGTCGAGGGCCTCGCCGCGCTGCATGGCGGCAGTCTTTCTCTGACGCGGCGGGCCGGCGGCGGCACGCGGGCGAGCCTGTCCTTGCCGGAGAGCCGGGTGATGGCGCAGGAGCCGGCGGCGTTGAGCGGCGCGGCGGCCTGAGGGCGCTGCCTCCGAGACCGGTTCGCCCTGCATTCCCGCAGACGGGCGTCGCCGACGGGCGCCCCTTGGGCGCTCACCCCCCCGAGACGCCCGCCTCGGCGAAGGTCGCCATGCCGGAATGGCAGGCCACCGCCGCCTTGATGACGCCCACCGCCAGCGCCGCGCCCGAGCCTTCGCCGAGCCGCATGCCGAGATCGAGCAGCGGGCGCAGCTTGAGCCGCTCCAGCAGCGCGCGGTGCGCCTTCTCGGCCGAGACGTGGCCGGCGAGGCAATGGTCGAGGGCGGACGGGTCCATGGCGTGGAGCACCGCCGCCGCCGCCGTCACCACATAGCCGTCGAGCACCACCGGCACCTTCTCGTGGCGCGCGGCGAGGATCGCCCCGGCGATCGCGGCAAGCTCGCGCCCGCCGAGCCGGCGCAGCACCTCCAGCGGGTCGCCGAGCTGGCCCTCGTTGAGCGCCACGGCGGCGCGCACCGCCGCGATCTTGCGCGCCATCACGGCTTCATCCGCGCCGGTGCCGGCGCCCACCCAGTCCTCGGCCGTGCCGCCATAAAGCCCGTGGCAGACGGCGGCGGCCACCGTGGTGTTGCCGATGCCCATCTCGCCGAGGCACAGGAGGTCCGCGCCGCCGGAGATGGCCTGCATGCCGAAGGCGATGGTGCCTGCGCAGGTGCGCTCGTCGAAGGCCGGACCGGTGACGATGTCGGGGGTGGGATGGTCCACCGCCAGCTCGAACACCCTGAGGCCGGCCTCGAAGCTGGCGCAGATCTGGTTCACCGCCGCCTTGCCGGCGGTGAAGGTGTCCATCATCTGCCGGGTCACGGTCGAGGGATAAGGCGAGACGCCGCGCTCGGCGACGCCGTGGGTGCCGGCGAACACCACCACCACGGGCCGCAGCACCTGCGGCATGGCCTTGCCCTGCCAGGCGGCGAGGTGGGCGGCGATCTCCTCCAGGCGTCCCAGCGCGCCGGGCGGCTTCACGAGCTGCCCCTGGCGCTCCCAGGCGGCGGCGCGCGCCGCCGCGTCCGGTCCCGGCATGGTGGCGACCAGCGCGCGGATGTCGTCGAAGGGCAGGCCGGTGGCGCTGGGCGATAGGGTGGACATGAACAAGCGGGCTCCGATGGCCCAGGGGTTCTAGAGCGGGATCGGGCCCTAGGGAACCGCCGTGTCGTTGCTCCGGCCGCTCGATCGCCCTCCCGCGCGCTGAAATGAAGGGCGGATCGGCGCTGCGGCCGATCGCGGCGCTCAGCCGATGATGCCCTTCTCCTTCAGGAAGCCGAGCATGATGGCGCGGGAGGTCTCCGGCTGCTCGATCTGCAGCAGGTGGCCGCCGCCGGCGACGGGGGCCCAGTCGAAGCCGTTCTCGGTGCCGAGCGCGCGGTTGGAGAAGGCGGTGGGCGGCGTGCCCTTCATGTCCGGGTCGGCGGCGATCAGCTTGGTGGGGCCGCGGAATTCCGACGCTATCGGCCACAGGTCCAAGGTGAGCGCCTGCAGATAGATCGCCGCCTCCAGCTCGCGCGGCAGGACGGTTTCAAAGCCGCCTTTGCCGTCGGGCTTGAGCGTGGCGTGCGCCATGTCGATGCGGGCTTCGTCCACCCAGCGCGCCTGGGCGCGGCCCTCGCGGAAGCTGGCGATGAGTTCGTCCACGCTGGCGTATTTTTCCTGCCGCTCCATGGCCCACTGCACCAGCTTCACCTCGAACTGGCGCATGGGCTCGAACAGCGGATGGCCCACCGGCGGCACGCTCGGCGGGTCGAACAGCACCAAGGCGTCCCACACCCAGCCCTCTTCCACCGCGTGCTTCATGGCGGCGCGGGAGGAGAAGGAGTGGAACACGCCCACCGTGGTCTTCTGGCCGTAGCGGCGCACGATCTCGGCGCGGATCTCGCCCACGTCGCGCGCGAGGCGCTGGTAGTGGTGCGCCGAGCGCCGGCCCACCGGGCTCTTGCCGTGGTTGCGCATGTCGTAGAGGAACACGTCGAAATCGGCGAGCAGCGGCTCGAAGAACACGCGGTAGCCGTCGATGGCGAAGCCGTTGCCGTGGGTGATGAGCAGCCGCACGCCTTGCGGGTTGCCGACGCGGCGGCCCACCACCTCGGCCCCGTCGCTCATAATGAGGGTGAACGGCTCTGCGGTCGTCATCGGGCGTGTCCTTCGGGATGCGTGAAGTGCGGTTCCGGCCGGGCGCGGCTCCCCTCCCCCTTGCGGGGAGGGGTGAGGGGGCGGGGGTCGCGCCCCCTTTGGAGGCGTCGCGGAACCCCCACCCCTGCCCCTCCCCACAAGGGGGAGGGGTTTTCCTACGAGTACTCCGGCTCAATGCCGCGCCAGATAGTCCTTCAGCGTGGCGATGAAGGCGGGCGGGTTCTCCGCCGGGGTGATGTGGCCGGCATCGGGGATGATCGCGTGCTCGGCGCCGGGGATCTTGGCCGCCGCCTCGGCGAGGATCTCGGGCGGGGCGCCCTTGTCGCGGGCGCCGCCGAGGATCAGCACCGGGATGCGGATCTCGTGGAGGCGCGGGCCGTAGGACAGCGTCTTCAGCGCCTCGCAGCAGCCCGCATGGCCCACCGTGGTGGCCTTGCGGATCATGGCGCGCACCTTGTCGAGCTCGGGCGGGTTCTTGGCCCGGGTCTCGGGCGTGAACCAGCGCTCGATGGAGGGCTCCACCACCCCTTCCATGCCGCCCTCGGCGGCGAGGTCGATGCGGTGCTGGAAATAGGCCGCATAGTCCGGCGGCGCGTCCGGGCGCGAGTCGCAGGCCACCAGCGTGATGAGCCGGTCCGGATGGTTCATGGCAAGGCCATAGCCCATCATGCCGCCGATGGAGAGCCCCACCCAGTGGGTCTTGGCGATGCCGAGCGCGTCCAGCAGGCCGATGGCGTCGGCCTCCAGCTCGGGGAAGGTGTAGGGCCCGGGCACCGCCGGGCTCTCCCCGTGGCCGCGCTGGTCGTAGCGCAGCACCCGGTAGCGGTCCTTCAGCTTCTCCGCCGCGTCGTCCCACAGATGCAGGTTGTTGGCGAGCGCATGGGAGAACGTCACCCACGGCGCGCCCTCGGGGCCGTCGATCTCCACGTTGAGCTCGGTCCCGTTCCTGGTCTTCACAAGCATGTCGGCATTCCGTCCTTGCGTTCCGCGCCGGCGATCAGCTCTTGTCGCCCACATAGGTGAGGTCGTCCGAGATCTTCAGCTCGATCAGCACGTTCTCCGGCGCGCTCTCGGGCGCGAGCATGGAGCGGTGGGCGATGCCCTTGGGGATGAAGAGCATGTCGCCCTCCTTCATGATGCGGGTGCCCATCTCGGTCTCCCACTTCAGCGACCCCTTCACGCAGAAGATGATCTCGTGGGCGTCGATGTTGCGGTGCCAGAAGCCCATGTCTTCCTTCGACCGCTTGGAGAGGTCCACCTTCACCTTGTCGGAGGTGTAGAGGCGCAGCGGCGTGCCGTCCGCCTTGTTGCGGTTGGAGGGCTGGAAGTGCTCGGAGAAGATGTTGAACATGCGGAAGATGTCCGCATTCTCCAAGACCCCCTCATTGGCGATCGGGCTGTCCTTGTGGGCGAGCACCACGTTCTTGCCGAAGATGGTGACGACCTCGCGCTTGATGTCGCTCATGAAATTTCCTCCTGAAAGGGCGTTGCCCGCCGGTCAGCGGTCGAGAAGGTGGAACCGGGTGATGCCGTCATTGCCGACGCGGCGCTCGGCCTCGCCCAGCACGACGAGATGATTGAGGTGGGCGATCGCCTCGCCCATGGCGAAGCCGAGCTGGTGGCCATCCAGCGGCCGCGAGAACATCGCGGCAAGGCAGTCGCCGGCCGAGGCCGTGCCGCCGTGGGCGCGGATCGCCTCGCGCACCGTATCGAGCCGGGCATGGTGGTGCTCGCGCAGCACGGCGATGCGCTCGTTCGGCCCCTGGAACGGGTCGCCGTGGGAGGGCAGCACCAGGAAGTCGGCGCCGACCCGCTCTTCCATGCGCTCCAGCGAGGCCATGAACTCGCCCAGCGGGTCGGCCTCCGGCTCCACCTGCCAGACGCTGACATTGGTGGTGATCTTCGGCAGCAGCTGGTCGCCGGAGATGTAGACCTTGCGCTTGGGGCAATAGAGGCCGGCGAGGTCCGGCGAGTGGCCGCCGCCGGTGAGCACGTGCCAGGCCTCGCCGCCGATGGTCAGCGTGCCGCGGTCGGCGATGCGGCAGGCGGCTTCCGGCAGCGCCACGCCGTCGGAATAGGGCAGCACCTCGGCGTCGAACTGCGCCACCTTCTCCGGCGCCGCGCCGTTGCGGGCATAGAAGCGCGAGCGCGAGGCGATGTCGTCGGTGAACGAGTCCTTCACCGCGAGGTTGGCGCACATCCATTCGAGCTGGGTCATGTGCGGGCGCACGTTCCATCGCTCGGAAATGTAGCGGCAATTGCCCGAATGGTCGGGGTGGAAGTGGGTGACGATGAGGCGCGTCACCGGCTTGCCGCCGAGCACCGTGCGCCACGCCTCCTCCAGCGCCTCCTGCACCCGCGGCTCGCCATAGCCGCAATCCACCTGCGTCCAGCCCTCGCCGTCGCGGATCAGCCAGACATTGACCTGCCTGAGGCCGCGAAACGGCACCGGCGTGTCGAAGCGGATGATGCCGTCCGCCACCTCGGTGATGCGCGCGAACGGCCGGTCGATCTCCGCGAAGGCGGGGGAGGCGTGGGTCTGGGCGCTGGTGTGGGCGCTCGTCGGCGCGATGGTCGGGGCACTCATGCGGCGGTCTCCGTGGCGTCGCCGCGCAGGGTGCGGGCGGCCTCCATCACCGCGGCGACGATGGGCGCGTAGCCCGTGCAGCGGCAGATGTGGCCGGACAGGGTATCGCGAACCTGATCCTCGGTGGGGGCGGGATTGCGCGCCAGGAAGTCGGTGAACGACATGAGGATGCCGGGGGTGCAGAAGCCGCACTGCAAGGCGTGGTGCTTGCGGAAGGCGGCCTGGAGCGTGTTGAGCGCGCCGTCGCCGGGGGCGAGTCCCTCCACCGTGCCCACGGAGCGGCCGTGGGCCTGGACCGCCAGCGTCAGGCAGGAGCGCGAGGCGGCGCCGTCCAGCAGCACCGTGCAGCAGCCGCACACGCCGTGCTCGCAGCCCACATGGGTGCCGGTGGCGCCCGCCACCTGGCGCAGGAAGTCGCTGAGCAGCATGCGCGGCTCCACATGGCCGCTGACCGGGCGGCCGTCGAGCTCGAACTGAACGAGCGTGCGCTCGCCTGAGCCTACGCGGAACATGACAGGGCCTCATCGATCACGGGGCGGGCGAGCCGGCGCACCAGATCGCGCCGATAGCGCGCGGTGGCGTGGATGTCCTCGAAGCCGCCCAGATCGGCGGCCAGCGCGTCGACGATGTCGTCGAGCCGGGAGAGGTCGGCGCGGGCGATGGTGCGCACCGCCGGCCGGTCGGCGACGCCGCCGACGGCGAGGTCGATGGCATCGGCCCGGGCGCGGGCGGCGAGCGAGACGATGGCGAAGTCGCCGTGGCGCCGCGCCACCTCGCGGAAGCCCGTGCCCTCGCCCTTGGCGCCGAGCGGGAAGCGCACCGCGACCACCAGTTCGTCGTTCTCGCGGGCGGTGGAGAGCAGGCCGCGCTGGAAGTCGGCCGCCTTGAGCGTGCGGGTGCCGCGCGTCGAGCGCAGCACCACCTCGCCGCCGAGCAGCGCCAGCGTGAGCGGCAGCTCGGAGCTCGGGTCGGCATGGGCGATGGAGCCGCACACCGTGCCCTTGTTGCGGGTCTGGAAATGGCCGACCCAGGGCAGCGCCTTGGCGAGCAGCGGCACCTCCTGCGCCAGATCGGGGCGCGAGAGCAGCGCGTTCTGCGTCACCGCCGCGCCCACCTCGATATGGGTCCGGGTGCGGGTGACGGCGGACAGCTCCGACACGCGGGAGATGTCGACGATGGCCTCGCAATCCACGAGGCGCAAATTGAGCATGGCGATGAGCGTCTGCCCGCCCGCCATCACGCGGGCCGCCTCCTTCCATTCGGAAAGGGCCGCGATCGCCTCGGCCACCGTCTCGGGGCGGATATAGGTGAAGGGACGGGGCTTCATCGCGGCTTCCGGAACAGGGAGGTGATGCGGCTCCACCAGGAAACCGAGGGGGCGCCGGAGGAGGCGCCGAGGCGCGAGGCGAAGCGCTCGAAGAACTGGCGGATGACGAGGTCGGAGGCGCCGTCGAGCAGGCGCCCGCCGATGGCGGCGGCGCGGCCGCCCACCGCCACCTCGTAGTCGTAGGAGATGCGCGTGCCGCCGTCGATCGCTTCGAGGCGCAGCATGCCGGCGCCGGAGGCGTCGCCCAGCGGGCCGGTGATGCCGCCCGACAGGCGCCCGGAACGCTCGGTCTCGAGGTCGGTGAGGCGCACCTCGGCGCGGAACCGGCCCTTCACCGGGCCGACGCCGAGCGAGACGTCGGCGCGGTAATGGTTCTCGCCCACCACGTCGAGCGCGTGGCAGCCGGGGATGGTGGCCTTGAGATTCTCCGGATCGAGCAGCGCGCGCCAGACCTCGGGAACCGGCGCGCCGATGGTGACCGCGCCCGAGCCGGTGAGCTCGCGCGCGCCCTCGCGCCGGGCGGCGGTGGCGCCGGCGGGCGCCGCCTTGGCTTGGCGCGGCGGGGTCTTCTCCGGCCCGGACAGGATGGCGTGAAGCCGCATGGGGGTGATCGGCAGGGGCACGTTCTCGATGCCGAGCGCGTCCGCCACCGCATTGGCGACGCACACCGGCGTCGACATGCAATTGCCCTCCGCGAGGCCCTTGGCGCCGAGCGCGGTGAACGGGCTCGGGCTCTCGATGTGCAGGATCTCGATCTCCGGCACCTCGGTCACGGTGGGGATGAGGTAGTCGGCGAGCGTGCCGGTGAGGAAGCCGCCCTTGTCGTCGTAGCGGAATTCCTCATAGAGCGCGGTCGCGAGGCCCTGCACGAAGGCGCCGCGGATCTGCCCCTCGGCGATCAGCGGGTTCAGCAGGCGCCCGGCATCGTGCATGGAGACATAGCGGTCGATCCTCACCTCGAAGGTGTCGGGATCGATCTCCACGCCGCACATGTCGAACACGAAGCCGTAAGCGAGCGAGGTGTTGATGCGGTCGTCGCCGGAGGGCGGCTCCAGCTCCGGCGGCGCCCAGGTGGCGGTCTCGCGCAGGCCCGGCGCCATGCCGTCGGGCAGCATCACCGGCGACCAGTGGGCGGTGCCGGCGACGCGGGCGAAGGCCAGGCCGTTGTCCGGATTGGTCTGCGAGCGGATCATTCCGTCGACGAACTCGATGTCGCCGGGCAGCACGTTGAGCTGCTTGGCGGCGATGCGCGCGAGCTTGTCGCGGATGGCGCCGGCGGCATGGTGCACCGCCACCGCCGTGCCCGGCGAGAAGCGGCAGGAATAGGTGCCGGCGGCGATGGACCACTGGTCCTTCACCGTGTCCATCTCGAGGTTCACCACCACCTCGTCCATCTTAAGGCCGAGCTGGTCGCACACGATCTGGGAGATGACGGTCTCGTGGCCCTGGCCCTGCACCGTGAGGTCGGCGGTGACCGAGACCGTGCCGAGCGGGTCGACATTCACCGTGGCGAGCGAGACCGCGCCGTTCTTGGGCCCGGCGCGCTCGCGCGCGCTCGCCGGGATCATGGTGGACAGGTAGCCCATATTGGACATGGAGGGCTCGACCACGGCGGCAAATCCGATGCCGTAGTGCCGGCCCTTGGCCCGCGCCGCGTCGCGCCGGCGCTTCAGCTCCTCGAGCCGGCCCGCGCCGGTGGCGATGTCGACGCAGCGCGGATAGTCGCCGGAATCGTAGAGCGCCCCCGCCGCCGCCCGATAGGGGAAGGCGCCGGACGGGACGAGATTCTTGCGGATCACGTCCAGCACGTCCATGCCGAGCGCGAGGGCGATGCGCTGCACCAGGCGCTCCAGGCCCAGATAGAGCTGCGGGCCGCCGAAGCCCCGGATGAGCCCGGCCGGGGCCTTGTTGGTCATCACCACGCGGTTGACCACATGCAGGTTCTGGACGTCGTAGGCGCCGGTGGTGGCGCCGTGCATGCGGTAGAGCGGGCCGGGCATGGGCGCGCGCAGGAAGGCGCCGTAATCCTCCATCTGGTCCATCCTCAAGGCGAGGATGCGACCGTCGCTCTTCACCGCCGCCTCGATGTGGGTGACGCGGTTCGGCCCGGAGCTGGCCGCGAGCAGGTGCTCGTAGCGGTCCTCCACCCACTTCACCGGCCGGCCGGTGACCCGGGCGGCGAGGCCCATCAGCACCACGAACGGGAACACCGAGAGCTTGATGCCGAACGAGCCGCCGGAATCCGCCGGGGTGCGCAGGCGCAATTTGGCGCCCGCCACCCGGAGCGCGCGCGCCATCACCGGATGGGCGCTGAACGGCCCCTGGAAATTGGCGAGCACGTCGTAGCTGCCGTCGGACGGGCGATGCTGCGCCACCACCACGAAGCATTCCATGGGCATGAAGGAATTGCGCGGATAATCGACGCGCAGCTTCACCACCTGGTCCGCCGCGGCGAAGGCGCCATCCGGGTCGCCATAGGTGAACTCGCGGCGCGAGACCTCGTTGGCGCCGCAGTCGGGATGGACCAGCGGCGCGCCGGCGGCGACCGCGTCCTCCGGATCGACGATGGCGGGCAGGGGCTCGTATTCGACCTCCACCAGCTCGCCCGCATCCTCGGCGATGTAGCGGTCCTCGGCCACCACGAGGGCCACCGGCTCGCCGACGAAGCGCACCCGCTCCACCGCCAGGGTCCATTGCGGGATCGGCTGCTTGAGCGCCACCAGGAACGGGTCGGACAGGGCCCGCACGTCCTCGCCGGTGAGGACGGCGCGCACCCCCGGATGGGCGAGCGCGCGGGCGGTGTCGATGCGGCGGATGACGCCGTGGGGAATGGGCGAGCGCACCACATGGGCGTGGAGCGTGCCGGCCGGGGCGGGCACGTCGTCGGCATAGCGCCCGCGCCCGCGCAGCAGCGCGTCGTCCTCCTTGCGCGGGACCGGCTTGCCGAGGGGGGAGGAGGATGGCCGGTCCCTCATATGCGGCGGCGAGCGGGACGGCAACTCGGCCTGCGCGCTGCGAATGGCTGGGGCGGACACGTCAAACCTCCGGAACATAGATTGAAAAGAGCGGGTACCATGGCGAAGGAGATTGTGTAAAGTAATTTCGTATCATAATACGAATATGGAGATGAACACGGGCTCGCAGTGGTCGCGCGAAAGGTTTATGGAGCGTTGATGATCGAAGCGAATCTGTTGCGCACGCTGGAGGAGAAAGTGGCGATCGAGGAGGCGCAGTTCGACGACCTGCCCGCCATCATCGCCATCGATTCCGACCTCACCGGCATCCAGAAGCCGGAAATCTGGTACGGCTATTACGCGCCGGTGATGACCGGCGCGCAGCGCACCTTCATGGTCGCGCGCCACGAGGGCGCGGTGGTCGGCTATGTGGTGGGCGAGGTGCGCGCCTGGGAGTTCGGCTCGCCGCCCTGCGGCTGGCTGTTCGCCATCGGGGTGCGCAAGGACGTGCGGCTTGCCGGCATCGGCACCTTGCTTTTCAATGCCTTGCAGGCGCGCTTCCGGCGCCTCGGCGTGCAGACCATGCGCACCATGCTGCACATCGACGACCATCTGCTGATCTCGTTCTTCCGCAGCCACGGCATGACCGCCGGGCCGTTCATCGAGCTTGAGATGGGCATCGCACCCGCGCCGAGCGACACCTGAGCCATGAAGCTGCACCAGGCGACCCGCTATGCCATCTGGTCCATCGTCGAGCTTGCCTCGCGCCCCGGCGAGCAGGTGGCGGCCAGCGAGCTCGCCGCCAAATACCGCATCTCGCAGCACCACCTCGCCAAGGTGCTGCGCCTGCTCTCGCGCGCCCGCATCGTCTCCTCCACCCGCGGGCCGGCCGGGGGCTGCACCTTCATCGGCAACGCCAACCGCCTGACGCTGCACGACATCATCTCCCTGTTCGAGGAAGACGCGCCGGCCGACGGCCAGGGCGCCGACACGCCGGTGGCAAGCGAGGTGGCGCGGGTGCTGGGCGAGATCGACCGCATCACCTCCGCCACTTTGCGCTCGGTGACCATCCAGACCATCATCAACAATGCCCGCCGCGCCGAGGCCCGGTCCCCGGTCCCGGCCGCCGCCGATGCCCCCCGCAAGGGCCGCGACCTTAGCGACGCCGGCTGACCGCTGCGTCGTCCTGCCGCAGAGTCGCGGCGAGGCCTACCTAAGCCACTGAAATTAATTACAAAACGGGATCACTGCGGCGCAGGCGTTTGGCTTGCCATTATATAAATCTAATAGATAGATTTACTTAATTTATGTTCAGGAGGGCGGCATGGCTGCGCTGCGGGAGACGGTGAGCGGACGGGACAGCGGGGCGGCCGCCGCCGCAGGCGACCTGAAGGCCCGGGCGGATGGCGGCGACCGCGCGCGCTCTGCCGCCTGCCTGGTGGCCGAACTCGCCCTCAGGTCCGGCGTGCGGGTGCCGCTGGCGGACATCGGCGCGCTCTACGGCCTCCCGCGGCTGGAGCTGGCGTGCATCGCCGCGGTGCTGGCGGATGCCGGCATCCTGCGTCCGGCGCCCGGCCCCGGGGGCGTCTGGGCGCTGTGCGCGAACCCGCGCCGGCTCTCGCTCGGCGACGTGATGCGCCTGTTCCCCGCGCCGGAGACAGCGGCGCCCGCCGGGCCCGAGACCGCCGTGGCGCTCGCGGTGGCGCAGCGGATCGCCGAGGCGCGCCGCCTCTCCGAGGCCGCGCTGGGAACGATCACGATCCAGTCGCTGCTCGCCCGACTTGAGGCCCACGGGTTCCGGGAGCCTCCGGAGGCCGACGCATCGCCCTGCGCCGCGCCCGGCTGATCCCCGCCGCCGGCCGCCGGCCGGCCCGCCGACGCGTTGAATTCAAATATGCGCATTTCGGCACTTGACCACCAAATTTGATGGTGAAAGCTTATCGCGCAATCGCGGGGACCACCCCGCATGGCGCGACAGACGCCGCACCGGGAGGAAAGCCTGATGCCCTCGCTCAGCTTCATTTCACGCCGCCAGTGTCTCAAGTCGATGGCCGCCGCGGGCGTCGGCGCCATCGCCGCGCCCGCCATCCTCACCCCCGCCGCCGCCCAGGGGCTGACCACCATCAAGGTGGGCCGCGCCGGCGGCGTGGTCTCCGACGCGGTGTTCTTCATCGCCGACGAGAAGGGCTATTTCAAAGACCAGGGCATCGCCATCGAGTTCGTCACCTTCGATGGCGGCCCCAAGGTCATCGCCCCGCTCGGCGCCGGCCAGCTGGACATCGGCGTCGGCGCCTCCTCGGCCGGCCTGTTCAACGCCGTCAAGCGCGGCATCAACATCAAGATTACCGCCGACAAGGGCTCCTCGCCCCCCGGCTACGCCTACATGCCGCTTTTGGTGCGCAAGGATCTGATCGACAGCGGCCAGGTGAAGTCCTACGCCGACCTCAAGGGCCTGAAGATCGCCGAGGCGGCGCCGGGCGGCTCGCCGGGCGCGACGCTCAACGCCGCGCTGCAGAAGGGCGGTCTCACCTACAAGGACGTGAACCACGTCTATATGGGCTATCCCCAGCACGTGCCGGCGCTCTCCAACAAGGCGATCGACGGCTGCATCCTGCCCGAGCCGGGCGCCACCATGGCGGTGGAGCGCGGCTATGCGGTGCGCTACTGGGACGACACGATCTACCCCAACCAGCAGATCGCCGTGCTGCTCTACGGCGACGACTTCATCACCAAGAAGGCCGATCTCGGCCGGCGCTTCATGATCGCCTACGTGAAGGCGGCGCACTTCTACAACGACGCGCTCAAGGGCGGCCGCTTCGCCGGCACCAACGGGCCGGAGGTGGTGCGCATTCTCGGCGAGGACATGAAGGTGGACGACAAGGGCATCTTCTCGCGCATCGTGCCCACCGGCATCAATCCCAATGGCGCCGTCAACGTCGCGAGCCTGAAGAAGGACGCCGCCTTCTATCGCGAGCAGGGCTTCCTCGACTTCGACCCGAACGTGGAAGCCGTGATCGACGGCTCGTTCGTGGACTACGCCCTAAAGCAGGTCGGCCCCTATACCGGCCAGCGCACCTGACCGCCGTGTCACGCACGGGAGGCGAGCTCATGCGCGCAGCCGAACTGCGGATCTCCATGTCGGTCGACATCGAGCCGCCGCCGCCGAAGATCCGTGTCGAGAAGCTGGTGAAGGCGTTCGGCGACTTCACCGCCATCGACGGTGTCAGCGTCGATATCGCGCCGGGCGAGTTCTTCGTCATCGTCGGGCCGAGCGGGTGCGGCAAGACCACGCTGCTGCGCATCCTCGCCGGGCTCGAGGCGCCGACCTCCGGCGCCTTCGCCGTCTCGCCCAACGATGCCGGGCGGCCGACCAATTCCATGGTGTTCCAGGGCGACAGCATCTTTCCCTGGATGAGCGTCTACGACAACGCCGCCTACGGCCTTGCCATGCGGCGGCGTCCCAAGGCGGAGATCGCCGAGCGGGTGCGCCCGCTGCTCGAGACCACCGGGCTGTGGCGCTTCCGCGACCGCTACCCGCACCAGCTCTCCGGCGGCATGCGCCAGCGCGTCTCGATCTGTCGCGCCTTCGCCAACGATCCCGACATCCTGCTCATGGACGAGCCGTTCTCGGCCCTCGACGAGCAGAACAAGATGCTGCTGCATCAGGAATTGCTGCGCATCTGGGACGAGACCAAGAAGACCGTGGTCTTCATCACCCACTCGGTGGACGAGGCGGTGACGCTCTCCGACCGCATCATGGTGATGACCGCCCATCCGGGGCGCGCCAAGGTGATCCTCGACAATCCCTTCGGCCGCCCACGCGACGTGGTGGCGCTGCGCGGCGACCCGGTCTACGGCGCGTTCGTGTTCCGGATCTGGGAATATCTGCGCGAGGAAGTGCGCGCGGCCAAGCTCCAGGAACAAGGGGGCGAAGAATGAACCGGGCCGCCGTCACCGATCGCCTGCTGGCATTGGGTTCGCCGCTGGCGCTGTTCCTGCTGTGGGAGATCGCGGCCAGGCTGGGCTGGATCGACACGCGCTTCTTCCCGGCGCCGTCCGACATCATGGAACGCATGTGGACGCTCACTTTGTCGGGCGAATTGTGGATCAATCTGAAGGCCAGCCTCTGGCGCCTGTTCGCGGGCTTCATCGTCGGTGGCATTCCGGCCCTGCTGCTCGGCATCGCCGCGGGGCTCTCGCGCCCGGTGCGCATCGCCATCGACCCCCTGGTGTCCGCCACATACCCGATCCCGAAGAGCGCCGTGTTCCCGCTCATCCTCCTGATCTTCGGCCTCGGCGAGGCGTCGAAGATCGTCATGGTGGCCATGGGCGTGTTCTACCCGGTGCTCATCAATGCCCAGGCAGGGGTCGCCAACATCGACCGCATCTACATGGACGTGGCCCAGAATTTCCGCGCCAGCCGGTGGCAGCTGTTCCGCACCGTGGCGGTGCCGGGGGCGCTGCCGCCGATCCTCGCGGGGGTCAAGCTCGGCCTCGGCATGGGCCTGATCCTGATCGCCATCGCCGAGATGATCGGCGCCGATTCCGGCATCGGCTTCATGATCTGGAACGCGTGGCAGATCCTGTCCGTCGAGACCATGTATGTCGGCCTCGTCGTCATCGCCGCCATCGGCTTCGCCTTGTCCCTCGCCACCGACGAACTGGAGAAGCTCCTGGTTCCCTGGAAGCGCGCACGGGGCTGACGTCACGTCCGCCTTCAGCACGCCAGGGGGATGCATGATGCCGGTTGCGCGCCGGCACCAATGAACCACAAACGCGCACCGTCCCAAGGAGTAGTGAGATGCAATTTGGTGATTTGCGGGGCTGGATCGATCATCTGCGCCAAGCCGGCGAGCTGAAGGAGATCGACAGCGAAGTCGACTGGGATTGCGAGCTCGGCACCATCACGCGCCGGGCGTTCGGCAACGGCGAGGGTCCCGCCCTGCTGTTCAAGAACATCAAGGACTACAAGAGCGGCCGCTGCACCCAGCTGTTCACCGGCGGCCTGTCGAAATATTCGCGTGTCGCCATGATGTTCGGCCTGCCGGCCGACGCGCCCATCACCGACCTCGTGAAGGCCGCCCGCAAGGCCTATGCGAGCCGCGTCCCCCCCGTCACGGTGGCGACCGGCCCGGTGAAGGAGAACATCCTCAAGGGCGACGACATCAACCTGTTCGAGTTCCCCGTGCCGCGCTGGCACCGCCTCGACGGCGGGCGCTACATCAACACCATGCAGGGCACGGTGACCGCCGATCCCGAGACCGGGCGCCTCAATGTCGGCATGTATCGCGGCATGATCGGCAAGAAGAACACCCTGCCGGTGCTCCTCTGGCGGCCGCAGAACTGGGGCCAGGACTTCGCCAAGTATAACGGCCAGGGCAAGGAGATGCCGGTGGCCTTCGTCTATGGCTGGGAGCCCTGCCTGCCGTTCTGCGCCTCCTCGCCGATCCCCCCGGACGTGTCGGAATACGACGTCATGGGCGCCATCCGCGGCGCGCCAGTGGAACTGGTGGACTGCGAGACCGTGCCGCTCAAGGTGCCGGCCAGCGCCGAGATCGTCATCGAGGGCTGGATCTCCAACGATCCCTCCACCTTCGAGATGGAAGGCCCGTTCGGCGAGTACACGGGCTATTTCGGCGGCGACCAGTGCTTGAAGCACACGGTGCGGGTGACCGCCATCACCCACCGCAACAACCCGATCTTCCGCGGTACCCTCGAAGGGACCATGCCGAAGATGCTCAACGAGAACTCCATCATGAGCTCGGTGCAGCGCGCCGCGCTCGCCTGGAACATCCTCGAGCGCTCCGGCGTGCCGGGCGTGACCGACGTGCATTGCCCGCCGGCCAATAACGGCACCACGCTCATCATCCAGCTGCGCCAGACCTATCGCGGCCAGGCCAAGCAGGCCGCCTGCGCCATCTGGGGCTCGAACGCCGCGCATCTGCGCTACAAGCACATCTGGGCGGTGGACGAGGACATCGACATCCACGACTACGGCGCGCTCGACTGGGCGTTCGCCTACCGGGTGAACGCGGCCGAGGATGACATCGTCTTCTTCCCCGGCACGTTCGGCTCGGCGCTCGATCCCTCGACCCGCCTGAAGTACCGCGACACCAACATGTACGGAACGGGCAAGTGGTGCCGCGTGCTGATCGACGCCACCATCAACCTCGATTTCGAGCCGGAGGCGAACTATCAGGGCGACCGCTACCCGCGCTCCGTGATGCCGGAGCCGCAGGACTGGGATCTGGTGAATCGCCGCTGGAGCGAATACGGGTTCTGACGACACCGGCCCGCGCCGCCCCGGCGGCGCGGGCTTCCTTCCGGCCGGGTTCGCCCGCCAACCTGTTGAAGAGAGACGGGTTCCCCGCTCATATTGGATCGCTCCGGCCATTCGATGGGAGCGGGACCGGCTCAGGGACCGGTCCCCGCGCCGTCCTGCGTGCGCGAGGGCGCCTTGGGGGCGCCGGCGACGTCGGGCGTTCCGACATGGGAGTTGAAGTATGAAGCGTCTCATCATCGCCATGTCGGGCGCCTCGGGCGCCATCTACGGCGTGCGCGCCCTGCAGGTGCTGCGCGCCATCCCGGACGTGGAGACCCACCTCGTGGTCTCGCCCTCCGCCCAGCGCACGCTGATGGAGGAGACCGACGTCACCTGGGACCAGCTCAAGGCGCTCGCCGACGTGGTCCACAACTACAAGGACATCGGCGCCTCCATCGCCTCCGGCTCGTTCCGCACCGAGGGCATGCTGGTGGCGCCGTGCTCGGTGAAGACGCTCTCGGCCATCGCCCACTGCCATTCCGGCGACCTCGTCGCCCGCGCCGCCGACGTGGTGCTGAAGGAGCGCCGCCGCCTCGTGCTCATGTTCCGCGAGACGCCGCTGCATGCCGGCCACATCGCCATCATGGACCAGGCGACGCGCAACGGCGCCATCATCATGCCGCCGGTGCCGGGCTTCTACCACCGGCCCAAGAGCATCGACGACATCATCAACCAGAGCGTCGGGCGCGCGCTCGATCTGTTCGGCTTCGATGCCGGCATCGTCAAGCGCTGGACCGAGGCCGACACCAGCCTCGATCTGTCCGCCCTCACCCCCACCGACCGCGACTGAGCGCCGCCGCGACGGCAAGGCTCGCCCCTGGACGAAGGCATCGGCACGGCGCCGATGGAGACACGAGATGCTCGACCACCCGACGGCGGCCGCCAAGGACCGCCTCTATTGCCCCGACTGGCGCGCGTTCCGCGACCCCGAGGTGCCCGACTGGCTCGACCCCATCGAGACGCTGATCGGCCGCCACCGCGCCGACCCGGTGCGCGCGGGCAAGACCGCGCTCGTCATCGACGGCGAGGCCATCTCCTACCGCGTCCTCGACGAGACGCTGCGCGTCACCGCCGGCGGCCTGCTCGACTGCGGCCTCGCGCCGGAGCAGCGGGTGCTCCTGTTCGGCACCGACAGCCTCGAATACGTGGCCGTGTGGCTCGGCGCCATCCATGCGGGGCTGGTGCCGGCGGTGGTGTCCGACCTCTACAAGGCCAAGGACCTGCTCTATTTCCTCATCGATACCGGGGCGCGGGCGCTGTTCATCGACGCCGAGCAGCTCGGCAAGCTGGAGGAGATCGCCGAGCGCCTGCCGACTTCGCTGGAGCGCATCCTGGTGCGCGGGCCGGCGGGCGACATCGCCGGCAAGGTCGGCGGGCGGGTGGTGGTCGAGTTCGCGGCGCTGGCGCAGGACAAGCCGTTCTCCGGCACCACCCGGCACGCCAACGACGTATGCTACATGTTCTATTCCGGCGGCACCACGGGGCCGGCCAAGGGCATCACCCATCTGACCCATGATTTCCTGGTGGTGCCAGAACGCCACGGGCCGTTCTGGGAATATTCGAGCGACGACGTGGTCTTCGCCTCGTCGAAGAAATACTTCACCCACGGTCTGTGGCCGGGCGTGCTGATTCCGCTCTATTACGGGGCGACGGCCGTGCTCACCCGCCAGCCGGCGCGGCCCGACGTGGTGCTCGACATCCTGGAGCGGGAGCGGGTCACCAAGCTCGTCACCGTGCCCACGGTGCTGCGCAACGTGCTCGATTTCATCGACGGCAAGGACGACTTCGTGCGGCCGCCGGCGCTCGATTTCGTCGCCAGCGCCTCGGAGAAGATCCCGCCGCATCTGTTCGAGGCGTTCCATGACCGCTTCGGCATCGAGATCCTCGATTCCATCGGCTCGTCGGAAGTGACCTACGAATGGATCGCCAACCGGCCGAAGGACTTCAAGCGCGGCAGCCTGGGCCGGCCGGTGTTCGGCTACGAGATCAAGCTCGTGGACGAGCACGGGCGCGAGATCACCGAGCCCAACGTGTCGGGCGAGGCGTGGATCAAGAGCAAGACCGCGTGCTTCTTCTACTGGCGCAAATATGCCAAGTCCCGCGAGACCTTCGTGGGCGAGTGGACGCGCAGCGGCGACAACCTCACGTTCGACGAAGATGGTTACTTCTGGTTTGCCGGCCGCGAGAACGACGTGTTCAAGGTCAGCGGGCTGTGGGTGTCGCCGCTGGAGATCGAGGCCGCGCTCATGCGCCATCCGGCGGTCAAGGAGGCGGCGGTGGTGTCGTTCGAGGACGCCGACGGCCTCGTGAAGCCGAAGGCCTTCGTGGTCCTGAAGGACGGGCAGGCGGCCTCGCCCGCCCTGGAGCAGGCGCTGCGCGATCAGGTGCGGCCGCTTGGCGGCTACAAGGTGCCCGCCGCCTTCGCTTATATCGAGGCGCTGCCACGCACCACCTTGCTCAAGGTCGACCGCAAGGTGCTGCGGGCGTAAGGCGGCCGTCCTCGCCTCAGTTCAAGCGCGGCGATGCGGGTTCAGGTGCCGAATCCCTGAGGCGCCGCGCAGGCGGCGCCGGGGATGCCCCGGCTCGTCCGGGGCATGACGGTGTCGCAACGCCCGCGCTATCTTGCAATGCGCTGTCTTGCGGCCGAGCGCCGGCAGGGGGAGACCATCGCGATGGACCAGAGCGGACCCGGATCGAGCGACCTCGCGCGCTTCGCGCTGAAGGTCTATGCGGGGGACGGCGTGCCGCCCGCCTGCCTGGTGCTGCAGGCGCGCGCCGGGGTGGACGTGAACCTGCTGCTGTTCGCCGCCTATGCCGGCGCCGCGCGCGGTGCCGCCGTGGACGCGACCGCGCTCGCCGCCGCCCAGGCGGCGGTCGGGGCCTGGCACATGGAGGTGGTGAAGGCCCTGCGCGCGGTGCGCCAGCGCCTCAAGGCCGGTCCACCCCCCGGCCCGACGCCGCTGACCGAGGCGCTGCGCGACAAGCTCAAGAAGGTGGAGATCGAATCCGAGCTGATCGAGCTCGACACGCTTTCCGCCTTCGCGTCGGGGCTTCCCGTGGCCGAAGGCGCGCCGCAGGCGCTCGCGGCGGCGGCCATGGCCGGCGTGGTGGCGCATGCCGCCGGCCGCGCCCCGGAGCCGGCCGAGGAAGCGGCCATCGGCCTCATCGCGCGGCAGGCGACGGCGGTGGCGGCGAAATCCTGAAGCCCTCCCGGCGCCTCGCGCGCCGCCGGCCTCAGCTCTCTTCGTGCTTCTGCTTTTCCACCGCGCGCCGGCCGAAATCGGGCGCCGGGGTCTCCTGGCCCTGCTCGATGATGGAGCGGCGGATCGCCCTCGTGCGGGTGAAGTGGTCGAACAGCGCGTCCCCGTCGCCATAGCGGATCGCCCGCTGCAACTGGGAGAGGTCCTCGGTGAAGCGGCCGAGCATCTCCAGCACCGCCTCGCGGTTGGCGAGGAACACGTCGCGCCACATGGTGGGGTCGGAGGCGGCGATGCGGGTGAAGTCGCGGAAGCCGCCGGCCGAAAATTTGATGACCTCGGAGGTCAGCGTCTCCTCGAGGTGCGCCGCCGTGCCGACGATGTTGTAGGCGATGAGGTGCGGCACGTGGGAGGTGATGGCGAGCACCAGGTCGTGGTGCTCGGCGCTCATCACCTCGACGTTCGCGCCCATGGCGCGCCACAGGAGGCCGATGCGCTCCACCGCCGCCGCATCCGCCCCTTTCGGCGGGGTGACGATGCACCAGCGGTTTTCGAACAGCGAGGCGAAGCCCGCGTCGGGCCCCGAGAATTCGGTGCCCGCCACCGGATGGGCGGGCACCAGATGGGCATGCGCCGGCACATGGAGCGCCATGGCGGCGAGCACCGCGCCCTTCACCGAGCCCACATCCGTGAGGATGGCGCCTTGCTTCAACGCCGGGCCGACCTCGGCCGCGACCGCGCCGGTCGCGCCCACCGGCACGCACAGGATGACGATGTCCGCCCCCTCCGCCGCCGCGCGCGCGCTTTCCGTCACGAAATCGGCGAAGCCGAGCTCGCGCACCCGCGCGCACACCGCTTCGTCCGCGTCCGCGACGGCGATGGTGCCGGCGAGATGCTTCTCGCGCGCCGCGCGGGCGATGGAGGTGCCGATCAGCCCGGCGCCGACGATGGCGAGGCGCTCCACCAGCGGCCGCGTCACGGCGCCTTGCCCGCCATGAAGTCGGCGAGCGCCGCCACCGCCAGGCGGTTCGCCTCCTCCGAGCCCACCGTCATGCGCAGGCTGTCCGGCAGGCCGTAGGCCGCCACCTGCCGCAGCACCAGGCCGCGCTTCAGGAGGAAGGCGTCCGCCTCCTTGGCCGTGCGGCCGGCTTCCTTCGGGAAGTGGATCAGCACGAAGTTCGCCACCGAGGGCGTGACCTTGAGCCCGAGCTTCTCGATCTCGGCGATGAGCCAGGGCAGCCAGGCTTCGTTGTGGGCCACCGACTTCTCCACATGGGCCGCGTCGGAGATGGCGGCGGCGCCCGCCAGCAGCGCCGGCGCGTTCATGTTGAACGGGCCGCGGATGCGGTTCATGGCGTCGATCACGTGCGCCGGCCCCACCGCCCAGCCGATGCGCAGCGCCGCGAGGCCGTGGATCTTGGAGAAGGTGCGCACCATCAGCACGTTGTCGGCGGAAAGCGCCAGCTCCAGGCCGGTCTCGTAGTCGTTGCGACGGACATATTCCGCATAGGCCGCGTCCAGCACCAGCAGCACATGGGGCGGCAGGCCGGCATGCAGGCGCCGCACCTCGTCGAACGGCAGATAGGTGCCGGTCGGGTTGTTGGGATTGGCGAGGAACACCACCTTGGTGCGCGGGCTCACGCAGGCGAGCATGGCGTCCACGTCGGCGGTGAAGTCGCGCTCCTTCGCCACCACCGGCGTGCCGCCGGCGGCCAAGGTGGCGATGCGGTAGACCAGGAAGCCGTGCTCGCAGAACACCACCTCGTCGCCGGGGCCGACATAAGCGTGGGCGACGAGGTTCAGGATCTCGTCGGAGCCGGCGCCGCAGATGATGCGCTCGGGGTCGAGCCCGTTGGCCTTGGCGATGGCCTCGCGCAGCACCCGCGCCGCGCCGTCGGGATAGTCCTCGAGCTTGCGGCCGGCCTCCAGGAAGGCGGCGACCGCCTTCGCGCTCGGGCCGAGCGGGGTCTCGTTGGAGGAGAGCTTGTAGACCTTCTCCACCCCCGGCGCATGGCTCTTGCCGGGCACATAGGCCTCGATGGCGAGCACGCCGGCGCGCGGCTCGGGTCGGGCGGGGGCAGGGGCGGAAGGCTCACGGACGGCGGACATCACACGAAACTCCGAAACCCGGGGCGCTCTCAGGCCCCGGTCTGGTCCAATCTGTAGACGGCGGCGTGGCTGCCCACGCTCACGGGCGCGGCCACCTCCGCCCCTGCCTCCCGCAGCGCCTCGGCCACCGCGGCGACAGCGCGGCCCTCGGGCAGGCTGACGAGCAGCGCCGCGCCTTCGCGCGAGGCGAGGTCGGCCACCACCACGGCCTCGGCATAGGACGGTATGGCACGGGCGGCGCGCGGGCTCCATCCCGACACATGGAGGGAATGGACGCAGACGTCGGTGACGGCGGCGTCGCGGATCGGGTGCGCCACCACGAACACCGGCAGGCCGGCGGGGTGGTCGGCCCGCTCCACGAACGGCAGGCGGGCGATGATCTTCGGCGCCTCCGGCGCCTCCAAAGCGCGCCACCAGGGCACGGTGGCGGCGGCGGGCGCGGCGACCAGCAGAGCAAGGTCGCCGCTGGAGGCCGCCACCGCGGCGATCGCCGCCTCGGCGCCCATGTGGGGCGTGAACGGCACGGTGAAGCCGAAATGGAAGCGCGCGCTGTCGCGCATCACCGGCTCGCCGCCGGAAATGTCGGCATGCACCTGATAGGGCGCCTGGACATAGGTGAAGGTGGCGATGATGACGCGCCAGATGCTCTCCACCGTGTCGAGCGGCAAGAGGCCGCCGTGGCGCTCCACCAGGCGGCGCATCATGTCCGCCTCGCGCGCCGGGCGGAAGGCGGAGCCGCCCTCGGCGCCGCCGGTGCGCTTCACCTTGACCAGGCGCTCGATGATCTCGCTGCGCTCCATGAGGAGGCGGTGCATCGCCTCGTCGATGCGGTCGATCTCGGCGCGCAGGTCCGACAGGCTCATGGGGGGTGCGGGCTGGTTCATGGGACGCTCGGGCGCGAAGGCTTAGCGGGAACGGCGCCCGGACGCAAAGGATAGTTGCGCCAAAGCGCGTCGTCCCGTCGTGCCGCCACCCGGCGGAATGCGTGGCGCGGGCGCCTCAGCGCGGGCCATCGCCGCCGGGCGGACGCGGCGGCGGCAGGGAATAAGGCGCGGCGGAGCCGGTCGCCCGCTGCGCCGCCGAGGGCAGGATCGGCTTGTAGAAGCCGGCGGAGGAGCCCGCCACCAGCCAATAAGCGAGCCCGGCCGCGAGCCCCGCCGCCACCACGTAGAACGGATCGCTCGTGACCAGGGCCGAGCCGTCGGACGGAGCGAAGAACTGGGCGCCGATCCAGGCCGAGACCACACCGTTGCCGGCGTGGAAGATCCAGGAGCGCACCGCGAACGCTTCGGAGAACAGGATGCCCACCGCCGCCACCAGCCACATGAGCGAGAGCAGCAGCACCAGCACCGTCACGGTGGTGATGATGGCGACCATGACGCCCATGGCCTGCGCGCCCGGATCGGCGGCGGTGAACAGCGTGCCGATGCGCCATTCGCCGATGAGGATCACGCAGGCGCCCGCCACCACCGCCGCGAGATAGCCGAGCGGCACCAGGAGAAAGCGCAGCAGCAGGCGGGCGAGGTCGTCCATGGCGTTCGCTCACTCCGGCGCGTGGCAGACGGCTTCCACATTGTGGCCGTCCGGATCGATGACGAAGGCGCCGTAATAGTGCGGATGGTAATGCGCCCGAAGCCCCGGCGCCCCGTTGTCGCGCCCGCCGGCGGCGAGCGCGGCCGCATGGAAGGCATCCACCGCGGCGCGGCTCGAGGCCTGGAAGGCCACATGCACCGGGCCGGAGAGCACCGGCTTGGCGCCGATCCAGAAGTCCGGCTTTTCGGCGCCGAAGCCGACGAAGGCGTTGGCGCCGGTCTCCTGCGCGCTCACCTCCATGACGATGCCGTAGCCGAGCGGGGCGAGGGCGGCGAGATAGAAGGCGCGCGAGCGCTCCACGTCCTGCACCGAGAGCCCGAGATGATCCAGCATGCACCCTCTCCTGCGCGGCGGCGCCCCCGCCGCGTGCACTTTCCTGAACTCGCAAGGCTGTTCACCGGGCAAACCGTCCCCATCTGCCTGGACCGCGCCCGAGATGTTTAGTCTTCCTGCGCCATCATGGCGCGCAGGGCCAGGCGCTCGCGGGCGGAGAGCTTCTCGCTCTCGCTCTTCAATTGCCCGCAGGCGGCGAGGATGTCGCGCCCCCGCGGCGTGCGCACCGGGCTCGCATAGCCGGCGCGGAAGACGATGTCCGAGAATCGCTCGATGGTCTCCCAGTCGGAGCACTCATACTGCGTGCCCGGCCAGGGGTTGAAGGGGATGAGGTTGATCTTGGCCGGCACGCCTTCGAGCAGCTTCACCAGCGCCCGTGCGTCGGCGGGGCTGTCGTTCACCCCCTTCAGCATCACGTATTCGAAGGTGATGCGCTTGGCGTTGGAGGCGGCCGGATAGGTGCGGCAGGCCTCCATCAATTCCCTGATGGGATACTTCTTGTTGATCGGCACCAGCACGTCCCGCAGATCGTCGCGCACCGCGTGCAGCGAGATGGCGAGCATGGGGCCGACCTCGGCGCCGAGCCGGCCGATCTCCGGCACCACGCCGGAGGTGGACACCGTGATGCGGCGCTTGCCGAGGCCGAGGCCGTCGCCGTCGGACAGGGTCTCGATCGCCTCCTTCACGCTGTCATAGGCGTAAAGCGGCTCGCCCATGCCCATGAAGACGATGTTGGTGACGAGCCGCTCGCCCTCGGTGGGCAGGCCCGGCCCCACCGCCCGGTCGCGGCCGGGATAGTCGCCGAGCCGGTCGCGCGCCACCATCACCTGCGCCACGATCTCGGCGGCGGTCAGGTTGCGCACCAGCCGCTGGGTGCCGGTGTGGCAGAACGAGCAATTGAGCGTGCACCCCACTTGGCTCGACACGCACAAGGTGCCGCGGTCGCTCTCGGGGATGTAGACCGTCTCGACGTCGTGCGGCTTCTCGCCCGGCAGATCGGCCGGGAAGCGCAGCAGCCACTTGCGGGTGCCGTCCTGCGACACCTGCTCCATCACGATCTCGGGACGGGCGAGCGTGTAGGCCGCTTCCAGCTGCGCGCGCAGGTGCTTGGAGACGTTGGTCATCTCCGAGAAGTCCAGGGCGCCGCGCAGATAGATCCAGTGCCAGAGCTGGTTGACGCGCATGCGCCGCTCGCGCTCGGCGACGCCGATGGCGGCGAGCGCGGCCGAAAGCTTCTCCCGGTCGAGCCCGACGAGGGAGGGCAGGGCAGCGCCGGCGGCCGGCGCCGCGCCGGCGTCGGGCAGGATGTCGAGAGCGAGGGTCATGGCGTCACACATAATGCCGATTGCGGCCGTTTTCCATAAGGACGCGGCGCGATCCGGCGCCCGGCCTCGCCCCCGGCGGCCGCCCGTGCTAGCGTCCGCGCCCGGAACACCGCAGCCCGAAGACCGCTCCGCTCTTGCGCCCGACCCGTTCTTTCACCCGCCGCGCTTTGCTCGCCGGCGCCGCAGGCCTCGCCGCCGCGCCGCTCGGCGCCGCGCGCGCGCTCGGCCAGACGCGGGCCGCCGGGGAGGCCGAGGTGATCATCGTCGGCGCCGGGGCGGCCGGCATTGCCGCCGCCCGCAAAGTGGCGGAGGCCGGCCATACCTACGCGCTGCTGGAGGCCTCGAACCGGGTCGGCGGGCGCGCGCTCACCGACACCCAGATCTTCGGCGTGCCGTTCGACATGGGCGCGAGCCGCATCCATCTGCCAGGCGGCAAGGCGCTGGCGGAGGCCGGCCGTGCGGCCGGGCTCGACGTCATCGCCGTGCCCGTGCCGGCGCGGCTCTATCTCGGCGGCAAGGAGGCGAGCGACGCGCAGTACGAGGACTTCGCCGCCACGGTGCGGCGGGCGGAGCGCGCCATCATCGCCGCCGGCGACGCCGGGCGCGACCAGCCGGCGTCCCGCGTGCTGCCCGATCTCGGCGCCTTCGGGCCGAGCGCCCATTTCGTCACCGGCCCCTTCGCCTGCGCCAAGGAGCTCGACGCGGTCTCCACCGTCGATTTCTCCCGCGCCGAGGAGCGCGAGGGCGAAATGGTGTGCCGCCAGGGGGTGGGGGCGATGGTGGCGCGGCTCGCCGCCCCGCTCGCCGTGCGGCTGGGGACGCAGGTGCGCACGGTCGACCTCTCCGGCCGCCAGGTCGCGGTGCAGACCAGCCGCGGCACCCTCACCGGCCGCGTGGTGATCCTCGCCGTGCCGCCGAGCGTGATCGCCTCCGGTCTGGTGCGCATCACGCCGGGCCTGGTCCCGCGCTACCGCATGGCGGTGGAGCGCATCACGCTTGGCGCGTTCGACCGCATCGCCTTCGAGCTGCCCGGCAACCCGCTGGACCTGAGGCCGGACGAGCGCCTGTTCTTCAAGGCGGCCAGCAGCCGCTCGTACGCGCTCGCCGCGCGCATCGGCGGCACCGACCTCTACGGCTTCGACGTCGGAGGCGCGCTCGCCTCAGCCCTCGCCGACGGCCCCGTCGAGGGCGCGCGCGCCTTCGTGCGCGAGACGCTGACCCACGAGTTCGGCGCCCAGGTAGCGGGCAAGCTCGGGCGCGTCAGCGCCACGCGCTGGACCAGGGAGCCGTTCGCCCTCGGCGCCTTCTCCTGCGCCCTGCCGGGCGCCGGCAACCTGCGCCGCGCCTTCACCGAGGTGGCGTCGGGCCGGCTCCTGTTCGCGGGCGAGCATGCGCATGAGAGCCTGTGGGGCACGCTCGCCGGCGCCTGGCAATCGGGCGAGCGCGCCGCCGCCCAGGCGGTGGCGATCCTCACCAACCCGCGGGCGGGTCAATAGCGGCAAGGCGCGCGCGGGCGGCTCGGTACCGCCGGGGCGCTACTGGAGCGAGCCCTCGCCGTCGCCGGGCGTGGTGCGGGCGAGCGTCATCTGGGTGATGGCGACCAGCATCTCGGCGCGCTCGCGCAGCGTGCGCGCCTCCAGCAGGGCCTGCTTCTCCCGCACCCCGTAGGGCGAGATGACGGAGAGCGTGTTCACCAGCATCTCGGTGCCGGCCTGGCGGATGCCGTCCCAGTCGGCGTCGAGCTTGTTGGCCTCCAGGAAGGCGGCGAGGGCGCCGAGCAGCGCCCCCCGGTCGACCTCGCCCTCGCCCGCGCTGGCGTCGAAATCGGCGGCGAAGGGGACGGTGTCCACCTTGAACTGGCGATAGGGGGTGAGCGCCTCGATCTCCTCCACCGCGGAAAAGCGGCTCACCCCGGTCAGGGTGATGAGGTAGCGCCCGTCCCCGGTCTCGGAGAATTGGGTGAGGCGGCCGAGGCAGCCCACCTTGTAGACCCCCGGGCCGTGCGGTCCGGGCGCCAGGCCGGGGTCCGGCTGGGCCATGGCGATGAGCCGGGCGCCGGAGAGCGCGTCGTCCACCATCGCGAGGTAGCGCGGCTCGAAGATGTTGAGCGGCAGTTCGGCGCGCGGCAGCAGCAGTGCTCCCGAGAGCGGGAACACCGGCACCACCGGCGGCACGTCCGCCGGCGACAGATAGCTCCGCTTCGCGGCCAAATGTTGCTCCTCTCGCGTCGCCCTCAGGCGAACAGGATTGCCGAAAGCTTCTTACGGCCGGAGACGGTGAGCGGATCGGTCGGCCCCCAGGCCTCGAACAGCTGGACCACCTGCTTGCGCGCGCCGTCCTCGTTCCAGGCGCGGTCGCGCTTGACGATGTCCAGCAGGTGGGCGAGCGCCTCCTCGCGCCGTCCCTTGGCGTTGAGCGCCAAAGCAAAATCGAAGCGCGCCTGATGGTCGGCCGGGTCGCGTTCCACCTGGGCGGCGAGACTGGCGAGGTCGCCCAGCGCCTGCGCCTGCACGGCGACGTCGAGCGCCGCGCCGGCGGCCGAGACCAAAGGATCGTTCTGCTTGTCGGCCGGCGCCATGGCGAGGGTCGCCTTGGCCTGCTCGAGGGCGCCCGCCTGGACCTGCGCCCGCACCAGGCCGGTCAGCGCCTTGAGGTTGCCCTCGTCCTCGGCCAGCACGGCGGCGAAGATCTCGGCCGCCGCGGCGACGTCGCCCTCGGCGAGCGCGGCCTCGCCGGAGGCGAGCACCTCTTCGAGCCCGGCGTCCGCCGGCCCGCCCAGGAGGCGCTCGATGAAGGCGTTCACCTGGCCTTCCGGCAGCGCGCCCATGAAGCCGTCCACCGGCTGGCCGTTGACGAAGGCGTAGACGGTGGGAATGGACTGGATGCCGAGCTTGCCGGGGATGGCCGGGTGCTCGTCGATGTTCATCTTGACCAGCTTGACCTTGCCCTTGGTGGCGCGGACCGCCTTCTCGATGATCGGGCCGAGGGTCTTGCAGGGGCCGCACCAGGGCGCCCAGAAATCCACCAGCACAGGGCGGCGCTTGGATTCCTCCATGACGTCGGCCATGAAGGTCTGGGTGGTGGTCTCGGTCACCGCCTCGTCGCCGGCAGGCCCGGTTTTTCCGGCGCCCGCTTGGGCGCCCGTCTGGTTGAACAGCATCGCCTCACCCCTCAAGAGCCTGACCTCGCGGCTCGCATCCGCCCCTTAGATGGGCATCGGGCACGCGGGTGCAATCGGGCCGATGCCGCTTCTAGCGCCTTCCCGGGGGCGGTGGAACCCGCAGCGTGCCGACCGCGGTCGGGCCAAGGGCGCAAAAGCCGGGGATGGTGCCCTCGTGCCTGTGGACGTGCGCCGCGTGCGCCTTGCCTGGCGCAGCCCAGCCGGGCAGGCTCGGTTTGACCACAACCGGAAAAGGCTGGCACACCGTCGGGCCAGAGCCAAGGAAGCGTTCTCACCGGATGACGTTCAACCGCCTGCGGCACGCCTGATGAAGTTCAACCGCCTGCGGCTCGTGGGCTTCAAGACCTTCGTCGAGCCGACCGACCTGATCATCGAGCCCGGCCTGACCGGCGTGGTGGGCCCGAACGGGTGCGGCAAGTCCAATCTCGTCGAGGCGCTGCGCTGGGTCATGGGCGAGAGCTCGCACAAGGCCATGCGCGCCCAGGACATGGACGACGTGATCTTCGCCGGCACCACCGGCCGGCCGGCGCGCAACGCCGCCGAGGTGGCGCTCCAGCTCGACAATTCCGACCGCACCGCCCCGGCCGGCTTCAACGAATGGGACCAGCTGGAGGTGGTGCGCCGCATCGAGCGCGGCTCCGGCTCGGCCTACCGCATCAACGGGCGCGACGTGCGCGCGCGCGACGTCAACCTGCTGTTCGCCGACGCCTCCACCGGCGCGCGCTCGCCGGCATTGGTGCGCCAGGGGCAGATCGGCGAGATCGTCGGCGCCAAGCCCAATGCGCGGCGCCGCATCCTGGAGGAGGCGGCGGGCGTCGCCGGCCTGCATGCCCGCCGCCACGAGGCGGAGATGCGACTGAAGGCCGCGGAGCAGAATCTGGTCCGGGTCGAGGACGTCATCACCCAGCTCGGGGCCCAGGTCGACAGCCTCAAGCGCCAGTCGCGCCAGACCGTGCGCTATAAGGGGCTCGCGGCGGAGATCCGCCAGTGCGAGGCGATCCTGCTGTGGCTGCGCTGGCGCGAGGTGACGGCGGCGCTGGCCGAGGCCGAGCGGGCGCTCGAGGCAAGCGTGCGCGACGGCGCCGAGACCACCCGCGTCCAGTCCGAGGCGGCGCGCCTCCAGGCGATCGCCGCCCACGCGCTGCCGCCGCTGCGCCAGGCCGAGGCGCAGGCCGCCGCCGCGCTCCAGCGCCTGACCATCGCCGGCGCCGAACTGGACAAGGAGGAGGCGCGCATCGCCGCCCGCCGGCAGGACCTGGAGCGGCGCATCGTCCAACTGGCCCAGGACCTGGAGCGCGAGAAGGCGCTCTCGGCCGACGCCTCCGGCGTGCTGGAGCGCCTCGCCGACGAGAGCGAGACGCTGCGCGCCGAGCAGGAGGAGTCCGCGGAAGCGGAGCTCGTCGCCCGCGAGCGGATGGAGGAGATCGCCGTCGCCCTCGCCGCCGCCGAGGCGGCGCTCGAGGAGAAGACCACGCTGTTCGCCGACCTCGGCGCGCGACGCACCGGCCTCGAGCAGTCCGTGCGCGAGCTGCGCGACCGGCTGGTGCGCAACGCCGCCGAGCGCGCCTCGGTCGAGGCCGAGGAGGCGCGCCACCGCCGCGAGGCCGGCACCGACGCGCTGGAGGCCGCCCGCGCCGACGCCGAGGCCGCCCGCGCGGCGCTGGCGGAGGCGGAAGAGGCCACCGCCGAAGCCGAGGCCGGGCACGCGGACGCGCGGCGCGCCGCGGAGGAGCTGCGCCCGGCGCTCGCCGGGGCCGAGGCGCGATTCGGCCGGCTGGAGACCGAGGCGCGCACGCTGTCCAAGCTGCTGACGTCCTCGGGCGACGGCTTCCCGCCGGTGGCGGACCTGCTCACGGTGGCCAAGGGCTACGAGATGGCGCTCGGCGCCGCGCTCGGCGACGATCTCGATCTGCCCGTGGACGCGGCCGCTCCGGCCCGCTGGTCCGGGGCCGCCCCCGACCCCTTCGACCCGCCGCTGCCGGCGGGCGCCGAACCCCTGTCCCGCCACGTCTCCGGCGCGCCGGCGCTGGCGCGCCGCCTGGCGCAGGTTGGCATCGTGCCGCGCGATCAGGGCCCGGGTCTCGCCCGCGGCTTGAAGAGCGGCCAGCGCCTCGTTTCGCGCGACGGCGACCTGTGGCGCTGGGACGGGGTGGTGGCCGCCGCCGACGCGCCCACCGCCGCCGCCCGCCGGCTCGCCGAGCGCAACCGCCTCGCCGACATCGAGGCGGAGGCCGAGGTGGCGCGCGCCGGGCTCGATGAATTGCGCGCCGCGGAATCCGGGCTTCGGGCGGCGCTCGCCGCCGCCGCCGCCCGCGAGGCCGCCGCCCGCGAGGCGCGCCGCGCCGCCCAGCGCGCCGCCGAGTCCGCGCGCGAGAGCCTCGCCGCCGCCGAGCGCAAGGCGGCCCAGCATCTCGCCCGCCTCTCGGCGCTCGGCGAGGCGCGCGCCCGCCTGGTCGCCGCCAAGGAGGAGGGGGAGGCGGACCTGGAGGAGGCGAGCGCCCAGCTCGCCGCGCTCGACGCGCCGCACCTCCTGGAGGCGGACCTCGCCCGCGCCCGCGCCGACGCCGGCGAGCGCCGCGCCGCCATGGCGGAAGCCAAGGCCGCCTTGGACGGGCTGAGCCGCGAGACCACGGCCCGGCGCCGGCGCCTGGAGACGCTGGCCGCCGAGGAGGCCTCCTGGCGCACCCGCGCCGGCGGCGCCGGCGAGCGGCTCGCCGCCATCGAGGCGCGCAGCGCCGAGGCCCAGGCGGAGCTGGCGGCGCTCGATGACGCGCCGGGCGAGATCATCCGCCAGCGCCGGGCGCTGCTGACCGCCACCGAGGAGGCGGAGGCCGCCCGCCGCGCCGCCGCCGACCGGCTGGCCGAGGGCGAGGCCGCGCTCGCCGCCGCGGACCGGGCGGCCCGCGAGGCGGTGGAGGCGCTCTCCGGCACCCGCGCCGAGGCGGCCCGCGCCGAGGCGCGCCTGGAGGCCGCGCGCCAGCGCCGCGACGACGTCGCGCGCGAGATCGCCGACGCGCTCGAAGGCCCGCCCGAGCTCGCCCGCGAGGCGGCGGGCCTTGAGCCCGAGGGGCCGCTGCCGGAGCCGCGCGCCGTCGAGGAGAAGCTGGAGCGCGCCAAGCGCGACCGCGAGCGGCTCGGCGCCGTGAATCTGCGTGCCGACGTGGAGCTGGAGGAGGCGGAGGGCCAGCATGGCGCCCTGGTCGCCGAGCGCGACGACCTCGTGGAAGCCATCAAGCGCCTGCGCGGCGCGATCCAGAGCCTCAACCGCGAGGCGCGCGAGCGCCTCCAGGCCTCGTTCGTGGTGGTGGACGCCCATTTCAAGAAGCTGTTCGACACTTTGTTCGGCGGCGGCGAGGCGCAATTGGTGCTCACCGAGGCGGAGGACCCGCTGGAGGCCGGCCTCGACATCATCGCCAAGCCGCCCGGCAAGAAGCCGCAGACGCTTTCGCTGCTCTCCGGCGGCGAGCAGGCGCTCACCGCCATGGCACTGATCTTCGCCGTGTTCCTGACCAACCCGGCGCCGATCTGCGTGCTGGACGAGGTGGACGCGCCGCTGGACGACGCCAACGTGGAGCGCTTCTGCAATCTCCTCGACGAGATGACGCGGCTCACCGACACGCGCTTCCTCACCATCACCCACAATCCGATCACCATGGCGCGCCAGAACCGCCTGTTCGGCGTCACCATGGCCGAGCGCGGGGTGTCGCGGCTGGTGTCCGTCGACCTCCAGAGCGCCGAGCGATTGCGGGAGGCGGGGTGACGTTGCGTCCCTGGACGTCGTCGCCACAATTTTATTTCGTTATTTCAATAAATTAGTTCATTCGGCACGCGCCTTGACACTCAATTTTGCCGCAACTATGTTGCGCCGCGGTTTCAAGGGGGAGGCTGCTGTCTGCCACCTGAGCCGGAGTGGGCGCCATGTCCGACCCGAGTGACGCTTCCCGCGGCCGATCGGCGAACGATCCGCATGGCGCGAAGGACGCTTCCGGAGCGGAAGGGGCGCCGGCTCCCAGGCCCAGTGACGGAGAGCTCGCGCGGCGTCTTCAGGATCTCGATTCCACCCTTGGAAAGGCGCGGGCCAAGACGGAGGCGCCCAAGGCCAAGAGCGGCCCTGACACCTCCTCCGGCTCCGGTGTCGCGCTGGCGTTCCGGCTCGGGGCCGAGTTCGTCTCCGGCGTGCTGGTGGGTTCGCTCATCGGCTACGGCATCGACCGTTTCCTCGCGATCTCGCCCTGGGGGCTGATCGTGTTCACGCTGGTGGGCTTCGCCGCCGGGGTGACGAACATGCTGCGCGCGGCGGAAGGCCGCAGCCGCGGCGGGGGCAAGGGCCTGTAAGAGACGGCGCCACGAGGTGCCCGCAGCGGGACCTCGGGGAGCTTTGCGGCCGGCGGCGCATCCGCCGGAAGGAATATAGCGCGGTGCACGGCCGCAACATCTGGCGGCGGGCGCCGCACACTGGCGGCCGGGGCCGCCGCGAGAAGGGGGCGTAGGCGGATGGTCGTCGATCCGATCCACCAGTTCGAGATCAAGCGCTACGTCGACCTGCTGAACATCAGCAGCGTCCAGTTCTCCTTCACCAACGCTGCCGTCTTCATGTTCGGCATCGTCGCCATCATCTTCTTCTTCCTCACCTTCGCGACGCGCGGGCGCACCCTGGTGCCGGGCCGGGCGCAGTCGGCGGCGGAGATGAGCTACGAGTTCATCGCCAAGATGGTGCGGGACTCGGCCGGCAACGAGGGCATGGTGTTCTTCCCCCTCGTGTTCTCGCTGTTCATGTTCGTCCTGGTGGCGAACCTCGTGGGGCTGATCCCCTACACCTTCACGGTCACCGCCCACCTCATCGTCACCGCCGCGCTCGCGCTGCTGGTGATCGGCACCGTGATCGTCTACGGCTTCATGAAGCACGGCGCCCACTTCATGAACCTGTTCGTGCCGTCGGGCGTGCCGGCCTTCCTGCTGCCGTTCCTGGTGGTGATCGAGGTGGTGTCCTTCCTCTCCCGCCCCATCAGCCTGTCGCTGCGTCTGTTCGCCAACATGCTGGCGGGCCACATCGCGCTCAAGGTGTTCGCGTTCTTCGTGGTGGGCCTGGCCTCCGCCGGCGTGGTCGGCTGGTTCGGCGCCACCTTGCCCTTCTTCATGATCGTGGCGCTCACCGCGCTCGAGCTCCTGGTGGCGGTGCTGCAGGCCTACGTGTTCGCGGTGCTCACCTCCATCTACCTCAACGACGCCATCCATCCCGGCCACTGACGGGCCGGGGACGGGAGCGGCCGTCGCGGCCGAGAGTTCGGGCTTCAACGTTCAACGACGGTTTCTCAAGGAGAGTAAAATGGATCCTGCAGTCGGAAAGTACATCGGTGCCGGCCTCGCCTCTCTCGGCATGGGTCTTGCCGCCATCGGCGTGGGCAACATCTTCGGCAACTTCCTCGCCGGCGCCCTGCGCAACCCTTCGGCCGCCGACGGCCAGTTCGCCCGCGCCTTCATCGGCGCGGCGCTCGCGGAAGGCCTCGGCATCTTCGCCCTGGTCGTCGCCCTCGTGCTGCTGTTCGTGGCCTGATCTGGCCACGGGGCGGGGGCCCTGCTCCCGCGCACGGTTGCGGTCCGCAAGCTGCGGACCGCGCGCTGCGGACCTGGGTGGCGGACCGCCGGCGGGGAGGCCTTTTCTCCCGCCGCGCCTGCCACCCGACGATCTTCTGGATGCGATCCCGTCCCCCTGGGCGGGGTCGGAACATCATTTGAGGCAGGCGGGCGTGCCATGACCAAGACCTCCATGACGCATACATGGACGCGGAGCGTTGCGCTTGCGGGCGTGATCGCGGGCCTATGGACCTCCCCGCTGCTCGCCGCCGAGGGCGGCCATGGCGGCCAGCCCCACTTCCCGCCCTTCGACGCCACCACCTTCGCCTCGCAGCTGCTGTGGCTCGGGCTCTCCTTCGGCCTGCTCTATTATTTGATGAGCAAGGTCGCGCTGCCGCGCATCGGCCGCATCCTCGAGGAGCGGCACGACCGCATCGCCGACGATCTGGAGGAGGCCTCCAAGCACCGCGCCGAGAGCGAGGCCGCCCAGCTGGCCTACGAGAAGGCGCTGAGCGAGGCCCGCGCCAAGGCCAATTCGATCGCCGCCGACACCCGCAACCGGCTCGCCGCCGACGCGGACGCGAACCGCAAGTCGCTGGAGGCGGACCTCTCCGCCAAGCTGTCCGCCGCCGAGGCGCGCATCTCCGCCACCAAGGCGGAGGCCATGACCCATGTGCGCGGCATCGCGGTCGACGCGGCCCATGCCATCGTCTCCACCCTGATCGGCACCGCGCCCGCCGCGCCGGCCGTCGAGCAGGCCGTGGACGGCGTCCTCTCCAAGCGCGACGCGGCCTGAGGATCGACAACATGAACGAGATGGCTCTCGCCGAAGTCTGGGTCGCGGTCGCCTTCGCGGTGTTCGTGGGCATCGTGCTCTATGCCGGCGCCCACCGCTCCATCGCCGCCGCGCTCGACAAGCGCGGCGCGCGCATCGCCGCCGAGCTCGAGGAGGCGCGCCGCCTCAAGGAGGAGGCGCAGAAGCTGGTCGCCGAGTTCAAGCGCAAGCAGCGCGAGGCCGAGGCCGAGGCCGAATCGATCATCACCGGCGCCAAGGCGGAGGCCGAGCGCCTCGCCGCCGACGCCAAGGCCAAGATCGAGGACTTCATCTCCCGCCGCACCAGGATGGCGGAGGAGAAGATCGCCCAGGCCGAGCACCAGGCGATCGCCGACGTGAGGTCGATCGCCGCGGACACCGCCGCCAAGGCGGCCGAGGGGCTGCTGGCGGTCGGCGCCACCGGCGAGGTGGCCGGCAAGCTGATCTCGAATGCCATCTCCGAGGTCAAGTCGAAGCTCAACTGAGCCCGGCCGAGGCCGGCCCGCGGCCGGCCCGTCCGTGGGTCCCCTGCGCCGGCCGCAAGGACCTGTGATCGCCGCTTGCGTCTTGAAACCGCCGCGCGCCTGGGCCAATGCTTGGCCCATGCGGACCCTGCGCACCCCTCTTTCGTGCCTTTTCCCGCGCCTGTCCGGCGCGGTGCGGGTGCTCGCGCTCGCCGCGCTGGCGCTCGTCGGCATGGCGCCGTCCGCGCCGGCGGTCGCGCAGCAGGGCTGCTTCCTGTTCTTCTGCCCGCCCGGCGTGGTGCCCCAGGCGCCGCGCAACCGGCGGCCCTGGTTCGCGCCGGGTGACGCGTTCGCGCCGCAGCAGCCGGCGGAGCCGCCCAAGGCGGCGCCCAAGAAGCCGCCGGAACCGGAGGGCACGGTCTATTCGAGCGCCGATGCGGCGATCCAGGGCCGCAAGCAGCCGCAGAGCCAGTTCGTGCTGGTGATGGGCGATCGCATCGCCGGCCAACTGGCCCAGGGGCTCGCCGACGCCTATGTGGGCGAGCGTGCCCGGGTCGCGGTAATCGAGAGCATCGTCGAGGAGAGCGGCTATCTGCCGGTCCCCGCCGACTGGCCGCCGCGCTTCCCGCCGGCGGTGGCCGCGGCCCGCGCCAGCGTCGCCGTGCTCGCCATGGGCAATGACGACCTCCAGCCCCTCAAGGACGGCGAGGTTCTGGTGCAGCCGCTCACCGACCGCTGGATGGAGCTGTACGCCAAGCGCGTGGACGACGTGCTGAGCGCGCTGCGCGCCGTCGCGCCGCGCGCCATCGTCGTCGGCATCGCGCCGGTGCAGAGCACGCCGGTGTCGGACGACTACCGCCGGCTCAACGACATCCTGCGCTCGCGCGCCGCCCGCGCCGGCTTCCCGTTCGCCGACGTGTGGGACGGCTTCGTCGACGACGAGGGCAAGTTCACCGCCTTCGGGCCGGCGGTGGACGGCCAGCGCCGGCGCCTGAGGCTCAATGACGGCATCCGCTTCACCCGCGCCGGCGGGCGCAAGCTCGCTTTCTTCGTGCAGAAGGACCTCGACCGCATGCTGGCCGATCCGGCGAAGCCCTCCGCCGGCATGGCGGGCGGCCCGGTCGACCGGCCTTCGGCGCTGGCCGGCGCGCCCGCGCCCGCGCGCGGCACGCCCCCGGCGGTCCAGGTCTCGGCGCCGGCGCGGGCGCTGATGGAAGGGGTTCCCCCGCCGCCGGTGCGCGGGCGCGCCGACGACTTCTCCTGGCCGCCCCCCGCCGAAGCCGCGGCCCAGTAGGCCGGGACGCCTGCGCGTTCCCGGGCTGCTCCATTTTGCGCTGCGACATCTTTGCGAGCGGCTGGCCGCGCTCTAAGGTCGCGCTTTGATCCGCATCGCTCCGAGGGGCTTTCATCCATGTCGATCCGTCCGCGCCGCAGCGTCCTCTACATGCCCGGCTCCAACGCCCGCGCGCTGGAGAAGGCGCGCACCCTGCCGGCGGACGGCGTGATCCTGGACCTCGAGGACGCGGTCGCGCCCGACGCCAAGACGGAAGCGCGCGCGCGCGTCGCCGAGACGGTGAAGGCCGGCGGCTTCGGCCCGCGCGAGGTGGTGATCCGCATCAACGGCCTCGACACGCAATGGGGCGCCGACGACCTCGAGGCGGCCGCCGCGGCGGCGCCCGACGCCATCCTGGTGCCCAAGGTCGAGGCGGTGGAGCAATTGGTGACCGTGGGCCGGCGCCTCAACGCGCTGGGCGTTCCCGAGACCACGCGGGTCTGGGCCATGATCGAGACCCCGCTCGCCATCCTCGACATCAAGGCGATCGCCCAGAGCGCGCGCGACCCGCTCACCCGGCTCTCGGTGTTCGTGCTCGGCACCAACGACCTCGCCAAGGAGACCCGCGCCGCCTTGGTGCCGGGCCGCGCGCCCATGGTGGCGTGGCTCTCTTTGGTGGTGGCCGCCGCCCGCATGACCGGCATCGACGTGCTCGACGGGGTGTGGAACCAGTTCCAGGACCTCGACGGCTTCGACGCCGAATGCGCCCAGGGCGCTCAGTTCGGCATGGACGGCAAGACCCTGATCCACCCCTCGCAGATCGATCCCTGCAACGCCGCCTTCTCGCCGCCCGCCGCCGAAGTGGAGCGCGCGCGCGCCATCATCGCCGCGTTCGCGCTGCCGGAGAATGCCGGCAAGGGCGTCATCACCCTCGACGGGCGCATGGTGGAACTGCTCCATGCGGAGATGGCCAGGCGCACGGTCGCGCTCGCCGACGCCATCGCCGCCAGGGCCTGAAGCCGAGCGAGCAACCGACCAAGCGACTGCACCAAAGGACCGTCCATGCGCATCGTGATGCTCGCTTATCCCGGCATGACCCAGCTCGATCTGACCGCCCCCTTCGAGGTGTTCGCACGGCTGCCCGGGGCGCGCGTGGAGATCGCGGCCAAGAATGCGCCACGGCCGGTCGAGGATGCCGCGGGCCTCAAGATCGTGCCCACCATCGCCCCCGGAGACCTCGCCGGCTGCGACGTGCTGTTCGTGCCTGGCGGCCCCGGCCAGATCGACCTCATGGAGGACGAGGAGACGCTGGCTTTCCTGCGCCGCATGGCCGAGCGGGCGCGCTTCGTCACCTCGGTGTGCACCGGCTCGCTGGTGCTGGCGGCGGCGGGCCTTCTGACCGGCTATCGCGCCACCTGCCACTGGCTGTCTTTGCCCCAGCTCGCTTTGCTCGGCGCCATCCCGGTGGAAGAGCGGGTGGTGGTGGATCGCAACCGGGTCACCGGCGCCGGCGTCACCTCGGGCCTCGATTTCGCCTTGCGGCTGGCGGCCGAGGTCGTGGGCGAGGCGGAGGCGCGGCGCATCGGCCTCGCCATCGAGTACGAGCCGGCTTCCCCCTTCCCCGCCCGCGCCCAGGAGGACCCGCGCCTCGTGGCCGAGGTCCGTGCGCGCACTGCCGCCTTCCAGGAGCGCCGCGAGGCCCTGGCGCGGAAAGTGGGCCAGCGGAAAGCAGGCTGGCCGTTTCCAAAGGAGCCCCCCGCACCATGAAGCTCTACCGCTACCTCACCGGCCCGGACGACACCGCCTTCTGCAAGCGCGTCTCGGCGGCCCTCAACAAGGGCTGGCAGCTCTACGGTGCGCCCACGCTGACCTTCGATCCGCTCAAGGGCCGCGTCATCTGCGGCCAGGTGATCGTCAAGGAGGTGCCCGGCGAGTGGTCGGAGGAGGTCAATCTGTCCGACCACTGACCTGCGGGGGGAAGAGGGTCCGCGGGCGGGGCTCAGGCGTAGGCGGTCGGTCCGTCGGCCGGCCCGGCCGGCAGCAGCACCACCGCCACGTCCACCTCGTCGCCGGCGTCCATGAACTCCTTCTTCACCGCCTTGGTCAGGCGGCTCACCGCCTGGCGCGCCTGCTCGACGCTCCAGTCGTTCTCGAAGCCGAGGTGCAGCTCCACCATCATCTTGCCGCCGAGCTGGCGGGTGCGGATGTCGCCCAATTCGTCGAAGTCGTTGAAGTGGGAGGTGAGCACCCGCAGGATGCGCAACTGGCCCGCCTCGCCGATCGCCTGGTCCAGCAGCGAGCCGACCGAGTTCGAGAGCATGGCCCAGATGTTGTAGACCATGAAGCTGATGACCACGAACGACGCCAGCGGGTCGAGATAGGCGATCCACTCGATGGCGTGGAACGTCGAGGTGATCATGGTGCCTATGAACACCGACAGGCTGGCGGTGGCCGAGACCAGGTGCACGCGCGCCTGCGCCGCGAGCACCGGCGACTTGGTCTCGCGCGCGAGCCGCAGCGCCTTGCGGTTGAAATAGGCGTTGCCGGCGACCGCGAGCGCCGCCACCACCAGGCCGGCCCCGGCGCCCTCCACCGGCTGCGGATCGAGCACGAGCGCCACCGCCCGGGTGCTCGCGATGATGACCAGCACGGTCTGCAGCACCGCGATCATCATCTCGGCGAGGTTCTCGAGCTTGCCCAGCCCGTAGGCGAACCGGCCCGGATTGGCCCGGCTGGCGAGGCGCAGCACCAGCCAGCAGGCGGTGAGCGCGGTCAAATCGAACGAGGTGGCGAGCAGGTCGGTGAAGATGGCCGCCGAATTGGTGAAGCTCGCGGCCACCACGTAGAGCGAAAAGAGGACGATGGTGAAGATCATCGCCTGGAAGGACAGTTTCTGGCTCGCCGATCCTGACACCACGCACCCCCGACGCTCTCATGTGCACCCTGGTGTCAAAAGGCCCAGCCGTGCGCCGCCGTCAACCCCTGTTGCGCCGCACGCGGGGCCTCTGCCACATTGGCCGCCTGCACCGGGGGGCAAGAAGATGACCAAGACCAGTTCGGGCAATTTCTTCGAGGACTTCGCGGTCGGCCAGGTGATCCGCCACGCGACGCCGCGCACCATCACGGTGGGCGACGCCAGCCTCTACAGCGCGCTCTACGGCACGCGCTTCGCCGTGCAGTCGGCGGACAGCTTCGCGCAGTCCCTCGGCTACCCGCGCGCGCCCCTCGACGACCTGCTGGTGTTCCACATGGTGTTCGGCAAGACCGTGCCCGACATCTCGCTCAACGCGGTGGCGAACCTCGGCTATGCGGGCGGGCGCTTCCTTGCCCCGGTCTATCCCGGCGACACGCTGACCGCGGTCTCCGAGGTCATCGGCGTGCGCGAGAACTCCAACGCCCAGAGCGGCGTCGTTTATGTGCGCTCCACCGGCTTCAACCAGGACGGCACCGAGGTGCTCGATTATGTGCGCTGGGTGATGGTGCGCAAGAAGGACCCGTCCTTGCCCGCGCCCACGCCCGTGGTGCCGACCCTGCCGGCGGCGCTCGCCGCCGACGCGCTGGGCGACGCGGTGCCGGCGCTCGACGTCGCGGCCTGGCGCTTCGACCTCTCCGGCAGCCCGGCGCGCTTCGCCGACTATGAGGTGGGCGAGAAGATCGACCATGTGGACGGCATGACGGTGGAGGAGGCCGAGCACATGATCGCCACCCGCCTCTACCAGAACACCGCCAAAGTGCATTTCAACCAGTTCACCGAGGGCCAGGGCCGCTTCGGCAAGCGCCTGATCTATGGCGGCCACGTGATCTCGCTCGCCCGCGCTTTGTCCTTCAACGGCCTCGCCAACGCCTTCCATGTGGCGGCGATCAACGCCGGAAGGCATGTGGCGCCGCTGTTCGCCGGGCTGACGGTGCACGCCTGGAGCGAGATCCTCGACAAGGCCGCCATTCCCGGCCGCGACGACGTGGGCGCCCTCCGGGTGCGCACGGTCGCCACCAAGGACCGGCCCAGCGCCGACTTCCCCTACAAGACGGGCGACGAGTACGACCCGAGCGTGATCCTCGACCTCGATTATTGGGTGCTGATCCCGCACTGAGCGTGGGCCTGCCGCCGCCGGCGCCGGCACGGACCGGCGCCGCCGTCAGCGCGGGACGGCGCCCCGGCTGTCGCTGCCCGGTCCGGCCCCGTCCTGTGCGGTCCCGCTTTGGCTGCCCCCGCTCGCGGCGCTGGCGCGGTCGGGCGCGGGGCGCGGCAAGGGCGCGCCACCGGGCGCGCCATTGCCCGGCCGGGCCGAAGCCGCCGCGGCGGCCGGCTTCGCGGGCGGCCTGACCCCCGGCGCGGTTTCCGCCGGCCGGCCCTCCACCGGCAAAGAGAAGGCCGAGACGAAGCGCCAGATCTCCTCGCCGGCATCGATGTCGCGGTTGCGCAAGCCGAGGAAGGGCGTGGCGAGGTCGGGCTGGGTGTCCACCCGCGCCGGCGACTGGTGCCCGCCGCGCTCGACGCTCATCAGCGCCACCACTGCGCCGTCGCGGCAGGACGGCCAGCGCCGCTCCACCACCCGCGTGCCGTCGAACAGGTCGCGATCGGGCAGGGTGCGCTGCTCTTGGCCGGCGCAGCCGTCGAGCCGGGCATAGAGCGCCGCGCTGTCGGGGGCGGAGAGGGTGGCGCCCACCGGCGTCCAGAAGCCGTCATAGGCGATCACCGGGTCGGCCGTGCCGTGGATGAACAGGATCGGCACCGGCCGCGCGGGCCGGCACTCCTCGCGGTAATTGGCCGGGGCGGTGGACATGATCGCCACATAGGCCGCGAACAGGCCCGCCTGCTCGCAGGCCATCTTCTGCACCATGAAGCCGCCATTGGAGATGCCGGCGAGATAGAGGCGGGCCGGATCGGCGACCCCCTCCGCCACCAGCCGGCGCGCCAGGGCGATGAGGAAGGCCTCGTCGTCGCCCGGCCGCAGCATCAGCTTGAGGCGCATGGCGGCGGGGCGGCCGTCGTTCCACACCTTGCCCTCGCCCTGGGGATAGACCACGACGAAGCCGTTGGCCGCGGCGGCGGCATCGAAGCCGGCATAGGCGCGGAAGCTCTCCGGCGTCTGCATGGCGCCGTGCAATGCGATCAGCACCGGACGCGGGCCGGGCGGCTGATCGGCGCGCGCCTGCGGCGTCACGACCAGGTAGCGGCGCGCCTCGCCCACCACGTTCAGGCGATGCTCCTCCACCTCGTCCGCCACCGCAGCGCCGCCGAGGCCGAGCAGAAGGAGCAATGCGGGCCAGGCCCCGCCCCGGCCTCTTTGACGCAGGCTCTGCGCCCGGCCGGCGCGCTCCGGCGCCCCCGCGCGCTTTCCCAGCAAACGCCACATCACACGGAATCCTTAAACGTCATGAGGTTGGCGCCACCCGGAAAGGGCTGGAGCCATGCGACGGGAATGCGGCGCCCCTGCGGCGGTTCTGTTGCCACATCGCCACATCTCGGGCGGGACCGTGCGAAGTTTGATCTGGATCAAATTCTCGGAGGCCTCGCCAATGAAACAGTCCGCTCATTGAAAATTCACAAAATCGGGAGTCGGGCTAATGGCCAGATTCGGTGTGGGGATGGCGCTCGCCGCAGGCCTGATGGCCCTGACGGCGGGTGCGGCAGTTGCGGCGGACATGTCGACGCCGGTCTACAAGGCTCCGGTGCCGGAGCCGCAAAGCCCGTGGATGATCCGCGTGCGGGCGCTGTACGTGATGCCCGAGAGCGGCGGCTGGGTGAACGGCATCGCCAACTCGGACCTGTCCTATTCGGACTCGGTGGTACCCGAGCTGGACATCACCTATTTCTTCACGAAGAACTTCGCGGCCGAACTCATTCTCGGCGTCACGCCCCACGAGATCAACGGCGGCGGCGCGCTGGCCGGCCTGGGCCAGATCGGCAAGGTGTGGCTGCTGCCCCCGACCCTGACCCTGCAGTATCACTTCACCGAATTCGGTGCGTTCAAGCCCTATATCGGCGCCGGCATCAACTACACCGCCTTCTTCAGCCAGAGCACCTCGAACCCGGCGGTGACGCAGCTCGACGTGAACGACAGCTTCGGCTGGGCGCTGCAGGCGGGCTTCGACTGGATGATCGACAAGCACTGGGGCATCAACGTCGACGTGAAGAAGCTCTTCCTCGAGCCCGACTTCTCGGTCACCGTCGGCGGCACGCGCTACACCGGCACGGCCCAGCTCAACCCCTGGATCTTCGGCACCGGCGTCACCTACCGCTTCTGAGCGGGCCGACCCTTCCGATTTTTCTTTCCGCGCGGCGCCGGTGTCACCGGCGCCGCGTTTTTTGTTTGCGGCGCGCCTGCGTAAGCGGCAATGCAGCATCGGCGGTATGCGCCGCGACCCCGGTTGCAACGTATAGCCAATTGCCGACCCCCGGCGGTGGGCATAAACGGGCCCTGCGCGCGTTTGGAATCGTTGCGAACTGGTCACGATTGAGATACCTGATCGTCCAATTTCCGGAAGGAGGCCCACATGGCCGACAGCCCGCCTCGGGTCGAGCGTCCGCTCTCACCCCACCTGCAGATTTACCGGCCTCTTTTCACGATGATGATGTCGATTGTGCATCGCATCACCGGGGTGGGCCTCTATTTCGGCACGATTCTCCTGGTCTGGTGGCTGCTCGCCACCGCCGCCTCGCCTGGCGCCTACGACACTTTCGCCGGCCTCGCCGGATCGCCGATCGGCCTTCTCGTGCTGTTCGGCTTCACCTGGGCGCTGCTGCACCATGCGCTCGGCGGCGTGCGCCACTTCATCTGGGACTTCATCCACGGCTTCGGGCCGAGCGAGCGCGTGCTGCTCGCCAAGGCGACGCTGGCCGGCTCGGTGGTGCTCACCGTGCTGGTGTGGATCGTCGGCCTTGCGCTGAAGGGCTGAGGAGAGCGCCATGAGCAATTCCACCCACACCCCCATGCGCACTCCCCTCGGCCGGGTGCGCGGCCTCGGCTCCGCCCGCTCGGGCACCGAGCACTTCTTCGTCCAGCGCGTCACCGCGCTCGCCAACCTCATCCTCGCCATCGCCTTCGTGTGGATCGTCATCCGCCTCGCCGGGGCGAGCTATGCCGAGGCCCGCGCGGTGATCGGCCATCCGCTGGTGGCGGTGATCCTGCTCCTCATGCTGCTCTCGGTGTCGATCCACATGCGCATCGGCATGCAGGTGGTGATCGAGGACTACATCCACAAAGAGAGCACCAAGGTGCTTCTGATCATCGCCAACACCTTCTTCACGACGGTGGTCGCCCTCGCCGGCGCCTTCGCCATCATCAAGATCAGCGTGGGGGGCTGAGCATGGCCGACACGGCAACCAACGGCTCAGCCGCTCCCGCAGTGAACGGCGCCGCTTATCCCATCACCGACCATACCTACGACGTGCTGGTGGTCGGCGCCGGCGGCGCGGGCCTGCGCGCGGTGGTGGGCTGCTCGGAGGCGGGTCTGCGCACCGCCTGCATCACCAAGGTGTTCCCCACCCGCTCCCACACGGTGGCGGCCCAGGGCGGCGTCGCCGCCTCGCTCGCCAATATGGGCGAGGACAAGTGGGAATGGCACATGTACGACACCGTGAAGGGGTCGGACTGGCTGGGCGACCAGGACGCCATCGAATATCTCGTGCGCAACGCGCCGGCCGCGGTCTACGAGCTGGAGCACTGGGGCGTGCCGTTCTCGCGCACCGAGGACGGCAAGATCTACCAGCGCCCGTTCGGCGGCATGACCACCCATTTCGGCAAGGGCACCGCCCAGCGCACCTGCGCCGCCGCCGACCGCACCGGCCACGCCATGCTGCACACCCTCTACGGGGCGGCGCTGAAGCACACGGCCGAGTTCTTCATCGAGTATTTCGCCATCGACCTGATCATGGACGAGGACGGCCGCTGCCGCGGCGTCGTCGCCATCAAGATGGACGACGGCACCATCCACCGCTTCCGCGCCCACCTCACCGTGCTCGCCACCGGCGGCTACGGCCGCGCCTATTTCTCCGCCACCTCGGCCCATACCTGCACCGGCGACGGCGGCGGCATGGTGCTGCGCGCCGGCCTGCCGCTCCAGGACATGGAATTCGTGCAGTTCCACCCCACCGGCATCTACGGCTCGGGCTGCCTCATCACCGAGGGCGCCCGCGGCGAAGGCGGCTACCTGACCAATTCCGAGGGCGAGCGCTTCATGGAGCGCTATGCCCCCTCGGCCAAGGACCTTGCCTCCCGCGACGTGGTCTCCCGCTCCATCACCATGGAGATCCGGGAGGGGCGCGGCGTGGGCAAGAACAAGGACCACGCCTTCCTGCACCTCGACCATCTCGACCCCGCCATCCTCCACGAGCGCCTGCCCGGCATCTCGGAGAGCGCGAAGATCTTCGCCGGCGTGGACGTGACGCGCGAGCCGATCCCGGTGATTCCGACCGTGCACTACAACATGGGCGGCATCCCCACGAACTATCACGGCGAGGTGCTCGACAAGGCGAACGGCGACCCGGACAAGGTGGTGCCCGGCCTGATGGCCATCGGCGAGGCCGCCTGCGTCTCCGTGCACGGCGCCAACCGCCTCGGCTCCAACTCGCTGATCGACCTCGTGGTGTTCGGCCGCGCCGCCGGCCTGCGGGCTGCCGAGCTGGTGAAGCCCGGCGAGAAGCACCGGGAGCTGCCCCCCGACAGCGCAGACCTCGCCCTCGGCCGCCTCGACAAGTTCCGCACCGCCGCCGGTGGCACCCCCACCGCCGAGCTGCGCCTGTCCATGCAGAAGGTGATGCAGAACAACTGCGCCGTGTTCCGCACCGGCGAGGTGCTGCAGGAGGGGCGCACGCTCATCCACGACGTCTACAAGGGCGCGAGCGACATCGGCGTCACCGACCGCTCGCTGGTGTGGAACTCCGACCTCATCGAGACCCTGGAGTTCGACAATCTCATCGCCCAGGCGATCGTCACCATGGAGAGCGCGGCGAACCGCCAGGAAAGCCGCGGCGCCCATGCGCGCGAGGACTTCCCCGAGCGCGACGACCACAATTGGATGAAGCACACTTTGTCCTATTTCGACCCGCAGTCCGGCGCCGTGCGCCTCGACGACCGGCCGGTGCACACCTACACGCTGTCGAACGACATCCAGTACATCGAGCCGAAGAAGCGCGTGTACTGAGCGCTTGCCGACGCGGCCGCGCAGAGGGGCGCGGCCGTGGCCAATTCCCGCGGGCGGTTACCGCTCCAGCGATCCAGGACATGCCATGGTTGAGCTGACCCTTCCCAAGAACTCCCAGGTCACCGCCGGCAAAGCGTGGCCGAAGCCTGAGAGCGCCAAGACGCTCACCGAGTTCCGCATCTACCGCTGGAATCCGGACGACGGCAAGAATCCGCGCATGGACACGTACTACGTGGACCGCGAGGATTGCGGCCCCATGGTTCTGGACGGCCTGATCTACATCAAGAACAAGATCGACCCGACGCTGACCTTCCGCCGCTCCTGCCGCGAGGGCGTGTGCGGCTCGTGCGCCATGAACATCGGCGGCACCAACACGCTGGCCTGCACCAAGGGCATGGACGAGGTGCTGGTGAAGGGCGCGGTCACGATCTACCCGCTGCCGCATCTGCCGGTGGTGAAGGACCTGGTGCCGGACCTCACCAATTTCTACGCCCAGCACGCCTCCATCGAGCCCTGGCTGCAGACCGACACCGCCGCCCCCGAGAAGGAGTGGCGCCAGTCCAAGGACGACCGCGAGAAGCTCGACGGCCTCTATGAGTGCATCCTGTGCGCCTGCTGCTCCACCTCCTGCCCGAGCTATTGGTGGAACGGCGACCGCTATCTCGGCCCGGCGGCTTTGCTGCAGGCCACCCGCTGGCTGAAGGACAGCCGCGACGAGCGCACCGGCGAGCGGCTCGACTATCTGGAAGACCCCTTCCGGCTCTATCGCTGCCACACCATCATGAACTGCGCCCAGGCGTGCCCGAAGAGCCTCAACCCGGCCAAGGCGATCGCCGAGATCAAGAAGATGATGGTCGAGCGCCAGATCTGACCGGCGCCGGCCCACGCCGCGGGCGGTAGCGGGCGGAGGCCGATATCCGGACCTCGCCGGGGGGACGAGGGGCGGGGGCGCCGGTTGGGGCCTTCAGCTTTATTTCACCGGCCGCCGGTGATACTTTGCGGAAATGATGGTCCCCGCGGCGTGCTCGGGACCATCCTTCCGGATCAGGGCCATGCCGCAGTTTCGCGCTATCGTGTTCACCCTTGCCGCGCTGAGCGTCATCCCGCTGATCGCGCTCTACCCGTCTTACGCCTTCCAGGTGGTGGCCGGCATCGTCATCATCCTGTCGACGGCGAGCACGCTGGTGTTCTTCGGCTTCGCGCTGCGTGCCGCGTTCCTGGGCGTGAACGAGCGCCGGCGCGCGCAGCGCATGCAGGTGAACCAGATGACCCACGGCACCCTGCGCGAGGAGGCCCCGCCGGCCGTTCCTGCCCCGCCGCGCTGATCGGCGCCGGCGGCCTCAGGGCCGGCAGGTTACGCCGGGCCACGGCGCGTTCTTATACATCACCTTCAATTCGAACGACTTCAGGCCGGTCCACAGGTTGCTGTAGGGCTGCGGGCACAGCGCCAACAACGCCGACGTGGGATTGCCGCGCCAGGAATCGGGCGCGTGGATGGTGATCGAGAAGCGGCCGAGCGTGTATTCCGGCTCGTTCGCCCACCACATGGAGGGCAGGCGCTCCTTGAAATAGGCGCGCAGCGCGAGGCGCCCGTCAAACGGGAAGGGGTCGACCTCCGGATCCACCGATTGCTGGCCCGGCAGGTCGCTCTTGCCCTGGGCATCCACTTGGGCGCGGGCCTCGTGCGGCAGCAGCGCCGATGCGACCAGCGCCGGCAAGGCGAGCGCGATCCCTGCCGCGAGGGCGCGCCGCATGGCGGCGGCCGGTACGGGGGTGGCCGGCTTGACGCCGGCGCTTGCACCAGCCGGAGCGGCATGCTTGTTGCGCCAAGATCCGTCCCGCCCTTGAGGGGCAGGACCGTGCGCGCTCGCGCCCGTCGGGTTCCGCATCGCCTCACCTCCCTCCGCCCCGGCCTTCGGCCGGCGGCGCCTCGACGCGAACAGAATGAAGCTGCACCGGCCCGACACTCTATACGACATGGTTCGCGCCTACGGAGCGTATGTGGCGGCGCTGGTGGTGCGCGGCCTCGAACTCGTGGGCAAGCTCGGCCTCTACATGCTGGCGGCGCGGGTGCTCGGGGTCCACGAATCGGGCCTGTTCTTCCTGTGCATCACCTGGGTGCTGCTGATCTCCACCTTGACGCGGGCGGGCTTCGAGAAGGGCGTGATGCGGCACGTGGCGGCCGAGCTCGCCGTGCACAAGGGGCGCGAGGCGCGCCGCGCGCTGCTCGCCGGCACCTTCTGGGTCACGCTCGGCGGCGCGCTCGGCACGGCGGCGACCATCCTGCTCGCGGCGCCGCTCTCCACTTACATCTTCAACGAGCCGGACCTTGCCGCGCCGCTTGTCATCTCGGCGGCGGCGATTTTGCCGCAGACGCTGGCCATCTTCACCGGCCATGCCCTCACCGGACTCACCCGCGGCGTGCTGGGCCAGCTCGTGCAGAACGGGCTGTGGCCGGTGCTGACCCTCGCCGCGCTGGCGGCCGGCATCCGTTCGCTCGACGGCATCCTCTACGCCCTCGCCGCGGCGAACCTCGTCGCCGCTTTGACCGGCATTGCGCTGATCTGGCGCGACCGCGGCCGGCTCAAGGCCGACGCCCCCGCCGCGGCGGGGAGCCTTGAGCATCTGCCCGCGCTGTGGCGCACCGCGCTGCCCCTCGGCGTGGTGGAGGTGGTGCAGATCACGCTCAACTCCCTGCCGGTGCTGCTGCTGGCCGCCTTCGGCATGCCCTCGGAGGTGGGCGCCTTCAGCGTCGCCAACCGCATCTCCATGCTGATCTGGGTGGTGATCATCTCCATCGGCACCATCGCCGCGCCCAAGTTCGCCGCCCACCACCGGCAGGGCGAATGGGCCGAGCTGCGCGCGCTGAACCGCAAGGTGCGCCTGACGGTGGCCGCCTTCGGCGTGCCGGTGGTGGCGGCCATGATGATCTTTCCCGCCCCGCTGCTGTCGCTCATCGGACCCGGCTTCGAGATCGCCGCCACCGCGCTCGTCATCATGAGCGTCGGCCAATTGGTGAACTGCCTTTTGTCGTGCCAGGACATCATGCTCGCCATGACCGGGCACGGCGGCGTGCTGCGCTGGCTCAACGCCGCCCAGCTGGTCTCCTGCTGCGTGCTGTGCGCGGTGCTGATCCCGCCCTTCGGCATGACCGGCGCGGCGGTGGCCACCGCGATCTTCATCGCCCAGGGCGGCATCGGCACCACGCTCGCCGTGCGCCGGCTGATGCCGCAGGCGCTCTGAGCGGCGGCCGTCACCGGGCCTTGTTTTGCCCGAGTTCGCCTGTAACGCAAGCTGGCGCGCTTGGGGCCGGCGCCTTAACCCGACCTTAGGGGCGATTTCGCATTCTGCACCGGCGTGCCGCGACCGCGCGCCGGGCGTGGGCGGCGGATCGCGACCGCCGGCCGCAACCTTGGATCTGAAGGGCACGGATGAGCTTGACGATGGAGGCCGGGGCGGAAACGACGGGGGCGGTCCGCGACCAGGACGCCCACGCCGACGGCCTCATGCCGGAAAACCGGCCGCCCGCCTTCACCACCCGCGATTTCCTCATCGCCACCTTCTTCCACATCCGCATCGTGCTGATCGCGGCCATGGTGCCGCTGCTGCTGGCGCTCGCGGCCGCCTTCACGGCCAAGACCGAATACACCGCAAAAAGCCTGCTCATGGTGATCGTGAGCCGCGAGGTGACCAACGCGGGCAACGTGACCGACAGCGGCCCCGCCGTGCTCTCCATCGAAGGCCTGAAGCAGGTCGAATCGGAGGTGCAGATCCTCGAGAGCGCGGACGTGATCCGCGACACCATCTCCCAGATCGGCGCCGAGCGGCTGTTCCCGGCCGGCCCGCTCACCTTCCTCACCTCGCTGCTGAAGTCCGACGCCGACAAGATGGACCAGGCGATCGAGCGGTTCCGCAAGGTGCTGCGCACCTCCGTGGTCTCGGGATCGAACGTGATCGAGATCAGCGTCACCCTGCCCAACCGCGCGCTGGCGGTGGAGGCCACCGACACGCTGGTGCGCAACTATCTCGCCTACCGGCGCAAGATCTTCGAGAACCCCACCGCGCGCATCCTCCAGGTGGAGGTGGAGCGCTTCCGGGCCGATCTTTCCAGCGTCGACCGCGACATCGAGGCGCTCAAGAGCAAGGTCGGCATCATCGATTTCTCGCAGGACGCCATCCTCGCCGCCAACCAGGTGGACGCGCTGCTGCAGCGCCGCCGCCAGGTGGCCGAGCGCCAGGTGGCGGTGACCGCCCAGCTCGCCGAGGCGGAAAAGCAGATGAAGGCCCTGCCCGAGCAGGTGTTCGACTTCACCCAGAAGACCGACGCCTTGGGCAATGACGAGGACACCAACGTGCTCACCCGCCTGCTGGTGGAGCGCGACCGCATCAGGGCGCAATACGCGCCCGGCAGCCAGCTGCTGCGCGACATCGACCGGCAGATCGCCACCGTGCGCGGCAAGATGGACCGCCGCAACGAGAAGCCGTATTCCACCGACCGCGACGTGCGCAACCCGGCCCTCAGCTACGTGCAGAACATGATCCTGAGCCTCAAGGTGGAGCAGGATGCCCTGGGGCGGCAGGCGGTGGAGCTGGAGCAGCAGCAGAAGATCGCCGAGGAGCGCCTCGCCACCCTGCGCGGGGCCGAGACGCGGCTCATCGAGCTCAACCGCCGGCGCGACACGCTCAGCGACGGTTACCGCGAATATCTGCGCCGGGCGGTGGCGGCCAACATCGAGGAGGCCGCCGCCAAGGTGCGCGAATCCAACGTGCGCGTGGTGCAGGAGGCGGACGGCGCGGTCACCAGCCGCAACCTCGCTTTGCCGCTGATCGCCGCAGGCCTGTTCGGCGGCCTGCTGTTCGGCGCGGCCGCCGGCGCCCTCGCCTCGGCGCTGCGCACCACCTTCATCATGCCGAGCGAGGCCGAGCGGGCGCTCCAACTGCCCGCGCTCGCCGAGTTCGGCGCCGCGGATGCCGGCGCCGCCGCGCTCGACGCCGCTCTCGGCGGCCTCGCGACCTTGCTGCTGGACACGCGGGTCGACGACAAGCCCCTGCAGGTGATCCATTTCCTTGCCCCGCAGCGGGGCGATGAGGCGCCCACCTTCTGCCGCCGCCTCGCCGAAGAGTTCGCCACCCATCGCGGTCTGCGCACGCTGATCGTCGACCTGTGCGCGCCGATACCCTATCCGGCGGGCGCGAGCTTCGAGATGAAAGGCGGGCTCGCGGTGACCCGCACCCCGGTGCCGCAGCTCTGGGCGGCGGCGGACGTGGAAAAGTCGCCTCTCCTCAACGTGCGTCTGCCGCTGGCGGATGGCGTGCGCCTGCGCGATGAATTGAAGCAGGCGTTCGAGTGCGTGATCGTCTGCTCGCCGGTCCAGGGCACCTTTGTCGTCACCGACCGGCTGAACCAGCTGGCCGACGGCAACATCCTGATGATCGGCGCCGAGAGCACCCGCAAGCCGGCGGCGATCCACATGCGCGCCAGCGTGCTGGAGAATGGCGGCACGCTGCTCGGCTTCGTGTTCTTCGGGCGGCGCTACTATCTGCCGGAATGGATCTACCGGCGTACCTGACGCATCGGCCCGCGGCGCGTCCCGCCCGCGCCCGCTGATCGGGCCGCGCGCGCCCGTTCCGCCGGCGCCCGCCCGGACCGGCCGCCGGGCGCAAGGCACCGCCGCCGCAGGGGGCCGCCAGCCCCGTTCCCACCAGCCTCCAAGCCCTCCGATACCGCCGGGACGCGGTGGCGCCGCCCGGCGCGCATTCACCATTCGCTGGCGCGCCTAACCCTCCATTAACCACGACCTTTTAGCGTCGGTTTACCAGGTTTTCCGATTCCCGTGCTCCCGCGCGCCGACCGGGCGAGGCGGCGCGGCGGCGGACCTGGCGCGTTTCGAGCCGGAGTTCGTTGATGCCCGTCCCACCCCGCGATGCGATCCGCGACGCGCACCGCCCACCGCTCAGGCGGTCGGCTGGCGCGGCGGTCGCGGCCGGGCAGGCGCGAGGTCGGCGTCGCCGGCGCGGCGGGCTCGCTCTGGTGCCGGCGCTGCTCGCGGCGCTCGGCGCCGCCCTCTCGGGGTGCACCACCTCCTCCAGCACCGACACCGGCACCGTGCCGTTCACCACCGGCCACGAGCTGCGCTTCACCGAGATCAATGTCGACCGTTTCAGGCCCTGGTCCAATGAGGTGCCGCACTATCGGCTTGGTCCCGGGGACAAAGTGAAGATCAAGTATTTCATCACCCGCGAGATGGACGAGGAGCTGACCGTCTCCCCGGACGGCACCATCGCGCCGCGTGCCGTCGGCCAGATGCGCGTTGAGGGGATGACGCTCGCCGGCCTCCAGGACGCGGTGCGCAAGGCCTCGCGCAAGGAACTCGCCGACCAGAAGGTGGTGGTCGGGCTGGAGGAGGCCGCCGCCGCGCGCATCTATGTGGGCGGCATGGTGTCCCATCCCGGCGCCTTCAAGCTCTCGGACATGGGAACCGGGGTGCTGCAGGGCATCCTGCTCGCCGGCGGCTTCACCGAGGAGGCGCGCACCGGCCAGGTGGCGCTCATTCGCCGCGGACCCCGGAACGAGCCCATGCTGCGGCTCATCAACGTGCGCGACCTCATCGAGACCGGCTTTGCCGACGACGTGCCGCTGGTGTCCGGCGACATCATCTACGTGCCGCGCAGCTCGATCGCCGAGGTCAATCTCTGGATCGACATGTTCATCAACAAGGTGGTGCCGTTCCAGCGCACCTTCAGCTATACGCTCGGCAGCTACTCCACCAACACCGGGAGCGTCATTCCCTGATGCCCGGTCGGCGCGCGAGCCATTCATCCGCGGAGCGCCCGCCAGCCGGGCGGCCAGCGAGGTCGGCCCATGGGCACTGAGACGGAAGCCGCGAGCAATGCCCCGCCGCAGATCCGGCGGGTTCCCTTCCTTGGCGTCGAGATCACCGCCCTCGACGTGCGCGAGGCCGCCGAGCGGATCGCCGCCCGGCCGCCCGGCGCCCCGTTCGCCTATGTGGTGACGCCCAACGCCGCCCATTTCACCCGCCTCGGCGAATTGAAGGACGCGCGCTTCGCCGACGCCTACGCCCACGCCTGGCTGCGGCTCCTGGACGGGGCCATCCCGCGCCGGCTCGCCAAATTGGTGTTCGGGCTCGACATCCCCCAGGCCGCCGGCAGCGACCTCGCCGCGCACCTGTTCGCCCATTGCGTCAGGCCCGGCGACACCTTGACCGTGATCGGCGGCAGCGAGGAGATGCGCCGCCGGCTGATCGACCGGTACCAGCTCGCCGCGGTGAACCTGCACATCCCCTCCATGGGCTTCATCAACCGGCCCGAGGAGGTGGAGGCCTGCGTCGACTATGTGGTCGCCCATCCCGCGCGCTACGTGTTCTTCGTGGTGGGCGCGCCGTCGTCCGAGTATCTCGCGCGCATGGTGGACGCGCGCGGCGGCGCGGTGGGCACCGGCATGTGTGTCGGCAGCGCGCTCAATTTCGTCACCGGCATCGTCGAGCGCGCGCCCGCCTTCTACCGCGAGCACGGGCTCGAATGGCTGCACCGGCTCTGGCTCAACCCGACCGGGCACGCGCGGCGGGTGTTCGTGGATTCGATGCCGGTGCTGTGGATGGTGGCGAAGGCGCGGCTCGACCCCGGCGCCTACGGCATGGGCGGCCCGGCGCGGGGCGATGGCGCCGGCGGCCCCTCGTGAGCGGGGCCGTCACCCTCAAGCCGCGCCGGCGCGTCGTGATGCCCCTGCGCCGCAGCGTCGGCGCGCCGGTGCCGCGCCAGAGCGGCGACCTGCTGCCGCGGCTGTTCGGCTGGACCGTGCTGGTCTCGACCCTGCCGCTGTTCGCGCAGACCTTCTATTACCTCAACGAGTTGCCGCCGCCCTATCTGCTCTCGAAGGCGTGGCCGATCATCACCCTGCCGCTCACGCTCTACGCCGTGACCCGCATGCACCTGCCGGCCAAGCACGGCTATTTGGTGCTGTTCGCCTATACCATCGGCTTCACGCCGCTGATCTCCATGGTGCAGCTCGGCAACGGCTTCCTCGACGCCATCACCACCACCGTGAAAGTATGGCCGTTCACCTATTATTTCGGCCTCTCCGCCCTGCTCTACTGGCTCGCCCCGCCGGACGAGCGGCTGCGCCGGGCCTGCCTCGCGCTCGGGCTTGCCACCTTCGTCCTGATGGTTCTGCTGTGGTTCACCATCCCAGCCCGCTGGTACACCAGCGATCCGGCGGAAGGAAAGCTGCTGCTCTACGAGAACGAGCGCGGCTATCGCATCTACATGCCGCTGTTCTTCGGCTTCCTGGCGATGTTCTATCTGGTGCGGCGCTTCATGCGCAGCCCGAGCCTGTGGCCGGCGCTGGGGCTTGTATTGGCGTTCGTGCTGCTGCTCTCCATCTACAAGCAGCGCACCTCCATCGCGGCGGCGCTGCTGGTGTGCGGCCTCGGCGCGATGGCGAGCCTGCCGCGGGTGCCGCGCCGCCTGGTGCTCGGCCTGGGGCTGCTGGTGCTGCCGGTGGCGGTGGCGGTGCTGTTCTGGAAGCTCGGCGCCGACGGCGGCGAGGCGTTCGGCTCCTCGCTCTCGGTGCGCAACACCTCGTTCGCGCTCGCCACCGGCTTCCTCGGCGACGAGGCGTGGCGCTGGATCCTCGGGGTGGGCGCAACCACGCGCTTCGGCGCCGTCACCCTTGCGGACATCTTCGGCAACAACCAATTCTACATCGCCGACCTGGGCTGGGTCGGCGTGGTGTTCGAATACGGGCTGGTGGGCGCGGCGCTGATCGCGGCGGTCTATGTCTGGAGCTATGTCGTCACGCTGCGGGCCGCCGCGCGCACACGCACGCCGTTCTCGGAGGCCCTGTCCGACTACGTGCTGTTCATGATCATCTCGTCCTCGGTGTATTCCCTCGTCTTCACGCCGGGCGAGCTCGGGGTCATCATGGCGATCGCCGTCTATCTCGACCACGCAAGGGAGCGGCGCCTGCCGGTTCCCCGGGGCCGCGCGCCCTGACCCATCCATTTTTCCGACGCGAGCGACTACGGGGGCTGCCATGCTGAGACGGGTGCAGAAGCTGTTGAATGAGCCGGGTTTCCGGGAGGCCCCGCTGACGGTGCTCGCCCGCGCCGCGAAGCTCGCCGTCGCCGTGCCGACCGGCACGCTCGCGCCGTTCGATCTGGTCCCCGGCGGGCCGAAGGTGCAGGTGCCGGCGGACTTCCGCTACACCACCCTGTCCACCTTCCTCTTGCGCGACGCCATGGAGCCGGAGCTGCACACGATCCAGAAGTTCGTCGGCCCCGGCGACGTGTTCGTGGACGTGGGCGCCAATATCGGCCTGTTCACCGTGAAGGTGGCGGCGAAGGCGGCCAAGGTGATCGCCGTGGAGCCCGGCGAGGCGGCGCGCGCGCAGCTCGTGGGCAACATCGCCCTCAACGGCTTCACCAACGTCACCGTGGTGCCCAAGGCGCTGGCGGACAAGGAAGGCAGCGCGGCGCTGCACCACAATCCCCTGGGCGACGACCCGCAGGCCTTCTCGCTCATCAGCGACGGCAGCGACGCGGGCAGCGAGCAGGTGGAGATGACCACGCTCGACGCGGTGGTGCGCGAGGCCGGGGTCGACCGGGTGGACTGCATCAAGATCGACGTGGAGGGCGCCGAGGGCATGGTGATCGCCGGCGGCCAGCACACGCTCGCCACCTACCATCCGACCGTGATCTTCGAGATGAACTGCCCGACCCTGTTCAAGGCCGGTGGCGATCCCGCGGCGGCGTGGAATGCGCTCCAGGCGCTCGGCTACACCTTCCACAAGGTCAGTCACGACGGCACGCTGACCGCGCTCGCTTCGCGCCCGACCGACTTCTGCAACATCGTCGCGCGTCATCCCTCGCGCCCCTGAGCCTCGCGCCGCCGCCGGAACGCGATCCAGCCATAGGCAACCGCGCCGCGGTCCCCTATGGCCGGCGAATCGCCCTCAAACCCATCCAACAGAGCCGGAGTTCCGCCCCATGAAAACGCTCCGGCGACGCCCGCGGGAGACCCGGCTCTAGGCGTCGAGGGCCTCGAGGCGGGCGATCACCTGGGGCCGGCCGGCGAAGATGAAGTTGTTGACATAGGCGCGCCCCGGCAGCACCCGCGTGCCCTCCGCATTGAGGGCGTCGCGCGCCTGGTGACGCGCCACGTCGAACCGCCCGATCGGCACGATCGCGCGGCCGTCGCGGAAGAAGCCGCGCATGCCCATGGGCTCCAGCAGGGCCCGCAGCGAGGCCACGGCGCCCGAACGGTGGCGCTCCTCCGCCTCCACCAGGAGGGTCGGCCGGCTCGATCTCAGGATCCCCGTGGCGCCGCCGAGCACCTTCAGTTCGTGGCCTTCCACGTCCACCTTGATGAAGGCGACGTCGCCGGAGACCGTGTCGTCGAGGCGGGTCAGCTTCACCTCCACGTCCTCCAGCGGGACCCCGGCCTCGGCGAGGTTGCGCTCGATGGTGGCGAGCGGCGAGAGGCCTTCGGGAATGTGGAGCGTCGCCGTGCCCGGGGCATTGCTCGCGGCGCTCCCGACGATCCTGAGGGTGCCGCGCGCGAGGGCGCCGGAAAACCGCCGGCGCAGCACCTCGACCATGTGGGGGTTGGGCTCGAACGCCGTCACCGTGACGCCGTTGCGCAGCAGCCAATAGGTGAACAGGCCCCGGTTGGCGCCGACGTCGCAGGCCGTGTCCCCGGGCGCGACGAACAGCGGCAGGAGGTTGACATCGCTGTTCGGATTGCGCGCCGCCAGCCGGTCGAACACCAGGCAGGAATAGGCGAACATCTGGGGGATGCGGGCCTCGGCCGTGGCTCTCAGCTTGCTCAGCACGTGGGTTCTCGCGCGATTGGCGTGGTGCTGGCCGTTCCACGGCTCCGGCGGGCAGGAATGTGGTGAAGCCGATGAGGTCCGCCGCCGCGCATCACTCCGGCCAAGGGCGCGACACGGCGCCATTCTGGCTTGTCCGGCAGCGCCTTGCAACGTGTCAGGGGACAGGGGCCGCGCAGTCCCTCAACTCCAGCGTCACGCACACCGCCACGGCGAGCGCGCGGAAGTCGGGATTGTCCGGCCCGGTCGGCCCCGGAGGGGTCTCCAGCAGCGCGTAAAGCATGGCGCCGGCGCGCGGGTCGCGCATCACGCCCGCCAGCGTGCGGGCGGTGAAATCGAGGGTGAAGCGCGGCCCGCCGGTGGTGCCCGGCATCACCTGGATGCCCAGCGCCAAGGGTCCCTTCCAGTGGACGCGATAGGCGCGGAACGCCTGCTCCGGCCTGAAGGCCGGGCCGGCGTCGTAGGACATGATGGAGACGAGGTCGAGCGCCTCGGACACCGGCGGCCGCAGCAGCACGAGGCTCACCCCCGCATAGGGCCCCTGCGGGGCGGCGGTCGCGAAGGCGCCCTCGCCATAGGCGCCGACGCTCCAGCCGGCGGCGCTCACCACGAAGGGCCGCGGCAAAGCGCGCCGGATGTCCTCGACGATCTTCCGCGTCAAGGCGTCGCTCGGGCAGGCGACGCGCCCGTCGCGCCCGCGGGCGCAGGCCGGGTTGTGGGTCTCGAAGTCGATGTCGACGCCGTCGGCGCCGAGGTCCTTCACCAGGCGGGCGAGCGCGTCGGCGTCGAAGCCGTCCCAGGCGGGGTAGTTCCAGCCGCCCACCGAGACCAGCACCTTGATCTGCGGCGCCCGCGCCTTGAGGCGGGCGATGGCCGCCTTCAGGACGGCGCCGGAATAGGGGTATTGCAGCCCGGTGCCGGCGAGGTCGAGGCCGCCTTTATAGGTGAGGTCCGGCCTGGCGAAGGCGAGGGCGAGGTGGGTGATGTAGGGCGGCAGGCGGGCGATGGTGGTCGCCGCGGGGTCGTCCGTGCGCACCTCGTACCAGCTGGCGTGATAGGCGAGGAAAGGCCGGCCCTCGGCGTGGGCGCCGCCGGGACCGGCGAGGAGGGCAAGGGCTGCGACGGCGAAAGCGCGGCTTGCCGTCAGAACACGTTGGAGCCCGACATGCCCTTGGTGATGGTCAGGATCATGATCCTGATGTCGAACCATATGGACCAGTTCTCGATGTAGAAGAGGTCGAGCTCCACCCCGCGCTCGGCCTTCTCGACGGTGTGGATGCCGCCGCGCATGCCGTTGATCTGCGCCCAGCCGGTGATTCCGGGCTTCATGCGGTAGCGCGCCACATATTGGCGGATCGCCTCGTAGCGCAGGTTCGAGGTCACTTCCATGTTGGGCACGTGCGGGCGCGGCCCCACCACCGACATCTCGCCCTTCAGCACGTTCAGCAGCTGCGGCAGCTCGTCGATGGAGGTGGAGCGCAGGAAGGCGCCCACCTTGGTGATGCGCGGATCGTTGCGCAGGGTGCCCTTGGAGCCGTCGTCGGCCGGGTCCACCTGCATGGTCCGCAGCTTGTAGCACTGGAAGACCTTGTTGTTCAGGCCGAGACGCGGCTGGCGGAACAGGATCGGTCCCGGGCTGTCGAGCTTGATGGCGATGGCGGCGCCTAGCAGGATCGGCGAGACCAGGATGAGGCCGAGGGTGGCCACCGCATAGTCCTCGACCCACTTCAGCAGCCCGAGCGAGCCCTTCAGCGGCTGCTGCTGCACCTGCAGCGCCGGCTCGCCCGCGAGCACCGTGAGGTTGGCGTAGTTCAGCATGAACTCGTCGGGATCGAGCTCGACGATCACGTCGGCGGCGATGCGGTACATCTGCTCGGCGATGGCGTTGATGGCCTTGGGGTCGCGCCAGGACTTGCAGATCACCACGATGTCGATGGTCGATCCCTTGGCGTATTCGAGCAGCGCCTGCAGATCCCCCATCACCGGCGGCATGTCGGGCGGGGGCGCGCTCTCCGCCGGGCGCCCCGGCTGGTCGTCGAAGATGCCCACGAAGGCGAGCAGGCCGCCGACGGCGTGTTCCTCCTGATAGCGGCGCACCAGCGCGTAGGCCCGCTCGCGGTCGCCCACCAGCACCACGTCGCGCTGCAGCACCTGGTGGCGCCGGACCAGGGAGATGCCGATCCGCACCAGGACCAGGCGGCCGAAGATCAGGCACACCGCCGTGGCCGCGCCCCAGCTGAGCAGCGCCCTCAGATTGGTGTCCGCATTGGGGATGATCGCATAATAGGCGACCGCGACGATGGCGCCGGCCGGGACTCCTGCCACCACCAGGTGGCCGATCTGGCGCAGCGGCCGCACATAGTGCTCGACCCGGTAGGCGCGGCCGATCTGCAGGATCTGGATGAAGACGAACGCCCCGAGCACCCACAGGATGGCCATCTGGCTCCAGGACAGAAATTCCCAGCGCAGATGGACGATCACCGCAGCGAGGGCCGCCATGACGATGTCGCACAGGACCACCAAACGATTAACCAGGCCGTGAGTCCAACGGGTCATCGTCGCCAATCCCGGAATCGGAAGATCGAGTCGCGCAGCCGATCCGGCTCGGTTCTGCTGAAGAAGCGCCCTCCAGTCAAGTTCGCACGGGGCGCGACCGGGAAACGCCGCCGCCCGCCGCCCGCATCGGCCGCTCCGGCCGCGCCGCCTTGACTCGCCCACAATCCAGGTGTCTCTGCCCTCCCCAATTTTCACTCTGGAGGGACGACCCATGTCGAGCGGGTCCCGCACAGCCTCGCACACCGCCTTCATCTTTCCCGGCCAGGGCAGCCAGGCCGTGGGCATGGGCAAGGCGCTCGCCGACGCCTTTCCCGCCGCCAAGGCGGTGTTCGAGGAGGTGGACGCCGCGCTCGGCGAGCATCTCACCCGCATCATGTGGGACGGCCCGGCCGAGACGCTGACGCTGACCGCCAACGCCCAGCCGGCGCTGCTCGCCGTCTCCCTCGCCGCCCTGCGCGCGCTCGAGACCGAGGCCGGGATCGACCTCGCCCGCGACGCCGCCTTTGTGGCCGGCCACTCGCTCGGCGAGTATTCCGCGCTCGCCGCCGCCGGCGCGCTCACCGTCACCGAGGCGGCGCGGCTGCTGCGCATCCGCGGCCGCGCCATGCAGGACGCGGTCTCCCCGGGCGAGGGCGCCATGGCGGCGCTGCTCGGGCTCGACTACGAGCAGGCGGTGGCGGTCGCCGCCGAGGCGGCCCAGGACGGGGTCTGCGAGGCCGCCAACGACAATGCCCCCGGCCAGGTGGTGGTGTCCGGAGACCGCGCGGCGGTGGAGCGCGCCATGGTCATCGCCAAGGAGAAGGGCGCCATGAAGGCGGTGCTGCTGCCGGTGTCCGCCCCCTTCCACTGCCGCCTCATGGGACCGGCGGCGGAGGCCATGGAGGTGGCTTTGTCCGGCTCCACCATCATGACGCCGCGGGTGCCGCTGATCGCCAACGTGCGCGCCTCCCCGGTCTCCGACCCGGCGGAGATCCAGCGCCTGCTGGTGGAGCAGGTGACCGGAACCGTGCGCTGGCGCGAGAGCGTGATCTACATGGCCGGCGCCGGCGTCAATGCGGTGGTGGAGGTGGGCGCGGGCAAGGTGCTGTGCGGCCTCGTCAAGCGCATCGACAAGGCGATCGCCGCGAGCGCGGTCGGCACGCCCGAGGACGTCGCCGCCTTCGTCGCCGCCCGCAAGGCCTCGGCGGCCTGACGTTTGATGGCGTCTGCCGCTTGCGGGCGAGGGGCGGGAAGGGCAGAACCTTTTCCCGGGTGAAAGAGGCTTGCGCACATTCGCCCTCGGGGCGCCGCGGACGTGCCGCGCGTTCCCGGTCCGGCCCTTGCCCTAAGCGGGATGGGGAAGCGGCCGTCCTGCTCCCGCCGCCGCAAGGCACCAACCGGCCTTGACGCCGACTGACACAGAGGACTGGGGGAATTGATGTTCGATCTCACCGGCAAGACCGCGCTCGTCACCGGCGCCACGGGCGGCATCGGCGGCGCGATCGCCAAGGCGCTCCACGCCCAGGGCGCCACCGTCGCCGTCTCCGGCACCCGTCGCGAGGCGCTGGAGGCGCTCGCCGCCGAACTGTCCGGCCGCGTCCACGTGCTGCCCTGCAATCTCGGCGACCCCGAGGACGTGGAGAAGCTGGTGCCCGCCGCCGAGGAGGCGCTGGGCGGCCACGTCGACATCCTCGTCAACAATGCCGGCATCACCCGCGACAACATCTTCATGCGCCTCTCCGACGAGGCGTGGGACCAGGTGCTCGCCGTGAACCTCACCGCCGCCTTCCGCCTGTCGCGCGCGGCGGTGCGCACCATGATGCGGCGCCGTTCGGGCCGCATCATCTCCATCACCTCCATCGTCGGCGTCACCGGCAATGCCGGGCAGGGCAACTATGCCGCCGCCAAGGCCGGCATGATCGGCATGTCGAAGTCGCTGGCGCAGGAGGTCGCCTCGCGTGGGGTGACCGTGAACTGCGTCGCCCCCGGCTTCATCGCCACGCCGATGACCGACGCGCTCAACGACAAGCAGCGCGAGAGCATCCTGAAGGCGGTGCCCGCCGCCAAGCTCGGCACGCCGCAGGACATCGCCGCGGCCTGCGTCTACCTCGCCTCCGACGAGGCGGCCTACGTCACCGGCCAGACGCTGCACGTGAACGGCGGCATGGCGATGATCTGAGCGCCGGCCGCGATCGGCGCCGGCGCGCCGCGGGCCGGGCCGGCGCGTTGCTGGCAAAGACGCCGGGAGTATGATAACGAGCGCCGAGGCCTCCGGTCCGATCGCTCCCTGGAGCGGGCGGAGCAGGGGGCCGCACGACAAGAACGAGCCGGGCCGCGCACCCCGGGACGGGCCGCTGGCGGCGGTCCGCTCCGGCCGGAAGCGGCAGAGGCTCTGGTCCAGGCCCAATCTGGCCCGGTCCGTTTTGGCTGGGGAGCCGTCGGAGCCTTTCGCCATGTGGCGCCCGGCCAACGGGCGCCGTTTCCCGAACACCGCCCGCCCGGATCCGGGCCGGCGACGCGAGGGGGCTGGGCATGGCGGAAAAAAGGCATTATGCCCTCCTTCAGCCGCCGAACGGCACCGGGATATCCGAACAACGAGGGTTGCATCGATGAGTGACATCGCCGAGCGGGTGAAGAAGATTGTCGCTGAACACCTGGGCGTGGAGCCCGAGAAGGTCACGGAGAACGCGTCCTTCATCGACGATCTCGGCGCCGACAGCCTCGACACCGTGGAACTCGTGATGGCCTTCGAGGAGGCCTTCAACTGCGAGATCCCGGACGATGCGGCCGAGACCATCCTGACGGTGGGCGACGCGATCAAGTTCCTGGAAAAGAACGCGGCTTGATCCTTCCTGCCGCACAGTCAACGGTCGCGCGGCGCCTGGCGCCCGCGGCCGTTGTCGCACCAGGCCGCGGCGGCGCCGCACTGCGCCGCCGCGCGGCCGGCCATCTGGAGTCCTGAAGATGAGACGTGTTGTCGTCACCGGCCTCGGCATGGTGACGCCGCTCGGCTGCGGCGTCGAGCCGACCTGGCGGCGGCTTCTCGCCGGCGAGACCGGCGTGAAGAAGATCGAGCACATCGACGCCTCGGACCTCGCCTGCAAGATCGCGGCGACCATTCCGCGCGGCGACGGGGCCGACGGCACCTACAATCCCGACCAGTGGATGGAGCCGAAGGAGCAGCGCAAGGTGGACGAGTTCATCGTCTACGGAATGTGCGCGGCGAGGCTCGCCTTGGACGACGCCGACTGGCACCCGTCCGCCTATGAGGACCAGATCTCCACCGGGGTCCTGATCGGCTCGGGCATCGGCGGCATCAACGGCATCGCCGAAGCCTCCCTGACGCTCAAGGAGCGCGGCCCGCGCCGCATCTCGCCTTTCTTCATTCCGGGACGGCTCATCAATCTCGCCGGCGGCTACGTCTCCATCGCCCACGGGCTGAAGGGGCCGAACCATGCCGTGGTCACCGCATGCTCCACCGGCGCCCACGCCATCGGCGACGCCGGCCGCCTGATCGCGCTCGGCGACGCGGACGTGATGGTGGCGGGCGGCACCGAATCCCCGGTGGACCGCCTGTCGATCTCGGGCTTTGCCGCCTGCAAGGCGCTCGCCACCGCCTATAACGACGCCCCCGACCGCGCCTCCCGCCCCTGGGACAAGGACCGCGACGGCTTCGTCATGGGCGAGGGCGCGGGCGTGGTGGTGCTCGAGGAGCTGGAGCACGCCAAGGCGCGCGGCGCGAAGATCTATGCCGAGCTCGTCGGCTATGGCCTGTCGGGCGACGCGTTCCACATCACCGCCCCGACGCCGGACGGCGACGGCGCCTTCCGCTGCATGTCGGCGGCGCTGAAGCGGGCCGGCATCACCGCCGGCGACCTCGACTACATCAACGCCCACGGCACCTCGACCATGGCGGACGAGATCGAGCTGCATGCCGTGGAGCGCCTGCTCGGCAACGCCGCGGGCAAGGTCGCCATGTCGTCCACCAAGTCGTCCACCGGCCATCTGCTCGGCGCGGCGGGCGCGGTGGAGGCGATCTTCTCCATCCTGGCGATCCGCGACCAGGTGGCGCCGGCGACCCTCAATCTCGACAATCCGGCGGTCGAGACCCCCATCGATCTGGTGCCGCTGAAGCCCAAGCCGCGGCAGATCGACACCGTGCTCTCCAATTCCTTCGGGTTTGGCGGCACCAACGCCTCGATCGTGTTCCGGCGCTACGCCGCCTGAGCGGCGCGGGGCCACGTCCCCGCCCCGCCCAACCGCCGCCCGAATGGGCCGATAACAAGCGCACGAGGCCGGTTGCGAAATCGGCAGCGATGCCCCAGAACGGGCGCCGACCACATCGAGGGAGACCCGAGGATGGCCAAGCCCCAGAAGGGATCGCACCTGCCGTCGAGGAGCGCCAGACACCCCGCCGTGGCCATCGGCTCGGGCATCTTCACCTTCCTGGTGCTGATCTGCGTCGGCGGCCTCTTCGCCGCCCGCTACGGCGAACGCGAGTTCAACGACCCCGGTCCGCTCGCGCAGGAGAAGGCGGTGGTGATCCCGCGCGGCGCCGGCATCCGCGACATGGCGGACGCGCTGGAGAAGGCCGGGGTGATCGACAATTGGTTCACCTTCATCGCCGGGCTCAAGCTGACCAAGCCCAATGCCAACATGCAGGCCGGCGAATACCTGTTCAAACCGGGCCAGTCGATGGCGAGCGTGATCGACACCATCGCCTCCGGCCGCGTGATCCAGCACGCCATCACCATCCCCGAGGGCCTCACCAGCCAGCAGGTGGTCGCCCGCCTCATGGAGAGCGACCTGCTTTCCGGCAGCCCCGCCGTGCCGCGCGAAGGCACGCTGCTGCCGGAGACCTACAAGTTCGCGCGCGGCACCTCCCGCGACACGCTCCTGAAGGAGATGGCCGAGGAGCAGAAGAAGGTGGTGCGTCTCGCCTGGGAGCGGCGCGCACCGGGCCTGCCGCTGCGCAGCCCGCAGGACATGGTCACCCTCGCCTCCATCGTCGAGAAGGAGACCGGGCTCGCCGCCGAGCGGCCCAAGGTCGCGGCGGTGTTCGTCAATCGGCTGAACAAGAGGATGCGGCTCCAGTCGGACCCGACCATCGTCTACGGCATCGTCGGCGGGCGCGGCGCGCTGGGGCGCTCGATCACCCGCACCGACATCACCACGCCAACCGCCTACAACACCTACGCCATCGACGGCCTGCCGCCGGGACCGATCTGCAATCCCGGCAAGGACGCGATCCTGGCGGTGGCGAACCCGCCGAAGACCACCGACCTGTTCTTCGTCGCCAACGGCACGGGCGGCCACGCCTTCGCCGAGACGCTCGCCGACCACAACAGGAACGTCGCCCGCTGGCGCGCCATCGAGGCGGGCGGCCGTCCGGGCGCGCCCTCGGGCGCACCCGCCGCCGCCAACTGAAGGACGCGCCAGCGGTCTTGCCGCCCGGCGCGCGGACATCCGTTATGATTTTAGCCTCGCAATGAGCCAAGCCCCGTCGGCCGCCGGCCCCGCGCCCCTCGCCAGCATGACCGCCTTCGCCCGCGCCGCCGGCGCCGCCGGACCCTGGCGCCTCGCCTGGGAGGTGCGCTCGGTCAACGGCAAGGGCCTCGACGTGCGCCTGCGCCTGCCGCCCGGCTTCGACCTCATCGAGGCCGAGGTGCGCGCCCTGGCCGGGCGCCATCTGACCCGCGGCTCGCTCAACGCCACGCTCACCGCCGCCCGCGAGGGGGAGGCCGTGAGCGTGAGCGTGAACCAGGCCGCCCTCGAGGCGCTGCTGACCGCCGCCAGAGCGACCGCCCACAAATTCTCCGTGCCCGCGCCCGGCCTCGATGCGCTCCTCACCGTGAAGGGCATCGTCGAGGTCAGCGAGGCGAAGGAGAGCGAGGCGGAGATGCGCGCGCTCGCCGCCACGGCGCTCGCCGCCTTCGAGGAGGCGCTCACCGCCCTGTGCGCCATGCGCGCGCGGGAGGGCGAGGCGCTGCGCGCGGTGCTCGCCGGCCGCCTCGACGCCATCGCCGCTTTGGTCGCGGCCGCCGAGGTTCTGCCCGAGCGCAGCCTGGAGGCGGTCAAGGCGCGCCTCGCCGAGCAGGTGCGCGCGCTGCTGGAGGCCGCGCCCGCGCTCGATTCGGACCGGCTCAGCCAGGAGGCGATCCTGATCGCCACCCGCGCCGACGTGCGCGAGGAGCTCGACCGGCTCGCCGCCCACCTCGCCCAGGCGCGCCACCTGCTCGCCGAGGGCGGGCCGGTGGGCCGCAAGCTCGATTTCCTGGCGCAGGAGTTCAACCGCGAGGCCAACACGCTGTGCTCGAAGTCGAACTCGGTCCAGCTGACGCAGATCGGGCTTGACCTGAAGCTGCTGGTGGACCAGTTCCGCGAGCAGATCCAGAACGTCGAGTGAGCCGCCCGCCCATGTCCTCGTCCGCCCCCTCGCCCTCGCTTGCGCCGCACGGACGGGCGGGCCTTGCCCGGCGCGGGCTGATGCTGGTGCTGTCCTCCCCTTCCGGCGCGGGCAAGACCACGCTGTCGCGCCGGCTGCTGGAGAGCGACGCGCACATCACCATGTCGGTCTCGGTCACCACCCGGCCGCCGCGCCCCGGCGAGGTGGAGGGCAGGGACTATTTCTTCGTCGATGCCGCGCATTTCGAGGCCATGCGCGAGGCCGGCGACCTCCTGGAGCACGCCACCGTGTTCGGCAATTTCTACGGCACCCCCCGCGCGCCGGTGGAAGAGGCGCTCGGCGCCGGCCGCGACGTGCTGTTCGATATTGACTGGCAGGGCACCCAGCAGCTCGACGAGAGCGCGGGCGAGGACCTCGTGAAGGTGTTCATCCTGCCGCCGTCGGCCCAGGACCTGGAGAAGCGCCTGCGCACCCGCGCCCAGGACAGTGACGCGGTGGTGCGGCACCGCATGGAGCAGGCCTCCGAGGAAATCCGCCACTACAGCGAGTATGACTACATCATCATCAACGACGATGTGGCGGAGAGCCTCCACAAGCTCACCGCCATCCTGGAGGCGGAGCGGCTGAAGCGGCGCCGGCTCACCGGCCTCACCGAATTCGTGAAGGGCCTGCACGCGGCGCTGTGAGCCGCGGGGGCGTCTCACGGCCGCCTGATTTGCGTGGCAGCCTTTCTTCATGAACAGGTTTCTATCCCTCTTCGGCGGCATCGCCGGCCTCGCGGTCGCCGCGGCGGTCGCGGCGCTGCTGTTTGTGCTGCTCGGCGGCCTGCTGATCGCCGGCGGCGTCATCCTGGCTGCGCTGATGGTGGGCGGCGGCATCTATGCGCTCGTCACCGGCCGCGCCCCCGGTTTGCGCCGCGGCGGCTTCGGCGGCGTGCGGGTGTACGAGTTCCGCACCGGCCGGCCCGGCAGCGACGCGCCCCGTCCGGGCGAGATGATCGACGTCACCCCGCCCAAGGAGCCCCGCAAGGGCTGAGCACAGGCCGGGGCAGGCGCGGCCATCGGACCGACGCGCGCTCTAGGGCTGGATGTAGGGATTGGTCGCCCGGTTTCCCTTGCCGTCGACCCAGGAATCGCCCGGCGCCTCGCCCCCGCGCCGGCACACCCGGTCGTGATCGGGATAGGTGATGGTGTCCGCCGGCGCGCGGGTTCCCACCACCAGCAGGCGCACATCGGCGTCGCTGCGATTGACGAGACGGTGGCCCACCGGCTCGCCGGCCTTGAAGGTGGCGGCGTCGCCGGCCCGCAGCAGGGTCTCGCTTTCGCCCTCGTCCAGCGTGACCGCCCCATCCAGCACATAGACCAATTCATCCTCGGCGCTGTGCCAGTGCTTGAACGACGTGCGCGAGCCCGGCGCCAGCACATGGACGAAGGCGCCGAACTGGGTGAGGCCGCCGGCCTCGCTGATCCAGTGCGCCCGGCTCGGCCCGCACGGGTCGTCGGGACGGCTGTGCTCGATGATCATCCGTTCGGGCGTGATGACGGTCATGGCTGCGCTTTCCCTGGCCTGCCGGATCGGATGGTGCATTCTCAGGCCGGCCGACCATGCAACCCCGCGCGCACCGCCTCGGCAAGGCGGACGCGGACGGCCCGGGGGCGATTCCCGCCAGCGATGGAACACGGTAGGGTCCGGCGCGAGGGCGCGCCGCCGGCCGGCGAGGGCTCCCAGGTTACGGCGACGCCATAGCGGGCGGGGGAAAATCGGGTATGGATGCCGGCATTTACATGGTGGTACTGCCGACCGCGGGCCTCCTCGCGATGCTCACCGTGATCGTCCATGCGGTGATGCTCGCCGGCATCCGCCGGCGGCTGCTGCACCGCATCCGGGGCAAGTCCTACGCCGACCACGTGTTCCGCGAGGCACTGGTGATCAGCGCCACGGTGCTCAGCCTCAGCCTCGCCCATCTCGTGGAGATCGTTCTGTGGGCCGCGGCCTATGTGTGGCTCGGCGCCGTTCCGTCGGTGCCCGACGCCTTCTATTTCTCCATCTCCACCTACACCACGGTGGGGGCCGACGGGGTCTCCATCAATCCCCACTACCGCAGCCTCGCCGGGTTCGAATCCCTCATCGGGCCGATGATGGTGGCGTGGTCCACCGCGTTCCTGGTGGAGTTCGTCACCCGCATGCGCGGGCCGGACAAGATCCCCTGACGCGCGGCGCCGCCGCCTCACACCGAGGTCGGGTAGTTCGGGCTCTCGCGGGTGACGGTGACGTCGTGCACATGGCTCTCGCGCAGGCCGGCGGAGGAGATGCGCACGAACTCCGCCTTCTCGCGGAATTCCTTCAGCGTGCCGCCGCCCACATAGCCCATGGCGGCGCGCAGGCCGCCGGCGAGCTGGTGCAGCACCGCCGAGACCGGACCCTTATAGGCCACCTGGCCCTCGATGCCCTCGGGCACCAGCTTCAGGCTGTCGCGCACCTCCGCCTGGAAGTAGCGGTCGGCGGAGCCGCGCGCCATGGCGCCCACCGAGCCCATGCCGCGATAGGCCTTGTAGGAGCGGCCCTGATAGAGAAACACCTCGCCCGGGCTCTCGTCGGTGCCGGCCAGCAGCGAGCCCACCATGGCGGCCGAGGCGCCGGCCGCCAGGGCCTTGGCGAGGTCGCCGGAATATTTGATGCCGCCGTCGGCGATCACCGGCGTGCCGGTGGCCGCGGCCGCCTCCACCGCGTCCAGCACGGCGGTGAGCTGGGGCACGCCGACCCCGGCGACGATGCGGGTGGTGCAGATGGAGCCGGGGCCGATGCCCACCTTCACCGCGTCCGCGCCGGCGCCGATCAGCGCCTTGGCGCCGTCCACGGTGGCGATGTTGCCGGCCAGGATCTGGGTCCTGTTGGACAGGCGCTTGATGCGCTCCACCTGGTCGAGGACCTTGCGCGAATGGCCGTGGGCGGTGTCGACCACCACCAGGTCGACGCCGGCGTCGATCAGCCGCTCGGTGCGCTCGTAGCCGTCCTCGCCCACCGTGGTGGCGGCGGCGACCCGCAGGCGGCCCTGCTCGTCCTTGGCGGCGTCGGGATAGGCCACCGCCTTCTCGATGTCCTTCACCGTGATCAGGCCGACGCAGCGCTCGTCCGCATCCACCACCAGCAGCTTCTCGATGCGGAACTGGTGGAGCAGGCGCTTGGCCTCCTCCTGATTGACCTGGTTCTCGCGCACGGTGACGAGCCGGTCCTTGGTCATCAGCTCGGCCACCGGCTGGGAGGGATCGGTGGCGAAGCGCACGTCGCGGTTGGTGAGGATGCCCACGAGGCGGCCGGCGCGCCCGCCCGTGCCGCGCTCCACCACCGGGATGCCGGAGATGGAATAGTGCTTCATGAGCGTGAGGGCGTGCGCCAGGGTCTCGTCCGGATGGATGGTGACCGGGTTCACCACCATGCCGGATTCGTACTTCTTCACCTGCTTGACGTGCTCGGCCTGGACCTCGGGGGAGAGATTGCGGTGGATCACGCCGATGCCGCCCGCCTGCGCCATGGCGATGGCGAGGCGCGATTCGGTCACCGTGTCCATGGCGGCCGACAGGATCGGCAGATTGAGGGTGATCGACTTGGTGAGCTGGGTGGCGACGTTCACCTGCCCCGGCATCACTTCGGACGCGCCCGGCTTCAGCAGCACGTCGTCGAAGGTGAGCGCCTCGCGGAAGGTCGTGCGCGAGGGGAGGACGAGGCCGTTGCCGGATGGGGTGGGGGCGGACATTGCCAACTCCTGGTGGCGGAACACGAGCGCTCCGAGCGACGGGGGATCGGAACGGATCGCCGCATCGCGGCCCGCTTCGAGTTGGCAGTGGCCGATACCATGAGTGGGCGACGATTAGAAGACCCGCGGACGCCGATCCGCACGCCGGGCCGCCATGCGGCGGCCGCATGGCGCCGGGGCGGCCCCCCGGCCCACGGCCGATTTACCTCAGTAGGTGATGAGGATCACCGTATTGCCGGCGCCGTGGGACTGGACCAGGGAATAGAGCGTCGCCGCATTGGCCGGATGCAGGCGGATGCAGCCGTGGGAGGCGGGCGTGCCCAGCTGGTTGACGGCATAGCTGCCGTGAATCGCATACCCGCCGCGGAAGAAGATCGAATAGGGCATCGGCGAATTGTAGTATTTGCGCGAGAAATACGAACGGTACATGCGCTGCGGGCGGTACGATCCGGTGGGGGTGACATAACCGCGCCGCGCGGTGGAGACCGGCCAGGAATAAGAGGGGATGCCGTTCACCGTCACGGTCATGCGCTGCGATGACAGGTCGATGCGCGCCACCACCGAGGCCTCGGCGGCCGCCGCAAAGCCGCACAGGGCCAAGATGAGCCCGGCGAGACTGAACCGCCGAAGCGCTTGTGTCAGGCGTTCCCCCCAGTGTTCGGCCCAGCGTTTCATGCGCTCCCCCTTCCCCCCGGTAAGAAATACGGGCCGATTCGCGTCCGGCGCAACCTTCGCGTTTAAGCGGCGGCGCCGCGATCGCTGCGGGGGCTTCGCGCTTGACCTTTGCCGCGCTTGACTTCACCAGCGATTCGCGCGCTTTCGGGCGGAAGCGGAAGGAAGATCAATCCATGGTGATGATGCTGTTCGGTCTCGCCCTGTTCGTGGCCACCCATGTGGTGACGAGCCTAAGGGGCATCAGGGCGGACCTCATCGCCCGTTTGGGGGAGGGCGCCTATAAGGGGTTCTTCTCGCTGCTCGCCGCCGCGGGCGTGCTGCTCACCGCCTACGGCTACCAATTGTGGCGCGCCGCCGGGCCGGCCGTGGTGTGGGACCCGCCCCATGGCCTGCGCCACCTCGCCATGCTGCTGATGCTGCTGGCCTCGATCGCCGCGGTCGCGGCCTATGTGCCGAGCCACGTCCGCGCGGCGCTCAAGCACCCGCTGCTGGTGGCGGTGAAGACCTGGGCGCTGGCCCACCTGCTGGTGAACGGCGACATCGCCTCGATCGTGCTGTTCGGCGTCATCCTTGCCTGGGCGGTCTATGACCGCATCTCCCTGAAGAAGCGCGGCGGCCCGCTGCCGGTGGCGCCGAAAGGGTGGGGCGGGGACGCGATCGCGGTGGGCTTGGGGCTGGTGCTCTTCGCCGCTCTCGCCTACCTATTTCATCCATACGTGATCGGCGTGCCCGTGATGGGCTGAGCCGTCCGCCAGGAACACGCTGCCCAAGAAGATGCGCCCGAAGGCGCGCCGCCATGCCAGGGGGTTTCGAACCGCCCACGAACGAGGAAGCCCATGTCCAGCCAGGCCGAAGCCCGCCGCATCACGGCGCCCCAAATCCAGGCCCGCAAGGGCGGCGATCCGATCGTCTCCCTGACCTCCTACCACGCCCATACGGCGCGCCTGCTCGACGATCACGTGGACGTGATCCTGGTGGGCGACAGCCTCGGCATGGTCATGCACGGGCTCGAGACCACGGTCCCGGTCACGGTCGAGATGATGATCGTGCACGGCCGCGCGGTGGTGCGCGGGACCAAGCGCGCACTGGTGGTGGTGGACCTGCCGTTCGGCAGCTACGAGGCGAGCCCCACCGAGGCGTTCCACACCGCCGCCCGGATCCTGAAGGAGACCGGCGCCGGCGCGGTGAAGCTCGAAGGCGGCCGCCGCATGGCCGAAACCGTGCGCTTCCTGGTGGATCGCGGCGTGCCGGTGATGGGCCATGTGGGCCTGACCCCCCAGGCCATCAACACGCTCGGCTCGTTCAAGGCGCGCGGCCGCGACGACGCCGAGGCCAACGTCATCCTGGACGACGCCCGCGCGGTCGCCGATGCCGGCGCCTTCTCCATCGTGCTGGAGGCGATCGCCGAGCCGCTCGCCCGCCGCATCACCGAGGAGGTGGCGCCGCCCACCATCGGCATCGGCGGCTCGCCCGCCTGCGACGGCCAGATCCTGGTGCTGGAGGACATGCTGGGCCTCGGCGAGCGGGTGCCGAAATTCGTGAAGAAGTACGCCAATCTCGGCCCCGACATCGAGAAGGCGGTGGCGACCTACGCCCAGGAGGTGCGCGCGCGCGCCTTCCCGGGCCCCGAGCACGTCTACGGGCCGCGTTTGGTCCAGAAGCCCGCCAAGGCGTCCTGAGGTGGCCGCTTTGGTCCGGGGACGCCGCGGCGTCCCCGTTTTGGCGCGCGCATTGCTGCCGCCCGCCGCGCTGCTCGCTCTGCTGCTCGCCCTCGCGCCCGCCCCGGCGCGGGCGGCGGAGGAGTGCTTCCTGGTCACCGATCTCGAGACCGGCCGCGTGCTGGCCAAGCAGGGCCTGTGCGCGACCTGGCACACGCCCGCCTCCACCTTCAAGATCCCGCTCGCGCTCATGGGGTTCGATGCCGGCCTGCTGAAGAGCGGCACGCAGCCCGTGCTCACTCCGCCGGCCGGTGCCGACACCGCCCGCGAGGCCACGCGCGGGCCGCAGACGCCGCAAAGCTGGATGCGCAATTCGGTGGTCTGGTATTCCCAGGTGCTCACCCGCGAGCTCGGGCCGGAGCGCATCAAGGCCTATCTGGAGGCGTTCGCCTACGGCACGCAGAACACCTCCGGCACGCCGGGGCGCGCGGAGTCCATCGCCCATTTCTGGCTCTCCTCGTCGCTGCGCATCTCGCCGCGCGAGCAGGTCGACTTCCTGCGCCGGATGCTGAAGGGCGAGCTCAAGGTGTCCGAGCGCGCGGTGAGCGAGACCATGGCGCTGCTGGCGCAGGACGAGCAGCCGGCCGGCTGGCTGCTGTTCGGCAAGACCGGCACCGGCCATTCGCCCCTGCCGGACGGCATGCCCGACCCGCACCGGCCGATCGGCTGGTTCGTCGGTTTCGCCCAGAAGAACGGCCGCACGGCGGTGTTCGCGCGTTTCATCTCGCTCGACCGGACGAGCGAGGAGAGCCTCGGCCTGGTGGCGCGGCGCCAGGCGGTCGGCGCCCTCGCCCCGGTGCTCGCGGCGCAGCCTTAGGACCCACGCCGATCCGCCCGGACCGCGCGCCGCCCGGACATCGCCTTCTGCCGAACCCCAGGACTTGCCGACGCCCGCAGGAAACGCCCCGAAACAAGAAAAAAGAAGGAGACGGCCGTGAGCGAAGACGCCGTCGTGCGGCCCAAGGCCGAACCGCCTCTCACCACCCGCATGCCGATCTCGGTGCCGCTATCGGCGCTGGTCGCGGCGCTGGTCGGCGCGGGCGGCACCCTCGCGGTGCTGCTCTCGGCGGCCAAGACGCTCGGCGCCAGCGAAGCCGAGACCTCCTCCATGGTCTGCGGCATCTTTCTCGGCGTGGCGGCCACCAGCGCCTTCCTGTCGATCCGCTACCGGATGCCCATCGTTACCGCCTGGTCGACGCCGGGCGCCGCGCTCCTCGCCGGCTTCGCCCAGGGCGTCACCATGTCCCAGGCGGTGGCGGTCTTCCTGTTCGTCGCCGCGCTGACGCTGCTGTGCGCGGCGCTGCGGCCGCTCACGAACCTGGTGGCGCGCCTGCCCTCCGGCATCGCCGCCGGCCTGCTCGCCGGCGTGCTGCTGCGCTTCGTCGCCGGCATTGCCGAACAGGCGGTGGTGAGCCCGCTGCTGGTGCTGCCGCTGGTGGTGCTGTTCCTGGCGCTGCGCCCGTTCGCGCCGCAGCTGGCGGTGCTGGCGGCGCTGGCGGCGGGCTTCGCCCTCGCGGTGCTGCTCGGCGCGCCGCTGCCGCCGCTCGCCGAGCTTTCCTTCTCCCGCCTGGTGCTGATCCCGCCGGAATTTGATCTCGGGGTGCTGGCGAGCGTGGGCCTGCCCCTGTTCCTCGTCACCATGGCGTCGCAGAACCTTTCGGGCGTTGCGGTGCTCAAGGCCTACGGCTACGTGCCGCCGACCCGCGCGATCCTCGGCGCGACCGGCATCGCCTCGCTCCTGTCGGCGCCGTTCGGCTCCCTCACCACCAATCTTTCCGCCATCGTCGCGGCGATCTGCTCCGGGCCCGACGCCGATCCCGACCCGGCGACGCGCTGGCGCACCGGGCCGTTCTACGCCTTCTTCTACCTGTTGCTGGCGCTGGCCGGCGCCTCGATGGTGGCGGTGTTCGCGGCCCTGCCGCCGGCGCTGATCGCCACGGTGGCCGGTCTCGCTTTGCTGTCGCCGCTCACCGGCGCGCTGACCGCCGCCATGCTGGAGGACAAATACCGCCTCGCGGCGGTCGCCACCTTCGCCACCACCGCGTCCGGCGCCTCCGCTTTCGGGCTCGGCGCGCCGGTGTTCGGGCTCGCCGCGGGCCTCGCCGTGGCCGGATTTGCCCGCCTGCGCACTTGACCCTGCGCGGGTTTGCCACGATTGAGCCGCACGGATACGTTACCCGCCCTTTTGGCGCCCCTCAGTGCGGGCGCGCCTGCGCCAGAGAGCCGCGAACCGCCGATGACCGACATATTTCACGAGATCGAGGAAGACCTCCGGCGCGAGCGCATGCGCAAGCTGTGGGACCGCTTCGGCAGCTACCTGATCGCGCTGGCGCTGCTCGTCGTCGCCGGCACCGCCGGCTGGAGCGGCTGGAAATACTGGCGCGAGCAGCAGGCCTTCAAGGCGAGCGCCGCGTTCGAGGCCGCCTCCGAGCTCGCCGCCGCCGGCAAGTACCAGGATGCGGAAGCCGCCTTCCAGGCGCTGGCCAAGGACGGCCCGGCGGGCTATGCGGCGCTCGCCGCCTTCCGCTCCGCCGCGGTGGCCGCGCAGGTGGACAAGGCCAAGGGCGTCGCCGCCTTCGACGCGCTCGCCGCCGACGCCGCGCTTCCGGCCGCGCTGCGCGAGGTGGCGCGGGTGCGTGCCGGCCTGATGCTGGTGGATGCGGGCACGCTCGAGGAGGTGCGTCAGCGGGTCGGCGCGCTCGCCGCCGGCACCGGCCCGATGCGCAATTCCGCCCGCGAGACGCTCGCCCTCGCCGAGCTGAAGGCCGGCAACGCGGCGGCCGCCAACAAGCTCGCCACCGAGATCACCGAGGACGCCGAGGCCACCGGCGGGGAGCGCTCGCGCGCCGAGCTCATCCGCCGCCTGACCGCCGCGGCGGTTCCGCCCCCGGCCGCGCCGGCCGCGCCCGCGGCGAGCCCGGCGACCCAGTGATGGAGTGCTCCATGGTGAAAGCGCGCCTGCGCCTCGTGCGCCTCGCCCTCGCCGCCGGCCTCGCGCTGACGGCCGCCGGCTGCGAGTCGATGGAGAAGTTCAACCCCTTCGTGGAGAAGGAACGCCCGCTTCCGGGCGCGCGCCAGAAGGTGTTCCCCGAGGGGGTGCCGGGCGTCGACTATTCCGCCGCGCCGTCCCAGCCGAGCAATTCCAACGCCGTGCTCGACCGCCTGCCGGACCCCTCGACCAAGCCGGGCCAGCCGGGCCAGCAGACCAACTGAGCGCGGCCGCGGCCGCCGGCGCGCGGTCGTGCTAGAGTTTCACCGCCCGGACCTCGTCCTCGGGGGCAGGAGCGTCCGCCCGGCCCCCGTCCGCCACCCGTTTCAGACCCCGCCCGCAAGGGGCAACGAGCCGCACCCATGTCCTTCACGCTCGCCATCGTGGGCCGGCCCAATGTGGGCAAGTCCACCCTGTTCAACCGCCTCGTGGGCCGCAAGCTCGCGCTGGTGGACGACCGGCCGGGCGTGACCCGCGACCGGCGCGAGGGCGAGGCGCGCCTCGGCGACCTCGCGTTCCGCATCGTCGACACGGCGGGCCTGGAGGAGGCCGACCCGGCGAGCCTGGAAGGGCGCATGCGCGCCCAGACCGAGGCCGCCATCGCCGATGCCGACGCCATCCTGTTCATGATCGACGCCAGGGCCGGCCTCACGCCCACCGACCGCGCCTTCGCCGCTTTGGTGCGGCGCGCCGGCAAGCCCACCATCCTGGTCGCCAACAAGAGCGAGGGGCGGGGCGGGGAGGCGGGCACCATGGAGGCGTTCGCCCTCGGCCTCGGCGATCCCGTGCCGTTCTCCGCCGAGCACGGCGAGGGCCTCTCCGAGCTCTACGACGCGCTGCGCGAGGCGCTGCCGAAGCAGACCGCCCTCGCCGAGGACGACGACGTCGAGGAGGAGGTGCCGGACCCGGACGAGAGCGGCCGCCCCAAGCGCCCCATCAAGGTGGCGGTGCTGGGCCGGCCCAATGCCGGAAAGTCGACGCTCATCAATCGCCTCGTGGGCGAGGACCGGCTGCTGACCGGCCCGGAGGCGGGCATCACCCGCGATTCCATCTCCGTCGACATGGAGCACAAGGGGGTCAAGTTCGAGCTGTTCGACACCGCGGGGCTGCGCAAGCGCGCGCGCATCGACGACAAGATCGAGAAGCTCTCCGCCGCCGACGGCCTGCGCGCCATGAAGTTCGCCGAGGTGGTGGTGCTGCTGATCGACGCCACCCGCCCGTTCGAGGAGCAGGACCTGCGCATCGCCGATCTGGTCGAGCGCGAGGGCCGGGCTCTGGTGATCGGCTACAACAAGACCGACCTGGTGCCGCGCGGCGGCCTCACGGCGAAGCTGCGCGAGCAGGCGGACCACCTGCTGCCGCAGGTCAAGGGGGTGCCCATCGTCGCGCTCTCGGGCCTCACCGGGCACGGGCTCGACAAGCTGTTGGAGGCGATCGTCACCGCCTATACGCGCTGGAACAAGCGCATCGCCACCAACCCGCTCAACCGCTTCCTGCAGGAGGTGACCGACGCGCACCCGCCGCCGGCGGTCTCCGGGCGCCGCGTGAAGCTGCGCTACATGACCCAGCCCAAGGCGCGCCCGCCCTCCTTCGTGCTGTTCTGCTCGCGCCCCGAGGCGCTGCCCGAGAGCTATCTGCGCTACCTGTCGAACGGCCTGCGCGAGGCCTTCGACCTGCCCGGCGTGCCGATCCGCATTACCTTGCGGGAGAAGGACAATCCCTACGCCAATTGAGTGCGGCGGCCGGCTCGGGTAATTTTGGCGCGCGGATTCGCCGCGCAGGGAGCCGCCGCCCGGATCGTCCGATGCGGGCGGGGCGGGCTCCGCCGGCGGGACGGTGCGGGGAACCCATGCCACGTGATGTCGACGCCGGCCGACGCCGGACCCTCAAGCTCGCCGGCCTGTTGGCCGCCGGCGCCGCGCTCGACGCGCTGTTCCCCGCCATCGCCGCCGACGATCCGGACCTCGCCGCCATCAAGGCGCTGAAGCCCGGCGAGTTCGTCTGGCATCCCGAGCGCGCGCCCGACGGCTTTGTCGCCGTGGTGGTGAACCTCTCGGACCAGATGGCCTATGTCTACCGCAACGGCGTGCGCATCGGCGTCACCACCGTCTCCACGGGCAAGGACGGCTACGGCACCCCGACGGGCGTGTTCACCATCCTCCAGAAGGACGTGGACCACCATTCCTCGCTCTATAACGACGCCTCCATGCCCTATACCGAGCGCCTCACCTGGTCCGGGGTGGCGCTGCATGCGGGCGGGCTGCCGGGCTATCCTTCCTCCCACGGCTGCGTGCACCTGCCGCTGGCCTTCGCCAAGCTGCTGTTCTCCATCACCCATCTCGGCACCACGGTGATCATCGCCGACAATCATTCGGCGCCGCAGGACGTGCTGCATCCCGGCCTCGTCATGAGCGAGAACCTGGAGCAGGAGCTGGCGGTGGCGGCCACCGGCGCGGGCGCGCCGCAGGACGGCCAGACGCCGCCGGGCGCGGCCGGCTCGGGGCCCGCCGCCGCCCCGGCACCGGAGCCGGTGAGCATCGTCGTCAGCGGCGCGGACAAGACCCTGATCGGTCTCAGAGGCGGCAAGCCGGCGGTGACCGGGCCGGTCGCGATCGCCGATCCGGCAACGCCGCTCGGCAACGTGGTCTACGTGCTGGCGGCGGCCGGCGCCGGCCAGCCGGCGCGTTGGAACGCGGTTTCGCTGGAGGGCGGCAGCGCCGCCGCCGGCGCGGCCCAGCGCACCTTGTCGCGCATCACCCTCGACGCCACGATCAACGCCCAGGTGGCCGCCCTCGTGATGCCCGGCGCCACCTTGTTCATCACCGACTTGCCGGCCCATCCGGACACCCGCTCGCAGCAGGACTTCGTGGTGCTGACCCACAAGGCGGCCTCCTGATGGCGCGGCGCGGCCGCGCGCCCGCCAGCGTGCCGGCGGTCCTGCTCGGCCTCGCCGTCCTGCTGGCGGCCGGCGCCGCCGCTGGCCAGAGCGCGCCGCCGGCGGCGCTCGTGGGCAAGCCGGCCAAGGAGCTGTTCGGCAAGGTGGACGGCCCGGCGCCGCTGGCGGCGCGCGCCATCGGCTTTTATTCCAAAGGCTGCCTCGCGGGCGGGATGGCCCTGCCGGTGAACGGCCCCAGCTGGCAGGCCATGCGCCTGTCGCGCAACCGCATTTGGGGCCATCCCGAACTGGTGGCCTTCGTCGAGCGTTTCGCCGGCCAGGTGCCGAAAGTGTCCGCCTGGCGCGGCATCCTGGTCGGCGACATGGCCCAGCCGCGCGGTGGTCCCATGCTCACCGGCCATGCCTCCCACCAGCTCGGCCTCGACGTGGACATCTGGCTCACCCCGAGCCCCGGGCACGAGCTCTCCCGCGAGGAGCGCGAGAAGCTCTCCGCCACCATGATGGTGCGCCAGGATCGGCGCGACATCGACCCCGCCAACTGGCGGCCGGACCATTGGAAGGTGATCCGCCTCGCCGCCACCGACCCGCAGGTGGAGCGGGTCCTGGTGAACGCCGCCATCAAGAAGGCGCTGTGCCGCGACGCCACCGGCAACCGCGCATGGCTCGCCAAGGTGCGCCCCTATTGGGGGCACGATTACCACATGCACGTGCGCATCGGCTGTCCCAAGGACAGCCCCGGCTGCCGGCCGCAGGACCCGATTCCCGGCGGGGAAGGCTGCGGCGCCGAGCTCGACTGGTGGTTCACCGACGCGGTGCTGCACCCCAAGCCGTCGAAGGAGCCTTCGAAGCCGAAGCCGCCTTTGACCCTCGCCGATCTGCCCGAGGCCTGCACCGGGGTGCTGCTGGCCAAATAGCCGCCGGCCCGCCGGCGGCTCAAGGCAGGCGTTCCCGCATCACCCGGTGGGAGATGCGCGCGGCAAGGGCGCGCGGGGCGAAGCGGGTGGCGAAGACCAGCAGCCGGTTGGACAGCCCAGTCACCTCCAGGCCCTTGCCCGCCATCATCGCCGCGATCCCGCGCGCCGCCACCGCCTCGGCGCTGGCCGCGGGCGCGTCGGCGAACAGCCGGGCCCGCGCCATGCCGGCGCGGTCGGCAAATCCCGTGGCGGTGGGGCCGGGGCAGAGCGCGGTGACGGTGACGCCGGTGCCCGCCAGTTCCTCGGCCAGCGCCAGCGAGAACGAGAGCACATAGGCCTTGCTGGCGCCGTAGACCGCGGCGAGCGGCAGCGGCGCGAAGGCGGCGGTGGAGGCGACGTTGAGGATCCGCCCCGCCCCGCGCGCCCGCATGGCCGGCAGCGCGGCGGCGGTGAGCACCGTGAGCGCGGTGACGTTGGTGGCGATCATGCCGGCGGCGGCCTCCGCCGGCAGGGTCGCGAACGCGCCGTAGCTGCCGAAGCCGGCATTGTTCACCAGCACGTCCGGCGCGCGCGCGGCGATCTCGGCGGCGAGCGCCCGGGTCTGCGCCGCGTCCGAGAGGTCGCAGGCGCGGGTGTCCACCGCGACGTCGGTGCGGCCGGCGATCTCGCGCGCGGCGGTCTCCAGGCGGCCGGCGTCGCGGGCGACCAGCACCAGGCGATGGCCGAGCGCGGCCAGGCGATGGGCGAGGGCGAGGCCGATGCCGGCATTGCCGCCGGTGACCACCGCCAGCGGCGGGGAAGAAGGGGTCATCGCGATCTCCCGTTGGGCCGATCCGATCGGCGCGGCGCCAGTCTCCTCCCGATCCGCGCGCCGCGCCACCGCGCCGCGCCACCGCGCCGCGCCACCGCGCCGCGCCCCTTGCGGCCAACTGGGCCCTTGCCTGCGGCGGCGCGCCGTGGTGAGTGCTGCCACGGCGTCGCCCGCGCTTGTGCGCCGCCGGCGCGCTGCTTCGGGGGAGGGAAGGTCGTCGTGGTTCAAGCCTTGCGCCTGCCGCTGGCATGCGCCCTCCTGCTCGCGGCCGTGGGCGCCGCCGGTGCGGGCGCCGCGCCGCCCGCCTGCTTCGCGCCCGGCGCGCTCGCCGCCCGGCCCGGCGAAGAGGTGGTGCAGCCGCGCCGGACGAACGTTCTGCTGCCGGCCCGCGCGCTGCCGCCGGTGGCGCCGGCGCCGGCCGGCCTCGCCGGCTCGATCCGCCGGGTGGACCTGCCGGCGGGGGTGAAGCTGGTCGCCCTCACCTTCGATCTGTGCGAGGCCGGCGGCGAGATTTCCGGCTATGACGGCGCGATCTTCGACTATCTGCGCCAGGAAAGCGTGCCGACCACCTTGTTCGTGGGTGGCAAGTGGATGATGACCCACCAGGAGCGGGCGATGCAGCTGATCGCCGATCCGCTGTTCGAGGTGGGCAACCATTCATGGTCGCACGCCAACCTCACGGTGCGCACCGGCACCGAGATGCAGCGGCAGGTGGACGACGCGGACATCGCCTATGCGGTGCGCCGGGAGGATGCCGCCGCGCAGGGCTGCGGCATTGCCGGCCCGGCGCGTACGGCGCTGTTCCGCTTTCCCTACGGCTCGTGCAGCGCCGAGGCGCTCGGCTACGTGAATCGCACCGGCCACCTCGCGATCCAGTGGGACGTGGATTCCGGCGACCCCGCCTTCATCGGCGCCAAGGGGATGGCCGAGGCCATGCTCGCCGCCATCCGCCCCGGCTCCATCGTGCTGATGCACGCCAACGGGCGCGGCCGGCACACGGCCCAGGCCATCCGGCTGCTGATCCCCGCCTTGAAGGCCAAGGGCTATCGCTTCGCCACCGTGTCGGAGCTGCTCGCGGCGGGCAAGCCGGTGATCGCGCCCACCTGCTATTCCCTGCGCCCGGGCGACACCAAGGTCTATGACGACGCGGCGCGGCAGGGGCGGCGCGTGCTCGCCGTCCAGTGACGGCGCCCCCTTTGACGGCAAGCTGAATCTCCGCTCTGCTGGGGCCCCGTTTCCGGCGCCGGGCCTGCTCCCGCCCGGCCCCGCTTGCCCGCCCCCTGACGGCCCGGCGCCCCGCCGACGGGCCCGCCTCATGACCGGACTGAGAACCCATGCTGAAGGCCCGCGAGATTGCCCTTGCCTTAGGCGCGGGTCGCACCACGCCGCGCGCGGTGCTGGAGACCTGCCTTGCCGCCATCGCCGCGCGCGACGCGGACGTGCGCGCCTTCTGCGCCCTCGATGTGGCGGCGGTCCGCGCCACGGCCGAGGGCGATTTCGCGGGCACCGCGCTCGCCGGCCTGCCGTTCGCGGTCAAGGACATCATCGACACGCGCGATCTGCCGACCGCTTATGGCAGCCCGATCTTCGCCGGCCATCGACCACGCGCCGATGCGCCCGTGGTGGGTCAGGCGCGGCGCGCCGGCGGCCTGCTGCTCGGCAAGACCGTGACCACGGAACTCGCCTTCCTGAAGCCGTCCGAGACGCGCAATCCGCGCCGGCTCACCCATTCGCCGGGCGGCTCCTCCTCCGGCTCGGCGGCGGCGGTGGCGGCGGGCATGGTGCCGTTCGCCATCGGCACCCAGACCGGCGGTTCGGTGATCCGCCCCGCCTCCTATTGCGGCGTCACCGGCTACAAGCCCACCTACCGGCTGCTGCCGGCGCTGGGCATGAAGACCTTCTCCTGGCACCTGGACACCATGGGCCTGTTCGGCGCCGGGGTGGAGGACGTGGCGTTTGTGGCGTCCGCGCTCACCGGGCGGGATCTCTCCATCGAGCGCTTCGGCACCGCCCCGCGCATCGGCGTGCTCGCCACCGCGCGCGACGGCGCGGCGAGCGCCGACGCCCATGGCGCGCTCTCAGCCGCGGCGCGGGCCGCCGCGGCGGCCGGCGCGCGCGTGGTCGCGCTCACCTTGCCGCCGGAGCTCGAGGCCGCGGACGCGGTGCACGGGACGATCCAGGATTTCGAGGCGGCCCTGGCGCTGATGGACGAGGTCACCCATCACCGGGACCTGCTCTCGGACGGGATCCGGACCCATCTGGAGCAGGCCGCCGCCATCACGCCCGAGGCCTATGACGAGGCGCGGCGCATCGGCAAGCGCGGGCGCCACGCGCTCGGCGACCTGTTCGGGCAGGTGGACGCGCTCCTCACCTTCTCCGCCCCCGGCACCGCGCCGGAGGGCTTCTCCTCCACCGGCTCTCCTATGTTCAACCGGCTGTGGACGCTGATGGGCTGCCCGACGGTCAACATCACCGGCCTGTCGGGTGCCGATGGATTGCCCATGGGGGTGCAACTGGTGGGCCGTTTCGGGCGCGACCAGGCCGCCTTGTCCGCTGCCGCGCTGGTGGAACGGGCCATTGCTGCGTGAAATAACGTATGCCAACTGGACAATTCGTGCGCTGCACGCTGAGCGGAAGACGAAATCACAGAGTTACTTGGCCCAGCGGAGCCTTTGCGGCGCAGCGAGAAGGAATGCGCTGCAGCACATTTCAGGTCTTTTCAGGGCGCCGCGCTTTGCTACGCTTTCTCGCGAGGTCGATCATGCGGGGAGACGCTGGTGACAGTGACGCAGGTCTTGACGCTCCTGAAGCTTGGCGCCGCCTTCGCCTTCATTGGCGCGGTGCTGCTGGGAATTGCGTAGCCGCGGCACGGCCGGCCTCCGCGCGGGACTCCTACAAGAATACTAAGGAAGGTCGGATCGACCTACGCGGCGCCGGGGAGGGCAACCTCCCCGGCGTTCGTGTCCCGGCGCCGGAGCAGCCTTGACCAAGGGCGCCGCGGCGGGCAGTTTGCCGGCCGATCGTGCGCAGGCGCGCTCCGGCGCGGCCGGTTTTGGTTCGGGAGAGGTTCATGGCGGGTTCGGGTTCGGGCGGCAGGCTCCTGACGGTGGCGAGCGCCGCCATCCTCGTCGCCACCGAGGCGCTCGCCACGGCGGTGGCCGCGGGCTGGGCGCTCGCCGGCCTGTTCCATTTGGGCGACATCGGCCAATACCTGCTCATGGCGCTGTTCTCGGCCGTGGCGCTCTATGTGTCCTGGATCTATCTGCGCCGCGCCTCGGCCACCGAGGCGGCGCTGGCGGAGTAGAGGCCGGCCGCAGTCCGATCCGCCGGTCCCCATTCCGGATCGCGCGCTCACGGCCGCCAGTGGGTCACCACGTCCGCCAGCGCCGGCTGCGGCCGGTCCGGCGGCGTCTCGGCCGGGCGGCCGATATGGACGAAGCCGGCCACCTGCTCGCCGTCGCCGACGCCGAGGAGCGCGGCCGCCGCCTTGTCCCGTCCCGGCCATTTCAGCAGCCACTGGGCGCCGAAGCCGAGGGCGGTGGCGGCCGAGATCAGGTTCATGGCGGCGGCACCCGCGGAGAGCACCTGGTTGAATACCGGGATCCGCGACGCCGGGTCGGGCCGGCTCACCACCACCACGGTCACCGGGGCGCGCAGCAGATAGTCGTGCCACATCTGGCGCTTGTCCGGCGCGAGCTGCGGGTTCTGCGCCAGATAGAGCGCATCGAGCCGCGCACCGGCCACGCGGCGCGCCTCGCCCTCGATGACGATGAAGCGCCAGGGCACGAGGCGGCCGTGGTCCGGCACCCGCGCGGCGACCGCGAGCATGCGCGCCAGCGCGCCGGGGCTCGGCCCGGGCGGCACCAGAGCGCGCAGCGGCAGCGAGCGCCGGGTCTCCAGCAGCGTCAGCATCTCGGCGCTCTGAGGCGCCGAGATGGGCGCCGGCGCCGGCGCATCGCCGGGGCGCGCCGGTGCGCCGTGATGGCCCGCGGCGCGGCCGCCGGGCGCGGAATCGGACGGCGCCGCTCCGGCCGGCGCCGCGGGGTGGGGCAGGTCTGAGGCCATGGCGCGCCTCGTCAGGCGGCGGCCTTGATGCGGGCCAGAGCAAGCGCCTGGTCGAGATCGGCGACGAGGTCGATGTGGGCGCCCGGCGCGCCGTGCACCATCTTGTCGAGCACCGTGCGCGGCTGGCCCTTGAGGCCGGCCACCACCAGCTCGGTGCCGCCGCCGGCGCACTGGCGCGCGAAATTGGACAGCGCGTTGACACCGGTGGCGTCCATCATCGGCACGTCGGTCATGTCGAGGATGAAGACGCGCGGCTTCTGGCCGATCTTGTCCAGCACTTCCGAGAAGCGGGCGGCGGCGCCGAAGAACAGCGGCCCGCTCACCTCGAAGATCTCCACCCCGGCCGGCAGGGCGCCGCGGGCGTCGTGCTCCTCGCCGGTGCCGAACTCGGCCTGGGCGACGGTCGCGGTCTCGGCCATGCGGTGCATGAACAGCACGGCGGCGAGCACCACGCCGGTGGCGATGGCGACCGTGAGGTCCACCGCCACCGTGAGGAGGAAGGTGGAGAGCAGCAGCACCCGGTCGCCCAGGGGCGCGGACATGAGGTGGCGGAAGCGGTCCACCTCGCTCATGTTCCAGGCCACCACCATGAGGATGGCGGCAAGGCTCGCCAGCGGGATGGAGGCGGCGAGCGGCGCCAGAGCGAGCATCACCGCCAGCACGAACACGGCGTGCAGCACCCCGGCCATGGGCGAGCGGGCGCCGGCGCGGATGTTGGTGGCGGTGCGGGCGATGGCGCCGGTGGCGGGCAGGCCGCCGAACAAGGCGGAGGCGGCGTTGGCCACGCCCTGGGCGACGAGCTCGGCGTTCGGCCGGTGGCGCCCGCCGGTCATGCCGTCCGCCACCACCGCCGAGAGCAGGCTCTCGACGCCGGCGAGGAAGGCGATGGTGACGGCGCTCGGCAGTAGCTCCCACATGCGGGCGAGGGACAGCGCGGGAAGGTGCGGCGCCGGAATGGAGCCGGATATGCCGCCGAAGCGCGAGCCGATGGTCTCCACCGGCAGGCCCATGAGCGGCACTATGAACGCCCCCGCCACCACCGCGATCAGGAAGCCGGGCACCTTGGGCGCCACCTTGCGCAGCACCAGGATGAGGGCGAGCGCGCCCACGGAGAGCGCCGTGGTGGCGAGCGACAGGCCGGGCGCGGCCTTGAACAGGGCGATCCACTTGTCCAGGAACTCGGCCGGCACCTGTTCCAGCGGCAGGCCGAGGAAGTCCTTCACCTGGCTGGAGAAGATGATGACGGCGATGCCGGCGGTGAAGCCCGTGACCACCGGCTCGGGAATGTAGCGCATGAAATTGCCGAGCTTGGTGAGCCCGGCCACCAGCAGCAGCGCCCCCGCCATGAGGGTGGCGATCAAAAGTCCGTCATAGCCGTGATGGGCGATGACGTTGAACACCACCACCACGAACGCGCCCGTGGGCCCGCCGATCTGGTAGCGGCTGCCGCCCAGCGCCGAGATCAGGAGGCCCGCCACCACCACAGTCACGAGGCCCTTGTCGGGCGAGGCGCCCGAGGCGATGGCGAGCGCCATGGCGAGCGGCAGGGCGACGATGGCGACCGTGAGGCCGGCGACGGCATCGGCGCGCAGGTCGGCAAATCGGTAGCCCTGGCTGAGGGTGGTGACGAGCTTGGGCACGAAGCCGTCGCGCCGATGCGGGCGCTGGGGCGGACGGACGGGCGCCGTATTGGCGGCAATAGTCATGGGCTGCCTCGTTACGCAGCGGTCTCGGAATATCGGGGCCGAGCGAAATGGGTGGGATGAGCCGGCAAACTTTCCTGGATAAGGTCGGCGCGGGGTGCGCCGAACATTCATGTACCAAAAGGAAGCGGAACTGTGTTAGTCTCCTTTTCGGCCGGCCGTGTGCACAGGCGCTTTGTTTGGGCGCGATGAACCGGCCGTGTCCATTAGGCTGCGAGGCAAGAAGCGGGTGGTGGGGTTTGAGCGTTACGCGAAGGCGTCGTCGAAGTCGCCGGAGAAGTGCAATCTAAACTGCACAATGGACGCATATTAATCCCGCAGTGGTGGATGGCCCTTAGCCAGGATTGGCGACTGATCTTCAACGGAAATACACATGAGCCGTAACCGAGACTTCCGCGAGCCGCGCCGCCGTGGCTTTGATGACGATTTTCAGCCGCCGCGGGATCGCGGATTTGGTGGGGACCGCGCCTTCGCTTCGCCCAGCAGCAGCTTCAGTGCACCGGCTCCGTCGGGTCCGCCGATCGACGCCACGGTGAAGTGGTTCAACCCGGAGAAGGGCTTCGGCTTCGTGGAGCTGTCCGACGGCTCCGGCGACGTGTTCCTGCATGCCCGCGCCCTCGAGGCGGCGGGCCAGGAGAGCGTGCCTCCCGGTTCCAAGCTCTCGGTCCGCGTGGGCCAGGGCCAGAAGGGCCGTCAGGTCACCGAGGTGCTCGAGGTGGACACCTCCACCGCCGAGGCGGCGCCCCCGCGCCGTAGCTTCGGCGCCGGCCCCGGCGGTCCCGGCGGTCCGCGCATGGGCGGCGGCGGTGGTCCGCGCGCCGCGACCGGGCCGACCGAGGAACGCGTCGGCACGGTGAAGTGGTACAATCCCGACAAGGGCTTCGGCTTCATCGCGGTGGAAGGCGGCGGCAAGGACGTGTTCGTCCACGTCACCGTGATCTCCCGGTCCGGCCTGACCGATCTCGCCGAAGGCCAGCGCGTGGTGGTGCAGGTGGGCCAGGGGCCGAAGGGCCCCGAGGCGCGCGGCATCGAGCTCGCCGACTGAACCATCCGCGGCGGATGCGCATGTCGGCCGGCTCGCACGGCGCGTCGGCCCCGTTCCGCATCCGGGGGATGGCTGCCGACCGGGGCGTTACGTCCTCTGGACGTGGCGTCTTCCGGGCGGCTCTTCGCGTTCGCGGCGACTTGAGCGCCGCGATCCCAATTCACCGAGAGGTCGGGGCGGGCGCGCCGAAGGCTGCGCCCGCCCCTGTCATTTTTGCAGGAGTTCAAGACCAGATGTCGCAACAGGCAGAGGCTGATCTGGCCGGCCTTCTCGATCGCCTGAAATCCGCGCAGCGCGACCTTCTCCTCACCGCGGCCAAGGGCTCGACGCTGCCGTCCGACGGCATGCTGCGCAAGATCTCGGAGCTGGAGGGCGTCATCGCCGCCACCGAGGCGCTGATGCAGGAAGAGCAGCAGGCGCGCCGCTGAGATCGGGCGCCGCGCTCGGGCGCCGGCGTCTTGGCCGGAGCGCGTTGGCGCGCGCCGTCTCGGCGCGCCGGCGTGAACGACGTCGCCTGAGCGACTTGCCCTGAGCGACTTGCCCTGAGCGACTTGCCCTGAGCAACTTGCCCCGGGCGCTTGGGACGGCGCGTTCCGGCGCCGCCGACCGTGCGCGCGGCGGCCACCTGCGCCGCGTCGCCCTCCCGGCTTGACCGGAGGGCCCCGGCGCTGCTTCCGCCCCGCTGCCGCCCGAACCGATGTTCCGGCTGAGCCGGGGCAAGACGGCGTGCGGCAGGCCGTCACCCATCGGCATCGGCCCGCCATCGTGCCTCGGCCTGCTCCGCCCGGCCAGGCCGCGCGCCCGGCGTCACCCCTGCTCGGCCATGAGGCGCGCCACCGCGCCGCGCAGCTCGGCGAGCCCCGCGCCGGTGTTGCTGGAGGTGGGATAGACCACGGGAAAGGCCGCCGGGCGCTTGCGGATCTGCGCCTCAACTCCCGCGATCACCTGCGGCAAGGCGGTCGGCTTCACCTGGTCCGCTTTGGTGAGCACGATGGCGTAGGACACCGCCGCCTTGTCGAGCAGGTCCAGGATTTCCTCGTCCACCGGCTTGATGCCGTGGCGCGCGTCGATCAGCACGAACACCCGCGCGAGGTTCACCCGCCCGCGCAGATAGGCGCGGATGGTGTGCGTCCAGGCCGCGACCTTGTCCTTGGGCGCCTTGGCGAAGCCGTAGCCCGGCATGTCGACCAGGGTCAGGTCCGGCCCGGCGCGGAAGAAGATCAGCTCCTGCGTGCGCCCCGGCGTCACCGAGGTGCGCGCCAGCGCCTTCCGGCCGGTGAGCGCGTTGACCAGCGAGGACTTGCCCACGTTCGAGCGGCCGGCGAGCGCGATCTCCAGGCCCTGCATGGGCGGCAGGGTCTCGATGGTGGGCGCCGCGCAGACGAAGTCCCATTCGGCGGCGAACATCAGCCGCCCCCGCTCGAGGAGCGCCGCCTCCGCTGCCGCGGTCCGCGCGGCGTCCGATGCGGCGCCGGCCGCGGGCGGGGTCGCGGCGGTGCCGGCAGCCGCCGGGTCGGGTCTCTTGTCGGTGCTCTTGGGACGCGTGGTCATGCCCCGCTTATTCCCGAGCGCAGGGGCCGGCGCAAGCGCCCTGCGCCGCCCGCACGGCGCGTCAGCGCCGCCCGCCGCCGAGAAAGGTCTCCACGAACCAGCGGTCGAGGGTCATGGGCTCCTGCGGCGCCGGGCGCTGCGGCATCTGCCCCACCACCGCGGGCGGGCGGTCGTCCGGCACGCCGTCGGGCGGCAGGAAGCTGCCGCCGGGCTGGCCGTAGCCGATGCCGCCGAAGCCGGCGGACCGCAGGCCCCCGGGCAGCTCCGCCACCGGCACGTTCTGGTGCGCCGTCTTCATGTAGCGGCTCCAGATCTCCACCGGGATGTTGGCGCCCGAGGCCTTCTTGGTGGGCGAGGAATCGTCGTTGCCGAGCCACACCGCGGTGACGTAGCGCGCCGTGTAGCCCACGAACCAGGCGTCCCGGTAATCCTGCGAGGTGCCGGTCTTGCCCGCCGCCTCCCAGCCGGGCAGATCGGCGCGCCGGGCGGTTCCGGTCGCCAGCGTCTGGATCAGCATGCGGTTCATCATCGCCGCATAGGCCGGATCGAGCACCCGGCCCGGCCCGGAGGTGTTGCGCCGGTAGAGCACCTTGCCGTCGGCGCCGCGCACCTCGTCGATCACATGGGGGATGACGCCGATGCCGCCGTTCGCGAACGGCACATAGGCGCCGGCGAGCTCCAGCACCGACACCTCCGACGTGCCGAGCGCGATCGAGGCGTTCGGCGCGAGGGTGGAGGTGATGCCGAGCCGGTGCGCGGTGTCCACCACCGCCTTCGGCCCCACCTCCAGGGCGAGGCGCACCGAGACCGTATTGAGCGACAGAGCGAGCGCGGTCTCGAGCGTCACCGGTCCGCGGTATTCATGGCTGGCATTCTCCGGCCGCCAGCCCTTGAGCTGGATCGGCGCGTCGTCGCGCACCGTGTCGGGGGTGAGGCCGCGCTCCAGAGCGGCGAGATAGATGAACGGCTTGAAGGCCGATCCCGGCTGGCGCTTGGCGGTCACCGCGCGGTTGAACTGGCTGTCCTCGTAGGAGCGTCCGCCCACCAGCGCCTTGACCGCGCCGTCGGTGTCGAGGCCGACGAGGGCGCCCTGGCCAACGCCGTATTTGCCGCCCGACTTCGCCAGCGCCTCCTCCAGCGCCCGCTCGGCGGCCTGCTGCAAAGCGGGCTCGATGGTGGTGCGCACGGTGACGTCGCCGGTGACATCGCCGGCGAACGATTCGAGCTGCTCCATCACATAATCGGCCACATAGCCGCTGGAGCCCGGGGCGGAGGGGCGGGCGAGCTGGGCCGGGCGGGCCAGCGCCGCCTGGGCCATGTCCTTGGTGATCATGCCCTGGTCGCGCATGGCGGCGAGCACCAAGGCGGCGCGCGCCTGCGCGCCCTTGAGGTTGCGCGTGGGCGCGAGGCGCGAGGGCGAGTTGACGAGCCCGGCCAGCATCGCCGCCTCGGCCAAGGTCACCTGGCGCGCCGACTTGGCGAAATAGCGCTGGGCGGCGGCCTCGACCCCATAGGCGCCGGCGCCGAAATAGACCCGGTTGAGATAGAGGTCGAGGATCTCGTCCTTGGAGAATTTCGCCTCCAGCCACAGCGCCAGCACCAGCTCCTGGATCTTGCGCGAGGCGGTGCGCTCCTGGGTCAGGAACAGGTTCTTGGCGAGCTGCTGGGTCAGCGTCGATCCGCCCTGGCGCAGCCGGCGCGAGGTGATGTTGGTGACGAGCGCGCGGGCGAGGCCTTCCGGGTCGAGGCCGAAATGGCTGTAGAATCGCTGGTCCTCGATGGCGACGAAGGCCTTGGGCAGGAATGGCGGCAACTGGCGGATCGGCACCGCGACCCCGCCCATGTCGCCGCGCGTCGCCAGGGTCTTGCCGTCGGCGCTAAGGATGGTGACCGTGGGCGGGCGCTTCGGCACCATCAAAGTGTGCATGGGCGGCAGCTTGGAGGCCTCGTAGGCGACGACGCCCGCCACCGCGATCAGCGCCCACAGCCCGAGCAGCGCGCCCCACTTGACCGCGCGCCACAGCAGCGGCGTGCGCCGGCGCCCGGCGCCCCGGCCGGGCCCGCGCTCGGCCCGGCGCTCCGCCGGCCGGAGCCGCTCCTGCTTCGGCCGCTCCTGCTTGGGTCGCTCCTCCTTGGTCGCGCGCTTCGGGCCCCGCGGCTCCACCTGCGCGATGCGTTCGGGCGGGCGCTCGGATGACCGCTTGGGCTTGACCGGGGCAGGGGCCGGGCGGTCGCGCGGATCGAGGCGGATGTCGAGCCCGCCGGGCTCGCCGCCGGCATGCCCGAGGACCGGCTCGCGCCGCATCCCGTCTCCGCGCCCGCCTTTCGCCATCGGCACCACCTCCACTGCGCCGCGCCCGGCCGCTTTGCGCCCTTGCACCACCCAAATGGGCGGAAAGTGAGATGCGGGCGCCGGCGTCCACCGCCGGCGCGGGTCGATCCCCCCGCGGCAGCTTGGCCCCGGCGCCCATAAAGGCGGGTTAAGCGCCGCCGCGGTTTTTCCGCCGCTTGTGTCGGCGCGGCGCCGGGCGCCGCGTCCTTGGGCGAGCGGCGAAGACGCCGCGCCGAAGGAGAAGCCTCATGTCGTACGTGGATGGATTCGTCGTTCCGGTACCCAAGGAGAAGCTCACCGTCTATCTCGGCTTCGCCCGCATGGCGGGGGAGATCTGGAAAGAGTATGGCGCCCTCGCCTTCGTCGAGTGCGTGGCCGAGGACGTGCCCTATGGCGAGCTCACCTCCTTCCCCCGCGCGGTAAAGGCCAAGGAGGACGAGACCGTGGTGCTCTCCTGGATCGTCTATGCCGACCGCGCCAGCCGCGACGCGGTGATGGCGAAGGTGATGGCGGACGAGCGCATCAAGGCCAGCATGGCCGACATGCCGGTCGACGGCCGCCGCATGATCTTCGGCGGCTTCGAGGCCAAGGTGGAGCTCTAGAACCCGTTCGGAAATTGCCGCAGGCGGATGCTGGTATCCCCCTTTGGTCCTTCTCGGCGCCATGGCCGGGCTTGTCCCGGCCCTCGACGCGGGTCGGCCGGGCCAGGTTGTCAGGCGGTGGAGCAGACGGTCCGGCGTGGATGCCCCGCACGAGGCCGGGCAGGACCGGGAAACCCAGCGCCGCCAATGCTCGAATTTTCAAACAGGCTCTTAGAACGGGTGCGGCCTCGGGAACCCGTCCGCCGGATCCCCCTGGTCCGCCTGTGGGTCGCCGGCCATTTTCTCGCCATCCCGCTCTGGTGCATGGCGTCTTAAGGATTTGCTCACCGCCGTGGGGCATGCTCGGCGGAGAGCGGCGGCTTGGCGCAGCGGCGGAACCGTCGTGCGCGCCGCGCCGCGCCAGCACTTCGGGGGCAAAAACCGCCCACCTTCCCGTGGCGTCGCCGCCTGCGGCGGGACGCCGGACTTGAGATCGGCGCCGGCTTCTCTATTGTCGTGCGGTGCCCCGGTGGCATCCCGCACTGCTTCGCGGGGTTGGCGCGAGGGTCGGCTCCGGACCGGGTCCGGTGCGGCTCACTTCGTGGGTTCGAAGCCGGCATGCCGGCTTCGGGCAAGGGCGGTCCGGCCCCGTCAGGGCTCGGCTTCCCGCTTCGAGTAGCGAGGACCATGACGGCCTACGACTTCGACTGGGACGACGAGTCCGGCTACGACCTCTACGATGAGCCCCATGAGGAGCCGCGGCGCCGCACGCCCGTGACCCTGCTGGCGGGGCTCGGTGTCGTCGTGGCGCTGGCCGGTGTCGTCGGCGGCAGCCTCTGGGTGGTCATGGGTCCGGGCGCGCATCCGGCCCCGCAGCTGGCCGGCCCCCCGGCCCCCGCAGCCCCGCCCCCGGTGGTGCTGCGCACCCATTCCGGCCCGCGTCCCGGCACTGACGGCGGCATTCCCTCCGCGGGCAGCCTGGTCCAGGGCGACAATTGGATGTTCGCGCCCGGCGTGGTGACCGGCGCGCGCGGCTTTGCCTCCTCCGCCGAGGCGCCGAGCACCAATGTGGTCACCAGCAACGCCATTCCCGCCCCGCTGCCGCCCGCCAATCCGGGCCGCCAGGCCAACGGCGTCGTGCCGCCCGGCGGCGTCGCCGCGCCGCTGCCGACCCCGAACCCGCTGTCGCGCGAGCGCGACACTTATGCCGACCTCGCCCACCGCGACGCCGACAAGGATCACCTGCCCTGGGAGAAGGTAGACGTTCCCCTGCCGAAGCCGGGCAGCGGCTACGCGCTCTATGACATCGTCGGCCAGACCGTGTATTTGCCCAGCGGCGAGCGCCTCGAGGCGCATTCCGGCTACGGCAAGATGTTCGACGACCCGCGCCACATCTCCAAGCGCATGGTCGGCCCGACCCCGCCCAACACCTACAATCTGGTGATGCGCGAATCGCTGTTCCACGGCGTCGAGGCGATCCGCATGAATCCCGTCGACCGGGACAAGATGTTCGGGCGCGACGGCATCCTCACCCACACCTATCTGCTGGGGCCGCGCGGCGATTCCAACGGCTGCGTCTCGTTCAAGGACTACGAGAAGTTCCTCGCCGCCTTCAAGCGGGGCGAGGTCAAGCAGATGATCGTGGTGGCCGAGCTCGCCAACCCGCCGCCGCCGGCCAACCCGCTTCTGGCCTGGCTCAGCGGCAGCAAGCGCTGACGCTGGCGCTCAGGCGACGGCGCCTTCGGCGCGGCTGAGGCGCACGTCCCCCTCCCGATCCACATCGCGCCATTCCTCGGTCTGCCGCAGGCGTCCGCCGGGCCGCGGAACGCGGCCGATCTGCGATCGGGGTGAAGACGCTGCAGGCGCATGAACCGCCTCGGCATGGGCGGTGTCCGAGGACCAGTCCAGCATTGCTGCAATGCAGCGCCAGGAGTCCTTAAAGGACCATCCGCCCGGCCTCTCGACGCCCTGCGCCATCTCGCGCATAACTCTTGCCATGACCGTTCAGCACAGCACCGCCCCCCGCACGCCGAGGGCGACCAGGACCATCGGCGAGCGTTTCGAGGGCAAGGCGCTGAAGGCCGAGATCCTCGACCTCGCCCGCGCCCATCAGGGCCGCGACCTGGAGCTGCGCCAGGCGGTGGTGGCGCGCCTCAAGCGGGCGCTCGCCGAGGGCCAGGCCGAGGCCGAGCGGCTGCTCATGGAGGAGGGCTGCGGGCGCTGCTGCGCCCAGCGCCTGTCGGCGCTCCAGGACGCCGTCATCCAGGCCGCCTTCGAGGTGGCGACCACGCTGCTCTATCCCATGGACAATCCCTCGCGCTCCGAGCGCATGGCGGTGGCGGCCGTGGGCGGCTACGGGCGCGGCATGCTGGCGCCGGGCTCGGACACCGACATCCTGTTCGTGCTGCCCTACAAGCAGACCGCCTGGGGCGAGAGCGTCGCCGAGGCCATGCTCTACATGCTGTGGGACCTGGGCCTGAAGGTGGGCCACGCCACCCGCTCGGTGGACGAGTGCCTGCGGCAGGCGCGCGCCGACATCACCATCCGCACCTCGATCCTCGAGGCGCGCTTCCTGGTGGGCGACCGCACCTTGTTCGACGACCTCGAGAAGCGCTTCGACAAGGAGGTGGTGGAGGGCACCGCCGCCGAATTCGTCGCCGCCAAGATGGCCGAGCGCGAGGAGCGCCTGCGCCGCGCCGGCCAGTCGCGCTACCTGGTCGAGCCCAACGTGAAGGACGGCAAAGGCGGCCTCAGGGACCTCCACACGCTGTTCTGGATCGCCAAATACGTCTACCGCGTGCGCGCCACCGGCCAGTTGGTGGCGAAGGGGGTGTTCACCCGCGAGGAGGCGCGGCTCTTCACGCGCTGCGAGGACTTCCTGTGGTCGGTGCGCTGCCACCTGCATTTCCTCACCGGCCGCGCCGAGGAGCGCCTGTCCTTCGACCTGCAGCGGGAGATGGCCGAGCGCCTCGGCTATACCGAGCATCCCGGCCAGCGGGACGTGGAACGCTTCATGAAGCACTATTTCCTGGTGGCCAAGGACGTGGGCGACCTCACCGCGATCCTCTCCGCCGCCTTGGAGGAGCGCCACGACAAGCCGGTCCCCGGCCTCAAGGGCATGGTGCAGCGTCTGTCCGGCCGTTCGCGCACGGTGGCGCTGAAGGAGAGCGCCGACTTCATGGTCGACCACGACCGCCTCAACGTGGCGGACGAGGACGCGTTCCGGCGCGACCCGGTGAACCTGATCCGCCTGTTCCACATCGCCGACAAGCGCGACCTCGCGCTGCATCCCGACGCCATGCGCCTCGCCGCCCGCTCGCTCGCCTTGATCGACGCCGAGCTGCGCGATGACCCGGAGGCCAACCGCCTGTTCCTGGAGGTGCTGTCCTCGCGCAACGCGCCGGAGACGGTGCTGCGGCGCATGAACGAGGCCGGCGTGCTCGGGCGCTTCGTGCCGGAGTTCGGCAAGGTGGTCGCCATGATGCAGTTCAACATGTATCACCACTACACGGTGGACGAGCACCTGCTGCGCTGCATCGGCATCCTGTCCGAGATCGAGCGCAAGTCCAATCCCGAGAACGGGCTCGCCAACGACCTGATGGCCACCGTGAAGAACCGCGCGCTGCTCTACGTGGCGCTGCTGCTGCACGACATCGCCAAGGGCCGCCCCGAGGACCATTCCATCGCCGGCGCCCGCATCGCGCGCCGCCTGTGCCCGCGCTTCGGCCTCTCGGCGGTGGAGACCGAGACGGTCGCCTGGCTGGTGGAGCAGCATCTCGTGATGTCCACCGTCGCCCAGTCGCGCGACCTCTCGGACCGCAAGACCATCGAGAACTTCGCCGCCGTGGTGCAGAATCTCGAGCGCATGAAGCTGCTCACCATCATCACCACGGCGGACATCCGCGCCGTGGGCCCCGGCACCTGGAACGGCTGGAAGGCGCAGCTGCTGCGCACGCTCTATTACGAGACCGAGCCGGTGCTCACCGGCGGCTTCTCCGAGGTCGACCGCGGCAAGCGCGTCGCCGCGGCGCAGGCCCAGTTCCGCCATGCGCTCGCCGACTGGCCCGACGAGAAGGTGGCGGCCTATGCAGCGCGCCATTATCCGCCCTATTGGCTGCGCGTGGACCTCGACACCAAGCTGATCCACGCCCGCTTCGTGGACGCGACCGAAGCGGCCGGCAAGAGCCTTGCGGTGCATTGCGAGCTCGACCGCACGCGCGGCATCACCACCTTGATGGTGCTGGCGCCCGACCATCCCAAGCTGCTTTCGGTGATCGCCGGGGCCTGCGCCTCGGCGGGGGCGAACATCGTCGACGCCCACATCTCCACCACCACCGACGGGCTCGCGCTCGACACCATCTCGATCCGCCGTGCCTTCGAACGCGACGAGGACGAGCAGCGCCGCGCCGACAAGGTGAAGGACGCGATCGAGAAGGCGCTCGCCGGCAGCGTGCGCCTGCCGGAGGTGATCGGCCGCAAGCTGCCCAGGGGCCGGCGCACCTTCTCGGTGGAGCCCGAGGTGACGGTGAACAATTCCTGGTCCAACCGGCACACCGTGGTGGAGGTCTCCGGCCTCGACCGGCCCGGCCTCCTGTTCGAGCTCACCACCACGCTCTCGCGGCTCAACCTCAACATCGCCTCGGCCCATGTCGCCACCTTCGGCGAGCGGGCGGTGGACGTGTTCTACGTCACCGACCTCATGGGGGCGAAGATCACCGGCGCGGCGCGCCAGTCGGCGATCCGCCGCGCTCTGGTGGCGGTGTTCGAGGGCGCCACCGACGAAGAGGACGCCCCGCGCCGCGCCGCGCGGGCGTGAGGCCGGGGCCGTCTGCGCCCGCGCGCCCGGACGCATGCCGTGTCAGCGGAATGCGCGCCGGGGCCCAGCGCCAGAGACCGCCGCAGGCGCTTCTGAATCTCGACGCCCCCAGGCATTGCCCGCTGCGCGGGAGTCCTGCGCTGGACCCCGGATCGGCGCTCCGGCTGCGCCGTCGCTGGTCCGGGGAACGGCGGCGGGCGCGCCGTCGCCTGACCGGCGAGGGGTTTCAAGGCTTCCCTTGCCCTCGCACAGACTGAACGTCACCACCCCGCGTCCCGGCCGACGGGAGCGCAGCGAAGCGGAGCGGGAGGAGAGCCGGGACCCAGCGCAAGAGTACGCCGAAGGCGGCTCGACCGATGCGGCGCTGCGAATAGGCTCTCTGCGCGGGAGTCTTGCGCTGGCCCCGGATCGGCGCTCCGGCTGCGCCGTCGTGTGTCCGGGGAACGGCGGCGGGCGCCGCGGCGCGGCCGGTGCGACACCGGAAGCCGCGTCCTGACACCGTCGTCGTGTCGGGCGAATTGCGCCGGCCCTCCCGTACCCTATATTGTGCCACGCGCTCTTGTGCGCTTCCCTGTCCCCACCCGGCCCATGCCCGTGACTGAGCTGCCCTTCCTCGACATCGACGGCGACCCCGCCTCAACCCGCGTGGTGGTGGCGATGTCGGGCGGCGTCGATTCCTCGGTGGTGGCGGCGCTGCTCGCCCAGGCCGGCTATGACGTGGTGGGGGTCACGCTCCAGCTCTACGACCATGGCGCCGCGGTCCACCGCGCCGGGGCCTGCTGCGCCGGGCAGGACATCTACGACGCCGGCGAGGTGGCGCGCCGGCTCGGCATCCCCCATTACGTGCTCGACTATGAGAGCCGCTTCAAGGAAGAGGTGATCGACCGCTTCGCCGCGAGCTATGCCTCGGGCGCGACGCCGATCCCCTGCGTCGACTGCAACCGCACGGTGAAGTTCCGCGACCTTCTGTCGACCGCCGGCGAGCTCGGCGCGACGGTGCTCGCCACCGGCCACTACGTGACCAGCCGGGCGCTGCCGGACGGCCGGCGCGCGCTGTTCCGCGCCGCCGAGGACGGGCGCGACCAGAGCTATTTCCTTTATGCCACCACCGCCGCGCAGCTGGCCCGGCTGCGCTTTCCGCTCGGCGGGCTCACCAAGCCGCAGGTGCGCGCGCTCGCGGCGCGCTTCGGCCTCGAGGTGGCGGACAAGCCCGACAGCCAGGACATCTGCTTCGTGCCCGGCGGCGACTATACCCAGGTGGTGGAGCGGCTGCGGCCGGAGGCGGCGGAGGCGGGCGACATCGTCCATCTCGACGGGCGCGTGCTCGGCCGCCATCGCGGCGTGATGCACTACACCATCGGCCAGAGGAAGGGCCTCGGCATCGCCACGCCGGAGCCGCTCTACGTGGTCGGCATCGATGCCGCTCTGCGGCAGGTGAAGGTGGGTCCGCGCGCGGCGCTCGCCGTGCGCACCATCCGCATCGCCGACGTGAACTGGCTCGGCGACGGGCGGTTCGAGGACGCCTGCGCCGAGGGCCGGGAGGTGCATGTGAAGGTGCGCTCAACCCGCCCGCCGACGCCGGGACGGCTGGCGCTTTACGGCGGCCTGCCGGTGGTGGAGCTGGCGGTAGGCGAAGAGGGCGTTGCCCCCGGGCAGGCTTGCGTGCTTTACGATCACGGTTCGGGCGCCGCCCGCCTGCTGGGCGGGGGCACAATCATGGGCGCGGAGCGCGGGGCGGGTTCGGTCGCCCGGGTGGCGTGAGGGGATTGGGGATGGCGGTCCAGTACGATCTCGAAGGCCAGAAGCGCGCTTATGCCAAATGGGCGCCGATCTACGACAAGGTCTATGTCAAGCTGCTGGCGGATGCCCAGCGCCGGGCGGCCCGCGCCGCCGCCGCCGCCGGCCCGCGGATTCTGGAGGTGGGCGTCGGCACCGGGCTGGTGCTGCCCTATTATCCCAAGGGAACGGACGTCACCGGCATCGACCTGTCGTTCGAGATGCTGCAGAAGGCGGTGGAGAAGAAGGTGCAGCGCGGGCTCGACCAGGTCGGCCTGCTGTGCGCCATGGACGCCTGCCGGCTCGGTTTCGCCGACTCAACCTTCGACGCCGTCACGGTGCCGTTCGTCATCACCCTGGTGCCGGACCCGGAGGGCGCGCTCGACGAGATGCGCCGGGTGCTGAAGCCGGGCGGGGAGATCGTCATCGCCTCCAAGCTCGGCGCCGACGAGGGCCCGGCCATGCACATCGAGCAGGCGCTGGCGCCGCTGGTGAAGCGGGTGGGCTGGAGCATCGCCTTCAAGGCCGGCCGCCTGACGGCCTGGGCCGCGCGCCACCCGGATATGGAGGTGGTGGAGACGAGCCCGGTGTTCCCGGTCGGCTTCTTCAAGCTGGTGCGCATCCGGCGCCGGCCGCTCTGACCGCGGCCGCTCTGACCGCGGCCGCGCGGCCCGGCGGGCGCCGTGCCGCGGGGCGGTGGGAATCCCTTGGCGTTCCTTGACAGCCAATCGCCCGCTCCCCTATATGCGGGCCTTCTCGCGCGGTGCCCTTGGCCTGCGCCGTGGCAGCGTAGCTCAGTTGGTGAGAGCGCCGGATTCATAACCCGGAGGTCGGCGGTTCAAGTCCGCCCGCTGCTACCATCTGCTTTTCCTGCCGAGGCCGGTCGTCCAGCAGCCCTTCGCCGGCGAGGAAGGCGCGCGTTTCCGCGCGCACCGCGTCGAGCCGCCCCACCAGCAGGTGCCCGCCGCTCTCGAGCACCATGAGCCGGGCGCCGGGAATGCGCGCCGCCGCCCAGCGGGCGGCCGGCAGCGTGTTGAAATGGTCGTCCTGCGCCGAGATCACCAGCGTCGGCGCGGCGATGCGCGCGAACGGCAGGTCGTGGGCCACATAGGCGCTGTCGATGCGGATGCCGGCGGCCCGCTCGCACAAGGGCGAGACGGCGGCGCAGGTCGCCAGGATGCGCGCGCGCTCGGCCGCGCCTGCCGCATCCAGCAGCCCCGGCGGCACGCCGACGAAGCGCACCACCAGAGACGGGGCGATCCCATTGAGCGCCCACCAGAAGAAGTCGCCGCCCGCCTCAACCACCCGGAACGCCAGCCGGCTGCCCCGGCTCGGGTCCACCGCCACCGGGCTTTCGGGCGCATGGAGCGCCGGCACCACGAGCACGAGCGCGGCGACCTTCGCGGGATGCCGCAAGGCGAACTCCACCGCCGAGCGCGCGCCCGCCGACAGGCCGAGCACGATGGCGCGGGTGACGCCGAGATGGTCGAGCAGCGCGGCATGGGCGTCCGCCTGCGCGGCCGCGCTCTCATCTTCGGGAACCGGCGTGCGCAGATAGCCGAAGCGCGACGGCGCGATGGTGCGCACGCTGTCGCCGACGAGGCCTTCGGCGATGGCGAGGCCCTGGTCGAAGCCGCCGCCGGCGCCATGGATGGAGAGCAAGGCCGGGCCTTCGCCCGCGACGGCATACTCGATCCGCCCGCTCGGCAGGTCCGCCACCGTGCTGCCCCGCGCGACCGCGGCGCGCGCCTTGGCGAGGGCGGCGCGGAAGCGCCGCGCCACCAAGATGGCGCCGGCCGCCGCCAGAGCGGCGATGAGCAGGGTGGGCAGCATCGCGGGTCCCGATGTGAGGGGCTCCGGCCTGGCGCCGGATGGCGCAGGAGCTCCGGTTGGAGGCGGCGCGTCACCCGCGGGCGGGAACCATCGCCGATGCGCCGCCTTAGCATCCCACCGTCGGCGGGTGCGCGCCAGCGCGCCGGTGCGGCCGGGGAGGACGGCCAGGGTCCCGCCCGACGATCTGTCGCAGACAATATGCCATACAATTATTGAAAGTGTATGTGTTCGCGACCATGTTGCTCATGCCGGGACGAAGAATGGGACATGGTCCGGGAACAGCCCGGTCGGTGCCGGGAACAGACGGAACATGCCGCGGCCGCGCGCGCTCGCCCGGCGGCGCCTTGGCCGGCCGTCGCGCCGGAGGAGAAGGTATCATGATGCAATCCGGACCCTGGCCGCCGCTCTCCCCCCTCCGCACCGGGATCCGCGGGCGCTGCCCCCGCTGCGGCCAGGGGCATCTGTTCCGGGGCTTCCTGACGCTCGCCCCGCGCTGCGAGGTGTGCGGCCTCGATTTCGCCTTCGCCGACCCGGCCGACGGCCCGGCCTTCTTCGTCATCACCTTCGGCTGCCTGCCCTCGACCCTGTTCGCCATCTGGCTGGAGGTGGCCTATTCCGCGCCCTATTGGGTGCACCTCGTCACCACCCTGCCGCTGCTGCTCGCGACCTGTATCCCGCCCTTGCGGCCGCTCAAGGGATGGCTGGTGGCGAGCCAGTATGTCCACAAGGCCGAGGAGGGCCGGCTGGTGACGCCGGACGCCGCCGAATGAGGCGCTACACCACGTCGTAGGCGGGTTCGGCCGGCGCGCCGAGCACCCGCACCAGCTGCGTCAGCGCCCGGGCGAGGCGCGCCCTGTCCGGCACGCTGCCGAGCGAGAGCCGGACCGCGTCCGGCACCGGCCCGCTCACATGGAAGGCGTCCGCCGGCGCGAGGCCGAGGCCGGCGCGCCGCGCCGCTTCCACCAGCCGCAGCCGGTCCCAGCGCTCCGGCAAGGGCAGCCAGACATGCAGCCCAAAAGGATGGGCCTGCGCCTCCGCCGGCAGGATGGCGCGCGCCACCTCCTGACGCGCCGCCGCCTCGCGCCGCACCCCGGCGAGCAGCGCCGCGGCGGAGCCGTCGCGGATCCAGGCGGTGACGAGCGCGGTCATCAGCGGCGCCGGCATCTGGTTGAGCGCGCGCAGCGCCCGCGCCATGCGCCCCGCGGCCTCGACCGAGGGCGCCACCAGGAACGCCGTGCGCAGGCCCGGCGACAGGGCCTTCGACAGGGTGGCGAGGTGATAGGCCGCCTCCGGCCGGAGCGCGGCGAGCGGCGGCGGCGCGTCGCCCGCGAGGCGCCAATAGGGGTCGTCCTCGATCACCGGCACGGCTTCGGCGCGCGCGGTGTCGGCCAGGGCGCGGCGGCGCGCCTCGGAGAGGGTCCGCGCGGTCGGGTTGGCGATGGTGGGGACGAGGTAGAACGCCTTCGGCCGGTGGCGGCGGCACGCCTGCGCCAACGCGTCCGGACACGGGCCGTCGGCGTCGGCGGCGACGCCCGCCAGGGTCAGGCCGAGCTGGCCCGCCGCATTGCGCAGGCCGGGATAGGTGAGCGCCTCGCACAGGATGGTGTCGCCGGGCCGGGCGAGGCTGGTGAGCAGCGCGGCAAGGCCCGCTTGGGCGCCGGGCGCGACCACGATCCGGTCCGGATCGAGCGCCCCGAAGCCGGGCGCGAGCCACGCCGCGGCGGCGGCCCGCTCCGCCAGCGCCCCCGGCCCGGCATGGTAGGACATCAGCATGTCGGCGCTGGCGCGGCGGATGACGCCGGAAAGGCCGTCGGCGAGCAGGTCGGCAAGCCGCAGGCCCGCCGGCGGGGGCGGGATGTTCATGGACAGGTCGACCGGCGCGGCGGTCCGCTCGCCGGCGGCGGAGACGAAGGAGCCGCGCCCGGTCACGCCGTCCAGCAGATGCCGGCGGTGCGCCTCGGCATAGGCCCGGGTGACGGTGCCGAGATCGACGCCGAGCCCCTTGGCGAGCGCCCGCTGGGGCGGCAGCCGGTCGCCGGGGCGCAGGACGCCCTGGGCGAGCGCGGCCTCGAGCGCGGCGACGATCTGCAGATAGGCCGGGCCGCCGGCCGGGTGGAGCGCCGGCATCCATGACGGGACATTGCGCATGTTCGCCCCCCGATTCGCGGTCTTCCTGCACGGGATGGGCGGAACACCCGCGCGCATTCGTTCATCCATACACTTCAGATATTGTATGTGGGCGTGACGCGCGGCGCCAGCGCAGACGCGGATCGCGCGGCGACGGATGCACGCCTCCCAAACAGCCCGATCCGGCTGAGGAGATGCTTCCATCGGCCCGGATCGCGCTCTAGCCTGACCCCCGCTTGGGGCGGGTGCCCCGGCCGCGCGGGCCCGTCCCGGCGGCGACCAGGACAAGGAGGGGGCGATGGGCTTTCAGGAGGCGGTCGGCAGCTGCTTGCGCAAGTATGCCACCTTCACGGGGCGGGCGCCGCGCAGCGAGTTCTGGTGGTTCTGGGTGTTCACCATCCTGGTCGAGATCGCCGCGGTGGTGGTGAGCGGGATGCTGCTGGGCGGATCGATCACCGAAGTGGGCTCGTCCTCCATGGGCGGCTGGTTCATCTTCGCGTCCGAGGGCTGGCTGCCCGGGCTCGTGCACCTGGCGCTGATCCTGCCGTCGCTCGCCGTCGCCGTGCGGCGCCTGCACGATGTGGGCCGCAGCGGCTGGTGGTTCCTCATCATCTTCGTGCCGTTGTTCGGCTTCCTCCTGCTGCTGTTCTGGTGGGTGCAGCCTTCCGAGCGCGAGGCGAACCGGTTCGGTCCCCCGCCCGTCTGAAGCCTCCTGCGCCCTGTGCCCCGGCCCGGCCGGGGGACAGGGTCCCGCATTTGCGATCGCCCGTCCGCGACGCCGGATCCGCTCAGGTGTCGTCGCGGTTGCGCACCCACTCGATGATGCCGGAGAAGTCCTTGCCCTCGTTCCCCTCGGCGGCAAACGCCGTGTAGAGGGCGGTGGCCGCCGCGCCGAGCGCGGTGGCGGCGCCCGCGGTCTCGGCCGCCTCCTGGGAGAGCTTCAGGTCCTTCAGCATCAGGGCGGCCGCGAAGCCGGGCACGTAGTCGCGGTTGGCGGGGCTGGTGGGCACCGGGCCGGGCACCGGGCAATAGGTGGTGAGCGACCAGCACTGGCCCGAGGAGGTGGAGGCGACGTCGAACAGCGCCTGGTGCGAGAGGCCGAGCTTCTCGCCCAGCACGAACGCCTCCGACACCGCGATCATCGAGATGCCGAGGATCATGTTGTTGCAGATCTTCGCCGCCTGGCCGGCGCCGGCGCCGCCGCAATGCACGATTCTCTTGCCCATGGCCTCCAGCAGGGGCTTCGCCGCGCCGAACGCTTCGTCCGTGCCGCCCACCATGAAGGTCAGCGTCGCCCCCTCCGCGCCGCCGACGCCGCCGGAGACCGGCGCGTCCACGCTCGGGTGGCCGGCCGCGTGCGCCGCCTCGTGGAAGGTGCGGGCGGAGGCGACGTCGATGGTGGAGCTGTCGATGAACAGGGCGCCCGGCTTGGCCGCGGCGAGCAGCCCGTCCGGCCCGGTGGTGGCGCCGACCACGTGCTTGCCGGAGGGCAGCATGGTGACCACCACGTCCGCCTGCGCCACCGCCTCCTTCGCGCCCGCCGCGACGGCGATGCCGCGCGCCTTGGCGCCCTCCACGGCGGCGGCGGAGAGGTCGAAGCCGATCACCTCGTGCCCCGCCTTGATGAGGTTCGACGCCATGGGGCCGCCCATGTTGCCGAGGCCGATGAATGCGATGGTGGCCATGATGGTTCCCTCCCTGCCGGATGCTCCCCTCTCCCACCGAACCCGGCTGTTGCCGGGTTCGGCCACAACCGGGATCGAAGTCGGCTCGAGCCGACCTCGAGGGGGAGAGGGGGATTTTTCTAGTTCCCCTGCGCGATCAGCGCGCGGGAGACGATGAGGCGCATGATCTCGTTGGTGCCTTCGAGGATCTGGTGGACCCTGAGGTCGCGCACGATCTTCTCGATGCCGTAGTCGGACAGGTAGCCGTAGCCGCCGTGCAATTGCAGCGCCTCGTTGGCCACCTCGAAGCCGCGGTCGGTGGCGACGCGCTTGGCCATGGCGCACAGCTGGGTGGCATCGGGCGCCTTGGCGTCGAGCGCGCTCGCGGCGCGCCACAGGAAGGTGCGCGCGGCCTCGAGCTCGATCGCCATGTCGGCGAGGCGGAACTGCAGCGCCTGGAACTCGTCGAGCCGCTTGCCGAAGGCCCGGCGCTCGCGCATGTAGGAGAGCGTCTTCTCCAGCGCCCCCTGCGCCCCGCCGAGCGAGCAGGCACCGATATTGAGCCGCCCGCCGTCCAGCCCGGCCATGGCGATCTTGAAGCCCTCGCCCTCTTCGCCGATGCGGTTTTCCACCGGCACGCGCAGGCCCTCGAAGATCACGGCGCGGGTGGGCTGCACGTTCCAGCCCATCTTCTTCTCGTTGGCGCCGAAGGAGAGGCCCGGCGTGCCCGCCTCGATCACCAAAGTGGAGATGCCCTTCGGCCCCTCGGCGCCGGTGCGCACCATCACCACGTAGATGTCGGTCTCGCCGGCGCCCGAGATGAACTGCTTCTGGCCGTCGACCACGTAGAAGTCGCCGTCGCGCACCGCCTTGGTCTTCAGCGCCGCCGCGTCCGAGCCGGCGGCCGGCTCGGTGAGGCAATAGGAGGCGAAATGCTCCATGCTCGCGAGGCGCGGCACCCATTTCCGGCGCTGGGCGTCGTCGCCGAAGCGGTCGATCATCCAGGTCGACATGTTGTGGATCGACAGATACGCCGAGGTGCCGGGGCAGGCGGTGGCGAGGGCCTCGAAGATGAGCGCCGCGTCGAGCCGCGACAGGCCCGAGCCGCCCACGTCCTCGCGCACATAGATGCCGCCCATGCCGAGCGCCGCGGCGGCGCGCAGGGCGGCCTTGGGAAAGTGTTTCTTCTCGTCCCATTCCACGGCGTAGGGCGCGAGCTGCTCATTGGCGAAATCGCGCGCCATGTCGCGGATGGCCATCTGGTCTTCGTTCAGCGTGAACATGGTCAGGGGCGCCAGTCGGACAAAGGGAGGATGAAGGAGGCGTAGGGCGATGAGGAGAATTTGCGGATGAGGCGGGCGTCGGCGGTGACGAGCGGGAGTTCGACGTGACGGGCGCCTTCCACATAGAGGCAGTCGTAAACGGGATGATGGACCGCGCACGCCAGGCGGAGCGCGCGACCCATCAAGTCCTCTGCCACGATGACGGTCGAGATATAGCCGGGCAGGACTTCGAGCGCGCCAACCCCGACATCCGGCGTGAGGTCTCCCCGGCGGACCTTCTTCCACAAGGCATTGGCAACCTCCCCAAAAAGAAGCTGCGGCGCTCGTATTTCCTTGGCGCCTTTCAGCAAGCGGAACGCGTCCTGCGCGTCGTCCTCTTTGACGAACCACTTCACCGCGATACTGGCGTCGACGACGACCGCTTCGCTCATTCAAGGCCTTCGCGGATTTCGTCCAGGGTCAGCTGCGGGGAGACCTTCAGCGTCTTGGAGTGAAAATACTCCGAAATCGCCACGCGCTCCTCCGGCGTGAACGGCCGGTTCTTTTCCAGCAGATTGCGGATCTCCTGCTCCAGCGAGATGCCGTTCCGCTTCGCCCGCTCCCGGTAGACGTTGAGGGTCTCGTCGGGAATGTTGCGCACCAGTATCTGGGCCATGGCCCGCTCCTGCCGAAGATTGTGCTATCAAAAATGATAGCACAATCTTGCGGATGGCTGAAGCGGCCCGCCGTCCTCAGCCCATGGTGGGGATGACGAAGTCCGCGCCGTCCTTGATGCCCGAGGGCCAGCGGGAGGTGACGGTTTTGGTCTTGGTGTAGAAGCGCACGCCGTCGGGGCCGTGCTGGTTCAGGTCGCCGAAGCCGGAGCGCTTCCAGCCGCCGAAGGTGTGGTAGGCGAGCGGCACCGGGATCGGCACGTTGATGCCCACCATGCCCACCTGAACCTTGGAGGCGAAGTCGCGGGCGGCATCGCCGTCGCGGGTGAAGATGGCGACGCCGTTGCCATATTCATGGTCGTTGGCGAGGCGCAGGGCCTCCTTGTAGTCGGGCGCGCGCACCACGGAGAGGACCGGTCCGAAGATCTCCTCCTTGTAGATGCGCATGTCGCTCGTCACATGGTCGAACAGGCAGCCGCCCATGTAGAAGCCGTTCTCATAGCCCTGGAGCTTGAAGCCGCGGCCGTCCACCACGAGCTTGGCGCCCTCCTTTATGCCCAGATCCACATAGCCCTTCACCCGGTCCACCGCCTCGCGGGTGACGAGGGGGCCGAAGTCGGCGGAGCCATCCGTGGAGGGGCCGATCTTCAGGCTCTCGACGCGCGGGACCAGCTTGTCCATGAGCGCTTCGGCGGCCTTCTCGCCCACCGGCACGGCCACCGAGATCGCCATGCAGCGCTCGCCGGCGGAGCCGTAGCCGGCGCCGATGAGGGCGTCCACCGCCTGGTCCATGTCCGCGTCGGGCATGATGACCATGTGGTTCTTGGCGCCGCCGAAGCCCTGCACGCGCTTTCCGTTCGCGGCGCCGCGGGCATAGATGTACTGGGCGATGGCGGACGAGCCGACGAAGCCCACCGCCTGGATGTCCGGGTCGTCGAGGATGGCGTCCACCGCCTCCTTGTCGCCGTTCACCACGTTGAGGATGCCGGGCGGCAGGCCCGCCTCCAGCATCAGTTCGGCGAGGTGCATGGGCACCCCGGGATCGCGCTCGGACGGCTTCAGGATGAAGGCGTTGCCGCAGGCGATGGCGGGGCCGAACTTCCACATGGGGATCATGGCGGGGAAGTTGAACGGCGTGATGCCGGCCACGACGCCGAGCGGCTGGCGCATGGAATAGATGTCGATGCCCGGCCCGGCGCCGTCGGTGTACTCGCCCTTCATGAGGTGCGGGATGCCGATGGCGAACTCGACCACCTCGAGGCCGCGCTGGATGTCGCCGCGGGCGTCGGGGACGGTCTTGCCGTGCTCGCGGGCGAGCAGCTCGGCGAGCTGGTCGTAGTCGCGGTGCACCAGCTCCAGGAACTTCATCAGCACACGGGCGCGGCGCTGCGGGTTGGTGGCGGCCCAGGCCGGCTGGGCGGCCTTGGCGTTGGCGACCGCGGCGGCCAGCTCGTCCTTGGAGGCGAGCGCCACGTGGGCGATCACCTCGCCGGTCATGGGCTGCCACACGTCCGCGTGGCGGCCCGACGTGCCGGGCACGTGCTTGCCGCCGATGAAATGGCCGATCTCGCGCATGATGCGATGTCCTTCCAGGGAAAAGCGTTTCCGGCTGCCGCGGCCTGCGGGCCTTGGGCGGCAGCGTTCTTGGCCGGCACAATGCCCTATCCTTTTGTGCACATCTACGGCAATTCTTGCACCTTCGCTGTGCATGAATCGAGGAGGCAACGTGGTGCGCGCGTCGGATTTCGATTGGTCGGACCTGCGCTTCTTCCTGGCGGTGGCGCGGGCCGGGCGGCTCACGGTGGCGGCCTCGCGGCTCGAGGTGGAGCACTCGACGGTGTCGCGGCGCATCGGCGCGCTGGAGGGCGCGCTCGGCGCCAAGCTGTTCGACCGCCTGCCGGGGGGCTACGCGCTCACCGCCGCCGGCGAGCGGCTGCTCACCTCGGCCGAGGCCATGGAGAGCATCGCGTTGGGCGCGCAGGCCCAGATCGCGGGGTCCGACCGGGGCGTGTCGGGCACGGTGCGGATCGGCGCCCCGGACGGCTTCGGCAGCTATTTTCTCGCCCCGCGCATCGGCGCGCTGGCGGCGCTCCATCCGGGTCTGGAACTCCAGCTCCTGCCCATGCCGCGCGTGTTCTCGCTCTCGAAGCGCGAGGCCGACATCGCCATCTCGGTGAGCCGGCCGAAGGAGGGGCGCGTGCATGCCCGCAAGCTCGCCGACTACGGCCTCAAGCTCTATGCCTCGCGCGCCTATCTCGACCGGCACGGGCCGATCGAGAGCCGCGCCGCGCTGGCGCACCACGACTTCATCGGCTATGTCGACGACCTCATCTACGACCCCAAGCTGAACTATGTGCCGCTGGTGGCCAAGGACATCCGCGTGCGGCTGAAGAGCTCCGGCGTCGCCGCCCAGCTCATGGCGACGCGGGCCGGGGCGGGCGTGTGCGTCCTGCACGCCTTCATCGCCGATCTCTACCGCGGCGACGGGCCGGACGACCTCGTCCCGGTGCTGCACGACGAGGTGGGCCTGACGCGCACCTTCTGGCTGCTCACCCACCCCGACACCCGGGAGCTCGCGCGCATCCGGGTGGCGGCGGACTTCATCGTCGAGGCGGCGCAGCGGGCGCGCGGCGCGCTGATGCCCGGCTGAGGCCGCAGACCGGCGCCAATTTTAGCGCCAGCACTGGTCGGACGGACCGCCGGCAACCTCGCACGGCGCAAGCTGCAGGCGCGCGCCATTGGCCGCGGTCGCGGCGCCGGGCGCGTCGATGCATTTGCCCGAGAGCTGGTTGACGATGAACCTGCCCTGCGCGCTCGCCTCGCCCGCGCAGAACAGCGTTGCCCATGGACAGGACGGCGGCGAGCAGCCCGCTTGCGATCGTCATGGGGGATCCCGACGGTGGTGTCGAGCTTGGGCTTAGCGCTGCACTCATAGCGGCGCGCCATGGGGGTGATAAGTCCCGCGCGCACCTTGACGCAGAACGCCTCTCCCCCTATACGAGCCGCTTCCCGACAAAGCGGGTGAGTGCCGAAGGGCCGATGCGGCCCCGACCGGCGTTCCCCGCGTGACAAGACTTAAGAAGGACTTTCGCCATGTCCCGGCGGTGCGACCTGACCGGCAAGGGGGTTCTGAGCGGCCACACGGTGAGCCACTCGAACCACAAGACCAAGCGCCGGTTCCTCCCGAACCTGTGCAACGTCACGCTGGAGAGCGAGACGCTGAAGCGCACCATCCGCCTCCGGGTGAGCGCCAACGCGCTCAAGAGCGTGGATCACCGCGGCGGCCTCGACGCCTTCCTCAGGAAGGCCCGCGACGAGGAACTGTCGCCCCGCGCCCTCGAATTCAAGCGCCTGATCGTCAAGGCCGTGGCCGCTCCGGCGGCCTGACGCGCTTCGATGGGCCCAAATTCCGAACCGCGGGCGTTCGCGCTCGCGGTTTTTGCCATGTGCGCCACGGTGCTCGCCGCCAACATATTGGTGCAGCACCCCTTCACGCCGTTCGGGCTTGAGGACTGGCTCACCTTCGGCGCCTTCACCTATCCCTTCACCTTCCTGGTGAACGATCTGTCCAACCGGCGCCTGGGCCTGAACAAGACCCGCCGGGTGATCTATGCCGGCTTCGCGCTGGCGGTGGCGCTGTCCGCGCTGCTCGCGACGCCGCGCATCGCGCTCGCCTCGGGCACCGCCTTCCTTGCCGCCCAGCTGCTCGACGCCACCGTGTTCGACCGTCTGCGTGCCCGCGCCTGGTGGCTGCCGCCGCTGGCCTCCGGGGTGGTCTCCTCGGCGCTCGACACGGCGCTCTTCTTTTCCCTCGCCTTCGCCGGCACCGATCTGCCCTGGACCAATTGGGCGGTGGTCGATTACGCCGTGAAGCTCGCCATGGTGGGCGTCTTCCTCGTTCCCTACCGCCTCATCATCGCCCGCATGCCGGCCTTCCCGGCCCGCGCGGCGCGGGCCTGATCCTTAAGCGAACTCCTCCAGCGCGGCGGTGAGGCGCTCGAGATCCTCCGGGCGCGAGAGGCGGTGGTCGCCGTCCTTGACCAGCGCGAACACCACGTCGTCCTCGGCGAGGCAGGAGACGAGGCGCATGGCGTGCGCCCATGGCACGTCCTCGTCCACGGCGCCCTGCTGGATCCGCACCGGGCAGCCCACCGCGAACGGGGCGCCCAGCAGCAGGTGGCGCCGGCCGTCCTCGATCAGCTCTTTGGTGATGACGTAGGGGTCCTCGCCATAGAGGCTGGGCTTCAGGAACCGCCCGGTGCGCTCGATCTGTTCGCGCACCGGCGGCGGGAAGCGGTCCCACATGAGGGCCTCGGTGAAATCCGGCGCCGGGGCGATGAGCACCAGCGCCTTGAGGCGCCCGTCGCCGCGCGCCGCCAGCGCGCGGGCGAGCAGCAGCGCCATCCACCCGCCCATGGAGGAGCCCACCAGGATCTGCGGGCCCGTGGTCGCGCGCTCGAACACCGCGAGCGTGTCCTCCAGCCATTGCGAGATCGTGCCGTCCTCGAACCGTCCGCTCGAGGCGCCGTGGCCGGAATAGTCGAAGCGCACATAGGCCGAGCCGCGCGCCGCCGCCCAGCGGGCGAGGTGCTCCGCCTTGGTGCCGGTCATGTCGGACTTGAAGCCGCCGAGCCACAGCACGCCGGGCGCCCGCCCCGGCACCGCGCGCACCGCGATGTCGCGTCCCGCCACCGCGATGCGGCTCGAAATCTCGTTCTCGATCATGGGACTGCTCTCGAAGGCCGGGTCAGGCGGAAAAATAGCGCGCGATGATGCGCTCATAGACGGCGGTGAGCGCCGCGATGTCGGCGAGCGGGCTCGCCTCGTCCACCTGATGCATGGTGCGGCCCACGAGGCCGAACTCGATCACCGGGCACAGGTCCTTGATGAAGCGCGCGTCCGACGAGCCGCCCGAGGTGGAGGCTTCCGGCACCCGCCCCGTCACCGCCTGGACCGCGTCGCGTACCAGGTCGACGAACGGGCCGGGCTCGGTGCGGAAGCTCTCGCTCGGCCCCGGCCGGAAGGCGAGATGGTGGGCAAGGCCGGTGGCGTCGAGCCGGCGGCGGATCTCGGCCTCGAGGCTCGCCAGGGTGAAATGGTCGTTGAAGCGCACATTGAAGCGCGCCTCCGCCTTCGCCGGGATGACGTTGAACACCGGATTGCCCACGTCCACCGAGATCACTTCGAGGTTCGAGGGCGGGAAGAAATCCGAGCCCCGGTCGAGCGGGTCGGCGGTGAGCGCGGCGAGGAGCGCCAGCAGGCGGGGGATGGGATTGTCCGCAAGGTGGGGATAGGCCACGTGCCCCTGCCGGCCCTCCACCGTGAGGATGCCGGAGAGCGAGCCGCGCCGGCCGATCTTGAAGGCGTCGCCCAGGGCCTCCGGGTTGGTGGGCTCGCCGAGGATGCAGGCGTCGACGCGCTCGCCGCGCGCCTTGAGCGCCTCGACCACCCGCACGGTGCCGTCGAGCGCCGGGCCTTCCTCGTCGCCGGTGAGGAGGAAGGAGAGCGAGCCCGTGGCCGGCCGGCCGTGGCGCAAAGCGGCGGCGATGGCGGCGGCCACCGCGCCCTTCATGTCCACCGCGCCGCGGCCATAAAGGAGTCCGTCCGCCACGTCGCCGGAAAACGGGCCGCGGGTCCATTCGCCGGGCTCCCCGGGCGGCACCACGTCCACATGGCCGGCGAAGCACAGGTTCGGCCCCGCCGCGCCGATACGGGCGTAGAGGTTGACGACGCGCGGGCCATGGTCGGAAAAGTCGAGCCGCTCAACGCGGTATCCCGCTGCTGATAGGATTGCCTCCACCAGCGCCAAGGCCTCCCCGGCGTCGGGCGTCACCGAGGGGGCGCGGATCAGCGCCTGGGCGAGCGCCACCGGATCGGTGGGGTCGAGCGGGAGAGCGGGCTTGACGCCGGAGCCGGGCAACATCAAGAGCATCCTCGTCCATCGGAGCCGGTTTTGCCGATCGGACGGCGTGCCGTCCGATCGGGACGGGCCGCGGCCACCTCCGGCCCTGGAAAGGGACCGAATTAGCGGCAAGCGGGCCTCGGACGCCAGCAAAATCAGACCGGGCTCCATTCGGACTCCGTGCGGGGTCCGCTTGGGGAGGGGCACGCGCTTTCGCGCCGCGTCGCCTTGAGGATGCCGCCTTCGCGCGACAGGAACTCCGCCCGGAGATCAGTTCATGCGCCTTCTGACGTCCGCGGCGGTGCTTGCCGCCGCCTTGTTCCTCGGTTTGTCCGTGTCGCCGCCCGGCGCCGGCGCGCAATCGGCCGCGCCGGCCCAGGGCCAGGCGCCGGCCGCGCCGCCGGCCCAGGCCGGCGGCGCCCCGGGCCACGGGGAGGGGCAGGGGCAAGCACAGGGGCAGGCGCAGGGCCAGCCGCCCGCCACCAGCGCCGCGCCCGCGCCGGCGGTGGCGAAGAAGCCCACCTTCCCGCCCGACGCGGCGGTGCTGGCGGCGCGCGAGAAGATGGAAGCCGGCCGCGCCGGCCTCGACAGCATCGAGGCTGCGCTCGCGGTCGAGGGCCTGCGCAACGCCGACCTCGACGATCTGCGCCGGCGGCTCGACCCGCTGCGGCGCGAGCTGCTGGCGCGGGCGGAGGAGATCGGCCCCCGCCTCGCCGCCGCCAAGGCGCGGCTCGAGGAGCTCGGCCCCAAGCCGGCCGAGGGCGCCGCGCCGGAGGACCCGGCCGCGAGCGTCGACCGCGAGCGGTTCCAGCGCCTGTCCGCCGAGCTCGACGCCGCGCTCAAGCAGAACCGGGCCCTGGTCGGCCGCGCCGACGAGATCGCCGAGCGCATCGCTGGCCGTCGCCGGGCGCTGTTCACCGGGCAATTGTTCGAACGTTCGGTCTCGGTGCTCGATCCGGCGCTGTGGACCGGGGCCTTCGCGGGCCTTGCGGGGGAATGGCGCGCGCTCGGCTTCCTCGCCACCGACTGGGGCGCCTTCGCGACCCAGCGCCAGGGACGGCTCGCGGTGGCCGGCATCGCGCTCGGCGCGTTCGCCATCGCCGTCCTGGTGGTGGCGTTCGGCCGCTTTGCGCGGGCGCGCCTGCGCACCCCGCCGCCGCCGGGGGGCGAGCGCTTCTCGCGCCTCAGGGCGGCGCGCGAGGCGATCAAGGTGTTCTGCCTCGAGGCCCTGGTGGCGCCGCTCGCCACCATTGCCGCGGTGGCATTCGCCAACGGCTTCGACGTGATCCCGCCGCGCGCCGAGGAACTGGTGCGCGGCCTCACCGTGGCGGTGTTCATCAAGGCCATCGGCACCGGCGTCGCCCGCGCGCTGCTTGCCCCCAACGAGCCGTGGCGGCGCCTGCCCGGGCTCAGCGACCGGGCCGCCGGCTTCGCCTTCCACTACTTCTCGTTCGCGGTGTGGACGCTCTCCATCGCCGCGTTCCTGAATGCGACGCACCGCGCATTGTTCGCGCCCGTGGGCCTCACCGTGGTGACCAGCGCGGTCATGGCGCTGCTGATCGGCGCCTTCATCGCGCGGTTCCTGATCAATCTCGGCAAGGCCGAGGCAGACGCGCCCGCCGACGGCGCCCCGGCGGACGCGGCCGGCGAGACCGTTGCCGGCGCGGCCCGGCTCGCCTGGGTGCGCTTCCTCGCCTGGCTCGTGGTGGCCTTCCTCATCGGCGCGCTGGTGGCGGGCTATGTGAGCTTCGCCGCCTTCATCGCCGCCCGCCTCGTGATCGCCACCGCCGTGCTCGGCGGGCTCTACGTGCTCTACGGCCTGATCGATGCCTTCTTCACCGAGGGCCTGGTCCCCGGCACCCGGCGCTCGCGCGCCATGTCCACCACCCTCGGCCTCAGGCCGGAGAGCCTGGAGCTCATCGGCATCCTCGTGGCGGGCCTGCTGAAGCTGCTGCTGTTCGTGGTGGCCGCGTTCCTGATCGCCGGCAGCTGGGGCACCTCCACCGCCGACGTGATGGACACGGTGGAGCGCGTCTCGTTCGGGGTGCGCATCGGCAATTCCACCATCACCTTGTGGAGCGTGCTCTCGGCGGTGGGGCTGCTGCTGGTGGGCCTGGTGCTGGCGCGCGGGCTGCAGCGCTGGGTGGCCAGCGCGATCCTGCCGCGCACAAGGCTCGAGCCCTCGCTCCAGTCCTCCATCGCCACCATCCTCGGCTATGTGGGCGTGATCATCGCCATCATGGTCGCGGTGGGCGAGCTCGGCATCAACCTCGAGAGCATCGCCATCGTCGCCGGCGCGCTCTCGGTGGGTATCGGCTTCGGCCTGCAATCCATCGTCTCGAACTTCGTCTCCGGCCTGATCCTGCTCGCCGAGCGGCCGATCCGGGTGGGCGACACCATCAACGTGAAGGGCGAGGAGGGCTATGTGCGGCGCATCTCCGTGCGCTCCACGGAGATCGAGACCTTCGAGCGCGCCACCGTCATCGTGCCCAACACCGACCTCATCACCGGCATGGTGAAGAACTGGACGCACTCCAACACCTCCGGCCGCATCATCGTCACCGTGACCGTGACCTTCGACGCCGATCCGGAGGAGGTGCGCGACATCCTCGTGTCGTGCGCCTGCGACCATCCGCAGGTGCTGCCGAGCCCGCCGCCGCGCGTGTTCCTGTCGAAGTTCGCCGATGCCGGCATGGTGTTCGAGCTGCGCTGCGTGGTGGCGAACGTGGACTACGGCCTGACCGTGAAGAGCGACCTGCACTTCCAGCTGCTCTCAAGGTTCCGCAAGGCCGGCGTGGTGATCGCGTCGCAGCCGTGGGCGGCGCTCGCCCGCGCGCCGGCGGACATGGTGCCGCTCCCGCCCCCGCCGCCGCCGGCGGCCTGAGACGGCGCTAACCCTTCCTCAACCCGGACGGCGCCAGATGACCGCCCGCGAACCCTTTCCGGAACCCGCCATGCGCGCCCCCCTTGCCGGCCTTTGCCTCGTCCTCGCGCTCGCACTGGCGGGCTGCGGGACCACCGAGGACCTGTCCCAGCCGGCCTTCTACGTGAACCTCGCCCAGACCGGCCGGCCGGTGGACGCGGCGGCCGCCGCCTCGCTGCTCTCCGACTACCGCACCGCCCGCGGCCTGCCGGCGGTCAGCGTCGACCCGGCGCTCTCGCGCCTCGCCCAGGACCAGGCGAACGCCATGGCCAAGGCCGACAAGCTCGACCATGCGGTGGGCGGGCGCGACTTCATCTCGCGCATGAAGGCCTCCGGCTACGACGCCAAAGGCGCGGTGGAGAATGTCGGCGCGGGCTACCACACGCTCGCCGAGGCGTTCTCCGGCTGGCGCGATTCCCCGTCCCACAACAAGAACATGCTGGCGCCGGGCATGACCCGCATCGGCATCGCCACCGCCAATGCGCCGGGCTCCAAGTACAAGGTCTTCTGGGCGCTGATCCTCGCCGACCCCGACGCGCCGCCGGCGCGCTGAGCCGGATCGGCGCCGGTCGAACCGCCCGGGCGGTTCGCCGTCTCTATGGGCCGATCGCACGCCAAGCCGGCCTGCGTCGGCAAACGATCCCGTGGACCGCCGCTGCCGCCGGGGATAGCCTGCCGCCCGTCCGAGGGAGAGGTGGTATCGGGATGCTTCCGAACGTCGCCGACTATGACGGTCTCGTGCGCGCCTTCCGCTGGCGTCTGCCCGAGCGCTACAACATGGCGCGTCACGCCTGCGACGACTGGGCGGCGCGCGAGCCCGCCCGCCCCGCGCTCTACCGCCAGGCGGCGCAGGGGTGGGAGGCGGTGTCCTACGGCGCGCTGGCCGCGCTTTCCAACCGGCTCGCCCATGCGCTGGCGGCGAAGGGGATCGCCGCCGGCGACCGGGTGGCGATCCTGCTGCCGCAGTCGGTGGAGGTGCTGGCCAGCCACTTCGCGGTCTACAAGCTCGGCGCCATCGCCGTGCCGCTCGCCGGCGCGTTCGGCGTCGAGGCGATCGCCTACCGGCTCGAGGACAGCGGCGCCAAGGCGCTCGTCACCGACGACGCGGGGCTCGCCAAGCTCGCCGACCGCCCCGAGCGCCTGCGCCTCGTGGTGTGCGTGGACGGGCCGCGCGCCAGCGCGGACGGCCTCGCCGAGCTCCTCGCCGCCGCCAGCGACCGGCCGCACGCCGCCGGCACCGGCCCGGACGATCCGGCGCTGATGATCTACACCTCCGGCACCACCGGCCAGCCCAAGGGCGCGCTGCATGGCCACCGGGTGCTGCTGCCGCACGTGAGCGGGGTCGGCTTCACCCACGACTTCTTCCCCCGGCCCGGCGACCGCATGTGGACCCCCTCGGACTGGGCCTGGGCGGGGGGCCTGCTCAACACCGTTTTGCCGGCGCTCGCCTCGGGCGTGCCGGTGGTGGTGCAGCCCGCGGGCCGGTTCGATCCCGAGGCCGCCTTCGCGCTGATCGCCGCTGCCGGCGTGCGCAACGTCTTCATCCCGCCGACCGCGCTCAAGATGATGCGCGCGGTCGAGCGCCCCAAGGAACGCTTCGGCTTCGAGCTGCGCACCGTCGGCTCCGCCGGCGAGGCCTTGGGGGCCGAGACCTTCGAATGGGGCCGCGCGGCGCTGGGCGTGGCGGTGAACGAATTCTACGGCCAGACCGAGTGCAACTACGTCATCGGTTCCAACGCCGCGCTCGGCGTCGCCCGGGCCGGGGCCACGGGCAAGGCGGTGCCGGGCCACCAGGTGGCGGTGCTCGACGCCGACGGTCAACCCTGCGCGCCGGGCGTGATGGGCCAGATCGCGGTGCGCGCGCCGGATCCGGTGATGTTCCTCAACTACTGGAACCGGCCGCGGGACACCGCCGCCAAGTATGCGGGGGAATGGCTGCTGACCGGCGACCTCGCGCGCCAGGACGAGGACGGCTACTTCCACTTCCTCGGCCGCGACGACGACATCATCACTTCGGCCGGCTACCGCATCGGACCGGCGGAGATCGAGGACGTGCTGCTGCGCCATCCCGCGGTGCAGATCGCCGCCGCGATCGGCAAGCCGGATCCGCTGCGCACCGAGATCGTCAAGGCCTATGTGGTGCTGCGCCCGGGCTTCGCGCCAAGGGAGGCGCTGGTGGCGGAGATCCAGGAGTTCGTGCGCACCCGGCTTGCGGCCTACGAATATCCGCGCGAGATCGCCTTCGTCGAGGAGCTGCCGCTGACCACCACCGGCAAGGTGATCCGCCGCCTGCTGCGCGATCAGGGGTAGGGGGTCTCAGGAACCCCCGCGTCGGTCATCGTCACGTTCACTCCCGTCATGCCCCGGCTTGTCCGGGGCATCCACCGGCCCACCTGCGCCGTGCTGCGGGATCTGGACGCCAGCCCGGCCGCGAGGTGGATCCCCCGGACAAGCCGGGGGATGACGGCAAAGCCGCGCACCGGAACTTTCGCGGCGCTCCTTTGCCGCGTCGATTTGCGGTAAGCTCGCCGCGCCCCATCACGCGAGGAGCCGCAAGCTTGTGAGCCCGCCCCCCCGCCGTTCCCGCGGCCCGCGCCCGCTCGCCGACTTCGTCGCGCCGGGCATCGCCGAGATGTGCGGCAAAGCGGGCATCTCGGTGGTGGAGGTGGTCACCAATTGGGACGAGATCGTCGGCCCGGACCTCGGCCCGCGCTCGGTGCCGCTTAAGCTGCAATGGCCGCGCCGCGGCCCCGACGGCACGCCGCCCGAGCCCGCCACCTTGGTGGTGCGGGTGGAAGGCCCCTACGCCATCGAGATGCAGCACGCCGCGCCGGTGGTGCTGGAGCGCATCAACGCCTATTTCGGCTGGCGCTGCGTCGGCCGCATCGCGCTCCGGCAGGGTCCGGTGCCGGCGCGCGCCGCCCGCGCGCCCGCTCCCCCGCCGCCCGCCGCCGAGGCGGTCGCGGCGGTGCGCGGCGAGATGGGGCGGTTCGAGGACGAGGACCTCGCCGCCGCCCTCGCCCGGCTCGGCGCCCTGGTGCGGCGCGAGCGGCGGGGCTGAGCATCGGCCGGCCCGGCCGTTGACCAAGCCGTGATCGGCACCGCGTTTGCCGCCATGGATGCGCCATGCTAGAGGCCGAACATCCCATCCCGGAGCACACAGCGGCTCCCGAACCATGCTGAATTCGCCTCCAGGCCGCAGATGGAACGCCCCTCCCGATCCGCGGCCGGTGGCCGGCCGGACGGGGCGCCCGCCTTCGCCGCGTGCCCGGACCTGCCGGAGACCTGCCCGATGATGCTCACCCGCCGTCGCCTGCTCACCGGCGCCGCCGCCCTCGCCCTCGCCGCCGGCCTCGGCCTGCCGCTCGCGCCGCGCGGCGCATCCGCCCAGTCCGCGGAGGGGCGTCCCGTCGACCTGGCCAAGGTGATGGCGCCCGACGCCAGCGCGCTGCCGGTCAAGGCGCTCGGCGCGGCCAACGCGCCGGTGACCATCATCGAATACGCCTCCATGACGTGCAGCCACTGCGCCGCCTTCCACACCACCACCTTCCCGGAGCTGAAGAAGAAGTACATCGACACCGGCAAGGTGCGCTTCATCTTCCGCGAGCTCCCGTTCGAGCCGGTGGCCACCGCCGCCTTCATGCTGGCGCGCTGCATGCCGGACGACAAATACTTCCCCATGATCTCGACCCTGTTCGAGACCCAGAAGGTCTGGGCGTTCGGCAACGACCCCGCCGCCGGCCTGCTCCAGGTGGCGCGCCAGGCGGGCATGAGCCAGCAGGAATTCGAGAAGTGCCTGACCGATCAGGCGCTGGCGGAGAAGGTGCAGGCGAGCGCGCTCTACGCCAACAAGGAGCTGGGCGTGAACGCGACGCCGAGCTTCATCATCAACGGCAAGGTCTATTCCGGCGCGCTCTCGGTGGCCGAGATGGACAAGATCCTGGAGCCGCTCGTCGCTGCCAAGTGAAGCCGCGGGTCGGGCGGGCCGCTGGCGCCTCAGCTGAGCCGGCCGGCGCCGGCGTGCCGCAGGCGCCGTCTCCCTCGCCCGCGCTCGCGCTTGCCTCCTCGCCCTTCCCTCTCCCCGCCGGGAGAGGGTTTGTCCAATGCGCGCCGGGGCTCCCGGAGGGCGAGGGGCGGGGTGAGGGGGCGCCGCCGGGCGCAGTGCCGCAAGCGGACGCCGGCCGCGAGCTCAGGCCGCCGCCGCGCCCGCCGCGAGGCGCGATGCCTGATAGCGTGCCTCCTGGGTGCGCCCGCCATAGCCGTAGGCGTCGGCCTTCACCTCCCGCACCAGCACGTAGCTTTCCGCGTCGAGGCCCGGGACCAGCCGGCCCATGGCCGCGTGCACGGCCGCGAGATAGGCCGCCTTCTCGTCCTTGGTGTTGGTGCCATCGGTGACGATCACGTCGAGGGCGAAGGAGCGCGTGCCCTTGTCGGCGAGCGCGCGCCCGGCCGTGAACCAGTGCGCCTCGCTCACGAACGCGATCTGGACCGCGGTCACCGCCGGGTCCTTGTGGAGGATGTCGCGGGTGAGGGCGGCAAGGCGGCTCGCCACGGCGTGGGCCAGGGCGTCGTCCGGCGCGCCGGACAAGGTGACGTTGAGAAGCGGCATGGTGGGCTCTCCGTTGGGGCCGGGGCGTCGCCGCCGGCCGTCTCCCATTCCTACGCCGCAGGAACGCATCAGAAAAATTGAATTGAAGAATAGAAATATTTTGCAATACTCATAAAATGATCCGCAATCTCGACCTCGACCTCGTGCGCAGCTACCTCGCGGTGGCCGATCTCGGCTCCATCTCGGCGGCGGCGCGGCGCGTGGGCCGCACCCAGTCGGCGGTGAGCCTGCAGATGGACCGCCTCGCCGCGGCGCTCGGCTTCCAGGTGCTGGAGCGCAAGGGCCGCACCGTGGTGCCGACCCAGCGCGGCGGCGCCTTCCTCGACGACGCGCGGCGCCTGCTCGACCTCAACGACCAGGTGCTGGCGCAGCACGTGCACGGCACCTTCGCCCAGCCGCTGCGGCTCGGCTTCGTCCAGGACGTGGGCGAGGACGTGCTGGAGCGCATCCTGACCCGCATCAGCGCCCACTTCCCGCAGGCGCCGGTGTCGGTGCGGGTGTGCGCCACCTCGTCCATCCTGGATCAGCTGCGCGCCGAGGAGCTGGACGTGGGCGTCGGCTTCCGGATGGAGAGCGATCTGCCGGCGCGCCGGTTCCTGCGCGAGCCCATGCTGTGGATCGCCGCCCGCCACCTGCGGCTCGACCGCGACGCGCCGGTGCCGCTGGTGCTGTTCGAGCAGCCCTGCGTGTGCCGCAGCGCCGCCATCGCCGCGCTCAGCGCCGTCGGCCGCTCGTCTCGCGTCGCCTTCTCGAGCCCGAGCCTGCCCGGGCTGATGGCGGCGGTGGGGGCGGGCATGGGGGTGACGGTGCGCTCGCGCCGCGCGCTCCGGCCCGGGCTCGCGGTGATGGGCGACCTCTGCAGCGCGCCATTGCCGGATCTGGAATTCATGCTCTACGGCCGGCCCGGCGTGCGCCCGGCGGCGCTCGCCAAGGTGGAGGAGATCCTGGAGGAGGAGATCGCCCGCGAGCACCAGCTCCACGTCGCGGCCTGAACGGCGGCCGGCGCCGCGCCTGGCGCCATCTCGCCGCCTTGCGCGGCGGCGGGGACGGGGCTAAGCCTTGACCCCCTCCCGCGATCAGACCCGCCCGCCGCCTTGTCCCTCACCGTCTGCACCTGGAACATCAATTCGGTCCGCATCCGCCTTCCCATCGTCCGCGCGGTGGTGGAGCGGCTGAAGCCGGACGTCCTGTGCCTGCAGGAGACCAAGTGCCAGGACGACAAGTTCCCGCTCGGCGCCATCCGCGACATGGGCTTCGACCACATCGCGCTCAACGGCCAGAAGGGCTGGCACGGGGTCGCGACCTTCTCGCGCCATCCCTTCCTCGACATCGCGCGGGGCGAGTTCTGCGGCAAGGGCGATGCGCGCCATGTGAGCGTCACGCTCGGGCCGGAGGCCGGGCTCGGCAAACCGGTGACGATCCACAATTTCTACGTGCCCGCCGGCGGCGACGTGCCGGACCCGGAGCTGAACCCCAAATTCGCCCACAAGCTCGCCTTCCTGGACGAGATCACCCAGTGGCCGGCCCTGCGCGCCGACGCGGCCGACGCCGGGCGCCACGCGGTGGTGGTGGGCGACCTCAACATCGCGCCGCTGGAGACCGACGTGTGGAGCCACAGGCAGCTGCTCACCGTGGTCAGCCACACGCCCGTGGAGGTGGAGCGGCTCGGCGCCTTCCAGGCCTCCGGACCCTGGGTGGACGTGATGCGGGACATCGTGCCGCCGGCCGAGAAGCTGTTCACCTGGTGGAGCTACCGCTCGCCCGACCCGACCGTGAACGACCGCGGCCGCCGCCTCGACCATGTGTGGGCGAGCCGCAGCCTCGCGCCTTATGCCCGCGCCATGACGGTGCTGAAGGAGGCGCGCGCCTGGGACAAGCCCTCCGACCACGTGCCGGTGGCGCTGACCTTCGGGTGAAGGGGAAGCCCCTCAGCGCCGGCGCGGGCCGAGGCCCTCGCTCTCCAGCCGCTCGGCCACGCCGCCGAGGGCGCTGAGGGTCTCCTCCAGGCGGTCGGCGAACATCTTGCGCATGCGCTGCGCCACGTCCGGAAAGCCTTCGAGGGTGCGCACGAAGGTGGAGCGCGACAGCCGGATGAGGACGCTCGGCGCGGCGGCGATCGCGGTCGCGGGCCGCGTGTTGGCGAGGATCAGCGAGGTCTCGCCGATCAGCGCCACCGGTCCCACCTCGTGCAGCAGCTCCGGCGCGGCGTCCGGCTTCTCCTTGACGAATTGGATCCGGCCCGACGCCAGCACATAGCCGCAATCGGCCGCGTCGCCGGCCTTGAACAGCACCTCGCCCTCGGCCAGCACCTTCTGCTCCGAGCTGATGGCAAGGATCCGCAGCGCCTCGCCGTTCAGGATGTCGAAGGTGGGCACCTGCCGAAGCAGGGCGATGTCCGTCTCCAGGCTCAAGGGATGGTCTTTCGGCGGGCGGGCATCACGGGCGGCCTCTGCTCACGGGACGAGCTTGTACCCCCCGGCCTGGGTGGCGAGAAGCGTGGGGTTCGAGGGATCGGGCTCGATCTTCTGGCGCAGGCGGTAGATGTGGGTCTCGAGCGTGTGGGTGGTGACCCCGGAATTGTAGCCCCAGACCTCCTGGAGCAGGGTCTCGCGCGGCACCGGCGTCTTCCCGGCGCGGTAGAGATAGCGCAGGATCGCGGTCTCCTTCTCGGTCAGGCGGATCTTCGAGCCGCGCTCGGTGAGCAGCAGCTTGGCGCCGGGCCGGAAGGAATAGGGGCCGATGGCGAACACCGCGTCCTCGCTCGCCTCGTGGGAGCGCATCTGGGCCCTGAGGCGCGCCAGCAGCACCGCGAAGCGGAACGGCTTGGCGATGTAGTCGTTGGCCCCGGCCTCCAGACCCATGATGGTGTCGCTGTCGGTGTCGTGGCCGGTGAGCATCAGGATCGGCGCCTTGAAGCCGTTGCGGCGCATCTGCCGCACCGCCTCGCGGCCGTCCATGTCGGGCAGGCCCACGTCCATGATGACGATGTCGATGGCGCCGTTCCGCGCGGCGTCGATGGCACCCTGGGCGGTCTCGACCTGGACCGGCTCGAACTCTTCCTGGTGCGTCAGCTGCTCGACCAATGCGTCGCGCAGCTCCGGGTCGTCCTCGACCACCAGGATCTTCCAGGCATTGGCCATGACACTCCTCCTGCGCCCTTTCGGGCGCGCGAATCGCGCAAGTACAGCATGCCGGCGCGGGCATGCAAATTTCTCGACCCCCGCGGCGAGCTTTACAGGTAAATTGATGGGGCATGAAGGGTGAAACACCTGTGGGCATCTCCCGTATCCAGGTGCGCCGCCGTCCGGGCGGGCGCCATCGCGGCCTGCTGATCGCCGGCGGGCGGGCCATTCCCGTGGCGCTGGGCCGCGCCGGCCCGGGCGCGCGCAAGCGGGAGGGGGACGGCCGCACGCCGGTCGGCCGCTATCGCATCCTGAGGGCGCTCTACCGGCCCGACCGCATGGCGCGGCCCAAGACGCGCCTGCCGCTCGCCGCCATCCGCCCCGACGACGGCTGGAGCGACGACCCCGCCGACCGGCGCTACAACCGACCGGTCAAGCTGCCGGTTTCCACCTCCCACGAGCGCCTGTGGCGCGGCGACGCGCTCTACGACCTGGTGCTGGTGCTCGACCACAACACCCGCCCGCGCGTCGCGGGCCACGGCTCAGCGGTTTTCATCCACGCGGCGCGGCCTGGCTTGCGGCCCACCGAGGGCTGCGTGGCGCTCGGGCCGGCGGACCTGAAGCGCCTGGTGGCGCGCCTTGCGCCCGGCGCGGTGATCGAGATCGCCCCCTGACGGCGGCGCCGCTCGCTTTCCGCCGGCCGCCCTCCGGTGCTATAGGATCGTTCTAAGGAGCGGTCTGCCGCGCCGCAGCCGCCGCGCGTGTCTCCGGTCCGGCCTCAAAGGTCCCAGGTCCCCATGCATCCAGCTTCCCCGACCGAGACGGACGCAGGCAAGGCGCCCCGCGTCGGCCTGTTCTGCACCTGCCTCGTGGACACGCTGCGGCCGTCGGTGGGCTTCGCCGCGGCCAAGCTGCTGGAGGATGCCGGCTGCGAGGTGGACGTGCCGCGCCAGACCTGCTGCGGCCAGCCGGCCTTCAATTCCGGCGACCGCGCGACCGCCCGCGCGCTCGCCGAGCAGGTGATCGCCGGCTTCGAGAGCTTCGATTACGTGGTCGCCCCCTCGGGCTCCTGCGCCGGAATGATCAAGGTCCACTATCCCGAATTGTTCGTCGGCGACCCGGACTGGATGGGCCGGGTGGACCGCTTCTGCGCCAAGGTGTTCGAGCTCGTCTCCTTCCTCGTGGACGTGCGCGGCGTCACCGCCGTGGCGGCCGCCCATGAGGGCGCGGTGACCTATCACGACAGCTGCTCGGGCCTGCGCGAGCTGGGCGTCGAGCGCCAGCCGCGCGCCCTGCTCGCCTCGGTCGAGGGGCTGGCGCTGGTGGAGATGGAAGAGGCCGACACCTGCTGCGGCTTCGGCGGCACCTTCTGCGTCAAGTACCCGCAGGTGTCCGACGCCATCGTCGGCAAGAAGGCCGACCACATCGCCGCCACCGGCGCCGGGACCCTGCTCGCGGGCGACCTCGGGTGCCTCATGAACATGGCCGGCAAGCTCCAGCGCATGGGCAAACAGGTGCGCGCGCGCCACGTGGCGGAGGTGCTCGCCGGGATGGGCGACGGCCCCGCCATCGGCGAGCCGGCACCGGCCGGAAAGGCGTGACCCCATGAGCGTCGAGATCACCTCGCCCGCCTTCAAGGCCAACGCCGCCCACGCTCTGGCGGACGAGAACCTGCAGACCGCGCTCGCCAAGGTCGGGCCGGGCTTCACCGGCAAGCGCCGCGCGGCGGCGGACAAGCTGCCGGAGTTCGAGGCCCTGCGCGACAGCGCGCGGGACATCAAGGACCACACCCTCGCGCACCTCGACCTCTATCTGGAGCGCTACGAGGCCAAGGTGAAGGAGATGGGCGGCCACGTGCATTTCGCCGTGGACGCCGCCGAGGCGCGCGACATCGTCACCGGCATCTGCGAGCGCCTCGGCGCGCGGACGGTGACCAAGGGCAAGTCCATGATCTCCGAGGAGATCGGCCTCAACGACCACTTGGCGGCGCGCGGCATCGAGCCGGTGGAGACCGATCTCGGCGAATATCTGATCCAGATCCGCGGCGAGGCGCCGTCCCACATCATCGCTCCCGCCATCCACCTCACCAAGGCGCAGGTGGAGGCGGACTTCCGCCGGGTGCATTCTGATCTGCCGGCCGGGCGCGATCTGTCCGAGCCCACCTCGCTGCTCGCCGAGGCGCGCGGCAAGCTGCGCCAGCGGTTTCTCGCCGCCGACGTGGGGGTGACGGGCGCGAACTTCCTGGTGGCGGAGACCGGCACCTCCATCATCGTCACCAACGAGGGCAATGGCGACCTCACCCAGACCCTGCCCAAGGCCCACATCGTGCTCGCCTCGATCGAGAAGCTGGTGCCGACGCTGGAGGACGTGAGCCAACTCCTGCGCGTGCTGGCGCGCTCGGCCACGGGACAGGAGATGAGCGTCTACACCACCTTCTCCTCGGGCCCGCGCCGCGCCGCCGACGCCGACGGGCCGGGCGAGTACCATGTGGTGATCCTCGACAACGGCCGCTCCGGCATGCTCTCGGGCCAGCTGCGCGAGATGCTGCGCTGCATCCGCTGCGGCGCCTGCATGAACCATTGCCCGGTCTATCACGCCATCGGCGGGCATGCCTATGGCTGGGTCTATCCCGGCCCCATGGGCGCGGTGCTCACCCCCTCGCTAATCGGCATCGAGAAGGGCGCGAACCTGCCCAATGCCTCCACCTTCTGCGGCCGCTGCGAGCAGGTGTGCCCGGTGCGCATTCCGCTGCCGAAGCTCATGCGCCACTGGCGCGAGAAGGAGTTCGAGCGCCACCTCACCCCGGCGCCGCAGCGCTTCGGCCTCGGCGTCTGGGGTTTCTTCGCGCGGCGCGGCTGGCTCTACCGGCCGGCGACGCGGCTCGCCATGGGCGCGCTTTCGCTGCTCGGCCGCGGCAAGGGCCGCTTCACGACGCTGCCGCTCGCCGGCGGCTGGACCAAGTATCGCGACTTTCCGGCGCCCGAGGGCGACACCTTCCAGGCCCAATGGCGCCGCAGGAAGGAGCGCGAGGCGCTGGCGCGCGCCGAGGCCGCCGCCGGCCACGCTCCGGCCGAGGGAGGCGCGGCATGACCTCCTCGCGCGACACCGTCATCGCCTCCATCCGCCGGGCGCTGGGCGTCACCTCCCAGGAGGCGCCGCGCCGCTTCGAGGTCAGCCAGCGGCTCGCGGCGCATCCGCGCGGCGTGGTGCCGGCGCGGGCCCAGCTGCCGCCCGCCGAGCGGATCGCCCTGTTCAAGGAGATGGCGCTTTCCGCCGCCGCGAGCGTCGATCATCTGCCGACGACCGACGCGGTGCCCGCGGCCATCGCCGCCTATCTGCGGGCACGCAATCTGCCCGCCACCATCCTGCGCGGCGCCGACCCGCGCCTCGCCGATCTGCCGTGGCAGAACGAGCCCAATCTCGACGTCTGGATCGGCGCCTCGGACGGGCGCCAGCTGGTGGGCCTGTCCCACGCTTTTGCCGGGGTCGCCGAATCGGGCACGCTGGTGATGCTCTCGGGCGCCGACAATCCGAGCACGCTCAACCTCTTGCCGGACCACCATCTGGTGGTGCTCGACGCCGCGGACGTTGAGGCGGACTATGAAAGCGTGTGGACGCGCGTGCGCGCGCGGTTCGGGGAGGGCGCCATGCCCCGCACGGTGAATTGGATCACCGGCCCTTCGCGCTCGGCCGACATCGAGCAGACGCTGCTGCTGGGCGCCCACGGACCGCGGAGCCTGCACATCCTCCTGGTGGGCTGAGCGCCGCTCCGGCGGATCGGGCGCCCGCCGACCGGCGCTCCCTCGCGCGCGGAGGAGCTTTTCATGACTTTCCGCGCGCCGGTACCCCGGCGGCGTGCCAATGATGCAGAAGTGCCACGCCGCCGGTCGAAAATCGCGCTGCCGCAGGGGATTGTTGCGCCCGGCAAACACTCGCCTGTTGCCCCGCGCCCGGTTTGCCGGCAGAACTCGGACGCCATCTGGAACGGTGACCTCATGATGTCAGCCCTGCGCTCCGCCACCGCGCTGCTCGTCGCGCTCTTCCTTTCGGCCGGCCTCGCGGCCGGTCCCGCCGCGGCTCAGCACGTCGGCCACGTCTATCTGCTGCGCGGATTGGCAAACGTGTTCTCGTTCGGCATGGACGACCTCGCCGAGAAGCTCAACGCGCGCGGCATCACCGCCACGGTGCACGAATACGGCGTGTGGCCGCAGCTGGCCGACCAGGCCGCCGCCGAAAGCCGGGCGAACCGCAACGCGCCGATCATCGTCGTCGGCCATTCGCTGGGAGCCGACGCCGCCATCGAGATGGGCGAGCGCCTGACCGCGCTCGGCGCGGCACCGCGTTTGGTGGTGACGTTCGATCCGGTGGGAGTCACCGTGATCGGCAAGGCGGCCGGGCGGTACGTGAACTATTATCAGTCGACCAACGGCTACGGGAAGCGCCTCACCACCGGCCCGGGCTTCAAGGGGCGGCTCGACAATCGCAACCTCGACGCGGCGGGCGCCATCGACCATTTCAACATCGAGAAGTCGCCGCGCCTGCATGCCGAGGTGATTTCCGCCGTGCAGGCCATCACCGCCAAGCCGAAGCCGAAGCCGCGGCCGGTCGCGCCCGCCGCGACGCCCGAACCCGGCGCGGCGGCGCCCGCCCAGGCCAAGCCCGAGCCGGCCACTCCCGGCTCCGCCAACGCCAACGCGCCCACCGTGACCGGCAGCGCCAAGCCGCTCTGAAGCCGGCTCCGACGCCGGAGCGGGGCGGCGCGGCGCGCCAGGGGAACCGCCGTGCTCGAGACCGTCGTCCGCATCCTCGCTTATCTGGCGTCCTTCGGCGCCCTCGGCGGCGTGGTGTTCGCCGCCGTCGCCGCCGGTGCGCGCGCCAAGGCGCGCCGCGTCGCCGACTGGCCGAGGGTTCGGGGCCGCGTGGTCCAGCTGCCCGCGGCGCCGCGCCCGTTCGGCACGCTGGCGCCGGGGCTGCGCTACCGCTACCCGGTGGATGGCCGGCTCCATGAGAGTTCCCGGCTGACGCTGCTCGACTGGCCGGCCGGCGTGTGGCCCGACCCGGGCGCGTTCGCGCGGCGCTACGGCACGCCCGGCGACGTGGAGGTGTTCGTCAATCCCAAGCTTTCCGACGACGCGCTGCTGGACCGCGCCGTGCCGCCGGCGCGGGCGGTGCATCTCGGCCTCGCGGTGGCGCTCGCCTGCACCCTCCTGGTCCTGGCACGGCGGCTGCTGGCCTGAGGCGGCGGATCGGCCGCCGGAGCGCCGCGCTTGGTCAGTGGAAGGCGCGGATCGCCGCCGCCACCGCCATGGCGGCGATCACCGCCAGGAAGTCGCTGCGGGTGAGCTTGGCCACCGCCAGCGCCGCGGCGAGGCCGGACAGCATGGCGGCATCGCCTTTGACCGCGCTGGGCACCAGCAGCGCCACCAGCACCGCGCCCGGCAGCGCGTCCAGCACCCGGCGCACGCGCGGCGTCACCGGGACGAGGCGCATCAGAAAGAAGCCGGCGGTGCGGTTGAAGATGGTGGCGGCCGCCATGACGCCGATGGCGAGCAGCGTTCCCGGATCAATTGCGCTCATCGGTGAACCCGCCGACTAATGCGCCCGCCACGGCCCCGACGGCGATGAACCACCAGCCCGGCAGCACATAGGAGGCGACGAGCGAGGTCGCCGCCGCCGTGCCCCACCCCACCGCCTCGCGCCGGCCGCGCCAATTGGGCAGCAGCATGGCGATGAAGAAGGCGGGCACCACGAGGTCGATGCCGATCGCCTTGGGGTCCGGCACGCCGCCGCCCACCAGGTGTCCGGCCGCGGTCGAGACCACCCATAGCACCCAGGTGATGGCGCCGGCGCCGACGAAATAGCCCGCGTCCGCTCCGCCTTCGGCGCGGTAGCGCATGGCCGCCGCCCAATTGTTGTCGGCCAGCAGCAAAAGCGAGCCGTAGCTCTGCCAGGCCGGCAGCTGGCCGAGCCAGGGCCGCAGGGAGGCCGCCATCAGCACATGGCGCAGATTGATGGTGAAGGTGAGCAAGCCGAGGGCGAGCAGCGAGGAGAAGGTCCAGCTCCGCGTCCAGCCTTCGAGCGCCACCATCTGCGCGAGGCCGGCGAAGACCAGGCCGCTCGACAGGGCGGCCTCGGCCAGCGTCAGCCCCTTCTGCCCGGCGGCGGCGCCGAACGCCATGCCGAACGCCGCAAGGCCCGGCATGAAGGGGATGGTCTCGCGCGCGCCCTGCAGGGCGCCGGACCAGGTGAGGGTGGTGGGAGCTTTGGCGGCAGTCATGAGGACCGGCTTGTGAAAGAGCCTCCTTATGGCCGAGCGGCGGGAAAGGACCAACCCGATTTCCGCTGCGGTGCCCGCGCCTGCCATGCGTCCAGCGCAGGGCCGTCTCCCGGCCTTCCCGCCCCCCTCACGCCGCCGCGCGCGGGTCGAACAGGTGCTCCAGCCCCTCGTCCCAGGGCGGCACCGCGCCGTAGAGGCCGGCGAGGTGGTCGATGAACACGCGCACCTTCTGCGGCAGGAAGCGGCGCGAGGGATAGACCGCGAACAGCCCCACCCGGTGGGAGGCGCGCCAGCGCGGCAGCACCACCTTCAGCGCGCCCGAGCGCAGCTCCGGCCCGACGTCCCAGGTGGAGCGCAAGGCGATGCCGATCGAGGCGAGCGCCGCCTCGCGCACCACCTCGTTGGAATTGGTGCGCAGCGGCGAATGGGTGCGCAGGGTGATCGGCCCCTCCGGCCCCTCAAGGCGCCAGGGGTCCTGGCTGTGGGTGGCGAGCAGGGTGTGGCGGGCGAGGTCGGCGATGGTCTTCGGCTCGCCCGCCTCAAGCAGATAAGCGGGCGTCGCGCACAGCACCCGGTGCACCGGCGCGAGGCGGCGCGCCACCAGGCTCGAATCGTCGAGGTCGGCGATGCGCACCGCCACGTCGAAGCCCTCGCCGACGATGTCGACGAAGCCGTCGGACAGTTCGAGGTCGATCACGAGGTCGGGATTGGCGGCGAGCAGCGGGCCGAGATGGGGGGCGATGTGCATGCGCCCGAACGAGGTGGGCGCCGCCACCCTGAGCAGGCCGCGCACCTCGGAGGACTTGCGGGCGAGCTGGCTCTCCGCCTCCTCGAGGGAGGCGAGGATGGTGACCACCCGCTCGTAGAAGCCCTGGCCGGCCTCGGTGAGCGTGACCTTGCGGGTGGTGCGCTGGAACAGCCGCGCGCCGAGGCGCCCCTCCAGGCGCTGGATGCGCTTTGACACCACCGGCGGGGACAGGCCGAGCTCGCGCCCGGCGGCCGACAGGCTGCCCGCGGTGACGATGCGCGCGAAGATTTCCAGATCGCCCAGATTGCCGATCATCGCTCAGGTCCGCACGGGCCGGCCGCTTCCGCAACGCCGATCCTTTCCAATTTCGAAACGACTTTATCCCAACAGGCAACAATGAGCGACAGCTTTTGCCTCTGAACCGATTATAGTGGCGCCGAATAGAACCGTTAAAGGATGCCGCCATGACGGGCCTCAGGCTGCCGGAAGCGGATGAACGGGTGCTGGCCCGCCGGGAGGAAATCGTCGCCGATCTTCGGGCCATCGTGCCCGGCGAAGGGGTGATCGCCGGCGCGCGCGAGATGCGCCCGTACGAATCGGACGCGCTCACCGCCTACCGCCAGCTGCCGCTGGTGGTGGTGCTGCCCTCCACCACGGCGCAGGTGGCGGCGGTGCTCAAATATTGCCACGACAACGAGATCCGCGTGGTGCCGCGCGGCGCCGGCACGTCGCTCTCCGGCGGGGCGCTGCCGCTCGAGGACGCGGTGCTGCTCGGCATGGGCAAGTTCAACGCCATCCTGGAGGTGGACTACGCCAACCGCTGCGCCGTGGTGCAGCCGGGCGTCACCAATCTCGGCATCACCCGCGCGGTGGAAGCCGACGGCTTCTATTATGCCCCGGATCCGTCCTCGCAGATCGCCTGCACCATCGGCGGCAATGTGGGCGAGAATTCCGGCGGCGTGCACTGCCTGAAATACGGCCTCACCACCAACAACGTGCTGGGCGTCGAGCTGGTGCTGATCACCGGCGAGATCGTGCGGCTCGGCGGCAAGCATCTCGATGCCGGCGGGCTCGACCTGCTCTCGGTGGTGATCGGCTCGGAGGGCCTGCTCGGCGTCGTCACCGAGGTCACCGTGCGCCTGCTCAAGAAGCCCGACACCGCCCGCGCGCTGCTGGTGGGCTTTCCGACCTCCGAGGATGCGGGCGATTGCGTGGCGCGCATCATCGGCTCCGGCATCATTCCGGCCGGCATCGAGATGATGGACAAGGACGCCATCGCCGCCGCCGAGGCGTTCGTGAACGTCGGCTATCCGCTGGACGTGGAGGCGCTGCTCATCGTCGAGCTGGACGGGCCGGAGGCGGAATGCGCGCACCTGCTCGGCGAGGTGGAGGCGATCGCCCGCGACTGCCGCGCCTCGACCCTTCGCGTCTCCACCAGCGAGGAGGAGCGGCTCGGCTTCTGGGCCGGGCGCAAGGCCGCCTTCCCGGCGGTGGGGCGGCTGTCGCCCGATTATCTGTGCATGGACGGCACCATTCCGCGCAAGGAGCTGCCTTTGGTGCTGGCGCGCATGCGCGAGATGTCGGCGCGCTACCGGCTCAGGGTCGCCAACGTGTTCCATGCGGGCGACGGCAACCTGCACCCGCTGATCCTCTACGACGCCAACCAGCCGGGCGAGCTCGACGCCGCCGAATCCTTCGGCGCCGACATATTGCGCCTGTGCGTGGAGGTGGGCGGCGTGCTCACCGGCGAGCACGGCGTGGGCATCGAGAAGCGCGACCTGATGCCGGTGATGTTCAACGAGGTCGACCTCGCCCAGCAGCAGCGCCTCAAATGCGCCTTCGACGACAAGGGCCTGCTCAATCCCGGCAAGGTGTTCCCGACGCTGCACCGCTGCGCCGAGTTCGGCCGCATGCATGTGTCGGGCGGCGCATTGCCCTTCCCCGATCTGCCGCGCTTCTAGCGCGCGGCGTCCCTGCCTTCATCGAACCCCGGACGGCGCGGCTCGACCATGAGCGACACCAGTGGCGACATCATCACCCCCTATGACGAGGCCGGCGTCGCCGACGCGGTGCGCGCCGCGCGTGCCGAGCGCAAGAGCCTGGAGATCGCCGGGCGCGGCACGCTGCGCAGCCTCGGCCGCCCGGTCCAGACTGCGCGCACCCTCGATTTGTCGCAGCTCGCGGGCGTCACGCTCTACGAGCCGGAGGAGCTGGTGCTCTCGGCGCGGCCCGGCACGGCGCGCGCCGAGATCGAGGAAATGCTCGCCGCGCGCGGGCAGATGCTGGCCTTCGAGCCCGCCGATCTCGGTCCGCTTTTGGGCGGGGACGCAGGCGCCGGCACGTTCGGCGGGATGTTCTGCGTGAACCTTTCCGGCCCGCGGCGCATCAGCCACGGCGCGGTGCGCGATCACGCGCTGGGGGCGCGGGCGGTGTCGGGGCAGGGCGAGATCTTCAAGTCCGGCGGCCGGGTGGTGAAGAACGTCACCGGCTACGACTTGCCGCGGCTTTTGTGCGGCGCCTTCGGCACGCTCGCGGTGATCACCGAGATCACGCTGAAGGTTTTGCCGCGCCCGGCGACCCAGGAGAGCGTTCTGGTGGCGGGCCTGTCGCCCGCGCGCGCGGGCGAGGCCATGAGCGCGGCCATGGGCTCGTCCTGCGAGGTGTCGGGCGCCGCCTTCCTGCCCGCCGACGTGGCGGCCCGCGTGCCGGGGCTCGCCGGCGCCGCGGACGCCGTGGTGTTCCGGCTGGAGGGGGTGGCCCCCTCGGTCACGGCGCGGCGGGCGATGCTGCTGAAGGTGCTCGCCCCGTTCGGCGCCGGCGCGGTGATCGCCGAGGAGGCCTCGGTGGCGCTGTGGCGCGCGGTGCGCGACGCGGCGCCGTTCTGGGGCACCGGCGGGCGCGCGGTGTGGCGCATCTCCACCACCCCCACCGGCGGGCCGCTGCTGGGGGCCGCCCTGTCGCGCGCGCTGGGCGCGCAGACCTATTGCGATTGGGCGGGCGGGCTCGTCTGGGCCTGCCTTCCCGGCGCCGAGAGCCATGCGGACGCGGTGCGCGCCGCGCTCGCGCCCTTTGGCGGCCACGCCACCTTGATCCGCGCCGAGGCGGCGGAGCGGGCGCGCGTGCCGGTGTTCCAGCCGCAGGCGCCGACGCTCGCGGCGCTCTCCGGCCGCGTGAAGGAGAGCTTCGATCCGGCACGGGTGCTCAATCCCGGCCGCATGCATGCGGGGGTGTGAGATGGCGCGGAACATGGCGATCGCCGGGGCACCCCCCACCCCGTCCCTCCCCCGCAAGGGGGGAGGGGGTGCATCGTTCCAGCGGAGAGCTCTCGTCGCCATCCCGCACGCCGCGGAACCCTCCCCCCTTGTGGGGGAGGGCAGGGTGGGGGGTGCCGGCCCCGCCGCCCCCTCCGCGATCATCTCCACCGCTCCCTCGCGTCACGGCTGAGCCATGCAGACCCACTTCTCCCTCGCCCAGCTCGCCGATCCGCACGTCCAGGAGGCGAACGACATCCTGCGCAAGTGCGTGCATTGCGGCTTCTGCACCGCCACCTGCCCCACTTACGTGCTGCTCGGCGACGAACTCGACAGCCCGCGCGGGCGCATCTACCTGATCAAGGACATGCTGGAGAACGGCCGGCCGGCGACCGCCGAGGTGGTCAAGCACATCGACCGCTGCCTCTCCTGCCTGTCCTGCATGACCACCTGCCCCTCGGGCGTGAACTACATGCACCTGGTGGACGGGGCGCGCGTCCACATCGAGAAGACCTACCGGCGCCCGTTCGCCGACCGCATGATCCGCGGCCTGCTGGCCAAGGTGCTGCCCTATCCCGCGCGCTTCCGGCTGGCGCTGCTCGGCGCCGCCGTGGGCAAGCCGTTCGCAGGGCTCTTTGCAGGCGTGCCGGGCCTGAAGCCGCTCGCCGCCATGCTGCGCCTCGCCCCCGGTTTGCCGCACGGGCCGAGCGCGGCCGGGCAGCCCGGCACGACGCCGGCCCAGGGCCCGCGCCGCGCCCGCGTGGCGCTGCTGCAAGGCTGCGCCCAGCCGGTGCTGCGGCCGCAGATCGATGAAGCGGCAACCCGGCTCCTCACGCGCCTCGGGGTGGAGGTGGTGCGGGTCGCCGGCGAAGGCTGCTGCGGCGCGCTGGTGCACCATATGGGGCGGGAGGACGAGGCGCTCGCCTTCGCCCGCCGCAACGTGGACGCCTGGGTCGCCGAGATGGAGGGGCCGGGCCTCGACGCCATCGTCGTCACCGCCTCCGGCTGCGGCACGCCGATCAAGGATTACGGCCACATGCTGCGCCTCGATCCGGCCTATGCGGAAAAGGCGGCGCGGGTCTCGGCCATCACCCGCGACGTGAGCGAGGTGCTGGCCACACTGGACCTGCCCGCAGCGCCCGCGCCCCTCGGCCGCCGCGTCGCCTACCACGCCGCCTGCTCGCTCCAGCACGGACAGAAGGTGAAGGGTCCGCCCACCGCGCTGCTCAGGCGCGTCGGCTTCGAGGTGGCCGAGCCGTTCGAGAGCCACATCTGCTGCGGCTCGGCGGGCACCTACAACATGCTGCAGAGCGACCTCGCCGGCGCCCTGAAGGCGCGCAAGGTGGGCCACATCGAGGCGCTGAAGCCCGACATCATCGCCACCGGCAATATCGGCTGCATGACGCAGATCGGCTCGGGCACGGACATCCCCGTGGTGCACACGGTGGAACTGCTCGACTGGGCGACCGGCGGGCCGGCGCCCGAGGGGATCGGCGCGGGAGCCGGCGCGACGAAGGCGGCGTGAGCTTATGGTCCGTTTCGGCGAAAACCATGGGCGGCGGCGATTCGGGACTTTGGCCGCAAGCGACGTTTCATGCGGGCTCGGGTTCGGATAGAGCCGGACGTGATCTTCGCCCTCCCCGCCGGTGGGGAGCCGGGCGGTGCCGGGGAGAGCCCGCCGCCCTCGGGCAAGAAAGAACGAGGCGGGGCGCCGGTGAAGACCCTGCGCCGCGCCGGCCGCAAACCCAGGACCGAACGATGCCCCAGTCCTTCGACCTCACGCTCTATCTGGTCACCGATCCGCGCCAGGTGGCCGCCCGCGGGCTCGCGGCGACGGTGGACGCGGCGGTGGCCGGCGGCGCCACGCTGGTGCAGCTGCGCGATCCCGATGCCCATGGCCGCGACCTGGTGGCGCAGGCGCGCGCGCTGAAGGCGCTGCTGGCGCCGCGCGGCATCGCGCTGATCGTCAATGACCGGGTCGACGTGGCCCATGCCGCCGGCGCGGACGGCGTCCATCTGGGCCAGGACGACCTGTCGCCCCAGGCCGCGCGCGCGATCCTGGGACCGAAGGCCATCGTCGGCCTTTCCGTGGGCACGCCGGCGGAATTTTCCGCCTCCGATATGTCCGGCGTCGACTATCTCGGCGTCGGGCCGGTGCGCGCCACCGGCACCAAGGCCGATGCCGGCGCCGCCATCGGACCCGAGGGCGTCGCCGCCGTGCGCGCGCTCGCGACGCTTCCCATCGTCGGCATCGGCGGCATCGACGCGGATCTCGCCGGCGCCGTGATCCGCGCCGGGGCGGACGGGGTCGCCGTGGTCTCCGCCATCTGCGCCGCCCGCGATCCCAAAGCCGCCGCGGCGGCCCTCAGGGCGGCGATCTCCGCCGCGCGCCGCCCTCCGGGCGAATCCGCCTGAGGCGGCGGCGAGCCTCCGAACCAACCCGCTGGGCGAGCGCCGGGCGATGGCGCGCCTCACGCCGCCCGCGCCGCGCCGAGGCCCGCTTCGATCTCCCGCGTCATGGCGGCGATAGTGGCGCCATAGTCCGACGCGCCGAAGATGGCGCTGCCGGCGACGAAGGTGTCCGCCCCCGCCGCCGCGATGGCGGCGATGTTGTCCACCTTCACCCCGCCGTCCACCTCCAGGCGGATGTCGCGGCCGCTGGCGTCGATCCGCGCGCGGATGCGGGCGAGCTTGTCGAGCGCGCCGGGAATGAAGGCCTGCCCGCCGAAGCCGGGGTTCACCGACATCACCAGCACCAGGTCCAATTGGTCCAGCGTGTGATCCAGCACCGCGAGCGGCGTCGCGGGGTTCAGCACCAGGCCCGCCTTCAGCCCCCTGGCGCGGATCAGCTGGAGCGAGCGGTCCACATGCTCGCTCGCCTCGGGGTGGAAAGAGATCAGGTCGGCGCCGGCGTCCGCGAACGCCTCGATCATTCCGTCCACCGGCTTCACCATGAGATGCACGTCGATGGGCGCGCGCGTGAGCGGGCGCAGCGACTTCAGCACCAGCGGGCCGATGGTGAGGTTGGGCACATAGTGGTTGTCCATGACGTCGAAATGGATCCACTGCGCCCCGGCTGCGAGCACGGCGTCCACCTCGGCGCCGAGGCGCGCGAAGTTGGCCGAGAGGATGGACGGGGCGATGACGGGCGACTGGCGGGCCATGGGATTCTCCTGAACCACTGAACGGGCCGAGGCGGTACTTCGTGCCCCGGCCGACGGGAGCGATCGGCGCAAGGGTGCGCCGAAGGCGGCTCCTTCCGCGCGGCCCCGGAAAGAGCCGGCTTCGCCGACCTTTCCCCTGGACCCCGGCTCGGCGCTCCGGCTTTGCCGTCGCTGGTCCGGGGAACGGCGCCTCGGTGCGCCGCCTCTCAGTGCACCACCTGGCTCAGCGTGCCGGATGCGTAGCGCCGCGCCATGTCGTCGAGGTCGATGGGCCGGATCTTGTCCGCCTGCCCCGCCGCGCCGAACGCCTCGAAGCGGGCGACGCAGACCTTCTTCGCCTCGTCCATGGCGGCGGCGAGGAACTTGCGCGGGTCGAACTCGGATCGGCTCTTCGCGGCCACGCGCCGCATGCCGGCGGTCATGGCGAGGCGGATGTCGGTGTCGATGTTCACCTTGCGCACGCCGTGGCGGATGCCCTCCTGGATCTCCTCCACCGGCACGCCGTAGGTCTCCTTGATGTCGCCGCCATGGGCGCGGATCTCCTCCAGCAGCTCCTGCGGCACCGAGGAGGAGCCGTGCATCACGAGGTGCGTGGTGGGGATGCGCTGGTGGATCGCCTTGATGCGGTCGATGGCGAGGATGTCGCCGGTGGGCTTGCGGGTGAATTTGTAGGCGCCGTGCGAGGTGCCGATGGCGATGGCGAGGGCGTCGCACTGGGTCGCCTTGACGAACTGCGCGGCCTCGTCCGGATCGGTGAGCAGGTCCTCGCGCGCCAGCTTGCCCTCGGCGCCGTGGCCGTCCTCGGCCTCGCCTTGGCCGGTCTCCAGCGAGCCGAGGCAGCCCAATTCGCCCTCCACCGACACGCCCACCGCGTGCGCCAGCTCGGCGACGCGGGCGGTCACCTGGACGTTGTAGGCATAGTCCGCCGGGGTCTTGCCGTCCTCCTTCAGGGAGCCGTCCATCATCACCGAGGAGAAGCCGGACCTGATGGCGCCGATGCACACGGCGGGCGAGGCGCCATGGTCCTGGTGCATCACCACCGGGATCTCGGGATAGGCCTCCACCGCGGCCGCCACCAGGTGGCGCAGGAACGGCTCGCCGGCATATTTGCGCGCCCCCGCCGAGCCCTGCAGGATCACCGGCGAGGAGGTGGCGCGGGCCGCCTCCATGATCGCCTTGATCTGCTCCATGTTGTTCACGTTGAAGGCCGGCAGGCCATAAGAGCGCTCCGCCGCATGGTCGAGCAGCTGGCGCAGGGAAACGAGGGCCATTTTCCTCTCCTTCTGGATTCGATCGTTACCGTTGCTGTTCCCCGGACAAGCGACAGCGCAGCTGGAGCGCGGATCCGGGGAACAGGGCAGAAGTCGGCGCCGCCGGCTTCTGCCCAGAACGCTGCGGATCAAGGCGCCTTCGGCGAACTTCTGCGCTTGCGTCCCGGCTTTCCTTCCACTGCGCGTCCGCTCCGTTTCGGTCGGCCGGGAGACGAGGAGCCTCACCCCAGCGCCCGCTTCACCGCCTCCACCACCTTGTCCGCCGTCAGGCCGAACAGCGGCCACAGGTCCTTCTCCGGCGCGCTCTCGCCGAAGCGGTCGATGCCGAGCGCCGTGATGCCGTCGCCGCGGGTGCCGCACAGGCCGCGCCAGCCGCGGGTGACGCCGGCCTCCACCGTCACCACCGGCACGCCGCGCGGGAACAGGGCGGCGCGCGCGGTCTCGGGCAGCGCCTCGAATCGCTCGCGGCAGGGCATGGAGACGATGCGGGTGGCGATGCCTTTCAGCTCCAGCGTGTCGGCGGCGGCGACCGCCAGCGGCACTTCCGAGCCGGTGGCCACCAGCACGCAGCGCACGCAGCCCTCGCTCTCGCGCAGCACGTAGGCGCCGTCGGCGATGGCGGCCGCCTGTTCCGCCGTGCGCGGCTGGCCGGGCAGGTTCTGGCGCGACAGGATGAGCGCGGACGGCCCGTCTTTGCGCGCGAGCGCCGCGCCCCAGGCTTCGAGCGTTTCCACCGCGTCGCAGGGGCGCCAGACGTCGAGGCCCGGGATCAGGCGCAGGCTCTCCACATGCTCCACCGGCTGGTGGGTCGGGCCATCCTCGCCGAGGCCGATGGAATCGTGGGTCAGCACGTAGATCACCCGAAGGCCCATGAGCGCGCTCATGCGGATGGCGTTGCGGGCATAATCGGAGAACACCAGGAAGGTGGCGACGAAGGGGATGAAGCCGCCGTGCAGCGCCACCCCGTTGGCGATCGCCGCCATGGCGAATTCGCGCACCCCGTAGAACACCTGGTTGCCGGCGGGATCGCGCGTCACCGGCTTCGAGGTCGGGTAGGTGGTGAGGTTGGAATGGGCGAGGTCCGCCGAGCCGCCGAGCAGCTCGGGCACGATCGGCGCCAGCGCGGCCAGCGCGGCCTGGCTCGCCTTGCGGCTGGCCGTGGTCTCGCGCTTGTCCATGGCGGCATCGAGCGCCGCCGCGAAGACGCTGGCAAAGCCCTCCGCGAGGTCGCCCGACAGCCGGCGGCGGAAGTCCGCCGCCTCGGCGGGATAGGCGCGCGCATAGGCCGCCATGCGCGCCTCCCAGGCCGCCTGGCGGGCGGCGCCGGCCTTGCGCGCGTCCCATTGGGCATAGACCTCCGCCGGCACCGCGAACGGCGCGTGGTCCCAGCCCAGCGCGGCGCGGGCGCGGGCGATCTCGTCCGCCCCGAGCGGCGCGCCGTGGGTGTCCTGGTGGCCCTCTTTGGTGGGCGCGCCGCGGCCGATGGTGGTGCGGCAGCAGATGAGCACGGGCCGCGCGGGGTCGGCGAGCGCGGCGGTGATCGCCGCGTCGAGGGCGGCGGGGTCGTGGCCGTCGACGCCGCGCAGCACCTGCCAGCCATAGGCTTCGAAGCGGGCCGGGGTGTCGTCGGCGAACCATTCCTCCACCTTGCCGTCGATGGAGATGCCGTTGTCGTCCCAGAAGGCGACGAGCTTGCCGAGGCCGAGCCTTCCGGCGAGCGAGCACGCCTCGTGGCTGATGCCTTCCATGAGGCAGCCGTCGCCCAGGAACACAAAGGTGCGGTGGTCGACGATGGCAAGGCCGGGCCGGTTGAACTGGGCCGCCAGCGTCTTCTCGGCGAGCGCCATGCCCACCGCATTGGCGAGCCCCTGGCCGAGCGGGCCGGTGGTGGTCTCCACCCCCGGCGTCAGGCCGTATTCCGGATGGCCGGGGGTCTTCGCATGGAGCTGGCGGAAGCGCCGCAGCTCGTCCTTGGGCAGGTCGTAGCCGGTGAGGTGCAACAGCGCGTAGAGCAGCATGGAGCCGTGGCCGTTCGAGAGCACGAAGCGGTCGCGGTCGGGCCATGACGGATCGGCGGGATTGTGCCGCAGGTGGGAGCGCCACAGCACCGCGGCGATCTCCGCCATGCCCATGGGCGCGCCGGGATGGCCGGACTTCGCCTGCTCGACCGCGTCCATGGCGAGCGCGCGCAAAGCGGCGGTGACGGGCCAGCCGAGCGCGCCGGGGGCGCGGTCCACGGCGGCGGGCGGGGCCGCCAGGGGCTCGGCGGCGGCGCTCATCGGGGTCATGGCGGTCCTCCTCGTGCGGTTTCTGTGCGGCGGTCGGGGACATCCCCGCCCCCTGCCCCGCCCCGCAAGGGGGAGAGGTGTTTCATTGCGCCCCTCGCCGAAGCGGGAGGAATTCTCTCGCGGCCGCCCCTCCCGCGGGCGGGGCGGGGCGGGGGAGCGGGTGCCGCGCCGCTATGGCGCGCGCCCTCACCCGGCCCGGTGCTTCCTGTCCATGAGCTTCAGGATCAAGGGGGTGAGCAGGAGCTGCATGGCGAGGTCCTGCTTGTTGCCGGGGATGACGATGGAATTCGCCCGCGACATGAAGCTGTTCTGGATCATCGACAGCAGATAGGGGAAGTCGATCCCGCGCGGGGTCTTGAAGCGGATCACCACCATGGATTCGTCCGGCGTCGGGATCCACCGGGCGACGAACGGGTTCGAGGTGTCCACGGTGGGCACCCGCTGGAAGTTGATGTCGGTCTCGGTGAATTGCGGGCAGATGTAGCGCACATAGTCCGGCATGCGCCGCAGGATGGTCTCGGTGACATCTTCGGTGGAATAGCCGCGCGTCGCCTTGTCCCGGTGGATCTTCTGGATCCATTCGAGGTTGATGACCGGAACAACGCCGATCTTCAGGTCGGCGTGGCGGGCGACGTCGACGCCCTCGGTGATCGAGGCGCCGTGCAGGCCCTCGTAGAACAAGAGGTCGGTGCCCTCCTCGATGTCCGTCCAGGCGGTGAAGCGGCCGGGCTCGGCGCCGTAGAGCTTGGCCTCCTCCGCGTCGTGGACATAGTGGCGGGCGCGCCCCGTGCCGTGGGCGCCATAGTCGCGGAACAGCGCCTCGAGCTCGGGCAAAAGGTTGGTCTCGGGCGAGAAGTGGCTGAAGTTGCGGTTGCCCTTCTGGCCCTCCTCGGCCATCAGCTGGCGCATCTCATAGCGGTCGTAGCGGTGGAAGCTGTCGCCCTCCACGAACGCCGCCTTCACGCCCTCGCGGCGGAAGATCTGCTCGAAGGTGCGCTTCACCGAGGTGGTCCCCGCGCCGGACGAGCCGGTGACGGCGATGATGGGGTGCCGGACGGACATGGGTTTTTCCTTCCGGCTCAGATGAACAGGCCGCGCCGCGCGAACAACGGCGCGCGGTCGGCTTCGCCCGCGGGGGCGAGGTGATAGCGCACCACGCGCTCCACCTTGTCCTTGGAGCCGAACACCAGCGGCGTGCGCTGGTGCACCGCGCGCGCCGTCAGATCGAGGATGGGGCTCTTGCCGTCGCTCGCCGCCCCGCCCGCCTGCTCCATGAGGAAGGCGACCGGGAACGCCTCGTAGAGCAGGCGCAGCCGCCCCTGGCCGTAGCCCTTCCTGGCATCGCCCGGATAGAGATAGACCCCGCCGCGCCGGAAGATGCGGTGCGCGTCCGCCACCATGGAGGCGACCCAGCGCATGTTGAAGTCGCGCTCGCGCGGACCCTCGCGGCCGGCGATGCAGTCGTCCACATAGAGCCGCACCGGCGTGTCCCAATGGCGGTAGTTGGACATGTTCACCGCGAACTCCGCGGTGCCCTGGGGCACCTGCGCCGCGGCGTCCGCGAGGCGGAAGACGCCTTCGGCGTCGAGCGCGAACTGCCAGGTGCCGGCGCCCACCGTGAGCATCAGCGCCACGTGCGGGCCGTAGATCACATAGCCCGCCGCCAGAAGCGCGCGCCCGCTCTGGAGGAAGGCCGCGGGCGCCGCGCCGTCGAGGCCCTCGGGGCGCGGCAGCACGGCGAAGATGGTGCCCACCGACAGGCAGGTGTCGATGTTGGACGAGCCGTCCAGCGGATCGAGCGCCACCACGAGCGGGGCGTCCGCCTTCAGCGGCACCGGCAGCTCGTCCTCCTCGGAGGCGACCGCCGCCACCGGGGCGGCATGGAGCGCGGCGATCAGGATCTCGTCGGCGATCACGTCGAGCGCCTTCTGGCCCTCTCCCGCCTCGCCGGAAGAGAGCGTCGCGCCAAGATCGCCGGCGAGCGGCCCCTCGGCGATGCGCCGGGCGAGCGCCGTCGCGCCGCGCGCCAAGGCGGCAATGGTCGCGGCCACGTCCTGGCGCCGGGCGTCCATGCCGGCCCAGTCGTCGAGGGCGGCGTCAAGCGTGATGCCCCTGACGGGTCCTTTGGCGATAGCGTCGCGCAAGGCCGGCTCGGCCCGGGTTTCGGCGGTGTTCTCCAGCATGGCGGTCTCCCTGAGGGTTTTCCTCCGTGCGGCCCGTTGGCCGGGCCGTCCTGGTGTTTTTGTGCCGGCCGGGCTCAGCCCGGCCCGCTCGGGGCGTCGATGCCGCCCGTGAACACGCGGCTCGCGGTCACGTCTTCCGCGCGGATGGTGGACAACTGGCCGCGGTCGACGCTTCCGGCCGCCTCGAACAGCCGCAATGACTGGCGCAGGCGCATGCGGTCGAAGGCGTTGCGGATCGAACGGGCATTGGCGAAATTGGGCTGGCCCCGGCGCAGCCGCACATAGTCCGCGAGCGCGGCCTGCGCCTCCCCGTCGAAGGCATAGTCGGCGCCCGCCGCCATGGCGGTGGCGATCTGGACCAGTTCGCCGTCGTCATAGTCCGGGAAGTCGATGTGGTGGGCGATGCGCGAGCGGAAGCCGGGATTGCTCTCGAAGAAGCGCTCCATGCGGTCCTTGTAGCCGGCGAGGATCACCACCAGATCGTCGCGCTGGTTCTCCATCACCTGGAGCAGGATATCGATCGCCTCCTGGCCATAGTCGCGCTCGTTCTCGGGCCGGTAGAGATAATAGGCCTCGTCGATGAACAGCACGCCGCCCATGGCCTTCTTCAGGATCTCTTTGGTCTTGGGCGCGGTGTGGCCGATATACTGCCCGACCAGGTCGTCGCGCGTCACCGACACCAGGTGCCCGCGCCGCACATAGCCGAGCCGGTGGAGGATGCCCGCCATCTTCAGGGCCACCGTGGTCTTGCCGGTGCCGGGATTGCCGGTGAAGGCCATGTGCAGGGTGGGAGCGCCCGACGTGAGGCCCACCATCTCCCGCGCCCGGCCCACCACCAGGTGCGCCGCGATCTCGCGGATGCGGCGCTTCACCGGCCTCAGCCCGATCAGGTCGCGCTCGAGCTCGGCGAGGAATTGCGGCACCTCGCTGTCGGCAAAGAGAGCGCCGAGGTCGAGCCGCGCTTCTGCAACGCTCGCCGGCGCCGCAGCGGTCGGAGCGGAAAGAGTTGCGGTGGGCATGGCTCGAACCTCGGCAAGGTTGCGCGGTGGGAACAGCCGCGCTGGTGAAGCTCTCGGGTCAGGCGCCGGCGCGGTGGCGCAAGGCGTAGCGCTGGGTGCGCCCTTCGCCTTCGGTGCGGTCGAGCCGGAAGCCCTTCTCCTGCGCCGGGCGCTGGACGATGAAGGACAGGCGCACGCTCTCCCAGCCGCGGCTGGAATCGAACGCGTTGACCCGCACATAGTGCTCGGGGCTGGCGGCCTTGCAGGCCTCGATCTCGCCGACCACGCCGGCGGCGTCCCTGAGGTCGAACATGGGCGGGCCCCACATCTCCCAGAAGGTGTTGCGCGGGTGGGGGTCGTCCGTGTGCTCCACCGAGACCGCCCAGCCCTGGTCCAAGGCGTATTGAACCTGGGCCGTGACCTGGGCCGGCGTGAGGTCCGGCAGGAACGAGAAGGTGCCCTGGGTGATGCGCATGTTTCCCTCCTCAGGCGACGGACGCGGTGGGCACGAAATCGGACGTGTCGGTGGAGGCGTAGTCGAAGGTGATCTCGCCCCAGGTGTCGAGCGCGGCGCGCAGCGGCTGGCACCACTTGGCGGCGGCGATGAGGATCTCCGGGCCTTCCTTGGCGATGTCGCGGCCCTCGTTGCGGGCCAGCACCATGGCCTCCAGCGCCACGCGGTTGGCTGTGGCGCCCGCCTGGATGCCGTCCGGATGGCCGATCGTGCCGCCGCCGAACTGCAGCACCACGTCGTCGCCGAACAGTTCCAGCAACTGGTGCATCTGGCCGGCATGGATGCCGCCCGAGGCCACCGGCATCACCTTGCGGATGCCGGCCCAGTCCTGGTCGAAGAACAGGCCGCGCGCCAGGTCGCTGCGCGTCGTCGCCTCGCGGCAGACGTTGTAGAAGCCCTGCACGGTCATGGGGTCGCCTTCGAGCTTGCCCACGGCGGTGCCGGCGTGCAGGTGGTCGACGCCGGCGAGGCGCAGCCATTTGGCGATCACGCGGAACGAGATGCCGTGCGTCTTCTGGCGCGTGTAGGTGCCATGCCCCGCCCGGTGCATGTGCAGGATCATGTCGTTCTCGCGGCACCAATTGGAGATCGACTGGATCGCGGTCCATCCGACGATCAGATCCACCATGACGACGCAGGAGCCGAGCTCCTTGGCGAACTGGGCGCGGCGGTACATCTCCTCCATGGTGCCGGCGGTGATGTTGAGATAGTGCCCCTTCACCTCGCCGGTCTCGGCCTGGGCCTTGTTGACCGCCTCCATGCAATAGAGGAAGCGGTCGCGCCAGTGCATGAAGGGCTGGGAATTGATGTTCTCGTCGTCCTTGACGAAGTCGAGCCCGCCTTTCAGCGCCTCATAGACCACGCGGCCATAGTTCTTGCCGGAAAGACCCAGCTTCGGCTTGGTGGTGGCGCCGAGCAGCGGGCGGCCGAACTTGTCGAGCCGCTCGCGCTCCACGACGATGCCGGTCGGCGGGCCGCGGAACGTCTTCACATAGGCCACCGGCAGGCGCATGTCCTCCAGGCGGCACGCCTTCAGCGGCTTGAACGAGAACACGTTGCCGATGATCGAGGCGGTGAGGTTGGCGATCGAGCCTTCCTCGAACAGATCGAGGTCGTAGGCGACCCAGCAGAAATGCTGCCCGCTCTGCCCCGGCACCGGCTCCACCTTGTAGGCCTTGGCGCGGTAGACGTCGGCGGCGGTGAGGCGGTCGGTCCACACGACCGTCCAGGTGGCCGTGGAGCTTTCGCCGGCGACCGCCGCGGCGGCCTCCACCGGATCGACGCCCTCCTGGGGCGTGATGCGGAACAGCGCCAGGACGTCGGTGTCCTTCGGCTGGTAGTCGCCGTCCCAATAGCCCATCTGGGCGTATTTCAGCACGCCGGCGGCGTACCTCTTCTTGGCGTCGGTGATCTGCCCGATGGCGGCGTCGGCACCCATAAGGCGGCCCTCCCTCGTTCGTTTCCGGTTTGTTGAACGAAGGTTGCAGACCGCAGGGCTTCAGGTAAATTTCAATGATGTGAAGACACCATTCAGGAAACCTGAATTTGCCCGCCCACTGGACCCTCCGGCAACTGAAGATCGTGGCGCTGGCCGCGCGCTCCGGCTCCTATGCCAAGGCCGCGCAGGACATGGGTTTGAGCCCGCCCGCGGTGACCGCGCAGATGAAGCAGCTGGAGGCGGATCTCGGCCTGCCGCTGTTCGAGCGCCGCGCGGGGCGCCTGCGACCGACTGCCGCTGGGCGCGAGCTGGTGGCGGCCTATGGCCGGGTGGAGCTGGCGCTGGCGGAGGCGGAACGCTCCATCGAGGCGATCCGCAAGCCCGGCGAGGGCTCGGTGGTGGTGGGGGTGGTCTCCACGGCGAAATACTTCGCCCCCATGGCGCTCGCCGCCTTCCGCGCGCGCCAGCCGAGGATCGAGCTGAAGCTGGTGGTGGGCAACCGGGAGGACATCCTCGCCGGCCTCGAGAGCCTGGAGCTGGACCTCGCCGTGATGGGCCGCCCGCCCGCCGCGCTGGAGGCCGAGACGCTGGTGATCGGCGACCATCCGCACATCGTCATCGCCCCGCCGGGCCACCGCCTGGTGGCGCGGCGGCTGAAGCCCGCGCACCTCTCGCGCGAGCCGTTCCTGATGCGCGAGGCCGGCTCGGGCACGCGCATGCTCATGGCGCGCCTGTTCGAGGAGCATGGCGCCGCCCATCCGCCGCGCGCCATGGAGATCGGCTCGAACGAGACCATCAAGCAAGCGGTGATGGCGGGGCTCGGCCTCGCCTTCCTCTCGGCCCACACGGTGGCGGCGGAGATCGCCGACGGGCGCCTGGTGGCGCTCGAGGTCGAGGGCCTGCCGATCGTGCGGCAGTGGCTCTGCGTGCGGGCGAAGGAGAAGCGCCTGATGCCGGCGGCGCTCGCCCTCATGGATTTCCTGGCGCGCGAGGGCGGCAGCTTCCTGCCGAAGGTGCCGTAGGGCGCGCGCCGCGCCCTTGGACCTGCCGCGCCCTTGGACCTGCCGCGCCGATGGTCCGCCGGGCGCGGCCCGGCGCCGGCTCAGGCGGCCGAGACGATGGCCCGCCCGGCTTCATCGAAGAACGGGAACGGGCCGGGATAGGCGGCGATCTGGCTCACATGGCTCACCAGCCGGTCGCCGGTCCACAGATGCAAGGCGAGCGCGGGCGGCTCCATGTGGAAGGTGGCGGGGCCATCCGGGGAGAGGTCGAGGCTCACCACATGGGCCGGCGCCGGCGCGATGGTGGCGGCGATGCCGGCGAACGTGGTGGTGATCGCCCGGTGCACATGGCCGCAGGCGAGGCCCACCACCTGGGGATGGCGGCGCAGGATCGCCTCCAGCGCCGCGCCGTCGCGCAGGTTCTGGGCGTCCATGTGGGCGATGCCGGTCGTGAACGGCGGATGGTGCAGGAGGACCAGCGCCGGCCGGTCCCGGCCGCGCTCCAGCGCCGCCTCCAGGAAGGCGAGGCCGTCCGCGCCGAGCGCGCCGTGCGCGGCGCCGGGGACCGAGCTGTCGAGCATCACGAGGCTGAGGTCGAACGCGTCCACCACCTGGTGGGCGCGCGGACCGCCTGCGCGCGCCGCCACCTCGGGGAAGGCGGCGAGCAGCCCGGCGCTGGAATCGTGGTTGCCGGGAATGGGCAGCACCGGCATCGGCAGGCGCGCGGCCAGCGCCCGGAAGCGGGCATATTCCTGCGGCAGATCGAGATCCGTGAGGTCGCCGGTGACCACCACCACGTCCGGGCGCGGGTCGAGCGCGAGGATGTGCGAGACCGCCGCCTCCATGTGGCGGGCGGTGTCCACCCGCCCGTAAGCGAGCGCGCCCTCGGGGCGGATGTGGGTGTCGGTGAGCTGGGCGATGAGCATGAGGGTCACACCAGGCTGAAGCGGTCGGGATAAAGGGTGAGGCCGAGGAGCATGCCCGGTGCGAGGTCGACATCGGGCGGCGTCTCCACCACCACGCGGGTGCCGTCGGGGGCGCAGAGCGTCACCTTCTGGCGCGCGCCCTGGAACTGCACCTGCTCCACCTTCAGCACCAGGCCGGAGGGCGGGTCGCGCACCAGGCTCGCCGCCTCCGGGCGGAACACCAGCGCCGCCGCGGCCTGGTCCGGCGCGGCGGACGGCAGCGCCAGGGCACCGGCGGCGCATTCGAAGCGTCCCGCCCGCACCGCGCCCTCGAGCCGGTTGGTGGTGCCGACGAAGGAGGCGACGAAGGCCCCCGCCGGCCGCTCATAGACCTCGCGCGGGGTGCCGATCTGGGCGATCTCGCCCTCGCGCATGACGACGATGCGGTCGCCCAGCGCCAGCGCCTCCGCCTGGTCGTGGGTGACGTAGACCGCGGTGATGGAGAGCCGGCGCAAGAGCGCGTCGATCTCGCCGCGCAGATGCTCGCGCAACGCCGCATCGAGCGCCGCCATCGGCTCGTCGAGCAGGATCGCCTTGGGCCGCACCGCGAGCGCGCGGGCGAGCGCCACCCGCTGGCGCTGGCCGCCGGAGAGCTGGGTGACGCGGCGGGTGGCGAGCGCCTCGATGCGCATCATCTCCAGCACCTCGCCGGCGCGGCGCGCGCGCTCGGCCCGGCCGACGCCGCGCACCCTGAGGCCGTAGGCCACGTTCTCCAGCACGTTCATGTTGGGGAACAAGGCGTAGGACTGGAACACCATGCCCACGTTGCGCTTCTCGATCGGCAGCGCGGTCACGTCGGTGCCGTCGAACAGAATGCGCCCGCCCGCGTCGGGCGACTCCAGGCCGGCGACGATGCGCAGCAGCGTGGTCTTGCCGCAGCCGGAGGGGCCGAGCAGCACCAGGGTCTCGCCCGCCGCCACCGTGAGGTCGAGCCGGGCGAGGGCGCGGGTGCCGTCGGCGAAGGTCTTGCCGCAGGCGGACAGGGTGATGGCGGCGCCGGTCCGGCCGCTCATGGCCGGGCTCCTTTGACGGGCGCGTCGACGAGCGGGCGCCCGAACATCTGCAGCGCCACCAGCAGCGGCACGATCAGCACGAAGAAGATCAGCGTGTAGGCGCTGGCGATCTCGAGCCGCATGGAGGCATAGCTGTCGGCGAGGCCGACGGGCAGGGTCTTGGTGAGCGGGGTGTGCAGCATCCAGGTCAGATTGAACTCGCCGATGGACAGCGTCACCACCATCAGCGCGCCGGCGAGAATGCCGCCCTTGGCGTTGGGCACCACCACGTGGAGGAAGCGCTGGAGCGGCGAGGCGCCGAGCGAGGCCGCGCCCTCCTCCAGCGCCTTCACGTCCACCGCCGCGAGCACCGCCATCACCGAGCGCAGCATGAAGGGCAAAGTGTAGAGCACATGGCCGACCAGGATGAAGAGCGGGCTCATGCGGAACTCGCGGATGCCGCCATAGGCGAGCAGCAGCGCCAGAGCGAGCGCGAGGCCGGGGATGGCGACCGGCAGCGTCACCACCTCCTCCACCAGCCGCGAGAGGCGCGAGGGCTTGCGCGCCAGCGCCCAGGCGGCGGGCACGCCGATGGCCAGCGTCACCGCGAGCGTGCCCAGCGCGATGGCGATGGACAGGCCGATGGTGGACGAATAGAGCGCCAGCACCTCGTCGATCCAGCGCAAAGTGAGGCCCGAGCGCACCCCCTGGAAATAGTTGACGGTGACGCCCGCCAGCAGCGAGGCGAGCGCCGGCACCAGCAGGAAGGCGGCGCAGGCGAGCGTCACCAGCAGCTGCAAGGCGAAGGTGAGGCGGTGCGGCGCCATGGCGCTCACCCCGCCGCCGCGACGCCGGAGCCGGCGAAATTGCGCGTCAGCGCCAGCACGCCCCAGGTGATGAGGCCGAGCGCCAGCGACAGCGCGCAGGCGGTGGCGAAGTTCGCGTTGAGGGTGAACTCGGTGTAGATCGTCATGGCCAGCACGTCGATGCGGGTGGCGAGCGTGAAGGCGGTGCCGAACGCGCCCATGGCGGTGGCGAAGGCGATGGCGCCGGACGCGATCAGCGCCGGAGAGAGACCCGGCAGGGTCACGTCGCGCAGCACCGCGAGCCGGCCCGCGCCGAGCGAGCGGGCGGCCTCCTCCAGCGCCGGATCGAGCTTCTCCGCCGCCGCCATCAGCGTCACCAGCACCCGCGGCAGCGAGAAATAGAGATAGCCCGCGAACAGCCCGCCCATGGAATAGGCGAACACGATCTTCTCCAGTCCGGCCGACTGGGACAGCCCGCCGATGAGCCCCTGCCGGCCGGCCAGAAGGATGATCATGAAGCCCACCACCACGCCGGGAAAGGCGAGCGGCAGCGTGAGCAGGGAGACCAGCAGCGCGCGGCCGACGAAGCGCGTGCGCGAGAGGAACAGCGCCACCACGGTGCCGAGCGCCAGCGTCGCCAGCGTCACCCCGGCGGACAAAGCGAGGGTGGAGACGAGGGTGCGGAAATGACGCGGATTGGTGAGGATCGCGAGATATTCCGCCGTCCCGTTCGGCCCCGATCCCGCCACCAGCACCAGCTGCGCCAGCGGCAGCACGAAGAACGCCGCCGCGAACGCCAGCAGTGGCATCAAGAAGACGAAGGCGAGGCGGTCGGCACTGGGCATGGGCACTTCCGATGGGGCTTCGGGCCTTTCCGTCCGCGGCCGGGCGCGGGCATCGCGCGGGGGGCCTTGGCGTCTCCCCTCCCCCTTGTGGGGAGGGGCGCGGAGGGGTGTCGTATCGCTGGGGAACCGCCGCGCCGGCGCGCCCCCCGCTCGAGCCCTCCCCCGCAAGGGGGAGGGGACACCGTTGTGCGGGCGCAGCCTCACTTCACCTCGTTGAGATACGCCTCGGCGAAGCCCTTCTGGGCCTGCTCCATCTTGGCATAGTCCACCGGCTTGGCGCGGGCATAGTCGGCGGCCGGCAGGAATCGCTCGGCGACATCCTTCGGCAGCTCGATGGCCCGCGCCGGGCGCAGATAGGCCTTCGCCCACATGGCCTGGCCCTTGTCGGAGAGCACATAGTCGAGGATCTTTTTGGCCGCCTCCGGATGGGGGGCGCCCTTCACCATGGACATCACGTAGGGCACCACCACCGTGCCCTCGCAGGGGATCACGAAGGCGAAATTGCCCATGTCCGAATAGCGCGCGCGATAGGCGTTGAAGTCGTAGTCGAACAGGATCGGGATCTCGCCCGAGATCACGCGGGCGTAGGAGGTCTGCTTCGGCACGATCGGCTGGTTGGCCTGCAGCTTCTTGAAGAAGGCGACGCCCGGCTTGAAGTCGTCGAGCGAGCCGCCCAGGGCGCCGTTCACCGCCACCGCGCCCACATAGCCCACGAAGGCGGAGGTGGGGTCGAGATAGCCGACCAGGCCCTTGTATTCCGGCTTCAGCAGGTCCGCCCAGCAGGCCGGCACCGGGGTCTTGCCGAGCGCGTCCTTGTTGATGAACAAACCGAGCGTGCCGGAATGGATGGTGAACCAGTGGCCCTCGGGGTCCTTCAGGCCCGCCGGGATCTCGGCAAATCCCTTGGGCTGGTAGGGCTGGGTGACGCCGGCGTCCTTGGCCTTGATGCCGAAGGTGACGCCGAGATAGGTGACGTCCGCCACCGGGCTCGCCTTCTCGGCGATGATCTGGGTCAGCGACTGGCCGGAATTCTTGTTGTCCTGCGGCACGTCGATGCCGGTGTCGGCCTTGATGGCCTTCAGCATGGCGCCCCAGTCGGCCCATTCGGGTGGGCAGTTGTAGCAGATGGCGTCGGCGGCGCGGGCGGGCGCGGCGGCCAGCAGCGCGCTCGCCAATGCGCCGGCGATGACGGCGGGGGTCACGAGGCGAAGCATGTGCGTTGTCCTCATTCGGATGGCGTTGCAGGTGACGCGGAGGGTGACGCGGAGGGGGACGGGCACGCATCGTCGGTCCGGCGCGGGGGCGCGCCGGGCAAGGCGCCTGGGACGGCACCGGGTGCGGCGGCCAGCGTGCCGCCCGGGCGCAGCTTGAAGGGCAGCCGTTCCGGGGTCGGGCCGGCCGCGCCTTCCAGCATCTCGAAGATCTTCTCCACTGCCCGCTCGCCCATGCGGCGGGTGGGGGTGTCGACGGTGGCGAGCGTGGGAAAGACCGCGCCCGCGAGGGCGATGCCGTCGAAGCCCGCCACCGAGACGTCCTCGGGCACCTTGAGCCCGAGGCCGCGCAGCGCCCCCATCACCGAGAGGGCGAGCAGATCGTTGGAGCACAAGGCGGCGGTGGGCCGCCGGGGGGTGGCGAAGACGTGCGCCAGCGCCGCGCCGTGGCCGGCGGGATCGGCGAGGTAGTCGAGCTCCAGCGGCGGCTCGGCGGGCAGGCCCGCCTCGCTCATGGCGGCGAGATGGCCGAGATAGCGCGCGCGGGCGCGATCGGAGGTGGCGAAGCGCCCGGCCACATAGACCAGGCGGCGGTGGCCCGCGGCGATGGTCGCCTTGGTGAGGGCGAAGGTGGCGGCGGCATTGTCCACCGAGACCGCGGCGCGCTCGGCCCGGCGCGGCTCGTTGTAGATCAGCACGTAGGGGATGCCCCCGGCGTCCAGGCGGTCGAGGGTGGGGTTGTCGTCGGCGTCGGTGACGGTGAGAACCAGGCCGGCGACGCTCTGCGCCACCAGGGTCTCCACCACCTCGGGCTCGCGCGCCGCGTCGTAGTCGGTGGCGGTCAGCAGCAGCGTGTGGTGGCGCCGGCGCGCCTCCGCTTCCATGCCGGCCACCGATGCGGCGAACACCGGGTTGGTGAGGCTCGGGATCACCACGCCGAGGGTGCGGGTGCGCAGCGTCTTCAGCGAGCGGCCGATCTCGCTCGGCCGGAAGCCCAGTTCCTCGACCGCGGCGCGCACCCGCGCCTCCACCTCGGCGCTGGTGCGCGCCGAGCCGTTGATGACGCGGCTCACCGTGGCGATGGAGCAGCCTGCGCGTTCGGCGACGGTGCGGATGGTGACGATGCGCGGCAACGGTCGCTCCCTCGGGCGCGCGCTCGACGGCGCGCCCGGCCCCTGTGGTCGCAAGCCGGGGTGAAGGCAAGCGCCAAGGCGCCTGAAATCGTTTTCACTACCGTTGTAGACACCGCTTGCTACGCCAGTGTGACAGGGGAGGGGAGGACCGAAACGCAGGACGGCGGACGCCCGGAGGCGCCCGCCGTGGGGAAGGGAAGATCAGGGCGGCGAGTCTTCCTTCCTTTCGCGCGCCTCGGGGAAGCCGAGGCGATGGGGTGGCCGCTCCGCCGCGTCAGCCGCGCGGGCGGGGACCGAAGGGCGCGCCGTCCGGCGCCGGACCGTGGCCCCCCTGGGGCGGCGGCGGGGGCACCAGAAGCGGCTCGATGCGCGCAAGACGCGCGAGCTGGTCCGGGGAAAGGCGGGCCTTGAGGACCTCGACCGCGGCGGCGAGCCTGCTGCCGGCTTCGCCGACCGCCTTGGCGCGCGCCGCCATCTCGGTCGACACGGCGAGCGGCGCCAGCGCATCCCGGGGCGCCGGCGGGACCGGCGGGGGAGGCAGCCAGAGCGCCGCCTGCAGGGCGTCGGTATAAGCGCGCCAGGCGTCCAGCTGGTCGGCGCGGATGCCCACGGCGGTCTCCGCCACCGCCAGGTCGCGGGCGAGGCGAAGCGGGTCGGGCGGACCCATCGGCGGGGCGCCGAACGGCGGCTCCAGGAGCGCGCCGGCGAAAGGACCCGCCAGCGGCCGTGCCATCGGGCTGCGCCCGGGGGACGATGCTTCCGCTGGCGCGCCCTCCAGCCAAGCGACCTGGACCGCGCGGCCCGGCGCGGCCGGCCGCTCGGTCTGGGGCCTGCGGTCCTGGATCTTGCCGGCGGGGCTGCCGGCTCCGACCGCGGCCGGCACGCAGAGGGCGAGCACGGCACCGGCGAGCAGGGCCGCCATGAGCATGTTGCGCGACATCGGGTATCCTTCCGGGCGGTTTCGATGCCGCCACCTTGGGCCACCCGTGTTGCCGGCGTAGGTCGACATGTGTCGGAACATCACGGCCGGACCGGCATTTGTATCTTAGTGTTGCTGGATCGGTCGGGGAAACCCGCCGTCACACGTTCGGGTGCTCCCGCGCGCGCGGGATGTGTAATGTGGTCGACAACGGAGCATGAACGCGTGGAGAGTGGGCCCCACATTCTGGTCGTCGACGACGACCAGGAAATTCGCCGGTTGCTGGGACGTTATCTGGTGTCCCAGGGGTTTCGCGTGACCACCGCCGCGAGCGGGCGCGAGATGGAGGAGATGCTTGCCGTCCACCGCATCGAGTTCGTGGTGCTCGATCTGATGCTGCCGGACGCTTCCGGGCTCGATCTGTGCCGGGCGCTGCACGCCCGCTCGCCGATGCCGATCATCCTGCTGACGGCGCTGAAGGAGGATGTGGACCGCATCATCGGCCTCGAGATCGGCGCCGACGACTATCTCGGCAAGCCCTTCAACCCGCGCGAGCTGGTGGCCCGCATCCGCGCCGTGCTGCGGCGCACCGCCGGGGGCGAGCAGAAGGCCGGCCAGACGCGCGCATTCCTCTTCGCCGGCTTCCGCGCCGAGCCGCACGCCCGCCGCGTCACCGATGCCACGGGCGCGGAGGTGCCGCTCACCGGCGCCGAGTTCGATCTGCTCACCGCCTTCCTGGAGCGGCCGGGCCGCATCCTGTCGCGCGACCAGCTGCTCGACATCACCCGCGGCCGCGAGGCGGGGCCGTTCGACCGCTCGGTGGACGTGCTGGTGAGCCGCCTCAGGCGCAAGCTCGGCGACGGCGCCTTCCAGGTGCTCAAGACCCTGCGCAACGGCGGCTACCAGCTCTCGGTGAAGGTCGAGACCGAGGAGGAGCCGTGAAGGCTTTCCGCTCGCTGCGGGCGCAGGTCGCCGGCCTTCTGGCGCTCGCCATGCTGGCGGTGGTGCTGGTGGCGAACGGCGCCCTGTTCTTCCTCTTCGGTCCGCCCGGCCCGCCGCCGGACGCGGGGACCGACCTCGCCGCACGGCTCGTCTTCACCGCCGGCCTCGCCGCGCGCGCGCCCGGCCTGGCCGAGGACGCCGCCCGCCGCAATGGCGTGCATGCGGCCCCGCCTCCCGGCCGCGAGGACCACGAGGCGACGCGCCGGCTCGCCGAGGCGATGGCGCGCATCGGCGCCACCAATGCGGTGCGGGTGATCCAGCCCGATGCCGGCGGGCCGCTGGCTCTGGCCGTGGCGCTGCCGGACGGGCGCTGGCTGGTGCAGCACGGCGGCGCCATGGCGCTGTTCGGTCCCGGCTCCGGCGCGGCGCCGCCGGGCTTCACGCTCGGCATCGCCACCTGGATCGCGCTCATCGCCGCCGGCACCACCCTCGCCGTGGTGCTGGCGGTGCGGCGCCTCATGAAGCCTTTGGCGCTGATCGAGGAGGCGGCGGCGCGCATCGGCCCGGACGGCGAGCCGCCCATGCTGCCCGAGGAGGGGCCGGCGGAGGTGCGCGCCGCGGCGGTCGCCATCAACCGGCTCTCGGCGCGCCTCAAGGGCGCCATGGACAGCCGCATGCGCATCGTCGCCGGGGCGGCGCACGACCTGCGCACCCCGCTCACCCGCATGCGCCTGCGCGCCGAGTTCATCGCCGAGGACGAGGAGCGCGCCCAGTGGCTGTCCGACCTCGCCGAGCTGGACCGCATCGCCGACAGCGCCATCCGCCTGGTGCGCGAGGAGGTGGAGGGCACGCCCCAGGAGCCGGTGCGGCTCGACGACCTCGCGCGCGCGGTGGTGGGCGAGGCCTGCGAGATGGGCCTGCCCGTGCGCCTCGTGGCGACGGAACCGGCGGAGGTGGCGGGGCGCCCGCTCTCGCTCAAGCGCGCGGTGCGCAATCTGGTGGTGAACGCCGCCACCCACGGCGCCGGCGCGCGGGTGGCGGTCCAGCGCGCCGGCGGCTGCGCGGTGCTCGCCATCGAGGATGACGGCCCGGGCATTCCCGACGCCTTGATGGGGCAGGTGTTCGAGCCGTTCTTCCGGGTCGATCCGGCGCGCCAGGCCAAGATCGCCGGCGCCGGGCTGGGGCTCGCCATCGCCCACGAAATCATCTCGCGCCACCGCGGCCGCCTCATCCTCGCCAACCGCCCCGGCGGTGGCCTGCTCCAGCGCGTCGAGCTGCCGCTCGCCGGGACGGAGGCGGACGAGGCGCCGTAAGCCGGCCCGAGCGGGCCCGAGCCGGCCCGAGCCGGACCTTGGCCGCCGCCGTCCACAGGCCGCCGTGACAGCGCCCGGAGGCTGCGCTATGGCCAGCGGCCCCGCATCGCGGGGCGCGCAGCAGGAGGAGCCGCCATGGCCGAGGAGATCGCCCGCATCATCGCCGCCGAGATCGGTGCGCGGCCCGCCCAGGTGACCGCCGCCGTCTCGCTCATCGACGAGGGCGCGACCGTCCCCTTCATCGCGCGCTACCGCAAGGAGGCCACCGGCGGGCTCGACGACACCCAGCTGCGCACCCTGGAGGAGCGCCTGTCCTATCTGCGGGAGCTGGAGGCGCGGCGCGCCAGCGTCATCGCCTCCATCGCGGGGCAGGGCAAGCTCACCGACGACTTGCGCGGCAAGATCGCCGGCGCGCTCACCAAGGCCGAGCTGGAGGACCTCTACCTCCCCTACAAGCCCAAGCGCCGCACCAAGGCGGAGATCGCCCGCGAGAAGGGCCTCGGCCCGCTCGCCGAGGCGATCCTCGCCGACCGGTCCATCGCCCCGGCCGCGCGCGCGGCGGCGTTCCTCGGGGAGCAGGTGCCGGACCTCAAGGCCGCGCTCGACGGCGCCCGCGACATCCTCGCCGAGGCGTTCGCCGAGAATGCCGATCTGGTCGGCCGCCTGCGCGCCCATCTGAAGGCCAACGCGGTGCTCAATGCGAAGGTCGCCGAGGGCAAGGAGGAGGCGGGCGCCAAGTTCCGCGATTATTTCGACCATTGCGAACCGTTCGCCACCGCCCCCAGCCACCGCGTGCTCGCCATGCTGCGCGGGCGCAACGAGGAGATGCTGACCCTCGATCTGGTCGTCGACGAGGACGCGACCGGCCCGGTGAAGCCCGCCGAGCGCATCGTCGCGGAGGCGTTCGATATCCCGCTCGGCGCGGGCGCGCCGGCCGACCCGTTCCTGCTGGAGGTGGCGCGCTGGGCGTGGCGGGTGAAGCTCTCGCTGCACCTCACGGTGGAGCTGATGGGCGAGATCCGCGAGCGGGCGGAGGACGAGGCGATCCGCGTCTTCGCCCGCAACCTCAAGGACCTGCTGCTGGCGGCGCCGGCCGGCTCGCGCGCCACCATGGGCCTTGATCCCGGCATCCGCACCGGCGTGAAGGTGGCGGTGGTGGACGGCACCGGCAAGCTCATCGCCACCTCCACCGTCTATCCGTTCCAGCCGCGCAACGACGTGCAGGGGGCAAGCGCGGAGCTCGCCAGCCTCATCCGCCGGCACAAGGTGGAGCTGATCGCCATCGGCAACGGCACGGCGAGCCGAGAGACCGACCGGCTGGCGGCGGACGTGATCGCGATGCTGCCGCCCGACGCCGCGGGCAACAAGCCCATCAAGGTGGTGGTGAGCGAGGCCGGCGCCTCGGTCTATTCCGCCTCGGCCGCCGCCGCCGCCGAGATGCCGGACATCGACGTGTCCCTGCGCGGCGCGGTCTCCATCGCCCGCCGGCTGCAGGACCCGCTGGCCGAGCTGGTGAAGATCGAGCCCAAGGCGATCGGCGTGGGCCAGTACCAGCACGACGTGGACCAGTCGCGCCTCGCCCGCGCCCTCGACGCGGTGGTGGAGGATGCGGTGAACGCGGTGGGCGTCGACCTCAACACCGCCTCCGCCTCGCTGCTCGCCCGCGTGTCCGGCCTCGGCGCGTCGCTCGCGGAGGCCATCGTCGCCCACCGCAACCAGACGGGGCCGTTCAAGACCCGCAAGGACTTGCTGAAGGTCGCCCGGCTCGGCCCACGCACCTTCGAGCTTGCCGCCGGCTTCCTGCGCATCCCGGACGGGTCGGAGCCGCTGGATGCCTCCGCCGTGCATCCGGAAGCCTATGAGGTGGCCAAGAAGATCGTCGCCGCCTGTGGGCGGGACGTGCGCCAGCTCATGGGCGACACGGCGGCGCTGAAGGCGCTCGACCCGCGCGCCTTCGTGGACGAACGCTTCGGCCTGCCGACCGTGCGCGACATCCTCGCCGAGCTGGAGAAGCCGGGCCGCGACCCGCGCCCGGCGTTCAAGACCGCGACCTTCGCCGAAGGGGTGCACGAGATGAGCGACCTCAGGCCCGGTATGGTGCTGGAGGGCACGGTGACCAACGTCGCCGCGTTCGGCGCCTTCGTGGACATCGGCGTGCACCAGGACGGGCTGGTGCACGTCTCGGCGCTGGCCGACCGGTTCGTGAAGGACCCCCACGAGGTGGTCAAGGCCGGCGACGTGGTGAAGGTGCGGGTGATCGAGGTGGACGTGAAGCGGAAGCGCATCGCCCTCTCCATGCGCAAGGACGATGCCGGCGCCCGGCCGCCGGGCGCGCGCGGCGAGGCCCCGCGCGGCGACGGCCCGCGCGGTCCCCGGCCCGGCGGCGGCGCGCCCGGTGGCGATCGCGGTCCGGGCGGCGGCAAAGGCGGTGGTCCTGGGGCCGGGCAGGGCGCCTTCGGCGCGGCGCTGGCCGACGCCTTGCGGCGCAAGGGCCAGTAGCGCCGCCCGGCGCGGGGCCATCCCGCCCGCCGGAAGACGCCCCGCGGGAGGCGACATCTGCCGCTTGGGCTCCCCTCCCCCACAAGGGGGGAGGGAACAGCTCCGTCCCGCAGGCGCGGGACCATTCCCTCCTGCGCGTCCCGCAGGCGCGGGACGAGTCCCTCCTGCGCGTCCCGCAGGCGCGGGACGCGATGCCGCGCGCGCGGCACCATTCCGGCGCCCCGGCGGAAGTGCTAGCCTGCCCTGCGGACAACAGGAGGCTGCATCCATCATGAGGCGGCACGGGCACATGCGGGGCGTGATCGGCCTGCTGGCGGCCTATGGCCTCGTGGCGCAGGCGTTCCTGCTGGCGCTCATGCTCGGCGCCAGCGCCACGCCCGCCTCCTTCGCGGCGCTGTGCGCTCCGTCCCGCGCGCTCTCCGCCGATGGCGACACGCCTTTGGACCGGCCCGCGCACCTGCCGGACTGCTGCCTGGTCGGAAGCTGCGGCGTCTCCGGCGCGCTCGGCGGGGCGCCGGCCGCCGCTCTTCCCGCGCCGGCCGCCTTCGCGCCCGCACTCTATTCGGCGCCGGACCGCGCCGATGCGCCGCGCGCCGCGCGCGCGGGCGATGCCCGGGCCCGCGCGCCGCCTTCCGCCTGAGATCCTGCTGAACTGCACCCGGCGGCCTCGGCAGATGCCGCCGCGCCCGCGGTCCATGCCGTGCGGCCATCCGGCGCCGCCGCGCGCGCCGCCCAGCAGACGTCCGGCCGTGCCCCGGCCGGGAGCGCATCCATTCCTCAAGGAGACAGTCCCATGAAGCTGTTCGAACGCTCCGGCGGCTCCGCCGCCAAGACGCTCGCTACCAAGACACTCGCAGCCAAGACGCTCGCCGCCGAGGCCCCCGCCGCCAGGACGCCCGCGGCCAACGCCCGCCGGGCGCGCATCTTCGGCTCGTTCGAGGAGAAGCTCGGCCTCGCGGTGTTCGCGGCGGCGCTCGCTTTGTTCTCGGCCCAAAGCGTGCGCGCCGACGACGTGAAGATCGGCTCCCTCGAGATCGACGCCCCCTTCACCCGCGCCACGCCCGCGGGCGCCAAGGTGGGCGCCGGCTACATGGTGGTGAAGAATGCCGGCCCCGCCGCCGACCGCCTGGTCTCCGCCACCGCCGACGTGGCCGGCCGGGTGGAGATCCACGAGATGGCCATGAAGGACGGCGTCATGATCATGCGCCCGCTGCCGGACGGCCTTCCGGTGCCCGCCGGCGGCGCGGTGACGCTGAAGCCGGGCGGCTACCACATCATGTTCCTGGACCTGAAGGCGCCCATCGCCCTCGACAAGCCGGTCACCGGCACGCTCACCTTCGAGAAGGCGGGCACCGTGACCGTGACCTACAAGGTGATGCCGGTGGGCGCCGCGTCCGCGGGCGAGGGCGGCCATTCCGGCGGCCACGGCCAATAGCCGGCCATGGCCACGGCCCCCCGCGCGGGAGCCGCGCGGGGGTGGCGCTGCGCCGGGGCGATCGGGGCGAAACAGAGGGCGGGAGCACCCCCGCCCTCCCCCCATGCCGAGGCCCTGCCAGGCAAGGAGGCGCTTTCGCGCCGCGCCGCTTCAGGCGGATGGACAGGACGCGGGCGCGGTTTCGAGCGGACCGCAAACCGGTTCGCGGGAAGAGAGCGGGTGAATTGAAACACCTGGAACGGTCCCGCTTTCATCGAAAGCCGGACATGCTCCAGGCGGACCAGGCCGACGCAGGAATGCGTCCGCCGCGCCTCAGCGGCGGGCGCGCACCCGTACCGGGATGAGCTTCAGAGCGGCGCGGGGCGCGCGGCGGCCCTTGGGCGGCTCGTCGTCCTCGCCCATCAGCATCACGGCGAAGCCCATCTGCACGCTGCCGAAGGTGATGCCCAGCGCTCCGGTCAGCACCGCGAGCGCCAGCAGGCCGTCCGGCGAGCCGCGCATGAGGGCGCCGAGATGGAACACGTCGAAGGCCGCGAGCGCGCCCACGAATACGGCCGCCACGGCGACGCCGATGGCGGCGTGGCGCAGCAGGAAGCGGATGAGAACGGGCATGGCCTCAACTCCTCCAGCCCGACGGGACGGGCTCAAACGGCCGCGCCGACGCACGGCGGCAGTCATTGAAATCGTCTCACGCGCCGGGGCCCGCGGCAATATGGGACCCAAGGTCAAGGCGTCGCATTTCCGCTCCGGAACCCGCGCGCCCTTGCGCGTGGGCGATCGCCACACACTTTAAGGAAGGGAGGGCCGGTTGACCGGCCGCAAGGCGCCCGGCGCGCCGGGAGGCCACGCTGACGCATTCGCCCGGCGGTTTGTGGCCGGCCTTCGGGAACCGTCCCGGGACCGTCCTGCGCGGTGGGATGCGGCCCCCCGGGCCTAAGAGGAGACGCTCATGCCGAACGCGGACAAAGCCAATCGCCTGGTGCTGGTGTGCGACGGGGCGAAAGCCCTCCTGTTCGCCGACAGCGGCATCGCGCCGAAGCCGCGTCTCAAGGTGCTGGAGACCATCAGCGAACCCAGCCCGCCGACCTCGGAGCTGGGCACCGAGCGTCCGGGCCGGGTGCACGAATCGAAGGGGGCCTCCCGCAGCGCGGTCGAGACCACGGACTATCACGCCGCCGCCGAGGCGGACTTCCTGCGTCGCCTCGCCGGCCGGCTCGCCGAGCTGGTGCAGGGCGGGGTCAGCCGCATCCTCATCGTCGCCCCGCCCAAGGCGCTCGGCACGCTGCGCGAGGCGCTGAGCGCGCAGGTGAAAGCGGCGGTGGACGGGGAGCTCGCCAAGGACCTCGTGAAGCTGCCGGTCGACGAGATCGAGCGGCACATCGCCGCCTGAGCGGCTCTGGCGGAATGAGCGGAACGCCATGAGCGTGCCTCCCCCCTCGCCCCGGCCGGGGGCGCCCCCGGCGGCGCCGGCCGAGGCGCCCGCGCCCTGGCCGGTGCGCCTGCTGGGGGCCGCGCTCCTGGTGGCGGCGGTGGCGGCGCTCGGCTCGGCGGCGACCGCGCCGGAGATTCCGGGCTGGTACCAGGGCCTCGCCAAGCCGGCCTGGACCCCGCCCAACCAGGTCTTCCCCATCGCCTGGACCACGCTCTACGCGCTCATGGCGGTGACCCTGTTCCGCCTGTGGGGCCGTCCGCCCGGAACCCCCGGCCGCAAGCGCGCCATCGCCCTGTTCCTGGCGCAGCTGGCGCTCAACGCGGTCTGGTCGCCGGTATTCTTCGCGCTCCACGCGCCGTGGCCGGCGCTCGTCATCGTCCTGGCGCTGCTCGTCACGCTGGCCATGGCCATGCGCGCGGCGCTGGCGGTGGACAAGGTGGCGGGATGGCTCCTGCTGCCCTATCTTGCCTGGGTGTGCTACGCGTCCACCCTCAATGCGGCGATCGCGGTGATGAACTGACGGCGCGCCGCCTACGGGTATTCCATGCTCCACTGGTCCATCTATCTGTTCATTCCGGTCGCGCTGTTCCTGGTGGCGGGGGTGCTGCTGCTCGGCCTGTTCAATTTCGCCTCGGGCGGCTCGCCGCAGCGCTCGCAGACCCTGATGCGCCTGCGCGTGCTGTTTCAGTTCCTGGCGTTGGTGCTGGTGCTGGTCACCGTCTACGCCATGCAGCGCTGAGCCGGCGGCGATGGTGAAGCTCAACAAGATCTACACCCGCACCGGCGACGACGGCACCACCGGGCTCGGCACCGGGGCGCGGGTGCGCAAATACGACCTGCGGGTCGCCGCCTATGGCGCGGTGGACGAGGCCAACGCCGCCATCGGCCTCGCCCGGCTGCACCTTGAAGGCGAGCCCTTGCTCGGGCCCATGCTGGAGCGGGTGCAGAACGATTTGTTCGACCTCGGCGCCGATTTGTGCACGCCGCCCGCGTCCGGCGAGGCGGAGGGCGCCGCGCTGCGCATCGTGCCGTCCCAGGTCGCGCGCCTGGAGGCCGACATCGATCGGCTCAACGCCGAACTCGCCCCGCTCACCTCCTTCGTGCTGCCCGGGGGCAGTCCGGCATCCGCCTATCTGCACCTGGCGCGCACCATCTGCCGGCGCGCCGAGCGCGACATGGTGCAATTGTCCCACACCGATCCGCACGCCGTCGGCGGGCCCGCCATCGCGTTCGTCAACCGCCTTTCGGACCTGCTGTTCGTCGCCAGCCGCTACGCCAACGACCGCGGCAAGGCCGACGTGCTCTGGGTGCCCGGCGCCAGCCGGTAAGGCCGGGCGCGCGGCGCTTGGCGCGTCGCCCGCGGTTCCGATAGATTGCGACAGGGCGCGATGCCGCCGCCCGGCCGGGCTCGAAGGCGCGCCATGTTCGTTCCCCTGCACGACATCAATCCGCTGGAGCACGTGGTGCGCCCCTACGTGACCTGGGCGCTCATCGGCGCGAACCTGTTCGTGTTCCTGGTGCTGCAGCACGGCGGCCTGGGCGCGGTGAGCGAGGCCGGGGTGCTGTCCTACGGCACCATCCCGGCGGTGGTGACCGGGGCGGCGGTGCTGCCCGAGGGCTATGAGCGCCTGCCGGCTCCGCTCACCCTCCTCAGCTACATGTTCCTGCATGCCGGCTGGCTGCACCTCATCGGCAACATGGCCTTCCTGTTCGTGTTCGGGGACAATGTGGAGGACGCGCTGGGCCATGTGCGCTTCCTCGCTTTCTACCTGCTGTGCGGCGTCCTCGCCGGCGTCGCCCACGTGGTCGCCCAGCCGGGCTCGGAGGCGCCGCTCATCGGCGCCTCGGGGGCGGTGGCGGGGGTGATCGCCGCCTATCTCGTGCTCCACCCGCACATCCGCCTGTGGGCGCTGGTGCTCATGAAGCTGCCGCTCAGGGTGCCGGCCTCCTGGGTCATCGGCCTGTGGGTGGCGCTCCAGGTCTATCAGGTGGTGACGTCCGCGGACGAGGAGACCGCGTGGTGGGCCCATCTCGGCGGATTTGCCGCCGGCGCGGTGCTGGTGGCGCTCATGCGCCGGCCCGGCGTGGCGCTGTTCGACCGCGATCCCTCGGGCGTGCCGACGCCGCGCGGGATGCGCGAAGGCGAGCGTTGACACTCATTCTGCCCCCTCCTACGTTGCCGGCCCCGAGGTTTTGCTGCATTGCAGGGAACCTTGAGAATACGAGGGTTCCGCCCTGGAGCGCGGGCCCCTCGGGCGCCGGAGCGACGACCGGCGTCCGAAGGTTTGGCCCGCCTCCTTCCCGAGACCAGACGACCGCCCCGGCCCGCTGACGCCGGACGCAGCGGGCGCGCGGCCTCGAGGGCGCGACCCCCGGCGGGCCTCCGGCCCGCAAAACAGCACGTTCGGCGCCATGCGCGCAGCCGGACCTCAGGTCGGGAGATGGGGAGCACGCCTCGATGAAGATCCTGGTGCCCGTGAAGCGGGTGGTGGATTACAATGTAAAGGTCCGGGTCAAGTCGGACGGGTCGGGCGTCGAGCTCGCGAACGTCAAGATGTCCATGAACCCGTTCGACGAGATCGCGGTCGAGGAGGCTTTGCGCCTCAAGGAGGCCGGCAAGGCCACCGAGGTGGTGGTGGTCTCCGTCGGCCCGGCCCAGGCGGCCGAGACCCTGCGCACCGCGCTCGCCATGGGGGCCGACCGCGGCATCCTGGTGAAGGTGGACGGCGTGGTGGAGCCGCTGGCGGTGGCCAAGATCCTGAAGGGCGTGGTGGGCGAAGAGGCCCCCGGCCTCGTCATCCTCGGCAAGCAGGCGATCGACGACGACTGCAACCAGACCGGCCAGATGCTGGCCGCGCTGCTCTCTTGGCCCCAGGGCACGTTCGCCTCCAAGATCGAGGTGGAGGCGGCCGGCTTCGCGGTCACCCGCGAGATCGACGGCGGCCTGCAGACCGTGAGCCTCAAGGGCCCGGCGATCGTCACCACGGACCTGCGCCTCAACGAGCCGCGCTACGCCTCGCTGCCCAACATCATGAAGGCGAAGAAGAAGCCCATCGACGAGAAGACCCCGGAGAGCTACGGGGTGGACGTCGCCCCGCGCCTCACCGTGCTCAAGACCGCGGAACCCGCGGGCCGCAAGGCGGGCGTGAAGGTGGGCTCGGTGGCCGAGCTGGTGGCGAAGCTCAAGGACGAGGCGGGGGTGATCTGATGGCGACTTTGCTTCTCGCCGAGCACGACAATTCGGCTCTCAACGGCGTCACCGCCAAGGCGCTGACCGCCGCCGCCGCCCTCGGCGGCCCGGTGCATGTCCTCGTCGCCGGCCAGGACGCCAAGGCGGTCGCCGACGCGGCGGCCAAGCTTTCCGGCGTCGAGAAGGTGCTGCTCGCCGACGACGCGCTCTACGCCCACCGGCTCGCCGAGCCGCTGGCGGCGCTGATCGTGGCGCTGGCGCCCTCCTACGACGCCATCGTCGGCCCCTCCACCGCCATGGTGAAGAACGTGCTGCCGCGCGTCGCGGCGCTGCTCGACGTGATGCAGATCTCCGACATCATCAAGGTGGACGGCCCCGACACGTTCGAGCGGCCGATCTATGCGGGCAACGCGATCCAGACCGTGAAGTCGGCCGACGCCAAGAAGGTGATCACCGTGCGCACGGCCTCCTTTTCCGCCACGCCCGAGGGCGGCGCCGCCCCGGTGGAGGCGGTCCCGGCCGCCGCCGATCCGGCCCTGTCCGGCTTCGTCGGCGAGAGCATCGCCGCCTCCGACCGGCCGGAGCTGACGGCGGCGAAGATCATCGTCTCGGGCGGCCGCGCGGTCGGCTCGCGCGAGAAGTTCGCGGAACTGATCGAGCCGCTCGCCGACGCGCTCGGCGCGGCGGTGGGCGCCTCGCGCGCGGCGGTGGATGCGGGCTACGCCCCCAATGACTGGCAGGTGGGCCAGACCGGCAAGGTGGTGGCGCCCGAGCTGTACATCGCGCTGGGCATTTCCGGCGCCATCCAGCATCTCGCCGGCATGAAGGATTCCAAGGTCATCGTCGCCGTCAACAAGGACGAGGAGGCCCCCATCTTCCAGGTGGCCGACTATGGCCTCGTGGGCGACATCAACACCGTCGTCCCCGAGCTGAAGGCCGAGATCGCCAAGGCGAAGGGCTGAAGCGTCCCGGCCGGGCCCGCCCGGCCGGACCCCCGGCTCACAAAGGCAGAACGAGAGAACCATGCCGCTCGAGATCAAGAAGGTCGGGGTCATCGGCGCAGGCCAGATGGGCAACGGCATCGCGCATGTCTGCGCGCTGGCCGGCTACGACGTGGCGCTCCACGACGCCGACCCGGACCGCATCCGCTCCGGCCTCGCCACCATCAATGGCAACATGGCCAAGCAGGTGTCCAAGGGCACCGTCTCGGAGGAGGACCGGCACCAGGCGCTGGCCCGCATCCAGATGGCCGAGGCGATCGACGACCTTTCCGCCTGCGATCTGGTGATCGAATCCGCCACCGAGCGCGAGGAGGTCAAGCGCAAGATCTTCGCCGCGCTCTGTCCGGTGCTGCGGCCGGACGCGATGGTGGCCTCCAACACCTCGTCGATCTCCATCACCCGGCTCGCGGCCTCCACCGACCGTCCCGAGCGATTCATCGGCATCCACTTCATGAATCCGGTGCCGCTGATGGAGCTGGTGGAGCTGGTGCGCGGCATCGCCACCGACGACGACACCTTCGAGAGCTCCAAGCAGTTCGTCACCCGCCTGCACAAGACCTATGCGGTGGCCGAGGACTTCCCGGCCTTCATCGTCAACCGCATCCTTCTGCCCATGATCAACGAGGCGATCTACACGCTCTATGAGGGCGTCGGCTCGGTGGATTCCATCGACCGCGCCATGAAGCTCGGCGCCAACCATCCCATGGGCCCGCTGCAGCTCGCCGACTTCATCGGCCTCGATACCTGCCTTGCGGTGATGCAGGTGCTGCACGAGGGCCTCGCCGATTCGAAGTACCGGCCCTGCCCGCTGCTGGTGAAGTATGTGGAGGCCGGCTGGCTCGGCCGGAAGACCCAGCGCGGCTTCTACGACTATCGCGGCGACAAGCCGGTCCCCACCCGCTGAGGCTCGGCGCCCGCAAAAGCGGGCTTTGACTTTCGAATGGAGACGGTTCGGCTCTGATCCGAACACGCGAAGCCCTTTCCTCCGACCGGAGGGAAGGGCTTTTGCCTTTTCTGGGATCCCGCGGCCCTCCGGGATCGGCCAGCCCCATCCCTGCGGCCACCCCTCCCCCTTGTGGGGAGGGGCAGGGGAGGGGGTGTCGGGAATGGCTCCGGAACGACCGGCTGCGTCAGCCGATGGCGCGCCACCCCCACCCCCTCTCCCCTCCCCACAAGGGGGAGGGGAGGCGCCGGGCCGTCTGGCGATCCTCCCGCTGGACGGCGAAGGGCCTTGCCCGGCCGTCCTCACCGCTTCAGGATCGCCGCGAGCGCGTCCACGAACTGATCCGCCTGCTCCAGCGAAAGGCACAGCGGCGGGCGCAGCTTCAAGGTGTGGCCGCGCGGGCCGGCGGCGCCGATGAGGATATGGGCGGCGCGCAGGGCATTGATGAGCGCGTCGGCGCCGTCCGGATCGGGGCTGCCGTCGGCGGGCGAGACGATGTCGATGCCGCGATAGAGCCCCGCCCCGCGCACCTCGCCGATCGCCGGGCAGGCGGCGCGCAGATCGGCGAGCCGCGCGGCGATGTGGGCGCCCACCCGGAGCGCGTTGTCCTTCAGCCCATCCTCGGCGAGCGCGTCGAGCACCGCGAGGCCGGCGGCGCTTGACACCGGATTGCCGCCGAAGGTGTTGAAATAGCCGAAGGCGGCGGCGAAGTCCTCCAGCAGGCCCGGCCGCGTCACCACCCCGCCGAGCGGCATGCCGTTGCCCATGGGCTTGCCCAGCGTGACGATGTCCGGCACCACGCAATGGCGCGCGAAGCCCCACATATGGGTGCCGGTGCGGGCAAATCCCGGCTGCACCTCGTCGGCGATGAGAAGGCCGCCCGCCGCGCGCGCCGCCGCCGCCGCCGGGGCGAGGACGCCCGGCGGGTCCGCATGGACCCCGTCGGACGAGAAGATGGTGTCCACCAGCAGCGCCGCGAAGCGGTGGCCGTCCGCTTCCATCCGCGCGATCGCGCCGCGCACCGCATGGGCGAAGCCGCCGGCCACGTCCGCCCCGTAATAGGCCGGATGGGGCGGCGGCACGGTGCGCACGAAAGCGGGCGGGCCGCCCGTGCGGTAGGAGGAGGGCGAGACCTCGGTCACGGCGGCGGTGTTGCCGTGATAGGCGCTCTGGGTGACCACCACGCCGGTGCCGCCGGTGGCGCGCCGGGCGAGGCGCAGCGCGAGGTCGTTGCTCTCCGACCCCGTGCAGGTGAAGGCGACCTTGGTGAGCGGCGCCGGGAAATGGGCCAGCAGCCGCTCGGCATAATCGTGCACCACGTCGAACAGGTAGCGGGTGTGGATGTTGAGGCGGCCCACCTGGTCGCGCACCGCCGCCACCACCTTGGGGTGGCAGTGCCCCACCGAGGGGACGTTGTTGTAGAGATCGAGGAAGGTTTCGCCGTCGGCGGTGGTGAGCGTCGCCCCGCGCGCGTGCACCACGTGGAGCGGGCGGGCGTAGAACAAAACCGAGGTGGCGCCGAAGCTGCGCTGCCGCCGCTCCACCAGCCGCGCGACGTCCAAGGGCAGGGCGGCGCCGGGCGCGCCGGCGAAGGCGTTGAGCGCCAGGATCTCCTTCTTGCCGGTCGGGTCCATAAGCTCTCCTGCCGCCACCGCGCCGCTCAGCCGTGCCGGCCGAGGAAGGCGTCCGCCAGCGCGAGCGTTCCTTGGGTGTAGGGGAGGCCCATGGCCCTGGCCGTGGGCGTCTCGGCGTGGGAGGCGATCCAGGCGGTGAGCAGGATGCGCCGCAGCATCACGAACAGGTCGAGCTGGCCCTCCGCCTCCGCCGCGAGCGGCGCCACCGCGCGGTAGCCCTCGAGCCAGGCGGCGCGCAGCGCCGGCACATAAGGCTCGTGCTCGATGAAGGAGATGGCGGCGGCGAAATCGTAGAGGAACCAGGAGAAGCCGCAATCGTCGAAGTCGATCAGCGCCAGCCGGCCCTCCTCCACCAGCAAATTGGCGAGGCGCAGGTCGGCATGGATCAGGCCGAAATTCCCCGGCGCCTCGAGCGGCGCGAGCCGCGCCTGAAGCACCCCCGCCGCCCGCTCCAGCAGCGCGCGGCCCTTTTCGTCGAGCCCGAGGCCGGCGCGGTAGTCGCCCCACAGCGGCGCGGCGCCGAGCGTGCTGTCGAAATTCCACACCTTGCGGGCAAAGCCCGCCGGCCGGCGCCAGCGCCGGGCATGCTCGTGCAGCCGCGCATGCACGGCGCCGAGCGCGCGGAACCAGGCGTCGAGGCCCGCGCCCTCGTCCGGCGCGGCGCCGGGGAAGAATTCGAACGCCACCACCTGGCGCGTGGCGCCGCCGTCTTCGATGTCGGCGATCAGGCCGCCGTCGGCGAGCGGGATCGGGCGCGGCGTCGTCACCACGCCGTCCGCCCTGAGCGCCGCGATCCAGGCGAGCTCGGAGGCGATCTCGGTGCGCGTGTGGTAGCCCGGCCGGTGGACCCGCAACACGAGGTCGCCCAGCCCCGTGCCGGTGGCGCGGAAGGTGGCGTTCTCGGAGATGGTGAGGAGGTCGAGGCGCGTGTCCGGCGCCAGGCCCCACAGCGGCAGCGCCTGCGCGAGGCCAGCCTCCAGGCGCGCCAGGAAGGCGGCGTCATAGAGCATGGCGCGGCCCTGCGCTGCGCGCCGTCCGAGGCGGGGCGTCCGGGGCCGGCGCGCGCGGCGGCGGCGTCATGCTCTCTCCTTCCCAAGACCGGTGCGGCGAGGCACTCTTGAGCTTGCCCAATATCGCGCCAGGGCGGGGGCTTGCACAAGAACCGACCGGCACAGAAGAGGAGCAAATCGCATGCTGAAGCCGCTGGAAGGGCGGACCGTGGTGGTGACCGGCGCCAGCAAGGGCATCGGCAAGGGCATCGCCAGGCGCTTCGGCGCCGCCGGGCTCAACGTGCTGGTGGTGGCGCGCAATCTCGCCGAGGCTGAGGCGGCGGCGGCCGAGATCGGCCCCAACGCCTCCGCCTTCGCCGCCGACGTGTGCGAGCGCGCCGCGTGCGAGGCCTTCGCCGCCGCGGCGCTGGAGCGCTACGGGCGGCTCGACATCCTGTGCGCCAATGCCGGCATCTTCCCGGCCGCGAAGCTCGACGTGATGACGAGCGAAGACTTCGACCGCGTGATCGGCACCAACCTCAAGGGCCTGTTCCATTCGCTCGCGGCGGTGCTGCCGGCGATGAAGGCGGCGAGATGGGGCCGCATCGTCGCCACCTCCTCCATCACCGGGCCGATCACGGGCTATCCCGGCTGGGCCCATTACGGCGCCTCGAAGGCCGGGCAATTGGGCTTCATCCGCACCGCCTGCCTGGAGCTGGCGCCGTTCGGCATCACGGTGAACGCGGTGCTGCCCGGCAACATCAAGACCGAGGGCCTCGACGGGCTCGGCGCGGACTATCTTTCCAAGATGGAAGCCTCGATCCCGTTGAAGCGCCTCGGCAGCGTCGAGGACATCGCCAACGCCGCCTTGTTCTTCGCCAGCGAGGAGGCGGCCTACATCACCGGCCAGACGCTGGTGATCGACGGCGGCCAGGTGCTGCCCGAATCCCTGATGGCGCTGGAGGAGATGGGCTGACGCCCGCCGCCCCGGCCCGGCGTCAGCTTGACAGTATAGCGGGCCGAAAATAACCATTTGCGGCTCCGCTGCCGGGGCAGGGGGCGGAACATGCGGGGGCGGTCACTTTTTCCTACCGGAATACTTCCTGCCGGATTGATCGCGGCGCTCGCCGGGCTCGGCCTCGCGCTCGGCGCCGCCGGCCCGGCCCAGGCCCAGAACGAGGTGGCCTACCAGAAGGCCGGGCGCTGGAACGTGGTGTCGGTGTGGGTCGGCCCGGTGTTCGGCTATTGCGCGGCGGACACCGACAACGGCCAGGTGCAGTTCCGCATCGGCACGGACGGCCGGTCCTGGCAGATCGGCGTGCCCTATTACGGCCGGCGCGGCAAGGTTGAGGGCTATTACGGCTTCGGCGACGCGGCCGAGATGGGCGCCTTCGCCGCCGAGGGCGACGGCTGGGCCTCCATGCCCATCAACCGCGACCAGCTCGACGCCTTCCGCAACGCGCCGGACTTCGCCGTCAATCTCGACCGCGGCCTGCAGGTGTTCAACCTCGACGGCGCGGCCGCGGCCATCGACATCGCGCGCCAGTGCGCCCGCACGCAGGGCCAGCGGCAGGCGGCCGCCGCGCAGCCGAACCGGGCGCCCGCCCCGCCCCCGCCGGCCGCGCCGGCCCCTGGCCCCGTCGCCGGCCGCGGCTGCCCGCCGCCGGGCACGGTGCGCTCGCCCAAGACCAGCGCGCCGGTGAAGGTGCTGTTCTACAACGGCACGCAGATGCCGCTCGACATCATGTGGATCGACTTCGACGGCCAGTGGCAGCGCTATCATCGCCTCAAGCCCGACAGCAACGTGACGCAGAGCACCTATGCCGGCCACGCCTGGATCGCCGTCGACCCCAGGGGCAATTGCCATGGCGGCGTGATGATGGGCGACCCGCGCGCGCGCACCGAAGGCGACAACGAGTTCCAGATCTGGGATTGAGGGGCCCGCGCGGCCCCGTCAGGGAGAGACCCCATGCGACGCATCGTTCTGACCGGCCTCGCGCTCGCCGCCGGCCTCATTGCCCCGCTGCTTGCGCCCGCCTTGGCGCAGGCGCAGACGAAGCCCTTCGGCGCCGGCTTCGACGGCTGGGAGTTCACGGCCACCCGCGAGGCGAACGGTGTCATCAACTGCCGGGCGGTGCGCAGGGCCGGCGGGCGCGAGGACATCCTCGCCATGCGCACCGATCGCCATACCTACATCAGCATGAAAGGGGAGGGCCGCAAGGGCAAGTGGCCGCGGTCCGTGGTTGCGGTTCCGGGCAAGCCGAAGGGCGTGGCGGACTGGTCGGTGACCGCCGAGGCCAACGGCTCGCGCCTGTGGTTCGTGCTGGACTACGGGGCGGTGTCCGACATCGCCAACGCTGGCTTCTTCACCTGGTCGCTGATGGACAGCGAGGACGACGGCAAGGTGAACCTCGGCAAGCGCTCCGCCGATGCCTGGGAGCGCGTGAACCAGTGCGTGAACGCCAACGGCGGGTGAGGGGGGGCGGGGGCGGCCTGCCGCCCGCCGTCATGCTCCGGCTTGAGCGGAGCATCCCCGCGCAGCCGCTTGTCCAGTATTCAGAAGTAGCGCGCTTGGCCGCGTGGGCCGGGGATGGTCGGATTAGGCCCGACCATGACGGGTGGGGGTGACACTCGGGCGTGGTGAGTGGCGGCGGACAGGGGCTTGCGGGACGGCCGGATGGCGCTGGGGGAGATGGGGTGAGGGGGAGCCAAGGCGGAGCAGGACGAAGGAACTCGCCCCGGCCTTCGCCAAGAACCTGCTCCGCGCCCCTCGCCCCTCAGGTCAAAGCCGGCCGGTGAGAAGCATGACGACGAGAATGATCAGGAGAACGCCGATGATGCCGACGCCGCCATGGCCGAAGCCGTAGCCGTATCCACCGAAGCGGCCACTGAAGCCGCCGAGAAGGAAAATGACGAGAACAATGACGAGAATGAGTCCCAGAGACATGGAGTAAGCTCCCTTGTCGGGGTTTAAGTGAGTGCTGACTTAGCCGGCCCTCCTGACGCTCGCATTTAGAGGAGTTTGCCCACCTCGTCACTCGAATGCCGTGGCACTACTTTTCCTTGATGGAAATGCCGCTCTTTCCGATGTTGATTTCGACGCCCGAAGGTTTTTGACGTTCCTTGTAAAGCTGGTAGCCGACAACGGCAGCGCCGACCGCGAGCACGGCGATGACGAGGTAGAGTAAATTCCGGTTCATCACATTCGACCTTCGTGCGGCGCTCAGGGGGAGGTGCGCCGGCAAAACTCAGAGATCACTCGTATCTCACATGCGGCGTGACCCGGAATTCACGCATAGTGGCGGCTGGATTTTGCGGCTACGCCATCCCGGATGATGGCGGCGTCGAGGGAAGCAAACACGGGCGCCTGCCCGATGGTGCTGATGCCTAATGCCGACGTATTTGTCCTGATCGACCGCTTCGGATATTTAGCCGCATCCTTGATGCGATTCCCAAATCGACGACAGATGCAGCTTGTGAATGTTAGCTTGAATCAAGGGGAATTGCCATATCGTAGAATACCGCAATTTCCCCGCTCGGCATTCCAGCTCGGGCGCGGCAAACTCACGTTTGGGGAGGGCGAGTCGAGTCTCTTCCCGGCGCGGCAGGCTTCTTGACCCGCAATGCGACCGCGGGCGAGGCTGCCGTCCAAGCCACGTTCCGCGCGGTGACGTTCCGCGGAGGCGAGCTGGCGATTCCTGGATGGTTCTTATGGCTGGCGATATGTACCATCCCCCAGATCAGCAGCGTCTTCTGTCTCGCTTCCTGGCGAGCGCCTCGGGCTATTGGCGCGGCCGGACTGGCTGGCGCGCCTGGTGCCTGGTGGTGGCGATGGTGGCGATCGTTCTTTTGCAGCTATGGGCTCAATACAGGCTGAACTTCTGGAACCGCGATTTCTTCGACGCGATCGGCCGCAAGGACGGTATTGAGCTCTGGAGACAGGCGATGCTCTTTGTTCCGCTCGCCGCAGCCAGTATCTCGTTTGTCATCGTATCGGTCTGGGTGCGCATGACGATCCAGCGCCAATGGCGCGCATCGCTCAGCAATCATCTTTATGATTACTGGCTGGGGAATAATCGCTATCGACAACTGAGGTTCATGCTGGGGGAGCACCAAACGCCCGAATACCGGATCGCCGAGGATGCCAAGGTCGCGACCGACGTGCCCGTGGACCTCGCTGTCGGGCTCCTTTCCTCGTTCCTGAACGCGATCACCTTCATTGGCGTTCTCTGGACGGTCGGCGGCTCTCTCGTCATCACCGTTCACGGGCACCACGTGTCCATCCCGGGGTATCTCGTGCTCTCGGTCATCGCATATTCCGCCCTGGTCACTGCCGCGATGATGCTGATCGGCCGGCACTTGATGCGCGTGCTGGGTGAAAGCAAACGCGTGGAAGCCGATCTGCGGGCGATCGGGGCTCATTTGCGCGAGAGCGGCGAGGCCCCCGCGCTGGACGGCGGGGAGCGTGGCGGAAGGGCGCTGATCGGCGGCGTCCTGGCGAAGGTTATTTTCCAGTGGCGCCAGCTCTGCTTTCAGCTCATGCGAATGACGCTGGTTTCGCAGACCAATCTCCTCCTCACGCCGGTGATCGGGTTGCTGCTCTGCATGCCGAAGTATCTGGTCGGGCTGATGAGCCTTGGCGAGGTCATCCAGGCCGCCGCTGCCTTCACCATCGTGCAGGCCGCCTTCAATTGGATCACGGACAGCTATGCGCGCATGGCGGAATGGAGATCTTCGGCGAACCGCGTTGCCTCGCTGCTGCTCGCGCTGGATCAGATCGGACCATCGGAGCGGTCCGTGGACCTTGACATGACCGCCGAGAGCAAAGTCGGCAAGGCCTAGGGCCGGAATGGCCGCTTCCCTCTCGCCGGCGGGTCATGATTTCCGGCGTGTCCCCTCAGCAAATCCGCGGCAGCTGATCCCCCACCCGCATGTCCACCACCCGCGCGCCGTCCGGTCCGATCCCCTGTCCGGCGCCGCGCCCGGATGCCCCTTGTCTCACGCCGTCATGCTCCGGCTTGACCGGAGTAGCCAGGCCGTTCCGCTCGCGCAAGGCTGCGGAGCGGCGCGCTTGGCCGCACGCCATGGATGGTCGGGTCAAGCCCGACCATGACGGGTGGGGGGGAATCGCGTCGTCGGCTAAGTGCGATGAGCGACGGCGAGCAGGGTGTGTCTGAATTGCTGGAGAAGACGGGATGAGGGCCGGGGGGGCTTCCGTCTTCCTATTGAATTCCTTGAAATGGATGTAGTACCCTTGAATCTATAGCTGAGCGAGAAGTTGCTTGAATCACCGAGGCCAAACGCAAGGTACCATTCTGGGGCGATTTTCAGACCTTGGCGTTGATGTGAATGGCCTGATTATCCCCGGGCGCCTGGTAGAGGGCGTTCTCGCGCGGCATGCTATAAATCTAGTCGTAAACACCGACGATGAAGAATTTAAGATTTATTTAGCGGGATCGGCGTCAGCGATACGCTACAAGGGGCGTGAAATTCTTCTCGTTACGCAACATCAAATTAAAAAAATAGACGCGTCGCAGGCGGGAATTCTAACAAAATCGGGTAGTCATGTTATTACTTCGGGGGGTCTGCGAGGCTATAATGCCCGCTCTGATACAGATGCCTATGACGTTGCAGCTTTTGATTTTACGGCGCCGTGCAAAGATCGTCCTGAATTGAGCCAGTTGTTTTTCAATTTCACCACGATTCCGCCTGACGTAGGCAATATTGATATCCTAGCAATATTATTAAGTGGATATCCTTCAAGTGAGCAATTGTATGAGATTCACGAAAATAATCACCTTGGCCTCGCTCGCCGCAATGTCGTCTGTCATCCTCATTCGCAACCGACCGACGAATCGCTGTTGGTGGTCCAAGCCGAACGACCCCTTGATAAGCATCCGGATGGTATGAGTGGTGGTCCGGCATTTGTCATACAGCTTGAAGGCGGTCGACCACGGGCATATTTCGCCGGAATGATAGTCCGCGGCGGAAAAGAAACGTTCAGAATTATTAAATCTGGCGTTCTGTTTTCGTTCTTAGAGAGTATATACTCTCGATGATTTTGATTTGTCGAGTTTTTTCAAAATTTTGTGTCAATATAAAATATCATCTGAGAAACTCGATTTTTCTGAAATCGAACTAAGAATTATGTGAGCCTCTCGATCTGAGATAAATGTATAGCCCCCCTCAACAAATCCGCGGCAGCTGGTCGCCCACCAGCATGTCCACCACCCGCGCCCCTCCGAACCGCGTCTCCATGACCACGCGCCCCGGCCGCACGTCGGTGACGCGGCCGATCACCGCCGCCGCCCGCCCCAGGGGATGGGCGCGCAGCGCGGCGAGCGCCGGCTCGGCCTCTTCGGGCGGCACCACGGCGACGAGCTTGCCCTCATTGGCGAGATAGAGCGGGTCGAGGCCCAGGATTTCGCAGAAGCCCGTGACCTCGGGGCGGATCGGCAAATCCAGCTCGCGGATCAAGATGCCCACGCGGCTCGCCTCGGCGAGCTCGTTCAGCACCGAGGCGACGCCGCCGCGCGTCGCGTCGCGCATCATGCGGATGCCGGGGGCGGCGGCGACCAGATCGGCGATGAGGCCGTGGAGCGCCGCGCAGTCGCTTTCGATGGCGGTCTCCAGCGCCAGGTCCCCGCGCGCATTGAGGATGGCGGCGCCGTGGTCGCCGAGCAGGCCGTTGACCAGCACCACGTCGCCCGGCCGCGCCTTGGCGATGCCCACGTCGAGCCCGGCGCGCACCACGCCGATGCCGGTGGTGGTGACGAACAGCTTGTCGCACGCCCCGCGCGGCACCACCTTGGTGTCGCCGGTGGCGATGGAAACCCCCGCCGCCCGCGCCGCCTCGGCCATCGAGCGCGCCACTTGCGCCAGCACCTCGACGGGCAGGCCCTCCTCCACGATCACCGCGCAGGACAGCGCCACCGGCACCGCCCCGCCGACCGCGAGGTCGTTGATGGTGCCGCACACGGCGAGCGTGCCGATGTCGCCGCCGGGGAAGAACAGGGGGTCCACCACGAAGCCGTCGGTGGTGAAGGCGAGCCGGTCGCCCTTGGACGCCAGCGCCGCGAGGTCGAAGCGCGCCTGGTCCTCCGGGGCGGCGCGGCCTTCGTCCGAGAAGGCGGAAAGGAACACCGCGTCGATCAGATCGCGCATGGCGCTGCCGCCGCCGCCATGGGCGAGCGTCACGGTCTTCGCCGCCAGCTTCGGGCGGGCGGGCGCCGCGGGGGCGGGCAGGGGCGCGCGGGGCGCGCGGGGGGCTGCCGTGTCGGTCGTCATGCCGCCGCCCCCCGCAGGCCGCCATATTGGTAATAAGCGGCGCAGGCGCCTTCCGAGGAGACCATGAGCGCGCCGAGCGGCGTCTCCGGCGTGCAGCCGGTGCCGAATTCCGGGCAGGCCCAGGGCTTTTCCGACCCCGTGAGCACCGCGCCGCAGCGGCAGGAGGAGGGGTCCGCCACCTTCACGTCCGGCACCGCGAAGCGCCTCTCGGCGTCGAAGGCGGCATAAGCGGGCCTAAGCTGCACCCCCGAGCCGGCGATGGAGCCGAGCCCGCGCCACTCGAAGGTGGCGCGCGGCTCGTAGACCTCCGCCACCGCTTTCAGCGCCGCCGGGTTGCCGGCGTCCGGCACCACGCGGGCATATTGGTTCTCGATTTGGGCCCGGCCCGCCTCCATCTGCTTGAGCACCATGAGGAGGGATTGCAGAAGGTCGATGGGCTCGAAGCCGGCCACCACGAGGGGCTTCTTGAACTCCTCGGCGATGAAAAGGTAGGGCGCGGTGCCGATCACCATGGACACGTGCCCCGGCCCGATGAAGCCGTCGATGCCGAAGTCCGGCTGCTCCAGGAGCGCGCGCAGCGTGGGAATGATGGTGATGTGGTTGCAGAAGAGCGAGAAGTTGCGGACGTTGCCGCGCGCCGCGCGCAGCACCGTGAGGGCGGTGGAGGGCATGGTGGTCTCGAAGCCGAGGCCGAAGAACACCACCTCCCGGTCCGGATTTTTGCGTGCCAGTTCAAGGGCATCGAGCGGCGAATAGACCATCCGCACGTCCGCCCCCTCGGCTTTCGCCTGGAGCAGGCTCCCGCGCGCCCCCGGCACCCGCATGGCATCGCCGAAAGTGGTAAAGATCACATGGGGTTGCTCGGCGATGGCGACGCAGTCGTCCACCCGCCCCATGGGCAGCACGCACACCGGGCAGCCGGGTCCGTGGACGAATTCCACGAGGTCCGGCAACAGCCCTTCGAGCCCGTAGCGGAAGATCGCATGGGTATGCCCGCCGCACACCTCCATGATCGAAAGCGGCCTGTCGCGCCCGCGCTCCAGCCGCCCGCACACGGCGCCGATCTCTTTGACGAGGGCGGCGGCGAGCGCCGGGTCGCGGAATTCGTCCACGTAGCGCATCGGCGTTCTCCTTCAGGGGGTTGCGGGGTGATCGAGGCCGAGGCGCAGGGCCGCCATCTCGGCCTCCGCCTCGCCGATCTCGGTGAGCACCTTCAAGGTGGCGGCGGCCTCCTCTTCGTCGATGCGGCTCATGGCGAAGCCCACATGCACCAGCACCCAGGCGCCGATCAGCTCTGCGAGCGGCCGGCCGGGCTCGGCCACGCACACCACGTCCACCGCGCGCCGCACGCCCGAGACGTCGACGGTGCACAGCATGGCGTCCGCGTCGGCGACGGCGACGATCTGTCCGGGAATGCCGAGGCACATGTGCGGGTCTCCTAGAAGATCCCCCTCCCCCCTTGCGGGGGAGGGCAGGGGTGGGGGGTGTCGCCGCGCGGGGGCGCGTCTCAGTGCGACTTGCCGAATGCCGCGCCGCGGGCGATCCCGTAGCGGTCGAGCTTGGCCCGCAGGCCGACCCGCGAGAGGCCGAGCTCCTCGGCGGCGCGGCTCTTGTTCCAGCGGCAGCGCACCAGGGTCTCCATGAGGATGGTCGCCTCCATGCGCTCGATGCGGTCCTTCAGCGGCCCGCTGTCGGGCAGGGCGATGGGGGCGGCGTCGCGCGCCGCATCCCGCGCCGCGTGCGTCGCGGCGGCGGCGTCGCGCACCACGTGGGGCGAGAGCAGGTCGGCGGAGAGCGCGTCGTGGGTCGCCAGCACCAGCATGCGCGTCACCTCGTTCTGCAGTTCGCGCACGTTGCCCGGCCAGTCATAGGCCTGCATGCAGGCCAGCGCCTCCTCGGTGAAGCCCTTGGCCTTCTTGCCGTGCTGGGCGGCGAGGGCGTCGAGGATGGCGTGGGCCAAAACGGGGATGTCGTCGCGCCGCTCGCGCAGCGGCGGCACGGTGACCACCATGGCGCACAGGCGGTAATAGAGATCCTCGCGGAAGCGGCCGCGCGCCACTTCGCCGGCGAGATCGCGGTGGGTGGCGGCGAGGACACGCACGTTCACGCGCTTCGCCTCGTTGGCGCCCACCGGGCGGATCTCGCCTTCCTGCAGGAAGCGCAGCAGCTTGACCTGGAAGGCGGGCGACACGTCGCCGATCTCGTCCAGCAGGATCGTGCCGCCATCCGCTTGATCCAAAAGGCCTATTCGGGTCACGTGGGCGCCGGTGAAGGCGCCCTTCTTGTGGCCGAACAGTTCCGATTCCAGCAGCTCGTCCGGGATCGCCCCGCAATTGACGGCGAAGAACGGCCGGTCGGAGCGCAGCGAGGAATAATGGATCGCCCGCGCCAGCAATTCCTTGCCGGTGCCGGTCTCGCCCGCCACCAGCACCGGCACGTCGAAGGTCGCGACCTGCGCCGCCTTCAGGCATGCGGTGCCGAGCGGGCTGCCGGGCGCGCGCACCAGCGCGTCGAAATGGAAGCTGCGCGCCACTTCCGCCCGGCGCGCGGCGATGCGCGCCTCGGCCGCCGGCAGCGACAGCTTCATCTCCAGGCTGAGCCGCTCGTGCTCGCGCTGCAGGCCGAACAGGTGCGCCGCGTTGCGCGCCGCGAGCAGCAGGTGGTCGGGGTGCCAGGGCTTGGTGATGAACTGGTAGATGCCGGCCTCATTGATGGCGCCGATCATGTCCTCCGGCTCGGTGTAGCCGGTGACGATGATGCGCAGGATGTCCGGCCAGCGCTCGCGCACCTCGGTGAGCAGCGCGACGCCGGAGGTCTTTGGCATGCGCTGGTCGCAGAAGATCACCTGGATCCATTCGTGCTCCAGGATCCGCCGCGCGTCCTCCGCGCCGAGCGCGGTGAAGACGTCGAACTCCTCCTCCAGCACGCGCGCGATCACCTCCACCGAGCGCGGCTCGTCGTCCACCACCAGGATGGCCGGCCGGCGCGTCATCGCGCACCCCCCGCCGCCGCTTTGAGGATGCCGGAACCCGTGCCGCCTGCCGCCGCACGCAGCGCGTCGGCCTTGGCCTCGGCCGCCGCGGCGAGCTTGGCGAGGCGCGCCGCGCGCGCCGCCTCCAGCCAGGCGAGCCAAGGGGCGAGCCCGCCGTCCTGGCGCGCCGAGACCTCGAGGATGGCCGCGTGCGGATTGATGCGGGCGATGTTGCGCGCGAGCACCTCCGGGTTGGAATCCACATAGGGCGCGAGGTCGCGCTTGGTGATGAGGACGAGGTCCGCGCTCTCGAAGATGTCGGGATATTTCAGCGGCTTGTCGTCGCCCTCGGTGACCGAGACCAGGGTCACGCGGTGGGTCTCGCCGAGGTCGAAGTCGGCGGGGCAGACGAGGTTGCCCACATTCTCGATGAACAGCACGCCGCCGGCCGGCAGCGGCAGCTTGTCGATGGCGTGGCCCACCATGTGGGCGTCCAGGTGGCAGCCTTTGCCGGTGTTGATCTGCACCGCCGGCGTGCCGGTCTCGCGGATGCGGCGGGCGTCGTTGTCGGTCTGCTGGTCGCCCTCGATGACGGCGCAGGGCAGGCGCCCGGCGAGCGCCTTCAGCGTCTCCACCAGGAGCGTGGTCTTGCCGGCGCCGGGGCCGGACAGGATGTTGAGGGCGAACACGCCGCCCTCCGCGAGACGGGCGCGGTTCTTGGCCGCCAGCGCCTCGTTCTTGGCGAGGATCGAGGTCTCGATCTCCACCATGCGCGCCTGGGAGAGGCCCGGCGCATGGGCGCGGGCGGGGCCGGCGCCATAGTCCAGCGTCGGCGCCGCGTCGCGCGGGTGGCCGTGGTCGTGGTCGTGATGATGATCGTGGTCGTGGTCGTGGTCGTGATCCTGGACCAGACCGTGCCCGTGGCCGTGCGGATGGCTGTGGGTGGTGCCGTCCGCATGGGTGTGGGTGTGGGCGTGGTGTTCGGGGAGCGCCTGGCGGCCCTGCCCGTCGGAAAGGGTGGCGCCGTCGCCGCCACAGCCGCAAACCGTGCACATCAGGTGACCTCCAGATCCTTGATCTTCATCTCCGTGCCGCCGTTCGGCACCAGCCGCTCGCCGCCGCAGCACGGACAGGGGCTGAGCCGGTGCGCCATGGCGACCGTGGCCGAGCAGTCGAAGCACCAGGCGGTGCCGGCTTCCTCGATCACCACCAGCTCGGCGCCCTCGGCGGGCGAGCCGCGCATGACGATGTCGAAGCCGAAGCGCAGCGCCTCCACCTCCACCCCGGCGAAGCGGCCGATGGACAGGCGCACGCGCGAGACGCGGGAGAATCGCTCGCGCACGGCGGCGTCCTCGATGGCCGAGCGCAGGCTCTCGCACAAAGCCATCTCATGCATGGGCCGCCTCCGCCGGAACGATGGCGACGGGAACGCACGGATTGATGGCCGACACCAGCAGCGGGACGAGCCGCGCCCCCGCGGGGCCGGGCGGCAGCGCGGCGAGCGCGCGCTCCAGCAGGCCGCCGGCAGCGAGCGTCCAGGCGCTGGGCGAGAGCACGCGATAGGCGGCGACGCGCCCTTCTTCGACCCGGGCGCCATGGGCGAGCAGCCCGCGCGCGGCGCGCGCGAGGCCGACCCCGGCCGGCGCCGGCAGCGGCGCCTCGGCGGCCATGGCGAGCGCGTCGAGGGCATCGGCGAGCCGCGCCAGGAGCCGCACGAACAAGGTGGGCCCCTCGCGCGCGAGCAGCGCCCGGAAGAGGGGGGTGTCCGAAAGCAGCGCGAGCGCGCCGGTCTCGAACAGGAAAGGACTGTTCCGCCCCGCGTCGCCGACGGACGGGGTCCGTCCCGCGCCTGCCGGGCGCAGGCCGTCGGCCATCAGATCGGCGAGGGCCTGCGGCGCGAGGACAGGCAGGCCGGCACGGCCCCAATCCGGGTCGCTCTCGCGGCGCAGGCATGCGAGGTGGCGGACGGTGGCGGTCTCGCCGGCGGCGAGCCAGGCGTCGAGCGCCGCGGGCGAGAAGGCCGCAAGGTCGCCGATATCGCCCGCCAAAGCGCGCGCCAGCGCCGCCGCGCCGTCCGGCCGGGCGACCAGGCCGAGGCTCGCGCGGTCGGGCGGCGCGCCGAGCGCCGCCGGCCAGTCGATCAGGATGGCGCGGGCATGGTCGCGGGCGCGCTCGCGCGCCGCCTCGCGCGCCAAAGCGGCGGCGTCCTGGCCGTCGCACAGGCCCAGAGCGGCGGCGGCGGCGCGGGCATGGGCCGCGCCGCACAGGTTGAAGATGAGCGGGGCGAGCCGGGCCGCCTCCTGCGACGTGCGGCCGACGAGCACGCGCGCCGGGTCCGCCGCCGTCTCGCGCGTCACGCGCCAGGCGCCGCCCGGAACGGTCGGGGCGAGGGCGATGCGGGCGACGACGGCCGGCGCGTGGATCATGGCGTGCCGGCCTCCGGCGTCGCGGCGCGGGGGCCGAAGATCACGGCGCGGCGCGACATTTCGGACGGCGCGCCGGCGGGCGCCGGCGTCTCTGGCTCGGCCTCCTCGGCCTGTTCGAGCGCCGCCTCGCGCCGGCGGCGGATCTCGCCCGCGCGCGTGCCCTCCACGCGGTTGCCGGCATCGAGCAGCGCCGGGATCACCGCCGCGGCGGTCTCCACCGCCTGCAGCATGGAGGTGAAGTCGAACATGGGCGAGAACAGCGAGCAGGCCTTGTAGGGCCCGGTCTCCTGCCGGTCGGCGGCGAGGAATTCGTAGGTGCCGGAGGGAAGCTCGATCAGGCTCTTCTCGCCGGTCCGCAGGCCCGACCAGTCCTCGTCCGGTCCCGGCAGCAGAATGAGGTTCATGAACCAGGGCGTCACCAGCACGCCGAGCCCGCGCCCCTCGTGGACGCGGAAGCCCACCGCCTTCACCGACAGCGTCTCGTTGACGAACGGCACGCCCTTCATCTTGCCGGCATGGATCTCGCGGAACGCCGCCTCGAAGCGGGCCGGCGCGGCGGCGACCAGGGCGGCGAGGCGCGGGTCGGCCTGGGGACCATCCTGGGGCGCCTCCTGCGGTGCCGCAGGCCCGCCTGCCGCGGCCGCCGGGACCCCGGGGTCGAGCACCATGAACTGGGTCCGGTCGCCGTCGCACACCGGGCAGCGCCAGTGGTCGGGCAAGGCGGCAAAGGGCGTGCCCGGCGGCACGTCCCAGGTGTCGCAGCCCTGCGCCGGGTCATAGACGTGCCAGCAGATCTTGCATTCCAGGCGGGCGGTCGGCGCGAGGCGGGCATTGTCGCCCATGTAGGAGCCTTCGAAGCCGTAGCGCAGGGTCCGGTTCATGGCCCGCCTCACGAAATCGCCGCCAGCACCTCGGCGAGGCGCTCGGCGGAATCGGCGATGTCCTCGGGCGCGGCGAGCGCCACCTCCGGCACGTCGGAGACCTCGATGGTGTCGAGGATCAGCATGTCGGTGGAATTGTAGTAGCGCACGCGCCAGACGTCGCGGGTGGCGGTCGAATCGATGCGGCAATTGCCGTAGCCGCGCGAGAGGATGGTGGTCGCCCCCTGGCCCAGCATCTGTTCGATCAGCGCCAGGTCTTCCGGGGTGTGCGGCAGAAGCGAGAGGTTGATGACGTGGGGCGCCTCGCCCGGCGCGCGGGTGGCCGAGCGGTGGGCGATCTCCACCAGCAGCGGCGGGGCGTTGAAGATGCCGGGCATGGGCGTCTCCAGCGCCGCAAGATCGATCTCCCAGCGGGCCGGGAAGGCGCGCAGCACGGCGCCCTTGGGAAACGCGCCCACCTCCACGCGCTCGGTTCCGTCGGCGGCGCGCAGGCGCCAGACGCCGGCGAAGGTCGCCTCCTGGATCTCCACCGCGCGGCCCTCGCCCGAAACCTTCACGGCGACCTCGCCCTCGCCCAGGGTCTCGTTCACCAGCGCCCGGTTGGCGGGGTCGAGATGGGAGAGCGGGACGGTCACCGTGGTGCCCGCGGTCCAGTCCTTCAGCGCGCCGAGGATGTCGGCGACGGCTTTGAGCGCCGGGGCGAAGCGGGCGGGGTCCTCCACCTCGGGCAAATGGGCGGAAAAGGTGCGCATGCCGGAGGGCAGCGGCAGGTATGCGAGACCGTCCTCGGCGCCGCTCTGGCTTCCGGGTCCGAAGCCGGCGGGCGGCTGGGTGGCGAAGGGGCTGGAGGGCATGGCTCGGTCCTCAATGGGTCGCGGGGGCGGCGCTGGCGATGAGGGCGCCGAGCCGGGCGAGGTATTCGTCCCAGTCGCGCATGCGGGCGACCGCGCCGACGGGCTCGCCCCGCCGCAGCACCACCAAGGCCGGCAGCGCGAGCTGGAGCCGCTCGCGCAGCGCCGCCTCCAGCTTCGGCCCGGCCACCGCGCCACCGATGCGCGCCGGGCCGCCGAGCGCGGCGATCAGCTCGGGCAGCACGGCGGCGATGTCGGGGCTCTCGAGGTGGGTCTTGCCATGCGCCGGCAGGAACAGGAAATGGTCGCGCGGATCGAGCAGCGCCGCCTCGTCCAGGCTGTCGAGATAGGGCAGGCCGCGCTCGGCCATGAGGCGGCGCACCAGCGGATGGAGCGCGGCCGTCTCCGTGTCGCGCCGCGTCGGCTCATGGGCGTTCAGGGCGGTCATCAGGCTTCCTTTCGGCCGGCGGCATAAGCGGCGGCGAGGTGGGGCGGCAGTTCGGGCGCGCGATGGGCGAGGTCGGGGAAGGCGGCGTCGAGGCAAGCGGCGTCGGCCGCGCCCGCCATCAGGGCGGCGACGGCCTTCAGCGCCTCGGCGACGAGGTGGGCCTCCTCGGCGTCCATGAGGCGGCGCGCGGCGCCCTGGAAGGCGAGCAGATGGTCGCCGGGGCGGGCCTGCGGCACCAAGGACAGATCGATGGTCTCGATGCGGCCCGCGGCATCGGCGCAGCGGCCGGCGAGGCCGTCCACGTGCTCCACGCGCATGGGGGTGCCGATGCACATGGCCGGGTCAGGCGCGCTGGCCGGCGAGGACGCGCGGATCGCCGATGCGGCACGCCTCCTCGGGCGAGGGACGGCCGGCCTCGTAGGGCGCACGCGAGACCGCCGCGGTGACGATGGCGTCCCGGCTCTGCGCCGCGCGCGGCGCGGGGTGGACGCCGAAGTCGCGCGCCAGCACGGCGAGCACCTCGGCGGCGGCTTCGGGCACCCGGGCGGCGACGGTGTCGGTGAGGCCGCCGCCATAATCGTCCAGCAGCGCCGGCTGCACACCCACCAGCACCATGCGGCGCGGCGTGTGCCCGCGCAAAGCGAGCAGCGCGAGGATCTCCTGGAAGCCGGTCTGGTGCAGGCTCACCTTGCGGGCCGCGAGCACGGCGGGCACGTCCGCGTCGGCGAGGATGTGGAGCGTGCCGGGGGGCAGGCCGTAATCCACCGCGTCGATGATGACGAGGCCGTCGGCGTCCTCCAGGCGGGGCAGGAGATAAAGGCCCTGGGTGCCGCCATCGAGCAACGTCACGCGGTCGGGGAAATCATGGGAGGCGTGAAGCGCCTCGATCACCCGCACGCCGAAGCCCTCATCCGCCCACAGGATGTTGCCGATGCCGAGCACGAGTATGCGCTCGCCGTCCATGCGCGCTCTCCTCCCTCGCACGTTTCCTCGGCGGTCTGCCGCCGCCTGTCTGGAACAACTCAATTCAAGGAGCGTGCCAGCGCCCGATGCGTGGCCGGCGGCGTCCCCAAGGCGTTGGTCCCGGCTGCGGCGGTTCGGTGGCCGGCCGATGTCAATCGGGCGACAATTGGAAGAAGACTAATCAGATATCGGATTGATTGGAATACCAGCTTCCAAATGTCCGATGGGCTGCGGCGCGCGCGTGTCCCCCCGCCTCCCGGGCCGGAAAGCGAGGGGAGGCGTTCGGGGAAAGGTGAGCGGGGCGGCGCGTCGCCGCCCCGGCATCGGACGCTCGACCGGGAGCCAGGCGCCGCGCGGGGCGCGACAGGCAGGACCGGCCGCTCCGGGTCGCGCTTACCGCCCCCGGGCCTTGGCCGGGACCGCGAGCGGCAGCGCCAAGGCGGCGGCGCAGAGGAGGGCCACATTGACCGCATGCGCCATGGCGTCGACCGCGATGGCCTCGGCGAAGGGCCCGCGCCACACCGCCAGATGCGCGGCGACGATGCCCACCAGGACCGCGGCGCAGGCGAGGCGCAGGGCGCGCGCCGTCTGCCGCCCGTCGCGCGCCATCCAGGCCCAGGCGAAGGCGGCGAGCGTCGTCGCCAGATAGGCCGGCATCACCGCCGGCGCGCCCGCCACAAGTGCCGCGCCGGCGCTGGCGGCGAGCGCCAGCGGCTGGCCCCACCCGAGCGCCGACCACACCTTCTCCCAGCCAGGCGCCGGGCGCCCCTTCGCGCGCCGGCGCACCAGCCAGATGGTGACGCCGTTGAAGGCGACATAGGAGAGCGCAAGGCCGAGCACGCCGTAAGCGAGCTTCACTGCAATGCCGCCGAACCAGCCGAAATGCAGCGGCTGGAGCGCGCCGAGGATCTGCTGGCCGACGCCGCCGGCCTCCAGGCCCCCCTCGCCGAGCGCGGTGCCGGCGCCGTCGAAATAATAGGTGTTGGACAAAGCAAGGTGGCCCGGCGTGCGCATGCCGAGATGCACCACCTGGCCGGCGGTGCCCACATGCTGGACGGTGACGCTCGCGAACACGGCGGAAGGCCGCGTCGCGCCAACCTGCCGGATCATGGCCGCGAGGTCGGGCAGCGGCGCCGGATTGTGATCCTCGCTCGGCATGGGGCCGAGGATCGCCGCGAACGCCTTCTCGGAATCGCCCTCATAGGCGGCGAGGGCGAGGAGGCCGACGATCAGGGTCGCGAGGCCCAGCAGCGCGCCGGAGAGCGAGACCGCCAGATGGAACGGCAGGCCCCAGACCCCCAGCCGATTGTGCAGGTCCGCCTCCTGAAGGTGCCGCGCGCCGCCCCAGCGCAGGGCGAAGGCGTCCCTGAAGATGCGCGGATGGGACAGGAGGCCGGAGATCAGCGAGGAGATCAGGGTGACGCCGACCAACCCCACCAGCAGCCCGCCCCAGCTTCCCGGCAGGTGCAGCGAGGCGTGCAGCTCGGCGAGGAATTCCGTCCAGGGCGCGCGGACGGGCGCCGCGAGGCGGCCCTGCGCGTCGGCGACCCAGGCGCCTTCCGCGCCGGGCTGCGCGCCGCGGGCGAACACGGTCAGGCGCGCGCGTCCCGCGTCGGGGCCCATGAGGAACAGATCGTGCGCCGCGCCGGCGGCGCGCGCCCGCGCATAGCCCTCGGCGAAGGCGGCGGCGACGGTCTCCGGCGCGGGGGCGGCGGCGACGACGGGGGCGTCCGGCTGTTCCCAGCGCCGCAATTCGTTGATGAAGACCGCGAGCGTCCCGGTGAGGCAGACCACATAGATCAGCGCGGCGAAGGCGATGCCGAGCGCCGAATGGCCCTCCAGCATCGCCCGCACGACGTCCGGCGAAAGGAATTGCCGCCGGCGCGCCAGCGGTTCGGGGCGGGTGTCCATCAGGCGAACGCCTTCGGCAGGAAGGCGATGCCGTAGCCGAGGGCGGAGGCGCACAGCAGCACGATGGTGGCGCGCAGGAGCCTGGCGTCACACAGGGTCCAGGCCATTCCGGCGCCCCACAGCACCGGCACCAGCAGGCCGCCGATGACGATCCGGTCGTGCGTGCCGAGCGGCATGGCGACGGCGTAAGCGAGGCCGAGGCCGATGGCGGCGGTGCCCGACAGCACGATCGCCAGGAACGCCTTGGCGATGCCCCGCGCCCATGTGGTGCGCCGCTCCTGCGGCTCGAGCGCCGCCGCGCGCGGGCCGCGCTCCGGCGTGGCCCGCTTCTGCACCCCGGCGGCGATCACGCCGAAAGCGAGGACGGACAGCGCCAGCGGGCCATAGGCCGCGCCGGCCTGCGCGCCGAAGCTGCGGACGAACGCCCACAGGCCGAGGCCGATGAGCGCCCATCCGGCGAGCGTGAAAGCCGGCCGGCCGCCCGGCCTTGCGGCCCATTGCCGGCGCAGGGCGATGAGGCCTGCCGCCAGCAGGAGCAAGGCCGGGGCCGTCGTGAGAAGTTCGCTCGCCGGCATCGGCCCCATTTACGCTCTCCTGCTTCTGTCAGGGCCTCTAGAACTTGTACGTCGCGCTGCCGATGACGGTGCGCGCCTGGCCGACGCCGCAATCGCCGCGATAGGCGCTGCAGGAGGCGACATAGAAGGTGTTGGCAAGGTTCTGCCCGGTGACCTGGAAGCGCCAGTTCTTGGTCTCGTAGGCCACCATGGCGTCGAACAGCGTGACCGCGGGCGTCTCCACATAGATCGTGCCCTGGGTCAGGATATCCCTGCCATAGCTCTGCGCCGCGCCGATGTAGCGCACGCCGCCGCCGAACGAGAGCCCGTTCAGCGGCCCCTCCTTCACCGCATAGACGCCCCAGAGGGAGGCGAGGTTCTGCGGGATGCCGTCCACCGGCTTGCCCTTCATGAAAGCGGGGATGCCGGACGGGAAGGGATAGAGCTCGGGATAGCTCTCGTATTTTGCGTCGGTGTAGGAATAGGAGGCGACGATCTTGATGTTGGGGGTGATCTCGCCGATCGCCTCGATCTCGAAGCCGCGCACGTTGATGGTCGCCCCCTGCACCGCGTTGAACAGGACGTCGGGCTGGACGATCACATTGTCCTGCGTCAGGTCGTAGGCGGCGGCATTGACGACCAGCGGCAAAGTGGGGTGCTTGTACTTGACGCCGATCTCCACCTGGTTGCCTTCGAGGGGCTTGGCCGGGGTGAGCGTGTCGAAGGGCGCGGTCATGGTGCGGCCCACCGGCTGGCCCGGCTGCGGCTGGAAGGCGGTGGAGAAGCTCACATAGGGCGCGAGGCCGAAACCGGTCTCGTACATCAGCGCCGCGCGGGTCGAGGTGGCGGACAGGCTCTCGCTGGCCGCCCCCTCCTGCTCGATGGTCAGCCAATCCTGCCGCACGCCGAGGATGGCGATCCACGGCCCCAGGCGCATCTGGTCCTGGACGTAGAGGCCCACCTGCGACTGCGTCTCGTGGGGGCGCTCATAGAGCGGCGGCTGGCCGAACACGATGCTGCCGTCGAGGCCGACCAGGTAAGTGCGCTGGTTGTAGACCGGACGATACATGTTGAAGCGCGGCTGCGCCGGCAGGATGCCGGGAATGCCCGGGAAGACATTGTCGAGCAGCGTTCCGGTGGTGGCCGAGTCGATGTCGTACCGGGTGTAGTCGATGCCGCCGATGACCTTGTGGCTGATCGCGCCGGTGGTGAAGCTGCCCGTCAGGTTGGTGTCGGTATTGAAGATGCCGGTCTCGGTGTCCTGTTCGAAGACCGCGCGGGCGATCTCGCTCTGTCCGTAATTGAGGAACGGGGCATAGGCCGGGTTGAGCACCGGGCCGCCGAGCAAAGCGTTCAAGGTGGCGATGCGCACCGGCGTCAGCACCGCCGCATAGGTGGAATTGTAGGTGTTGTCGACGTGGGTGTAGCGCGTGCCGTTGTGCAGCTTCAGCCCGTTCTCGAATTCGTGGTCGAACAGGAAGGTGCCCGACTGGGACGAGGTGTCGTATTTGTCGCCGGGCTCGCCGACGAAGGTGCTGAAGTCCGCGCGCTGGCCGAACCGGTTGGGCACCAGCGTGCCGATCTGGGGCAGGAACTGCTGCACCGACCCGGAATGGTCCTCGCGGCAGTTCGCGAGCAGGGTCAGGCTGGTCATGTCGGTGGGACGGTAGGTGATCGAGGGCGCCAGCATCAGCCGGTCGTTGTCCACATAGTCCACCTGGGTGCCGGCGTCCCGGGCGAGGCCGACCATCCGGTACAGCCACTTGCCGTCCGCCGTGAGCGGGCCCGACGTGTCGAACTTGATCTGCTTGAAGTCGAACGAGCCGTATTCGAAGGTGATCTCGTTGCGCGGCGTCGCCAGCGGCAATTTGGAGACACCGTTGATGATGCCGCCGAGCGAGGACTGGCCGTAAAGCATGGAGGCGGGCCCGCGCAGGACCTCGACGCGCTCCAGCGCATAGGGCTCGATGGCGGTCGTGTTGTAGTAATAGCCGAAGCTGCTGCGCAGCCCGTCGATGAAGTAGCTGGCCGGGATGCCGCGGATGATGGCGTAGTCGCCGCGGCTGTCGAGGCCGAAGCCGTCCGCGAACACGCCGGCGGTGTAGCGCACCGCCTCCTGAAGGTTCTGAACCCCCTGGTCGCGCATCTGCTCGTCGCCCACCACGGTGATGGACTGGGGGGTCTCGATCAGCGGGGTGTCGGTCTTGGTGCCGACCCGCGAATCGGCGGCCACGTAGTCAACGACCGGCGACGCGGAGGACGGCGTCGCCCGCCCGGCGCGCGCCTGACCTTCGCTCACCACCTCCACCGTCGGCAGGTCCACGGTCCCGCCCGCCTGCTGCGCGTGGGCCGCCCCCATGGCCCCGCTCATGAGGGCCACCGTCAATGCGACCCTGTCGGTCACCGCACGAAGTCTCGTGGCCATCGCAATGCCCCCCGTCGACGTCCCCGCGGGACGCCCCTCGCTTGATGGGCCGAGTCACCAAGCCATCCGAAGGACACATTTAAGCAACTTGACGTAACGGAGGAAGGCAGTGAATGCCGACGAAGCTTACATTTTAGTTGATTTAAACTGTATATCTGAGGTCTTATTAGAATATTTTGAGATTTTAATTTCTATAAGTCCAGTCCTCATCCAGGCGCGGCCGGGGGGCCGGCGTGTCCCCCGCCCGTTCAGGGAGGCCGCGGCCCCTGCCGCGTCGCCTGCACCCTCCGCGCGCGGCGCCGCGCAGGGCCGGTCGCGCCGGCGCCGAACCAGGCCCGCCGGATGGCGGTCCTTCGCTCGCGCGCCGGGCGGCGGGCCTATTTGGCGAGCCCCATGTCCTTGAGCGCCTCGCCGGCCCCCTTGTCGTCCTTGGCCATGAAGACCTTCAGGTCGGCGGCGTTCATGTAGACCGCGCCGAAGCCGCGGGTCTTCATGAAGGTCTGGAGCTCGGAGCTCTCGAAGATCTTCTTGAAGGCGGCCTCGTACTTGGCGGCGACGTCGGCCGGCAGGCCCTTCGGGCCCACCATGGCGCGCCACAGACCGAGGGTCCATTCGGAGTTCACCGCCGCCTTCAAAGTCGGCACGTCCGGCGCCACCGGCGAGCGCGCGCCGTCCATATAAGCGAGGGTGCGCACGCGCCCGGCCTTGGTGAGCGCGTCCGCCTCGGGCGGCGAGCAGGAGACGAACTCGATGCCGCCGCCCGCAAGATCGGTGAGCGTGGTCGTCGCGCCCGTCGCCGCCACAGGCCACCTTCGCGTCGAACAGCCGCGTCAGCGCGCTGAAGGCCCGCGCCATGCTGGGCTGGGCGCCGAAGGGCCCGAGCCTGGTCGAGGACGTGGAGCACGGCTCCTACCGCGCGCTGCTGGAGGCCGAGGGCAAGCTGCCCGCCTGACAGGCCCCCGTCCGGCGCCCGGTCGGACCCGCCGCGGTCCGACCGGCGGCGCCCGGTGCGCCTTTGGCTTCAGCCGCCGGTGCCGTCGAAGGCGACGAGGCGCAGCCGCGCCGCCCCGGCGCGCACCGCGCGCGGCGCGGTATTCCGCAGATTCGTACCAGGTCCGGGCGAGATCGAGGGACGGGAATTCGAGCAGCGTCAGCTTTTCCGGCGTCCTGTCGCCTTGGAGCGTGAGGGCGCCGGCGCCGCGCGCCGCATAGCGGCCCTGGTGCGCCGCCACCGCCGCGGCGCCCATCGGCCGGTAGCGCCGGAAGGCGTCGGCGTCGAGCGTGCAGTGCGAGGCCGAATGGGACCGCGCGGATCCGGTGGGCGAGACCCGCTGGGTGAGCGCGGTGAGCGCGCGGCACGGCTTTCCGAACGCCATCGTCGCCCATGCCTGGTTCCACACCCCGGTCGCCGCCGCGACCATCGCCGCGCAGGCCGCCTTCCCGCTGGTGCGCGGCATCCGCTCCAAGCCCCTGACCGCGCCCGCGCCCGACGCGGGCGTGCGCGCCGGCGTCGCCGCCTACCGCGCCGGGGGCCGCGACGGCATCATCGCCATCGGCGGCGGCTCGGCCATCGACCTCGGCAAGGGCGTCGCGCTGCTCGCCACCCATGCGGGCAACCTTTTGCCCTATTGCGCCATCGAAGGCGGCATGGCGCGCATCACCGCGGCGGTGGCGCCGCTGATCGCCATCCCCACCACCGCGGGGACCGGCAGCGAGGTGGGGCGCGGCGCCATCATCATCGTCGACGACGGGCGCAAGCTCGGCTTCCTCTCGCCGCACCTGGTGCCCAAGCGCGCCATCTGCGACCCCGAGCTGACGCTCGGTCTGCCGCCCGGGCGATCGGCGTCGCCGACCCGAAGGCGCTGCCGGAGGCGGTGCGCGCCCTCAACCGGCGCATCGTCCTGCCGCAGGGCCTTTCCGCCATCGCCATCGGCGAAGCGATGTTCGGCGACATCATCGCGCGGGCGCGCGCCGACCACACCCACAAGACCAATCCGCGCGAGGCGAGCGCGCAGGACTACGAGGCGATGCTGCGCGCTTCGCTCTGACGCCCCGCGCCAAGAAGGGGGAGGGCGCCCGCTCCGGCCGGGAGCGGGCGCGCCGGCTCATTCCGGATCGTCGTCGCGGAACGCGCGGTGGCCGTTGGTCATGGCCGAGACCATGGACTGGCGGCTCATGATGTCCTCGCGGATCACCGAATAGACGTGGATGATGATGAACAGGATGATCACCCACATGCCGAGGTGATGCAGCGTGTGCACCTGCATGGAGCCGCCGAGCAGCGGGATCACCCAGCCGAACATCCTGTCCTGCCAGGAGCCCGGGCCCGCGCCCTCCGAATAGAGCGCAAAGCCGGTGACGATCATGAAGGCGAGGCCCACCACCATCACCCAGAACATGAAGAACTGGGCCAGCGGGTTGTGGCCCACGAACTTCAGGGGCCGGGGTTTCAGGAACGCGTACCACTGGATCTCGGTGAAGAAGCCGCGCCAGAAGTCCTTGCGCCAGAAGCGGAAGGTGAACAGCTCGCGGGCCCACTGATTGCCCATGAAGGCCCAGGCGATGCGGCCGAGGAAGGCGACCGCGAGGATGTAGCCGGCCGAGAAGTGCACGAAGCGGATCGTGCCCATGAGGAAGTGCGCGCTCGCCTCGCCCGACAGGGTCGGGAAGGGCGAGCCGATGAAGTAGCCGGTGACGCACAAAACGACGATGCACAGCGCGTTCACCCAGTGCCACAGGCGCACCGGCGCCTCGTAGACATAGACCGTGGTCAGCTTCTCGCCGGCTTCGGCCGCACGCTGCACGGCCTCGGAGCCGGGCTTGGGGCGTCCATTGGGCCGGGCGGCGGGCGCGGCGGGCAGGGAGGTGTCGGTCATGGTCGCCTCCCCTCAGCGGACGGTGACGCGGGCGAGTTCCTCGCCCTCGGGGGACATGACGTGGGTGGAGCAGGCGAGGCACGGGTCGAACGAGTGCAGCGTGCGCAGGATCTCCACCGGCTCCTCGGGGCGCTGCATGGGTGTGTTCATGAGCGAGGCCTCGAACGCGCCGATATTGCCCTTGGGATCGCGCGGCCCGCCGTTCCAGGTGGTGGGCACCACGCACTGGTAGTTCTCGATCCGCCCGTCCTTGATCTTGATCCAGTGACCGAGTCCGCCGCGCGGCGCCGCCACCGTGCCGACCCCCTTGGCTTCCTTGGGCCAGGTCGAAGGGTCCCACTTCTCCATGTTGGCGGTGGCGGTGTCGCCGGCCTTGATGTTGGCGATCAGGTGGTCGAAATCGTCCAGCATCATCTTGGCGCAGTAATGCGCCTCCAGCGCCCGCGCCAAGGTGCGGCCGATGGTGGAGGGCAGCGCCTGCTTGGGGGTGAGGTTGGTGCCGGCGAGGGCATTGAAGCGCCCGAGGCTCTCGTCCACCTGCCCCTTCACATAGTCGACGCCGTGGGCGTAAGCGAGGATGTAGCGGGCGAGCGGGCCGACCTCGCAGGCATTGCCCTTCCAGCGCGGCGCCTTGATCCACGAATACTTGGCGTTCTCGTCGATCTGCTGGATGTCGGTGCGGGTGCCCTTGGCGGCGGGGCCGAGCTTGTACTGGGGATCGGTGACGCCGTCGAACGGGTGCAGGCCCTTGTCGTTGTTGCCTTCGCCGTAGGTGTACCAGGAATGGGCGACGAACTCCTGGATCTGCGAAGGGTCGCGGGTGTCGATGGGGTGGATCTCGTTCCAATTGCCGTTGAGGATCACGCCGCCGGGCAGGCGGTCGGTCTTCTTCTGGCCCTGGATCGCTTCATAGTCGCCATAGTCCAGCACGTTCTGGCCGGAGATGCCGCCGCCATAGAGCCAGCTCTTGTAGAAGGAGGCGATGGCGATCACGTCCGGCACATAGACGTTCTGGGAGAATTCGAACGCCTCCTGGAGCTTCAGCTTGACGAAGTTCAGCCGCTCCATGTTGAGCGGGGCGCCGGCGGCCATGTCGCCGTTCATGTTGATGGCGCAGGGCACCCCGCCCACGAGGTAATTGGGGTGCGGGTTCTTGCCGCCGAAGATGGTGTGGACCTTGACGATCTCCTTCTGGAAGTCGAGCGCCTCGAGATAATGCGTCACCGCCATCAAATCGGCTTCGGGCGGCAGCAGATAGGCCGGGTTGTCCCAATAGCCGTTCTTGAAGATGCCGAGCTGGCCCGACTCCACGAACTTCTTCAGCCGGTTCTGCACGTCGCGGAAATAGCCCGGCGACGACATGGGGTGGGCGGGCGAGACCATCTGCTGGAGGTCGGAGGTGGCCTTCGGGTCGGCCTTCAGCGCATTCACCGGGTTCACCCAGTCGAGCGCGTGCAAATGGTAGAAGTGGACCACGTGGTCGTGCCACTGCAGCACCTTGGCCATGATCTCGCGGATCAGGAAGGCGTTGTTGGGGATCTTGATCTGCAGGGCATCCTCGACGGCGCGCACGCTCGTCAAAGCATGGCAGCCGGTGCACACGCCGCAGATGCGCTCCACGAACGCCCAGGCGTCGCGCGGGTCGCGGCCCTTGAGGATCACCTCCAACCCGCGCCACATGGTGCCGGTGGAGACCGCGTTGCGGATCACGTTGTTGGCGTCGACGTTCACCTCGCAGCGCATGTGGCCTTCGATACGGGTGATCGGATCGACGACGATGCGCTTGCCGGCGGTGTCGAGGGTAAAGCCGTTTGGCGTCTGGATGGTCACTTCTCGCCTCCCTTATCGGCGCCGGTGTCGCTGTTCTTGTGCTGGGCGCGCTTGATCGCGGAGACCGCGGCATGCACCGCCACCGCGCCGCCCACGACCCCGGCGGCCGCAAGGCCCACCTGGTCCGCATTGGCTTCGACCCCGAAGCCCGAGCCCTTCAGATCGGCGAGGCGGGCATACCAGGAGCCCTTGTCCCAGAAGCCGTCTTCCGAGCAGCCGATGCAGCCGTGGCCGGCCTGGATCGGGAAGGAGACGCCGTCGTTCCAGCGCACGGTGGAGCAGGCGTTGTAGGTGGTCGGGCCCTTGCAGCCGACCTTGTAGAGGCAATAGCCCTTGCGCGCGCCCTCGTCGTCGAAGTGCTCCACATATTGCCCGCTGTCGAAATGCGGGCGGCGGTAGCACTTGTCGTGGATGCGCTGGGAATAGAACATCAGCGGCCGGCCCTGGCGGTCGAGCGCGGGCAACTGGCCGAAGGTGAGCATGTAGGTGATGACGCCGGTCATCACCTCGGCGATGGGCGGGCAGCCCGGCACCTTGATGATGGGCTTGTCGAAGATCACCTCGTGCACCGGGGTGGCGCGCGTCGGGTTCGGCCGCGCCGCCTGCACGCAGCCATAGGACGCGCACGAGCCCCAGGAGATGATGGCGGCGGCATCCTTGGCCACCTTCTTCAGCTGGTCGACGAACGGCTTGCCGCCGATGATGCAATACATGCCATCCTCGTTCAGCGGCGGGTTGCCTTCCACCGCGAGGATGTAATTGCCTTTGTACTTGGTCATCACCTCATCGAGGATGGCTTCCGCCTGATGGCCGGCGGAGGCCATGAGGGTGTCGTCATAGTCGAGCGAGATCATGGAGAGCACCACATCCTTGGCCAGCGGATGGGCCGAGCGGATGAAGCTCTCCGAGCAGCAGGTGCATTCGAGCCCGTGCAGCCACAGCACCGGGGTGCGCGGCTTGGTCTCCATGGCGTGGGCGATCTGCGGCGCGAATTCCGGGCCGAGGCCGAGGGCCGCGGCGGTGAGCGAGCAGTATTTCAGGAACGAGCGGCGGGTGATGCCCTGCCGCCGCATGACGTCATAGAACGTTTCGAGGGCCATGTCCGGCGTCCCCCCTGTGCTTGGCGCCCCGCCGCGCGTCGAGGCGCGCGGGGATGGGGGGAGCATGGCAAGCGGCGTGCCAGGGGCGGCGCACAGGCTGGAAGCGTTCTAGGGGAAGGGGTTGGGGGGTTGTGCGCTGCGGCGGGGGTGGATGGGGGGTGAGCGGTTTGCGGGGGGAGTGGAAGGGGGGTTGCCGGGGGCGGTTGCGCTTGTGGAGCTGTGGGGTATCAATGATTTGATAGCGGCAGCGGCATCGTATGATACTCGGGGTTTGGGCAGGGCCTTGAATATGCCGAAAGTTAAGATCGAAAACATAGAAATAATATCGAAATACAAAGAGCATTACGAACGTCTGAAGCGCACTACGGAATTTGGAAAATCAGTCTCCCAAGAGTGTGGGGGCCGTGATTGGCCTATGCGATACAGCATGGCCGCATCGCTTATATTTTCCGCATGCATGGCATCAGAGTCTGTTATTGATTTTCTTCCAGAATATCCTTCCGGGAGGATCGATCATTATTCCGCGGCAAATTCATGTAGAATGATCATTGAGCATTGCATGATGTTGCATTATATTACTTCCGATGATGCTTCTAACGATGAAATAGATTTGAGAATTCTTGTATTACATCTGCACGATGCTTGTGCCCGTTACCGATTTTTCAAAGGGTCTTTTGGTGCGTCTAAGGAAGTTGAAGATGGCATACATTTGGCCTTGCTTAAGGGGGTCATTGCTGAGGCAAAATCAAGAATTAGAGAAAATTCCGCATTTCTGCATCTAGGGCAGGATAAAAAATCAACTATACTTGGTGGGCAGATATTATACATAGGCGGGTCCAGGCGGGTGGCGAAAGAAATTGGATATAGTGAAGACGAGTATGATGCGTTGTATAATTAGCTTTCTGCCTACTCGCACGGGGCTCCGATGAGTTTTTATCGAGCGGCCTTGTGGGGAGTGAATGCAGTAGAGCCTGTCGCCGGGCAGATCGCAGTTGCAGCTAACGCGCTTGCTGCGGCCGAGATGCCTCTCGGTAAAGCGATTGTTCGGATGGCGAAGGTTCTAGATCGGAATCCTTCTCGCACCGAATAGAGCGAGGTGTTCGTCCCCCCCTTTGCATCCCTCCCCTCTCCCTGCCCTATAGCGCCTGCGAAGTTGGCGGTGGACGAGCCACGCGCCAACTCAGGTCAGGTCCGGAAGGATTGAGCCCCAACGCGCCCGGTCTCGGGTCTTCGTCCTGCCTTCTGTCCCTATCCCACGCCTATGCGCCTGGCCCCTGCCGATGGATGCTCCGATCAAGTCGGAGCATGACGGTGGCTTGTGGGGGATGCGGCTGGGCTTCTCCGGCCGTCTTCGGCCGCTGCCGTCGCCCCTTTCACCGCCGTCGCCCTCCGGCTTGACCGGAGGGCCCATCTCTCCGCCGGGCGCGACGCCGGGAGGTGGCGTGGATGCTCCGGTCAAGCCGGAGCATGACGGCGGCTTTTGGGGATGGCGTGGGCTCTTCCTTCACGGCCGGGGGCCCTTTCCTCTGCGGCAGCCCCCCACCACCGTCGCCCTCCGGCTTGACCGGAGGGCCCATCTCTCCGCCGGGCGTGATGCTGGAAGGTGGCGTGGATGCTCCGGTCAAGCCGGAGCATGACGGTGGCTTGTGGGGGATGCGGCTGGGCTTCTCCGGCGGCCTTCCGCCGCTGTCGTCGCTCTCTCACCACCATCGCCTCCCCTCACCGCCGTCGCCCTCCGGCTTGACCGGAGGGCCCATCTCTCCGCCGGGCGCGACGCGGGGAGGTGGTGTGGATGCTCCGGTCAAGCCGGAGCATGACGGCGGTTATGGGGGATGCGGCTGGATTTCTCCGGCTGCCTTCCGCCGCTGTCGCCGCTCTCTCACCGCCGCCGCCCCTTTCCCCGCCGTCGCCCTCCGGCTTGACCGGAGGGCCCATCTCTCCGCCGGGCGTGATGCTGGAAGGTGGCGTGGATGCTCCGGTCAAGCCGGAGCATGACGGCAGTTTTTTGCCGATTGCGGACGTGCCCCGCTCAGCCGAGCGCGATCTCGTCGAACAGGTCGCGCCAGTCGGGATTGTCCTTCTCCACCAGATCGATCTTCCACTGCCGCAGCCAGGCCTTTAGCCGCTTCTCGCGCTGGATGGCAGCCATCGCCGTGTCGTGGATCTCGAACCAGACCAGGCGATGGACATGGTGGCGCCTGGTGAAGCCTGCGCCGGTTCCGAGGCGGTGCTCGAACACGCGGCGCGTCAGGTGGTTGGTCACGCCCACATAAAGGGTCCCGCGCGGCTTGCTGGCGAGGAGGTAGACGAAATAGCGCCGCGCCATGCCCCGGCTCCGCTGCGGTTGCGGGTAGAGTGCCCGGGCGGCGATTGGTTTGCCAGGGGGCGCCATGGATGCTCCGGTCAAGCCGGAGCATGACGGTGGTTATGGGGGAATACGGTGAGCTCTAGCCTCCCTCACCCCACCCGCTCAAACCACTCCTCCTCGCTGATCACCTCCACCCCCAGCCCGCGCGCCTTCTCGAGCTTCGAGCCCGCGCCCGGCCCGGCCACCACGAGGTCGGTCTTGGCCGAGACCGAGCCCGCCACCTTCGCCCCCAGGCGCTCGGCCATGGCCTTGGCCTCGTCGCGGGTCATGCGCTCCAGGGCGCCGGTGAAGACCACGGTCTTGCCCGCCACCGGGCTTTCCGCCGCCACCTGCTCCATCGGCTGGGGCTCGACCTCGCCCAGCAGCGCCGCCACCACCTCCTGGTTCCTGGGCTCGGCGAAGAAGTCCACCACCGCCTCGGCCACCACGTCGCCGATGCCGTCGATGCCGGTCAGTTCGGCCCAGCCCTCATTGCCCTTGGGGTGCTCTTCCCCCGGCATCACGGCGCTGAGCGCGCCGTCGCGCAGCGCCTCCACGGTGCTGTAATGGCGCATCAGGCGCTTGGCGTTGGTCTCGCCCACATGGCGGATGCCGAGCGCGAACACGAAGCGGTCCACCGACACCTTGCGCCGGCCCTCGATGGCGGCGAACAGATTGGTGGCCGAGGTCTTGCCCCAGCCCTCCCTATTCTCCAGCCGCTGGAGCGAGGCGGCATTGCGCGCCGCCAGCGTGAAGATGTCGGCGGGCGATTTCACCAGCCCCCATTCATAGAGCGCCGCCACCTGCTTCTCGCCCAGCCCCTCGATGTCGAAGGCGTTGCGGGAGACGAAGTGGCGCAGCCGCTCCACCATCTGCGCCGGGCAGATCAGCCCGCCGGTGCAGCGGCGCACCACGTCCTCCTTGCCGGTCTTCGGGTCCACCTCGCGCACCGCGTGGGAGCCGCAGGCGGGGCAGGTGTGGGGAAAGCGGTAGGGCTCGGCCCCCGCCGGGCGGTGGTCGGTGAGCACCCGCACCACCTGCGGGATCACGTCGCCGGCGCGCTGCACCACCACCGTGTCGCCGACGCGGATGTCCTTGCGGGCGATCTCGTCCTCGTTGTGGAGCGTGGCGGAGGAGACCACCACCCCGCCCACGGTCACGGGCCGCAGCTTCGCCACCGGGGTGAGCGCGCCGGTGCGCCCCACCTGGATCTCGATCTCGTCCAGCACCGTGGTGGCCTGCTGGGCCGGGAACTTGTGCGCCAGCGCCCAGCGCGGCGCGCGCGAGACGAAGCCGAGGCGGCGCTGCAGATCGAGCCGGTCCACCTTGTAGACCACGCCGTCGATGTCGTAGCCGAGCAGCGCCCGCTCCTCTTCGATCTTGCGGTAATGGGCGATGAGCCCGGCCGCATCGGTGGCGCGGATGGTGAGCGGATTGGTGGGAAAGCCCCAGCGCGCGAACGCCTCCACCACGGCGTGCTGGGTGTCCGCCGGCAGGGACGAGGCCTCGCCCCAGGCATAGGCGAAGAATTTCAGCGGCCGGGACGCGGTGATGGCGGGGTCGAGCTGGCGCAGGGAGCCGGCGGCGGCATTGCGCGGGTTGGCGAACACCTTCTCGCCCGCCTGCGCCTGCCGCGCATTGAGCGCCGCGAAGTCGGCGGCGGCCATGTAGACCTCGCCGCGGATGTCGATGACCTCGGGAAAGTCCGCGGCGGCGACGCGCGCGGGGATCTCGGCGATGGTGCGCACGTTCTGCGTCACGTCCTCGCCCACCTGCCCGTCGCCCCGGGTGGCGGCCACCTGAAGCCGGCCCGCCTCGTAGCGCAGCGAGCAGGAGAGCCCGTCGATCTTCGGCTCGCAGGTGAAGGCCACCTCGTCCGTGTCCTTCAGGTTGAGGAACCGGCGCACCCGCGCCACGAACTCCTCCACCTCCGCGTCGGAGAAGGCGTTGGCGAGCGAGAGCATGGGCACGCCATGCACCACCTTGCCGAACTTCTCCACCGGCGCCGCGCCCACCTGCTCGGTCAGGCTGTCTTCGCCCTTCAGCCCGGGAAAGCGCGCCTCGATGTCCTCGTAGCGGCGCCGCAGGGCGTCGTACTCGGCGTCCGAGACGACCGGCGCATCCTCCCGGTAATAGAGCGCGTCATGGCCGCGGATCGCGTCCGCCAGCGCCGCGTGCTCGGCGGCGGCCTCGGCCTCGGTGAGGGCTTCCACCTTGGTGGAGCGCAGCGGTTTCAGGGGGTCAGGCGCGGTCATGGTGTCCCTCTCGCGTCCCCTATGTGGCAAAGCCTGCCGCCCCCGGCAACTCGGCGCGCCACGGCCCATCCGTGAAACACCGGGCTGCAATGGCGTCGCTATTTTGTAAGATGTCCAAGCTAGGGCTAAGAAACGAGTCCCGCGCGCGGCCGGTCCGGAAGGCCCGCGGCGCGGCGCCAGGGCCGACACCACAGGGGGCAGAAATGGGCAGGTCTTCCAATATCTTCGGCGCGCTCGCCGCGTGCGGCTTTCTTGCCGCCGCGCCGGCCCTGGCCCAGCCGGCCCCCGCCGCCGCCCCCGCCGCCGATGACGCCGCCCTGATCGCGCGCGGCGAATACCTCGCCAAGGCGGGCGACTGCATGCCCTGCCACTCGGCCGATCCCAAGGGCAAGCCGTTCGCCGGCGGGCTCGGGCTGAACACGCCGTTCGGCGTCATCTTCTCGCCCAACATCACCTCCGACCGCGCCACCGGCATCGGCGACTGGACCTACGAGCAGTTCGTGAACGCGGTGCGCAACGGCATCCGCGCCGACGGCGCCTATCTCTACCCGGCCATGCCGTTCGATGCCTATACCGGCATCTCGGACGACGACATGAAGGCCCTGTGGGCCTATGTGCGGCAGATTCCGCCGATCCCCAACACGCCGCCGGAGAACGGGCTCGCCTTTCCCTTCAATGTCCGCCTCGGCATGCTGGCCTGGCGCGAACTGTTCTTCGAGCAGAATCGCTTCACCCCCACGGCGGGCAAGAGCGAGGCGTGGAACCGCGGCGCCTATCTCGCCACCGCGCTCGGCCACTGCTCGGACTGCCACACCCCGCGCAACTTGATGGGCGCCACCAAGGCCAAGCACCTGTTCCAGGGCGCCGAGATCGACGGCTTCTGGGCGCCCGACATCGACGCCGCCTCGCTGAAGAAGAACGGCTGGACCGACGACAGCCTCTCGGCCTTCTTCAAGAGCGGCTCGGCCACCGGCAAGACCTCGGTGTTCGGGCCGATGGCGGAGGTGGTGCACGATTCGCTCACCTTCCTCACCGACGCCGACCGCACCGCGCTCGTCACCTACCTTCTGGACGCGCCTGCGCCGCCGGACCGGCCGGCGCCCCAGGCCGCCTCGCCTTTGTCGCCCGCAGCCTATGCGCGCGGCTCGACGCTTTATGTGGACAATTGCATCGCCTGCCACCTGGACAAGGGCACCGGCCGCGCCGACACCATCCCGCCGCTCGCGGGCAACCCGGCCGTGGTGGCGGCCGAGCCCTACAACGTGATCATGGCGGTGCTCGGCGGCCTGCCGCCGGGCGGCACCTATGGCGCCATGCCCTCCTTCGCCGGGCGGCTCGATGACCAGCAGGTCGCCGACCTCGCCAATTATGTGCGCACCTCCTGGGGCAATGCGGCGCCGGCCAACGTGACCGCCGCCATGGTCGCCGCCTGGCGCGCCACCGCCCATGTGCCGGACTACGGCACCCAGGCCGCCTCGGCCTTCTCCTGCCCGGACGTGGGCGGCGCGCCCGGCGCCGACGGTCCGGACCCCAAGGCGGTGGCCGCGCTCTCGGCCATGATGGCGGGCGGCCAGCGCTCCATCCCCATGATGGTGGACACCTACAAGGCCAGCAATTCAGACGCCGGCAACGGCACCGTCGTCGATGCCCTCACCGCCGCTTATTGCCCCGTGGTGGCCAAGAGCAAGGCGCCGGACTGGCAGAAATATTCCGAGCTGCGCCGCTTCACGCTCCAGGCGGCCATGGAGGTGTCGCGCCGCACGGTCTCGGGCCCGGTGGACAGCCAGCCCATCATCTGGGCGCTGCCGGTTGGTCACTCGCTGGTGGTGAAGGAGCCGGCCTCGCTCGCCGCCAAGCTCGCTTGCCCGGCGGACGACGGCAAGGCGGTGCCGGCGGACCTGTCGGCCGCCGCCGCCAAGGCGCTGGGCAAGCCCAAGCCGCCGGTGTCGGGGACCAGCGCCGCCGCGCTCGCCACCACGCTTGCGGCGCAGAACCCCAAGGCGAAGCTGGCGGACGTGGCGAACGCGCTCATCGTCTCCTATTGCCGGGTGGTGGCGGGGATGGCGAGCACCTCGGTGGCGGAGCAGAACGCGCTGCTCAACGGCTTCGGCCAGCAGGTGGTGCAGGCGCTGCAGCTTTTGCCGCCGCCCAAGGTGGCGAGCGCCGGCACCGGCAAGAAGTAAGCGGCGGGGCGGGACGGCGGGGTATGGGCCCTCCGGTCAAGCCGGAGGGCGGCGGCCGCGAAGGCAACGGCACGCGGTTGCGCCTGACCGTTGTCATGCCCCGGCTTGTCTGAGGCGTCCACGCGGCGGCTTGCCCCGCGCGGCGCCGGCAGACGCTTGCGCTGCGGCGCGGAGGATCCTCCGGGCAAGCCGGGGCATGACGGCACGATCGACGGCGCGCGGTTGGGCGGGACGGCGGGCCATGGGCCCTCCGGTCAAGCCGGAGGGCGACGGCAGCGAAGGGGGCCGACGGCGCGCGGCGAAGGAAGCCAAGAGCGCGCGGCAGGGGAAGCCCAAGCGCGCGGCGGCCGGACGGCTCATTTGCCCGGGCGGGGCGCCTTCTCGGCGGCGAGGGAGCGGCGCAGGGCCTCGGTGATGTCCACCACGTTGCCGGCCGCGGGCGCCGCCCCGGCCCCGTCTTTGCCGGACGTCCCCTTGCCCTTGCCGGGGCGCCGCGCCTTGCTCTTGCCGGCGGCGATCAATTCCAGCAGGCGCGCCTGCACCGGGTCCTCCACCAGATCGTCGGACCAATCCAGAATCTTGCCCGAAATGAGCTTGCCGATCAGCGCAGCGGTGTCGCGGGAGGGCTTGGGGGCGTCGGCGAGGCCGGCGAAATAGGCGTCCTCGGGCCGCACCTCGCCGCCGAAATGCAGCGTCCACAGCACCATGCCCCTGCCTTCGGGCTTCACCAGGACGGCGCGCTCGCGGCCATAGAGCACGAGTCGCGAGACCGCGGCGGTCGCGGTCGCGACCATGGCGTCGCGGATCACCCCGAACGCCTCCTCGCCCACCTTGTCGGCGGGCGCCAGGAAATGCGGCTTGTCGTACCAGATCCAGCCGACGCTGCCGGCCTCCACGAAGCGCTCGATGTCGATGGTGCGGGTGCTCTCGAGGCGGACCGCATCGAGGTCGGCGTCCTCGAGCATCACGTGGGCGTCCTCGCCGACCGGATAGCCCTTGACCTCGTCGTCCTCCTCCACCGGGTCGCCGGTGACGGCGTCCACGTAGCGCGCGACGACCCGCGCGCCGGTCTTCCGGTTGAGGGTGTGGAAGCGCACCTTGCCGCTGGCGCTGGTGGCCGGCGTCATGGTCACCGGGCAGGTGACGAGGGAGAGCTTGAGATAGCCGGTCCAGAAGGCGCGCGGCGCCATGGCGGGTGCCTCCGCTGCGGCGGCCGGGCGGCGGCCTGCCCGCTCAACGCGCCGGCGGGCCGGGCGGTTCCAGCCTCAGCGGCGCGCGTCCAGCTCCGCCTCGTCGAGCGGGCGCGCCTCGTCCGCGAGCATGATCGGGATGCCGTCGCGGATCGGGAAGGCGAGGCGCGCGGGGCGCGAGATCAGCTCCTGGCGCGCGCGGTCATATTCCAGCGGCGCCTTGGTGAGCGGGCAGACCAGGATTTCCAGGAGCTTGGGGTCCACGTCCTGGCCGGCGCGCTGGGGATTGGCCATGTCTCTCACCCTTGATCCTCGGCCCTTGAAGCGGGGGCCCGGCACCATAGACGCCGCCGGGCCCGGCTTCACGCGGTTTTTTCCGCCCGCGGGCGGGGTGGAATGGTGGGCGCCGCTATTCCGCCGCCGCGTCGAGCGGGGCGGGACGCACCCAGCGCAGCACCGGGGCGCGGGCGGCGCGGGTCTCGTCGAGGCGCCGGCGCGGGGCGTAAAAAGGCGCGCCGAGGAAGCGGTCGGTGTCGCCCGCCTTCGCCGCCAGCGCGAGGTCGCGCAGGGTGGCGATGAACAGATCGAGCGAGGCTTTCGATTCGCTCTCGGTGGGCTCCACCAGCATCGCCCCGTGCACCACCAGCGGGAAATACACCGTCATGGGGTGGTAGCCCTCGTCGATCAGTGCCTTCGCCACGTCGAGGGTGGAGATGCCGGTGCCGGCGAGCCAGGCGTCGTCGAACAGCGCCTCGTGCATGGCCGGGCGGTCCGGGAACGGCACGCTCATCACGTCCTTGAGGCTGGCGCGGATGTAGTTGGCCGAGAGCACCGCGTCCTCGGACGCCTGGCGCATGCCGTCCGCGCCGTGGGAGAGCATCCAGGCGAGCGCGCGCACGAACATGCCCATCTGGCCGTGGAACGCGCTCATGCGGCCGAGCGCGGCCTCGGCGCCTGCTGCGCCCTCGTCCTCCACCAGGGTCAGCACGCCGTCGCGCGCCACCACGCACGGCACCGGCGCGAACGGGGCGAGGGCGCCAGAGAGCACCACCGGCCCGGCGCCCGGCCCGCCGCCGCCGTGCGGCGTCGAGAAGGTCTTGTGCAGATTGATGTGCATGGCGTCGACGCCGAGATCGCCGATCCGCACCTTGCCGAGGATGGCGTTGAAATTGGCGCCGTCGGCATAGAAATAGGCGCCGGCCGCGTGCACCGCCGCGGCGATCTTCACCACGTCCGGCTCGAACAGGCCGCAGGTGTTGGGATTGGTGAGCATCAGCGCCGCCACCTCGGGCGCCAGCGCCGCCTTCACCGCCGCCACGTCCACCGTGCCGTCGGCGCGGGCGGGGATGGCGCGCACCTCGTAGCCGATCAGCGCCGCGGTGGCGGGATTGGTGCCGTGGGCGCTCTCGGGCACCAGCACCACGTGCCGGTGGCCCTCGCCGCGCGCCAAATGCGCGGCCTTGATGGCCATCATGCCGCACAATTCGCCATGGGCGCCGGCCTTGGGCTGCAGCGCCACCGCGCTCATGCCGGTGAGCTCCAGCAGATAGCGCGACAGCTCCGCCATCAGCGCCAGCGCGCCCTGGACCGTGGACACCGGCTGCAGCGGGTGGAGATCGGCGAAGCCGGCAAGGCGCGCCATCTTCTCGTTGAGGCGCGGATTGTGCTTCATGGTGCACGAGCCGAGCGGGAACAGGCCGCTGTCGATGCCGTAATTCATGCGCGAGAGGCGTACGTAATGGCGCATGGCCTCGGGCTCGGAGAGGCCCGGCAGATCGGGCGCCACCTGGCGCTCCAGCCCGCCGAGGCGGGGCCGGAAGGCGGCGGGCTCGGGGATGTCGACGCCCGACACTTCGGCGCGGCCGACCTCGAAGATCAGCCCCTCCTCCAGGTCCAGGCCCCGGTTTCCGGTGAAGGTCTTGGGCCCCTGGGCGGAGCTCCCGGCGGTGAGGGCGGTGGCGCCCCGGCCTTCGCGGTTCATGCCAGCACCTCCTTCAGCGCGGCCGCATAAGCGGCGCGGTCGTCCTCGGTCGTGGTCTCGGTGGCGGCGACCAGGATCAAATCGCCGAGGCCGGCCTTGGGCGCGAGGCGCGCATAGGACACGCCGCCGAGCACCCCCTTTGCCGCCAGCGCCTCGATCACGGCCGCCGCGTCGCCCGGCACCCGGATGGTGAACTCGTTGAAGAAGCTCGCGTTCAGCACCTCCACCCCGGGCACCGCCGCGAGCCGGTCGGAAAGATCGCAGGCGGCCGCGTGGTTGAGGCGCGCGAGCCGCGTCAGCCCCTCGCGCCCGAGCAGCGAGAGGTGGATGGTGAAGGCCAGCGTGCACAGGCCGGAATTGGTGCAGATGTTGGAGGTCGCCTTCTCGCGCCGGATGTGCTGCTCGCGCGTCGACAGCGTCAGCACGAAGCCGCGCCGGCCCTCGGCATCCACGGTCTCGCCGACGAGGCGGCCGGGCATCTGGCGGATGAACTTCGTGCGCGTGGCGAACAGGCCCACATAGGGTCCGCCGAAATTCAGCGCATTGCCGATGGACTGGCCCTCGCCGACGACGATGTCGGCGCCCTGGGTGCCGGGCGGCTCGACGAGCCCGAGCGCGAGCGCCTCGGTGCACACGGCGATCAGCAGGGCGCCCATCTCGTGCGCCTTGGCGGCGATGGGCTTGAGGTCCACCAGATTGCCGAACACGTCCGGCGACTGCACGACGATGCAGGAGACCGTGTCGTCGATGGCGGCGACAAGGTCCTCGCCGCCCGCCGGCGCCGGGGGCAGCGCCACCACCGCGTCATTGGCGTAGCGCGAGACGGTCTCGACGGTGGCGCGGTAGTGGGGGTGCAGATTGCCCGCCAGCACCGCCTTGCGCCGCCGGGTGACGCGGTGCGCCATCAGCACCGCCTCGGCGGTGCCGGTGGAGCCGTCATACATGGAGGCGTTGGCCACCTCCATCTGCGTCAGCTCGGCCACCTGGGTCTGGAACTCGAACAGATATTGCAGCGTGCCCTGGGCGATCTCGGGCTGGTAGGGGGTGTAGGAGGTGAGGAATTCCGAGCGCTGGATCAGGTGGTCGACGCTCGCCGGCACATGGTGGCGATAGGCGCCGGCGCCGACGAAGAACGGCACCGATCCCGCCGGCACGTTCTTCGCCGCGAGCTTGGCGAGCTGGCGCTCCACCTCCAATTCCCCCTTGGCCAGAGGCAGGTCCGGCAGCTCGTCTTCGCGCTTGTCCTTCGGGATGTCGACGAACAGCGCGTCCACGTCGACGATGCCGATGCGCGCCATCATCTCGGCGCGGTCGTCGGGGGTGAGGGGCAGATAGCGCATGATGCGGGTCCGCTTTCAGGCCGTCGTGAAGGTGGGGTTGATGATGACTTCGGCGCGCAGCGAGTTGGCCACGAAGCATTCCTCGTGGGCCTTGTGGTGCAGCGCCTCCACGTCCGTCTGGGTGGGCCGCGTCTCGCCCGAGAACACCATGGCCGGGTTCAGGGTGACGCTGGCGATCAGGGTCTTGCCGCGCTCGTTCTTGCCCATGGCGGCCGCCACGCGGTCCTCGTAGCGATCCACGCGGAATCCGGCCTTGCGGGCGAAGTCCAGCACGAACAGCATGTGGCAGGAGGAGAGCGCGGCCGCCACCGCCTCTTCGGGGTCGACGGCGTCCGCCTGCGAGAGCGGCACGCGCACCACCGCGGGCGAGGAGGAGGCAGCCACCTCGACGCCGTCGAAGACCCACCGATGGGCGCGCGAATAGCGCCCGTCGGTGAACACCTGATCGCCGCGCTCCCAGCGCACGAGTGCGGTCTGCGGTTGGCTCATGGCGGCCTCAGCCCAGGGTTTCGAGGAACGCCTTATAGGCGTCGGCGTCCATGAGGTCGTCGAGCTCGGCGGCGCTGGCGAGCTTCAGCTTCAGGAACCAGCCCTTGCCCTCGGCGTCCTCGTTGACGAGGCCGGGATTGCCCTCCAGCTCCTCGTTCACCTCCACCACCTCGCCGGACAGCGGGGCATAGACCTCGCTCGCCGCCTTCACGCTCTCCACCACCGCGGCTTCCTTGCCCTTCTCCACCGTCTTGCCCACGTCGGGCAGCTCGACGAACACCACGTCGCCCAGCTGGCTCTGGGCGAATTCGGAGATGCCCACGACCGCCACGTCGCCGTCGAGGCGGACATATTCGTGGTCCTTGGTGTAGCGCACGCTGGTCATGACTTGAGGCCCCCGGTTCAGGATTTGCGGTGGTAGCGCGTCGGCACGAAGGGCAGCGCCGAGACCGTCGCGGGCAGCGCCCGGCCGCGCACCCGCACCTCCAGCGCCGTGCCGGGCGCGGCATAGGCCGGCGGCACGTAGCCCATGGCGACGGGCGCGCCGAGCGTCGGCGCGTAGCCGCCCGAGGTGAGGGTGCCGATCACGGTGCCGGCGGCGGCGATCTCCGCCCCCTCGCGGGCCGGCTGGCGCCCCTCGATGCGAAGCCCCACGCGGATGCGGGATGTGCCCTCGGTCAGCTCGCGCTGGATGCGCGCGGCGCCGGGAAAGCCGCCGTCGAGCCGCCGGCGCTTCTGGATCGACCAGGCGAGCGCGGCCTCGATGGGCGAGGTGGTCAAATCGATGTCGTGGCCGTAGAGGCACAGGCCCGCTTCGAGCCGCAGGCTGTCGCGGGCGCCGAGGCCGATGGCCCTGACCTCCGGCTCCTCCATGAGGCGCGCCCACAGAACCGGCGCCTGCAGCGCCGGGACGGAGATCTCGAAGCCGTCCTCGCCGGTGTAGCCGGAGCGGGCCACCTGCATGGGGAAGTCGTCCACCAAAAGGACGCCGGCCTCCATGAAGCCGAGGCCGAGCGCGTCGGGGCAGTGGCGCTCCATCACCATGGCGGCCTCGGGGCCCTGGAGCGCGATCAAGGCGCGGTCGTCGACCACGTCGAGCCGCACCGAGGCCGGCAGGCGGGCGGCGATGTGGGCGAAGTCCACCTCCTTGCGGGCGGCGTTCACCACCAGCAGCAGGCGCCCGTCATTGCCGTGGCCGGCGGGGCGGGTGACCATGAGGTCGTCGATGATGCCGCCGTCTTCGGCGAGCAGCTGGGAATAGCGCTGGCGGCCCTCGGCGAGGGTGAGGATGTCGGCCGGGATCAGCGCCTCGAGCGCGCGGGCGGTGGCCGCGTGGTCGCGGCCCTGGAGGATCGCCTGGCCCATGTGGGAGACGTCGAACAGGCCCGCATGGGCGCGGGTCCAATTGTGCTCGGCGAGGATGCCGTCGGCATATTGCACCGGCATCTCGTAGCCGGCGAACGGCACCATGCGGGCGCCGAGGGCAAGATGTTCGGCATGGAGCGGGGTCTTCCGGAGGGGACCCGCGTTTTCGTCCGGCTGCGCCATGGAAGGCTCCCGACAGGATGCGCCAAGCTGGCGGCCCCGTGTCCGGGTCCGCGCGGCGCCCCCTCTGTCCGGGAAACCTGAGAGATTTCACCGCGCCTCGTGGAAGGGCGCGGCTTACTCCTTCGGTGAGCGCATGCCTCCCTTCGCAGGAGGTGCGCTGCTTTCCAGAGTCTCGTCCCCCTGCGGCCCTTTGTGCCTGAGCGGTTCCGGGGCGGTTGCGCCTTCGGCGCCGGCCCCATGCGGCAGGCCCTGTCAAAGGCGCCACCACACGGCCGGTCTCTCCCGCAGGGATCGTCCGATCGGCCCCGCGCCACTCCTGATAGGGCGAGTCGCGATGCCGTGGCGCAGCATAGGGGATGGGGCGACGGCGTCAATGCGGGAGGCGTTTCCGCCTCCGCGGCTCCTCAGGCTGGTCGCTGGCGGAAATGGCGATCATGACCGCGATCCCGAACCGGGCGGCGAAGCCAAGGTCGCGCATCGGCGCCCACAAATAGTATCTGATTTTCGGAGTGCTTTAAATCGGCGATGGCGCGGGACGGAGATGGGCAAGCTTCACCAGATCGGCAAGGTCATCATCCGGGTCTACGCCAACGACGACCCGCCCCCCGTACTTCCATGCCGTACATCCGGACTTCGAGGCCCTCGTCGAGATCGAGACCCTCTCCCTCCTGCGCGGCGCGCTCTCGGCGCAGGCATCCAAGGCCATCATGGCCTGGGCTCGCGACAACCGCGAGGCAATCGCCGCCGAGCGGAACCGGATCAACCCTCGTTTCCCTATCGCCTGAAAGGAGGCGGCCATGGACAGGAACACGCCGCGGATCGAGGCCGTCGCCGCGAACGGCAAACACGAACTCCTCGTCCTCTGGAAGGACGGGCGCCATGAGCGGATCGATCTGCAGGGCTGGATTGCCACCGGCGGTGACATCCTCTCGCCCTTGGCCGCGCTCAGCGTGTTCCGGTGCCCCAAGGTCGGGGATTACGGCGCCTCTACCGGCCCCGGAAGGCCGGAAGGCCGAGGAGGGTTTCCGGATAGCGCCGGAGGAAGCTCTTCGTGCCGGCGCGAGAGGAAGCCAAGCGAACGCGCGCCGCATCCAGGATGCCCATCGCCCGCGCCTCTGTTATATGCCGCTGCGACCGAACACAGACGAAGGGGCGCAACCCATGGCGAACGTCACCGCTTTTCCCGACAAGGCCACCATCGCCAGGGAAACCGCCCGCATGCTGATCGAGGTGGAGGCGGTGCGCTTCTCCTCCGGCGAGCCCTTCATCTTCACCTCGGGCTGGGCGAGCCCGGTCTATGTGGACTGCCGCCGGCTCATCTCCTTCCCCCGGGTGCGCCAGACGCTGGTGGACTTCGGCATCTCGACGCTCTTCCGTGAGGTGGGCTACGAGACGTTCGACGCGGTGGCGGGCGGCGAGACCGCCGGCATCCCGTTCGCCGCCTGGGTCGCCGACCGGCTGATGCTGCCGATGCAATATGTGCGCAAGAAGCCCAAGGGCTTCGGCCGCAACGCCCAGATCGAGGGCCACCTCGCGGAGGGCCAGCGGGTGCTGCTGGTGGAGGACCTCACCACCGACGGCAAGAGCAAGGTGCTGTTCGTGAACGCGCTGCGCGATGCCGGAGCGGAATGCGCCCACTGCTTCGTGTTCTTCTATTACGACATCTTCGCCGAATCGGCCGGCATCCTCAAAGACGCCGGCCTCACCTTGCACCGCCTCGCCACCTGGTGGGACGTGCTGGCGCAGGTGAAGGAGATGAACACCTTCCCGCCGGAGCAGGTGGGCCAGATCGAGGCGTTCCTCAACGATCCCCACGCCTGGTCGAAGGCCCATGGCGGCACCGCCACCACCGGCGAGTGAAGGCGCCGGCGATGGACCTCTACGCTCTGCTGCGCCCGGCGCTCGGCCTCCTCTCCCCCGAGCGCGCCCACGAGCTGGCGCTCGCGGCGCTGAGGCGCGGCCTGGTGCCGCCGGCGGCCAAGGGCGGCGGGGACGACGACCCGGTGCTCGCCACCACGGTGTGGGGCCTGTCCTTTCCCAACCCGGTGGGCCTTGCCGCCGGCTTCGACAAGAATGCCGAGGCGCTGGACGCTCTGCTCGGGCTCGGCTTCGGCTTCGTCGAAGCGGGCACGGTGACGCCCCGCCCCCAGCCCGGCAACCCGAAGCCGCGCCTGTTCCGCCTGGAGGAGGACGAGGCGGTGATCAACCGCTTCGGCTTCAATTCGCAGGGGCTCGCCCCGTTCGTCTACCGCCTCGGCCGGCGCCGGGCGGCGGGCGGCGCGGGTATCGTCGGGGCGAATGTCGGGAAGAACAAGGATACGCAGGACGCAAGCGAGGATTATGCGGCGGGAATAGCCGCAACATGCCGCCTCGCGGACTACCTCGTGTGCAACATCTCCTCGCCCAACACGCCGGGCCTGCGCGCGCTCCAGGCCAGGGTGGAGATGGAGACCCTGATCGCCCGCGCCATCGCGGTGCGCGACGCCGCCATCCCCGACCCCGCCCGCCGCCCGCCGCTCCTGGTGAAGGTGGCGCCGGACCTTGACGACAAAGGACTTTCCGACGTCGCGGCGGTGGCGCTGGAGACCAAGGTGGACGGCCTCATCATGGGCAACACCACGCTCTCGCGGCCGGCATCGCTGAAGAGTGCGTTCAAGGGCGAGGCTGGCGGTCTTTCCGGGAAGCCGCTGTTTTCCCTGTCCACGGAACGGCTTGCGGCCCTCTACCAAATTACGGGCGGGCGCATTCCTTTGGTGGGCGTCGGCGGCATCGCCTCCGGCGCCGACGCCTACGCCAAGATCCGCGCCGGCGCGAGCCTGGTGCAGATCTACTCGGCGATGGTGTTCGGCGGCCCCCATCTCGTGGGGCGGATCAAGGCGGACCTCGCCAAGTGCCTGAAGGCGGACGGGTTTTCCTCAGTCTCCGCGGCGGTTGGCGCCGGCCTCCGGTGAGGCGGCGCCCTGCTTGAGCAGGTCGCGGATCTCGCCCAGCAGCGCCTCGGTGGTGGTCGGCGCCGGCGGCGGCGCCTTAGCCGCGCTCTCCGCCTGCTGGCGCCGCAAGGTGTTGATTCCGCGCACCAAAAGGAACAGGACCGCGGCGACGATGAGGAAGTTGATGGCGATGGTGATGAACGAGCCGTAGGCCACGACCGCCCCCTGCTTCTTCGCGTCGGCCAGGTTGTCGGCCGTCACCGCTGAGGACAAGGGCAGGAAATAGTTGGAGAAATCGAGCCCGCCCGCGACCGCGCCGATGACCGGCATGAAGATGTCCGCCACCAGCGAGGAGACGATGTTGCCGAAGGCGGCGCCGATGATCACGCCGACCGCGAGGTCCACCACGTTGCCCTTGACTGCGAAGTCCCTGAATTCCTTCAGCATGCTGGTGAGCATGACGTCGTCTCCCTGGCTGTCGGGCTGGCTGTCGGGCGCTGCCGCGCCCCTAGCCTAACGCGAATCCGCACGCGCGGTGCCCCAAGACGCGACTTATCGCGCGCGTGACGCTTTCATGACTTTGAGCGCGCCCTTGCCTATGTTAGGGAGTGCCGCCCTCGTCCGCGGGGGCGGGCCCTCGGGCTCGGTGGAAACGACCCTTCCGGGGCCCTCATGGCGAACCTGACGGGCAGCATGGCGAAACCGGCGAGAAATGGCGGAACGGCAGACCAGCTTCGAGTATGAAGATCTCCTCGCGTGCGGACGTGGCGAGCTGTTCGGGCAAGGAAACGCGCAATTGCCGCTGCCGCCCATGCTCATGTTCGATCGCATCTCCGAGATTTCCGAGACCGGCGGCGAGTTCGGCAAGGGTTTCGTGCGGGCCGAGCTCGACGTGAATCCGGACCTTTGGTTCTTCGCCTGCCACTTCAAGGGTGATCCCGTGATGCCGGGCTGCCTGGGCCTCGACGCGCTGTGGCAGATGGTGGGCTTCTTCCTCGGCTGGCTCGGCTCGCCGGGCCGCGGCCGCGCCTTGGGGGTGGGGGAGCTCAAATTCTCCGGCACCGTGCTGCCCACCGTGAAGAAGGTGGTCTACGGCGTCGACTTCAGGCGCGTCATGCGCTCCAGGCTCGTGCTCGGCATCGCCGATGGCTGGCTCGCGGCCGACGACACCGTGGTCTACCGCGCCAAGGACCTGCGGGTCGGCTTGTTCAAGACGGACATGGCGCCGGAGACCGCGGGCGCCTGACAAGCCGGTGCCACGATCTTAGGGCCATACTGTCAACGTGATGAATGGGGGACGTGCCATGCGCCGCGTCGTCGTAACCGGGATGGGCATCGTCTCGTCCATCGGCAATTCCACGCAGGAGGTGCTCGCGAGCCTGCGCGAGGCCAAGAGCGGCATCTCGTTCGCCGACGACTACGCCAAGCTCGGCTTCCGCTCCCAGGTGCACGGCGCGCCGACCCTCAATGCGGAGGAGGTGGTGGACCGCCGGGCCATGCGCTTCCACGGCGGCGGCACCGCCTGGAACCACGTGGCCATGGAGCAGGCCATCCGCGACGCCGGGCTCGAGCCGGCCGAGATCTCCAACCCGCGCACCGGCCTCGTCATGGGCTCGGGCGGCTCCTCCACCAAGGCCATCGTCGACGCGGCGGACATCACCCGCGAGAAGGGCCCCAAGCGCGTCGGCCCGTTCGCGGTGCCCAAGGCCATGGCCTCCACCGCCTCGGCGACGCTCTCCACCTGGTTCAAGATCAAGGGGCTGAGCTATTCCATCTCGGCCGCCTGCGCCACCACCAACATCTGCATCGGCAACGCCTACGAGCTGATCCAGTACGGCAAGCAGGACATGATCTTCGCCGGCGGCTGCGAGGACCTGCACTGGACCTTGTCGGTCCTGTTCGACGGCATGGGCGCCATGTCCTCGGGCTACAACGACCGCCCGCAGGTGGCCTCGCGCGCCTACGACAAGAACCGCGACGGCTTCGTCATCTCCGGCGGCGCCGGGGTGGTGGTGCTGGAGGAGCTGGAGCACGCCAAGGCGCGCGGCGCCCGCATCTATGCGGAGATCGCCGGCTACGGCGCCACCTCCGACGGCGCCGACATGGTGGCCCCCTCCGGCGAGGGCGCGGCGCGCGCCATGACGCTCGCCATGAGCTCCGTCAAGGCGCCCATCGACTACATCAACCCGCACGCCACCTCGACCCCCATCGGCGACCTGAAGGAGATCGAGGCGATCCGCGAGGTGTTCGGCGCCAAGTGCCCGCCGATCTCGGCCACCAAGTCGCTGACGGGCCATTCCCAGGGCGCCACCGGCGTGCACGAGGCCATCTACTCCATCTTGATGATGCAGAACGGCTTCATCGCCGAGAGCGCCAACATCGAGGAGATCGACCCCGCCTTCGCCGACATGCCCATCGTCCGCGAGCGGGTCGACAATGCGAGCCTCGGCCACGTGCTCTCCAACGGCTTCGGCTTCGGCGGCACCAATGCCTGCCTGGTGCTGAAGCACCTCGACGCGTGAGCGAGGGTCCGGTTCGGGACGCATGAAAGCGGTGGTGGCGCCGCCCGGCGAGGTTTGCGAAGGGCGCCAACGAAGCTGCTCTAAGGGTGGGCGATGCAGGATCTGATGAAGGGCAAGCGCGGCTTGGTGATGGGCGTCGCCAACGACCATTCCATCGCCTGGGGCATCGCCAAGGCGCTCGCCACCCAGGGCGCCGAAATTGCCTTCACCTACCAAGGCGAGGGCATGGCCAAGCGCGTGCGTCCGCTCGCCCAGAGCCTCGGCTCCGATTTCCTCATGCCCTGCGACGTGGAGGACCTGGCGAGCGTCGACCAGGTGTTCGCGACGCTCAAGGAGCGCTGGGGCAGCCTCGACTTCCTGGTGCATGCGGTGGCGTTCTCCGACAAGTCGGAGCTGAAGGGCCGCTATGCCGACACCAGCCGAGAGAACTTCTCCCGCACCATGGTGATCTCCTGCTTCTCGTTCACCGAGGTGGCCAAGCGCGCCGCCGCGCTGATGCCCAACGGCGGCGCGCTGGTGACGCTCACTTATGGCGGCTCGACCCGCGTGATGCCCAACTACAACGTGATGGGCGTCGCCAAGGCGGCGCTTGAGGCCTCGGTGCGCTACCTCGCCGCCGATTACGGCGCGGCGGGGATCCGCGTGAACGCCATCTCGGCCGGGCCGGTGCGCACGCTCGCGGGCGCCGGCATCGCCGACGCCCGGCTCATGTTCAACTACCAGAAGCGCCACGCGCCCTTGCGCCGCACGGTCAGCATCGAAGAGGTGGGCGGCTCGGCGCTCTACCTGCTGTCGGATCTGTCCACCGGCGTTACCGGCGAGGTCCATTTCGTGGATTCCGGCTACAACATCATCTCCATGCCGCATCCCGACGTGCTCAAGACCCAGGAGGACGCGGAGGCCAAGCTGGCGGCGGAAGCCCCGGTCGAAGCCGCCGAATAGCCGCAACGGGAGCGCGGGCGATGGCGGGCCACATGCGACGAGCCGGGCCGACGCGCCGCCTTCTGCTGCGGGCCGCCGCGGGGGCCCTCGGGGCCACCTGCCTGCCATGCGCCGCGCGATCGGCCGCCACCGGCGCGCCGCTGACCGGCGAGGCCGCAGCCAAGCTCGGGGCGCTGCCGGGCAAGGCGGTGCTCGGGGCGGCGCGCACGGCGCCGCGCATCACCGAACTCGTGGACTTCAACGCCGCCGACTGGCGCCGCTCGGCGCTCGACATGCGTGAGCTGCTGGCCTCGGATGCGCAGCTCGCTTATGGCCTGGTCCAGGCGCCGCTGTTCGACGTGCGCTCGCTGGAGGCGGCACGGGTGGCGCTCGCCGTGCTCGCCAAGGGAATCGAGCGGTTCGAGACCTTCTATCTCGCCCTAGCGGAAAGCGAAGGGCCGGTGGACGGCGTCGCCGCCCTCGCCGCGGCGCAGCGCGCGGGGCTCGACCGGTTCCAGGTCTTCAACGCCTCGATCCAGCCGGAATACACCGAGGCGCTGGCCAAGGCGGCGGCGCTCGCCTCGGCGCTCGGCGTCCTCGACACCCCCGCTTACGTGATCGGCGGCGAGGTGTTCACCGGCTATCTCGATCTCGCCCGCAAGCGCGCGCTGCTTGCCGTAGCGAGACCTTGAAGATTACTCCGCCGTTGCCTATGGAACCAGACTTCCCGCCCCGGTAGCGCCGGTCCCCCGCACGGCAAGATCCCCCATGTCATCCGTCCTGATCGCGGTCATCGTCCTCCTGTCGCTGAGCGGCGGCGCCCTGCTCGGCATGAGGATGGCGCGCGGGCTCGCCGACCACCACCTCGCCAAGGAGACGCAGGACGCCGTGAAGCTGGGGGTCGGCATGGTTGTGGCGGTCGCGTCATTGATCCTCGGCCTCATGACCGCCTCGGTGAAGGGAAACTTCGACGCCACCGCGCGAGACGTGCAGCATTTCTCCGCTTACATGCTCACTCTTGACGAAGCGCTGCGCGAGTATGGCGCCGGCGCGGCGCCGGCGCGCGCGGCGCTCGAAACCTTCTCCCGGCAGCTTCTCGCCGTGACCTGGGGCGCGTCAGATGCCGGCGTTCGCGATCCCTGGGCACAGGTGCAGTTCCTGGACGTGATCCGCGCGGTGCGCGCCCTCGCCCCGGCGAACCATTTGCAGCAGGAGCTTCAGGCGGAGGCGCTCGACCGCTGCCGCAACCTCTCGCTCCTGCGCGGCACCGTGATCGAGGAGAGCGTGACCACGGTGCCGCCCCTCTTCATCGGCGTGCTGATCGTCTGGCTCACCCTCATCTTCATGAGCTTCGGCCTGTTCGCGCCGGTGAACCGGGTCTCCATAGGCGCCCTGCTGCTGTGCGCGGTTTGCCTCGGCGGTGCGATCTTCCTGATCCTGGAGATGAGTTCGCCATTCGACGGACTGATCTATGTCTCGCCCGCCGCCATGGAGCATGCGCTCGCCCAGATGATGAGCCCGCATTAGAAGGCGATCGGCTCAGACCCCCGCGCGGCGCTTCGCGCGCGTGGCGCCGGCCGGCAGCGGCGCGGCCGCGGCGGCGAACGCCGCCCAGGGGTCGGCGGCGAGGGCGGCGAGGCGCACCGGCGTGTTGCCCACGGTGAAATAGGCCGGGCCGATCTCGGGACCGAGTTCGTCCCAGGCGAGCGGCATGGAGACCGGCGCGCCGGCGCGGGCGCGCGGCGAATAGGGCGCCACCGCGGTGGCGCCGCGCTGGTTGCGCAGATAGTCGATCAGGATGCGCCCGCGCCGCTTCGCCTTGGCGATGGTGGCGACGAAGAGGTCCGGGCTGTCGGCGGCCATGGCGTCGGCCATGGCCTTGGCGAACGCCTTGACCTCGGGCCACCGCGCCTTCGGCACCAGCGGCGCCACCACGTGGAGCCCCTTGCCGCCGGTGGTCTTCACGAACGGCACCAGGCCGGCGTCCTTGAGGCGCTGGGCGATCTCGCGGGCGGCGGCGATGGTGGTCTCCCACGGCACGCTCGCGTCGGGATCGAGATCCATGACGATGCGGTCGGGCGCCTCCCAGTCGGCCAGCGTCGAGCCCCAGGGGTGGATCTCGAGCGCCGCCGCCTGCACCAGGCCGAGCAGCCCGTCGAGGCTGTCGATGCTCACCAGCGCCGCGCCGGCCTTGTCCTTGGGGTCGTGCACCGCAACGATGTGGCGGTTCGCGCCCTGCCACAGATGCTTCTGGAAGAAGCGCTCCCCTTCGATGCCCTCGGGGCAGCGCAGCAGCGCCAGCGGCCGTCCGACCATATGGGGCGCGGCGAGCCGGAAGGCCTCGATCCAGTAATCGGCAAGACCTTCCTTGGTGATGCCCGCTTCGGGCCAATAGAGCCGGTCCGGATGGGTGAGGGGCACCGTGCGGCGCGGCGGCTTGTCGCTCTTTTGGGTCGGCATCTCGCGCACCACGTCCTTTGCGGGCTTGTCCTCGCGCAGCCCGCGGAACGAGGCGTGGCGCAGGCGGCCATCGGCGGTGAAGCCGCGGAACTCCACCTCCGCCACCTTGTCCGGCCGCACGAAGCGCGCGTGCCGCGCCGCGTCGGCCGGCAGCGGGGCGGCGAAGGGGCTCTTGGGCGTCGCCAAGGCGGAGAGGGTCTTGAACAAATCGCGGGCGACGGCGGCGGAAAAGCCGGTGCCGACCCGGCCCGCGGGCACCAGCCGGCCCTCCTCATAGACGCCGAGCACCAGCGCGCCGATGGCGTCGTCTGACACCGAGGAGGGGGTGAAGCCGGCGACGACGAATTCCTGGCAGGCCGAGCACTTGGCCTTGATCCAGTCGCGGCTGCGGCCGGAGCGGTAGCGGCCGTCCGCGCGCTTCGAGACGATCCCCTCCAGCGACAGGCGGCAGGCATGGGCGAGCACCAGCGCGCCGTCGTCGGAAAAAGGGGCGCTGAAGCGCAGCGGCGCCGGCGCGCCCGCCAGAAGCCGTTGAAGCCGCGCCTTGCGCGCCACCAGCGGCACCGCGCGCAGGTCCGCGCCGTCGAGGTGGAGGAGGTCGAAGGCGTAGAACACGAACCGGTCGGCGCGCCCTTCGGACAGATCCTGCTGGAGCGCGGAGAAGTCCGACGCGCCGGAGGCGGTCTCCACCACCACCTCGCCGTCGATCAGCGCCGCGTGCGCGGGCAGGCCGGCGAGCGCCGCCGGCAAGGCGGTGCCGAACTTGCCGGTCCAGTCGAGGCCGCCGCGGGTCAAAAGGCGCACCGTGCCATCGGCGATGCGCGCGAGGATGCGGTAGCCGTCGAACTTGATCTCGTGGACATAGCCGGCGCCCTTGGGCGCGGCGGCGGCGAGGCTCGCCAGCATGGGGGGGACGAAGTCGGGCAGCGCCGCCTTGCGTGCGCCGGGCAAATCTTGGGGATCGCCGTCGGCGGCGGGCGGCCGGGAGGCGGTGCTTTTCTTCGCGGCGGAGGACGCGCGCCGCGCCTGCGCCGCCTTCCGGGGGAGCTCCCCGCTTGTGGCCGGTGCCTTAGCCGGTGTCTTAGCCCGGGTCTTGGCCTGGGACTTTACCTCTGCCTTGGCCTGAGCCTTGTTTTTGCTCCGTCCCTGCCGCGGCGCCTCGGCCGCCTTTGCGCCGGGCAGAGGGCCGCCGGCCTGCGACGACCAGCCGGGCGCCTCGCCCGCCACCTCCTCGATGGCGCGGCCGGTCTTCACCGAGAGCGGCTGCGCCTCCACCACGGCCGCCGCCTCGCCCGGGCGGGCGGCTTCGTCGTCGCCCTTGATGAGCAGCCAGTTGACGCGCTTTTCCCGCGCGCGCGGCGCCATGCGCACGAGATGCCAGCGCCCTTGCAGCTTCTCGCCGTGAAGCGCGAATTCCAGGTGGCCCTTGGCGAGGCCCTTATGGGGATCGCCGAGCGGGCGCCAGGTGCCGCGGTCCCACACGATGACCGTGCCGCCGCCATATTCCCCCTTGGGGATGGTGCCCTCGAAGGCGCCATAGTCGAGCGGATGATCCTCCACCTCCACCGCGAGGCGCTTGTCGGCGGGATCGAGGCTCGGGCCCCGCGTCACCGCCCAGCTCTTCAGCACCCCGTCGAGTTCGAGGCGCAGATCGTAATGGAGCCGGCGTGCCGCGTGCTTCTGGATCACGAAGGCGGCGTCGTCCGCCGCCGCCTTGGCGCCCGCCTTTGCGGTGCCGCCGGCGCCGCGCGGCTCCGGCGTGCGGGAGAAGTCGCGCTTGCGGCGGTAGGGCGCGAGCGACATGGCTCAGCCCGCCTTGCGCCGGGTCTTGGCGGCCGCGCCGGCCTTTGCCGCCGATCTCGACGACGGCTTCGCCGCCTTGGCGCCCGCCTTGCCGGTGGATCGCGCGCCCTTCGCGCCGCTCCCGCCGGCGTCCGGCGCGGCGCTGCGGCGCAGCGCCTCCATGAGGTCGATCACCTTTCCGCCCGCCGCCGCGCGCGGGCGCTTCGGCGTCTTGCCCGCCTGCTTCGCCTTCACCAGCTCGGCGAGCGCGGCCTCGTAGCGGTCCTCGAAGGCGGCGGGATCGAAGCTGCCGCGCTTGGTGTCGATGATGTGCCGGGCGAGGTCGAGCATCTCGCCCTTGGCCTTGGCCTGCGGCACGCCCGAGAAGGCATCGGCGGCGGAGCGCACCTCGTAGTCGAAGTTCAGCAGCGTCGCCACCAGGCCCTCGTCCTGCGGACGCACCAGGACGGTGCGGAAGCGGCGGAACAGGACCGCATGGGCGAGCGCCGCCACCTTGGCCTTCCTGAGGCCGTCGCGCAGCGCCACGAAGGCCGCCTCCGCGCCGGCCTCGGCGGGCACCAGGTAATAAGAGCGGTCGAGATAGATCTCGTCCACCTCATCGCAGGGCAGGAAGCCGGCGATGTCCAGCGTCTTGTCGCTCTCCGGGACGGCCGCCGCCACCTGCTCGGGTTCGAGCGTCACGTAGCGGCCGTCCTCGACCTCGAAACCCTTCACCTGGTCCTCGGGCGGCACCAGCGTGCCGGTCGAGGCATCCACGAATTCGCGCCGCACCCGGTTGCCGGTCGGCCGGTTCAGGGTGTGAAAGGCGATGCGCTCGGAGGTGGACACGGCGGTGTGGAGCGCCACCGGGCAGGTCAATGCCCCGGCCTTGAGGACGCCCTTCCATTGCGCGCGCGGTGCCATCGGCTCTTCGCTCCCTTCAGGCGCGGGAAACGCCGCCCGTCCCGGTTTCGTTCCGCCTTACAAGAGCCTAGCCTGCGCCAGCGCCGCATGCTGCCGGGCGGCAACGGCGGCGGCGTCGAATTCGCCGATGGCGGCCTCGAACAGCCGGTGGAAGTTCAGTTCCGCCTTCAGGTGCAGGAACACGGCGCCGAGGCCGATGGCGGCGCGGTCCATGAACACGAACTCGCGCGGCACCGTCACCGGTCCCAGCTCCTTCAGCGCCTTGTGGACCTGGAACGCCTCGCGCCGCCCGTACTGGCCGGGGGCGACGCCGTCGGCGATGGTGCGCACCCGGTCGTCCATCAGCGGGCCATAGATGAAGCCGGCCCAGATGTTGAGGATGTCGATGACCTCCCGCTTCAGGCCCTTGAAGCCCCAGGTCTCGTAGGCGCCGACGATGCGCGCCTTATCGCCCGCCATCAGCCCGCGATAGAGCTCCACCACGCCGGCGACGAAGCGCGGCGGGAAGATGCGGACGCAGCCATAATCCAGCAGGTTGATGCCGGTCGGCGCCCCATCGGGGGCGCGGAACACGGTGTAGTTGCCGAGGTGCGGGTCGCCGTGGATCACGCCGAAGCGGCTGAACGGCATCCACCAGGCGGCGAACATGGCCTCGGCGAGGTGGTTGCGCTCGGCCAAGGGGTGGTCGACGAAGCCGAGGATCCGCTCGCCCTCGAGCCATTGGAGGGTGAGGAGCCGGCCGGTGGACAGCTCGGCGCGCACCCGCGGCACCCTGACCCGGGGCTCGTCCTGGAGCATCGCCGCGTAGAGCGCGGCGTGCTTGGCCTCGCGGCGGTAGTCGAGCTCCTCGCGCACCCGTTCGCCGATCTCCGCCGCGATCTCGCGCGTGTCGATCACCGCGCTCATGCGGCGATGGAGCGAGAACAGGAGATCGAGCTGGGCGAGGTCCGCCTCCACCGCCGCCTGCATGTCGGGATATTGGAGCTTGCAGGCCACCTCTTCGCCGTCGAGGGTGGTTGCCCGGTGCACCTGGCCGAGCGAGGCGGCGGCGGCCGGCTTGTGCTCGAAGGCGGCGAAGCGCGCCTCCCAGTCGCGGCCGAGTTCCGCCATCATGCGGCGCCTCACGAACGCCCACCCCATGGGCGGGGCGTCGGCCTGGAGCTTCTGGAGCTCGGCGGCATATTCCGGCGGCAGCAGGTCCGGCACGGTGGCCATCAGCTGCGCCACCTTCATGAGCGGCCCCTTCAGGCCCCCGAGCGCGGCGGCGAGGGCGGCGGCGTTGGCGCCGCCCTCGCCGCCGATCAGCCGGCTCGATGCCATGCGGGCGGCGACGCCGCCCATGCCGGCGCCCACGCGCGCATAGCGCAGAGCGCGGGCGGAGAAACGGTTCCTCTCCTCGTCGCGCCTCTCCCCGTCACTCATGGTGCCTCCGGGCCAATGCTCCCCATCACATGGGGTCGCGGCGGTCCGCGCGCCAGGTGAGCGCCAGCAGCACGATGAGCGCCAGCGGGGTCAGCATGTCGGTGTAGAGGATGGGCCCGGCATTGCCCGCGGCCAGGTTTGCGGTCCGCGCGATCTGCACCAGATGGCCGACCGCCGCGCCGCCGAGGAAGCCGGCGGCGACCACCGCGACGGCGGCCCGGAAGCCCCAGTTGCGAAAGAAAGCGGCGATCACGCCGGAAAGGCCGATGCCGAGATTGGCGACCCCCACCTCGAACTGGAACGGGCTCGTGGCCCAGCCGATGGCCTGCGCCGCCTGCGCCGGGAAGGCGATGTGGCCGAGCGCCGCCCACAGGCCCATGAGCCCCACCGGAAACAGGCAGATGCCCGCCACCAGCCGCTCCGCCCACAAGGACGCCGGCCGCGGCGCGGGCGCCTTGAGCGCAGTGAGCAGGGCGAACAGGAGCGCCGCGCCCCAGCTCAGGATGGGAACCCAGAAAACCATGCGCCTCTCCCGACGGACGGGGGCACGGTGCCAGAACCCGCTCGCGTGCGGAAGGCCCGGCACCCCTCAGCGCGGCTCGACACCGTCGCGGATGGCGCGCAGGCGCGGATAGAGCTCCGGGAAGCTCTCGAGCGGGGTGACGCCCACCATGCGCATGTAGCCGGAGGTGCCGAAGCGCATCCACTGCACCACCTTCACCGGAACGCCGGTGCGCACGTCCACGCCCTTCGCCATCACCTCGTAGCCCATGTGGTTGGCGAGGCGCAGCGGTTCGGCGCGCTCGACCTGGATGTCCTTCACGCCGGGCAGGCCGGCGAGCGCGCGCACCGCGAACCGCCCCCGTTCCTCCTCGCGCGGCGCGCCGCCGGAGACCGCCACCACGAAATAGGGCTGCTCGGCGCCGTCCACCACGTTCTTCGGACCGTCGGTGAGGATCACCGTGGAGCCGCCGAGCGTGCGCACCACCCGGAAGCCGGCGAGGTCGTTGAGCGTGTAAGGCAGCGCCTCCACCTGGTCGCGGGCGGAGCGGAAGGCGAGCGTCGCCAGCGCCGCGCGCACCTTGGCGTCGGGATAGGCGCCAGCCTCGCTCTCGGGCACCTGGAAGGTCACCAGAGCGGTGAGCACGTCGTTGCCCGCCAGCAGCACCCATTTGCGCAAAGTGAGCGCGCCGGCGGCCTGGGTGCCGGTGACCAGGATCGCCTTGGCGCCGGTCACTGGAAACGCCTCGCGCGCCTCAACCTTGATGCCCTTCCCGGCGAGCGCCGCATCGGTGAAGCTCGCCTCGAGCTGGGGGAAGGCCTCGGCCGGCATGTCCACCATGAGCAAGGCGGCGTTCTTGTCGCGGTCCTCGAAGCCGGAGAAGGTCCGCCCTTCGCTCATCCCTTCCGGCGGCACGAGGCCGACGATGGAGCCGCGCGGGAACGCCACTTCGGCCGCCTCGGCGACGGAGAAGGCGGCGGACAGCGCCAGGGTGGCGGACAGGAGCACGGCGGCGAGGAAAAGGCGCATCAGGCGGGCTCCGCTGGGGACCGGGTCCGGCTGCCGCCGCGGGGCGGAGCGCCGGATCGGGTTCGGGTCGTTCGGGTTTTGTGGTCCAAAGCGGGCCATAGCGTGACGAATCAAGCGGAAACCGTCACCCGGCGCAAGGTGAGGTTGATGCGCCCGCCGCCGTCGATCAGGCTGGAGGAGCCGGCGATCACCCGGTCGACGCCGTGGAAGGCGAGGCGGCTCGGCCCCCCCAGCACCAGCACGTCGCCCGAGGCGAGGCGCACCGAGCGCGTGGGATCGGCGCGCGCCGTGCCGCCGATGCGGAACACGCAGGTATCGCCCAGCGAGAGCGAAAGGACCGGCGCGGTGAGGTCGTCCTCGTCCCGGTCCTGGTGCAGACCCATGCGGGCGGCGGCGGCGTAGACATTGACGAGGCACGCCTCAGGCGGCGGCGCGCCGCCCGCATAAGCGGTCCACAAGGCGAGCAAGGCTTGCGGCATGGCCGGCCAGGGCCGGCGCGTGTCGGGGTGGAACGGCTGGTAGCGGTAGCCCGCCGCATCCGACACCCAGCCGAGCGGGCCGCAATTGGTCATGCGCACGGAGAATGGCTTGCCGGTGCGCGGCATGCGGGGGGTGAACAGCGGCGCGGCGGCGATCACGGACCGGATGGCGGCGAGGAGCGCCTCCTGCGCCGGCCGGTCCAAGGCCTCGCGGAGCCAGAGCGCGCCGGGGGCGATCTCGAGGCCTTGATGGTCCATGCGTCCTCCATCGGCCCCAAGGGGGCGCATTTGCTCCGGGCATGATAATGAGCGCCGGCGGCTTCTGTCCGGCCGCCGTCGGAGCCGGATCCGATCCGGTTCAACGCCGCTTCCGGGCGCGGGCTCCGCAATCTTCGGCATACCGGGAGAAGCCAATGGCGCCGCACGGCAAATTCTACTGGAACGAACTCCTGACCGACGACGTGGAGAAAGCCAAGGCGTTCTACGGCCGGACGCTGGGCTGGACCTTCGAACAGATGCCCATGGAGGGCGGCGGCACCTATTTCATCGCCATGCTGGGCGGGGAGGCGGTGGCCGGCATGATGGACAAGGCCGACATCGTGCCGCCGACCGTGCCGCCGCACTGGTTCTGCTACATCAACGTGGACGACCTGCCGGAACGCCTGAAGCTGCTCGAACAGGAGGGCGGGCGCATCCTGCGGTCGCCGTTCGAGGTGCCGGGCGTCGGCGCGTTCGCCATCGTCATGGACGCCACCGGCGCCCCGCTCGGCTGGATGAGCGCGGTCGAGGAGTAGCCGCGCCCGGTGCCGCCTCAGGCGAGCAGGTCGTCGAGGCGCACCATCTGCACGCCCGCCGCGGCCATGTCGGCCCGCGCCTTGGCGAGCGAGCCGGCGACGTCGATGGCGCGGCAGGCGTCCTCCACCACGAAGGTGTCGAAGCCGTGCCGCGCCGCGTCCACGGCCGACCACGACACGCAGAAGTCGGTGGCGAGCCCGGCGAGATAGACCGTGTCGATGCCCCGGTCCCTGAGATAGCCGCTGAGGCCGGTGGGGGTGGTGCGGTCCGCCTCGTAGAAGGTGGAATAGCTGTCGATGCCCTGGTGCACGCCCTTGCGGATCACGAGCTGGGCGTGGGGAATGTCCACATGGGCGGAGACGCGCGCGCCCGGCGTGCCCTGGACGCAGTGATCCGGCCACAGCACTTGGGGGCCGTAGGGCAGGGGGATGGTCTCGTAGGGCGCCCGGCCCGGATGGGTGGAGGCGAAGGAGACGTGGCCGGCCGGGTGCCAGTCCTGGGTCAGGACCACGTTGCGGAACGCGGCGGCGGCGCGGTTGGCGAGCGGCGGCACCTCGTTGCCCCCCGGCACGGCGAGCGCGCCGCCGGGCAGGAAGTCCACCTGCAGGTCCACAACCACCAGGACTGCGCGCGGGTCGGCCCCCCTGCGGTGACCCCTGGCGTGACGGGCGGTCATGGCTTTGTCCTCGCGGCAATGTGAAAAAGGCTGGAGCGGCGCAATGGACGCCTTGCGGCGCCAAATGGCCCCTCCTATATGCGGCTTCGATCGTCGTTTTCGCGACGAACCCCAATTTCGTAAAGGGGGCCGGCGGATCGCCGCGGGAGAGGCCCGTGGGAATCCCCTGCGGGCGCCGAAAGGGCCCGGCCGGTCTGCCGGCAAGGAGAAACATATGGCCAAGATCATCGGCATCGACCTCGGCACCACCAATTCCTGCGTCGCGGTGATGGAGGGGTCCACCCCGAAAGTCATCGAGAACGCCGAGGGCGCGCGCACCACGCCCTCCATCGTCGCCTTCACGGAGGACGGCGAGCGTCTCGTCGGCCAGCCCGCCAAGCGCCAGTCCGTCACCAATCCCGAGCGCACCTTCTTCGCGGTGAAGCGCCTGATCGGCCGCCGCTACGACGACCCGACCGTCGAGAAGGACAAGAAGCTCGTCCCCTACCAGATCGTGCGCGCCGACAATGGCGACGCCTGGGTCGAGGCGGACGGCAAGAAGTATTCCCCCTCCCAGATCTCCGCCTTCATCCTGCAGAAGATGAAGGAGACGGCCGAGTCGTTCCTGGGCGAGAAGGTGGAGCAGGCCGTCATCACGGTGCCGGCTTACTTCAACGACGCCCAGCGCCAGGCCACCAAGGACGCCGGCCGGATCGCCGGCCTCGACGTGCTGCGCATCATCAACGAGCCCACCGCGGCCGCGCTCGCTTACGGCCTCGACAAGAAGTCGGCCGGCACCATCGCGGTCTATGACCTCGGCGGCGGCACGTTCGACGTGTCGGTGCTGGAGATCGGCGACGGCGTGTTCGAGGTGAAGTCCACCAACGGCGACACCTTCCTCGGCGGCGAGGATTTCGACATGCGGCTCGTCAGCTACCTGGCGGACGAGTTCAAGAAGGAGCAGGGCATCGACCTGCGCAACGACAAGCTTGCTCTTCAGCGCCTCAAGGAGGCCGCCGAGAAGGCGAAGATCGAACTGTCGTCCGCGACCCAGACCGAGATCAACCTGCCCTTCATCACCGCCGACGCCACCGGCCCGAAACACCTGACCATGAAGCTCACCCGCGCCAAGTTCGAGGCGCTGGTGGACGATCTGATCCAGAAGACCGTCGAGCCCTGCCGGCTCGCGCTGAAGGATGCCGGCCTCACCGCCGGGCAGATCGACGAGGTGGTGCTGGTCGGCGGCATGACCCGCATGCCCAAGGTCCAGGAAGTGGTGAAGCAGTTCTTCGGCAAGGAGCCCCACAAGGGCGTCAACCCGGACGAGGTGGTCGCCATCGGCGCCGCCATCCAGGCGGGCGTGCTCCAGGGCGACGTGAAGGACGTGCTGCTGCTCGACGTGACCCCGCTGTCGCTCGGCATCGAGACGCTCGGCGGCGTGTTCACCCGCCTCATCGACCGCAACACCACCATCCCCACCAAGAAGAGCCAGGTGTTCTCGACGGCGGAAGATGGCCAGACCGCGGTGACGATCCGCGTGTTCCAGGGTGAGCGCGAGATGGCGGCGGACAACAAGCTGCTGGCCCAGTTCGACCTCATGGGCCTGCCGCCGGCGCCGCGCGGCGTGCCGCAGGTGGAGGTGACGTTCGACATCGACGCCAACGGCATCGTCAACGTCTCCGCCAAGGACAAGGGCACCGGCAAGGAGCAGCAGATCCGCATCCAGGCGTCGGGCGGCCTCTCCGAGGGCGACATCGACAAGATGGTGAAGGACGCCGAGGCCCACGCGGCCGAGGACAAGAAGCGCCGCGCTTTGGCGGAAGCCAAGAACCACGCGGAAGCTCTGGTCCACTCCACCGAGAAGGCGCTCGCCGAGCACGGCGAGAAGGTCGGCGCGCCGGAGAAGGCCGCCATCGAGGCGGCGCTGGCCGATCTCAAGTCGGCGCTCGCGGGCGACGACGCCGAGGCCATCGCGGCGAAGACCAACACCCTCGCCCAGGCCTCCCTCAAGCTCGGCGAGGCCATGTATGCGGCCCAGCAGAGCGGCGAGCCGGGGGCCGCGAAGCCTGCCGACGACGTGGTGGACGCCGAGTTCACCGAGGTGGACGACGACAAGAAGAAGTCGGCCTGAGCTGATGCGGTGCGCGCCGCCTTTCCCTCGCGGGGGAGGGGCGGCGCGTTTGCGGCCGTTTTGATGCGGCGGGTTCGCCGTGATTGTAGGCTCCGGCGCTGCCCAATTCACGCCGTCGCCCTCCGGCTTGACCGGAGGGCCCATGTCCAAGGTTTGCGGATGGATGCTCCGGTCAAGCCGGAGCATGACGGCGAGAGCCTGAAAGGATGGTCCCTCCAAAGGGCCGGCGGCGGGTGATGACGGACGATGTCGAAGCGCGACTATTACGAAACCCTCGGCTGTGACCGCGGCGCCGACGAGACGGTGCTGAAGGCCTCCTACCGCAAGCTCGCCATGAAGTGGCACCCCGACCGCAACCAGGGGGATGCCGAGGCCGAGATCCGCTTCAAGGAGGTCAGCGAGGCCTACGAGGTCCTCAAGGACCCGCAGAAGCGGGCCGCCTATGACCGCTTCGGCCACGCCGCGTTCGAGAACGGCGGCGGCGGGGGCGGCCCCGGCTTCGGCAACGATTTCGCCTCCACCTTCGCCGACATCTTCGACGATCTGTTCGGCGGCGGCATGGGCCGCGGACGCGCCGGCGCGGGCGGCGGCCGCGGGCGCGGCGCGGACCTGCGCTACAACATGGAGATCACGCTCGAGGAGGCGTTCGCCGGCAAGACCGCGCAGATCAAGATCCCCACCTCCGTCACCTGCGAGGCCTGCAACGGCTCGGGCGCCAAGCCCGGCACCCAGCCCAAGGCCTGCCGCACCTGCGGCGGGGCGGGCAAGATCCGCCATGCCCAGGGCTTCTTCACCCTGGAGCGCACCTGCCCCACCTGCCAGGGCCGCGGCTCGGTGATCGAGGACCCCTGCGGCGCCTGCGGCGGCGCCGGGCGCGTCACCCGCGAGCGCACGCTCTCGGTGCAGATCCCCGCCGGCGTCGAGGACGGCACGCGCATCCGCCTCGGCGGCGAGGGCGAGGCCGGCGTGCGCGGCGGGGCGGCGGGCGATCTCTACATCTTCCTGTCCATCGAGCCGCACCCCTTCTTCCAGCGCGAGGGCGCGGACCTCTATTGCCGCGTGCCCATCTCCATGGTCACCGCCGCGCTCGGCGGCCAGGTGGAGGTGCCCACCATCGACGGCGAGAAGAGCAAGGTGAAGATCCCCGAGGGCACCCAGTCGCAGAAGCGCTTCCGCCTCTCCGGCAAGGGCATGCCCATCCTGCGCACGCGCTCCTACGGCGACATGTATGTCCAGGTGGTGGTGGAGACGCCGCAGAAGCTCACCAAGCGCCAGAAGGAGCTGCTCGCCGAGTTCGAGAAGGAGAGCTCCGGCGAGACCCACCCGGAATCCGCCGGCTTCTTCTCCAAGGTGAAGGAGTTCTTCCAGGGCGCGGCCGGCGAGGGGGCGTGAGCCCTCAGGCCGCCGCCCGCCCTTGGGCGACCTGCGCCGCGGCCATGCACCGGGCGATACCCTGCGCATACGGCGTCTTCGAGATCGGGCCGACGAGCCCTTCAAGCGCCGTATCGTCGAACACCACCGGCTCGCGCATCAGATAGTGCATCTCCACCAGTTCGCGCATCACCGGATCGAACAGGCCGGCGAGGCGCAGCAGGGTCCGGCCGGCCACCATCAGCTTCGGCTTCCGTCCCGCCAATGCGAACGCCTGCCGCGCCACCTCGCGCACCGTGATGGTGCCGGCGCCGCCGAGATTGAAGGTGCGGCCGAACGCCTCGTCCCGCGCCAGGAGCGCGCGCACCACCGGCCCCACGTCCGGCACGAAGACGAATTCGTGCGGCGTGTCCACAGGACCCACCACGTTCGCCCGCCGCCCCCGCGCCGCCGCCGCGAAGATGTCGGCGAGGAAGCTGCGCTCTACGCCTGGCCCGTAGAAATCCGGCAGGCGCAGGATCGCCGCCTCCAGACCGCCGGCCGCGTGCGCCGCCATGAGCACGTCTTCCTGCTCCATGCGCATGCGGCCCTTGAAGGTGTGCGGTGCGCGCGGGTGGCGTTCGTCCACCCGCGCCGCCCGGGCCCGGCCGAAGGGATAGGCGGTGCCGATGAGCAGCAGCCGGCGCACCCCCTCCGCCTGCGCCGCCGCGATGGTGCGCCGCATGAGCTCGGGGTGCAGGTGGAAGGCGTCGTAGGGCACGCCCACCATGTAGACCAGGGTGTCGAGCCCGCGCAGGGCGGCGCGGATGGCAGCGCCGTCCTGCGGGTCCCAGCGGCGCAAGCGGGCCAGCGGCGCGGCGGCGAAGGCGGCGTTCAGCCCCGCCTCGGACCGGCCGATCACCGCGAACGGCGCTTCGGCCCCTGCGAGGGCCGCGGCGACGCTGGCGCCCACCGCCCCGGTGGCGCCCACGAGGCCGATGCGCGGCGCCGGGGCGGCTTCGGGCTCCTGCGCCGGGGCGCGCGGTGGGGTCGGCGCTTGCGGATTGGGAAAGGCGGGCATAGGACAATCCCCTGAACATCGTTCACTGAACTATGTTCATAAACTAAACATCGTTCATGTCAATCGCTCCGGAGCTTCGTCGGTGCCTGCCACCCAAAGTCCGCGCGCCCGCCGCAAGGAGGACGCGCGTGCCCGCATCCTCGCCGAAGCGCGGCGCATCGTGCTGGAGCAGGGCTTCGGCGCGCTCACCATGCGCCGCATCGCCGAGGCGGCGGGCTATTCGCCGGCGGCGCTCTATCTGCATTTCGCCAGCCGCGAGGAGATCGCCCGCGCCCTCGGCAGCGCCGGCATGCGCGCGCTGCTGGAGGCGCTGGAAGAGGCCGGCAAGGTCGCCGACCCGCTGGCGCGGCTGAAGGCGCTGGCGCTCGCTTATGCGGGCTTCGCGCGCGCCGAGCCCGATACCTACCGCCTGATCTTCATGGAGCCGGCCTTCGCCGCCGCTGCCTTGGGCGGCAAGGACGAGGCCGGGGCCGCCGCGTTCGCGCTCATTGCCGGCGTGTTCGAGGAACTCGCCGCCGCCGGCCGGCTGCGCGCGGGAGCGGAGCCTTCGGCGCTGGCGCTGACGTTCTGGATCCTGGTCCACGGCACGGTGAGCCTGAAGCTCACCTGCTCCGCCTTTCTCGCGCCGCCCGAGGAGGTCCTTTTCGCCTCGGCGCTCGACAGCTTCCTTTATGGCATGCTCAGGACCGAGCCCGGGCAAGCTTGACCCCCGGTGGTTTCCCGTCTAATCGCCTGCCATCCCCTTGGGGGCGCCGAGGTGTCTTGATGCTTCATTCACACGACCAGCGCAGGCCGAGCGGAAAGCCTCCGCACGGCAAGCCGGCGATCAAGGACGAAGTCCGCTTCCTCCAGTCGTGGTTCCAGAACCCGCTCAAGACCGGCGCAGTTTCCCCTTCCGGCCCCGCGCTCGCCAGGATGATGGCGCGCTACCTCGATCCCGCCTTCGACGGCCCGGTGATCGAGCTCGGCCCCGGCACCGGGCCGGTGACCAAGGCGTTGCTGGAGCGCGGCTTCGCCCCCGAGCGGCTCTATCTCATCGAGTACAATCCGGATTTCTGCGCCCTGCTGCGCCTGCGCTATCCCGGCGTCACGGTGATCCAGGGCGATGCCTATGCGCTCGAAAAGACGCTGGCGGGCCGGCTGCCGGGCCCGGCGGTGGGCACCATCTCCTCGCTGCCGCTCTTCACCATGCCGCAGCCCGAGCGCCATCGCATGGTGAACGAGGCCTTCGACCTCAGCCGCTCCGGCGCGCCGTTCGTCCAGTTCACCTATGCGGTGGTCTCGCCGGTGCCGCTGGTGCCGGGCAAGATCGAGGGCGAGGTCTCCCCGCGCGTGTGGCGCAATCTGCCGCCCGCCCGGGTGTGGGCCTATCACCGCCCGTGACGGCGCGCGCGGCGGCGCCTCATCCCTTCCGCAGGGCGGGGCGCAGGCCGTGACGCGCTTCCTCTACCTCACCCATCCGCAGGTGCGCGTGGACCCGGCGGTGCCGGTGCCCGAATGGGGCCTCTCGGACCTCGGCGCCGCCCGCACCCGCGCCTTCGCGGCCGCCCCGGGGCTCGCCGCCTTCCGGCGCGTCGTCGCCTCCACCGAGGTGAAGGCCAAGGAGGCGGCGCAGATCCTCGCCGACGCGCTCGGCCTTCAGGTCGCCGTGCGCGCGGGCCTGCACGAGAATGACCGCTCCGCCACCGGCTATCTGCCCGAGCCCGAATTCCAGGCCGTGGCGGACGCCTTCTTCGCCCGTCCGCACGAAAGCGTGCGCGGCTGGGAAAAGGCGGCGGACGCGCAGGCGCGCATCGTCTCGGCCGTCACGGCGGCGCTCGCCGAAGCGCCCGGCACGCCCACGCTATTCGTCGGCCATGGCGGGGTCGGGACCTTGCTTCTGTGCCACTTGGCGGGCTACCCCATTGCCCGGGTCCACGACCAGCCGCCGGTGGGCGGCGGCTGCTGGTTTGCGGCCGGCGCCGGCGCCGCGCCCACCGCCTGGCGCACCATGGAGGAGGGGCTGTGAGCAACGCCGAGGTCTCCCCCCGCGACCGCCTGATCGTGGCGCTGGACTTTCCCGGCGTCGCCGCGGCCGAGGCGCTGGTCTGGCAGCTCGGCGACGACGTCGGCTTCTACAAGATCGGCCTCGAGCTCACCATCGCCGGCGGGCTCGACTTCGCCGGCGAGCTCATCAAGTCCGGCAAGAGGGTGTTCCTCGACCTCAAGCTGCACGACATCGGCACCACCGTGGAGAAGGCCACCGCCGCCGCCGCCGAGCGCGGCGTGAGCCTGCTCACCGTGCACGCTTATCCGCAGACGCTCGAGGCCGCCGCCAGGGGCGCGCAGGGCAGCCCGCTGAAGGTGCTGGGCGTTACCGTGCTCACCTCCTACGACGATGCCGACCTCGCCGCCGCGGGCTATGCGGCCGGGGTGGAGGAGACGGTGCGCCGGCGCGCCGCGAGCGCGCGGGAGGCCGGCGTCGCCGGCGTCATCTGCGCCCCCACGGACGCCGCCATGGTGCGCGCCATCCTCGGGCCGTCCGGGCTCGTGGTGACGCCGGGGGTGCGGCCCGCGGGCGCCGAGGTGGGCGACCAGAAGCGCATCGCCACGCCGTCCGACGCGCGGCGCGCGGGGGCGGACATGATCGTGGTGGGCCGGCCGATAACGGCCGCGCCCGAGCCGCTCGCGGCGGCGCGGGCGATCATTGCGGAGCTTGCGGGAGCGTGATCCTCGAGGGGGCAGGGCGATGGCGCAGGGCTACTGGTTCTTGAATCTCGATGTGGTCAATGCGGTTGACTACATCACTTACCGCGAGGCGAACCTTGCCTTCGCGCAGCGGCACCAGATCGACTTCGTCATCCGCGGCGGCGACTTCGAGCAGATGGAAGGCATCAAGCGCCACCGCAACGTCTTGGCGCGGATGTCCTCGTTCGACGAGGCGGTGCGCCTCCACGCCTCGCCCGAATACGCACCCGTCGCCCGGCTGCGCGGCGCGACTGCCATCGCCGACCTCGCCGCCGTGGAGGGCTATGACGGGCCGCAGCCCTCGCCGGCCCCGCCGCCGGAGGGCACGCCGGACGCCCCGCGCGGCTACTGGATGGCGCGCGTCGACGTCACCAACCCCGAACGCTACAAGGACTATGCGGCGGCGATCGCCGCCCCGTTCGCCGAGTACGGCGCCTGGTTCCTGGTGCGCGGCGGGCAGAGCAGGATCCTCGAGGGCAAGGGCCGCCAGCGTTATGTCGTGGTCGCCTTCAAGGACGTCGCGACCGCGCGCGCGTGCTACCACTCGCCCGGCTACCAGAAGGCGCTCGCCATCCGCCAGGAGGCGGCGGTGGCGGACCTGCTGATCATCGCCGGCCACACCGGCCGCGAATCCTTCATCGCCTGAACGGCGGCGCGGACGGCCTTGCCGCCCGCGGAATTTCGGAGCTGCGATCCGTGTCCGATCTGCGCATCGTCATCTCGGGAGCGGGCGGCCGCATGGGCCGCGCTTTGATCTCGGCCATCCTCGACACGCCCGGCCTCGCATTGGCCGGGGCGCTGGAATATGCCGGCAGCAGTCATCTGGGCGAGGATGCCGGCCTCATGTGTGCCGCGCGCGCCACGGGGGTGCGGGTGACCAGCGTCGAGGCGGCGCTGCCGGCCGCCGACGTGGCGATCGACTTCTCCACGCCCGCGGCCGCGGCGGGCCTTGCCACGCGCCTCGCCGCGGCGGGCGTGCCCATGGTGATCGGCACCACCGGTTTCTCGGCGGCGGACACCGCGGTCCTTGCCGCGGCCGCGGCCCGCATCGCCATCGTCAAGTCGGGCAATATGAGTCTGGGCGTGAACCTGCTCGCCGCGCTCACCCGGCGGGTGGCGGCGACGCTCGACGAGAGCTTCGACATCGAGATCGTCGAGATGCACCACAACAAGAAGGTGGACGCCCCTTCCGGCACGGCGCTGCTTCTGGGCGAGGCCGCCGCCGAGGGCCGCGGCCGCCGGCTCGACGAGTGCGCCGACCGCGGCCGCGACGGCCAGACCGGGGCGCGCAAGCCCGGCGACATCGGCTTCGCCAGCCTGCGCGGCGGCTCGGTGGTGGGCGAGCACGTGGTGATCTTCGCCGGCCCGTACGAGCGCATCGAGCTCGCCCACAAGGCGGAGGACCGCCAGATCTTCGCCCGGGGCGCCCTCGCCGCCGCCCGCTGGGTCAAGGGCCGCCCGGCCGGCCTCTATTCCATGGCCGACGTGCTCGGCCTCGCCGATTACTGAGGAGCCCGATCCATGTCCGACCGCGTCCTCGTCCTCGTCCGTCACGGACAGAGCGAGTGGAACCTGAAGAACCTGTTCACCGGCTGGCGCGACCCAGGCCTGACCGAGCAGGGCGTCGCCGAGGCCAAGCGCGCCGGTGCGCTGCTGAAGGCCGAGGGGCTCGCCTTCAACGTGGCCTTCACCTCCGTTCTGTCCCGCGCCGAGACCACCTGCCAATTGGTGCTGGCCGAGATGGGGCAGCCGGACCTGAAGGTCATCCGCGACCAGGCGCTCAACGAGCGCGACTATGGCAACCTCTCCGGCCTGAACAAGGACGACGCCCGCGCCAAATGGGGCGACGAGCAGGTGCACCTCTGGCGCCGCTCCTACGACGTGCCGCCGCCCGGCGGCGAGAGCCTGCGCGACACCGTGGCCCGCACGCTGCCGTTCTACATCCAGGAGATCCTGCCCTGCGTGCTGCGCGGCGAGGCGACGCTGGTGGCGGCCCACGGCAATTCCCTGCGCGCGCTGGTGATGGTCCTGGAGCGCCTGTCGCCCGAAGGCATCGTGAAGCGCGAGCTCGCCACCGGCGCGCCGATCCTCTACCGCCTGGCCGCCGATTCCACCGTGATCGAGCACCGCGACCTGATCGTCTGAGGCGGCCGGCGGAGCGTCGGGTCCCTCTCAACATCCCGCGTTCCGCCGGTCTCGCGTCCTGGCGCGCTGGAGACCCCTTTCCCTGAGGCGGGGGAGCCTCGGCGCCCGCCCGGCTTCAAGCCGAGCGGCCGGCTGCCGCGCCGATCCGGAAGCCTTCGCTCCTGTGATCTGCGGGGAGATCTTGGATGCCACAGGTCTTCATCTTGCGGCGCGCCGGTTCAGCCTTTCGTTTACGCTTCGACAACCAAATGTTCATCGCCCATTAAGAGAAGTAAAAACTCTTTTCCGTCCGTCCTTTAGGAAATTTTCATGCGCTACTGCCATGCTCAACCCACGTTGGGAACGAGTAACAGGTGGCGTACCGATGACCGATGCCTATCGGCCCAGGGTGAAATACGTGATCGGACCGGACGGCGGGCCGCTGACCATTGCGGATCTGCCGCCGCCGGACACCCGGCGCTGGGTCATCCGCCGCAAGGCGGAGGTGGTGGCGGCCGTGCGCGGCGGGCTGCTTTCCCTTGAGGAAGCCTGCAGGCGCTACACGCTCACCGTGGACGAATTCCTCTCCTGGCAGGCCTCCATCGACCGCCACGGCCTTCCCGGCCTGCGCACCACGCGCATCCAGCATTACCGCCAGTAGGCGGGTGCCGCCCGCGGGCGGCTCGGGCCGGCCCGGAGCGCGCCCTAATCCTGCGCCCTGGCCGGCGCATGCGCCAGCTCCGCGGCGATGAAAGCGCGCAGCGCCTCGCCGCCGACCTGGGGCGATCCCACGTTTTCGATCACGAGGTCCGGCGCCACCTCCGCCTGCGGCGCGTGCGACAGGCGCTCGGCGATCTCGGGCGCGCTCTCGCGCCCGCGCTGGGCGAGCCGCGCCGCGCGCAGTTCGAGCGGCGCCGTCACCAGCACGACCTTCATCCGCGCGAAGCGCGCCCGCGCCTGCGGCAGACTGGCGCGGGAGCCGTTGGCCACCACCAGCCCGCCGTCGCCGAGATGCGTCGCCACCTCCGGCCCGAGCGCGTAGCCAAGCCCGTGGGCGCGCCAGGAGAGCGGGAAGCGCCCGGCCGCGCACTCGGCCTCGAACGCCGCCTCGCTGAGCGTGCCGTGCGCTTCGCCCGCCCCCGGCGCGCGGGTGACGAGGCGGCGCGCGAACAGCACCCGCTTCTCCCCGGACAGGCGCGCGCGCGCCAGGCCGATGAGGGTGTCCTTGCCGGCGCCCGAAGGGCCGACCACGAGCACCAGCGTGCCGGGACCGATCCGCGCCCCGCTCATGCCACCCGGCGCCCGTCGCGATGGACCTCGCGCACCACCGGCAGATCGCCCAGCAAGGCGACACGCACCAGGTCCGCGCGCTGGCCGACGGCGATCGCGCCCCGGTCGTCGAGGCCGGACGCCCGCGCCGGATTGAGGCTCACCAGACGCACCGCCTCCGGCAAGGTGATCGAGGGCACCCGGCGCGGCAGTTCGAAGGCGGCCCAAAGCAGGCTGGAGGGGACATAGTCGGAGGAGAGGATGTCGAGCATGCCTTCCCGCGCCAGCGTCTCGGCGGCGACGTTGCCGGTGTGGGAGCCGCCGCGCACCAGGTTCGGCGCGCCCATGAGCACACGGATGCCCGCCGCGTGGGAGAGCCGCGCCGCCTCGTGGGTGGTGGGGAACTCGGCCAGCGCCACGCCCTCGGCGATCGCCTGCGCCACGTGGGCGGCGGTGGCGTCGTCGTGGCTCGCCAGCACGCAGCCATGGGCATGGGCGAGCGCCACCAGCGCCTGCCGGTTGGCCGCGGCATAGCGCTCCTGGAAGGCGAGGCGGTGGGCGACGATCGCGTCCATCTCCTGCGGGGTGATCCCGCCCTTCTCCATGTAATAGCTGGCGAACTGCGCCACCGAGGCGAACTGCCGCTGGCCCGGCGTGTGGTCCATGAGCGAGATCAGGTGGACGGGCGACAGCCGCAGGACCGCGGCGGCATCGTCCACCACGCTCTGGGTCGGCACCTCGCAGCGCAGGTGGATGCGGTGGTCGGCGCGCAGCATGCCCGCCGCCCCCGCCTCGGCGAGTGCGGCGACGACATGCGGCAGCTCGCCGTCGAGGCTGGAGACGCCCCGGTCCGGCCAGATGCGCAGGCTGTCAAACACCGTGGTGATGCCGGACGCTGCGATCTGCGCGTCGTGGGCGAGCACTGCGGCGCGCGGGTTCCAGCGCACCTTGGGGCGCGGCGAGAGGTGGCCCTCCACATGGTCGGTGTGCAGCTCCACGAGGCCGGGCAGCAGGAAATCGCCCTCGAGGTCCTGCGCCCCCGCGGGGACCGCGCCGGTGCCCACCTCGGCGATGCGCCCGTCGATCACATGGACATGGCCGTGGACCACCGCATCCGCGAGCACGAGGCGGGCGTTGGCGAGCACCTGGTGTGTCATGTGGTCTCCGTCTGGTCCCGGGGGCGACCGGTCACGTTTACCGTGCGGTCGGCGACCGCCGCGCGCGTCTCGGCGTCGTGGAAGATGCCGAGGATGGCGCAGCCCTGCCGGCGGCGTTCGCGGATGAGATCCACCACCACCGCGCGGTTGACGGCGTCGAGCGAGGCGGTGGGCTCGTCCAGCAGCAGCAGCGCCTTGGCGGCGAGGAAGCCGCGCGCCACGTTCACCCGCTGCTGCTCGCCGCCGGAGAAGGTGGCGGGCGGCAGACCCCACAGCCGCTCCGGCAGATTGAGCCGCGCCAGCAGCGCGCCGGCGCGCGCGCGCGCCTCGGCCGTGTCCGCGCCCTGCTGGCGCAGCGGCGCCGCCACCACCTCGAGCGCGGGAACACGCGGGATCACGCGCAGGAACTGGCTCACATGGGCCATGCGCTCGCGCCGCAGGCGCAGCACCAGGCGCGGGTCGGCGCCCGCTAGCTCGGCCGCGTCGTCGCCGTCGGCGAGGCGCACCGAGCCCTGGTCGATGCGGTAGCTGCCGTAGATCATCTTCAGCACCGAGCTCTTGCCGGCGCCCGAGGGGCCGTCCAGCGCCACGCACTCGCCGGCGCCGACCGCGAAGGAGAGGGGGGCGAGCGCGGGCAGGCGCGTGCCGCCCTTCAGATGCAGGGTGAAGCTCTTGGCGAGGCCCTCGACCACCAGCACCGGGGCGCGGCCGGCGGCCTCGCCCGCCCGTCGGGCCGCGGGCCGGCCGCGATCGGCGTGCGGGCGCGGGGCTTGGGAGGGCATCGCGTGAGAAATCATGGCGTCAGCACCGAGGCGACGAGGAGCTGGGTATACGGCGCCTGCGGATCGTCGAGCACCTGGTCGCAAAGACCCGCTTCGATCACCCGGCCGGCGCGCATCACCAGGATGCGGTCGGCGAGCAGCCGCGCCACCGCGAGGTCGTGGGTGACGATCACCACCGCGAGGCCCAGCTCCTCCACCAGCGCGCGGATCAAGTCGAGCAGCTTGGCCTGCACCGACACGTCGAGGCCGGAGGTGGGCTCGTCCATGAAGACCAGGCGCGGGCGGCTGACCAGATTGCGCGCGATCTGGAGGCGCTGGCGCATGCCGCCGGAGAAGGCACGGGGGTCCTCGTCCATGCGGGCGGGATCGATCTCCACCCGGGCGAGGAAGTCCGCCGCCTCGGCGCGGATGGCGCCGTAGTGGCGCCGGCCGGCGGCCATCAGGCGCTCGCCCACATTGCCTCCGGCCGAGACCGCCATGCGCAGGCCGTCCTCGGCGCGCTGGTGCACGAAACCGAAATCGGTGCGCATGAGCAGGCGCCGCTCCGCCTCGGGCATGAGCGCGAGGTCGGCGAGGACGCCGTCGCCGCGGCGGTAGCTGACCCGCCCCGCGCTCGGCGCCTGCGCGCCGGACAGAAGCGAGAGCAAGGTGGACTTGCCCGATCCGGACTCGCCGACGACGGCCAGCACCTCGCCTTCGTGGAGCGAAAGGTCCACGGCGCGGCAGCCGATGCGGGCGCCGTAGTCCTTGCCGAGGCCCTCGGCGAGCAGCAGCGGGGCATCGCCGGTCATGGGGCATTCCTGCCGGCGGGGGCGCGCAGGCCCGCCTCCGCGTGACGCGCGACGCCCGCCTTGGGCCCTCCCTCCCCCCTTGCGGGGGAGGGCAGGGTGGGGGGTGGCGCGATCTCCGCGGTCGGGGCGGCGAGGGGATCGGCGGCGGTGGGACCCCCCACCCCGTCGCTCCTCCGCAAGGGGGGAGGGGGCGCGTCGCGCGGGGCAAGCGGGGGCGATCCCATTTCGCCCACATGGCCCGCCTCGCGGCGGGTGGCGCAATGGTCGGTGTCGGAGCACACGAACATGCGCCCGCCGGCATCGTCGAGGATCACCTCGTCGAGATAGGCGTCGGCCGCACCGCACAGCGCGCACGGCGCGACGAAGCGCTGCACGCGGAAGGGATGGTCCTCGAAGTCCAGCGAGCGCACCCGGCTGTGCGGCGGGACGGCGTAGATGCGCTGCTCGCGCCCCGCGCCGAACAGCTGCAAGGCGGGCGACCGGTCGAGCTTGGGATTGTCGAACTTGGGGATCGGCGAGGGGTCCATCACGTAGCGGCCCTCGACCTCCACCGGATAGGCGTAGGTGGTGGCGATCTCGCCGTGGCGGGCGATGTCCTCGTAGAGCTTGACGTGCATCAGCCCGTAGTCTTCGAGCGCGTGCAGGCGCCGGGTCTCGCTCTCGCGCGGCTCGAGGAAGCGCAGCGGCTCGGGGATCGGCACCTGGTAGACCACCACCTGGCCGTCCCGCAGCGGCGTCTCCGGCAGGCGGTGGCGGGTCTGGATGATGCTCGCTTCCCGCGTGCGGGTGGTGGTGGCGATGCCGGCGGTGGCCTGGAAGAAGGCGCGGATGGAGACCGCATTGGTGGTGTCGTCGGCGCCCTGGTCGATCACCTTGAGCACGTCGTCGGCGCCGAGGATGGCGGCGGTCACCTGCACCCCGCCGGTGCCCCAGCCGTAGGGCATGGGCATCTCGCGGCTGGCGAACGGCACCTGGTAGCCGGGGATCGCGATCGCCTTCAGGATCGCCCGGCGGATCATCCTTTTGGTCTGCTCGTCGAGATAGGCGAAATTGTAGGTGAGGGCGGGCATGCTCATGCCTCGTCCTCCGCGGCGGGTGCCGTGGCCGGCGGTGGGGCGGCGCGGTCGGCGCGCAAGCGGCGGACCAGCTCCAGCTCGGCCTGGAAATCCACGTAGTGGGGCAGCTTCAGGTGCTCCAGGAAGCCGGTGGCCTGCACGTTGTCGGCGTGGGAGAGCACGAATTCGGCGTCCTGCGCCGGGGCGGTGCGCTCCTCGCCCAGCTCGCCGGCGCGCAAAGCGCGGTCCATCAGCGCCATGGCGATCGCCTTGCGCTCGCTCTGGCCGAAGGCGAGGCCGTAGCCGCGGGTGAATTGCGGTGGGGCTTCGGCCGAGCCGGTGAACTGGTTCACGCTCTGGCATTCGGTGAGGGCGATGTCGCCCAGCGGCACCTCGAAGCCCAGCTCCTCGGCGAACATGGACACCTCCACCGCGCCGAAGCGGATCTCGCCCACGAACGGGTGGGTGCGTCCGTAGCCGCGCTGGGTGGAATAAGCGAGCGACAGCAGGAAGCCCTCGTCGCCCCGCGCCAGCGCCTGCAGGCGCAGCGCCCGGTCGGCGGGGAAGGCGAGCGGCGCGCGGGTGAGGTCGCCGGGCGGCGCGCCGTCGTCGGCGGGCGAGGCCTCGATCAGCCCTTCGGCGCCGATCAGGTCGGTGACGCGCGGCATGGGGGCGACCCCGACGCCACCCTCCCCCCGTGTGGGGGAGGGCAGGGTGGGGGGTGTCACGACCTCGGCGGTCGGGGCGGGAAGGGGACCAGCTGCGGCGCCACCCCCCACCCCATCCCTCCCCCACACGGGGGGAGGGGGTGCGTCGTCCGGGATCGGCGAGGTCGGCCACCTTGCCTGGGTGGCGAGGCGGGCATCCAGCAGGCGGTGGGTGTAGTCGAAGGTGGGGCCGAGCACCTGGCCGCCCGGCACGTCCTTGAAGGTGGCGGAGACGCGCCGCTCCACCCGCATGGCGCCGGTGTCGACCGGCGCGCTGGCGCCGAAGCGCGGGAGGGTCGCGCGCAAGGCGCGGGCCAGGAACGCCGCCTCGATCAGGTCGCCGCGCGCCTGCTTCAGGGCGAGCGCCGCCAGCTCTCGGTCATAGAGCGAGCCTTCGGCCATCACCCGGTCCACCGCGAGCGCGAGCTGCCCGGCGATCTGGTCGAGGCCGATCTCGGGGATCGCCGGATCGCCGCGCCGCACCGCGTCCAGCAGCGCGTGCGCCGCGCGGATCGCCGCCTCCCCGCCTTTGGCCGCCACATACATCAGGCGCCCTCCGCCAGCCGCACCGAGCGCGGCAGCGCCGCGACGCGCCCCGGCGCCACCAGCACCAGGTCGACGCCCAGCGGGAAGCCCCGGCGGTTGGCCGCAAGGCGCGCGGCGAAGTCGGCCGGCAAAGGCGCGGCGCCGAATGCCCGGCGGCCGGCAATGCCCGGCCCTTCGAGGGCGAGCGGGCCGGCGGCGATCTCGTCCACGGCGACGATCACGGTGGCCGCGCGGTCGGGATAATCCGGCTCGCCCTGGGCGAAGGCGGTAAGCTCGCCCATGGCTGCCCCGTCGCGCAGCAACGCGAAGGGTGCGGCGGCGGGCTCCGCGGTGAGCGGCGCCCCGGTATGGAAGGCGAGGAAGCCGCGCACCGGCGCGCTCGCGGCGAGCTGAGCGTCGAGGAACAGCGGGGTCTCGAAATCCGCCAGCGTCAGCGCCAGCGCCGCCAGTTCCGGGGTGAGCGGCGCCGGCGGGGCGAGCGGCGCCGGCAGGGCGAAGACCCGGCCCGGCTCGGCCATGGCGGACATGAGCGCGCGGAAGACGCGCTGGCTCTGGTGCACCGGATCGGCAAAACCGGGCGCAAGGGCGGGGGCGAACGGCGCGGCTGGGGCCATCAGTCCTCCCCCCGGACCAAGGTGAAGAAGTCCACCCGGGTGGCGTCGGTGCGCGCGCGTCCGGCGGCGGCTTCCGCCTCGAGCCGGGCGGCCAGCGGCGCCAGCGCCGCCTCCACCGCGCCGCGGCGCGCGGCGTCGAGCCACAATGCATCAAGGATGGCGGCGGCGCGGGTCTCCTGCGGCGCCCGGCCGAGCCGGTAGCCGAAGCCGGTGGCGCCGCCCTCCAGGCGCACCGCCGCGCGGGTCGCCGTCGCCTCGCCGAGATTGAACGGCCCACCGTCGCCGCCGATTCGCCCGCGCACCATCACCAGGCCCACCTCCGGCGCGCGCAAATCGGCGGCCGGCGGCACCGGCTCAAGCCGCGCCAGCGCCGCCTCCAGCTCGTCGCGCCGGGCTCTGGCCAGAAGGCCCATCACCCACTGGCGGCGCGCGACCAGGGCGCTGGCGTACGGCGCGGGGGTCGAGGCGAGGTCCGGTGCCGGGTCCATGGGAAGGCCGCCCCCGAGGCGGTGGAAGGGGTGTCGCAAAAGCTGTACATAATTTGTATAGTTTTCTATACAAATTAACAAGCACCCGGTTCGGGAGCCCTTGATGTCGGGAACGCCGCGCAGCCTGCACGCCGATGGTCACACCCCTGTGACGGAGGACGCACCGAACGTGGAGCGCGGCAGCGGCGTGACGCTGTGGCGGCAGATCGCCGAGCGCATTTCGCAGGACATCGCGGCCGGTACCCTGGCGCCGGGCCAGCGCCTGCCGGTGGAGATCGAGCTCGCCGCCAGCTTCGGCGTGAACCGCCACACGCTGCGGCGCGCGCTGGCGCACCTGTCCGAGAACGGCCTGATCGAGGCCACCGCCGGGCGCGGCACCTTCGTGAAGGAGCCGCCGCTGCGTTATCCCATCGGTCCGCGCACGCGCTTCTCGGAGATCGTCGCGGCGGGCGGGCGCGAGCCGTTTGGCCGCTTTCTGGGCTCGCGGGTCGAGCCGGCGGATGCGGAGACGGCGCGCGAGCTGGCGCTCGCCGAGGGAACGGCGGTGCTGCGCATCGAGAGCGCCCACGAGGCGGACGGCGTGCCGATGTCGGTGGGCAGCTCCTGGTTCCCGCACGCGCGCTGCCGCGACCTGGACCTCGTCTATGCCGCCACCGGCTCGCTCACGCGGGCGCTCGCGACGCTCGGCATCGCCGATTACCGCCGGCGCGAGACCCGCGTCACCGCCCGCCCGGCGACGGCGCAGGAGGCCGAGCTTCTCAGCCTCTGCCCCGGCCGCGCGGTTCTGGTCCTGGAGCGGCTCGACACCGAGCTGAACGGCACGCCGCTCCAGTTCGGCCGCTCCTCGTTCGCGGCCGACCGGGTGCAGCTTATTCTCAAGCCCTGATAGCGGGGCTTTGCCGCGCCGCGCCCGCGGGATACATCCCTTGGGCCGCCGCCGCTCCGGGCGCCGGCTGCGCGGGAGGGCATCATGGCGACGACGGCGAACGAGCGGACTTTTGACGGCGTGAACGAGAGCCTGCACGCCGCGTCCGGCATCGTCGCCGCGCCCCACCATCTGGCGGCGGAGGCCGGGCGCGAGGTCCTGGCGGAGGGCGGCAACGCCGTCGAGGCGGCGCTCGCCGCCGCCGCCGCCATCGCCGTGGTCTATCCCCACATGAACCATCTGGGCGGCGACGGCTTCTGGCTGGTGCGCGAGCCCTCCGGAAAGGTGCGCTACATCGAGGCCTGCGGCTTCGCCGCCGCCGGCGCCACCATCCCCCATTACCGCGACCTCGGCTATGACGCGCTGCCGACCCGCGGCCCGCTCGCCGCGCTCACGGTGCCGGGCGCGGTCTCCGGCTGGGGCGCCGCCGGCGCGATCGCCCGCGCCCATGGCGGGCGCATGAGCCTGCCGCGCCTGCTGGAGCGGGCGGTCCACCATGCCCGCGAGGGCGTTGCGGTCTCGGCGTCCCAGGCGCGCCTTTCGGCCGAGAAGAAGGCGGAACTCGAGAACGTGCCGGGCTTCGCCGCGGCCTTCCTTCCGGACGGCAAAGTGCCGGAGGCGGGCACGCTGCAGCGGCAGACGCGGCTCGCCGACACGCTGGACCATCTCGGCCGCGCCGGGCTGCGCGACTTCTACGAGGGCGACGTCTCGCGCGAACTGGCGGCGGACCTCGAACATATCGGCAGCCCGCTCCGGCGCTCCGACCTTGCCGCCTATGCGGCGGTGGAACGCGCCCCGCTCCGGGTGAAGGTGGGCGACGCCGTGGTCTACAACGCGCCGCCGCCCACCCAGGGCCTCGCCTCGCTGCTGATCCTGGCGCTGTTCGCGCGGCTCGGGGCGCCGCGCGCGGAGAGTTTCGAGCACCTGCATGGGCTGATCGAATCCACCAAGCGCGCCTTCATGATCCGCGACCGGGTGGTGTGCGACTTCGACCACGTGCCGGAGGACCTCGCCGGCATCCTCGCCGACGCGCGCCTCGACCGGGAGGCGGGCGCCATCGACGGGCGCCAGGCGCTGCCCTGGCCGCGTTTGGCGCAGAAGGGCGATACCATCTGGCTCGGCGCCGCCGACAAGAGCGGGCTCGCCGTGTCCTACATCCAGTCGATCTTCTTCGAGTTCGGCTCCGGCTGCGTGCTGCCGGCGACCGGGGTGCTGATGCAGAACCGCGGCGCCAGCTTCTCGCTCGATCCCCACGCGCTCAATGCATTGAAGCCGGGGCGCCGGCCGTTCCACACGCTCAATCCGGCGCTGGCGGTGCTCGGCGATGGGCGGGTGATGGCCTATGGCACCATGGGCGGGGAGGGCCAGCCCCAGACCCAGGCGGCGGTGTTCTCGCGCCACGCTCTGTTCGGCGTGCCCTTGGGCGAGGCCATCGCCCGGCCGCGCTGGCTGCTGGGGCGCACCTGGGGCAGCACGGTCACCAACCTGCGGCTGGAGAACCGGTTCGACCCGGACCTGGTGGACCGGCTGCGCCGCGCCGGCCACGACCTCGAGGTGCTGGCCGAGCCGTTCTCCGACACCATGGGCCATGCGGGCGCGGTGGTGATCCACCCCGACGGACATCTGGAAGGCGCCCACGACCCGCGCGCCGACGGCGGCGCTGCGGGCGCCTGAGACTTCTCGAATCAAAGGGAGATGGATCCGCGCTCCGGACGCCTTGACGGGGCCGGCGCACCGGGCCCCACTGGCGCGGACGACCACGATGGCGAGGGAGCGGGGGTCTTGATCGGACGTCGAAGCGTGCTGAAGAATGCCGGGGCACTCCTGGCGCTCGGCGTGACGGGCCTGCCGGCGCAAGCCGATCCCGCGCCCGCCCCGCCCGCCCCGGGTCCCGCACTGCCGGCCCCCGCCTTCTCCAGGCCCGGGCCTCCGGCGGGCGGGGCGGTGCAGCTCACGCCGGCGCGGGTGCTCAATCAGAGCGCGATCCCGGTGCTCGGCTACAAGGTGGTCAAGACCCATCCCCACGATCCCTCTTCCTACACCGAGGGCTTGGTGAAGGTGGGCGGGACGATCTATGAGGGCACCGGCCTCTACGGTCGCTCGCGGCTGCTGGAATGGGATCTTGAGAGCGGGCGCGTGCTGCGCCGCCTCGACCTCGATCAGAACTATTTCGGCGAGGGCGTCACCGTCATGGACGGGCGCATCTACCAGCTCACCTATCTGGACAACCGCGCCTTCGTTTACGACCAGGCGACGTTCGGGAAGATCGGCGAGCTCACTTATTCCAACCAGGGCTGGGGCCTGACCCACGACGGTACGCACCTGATCATGAGCGACGGCTCGTCCGTCATCGAATACCGCGATCCCAAGACCTTCAAGAAGGTCCGCGAGTTCTTCGTGGCCGACGCCGTGGCCCCGGTGGGCTTCCTCAACGAGCTCGAGTTCGCCCAGGGCAAGCTCTACGCCAATGTCTGGCAGACGCCTTACATCGCCGTCATCGACCCCGCCGCCGGCCGGCTTTCGGCGTGGATCGACCTCACCGGCCTCAATCCCGAGCCCAAGGTGCTGGTCTATCCCTACGTGCTGAACGGCATCGCCTTCGAGGAGGCCTCCGGAAACCTGCTGGTGACGGGCAAGTGCTGGCCGCACGTCTGGGAGATCGCGCTGGTTCCGCGCTGACGCGAGCTTCTGAAACCAGGCGGGGCTTGCTGACACCGATGCACCGCCCGGCGCCCGGGAGAAGCGACCGGGCCGGGGCCGGCAAGGGAAGGGCGCCCCCGCGGCAAGCGGGGAACGCCCTGGGATCGGATCAGCCGACCCGTTCGAAGGCCGGCGGGCGCAGGCGATGAGGCGGCGACGCCGCGCCGGCGTGGATCAGCGCTGCCGCTCGTCGCGACGCTCGCCGGGCTGCCCGCCGTGCTGGCCGGGCTGATGCTGTCCGCCCTGCTGGCCGCCCTTCGGGTTCTGGCCCGGCGCCTGCGACTGCTGCTGGTTCTTGCCCGGAGGGTTCTGCGGCTTCTGGCCGGGCGTCTGCTGGGTGCGGTGATCCTGATCGCGATTGGTCATGATCGATTTCCTCCAACCGGCCCCGCCCAATAACGTTCTGGCGCGACGCCAGTTCCCGGCCTGGGGCCGGGATCGCGGTTGACGCAGGGGAGGGTTGTCGGGGCGCCAAAAAAAGCGAAGGCCCGGCGCTGGGCCGGGCCTCGACAAGGGGGTAGATTCGGTCGGTGGAGCCCTCAGGCCGCCTCCTCCGCCTCCAGGTCGCCTTCGAGATCGGCCTCCTCGGCCGCCTTGGCCGGACCGCGGCGCGGGCCCTTGAGCAGGTTCTGCTCGATCAGCTTCACCGCCTCGGTCTCGGTGATGTTCTGCACCGCCGAGAGCTCGCGCGCCATGCGGTCGAGCGCGGCCTCATAAAGCTGACGCTCGGAATAGGACTGCTCGGGCTGGGCGTCGGAGCGGTAGAGGTCGCGCACCACCTCGGAGATGGAGACGAGGTCGCCGGAATTGATCTTGGCCTCGTATTCCTGTGCCCGCCGCGACCACATGGTCCGCTTGACGCGGGCGCGGCCCTGCAAGGTCTCCAGCGACTTCTCGACGATATTGGTCTCGGAAAGCTTGCGCATACCGACGCTGGCGATCTTGGGAACGGGAACCCGCAGCGTCATCTTGTCCTTTTCAAACGAGATCACGAAAAGCTCGAGCTTGAAACCGGCGACTTCCTGCTCCTCGATGGCCGTGATGCGGCCCACGCCGTGCGACGGGTAAACGATATGCTCGCCCGTCTTGAAACCGAGACGGACCTGCGCGCTCTTCTTCGTCGACATGCTTTGTGCACTCCTGATCCGGCCCAAGATGTGAAACCCGGGCCGAACCTGTTGGCGCGGCGTTCGCCCGGTCCGGTCACCGGGGCGATGCGCGCCTTGCGCTGCGGACTAGGATCGCGGCCGGAACGCCCGCCAATCCCATGATCCAGTCGATGGCGACGAAAAGGCCGCCGTGCCGTGCCGGGCATTGCCGGCTGACACGCAAATTCTCGCCCCTTTGTTCCCGAGAATGCGCCCCTGGCGGGCACGATGCGGCTGAGGTGGAAGCAATCGACTGTAATGGTTCATATATCACAATTTTCGTCAGAATCAAAGCACGCCGCCAGTCAACCTTACTGGACGACAACTTCCGTTGCGGTGGCAGGCCTCCCACCGCCCCGACGGTGACCACCCCGGCGCGACGCTTCCGCGCAGGCGCGCAGATGGATATAAGGATGTCCTTATATCGAGATTGCCGTCGGCCGCCGCCCGTGCTAGAGCCTGCCCCGCGCGGGACGCATGGCGGCCCGGCGTGCGCCCGGCCCTGGTGCCCGTGCGCCGTCCCAGCGGAGAGGATCCATGAGCAACGATTACGTGGTCAAAGACATCAACCTCGCCGATTGGGGCCGCAAGGAACTGGACATCGCCGAGATCGAGATGCCCGGCCTCATGGCCACCCGCGCGGAATACGGCGCCTCGCAGCCGCTCAAGGGCGCCCGCATCGCCGGCTCGCTGCACATGACGATCCAGACCGGCGTGCTGATCGAGACGCTCAAGGCGCTCGGCGCCGACGTCCGGTGGGCCTCGTGCAACATCTACTCCACCCAGGACCATGCCGCCGCCGCCATCGCCGCCGCCGGCACCCCGGTGTTCGCCATCAAGGGCGAGACGCTGGAGGAATACTGGGAATACACCCACCGCATCTTCGAATGGGCGGATGGCGGCACCCCCAACATGATCCTCGACGACGGCGGCGATGCCACGCTGCTGGTCCATCTCGGCAAGCGCGCGGAGGAGGGCGACGTGGCCTTCCTGGAGGGCGCCACCAACGAGGAGGAGGAAGTCCTCTTCGCCGCCATCAAGCGCCGCCTGAAGCACAAGCCCGGCTGGTACACCCAGCTCGCCAAGAACATCCGTGGCGTGACCGAGGAGACCACCACGGGCGTGCACCGGCTCTACGAGATGCAGAAGAAGGGCACGCTGCTGTGGCCCGCCATCAACGTCAACGACAGCGTCACGAAGTCGAAGTTCGACAACCTTTACGGCTGCCGCGAGTCGCTGGTTGACGGCATCCGCCGCGGCACCGACGTGATGATGGCCGGCAAGGTGGCCATGGTCGCCGGCTTCGGCGACGTGGGCAAGGGCTCGGCCGCCTCGCTGCGCAACGCCGGCTGCCGCGTGATGGTGTCGGAGATCGACCCGATCTGCGCGCTGCAGGCGGCGATGGAAGGCTATGAGGTCACGACCATGGAGGACGCGGCCCCGCGCGCCGACATCTTCGTCACCGCCACCGGCAACCTGGACGTGATCACGGTCGACCACATGCGGGCCATGAAGGACCGCGCCATCGTCTGCAACATCGGCCACTTCGACAGCGAGATCCAGGTCGCCGCGCTGAAGAACTACAAGTGGCATAACGTGAAGCCGCAGGTGGACGAGGTCGAGTTCACCGACGGCAAGCGCATCATCCTGCTCTCCGAGGGCCGGCTCGTGAATCTCGGCAACGCCACCGGCCATCCCAGCTTCGTGATGAGCGCCTCCTTCACCAACCAGACGCTGGCGCAGATCGAGCTGTTCACCAAGCCGGGCCAGTACGACAAGAAGGTCTACACCCTTCCCAAGACCCTGGACGAGAAGGTGGCGGCGCTGCACCTCGACAAGATCGGCGTGAAGCTCACCAAGCTCTCCGACCAGCAGTCGGCCTATATCGGCGTGGCGCAGACCGGCCCCTTCAAGCCCGAGCACTACCGCTACTGAGCCGCCCCCGGGGCGGGCGAACGGGAGGAGGCCGGCCGCAAGGCCGGCCTTTTCGTTTGGCCCGGCCCTCCGGCGCGCGCGAGTGTCCTTTCCTGCGGCGTGAAAGCCCCAGCCCTCGGCATGCCGTGCGGGCGTGATCCTCCGGCCCGCTGTCGTCCCCGGCATGTGCGGGGGATCCACCGGCGAAAGGTCCGGCTCCGGTTTCGCCGGCGCCGCAGGCGGGTCCGCGGATGCCCCGGGGGCACGGCGGCCCCCGGCCGAAGCGCCGGCGCACCCGGGATGCGGGCAGCCCTCTCACGCAAGACCGCCATCGGCCGGCCGCCGCATTGTCTTCCCCCGCGATCGGAGCTAGGTGTTAGCTGAACCCGGCGCCCTGACGCTGGGGAATGTGTTGCGGGGGCTGCCTTGGCAAGTTCGGAGCGAAGGTCCCGGGACGCCTGGCGCGCGGCCCACGGCCGGAAGGGGCGCGGCTGTTGCGAGGCGATGCGCGGCGCCCGCCGCGCCGCCCGGTTCCGCCGCCTCCCGGCACGCTGAAGGGCCGCCCCGCGCCATGTTCGCCAGCCTGCTTCGCGATCGCACGCGTGCCTTGCCCTTCGCCGCCGAGATCGGCGCCCTCGGCGTCGTCTTCGGCGACATCGGCACGAGCCCGCTCTACGCCCTCAAACAGGGCGTGCTGGCGGTCGGCGGCACCAACTTCCTTGCCACCGACGTGCTGGGCCTGCTCTCGCTCATCACCTGGAGCATCATCCTCTCGGTCACGGTGAAGTACGTGATGCTGGTGCTGCGGGCCGACAATGACGGGGAAGGCGGCATCCTCGCGCTCGTCACCTTGCTCGATCTGCACCGCTCCGCCATCGGTCTGCGCTGGTACCTGCTCGCCGCGGGCCTGCTCGGCGCCGCCATGCTGATCGGCGACGGCGTTTTGACCCCCGCCATCTCCGTGCTCTCGGCGATCGAGGGCCTGCAGGTGATCGCGCCGGAGCTGGAGCACTGGGTGGTGGCGCTGACCGTGCTGGTGCTCGCCGCCGTGTTCCTCTCCCAGCGGCTCGGCACCGAGCGCATCGCCTCCTTCTTCGGGCCGATCATGCTGGTCTGGTTCGGCGCGCTCGCCGCGCTCGGCCTCCACGGCATCGTCCAGGCGCCGCAGGTGCTGGCCGGGCTCGACCCGCGCCACGGCATCCAGCTGATGCTCGACCATCCGGGCCTCGCCGGCGTGATCCTCGGCGCCTGCTTCCTCGCCATCACCGGCGGCGAGGCGCTTTATGCCGACCTCGGCCATTTCGGCCGCAAGGTCATCGCCCGCGCCTGGCTCGCCATCGCCATGCCGGCGCTGCTGCTCAATTATTACGGCCAGGGCGCGATCCTGCTGGTGGATCCCAATTCCGCCCGCAACCCGTTCTACGACCTGTCGCCCGACTGGTTCGACGTGCCGCTGCTGTTCCTCGCCACCGCCGCCACGGTGATCGCCTCGCAGGCCATCATCACCGGCGTGTTCTCGCTCGCCAAGCAGGCCATCGAGCTCGGCTACCTGCCGCCCATGCGCATCCGCTACACCTCCGAGCACAACGAGCAGCACATCTATGTGGGGCGGCTCAACTGGCTTTTGATGATCTCCTGCATCGCCGTGGTGCTGGGCTTCGAGGCCTCCGAGAAGCTCGCCTCGGCCTACGGCATCGCGGTGGCCTTCGCCATGGTGACCACCACCATCCTGTTCATCGCTCAGGTGCACCGCGCCTGGGGTTGGCCGGAGCCGGCGGTGTGGGCCATGGCGGTCGCCATGCTCGCGGTGGACCTCTCCTTCGCCGCCGCCAACATGACCAAGATCCACGACGGCGGCTGGCTGCCGCTCTCCATCGCCGGGGTGATCATCTTCGTCATGGTGAGCTGGCGGCGCGGCCTCGAGGGCGTGGTGGCGCAGCAGGTGCGCTTCACCGAGCCGCTGGACAGCTTCGTCGGCCGCAAGGACCGCTCCGGCGACGTGGAGAGCCCGCGCACCGCGATCTTCCTCTCGCGCGCCGGCGCCATGACGCCGGTGGCGCTCTCGCGCCTGTCGGAGCTGCTCAAGATCCGCTTCGACACCGCGGTGATCGTCTCGGTGTGGATCGCCTCGCGCCCGCGCGTCTCGGTGGAGGACCGGGTGAAGGTCACCGCCATGGACGCCGGCTTCGTGCGCGTCGACCTGCGCTTCGGCTACATGCAGCAGATCGACGTGCCGGCGGTGCTCGGCCCGGCGCTCAGCGCGCGCGGCGTCGATCCGGAGGCGGCGGTCTACGTGATCGGTCACGAGCGCATCATACCGCCTGACGAGGTGACGCGTCCGAAGGACGTGCTGGCGCACGCCTTCGCCTTCCTCGCGCGCAATGCCGAGCGCTCGGTCGACCGCTTCGGCCTGCCCCGCGCGCGCACGGTCGAGATCGGCTATCCCGTTAAATTGTGACGATTTCCCACCGGCGGCACGGGGATGTCCCGTGCCTGCCGGCATTGGAACAAGGAAAAGCTTTCACCTGGTGCGAAAAGCGTGCTGAGGTGAGCGGGCCCGGGGGCGGACATGGACGGCACCCTCAGCCGAGGGGGCCATTCCAAACATGTGGGGTTCGAGGGCGATCGCCGATCCGACGCGCCAAGGGCACGCGTCGGGCGGGTTCGCGCTCTGCGGGGGAAACGGTGGCGGCATGGGACTGCGAGAGGGAGTTTCGAAGGCGTGGGCGTTCCTGCGGGATCGCGTCGGCCTGCATGGCCTCGGATTCGTGGCGAGCCTCGCCGTCATCGCCTTCGCGGCGGTCGTGCTCTACAACATGCTGCACGACCTCAAGCTGTCGGACGTGCTCGACGCGCTGAGGGAGAAGAACCCGGCGCACGTGGCTGCGGCGTTCTTCCTGGTGGCCGGCGCCTATGTGACGCTCACCTTCTACGACTGGTTCGCCCTGCGCACCATCGGCAAGGACCACGTGCCCTATCGCGTCGCCGCGCTGTCGGGCTTCTGCTCCTATTCCATCGGCCACAATGTGGGCTTCACGGTGTTCACCGGCGGCTCGGTGCGCTACCGCATCTATTCCGCCTGGGGGCTCGGCGCCATCGACGTGGCGAAGATCTGCTTCGTCGCCGGCCTCACCTTCTGGCTCGGCAACATCGCCGTGCTCGGCCTCGGCATCACCCTCCACCCCGAGGCGGCGACCGCCGTCGACCACCTGCCGCCGGCGGTCAACCGGATGATCGGCATTGCCGCCTTGTGCGTGCTGGCGGCCTACGTGGCCTGGGTGTCCGCGAAGCCGCGCACCATCGGCCGCTCCTCCTGGTTCGTGACGCTGCCAAAGGGCCGCTCCACTCTGGTGCAGATCGGCATCGGCATCCTCGATCTGTCGCTGTGCGCCGCGGCCATGTACATGCTGATGCCGGCCGAACCCTATATCGACCCGGTCTCGCTCTCGGTGATCTTCATCACCGCCACGCTGCTCGGCTTCGCGAGCCATGCGCCGGGCGGGCTCGGCGTGTTCGATGCGGCGCTGCTGGTCGCTCTGCCTCAGTTCGACAAGGGCGACATGGTGGGCGCGCTGCTCATCTTCCGGCTGTTCTACTACATCGTGCCGTTCGCGCTCTCGCTGACCCTGCTCGGCCTGCGCGAGCTGAGCCTGCGCGGCGTCGGCGCGCCCGCGGCGGCCGATGCGGACGGCGGCAAGGCGGCGGCCGAGCCGCGTCCCGCCCGCGAGCCGCGTTCCGCCGGGGCCGGGTCCGAGCCGGCCAAGGCCCGCACCATCGCCAAGTGAGGGGCCGGCTGGATGGCTTGCCGGACGGTCCGCGGGAGCGGGACGGAGCGTCCGGGCCTCAGCGTGGCAGCGGCAGGGCTGGCGCTCCGCCGAGGCCGGGCAGGCCGATGGCGGCACCGAGCTTGCCCTTGGGCACCTTGACCACCTGGACCCCCGCGGGCAGTTCGAACAGCTCGGGGTTCTGCGGCGCGCGGCTGAGCTGGGTGACCTCGTAGACCGTGCGCTTCGTGCCCTCCACCTCCACCTCGGTGCGCAGGGCGATGCCGTCCGGGGTGATGCAGGCGAAGGTGGCGGCGCTCGTGAGATGGGCCTGGGAGTCCACCTTCCACACGTCGCAGGCCTCGCCGGCTACCGCCGATTCCCCCACCCGCGTGCCGTTGCCGCTGAGCGCGCCCATGGAATATTCCTTGGGGATGTCGATCTCCATGGCCATGTTCGGCACGTTGGGCAGCATCATCACCATCTTGCGGGCGTTGAGGTCGATCAGCCCGAGGATCGGCGTCGGCACGTTCGGGTTGGTCATCTCCACCCGCATGCGCGACCGGCTGTGGGCGAGCGAGAGCGTGCCCCCGCGCTTAAGATCGGCGGTCAGCGCGAAGTCGACGCTGGGCATGGGCAGGGGATCAGCGAGCGCGGCTCCGCACAGGGCCGCGGCCGACAAGGCGGCGCCGGCGAACGCCGCGAGACCGCGCATGGGCAGAACGGCAACGGAAACGGCCATGGGTCCTCGTCCTTCGTTCCCTCGTTCATAGCAGAAGCCGCCGCCAGATCATCCCTTTGCGCGCGCCTCGGGGATCACTTCGCGTTTCCCTCGTGCGCCCGAAGGCGGCGCTCCGACCGCCCCGTCGGCACGGGGCGATCGGGCGGACCGCCGCCGGACCGGCGTTTGGCCGCGGGCCGGCTTTGTCGTAATGGCTTCGTTAAGGCCGACCAGCATGGCCGATCAAGGCCGAGGCGGGTGATTCGCGCCGCCGGCCCGTCGGGCGAGGGGTTAGGGGGCGCAGGTTAGAGGCGCAGGTGCGGGGCGCGACGGTCGCGCCGCAGGGGGCGGCACCCGCGTGTGGCGCAACCGGGCCCGGCGCAACCTGGCCGCAGGAGCAAGCGTGGCGATGAGGCGGCTGTTGTCTCTTCTGGGTGCGGACGCCGCCGAGCGGCCCGCCGGCGCGCGCGCGCTCGCCTGGGGACTGTTCGCCCTGGCGCTGCTGTGCGCGCTCGGGATCGGCTTCCAGCTCATGCATCCCGTGCTCGCGCTCGCCATGGGGGCGGTGCTGGCCGTGCTGGCGGTGCTCGCGCCGCCCCTGCCGGCCGCCCGCGAGCATGCCGCCGCCTTGGAGCCGCTGCTGGCGCCCGAGCCGGCGGCGATCCGCGACCGGCGCGTCGAGGCGCTGGTCTCCGCCCTGCCGGAGCCGGCGCTGCTGCTCACCCCCGAGGGCGAGATCGTCACCGCCAACGCGCGGGTGGCGCTCGCCATCGGCCCGGCGCGGGTGGGCGATCCCCTGTCGTTCCTGGTGCGGGTTCCGGAGGTGCTGGACGCGGTGCGGGCCGCCGCCAAGGACAGCCTGCCGCGGCGCGTCGAGTTCGCCGAGCGCGTGCCGCTCGACCGCTGGCTGGAGGCCCATGTGGTGCCGCTGCACCTCGCGCCGGAGCCGGAAGGGCGCGGCGGGCCCGATGCGGTCCTGCTCACCTTCCGCGACCTCACCCAGCAGCGGCGGGTGGAGCAGATGCGCGCCGACTTCGTCGCCAATGCCAGCCACGAGCTGCGCACCCCCCTCGCCTCGCTGTCGGGCTTCATCGAGACCCTCCAGGGGCCGGCGCGCAACGACCCGGCCGCGCGCGAGCGCTTCCTGTCCATCATGGCGGCGCAGGCGCGGCGCATGTCGCGCCTGATCGACGACCTGCTCTCGCTCTCGCGCATCGAGCTCAACGCCCACGTGCGGCCCGAGACGCCGGTGGAGCTCGGCGCCATCGTCGCCCATGTGTGCGACACCCTCTCGCCGCTGGCAAAGGACCGCGGGGTCGCCATCGAGCTGGTGAAGGAGGCCGACAGGGCGGTGGTGCGCGGCGACCGCGACGAGCTCATCCGCCTGTTCGAGAACCTGGTGGAGAACGCGCTGAAATATGCCGCCGAGGGCCGGAAGGTGACGGTCAGCGTCGCCTGCGAGGGGCCGGCGGCGGCGCCGGCCGCGGTGGTGGCGGTGCGCGACTACGGCCCGGGCATCCCGCCGGAGGACCTGCCGCGCCTCACCGAGCGCTTCTATCGGGTGGACGTGGCGGCGAGTCGGGAGCAGGGCGGTACCGGCCTCGGCCTCGCCATCGTCAAGCACATCGTGGTGCGCCACCGGGGCCGGCTAAGCATCGACAGCGTGCCCGGCGAGGGGTCAGTCTTCGCGGTGCGCCTGGATGCTTTGCCGGAGAAAGAAAAAAGCATAGATTCGTCAGTTAGTTGAGCTGTCATCTCGGTGTCATCCGTGCGTCATAGAACCTTGGCGCACGAGGACTAAGAGTCCCGAGCCCAATGTTGCGTCACGGCCACGGGCTGTTTGGGCGCTACGAAATTGGCAAGGAGAGATATCGTGAAGCTCACCACCGCTCTCGGCGTGATCGCCGTGGCCACCCTCATGGCCGGCAGCGCGACCGCCGGCGACATCACCGGCGCCGGCGCCACCTTCCCGGCTCCCGTGTATCAGGCCTGGGCTGTGGCCTATAAGGAGAAGACCGGCACCGGTCTCAATTACCAGTCCATCGGCTCGGGCGCCGGCCAGACCCAGATCTTCAACCGCACCGTTGATTTCGGCGCCTCCGACGCCCCGGTCCAGACCGAGAAGCTCGCCCAGCAGAATCTGCTGCAGTTCCCGGCGGTGATCGGCTCCGTGGTTCCGATCGTCAACCTGGACGGTATCGCGGCCAACCAGCTCAAGCTGACCGGCCCGGTGCTTGCCGACATCTATCTCGGCAAGATCACCAAGTGGAACGACAAGGTCATCGCCGACCTCAATCCCGGCGTGACCCTGCCGAACCTCGGCATCGTGCCGACCTATCGTTCGGACGGATCGGGCACCACCTACGTGTTCGTGTCCTACCTCGCCGACGTGAGCCCCGAGTGGAAGTCCAAGGTGGGCGTGGCGACCTCGGTCTCCTGGCCGGCCGGCGCGGGCGGCAAGGGCAATGAGGGCGTGGCCGGAACGGTGAAGAACACCAAGGGCGCCATCGGCTACGTGGAATACATCTACGCCTCGGCCAACAGCCTTGTGACGGCCCAGCTGCAGAACAAGGCCGGCAAGTTCGTGTCGCCGACCGTTCCCTCGTTCCAGGCCGCCGCCGCCAATGCGGACTGGGCCGGCGCGAAGGACTTCGCGGCGTCCATGATCAACACCCCCGGCGACACCACTTGGCCGATCACCTCCGCGACCTTCATCCTGCTCCCGAAGGAGCCGAAGTCCGCCGAGCAGGCCGCCGAGGTCATCAAGTTCTTCGACTGGGCCTTCAAGAGCGGCGCGCCGATCGCCGAGAAGCTCCACTACATCCCGCTTCCCGAAGACGTCGCCAACCGCGTGCGCGCGGCGTGGAAGACCGACGTGAAGGTGGACGGCAAGCCGGTGTGGTCGAACTGATCCGACCGACGCGCAGGTCCCTAGCGTGACAGCGGATGGCGGCCGGCCTTTTGGCCGCCATCCGCGCCAGGGCAATTCATTCTCCACGACAATTGTGCCGAGCGCCGCGCCAGTTGCGGCTTTCCGTTCGGGATGCGGGGGATTTGGGCGATGGATGCGACGATGAGCGGTGCGGGCAACCCGGCGATGGGCCGCGCCATCGGGCCGATCGGATCGGAAAAGGCGGTGGGGCGCCTGTCGGACCGCGTCTTTGTGGCCTCGCTTTGGGGCAGCGGCATCTTCGTGCTGGTGCTGCTCGGTCTCATCATCGCCATGCTGTTCGAAGGCGGCCTTCCGGCGTTCCAAGCCTTCGGGCTCGACTTTCTTTGGACTGCCGCCTGGAACCCCGTGACCGAGAATTTCGGCGCGCTGGTGATGATCTACGGCACGATCTTCAGCGCCGTCATCGCCGTTGTCATCGCGCTGCCGCTGTCCTTCGGCATTGCCTTCTTCCTGAGCGAGATCGCGCCGCAGGCGCTCCGCAAGCCCATCGGCGTGGCGATCCAGCTGCTCGCCGCGGTGCCCTCCATCATCTATGGCATGTGGGGCTTCTTCATCATCTCGCCGCTGATGGCGGCCTATGTGCAGCCGCCGCTGATCGACCTGCTGGGCCCGCTGCCCGTGATCGGCTTCCTGTTCCAGGGGCCGGCGCTCGGCGGCGGCATGCTCACCGCCGGGCTCATCATGGCGGTGATGATCCTGCCCTTCATCACGGCCATGTTCGTGGAGACCCTGGAATCGGTCCCGCCCATGCTGAAGGAATCGGCCTATGGCGTCGGCGGCACCACCTACGAGGTCTATAAGAACGTCTCGATCCCCTACGGCCGCACCGCCATGGTTGGCGCGGTGATGCTCGGCCTTGGCCGGGCCCTGGGCGAGACCATGGCGGTCACCTTCGTGATCGGCAACGCGACGCGCCTGTCCGCCTCGCTGTTCGCCCCCGGCGCGACCATCGCCTCCACCATCGCCAACGAATTCCCCGAGGCGGCGCAGGGCACCTTGAAGCTCGACTCGCTGCTTGCGCTCGGCTTCATCCTGTTCGTCATCTCCTTCATCGTGCTGGCGCTCTCGCGCTTCCTCGTCCGCTCGAACCTGAAGAACTGAGGGCCAGAACGCCATGGCTTCGCTCGCCGTCCGCCGTGCCAAGGATTCCACGATCAAGGCGATCAGCACCGCCTTCGCGGTCTTCGCGCTGTTCCTCCTCGCCTGGATCTTGTTCACCCTGATCCAGAAGGGCCTGCCGGCCCTCGGCCTCAACGTCTTCACGCGGATCACGCTGCCGCCGGGACAGAACGGCGGCCTGCTGAACGCCATCGTGGGCTCGCTGATCCAGATCGCCATCGCCATGCTGATCGGCACGCCCATCGGCCTGATGGCCGGCACCTTCCTCGCCGAGAACGGCAAGACCACGAAGGTCGGCCATGTGGCGCGCTTCGTGAATGACATTCTCCTGTCGGCGCCCTCCATCCTGGTCGGCCTGTTCGTCTACACCTTCCTGGTGGCGCCGCTCGGCGGCTTCTCCGGCTGGGCCGGCGCGATCGCGCTCGCAATCCTGGTGATCCCGGTGGTGGTGCGCACCACCGAGGACATGCTGAACCTCGTTCCCGTGGGCCTGCGCGAGGCCGCCTTCGCCCTCGGCGCGCCGCAGTGGAAGGTGGTGATGCTGGTGACCTGGCGCGCGGCGCAGGCCGGCATCGTCACCGGCATCCTGCTCGCCATCGCCCGCGCGGCGGGCGAGACCGCGCCGCTGCTGTTCACCTCGCTCGGCAACAATTCGTGGTCTCTGGATCTCTCCAGGCCTATGGCCAGCCTGCCGATCGCCATCTATCAGTATGCCGGCAGCCCGTTCGACGACTGGGTGTCGCTCGCCTGGGCCGGTGCGCTGCTGATCACTGTGGGCGTGCTGGTGCTGAACATTCTCGCCCGCCTGTTCCTGGCGCGTACCAAGTAGATGCGGCCGCTGCGGACAGGAAAGACCACGGAATTGTTCGCGTCCGGCGTGCTGCGGGCGCATCAGGATCCCAAGTGAGGCTCAGATGAACTCTGCCGTCGATCCCACCTTCAATATCGCCTCGTCCGTCTCCGCCAAGCCCGACGCGCCGCAGGCTCCGGCCAAGATCAAGGTCGATAATCTCCAATTCTATTACGGGCAGAACCATGCCCTGAAGAACATCAACTTCCACATCCCGGAGAAGCGGGTCACCGCCATGATCGGGCCGTCGGGCTGCGGCAAGTCCACGCTGCTGCGCGTGTTCAACCGCATGTACGACCTCTATCCCGGCCAGCGCGCCGAGGGCGCGGTGCTGTTTGACGGCGTGAACATCGTCGGCAAGGAGCTGGACGCCACCATCGTGCGCACCCGCATCGGCATGGTGTTCCAGAAACCCACGCCGTTCCCCATGTCGATCTACGACAACATCGCCTTCGGCGTGAAGCTGCACGAGCGGCTCAAGAAGTCGCAGATGGATGAGCGCGTGGAATGGTGCCTGCGCAAGGCGGCGATCTGGGACGAGACCAAGGACCGCCTGCACACGTCGGCGCTCGGCATGTCCGGCGGCCAGCAGCAGCGCCTGTGCATCGCCCGCACCATCGCGGTGAAGCCCGAGGTGATCTTGCTCGACGAGCCGACCTCCGCGCTCGACCCGATCTCTACCTCGAAGATCGAGGACCTGATCGACGAGCTGAAGCGCGAGTTCACGATCGTCATCGTGACCCACAACATGCAGCAGGCGGCCCGCTGCGCCGATATTACCGCCTTCTTCTATCTCGGCGAGCTGATCGAGGTGGCGCCTTCGGACGTGATCTTCACCAATCCGAAGGAGATCAAGACCCGCGACTACATCACCGGCCGCTTCGGCTGACCCGCGCAAGGAACACCGAGATGCCCGAGCATACCGTTTCGTCCTTTGACGTGGAACTCAAGGAGCTTGGCCGCAAGGTGGTCGAGATGGGCGGCCAGGCCGAGCGCCTGGTGGCCGATGGCGTCACCTCGCTGATCCGCCGCGACACCGCTCTGGCGCAGCGCGTGGTGCTGCTGGACGCCGCCTGCGACCAGATGCAGCGCGAGATCGAGGAGAAGGCGGTCCTGGTGATCGCCAAGCGCCAGCCGGTGGCCGGCGACCTGCGCGAGGTGGTGGCGACGATCCGCATCGCCAACGACCTGGAGCGCATCGGCGACCTCGCCAAGAACGTCGCCAAGCGGGTCATCGCCATCGAGGGCGAGTACCACCCGGCGAAGCTGGTGCGCGGCGTGGAGCACATCTCCGATCTGGTGCTCGAGCAGCTGAAGGAGGTGCTCGACGCCTATGCCGGCCAGAACGAGACCAAGGCGCTCGAAGTGTGGGGCCGGGACGGCGCCATCGACACCATGTACACCTCGCTGTTCCGCGAACTCCTCACCTACATGATGGAGGATCCGCGCAACATCTCGGTGTGCACGCACCTTCTGTTCTGCGCCAAGAACATCGAGCGCATCGGCGACCACGCCACCAACATCGCCGAGATCGTCTATTACATGGTCACCGGTCAGAATCTGCCGGAGAGCCGTCCGAAGGCGGACGCCTCCAGCGAGACCACGGTGGCGTTCCCCGGGCGCACGCTCCAGGGCTGAGGCGCGGCACCGGTGGCGCGCCAGCGCCGCGGACCGTGCGTGCTGATCAAGATCCGCCGCCGGACTGTCCCGGCGGTGGCAGGTGTGATGACAGTCGGATGAGAGACCCGTGCCGGCGCGTATCCTGATCGTCGAGGACGAGGAACCGTTGACCCTCCTGCTCCGCTACAACCTGGAGTCGGAGGGCTATGGCGTCGAGAGCGTGGCCCGCGGCGATGAGGCGGAGACCCGCCTGCGCGAGAGCGTGCCGGACCTTGTCATCCTCGACTGGATGCTGCCGGGCCTCTCCGGCATCGAGCTGTGCCGGCGGCTGCGCACCCGGCCGGAGACCGAGCGCCTGCCCGTGATCATGCTCACCGCCCGCGGCGAGGAGACCGAGCGCGTGCGCGGGCTCGCCACCGGTGCCGACGACTATGTGGTCAAGCCCTTCTCGGTGCCGGAACTGCTTGCCCGGGTGCGGGCGCTGCTGCGCCGGGCCAAGCCCGAGCACGTGGCGACCCTGCTGCGCGCCGGCGACATCGAGCTCGACCGCGAGACCCACCGCGTGCACCGCGCCGGCCGCGAGGTGCATCTCGGCCCGACCGAGTTCCGGCTGCTGGAATTCCTGATGCAGAGCCCCGGCCGCGTGTTCTCGCGCGAGCAGCTGCTGGACGGGGTGTGGGGCCAGGACGTCTATATCGACGAGCGCACCGTGGACGTGCATGTGGGCCGGCTGCGCAAGGCCATCAATCGCGGCCGCCAGTCGGACCCCATCCGCACCGTGCGGGGCGCCGGCTATTCCTTCAACGAGATGTTCGCCCGGGCGCACTGACGGCGCCGAGCGGGTCCGGCTCGTGGTCGCCCGCCGGCGCGGCGCGGCCGCCGCAAGCTTCTGCGGAAGAAGGCGCCACGCCCCCGCAAAGCGCCCCCAAACCCTCCCCCGGCGGGGCGAGGGGGCGCCGGACGCCCGGCTCAGAGATAAGCGAGCCGGCGGTCGCGCCGGCGGTCCTGCACCGGCTGGTAGGCGATGCGCGCGTGGTGGGCGCAATAGGGCAGGCCCTGCTTGGTCTTGCCGCCGCAGAAATAGAAGCTGTCCGTGCCCGGCTCGCCGGTGGGCCAGCGGCAGGTGCTCTCGGTGAGGTTCATGATGGTGCAGCGCTGGCCCATGGGCACCACATTGTCGGCGCCCTGCGGCGCCGGGGCGGGAGCCTCCCGCGCCATCGGCTCGAGCTCCTGGGCCAGCGCGGTCGCGCCGTGGGTCAGCGGCCGCTGCGGCCGCGCGTCGCGCCGGGTCTCGGCCTCCCGCGCCGGCTTGCGCGGGCGCGTCGAGGAGGACGCGCTCTTCGCCCGGCCCGACAGGCCGAGGCGGTGCACCTTGCCGATCACCGCGTTGCGGGTCACCTCGCCCAGCTCCCCGGCGATCTGGCTCGCGGAAAGTCCGTCGCTCCAAAGCTTCTTCAGCAGCTCGACGCGCTCGTCGGTCCAGCTCATGGCTCGTCTCCCATCTGCCGCATCTCGAGTGGCGCCGGAACCTGGCGCCCGACCCTGTGCCGCGGCGCCGCCACGCCGCCCGGACCTGCCGGACTCCTCCCGCGAGCCCCCGCGCGGCATCGCGCGGGAGTCGGCCACTTTTACCGTCCCGAGGAAGAGTGGCGCACGATATGTCGTGGCCAACTGAAAATTAACCTACAATATGCACGCGCAAGGCGACAGAGTCCCGATTCGGTACCCGGATCGTTTTCCCCAGGTCGTTGCGCGCAGGACTCACCTTATCTGTGGATCGTGGGCGCCGCCGGGGTCCGCGGCGCCCGCGCCCGGCGCGCGCCGGTTGTGGCGGCGATGTTGACCTCGCGCGCGTGATCATTAGTATTGCCAAAAATGTCGGGCCGCCCCCGCTTGGGCGGCCCGTTTTAGTTTCCGGCCACCCGCGAGCCGGCTCAAGGGAATCCCCGCACCCCGCACGGGTCTCGAAGGCGCAGGCGGGCGGGTCCATTCCCGCACTGGAGGAAGCCGTGATCCCCGCCGTTCTGCCGACCTATGCGCGCATCGACCTCGAATTCGAACGGGGTGAGGGCTCGTGGCTCGTCACGACGGACGGGCGACGCTTCCTCGACTTCACCGCCGGCATCGCGGTGAACATCCTCGGCCATGCCAATCCCGGCCTCGCCGCCGCGCTCACCGAGCAGGCCGGCAAGCTCTGGCACACCTCGAACCTGTTCCGCATCCCCGGCGGCGAGCGCCTCGCCGAGCGGCTGCGGGCGGCGACCTTCGCCGACACGGTGTTCTTCACCAATTCGGGCGCGGAGGCGCTGGAGTGCGCCATCAAGATGGCGCGCAAATTCCATTATGCCTCGGGCCATCCCGAGAAGAACCGCATCATCACCTTCGAGGGCGCCTTCCACGGCCGAACCCTGGCGACGCTCGCCGCGGGCGGCAGCGCCAAGTATCTGGAAGGCTTCGGCCCGGACCTGCCGGGCTTCGACCAGGTGCCGTTCGGCGACCTCGACGCGGCGCGTGCCGCGGTGACCGACGAGACCGCCGCCATCCTGGTGGAGCCGGTGCAGGGCGAGGGCGGCGTGCGCGTGCCGCCGCCGAGCTTCCTCAAGGGCCTGCGCGCGCTCTGCGACGAGAAGGGCCTGCTGCTCGTGCTCGACGAGGTGCAGTCGGGCGTCGGCCGCACCGGGCGCCTGTTCGCCCATGAATGGGCCGGCATCACGCCCGACATCATGGCGGTGGCCAAGGGCATCGGCGGCGGCTTCCCGCTCGGCGCGTGCCTCGCCACCGAGGAGGCCGCCAAGGGCATGACGCTCGGCACCCACGGCTCCACCTATGGCGGCAACCCGCTCGCCATGGCGGTGGGCAATGCGGTGCTCGACCAGGTGCTGGCCGAAGGCTTCCTCGACCATGTGAACAAGGTCGCCGGCCGCTTCGCCCAACGCCTCGCCGAGGTCAAGGACCGGCACCCCGCCATCATCGCCGAGGTGCGCGGCCAGGGCCTGCTGATGGGCCTGAAGGCCAACGTGCCGGCCGGCGACCTGGTGGTGGCCATGCGCGAGGAGGGCCTGCTCGCCCCCGGCGCGGGCGACAATGTGGTCCGCCTTTTGCCTCCGCTCAACGTGAGCGAGGAAGAGGCGATGCTGGCCGCCGACAGGATCGAGGCCGCCTGCGTCAGGCTCGAGAAGAACTTCGCTCCGGCGAGGGGAGCGGCGGAATGAAGGCTGGCGGGAAGGCCAAGGCGGCGGCGGCCGCGGTTGCGCGCAGCATGGGCGGCAAGGCCAACGGCCACGCCGGGCATGGCGGCTTCAGTGTGGCGAACGGCGTGCGCCATTTCCTCGATCTGTCGGACATCCCGGCCGGCGAGCTGAGGCGCGTGCTGGAGCTGTCCAAGGACCTGAAGGCACGCCGCCGCGCCGGCGACGAGGCGCGCCCGCTCGCCGGCAAGTCGCTCGCCATGGTGTTCGACAAGCCCTCCACCCGCACCCGCGTGTCGTTCGACCTCGCCATGCGTCAGCTCGGCGGCGAGACCATCATGCTCACCGGCCAGGAGATGCAGCTCGGGCGCGGCGAATCCATCGCCGACACCGCCCGCGTTCTCTCGCGCTTCGTCGATGCCATCATGATCCGCATCCTGGAGCATGACGACCTCATGGAGCTGGCGGAATACGCCACCGTACCGGTCATCAACGGCCTCACGCGCCTGTCGCATCCCTGCCAGGTGATGGCGGATGTGATGACCTTCGAGGAGCACCGCGGCCCCATCACCGGCCGCAAGGTGGCCTGGACGGGCGATTTCAACAACGTGCTCGCCTCCTGGATCCACGCCGCCGAACGGTTCGACTTCGCCATGGCAGTGGCGACCCCCAAGGAGCTGCCGCCGAGCCCGGCGATCCGGGACTTCGTCAAGCGCAACAAGGCCAAGGTGACGTTCATGCGCGACCCCGAGGAGGCGGTCGAAGGCGCGGACTGCGTCCTCACCGACACTTGGGTCTCCATGGGCGACGAGGAGGCCGAGCGGCTGCGCCACAATCTGCTCAAGCCCTACCAGGTGAACGCCGCCCTGATGGCGCGCGCCGACAAGGACGCGATCTTCATGCACTGCCTGCCCGCCCACCGCGGCGAGGAGGTCACCGACGAAGTGATGGACGGGCCGCAGTCGGTGGTGTTCGATGAGGCCGAGAATCGGCTGCACGCGCAGAAGGGCATCCTGGCCTGGTGCTTCCATGCGGCCGGCGGCTAGGGCTTGAGGTCTCGTCATGGGTGCTGAGCGGTCTCGGGGCGCCTCCAGCGTGGCGAAGGACGACATCATCACCCCGTTCCAGGTGGACGCGCTCGATCTGCGCGGGCGCGCGGTCCGGCTCGGGCCGACGCTGGACGCGGTGCTGGCGCATCACGATTACCCCCCGTCGGTGAAGCGCGTGGTGGGCGAGGCGGTGACGCTGGCGGTGCTGCTCGGCTCGTCCCTGAAGTTCGAGGGCCGCTTCATCCTCCAGACCCAGACCGACGGGCCAGTGGACATGGTGGTGGCGGATTTCGTGAGCCCGGACAAGATCCGCGCCTATGCCCGCTTCGACAAGGACGCCCTCGCCGAGGCCGAGACGCGCAACGCCGCCACGCCGGCGGCGCTGCTCGGCAAGGGCCACCTCGCCATGACCATCGACCAGGGCATCTCGTCCAACCGCTATCAGGGCGTGGTGGCGCTCGACGGGTCGGGGCTGGAAGCGGCGGCGCACGAATATTTCATGCAGTCCGAGCAGATCCCCACGCGGGTGCGCCTCGCCGTGGGCGAGGAGGTGCGCGCCGGCGGCGCCTCCTCCTGGCGCGCCGGCGGCCTGCTCGCCCAGTTCCTGCCGCAGGATGCGAGCCGCGCCCGCATGGCCGACCTGCCCGGCGGCGACGCGCCCGAGGGCGCCGAGTCCCACGCTTTGGCCGAGGACGACGCCTGGGTCGAGGCCCGTTCGCTGGTGGGCACGCTCGAGGACGTGGAGCTGATCGACCGCGAGCTGTCCAGCGAGCGCCTGCTCTACCGCCTGTTTCACGAGCGCGGCGTGCGCGTGTTCGACACCCTCGCCATCGCCGCCCATTGCTCCTGCTCACGCGAGCGGGTGTCGGGCGTGCTCGCCTCCTTCTCCCGCGACGAGCGGCGCGACATGGTCCAGGACGACGGCAAGGTGACGGTCACCTGCGAGTTCTGCGGCCGGGTCTACGGCTTCTCCGCCGACGAGGTGCTGGGCGGCGCCGATTCCTGATCCGGGCGCCCGTTCGGGCGCCGCCGGCATCGCCGAAGCGTCGGATCTCGCCCATGGAATTCGTGCTGGCTCCGGCGGCGGCCAGCATGCACCATCCGCCCGCTGCTGCGTCGTGGCGAGGTAGAAGAGTCGATGTCTCGGGGCCTGGAAGAGGATGGAGAGGAGCGTGCCTCGGCGGCGAGCGAGCTTGCGCTGACGCCGCTCGGCGGCGAGTTCGCGGACCCTGCGCTCGAGCGCCGCTTCAGGACCGACCGGTTCGCCGACTACCGCCGCAACGCGCGGCTCCTGTTCGTGCTGTCGGCAATGCTCAACAGCGCCTTCCTTGTGAGCGACTGGCGCTTCGCGGGGACGGACCATTTCTACGTCGCCGTGTCGGCGCGCCTGGCGGTGGTGGCGGTCTCGCTGTTCTGCCTTGCCTTGGCGCAGACCGCGACGGGGGTGCGGGCGATCTACGCGATCTCCCTCTTGTGGCAAGCGGTGACGGCGGTGGGCGTGGCGGTGCTGGTCACCTCGCGCAGCGACATCGCGCTGTTCGTGGTGCTGCTCTTGCCCACGGTGTTCTATCTCACGGTGCCGCTGCCGTTCGTGTGGACCGTGATCGGCGGCGTGGGCGCGAGCATCCTGCTGCTGGTCGGCTACATCGATCCGGCCGAGGGCTGGCGCGCCGCCACCGGGCTGGCGCTCGCGGCGGCGGTGCTCAACTGGGCGCTCGTGCTCATGGTGACGCGCGCCAACCGGCTCGACCGGCGCCAGTGGGCGGCGATCCAGGCCGAACGCCGCGCCAATGCGCGCCTGTCGGAGAGCGAGAACATCCTCGAGAAGACCTTCCAGGCGGTGCCGGTGCCGCTGGTGGTCACCAGCCTGAAGGACGGGCGCGTGCTGCGCTACAACGAGGTGGCCGCCCGCTTCTACGGCGCCCCCGAGAGCGAGCATATCGGCACCAGCATCCTCAAGGCCTATGCCGATCCCTCCGTGCGCGAGCGCCTGGTGCGCCAGCTCGAGACGGACGGCTTCGTGACCGGCTACGAAACCCGGGTCCGGCTCGCGGACGGCAGCGTGCGCGACGTGCTGCTGGCGGCGCGCCGCACCGAGATGGAGGGCGCGCCCTGCGTCGTCGCGGCGGTGATCGACCTGTCGGAGCGGCTCGCCGCCGAGCAGAAGGCGCGCCATGCGGCGACCCACGATGCGCTCACCGGCCTGCCCAACCGGGCGGCATTCCAGGAGCACCTTGAGCGCGCCTTCCGCGAGCGGCGGCTGGAGCAGGGCATCTGCCTGCTGATGGTGGATCTCGACGGGCTCAAGGACGTGAACGACACGCTGGGCCACGACGCGGGCGACGTGCTGATCACGGAGACCGCGCACCGCCTCGCTCTGGTGGTGGGCGAACGGGCCACGCTGGCGCGCTTCGGCGGCGACGAATTCGTGGCGCTGCTGCGCTGCCGCGATGCGCTCACCGCCGGCGTGCGTCTCGCCCAGGCCATCACCTCGGACCTGCGCCGGCCGGTGCAGCACGACGGACGCCATCTGTCGACCCGCGCCAGCGTCGGCATCGCCGCCTGCCCGGAGCATGACAGCACGCCGGCCGAGCTGATGAAGGACGCCGACCTCGCCCTCTATACCGCCAAGCAGCAGGGCCGCAATCGCGCGGTGGTCTATGCGCCGGCCATGCGCCAGGCGGTGTCCGAACGCGTCGCGCTCTCGCGCGACATCGCTGCCGCCCTCGCCGACGACCAGATCGTGCCCTACTACCAGCCGAAGATCTGCCTCTCCACGGGCCGGCTTACCGGGTTCGAGGCGCTGGTGCGCTGGCAGCGCGACCGCCAGACGGTGCTCGCGCCGGCCGCCTTCAGCCTCGCCATGGAGGATGCCGAGCTGGCACTCCTGATCGGCGAACGCATGGCGCGGCGCGTGGCCGCGGACGTGCGCGGCTGGCTTGAGGCGGGTCACGGCATCGGCCGGATGGCGCTCAATGTCTCTCCGGCCCAATTCACCCACCGCGAGCTCGCCACCTCGATGCTGCGCCACTTCCACGCCGCGGGCGTGGAGGCGCACCATTTCGACGTCGAGATCACCGAGACCGTGTTCCTCGGGCGCAATTCCGACTTCGTGGCGCCGATCCTGGACGAGCTCTACCGGGCCGGGGTGCGCATCGCCCTCGACGATTTCGGCACCGGCTACGCCGGCTTTACCCACCTGAAGCAGCTGCCCATCGATACCATCAAGATCGACCAGAGCTTCGTGAAGGACATCGAGCAGGACGCGTTCGACACCGCCATCGTATGCGCGGTGATCGAGCTCGGCCGCAATCTCGGCATGCAGGTGGTGGCCGAGGGCGTCGAGACCCCGGGCCAGGCGCGCTTCCTGAAGGCGCGCGGCTGTGCATTCGCGCAGGGCTACCTGTTCGCGCGGCCCATGCCCGCCTCCGACGTGGCGGTGTTCCTGCGGGCCGAAGGACGCCAGGCGGCCGAAGCGCGCCTGCGCCTCGCCACTTAGGGGCCGCTCCCGGCAACCTGCTTGGGGCCGCGGCGCCGGATCGCTGCGTCTCGGGAGAGGAGGGCCGATCGCGCCCTAGCGATCGAGGAAGAAGCCCACGGACAGCGCCACCACCGGCGGCTGCCAGGCGTGGGGGCCGTGATACTCCATGTACGTCACGTCGTAGCCCGCCGCCTTGAGCAGGCGGGCATGGGCGCGGCCGCTGCGGTCGATGGGGATCTGCGTGTCCTCGATGCCGTGGGAGATGAAGACGCGGGGCGCCCCCTCCTGCAGGTGCACCGACATGAAGCCCGCCGACGAGACGATGACGTGGGTGACGAACCGCCCATTGGTGAGGCCGAGCGACAAGGCGTAGCTGCCGCCGTCCGAATGGCCGGCGAAGGCGATGTGCGTGGGATCGAGCGTGAAGCGGGCGGCGACCTCGGCCAGCGCTTGATCGAGCCGCTCGCGGTCCGGGCCGTTGCCGGCGATGACGATGTCCCAGGTGGGGAACAGCGATTGCGGCACCAGCAGCAGGAAGCCGCGGGCGAGGGCGTGCTGCTCCATCATGGGCAGGATCTTCTGCGCGCTGCCGCCGCCGCCGTGGAACAGCACCATGAGGGGAGTCGGCACCTCGGGATCAATCCCCTCGGGCACCACCAGCAGCGTGTCGCGCTCGGCGAACAGGCCCAGGTCGTTCCGGCCGGCGGGCAGCGCCGGCTTTGCGCGCGGCACGTCGGGCGTGAAGGAGAGGCGGCCGGCCAGGCCGGGATCGATGGCGCCGTCGAGCATCGCATTCCTCTGGTCGACCGGATACGGAACACCCGATCCATGGCCCGACGCCACGCGCGGCGTCAAGCACCCGGTACAGTCAGCCGGCGCTGCTCCCGTCGTGCTCCAGCGCACGGCGCAGCTCCGCCAGATCCTTCCGCAGCCGGTCCAGCTTCTCCCGGGAAAGGCCGGAGGCGGCGAACAGGCAGCCCGGCACCGAGGCGGCGTTCTCCCGCAGCGCCCGGCCCTGGTCGGTGAGGCGCACCCGCACCACCCGCTCGTCCTGCCCGTCGCGCGCGCGGCGCACATGGCCCATGGCCTCCAGGCGCTTCAGCAGCGGCGTCAGGGTGCTCGATTCAAGGCCGAGCGCATCGCCGAGGGCCCCCACGGTGCGGTCGTCCTTCTCCCAAAGCGCCACCATGGCGAGATATTGCGGATAGGTCAGGCCGAGCGGGTCGAGCAGCGGCTTGTAGAAGCGCGTCATGGCATGCCCGGCGGCGTAGATCGCAAAGCACAGGAACTCGTCGAGCGGGGGGAAAGGCGGCGTGCTGCGCGCGCCCTCGGTCGGGGTCTTCAGCGCGGTTCCGGCGGAGCCGGATCGCGGCGGGGATGGCGGCGAGGATGGCGGCATGTCGAACGTCCTGTCCCGCCGGTTCCGGAGGACAGGCGGGCGCGAGAGGGGCGGAGGGTTCCGCGGGCCTCTCAAAAATAATTAGCGCGCGATATAATCGCAAGCGTTGACATCCGGAGGCGGCCTCCGTAGATAAGTCGTGTTCGATTAAATCGCTTTCGATTTATAGCGCGAGGGCGCCGCAAGCCAGGAGACCTCCCATGTCCGTCAACGTCCTGTACGCCACCTCCGCCCGCGCCAATGGCGGCCGCGAAGGCCGCACCGCCACCCTCGACGGCGCGCTCGACCTCAAGCTGGCGCGGCCCAAGGAGCTGGGCGGCGCCGGCGCGCAGGGCGTCAATCCCGAGCAGCTGTTCGCCGCCGGCTATTCGGCCTGCTTCCTGAGCGCCATGCAGTTCGTCGCCTCCCAGGGCGGCACCGCCAAGGTGCCGGCGGACGCCACCGTCACCGCCACCGTGGGCATCGGCCCGCGCTCGGAAGGCGGCTTCGGCCTGGAGATCGCGCTCGCCGTGAGCCTGCCCGGCGTCGAGCCTTCCGCTGCCGAGGCGCTGGTGGAGAAGGCGCACCAGGTGTGCCCCTATTCCAACGCCACCCGCGGCAACATCGACGTCAAGCTCTCGGTGGTCTGATCGCCCGCTCCCCGCCCGGCCCGGGCGGGGAGCGCCTGCGGGCGACGTCCGCGCGCGCCAATCCTTTCGAGGATTGAACAGCACCGGCTCTTGCATTCATAATTCGCCCATTGGCGGCGGCGCCGGCGCATCGGTGCCGGCCGGCCCAGAGGGAGCGCGCGACGGTGTCCGAAGCGGGATTGATCTCACGGCGCAGCATGCACGACGAATTGGTGGATCTGCTCCACGCCATGCTGCTGCGCGGCGAGCTGCGCGCCGGCGACAAGATCAACGAGCAGGCGCTGTGCGCGCGCTTCGGCGTCTCGCGCACGCCGCTGCGGGAGGCGCTGAAGGTGCTCGCCTCCACCGGGCTGATCGTGCTCTCGCCCAATCGTGGCGCCAGCGTCGCGCGCATCACGCCGCAGGAGATCGATCAGCTTTTCCCCATCATGGGCGCGCTGGAGGCGCTCGCCGGCGAACTCGCCTGCGCCCGCATTTCCGACGCGGGCATCGCCGAGATCCGCCGCATGCACGACGAGATGGTCGCGCACTTCCGGCAGGGCGACCCCGCCGCTTACATGAAGCTCAACCGCGCCATCCACGACGCCTTCTTCGCCGCCGCCGGCAATGCCGAGCTGACCCAGCTCTACCACAACCTTTTAGTGCGCATCCATGCGGTGCGCTTCACCGCCAAGAAGTCGCCCGAGCGCTGGGCCGAGGCGGTGCGCGACCACGAGCAGATGATGGCGGCGCTGGAGCAGCGCGACGGCCCGCGCCTCGCCGCGGTGCTGAAGGAGCATCTGATGCACAAGTCCGGCATGGTGCACGAATCGCTCGGCGAAGGCGCCGCCGCGGCCGCCGAGTGAGCCGTCCGCCCCCGGCCCGGCCCGGCGATCCGCTCGACCGGGTCGACACGCCGGCGCTCCTGGTGGACCTCGACGCGATCGAGGCCAACATCGCCGCCATGGCCGCGTTCGCCCAAGCGGCGGGGTGCGCGCTGCGCCCCCACGCCAAGACCCACAAATGCGTGGAGATCGCCCGGCTCCAGCTCGCCGCCGGCGCCGCCGGCCTGTGCTGCCAGACGGTGGCCGAGGCCGAGGCCATGCTGGCGAGCGGGGTGCGCGATCTGCTGGTGACGAACCATGTGGTCGGGCCGGCCAAGCTCGCGCGCCTCGCCGCGCTGGCGCGCCGCGTGCGGGTCTCCACCCTCACCGCCGATCGGCGCCACGTGGCCATGCTGTCGGCCGCCGCGGTGGCCGAAGGCGTGAGCTTGGAGGTGCTGGTGGAGATCGACGCCGGCGACGCGCGCATGGGGCTCGGCGAGAGCGACCTGCTGCCGGTGGCGCGGGCGGTGGCCCAATCGCCCGGCCTCGTGCTGCGCGGGCTCCAGGCCTATAGCGGCCCGTTCCAGCACGTGCGCGAGGCCGGCGCCCGGACGCAGGCGGCGGCCGAGACGGCGCGCCGGGCGGCGCGCGCCCGCGACCTGCTTCGGGCGGAGGGCCTTGCCTGCCCGCTGATAACCGGCGGCGGCACCGGCAGCTTCCAGGACGATGCCGCGCTCGGCGTGCTCACCGAGATCCAGCCCGGCTCCTACGTGTTCATGGACCGCGACTATGCCCGCAACCGCGACCGCGGCGGCGGCCCCTACAGGCCCTTCGCCCAGAGCCTGTTCGTGCGCGCCGGCGTGCTGCGCGCCCGCGCCGACGGGGTGTGCTACGTGGATGCGGGCGCCAAGGCGCTGAACCTCGATTGCGGCATGCCGGAGGTGGCCGGGCGCGGTGACCTTTCATTCACCAAAGCCAGCGATGAGCAGGGCCGCATCGAGCCCGCCGACCCCGCGCGGGCGCCGGAGCTCGGCGCGGCGCTGATGCTCGTCCCCTCCCATTGCGACCCCACGGTGGCGCTCTACGATACCCTGGTCGCGGTGCGCGGCGGACGGGTCGAGGCCCTGTGGGCGGTGGCGCCGGACCCCGCCCGATCGCCGCCCCCGGACCGGTGAGCCGGCCTCCCACTTGCCCCGCAAGCCATTGATGTTCGACGGTTTCAGAGCCCGGCGCCAGCCTTGGCGCGCGGCCGGTCCGAGCGGCGTGCCCATGGCCCGCGCGGCAAGCGGCGGCGCGGAGGCTGCGGTCTGCGCGCCCTCAAGTTGTGATTCTGCCGTGCTGCTCCAGAAACAATAAAGTTCCCGGCGCTAAGACAAATTTTAGAGGCTTGACCGTATTGTGGTCTGAATGGGGCAAGCATGGTTACCCGGCGTTAGATATTCGCCACATGGGCGCCGTGTTTGATTTTCGTGGTGTGGCGATCCGGCTACAGACGCGCGGGGCAGATCTCGTTAGTTATTGCGCCATCGTCGGAGTCGCCTTCGCGGGGCGGGCCGACACCAACAAGAAGGTAACTGTCATGTTCAAGCGTACCCTTCTCGGAGTTTCTGCCCTCGCGCTGATGGCGGCCTCGGCTTCCGCCGCGGATCTCGGCACCCGCTATCCGGTGAAGGCGGCGGTGGTCCCGGTGCAGATGTTCTCGTGGACCGGCTTCTACATCGGCGGCAACGTCGGCTATGCGTGGGGCAACAGCTCCTTCGACTACACCCCGTTCCTCGGCCCGACCTATTCCTATGACCTCGGCAATGCCGACGGCTTCACCGGTGGTCTGCAGGCCGGCTTCAACTACCAGTTCGCCAACAACGTGGTGCTCGGCCTCGAGGCCGATCTCCAGTTCGCCGACATCGGCTCCAACAACCTGCTGATCGGCGGCCCGGTGGCCGGCGCGCTGGCTTCCCAGAGCCTCGACACCTACGGCACCATCCGCGCCCGCCTCGGCTATGCCGTGGACCGCTTCCTGCCCTACATCACGGGCGGCGCGGCCTGGGCCAACACCTCCTATACCGGCCCGTTCGGCTGGACCTCGGACAGCACCCACTGGGGCTGGACCATCGGTGGCGGTCTCGAATACGCCATCACCAACAACTGGACCGTCAAGGGCGAGTATCAGTACCTCTCGTTCGACGGCGACGGCTACACCTATCTGAACGGCGATCAGGTGAAGACCAATTTCGACATGAGCGTGCTCAAGGCCGGCGTGAACTACAAGTTCTGATCGACCACCACATCCTCGACCTCAGGGCTCCCGGCGTCGCCGGGAGCCCTTTTTGCTTTCCGCAGCGTCCGCACACGCGCTCGTGAGCGGCGTCACCACCCTGCCACGGCTTCGCCCTTGGCCGGCCATCGCATGGCCGGCTCGGCCTGCCAGCGTGCCCGCCGATCGAGGAAGAGGTGGGTCATGAAGGGTGTCGTGCTTGCGGGGGCGGTGCTTTCGGTGATGGTGGCGGGACCGGCCCTGGCGGCTGATCTCGGCCGCGCGCCGGCGCCGGTCGCCAAGGCGCCGACCGTGGTGCCCGCGCCGGTCTTCTCCTGGACCGGCTTTTATATCGGCGGCAATGCCGGCTACGGCTGGGGCAGCGGCACCGATGCCCTGAACCTTGCCGACGTCAACCCGTCCGGCTGGTTCGCCGGTGGCCAGGTGGGATTCAACTATCAGTTCGCGAACAATGTGGTGGCCGGCATCGAGGCCGATTTGCAGGGCGGCGACATCTCCGCCTCCACCGGCGGCCTGTCCAGCAGCCTCGACATGCTCGGCACGGTGCGCGGCCGTCTCGGCTATGCGTTCGACCGCGTTTTGCCTTACGTGACGGGCGGTCTCGCCTACGGCAACAATTCCGTCGACACGCTCGGCTGGAGCCAGTCGCAGACCCATGTGGGCTGGACCGCGGGCGCGGGCATCGAATATGCCCTCACCGACCATTGGACCGCCAAGGCCGAGTATCTCTACACCGACCTCGGCTCGAAATATTACGACAATATCGGCGCCGACGCGGGCGTCACCGCTCACACCGCGAAGATCGGCATCAACTACAAGTTCTGATCTTCCCGTCCGGGTGCGGGGGAGAGGGCCGGTTCCCGCAAGGGGCCGGCCCTTTTTCTGGCCGGGCGGCGTCGCTTCCCCCATCGACATGGCGGCACAGGCGCGGCATAGCGGGCGCGATGTCGCTCCTCGTCCGCACCTCGCTCGTCTCGGCCGCGACCCTCGGCTCGCGCCTGCTCGGCTTCGCGCGGGATGCCGCCACCGCCGCCGTGCTCGGTGTCGGGCCGGTGGCGGACGGCCTCGTCGCCGCTCTGGCGCTGCCGCTGCTGGCGCGCCGCCTGCTGGCGGAGGGCGCCTTCAACCTCGCTTTCCTTCCCGCACTCGCCGAGGCGGAGGCGGGCGGGGCCGCCGGCGCGCGCGGCCTCGCCAAGGCGGCCTTCGTGCTGCTCGCCGGCGCCCTGCTGGCGGCGGCGGTGCTGGCCGCCGTCTTCATGCGCGAGGTGATCGGACTGCTCGCGCCGGGTTTCGAGGCGGGCGGGGCGCGCGCCGAGGTGGCGGTGCTGTGCGGGCGCGTCGCCGTGCTCTATCTGCCGCTCTCTGGCATGGCCGCGATCTTCGGCGGCATCGCCAACCGCGCGCACCGCGTGCTCCTGCCCGCGCTCGCCCCCATGGCGGCGAACCTCACCGTGCTGGCGGTGATCGCGGCGCTGCTCGCCGAGGGGCTGATGGAGAGCGACGCCGCCGCCTTCGCCATCGCCGCGGCGAGCGTGGCGGCCGGCCTTGCCCAATTGGCGCTGATGCTGGCGGCGGCGCGCTTCTGCCCGCCGGCGCGCTTCCTTGGTGCCGTAGCCGACTGGCGCGGCGGCCTTGCGGTGCTGCGCGCCGCCTCTCCGGCGCTGCTGTTCGCCGGCATGAGCCAGTTCCGCCTCATCATCGTCATCGCCCTGGTCTCCGCCGTGCCCGGCGCGGTGGCGGCGCTGAACTACGCCCAGCGCCTGATGGACCTGCCGCTCGGCCTCGTGGGCGCCAGCGCCGGCGCGGTGCTGCTGCCGGCCCTGGTGCGCGAGAAGGGGGAGGGGGATTCCGCCGCGCGCGCGCTGGTGGCCGCGCTCGCCTTCGCCTTGCCGGCGGCGGCGGGTCTTTGGGTGCTCGCCGAGCCGATCGTCGTCACCTTGTTCCAGCGCGGCAGCTTCGATGCACAGGATGCGCGGGCGACTGCGCTGTTCCTCGCCGTGCTGGCGCTCTCGCTGCCGCTCCAGGGGCTGGAGCGCATCCTCGCCGCCGCCGCCTCGGCGGCGGGCCTCGTGCGCGCGGCCGAGAAGGTGGCGCTGCTCTCGCTGGCTTTGTGCCTTGCTTCCGGCGCCGGGCTCGGCGCGGCCTTCGGACCGGCGGGGGCGGCGGGCGGCGCCGCCGCCTCGGCTGCCGGCGCGATCCTGGCGCTCGGCGCGCTGCTGGCCCGGCGCGGCGCGCTGCGGCTGGAGCGCGGGCTCCTCTTCGCCGGGGCCGGCATCTGCGGCGCGACGCTCGCCATGGCGGCGGCGGTCGCGGCGCTCGCCGCCTCCTGGCCCGCCCCGGAGGGCGCGGGCCTTGCCGCCGCCTTGCGTCTCGGCGCGCTCATCGGCGCCGGCGCCCTCGTCTATGGCGCCCTGCTGCTGCCGCTGCGCGCCCTCCTGCGGGGCCGCCAGGCCGGCTGAGGCGGGAGCGGCCTTGCGCCCGGCCGCGCCGGCGTTCTATGACGCCCCACGCCCGCGCAGGGCGATCCGGGTTTTGAGGCGGTGTGCCGCCATCGAGGAGGTCGCCATGGCGGCGGTCGTTGAACGCGTCTTCTCCGGCGTGCAGCCCACGGGCAATCTGCACCTCGGCAATTATCTGGGCGCCATCAAGCGCTTCGTGGAGCTGCAAAAGACCCACGCCTGCATCTATTGCGTGGTGGACCTGCACGCCATCACGGTCTGGCAGGACCCGCAGGAGCTGCGCCGCCACATCCGTGAGGTGACGGCGGCGTTCATCGCCTGCGGCATCGATCCCAAGGCCCACATCGTCTTCAACCAGAGCCAGGTCTCCGGCCACGCGGAGCTCGCCTGGATCTTCAACTGCGTCGCCCGCATGGGCTGGCTCAACCGCATGACGCAGTTCAAGGAGAAGGCCGGCAAGGACCGCGAGAACGCTTCGGTCGGCCTGTTCGCCTATCCGACCCTGATGGCCGCGGACATCCTGCTCTACCGCGCCACCCATGTGCCGGTGGGCGAGGACCAGAAGCAGCATCTGGAGCTGACGCGCGACATCGCCATGAAGTTCAACAACGACTTCGCCGCTTCGATCGCCGCCAACGGCCATCCGGACGGCTACTTCCCCCTGACCGAGCCGCTGATCGCGGGTCCCGCCACCCGCGTCATGAGCTTGCGGGACGGGGCGAAGAAGATGTCGAAGTCGGACGCCTCCGACTTCTCCCGCATCAACCTCACCGACGACGCCGACGCCATCGCCTCCAAGGTGCGCCGCGCCAAGACCGACCCCGAGCCGCTGCCCTCCGAGGAGGAGGGCCTGAAGGGTCGGCCGGAGGCGGACAATCTGGTCGGCATCTTCGCCGCGCTCGCCGACACCTCGAAGGCGCAGGTGCTCACCGAGTACGGCAATGCCCAGTTCTCCACCTTCAAGGGCGCTTTGGTCGACCTCGCGGTGGAAAAGCTCGGCCCGATCGGCGCCGAGATGCAGCGCCTGATGGGCGACCCCAGCGCGATCGACGCTATTCTCGCGGATGGTGCGCGCCGAGCGCGGGTGATAGCCGACGAGACGATGCGCGACGTGAAGGACATTGTCGGGCTCGTGCGTTCCTGAGCATTCCGCGGGAGGCGGGCATGGCCGACGACGCGTTCACGGACGAGGAACGCGCCGCGGTCTACCGCTGCATCGACAGCCGCCGCGACGTGCGCCGGGAGTTCCTGCCGGACGAGGTCCCCGACGCCGTCGTGGACCGCCTGCTCGCCGCCGGCCACGCCGCCCCCTCGGTTGGGTTCCTTCAGCCGTGGAATTTCATTGTGGTTCAGGATGTTGCCACCAAGGCGGCGCTGCACGCCGCCTTCACCCGCGCCAATGCCGAGGCGGCGGCCATGTTCGACGGCAAGCGGGCGGGCCTCTACCGCTCGCTGAAGCTGGAAGGGCTGTGCGAGGCGCCGCTGCTGCTGTGCGTCACCTGCGAGCGCGACCGCGCCGGCCCGGTGGTGCTCGGGCGCACGCACCAGAGCGAAATGGACCTATTCTCAACGGTTTGCGCGGTGCAGAACATCTGGCTCGCGGCGCGGGCGGAAAATCTCGGGCTCGGCTGGGTCTCGATCCTCTCGCTTTCGGACCTCAGGACGATCCTCGGCATTCCCGAGCACGTCCTGCCCATCGCCTTGCTATGCATCGGCTACGTCTCGCATTTTGCCGCCACGCCCGACCTCGAGCGGGCCGGCTGGCGCCGGCGCCTCGCGCTCGCGGATCTGGTGTTCTCGGAGCGCTTCGGCGCCCGGCGGCGGGAGACCCCATGAGCCGGTCCGCGCCTGTCACTTCCAAAGCCGGCGAAATCGGGTGGCCACGCTTTCAAGCCTCTGCTGGAATGCGCATCGTTCATGTCCAGGGAGATGCCCCGTGCTGGCGCTCGATGCCCCGCTCCTTCCCGCGCGCCGCCCCATGACCGCGACGCCCGCCACGCCGCTGGAGATCGCCGCCAGCGACTACAACGTGGTGCGCCGCGCGGTGGAATACGTGTCTCTCCACGTGCGCCGCCAGCCGGAGGTGGAGGAGATCGCCTCCGCCGCCGGCGTATCCGCGCGCGCCCTCACGGAGCTTTTCCGCCGCTGGTGCGGGCTCACCCCGAAGGCGTTCCTTCAGGCGGTGACGCTGGATCGTGCCCGCCGCATCGTCGCCGAGAGCGCCAACGTGCTCGATGCGGCGCTGGAACTGGGCCTGTCCGGCCCGGGCCGGCTGCACGATCTGTTCGTGGTGCACGAGGCCATGTCGCCGGGCGAATGGAAGACCGGCGGGGCCGGCCTCCTCATCCGCTACGGCTTCCATCCCTCGCCGTTCGGCATGGCGCTCGCCATGGCGACGCCGCGCGGCCTGTGCGGCCTCGCCTTCGCCGATGCGGGAGAGGAGGCGGCGGCGCTCGCCGACATGCGCGCGCGCTGGCCCAATGCCGCCTTCGTCGAGGAGCCGGCCGCCACCGCCCCGCTGGTGGCGCGCATCTTCTCCCCCGGAGCCTGCCGGGACCACCAGCCGCTGCGCATTGTCTTCATCGGCACGGACTTCGAGATCCGTGTCTGGGAGACGCTGCTGCGCATCCCGCTCGGCCGGGCGACCACCTATTCCACCATCGCCGAGCACGTGGGCAGCCCCAAGGCGGCGCGGGCGGTGGGCGCGGCGGTGGGCAAGAACCCCATCTCGTTCGTGGTGCCCTGCCACCGCGTGCTCGGCAAGAGCGGCGATCTCACCGGCTATCACTGGGGCCTGACCCGCAAGCGCGCCATATTGGGCTGGGAAGCGGGCAAGGTGGAGCCGAAGGCGGGGTGAGGCAGCGGCCGGGCGAGGATCGGCGCCTTTCAGCGCGGAGCCCGCCGGCGGACGAAGATGGCGCGGCCTACCCCACCCACCCCCTCAGTTCCCGCTCCACCACCGCCTCCAGCACCCGCATGCCCTCCGGCGTGGCGTTGAGGCAGGGGATGGCGGCGAAGTGCGCGCCGCCATGGTGCAGGAAGATCTCCTTGTTCTCGCTGCCGATCTCCTCCAGCGTCTCCAGGCAGTCGGCGACGAAGCCGGGATTGAACACCGCGAGCCGCTTCACGCCGCTCTCCGCCAGCGCCTTCACCGTCATGTCGGTATAAGGCTGGAGCCATTCCTCGGTGCCGAAGCGGGACTGGAAGGTGAGGCGCAGCTTGTCCTCGCCCATGCGAAGGCGCGCGCGCAGGAGGCGGGCGGTCTTGGCGCACTGGCAGTGATAGGGATCGCCCTTCAGGAGGTAGGATTTCGGCACGCCGTGGAACGAGGCGAGGATCACCTCCGGCTCGAAATCCAGGGCGGAAAGGTGCTGTTCCAGCGAGGTCGCCACCTGGTCGATATAGACCGGGTCGTCGTGCCAGGGCGGGGCGACGCGGATGATGGGCTGCCAGCGCATGGCTTTCAGCGCGTCGAACGCCTTGTCGCAGACGGTGGCGGTGGTGGCGGCGGAATATTGCGGATAGAGCGGCACGATCAGGATGCGCTCGCAGCCCTGCGCCTGGAGCGCCGCGATGCGCTCGGCGATGGGCGGCTTGCCGTAGCGCATGGCCCAGTCCACCACGATGCGCGGGTCGCGCGCGGCAAGGTGCGCGGCGAGCTTCTCGGCCTGGTCGCGGGTGATGGTCTTCAGCGGGCCTTCGTTACGCTCATTGTTCCAGATGCTCGCATAGTCCTTGCCCTTGGGGCCGGGGCGCTTGGTGAGCACGATGGCGTTGAGCACGAACCACCACACGATGCGGTTCACCTCGATCACCCGCCGGTCGGAGAGGAACTCCTTCAGATAGGCGCGCATGGACCAGTAGTCCGTGCCCTCCGGGGTACCCAGATTGACGATCAGCACGCCGATCCGGCCAAAGGCCACCTGCGGGTGGTCCTTCGGGAAAGGGGAGGTGTCGGGCGTGAAGGCGGGGGCGACGCTCTCGTTCATTCTCTCAACCTCTGGCGGCCGGGCGCGCTGCCATTGGGGCACGGGCGCGGCGCCGGTCAATGCGCCGGCGACCTCCATGTCTTTTACGCGGCGCCGGCGCCCACGGATGCGCGCGCCCTTGCCGCAGGCCCGCGCGACCGAGCGGAGGCCGCCCGGAAGGGCGGGCATCTGCCGGACAGGACGGGAAGAAGGAGGGATGGTGGGCGCGACAGGGATCGAACCTGTGACCCCTACGATGTCAACGTAGTGCTCTCCCGCTGAGCTACGCGCCCCTCCGCAGGAGCGGCCTCTATATCGGCTCCTCTCGCCGGAGGCAAGGCGGGGCGCGCAGGCAATGGTGGACGGCGCGGCGGCCCGTCGGTTTGCTCCGGAAGGTGGGGCGGCGTATGGATTTTGCCGACAGGAGGTCGCCATGTCCCAAACCCAGCCGACAGTCGATCCCGCCGAGGTCGCCCGCTTCGACGCGCTCGGGGCGCAGTGGTGGGACGAGAAGGGCAAGATGGCGCCGCTGCACGCCATGAACCCGGCGCGCCTCGCCTTCCTGCGCGATGCGCTGGTGCGCCGCTTCGGCCGCGATTCGCGCGCGCTGCGCCCGCTCAAGCGCCTCTCGGTGCTCGACATCGGCTGCGGCGGCGGGCTGCTCAGCGAGCCGCTCGCCCGCATGGGCGCGCAGGTGACCGGCATCGATCCCGCCCCCGGTAATGTCGAGGTGGCGCGCGCCCACGCCGCCGAGGCGGGGCTCGACATCGAATATTTCCCCGTCACCGCCGAGGAGCTCCTGGCGCGCGGCGCGCGCTTCGACGTGGTGGTGGCGCTGGAGGTGGTGGAGCACGTGGCGGACGTGGCGCTGTTCGTGCGCACCGCCGGCGCTTTGGTGGCGGAGGGCGGCGCGCTGGTGCTCTCGACCCTGAACCGCACCCCGAAGAGCTTCGCCCTCGCCATCGTCGGCGCGGAATACGTGCTGCGCTGGCTGCCGCCGGGCACGCACCGCTGGGACCGCTTCATCACCCCCGACGAGCTCGAGGCGACGCTGGCCGGCGTAGGCTTCGCGGTCGCCGAGAAGGCCGGCATGGTCTATGACCCGCTGAAGAGCGCCTTCCGCCTCAGCGAGGACATGGACGTGAACTATTTTCTGGTTTGCGCGCGTAGCTGAACTAAAAGACAGTTCAGTTGCGGTCCTCCGGCAAAACGGGCAGCGGGAACACCTCCACCTCGTCCTCGCGCAGGGCCTTCACCTCGTCCTTGGTCGCCTCGCCATAGATCGAGCGATGCTCCAGCTCGCCTTCGTGCATCTTGCGGGCGAGGTCGGCGAAATCGGCACCCACATAATCGGCGTTCGAGACCACGTGGTCGCGCAGCCGGCGCAGCAGATCGGCGAGCTCGCCCTCGGGGCGGCCCATGAGCGCCACCGGGGTCGCGCCCGGCGGGGCCTCCTCACGGGCGGGATCGGGAGCCGCCGACACGGCGGGCCGGCCGGTCTTGTCGGTGCGGGCGACGGCGGGCGCCATCACCGCCTTCTCCACCGTGGTGGCGCCGCAACTCGGGCAGGTCACGAGCCCGCGCGCACGCTGGCCGTCATAGCTCTCCGAGGACGGGAACCAGCTCTCGAAGCGGTGGCCGCAGGCGCAGGTCAGCGTGTAGCGAATCACGATGTCGCCCCGACCACGTGCAGGTGCCCGCTCTGTCCCTGAGCCGCCACCTCGAAGCGCCGCCCATGGGTGAGCGAGGGGATGCGGGCGCGGGCGGCGGCGACCTCGGCGAGATCGAGCTCGGCCAGGATCACGCCCGGATCGGTGCCGCCTTCGGCGATCACACGGCCCCAGGGATCGACGATCAAGGAATGCCCGTAGGTCTCGCGGCCATTCTCGTGCCGGCCGCCCTGGGCGGCGGCGAGCACATAGGCGCCGTTCTCGATCGCGCGGGCGCGCAGCAGCACCTGCCAGTGGGCTTCCCCGGTGGGCCGGGTGAAGGCGGCGGGAACCGTGAGCACCCTCGCCCCCGCCTCGGCCAGGGCGCGGTAGAGCGCCGGGAAGCGCAGGTCGTAGCAGATGGTGACGCCGACCGGCACGGCGCCGATCTGCGCCAGCACGGCGCGCTCGCCCGGGCGATAGGCGTTGGATTCGCGATAGCTCTCGCCATTGCCGAGATCCACGTCGAACATGTGGATCTTGTCGTAGCGGGCGGTGATCTCGCCCTCGGGATCGATCAGGAAGGCGCGGTTGACGGCTCGGTTCTCCGACACCTTGAGGGCCAGCGAGCCGACATGGAGGTGGATCTTCTCCTCCCGCGCCGCCGCGCGCAGGCCGGCGAGGGTCATGTCGTCCTCCTCCGCGGCCAGCTTCTCGAACAGGAGCGCGCGGTCGAGCTCCATCATGTTCGTGGTCTCGGGGGTCTGAACGTATTGGGCGCCGTCGCGGGCCGCCTCGCGCACCAAGGCGCGCGCGGCCTCCAGATTGGCCCCGGCCTCGCGCCCGGAGCGCATCTGCACGAGTCCCACCCGCAGGGTGGTCGGCGTGTCGGAGGAGGTCATGCAATGATCTCTCGATGGGTGGGGCGGCGCGCGCGCGGTCCGCAGTCGGTCCATGACTAACCCATGTGGACGCGCCGTGTCACGGCGGCGCGCACGACGCAGGCCGGGCGGCGGTCAGGCCGCCATCAGGGAATCGAGCTTGCCGGCCTCCTCGAGGGCGTAGAGATCGTCGCAGCCGCCCACATGGGCATCGCCGATGAAGATCTGGGGCACCGTGGTGCGCCCGTGGGCGCGGCGCGCCATGTCCTGTTGGCCCTCGGCGTCGGTGGTGACGTCGATCTCGGTGAAGGTCCAGCCTTTGCGGCGCAGCAACTCCTTGGCCGCATGGCAATAGGGACAATAGCTCTTGGTGTAGATGACGATTGGCTTCATGGGATGTCACAGGTGGCCGCGACGGGGCGAATGCCGTCACGAAAGCGTCGCATCATAGGGATTCAGCCCGTTTCCACAACCCGCGCGAAGGTCAAGGCGTCCACTCGCGCGGCACCTGCGCGGACCAGCGCGCGGGCGCAGGCGTCGAGCGTCGCGCCCGTGGTGTAGACGTCGTCGACGATGACCACGCGCGCTTCGGCGACCCGACATGCTGCATCGCCGCGGACGGCGAAGGCGCCTGCCACGTTGGCGCGCCGCGCGGCGCGCGACAGCGTGGTCTGTGACGGCGTCCCGCGCGTGCGCGCGAGCAGATCGGTGCGGGCCGGCACGCCGCTCTCGCGGGCGATGTGGCGCGCCAGCAGCGCCGCCTGGTTGAAGCGCCGCCGCCACAGGCGCAGCGGATGGAGCGGCACCGGCACCAGCACATGGGCCTCGGCGAGCAGCTCGGCGCCGGCCTGGCGCATGAGGCGCGCCATGGGCCGTGCCAGATCTAGGCGGTCGGCATATTTGAGATTGTGGACCAGGTCCCGCGCCACGCCCTCGAACACCACCGCCGCGCGTGCCCGGTGGAAGCTGGGCGGATCGGCGGCCGCGTCGGCGCTGAGCATGGCGCCGGCGTCATAGGCGAAGGGGGCGCCGGTGCGCTCGCAATACGGACGGGTGATGAAAGCGAGGCGGCTCCAGCAGGTCCCGCACAGGCCGCCCTCGGCGCCGGTCACCTGGGCGCAGGAGATGCAGGTCGGCGGCAAGGCCAGGCCGAGCACGCTCTGCCCCAGACGACGCAGGGCGCCGGCGGCCGGACCGAGATGCGACGATGACAGGAGCATGAGGCCCCCTCCCGGCGCAACCATGGGTGGACGGACGGCGGCTGTAAAGATGGCACCACGCTGCCCTCTCCCCCAACGGGGAGAGGGGCCGCGCGGTGCCCGCTGACACGCGGCGCCCCCTTCCGGATGGTAAGCGGCGCCCGCCGCGCCTCAATGGGCGAGGCGGCGGGGCAAAGCGGCGGCGCCCCAGGCGCGCAGCGAAGCCCAGATGCGCCGGTCGAGCTGGAACCGGTCCACCGGCACCGAGGCGCCGAGCGCCTTGACCCGGCACAGGCCGACGCCCGACCATTGGAAGCCGCACTTTTCCAGCACCCGGCGCGAGGCGGGATTGACCACCCGGGCGGCGCCGATGATGAGCTCGGTTTCGGTCTCGGAGAAGGCGTAGTCGATCACGGCGCGCACCGCCTCGGTGGCGATGCCGAGGCCCCAATGGGGCTCGCCGATCCAATAGCCGATCTCCGGGGCGCTCTCGCCGGCGCGGCGGCCGAAGGAGCACATGCCGGCGAAGCCGAGGTCGCCCTTGCGCTTGAGGAACACGGCGAAGCTGGCGGCGTCCGGAGCGGCGCCGAGGGTCTCCACGAAGGCGCGGGCGTCGGAGGCCCGGTAGGGATAGGGCAGGTTCGCGGTCATCTCCGCGATCTTGCGGTTGTTGGCGAGCTCCGCGACGGCAGCGACGTCCTCGATGCGCGGGGCGCGGAGCACCAGCCGCTCGGTCTCGAGGACGGGGATACAGCTTTCCGCGAGCGGCGCTCCGGGCGTGGTCTCGATGGTCGTCATTGCGGGCTCCTGTCGACGGTCGGTGCGACAAATGAAAAACCGGAGAGGCTTGCCGCCTCCCCGGTTCTCGGGAGCCCAGTTGCGCGGTGCGCGGTCCTGGTCAGGCTCCCCCCGGTTCGGCGACACCGGCGGGACCCTGCATTTTCAGGTCTCGCCGCTTACTCGGCCGCCTCGGCGGCGGCGGGAATGACGGATACGAAGGTTCGGTCATTGGCTTTGGTGCGGAACTCGACCTTGCCCTCGATGAGCGCGAACAGAGTATGGTCGCGGCCCATGCCCACATTGAGGCCGGGATGCCATTTGGTGCCGCGCTGGCGCACGATGATATTGCCCGCGACCACGGCTTGGCCGCCGAACCGCTTCACGCCCAGGCGCTTGCTCTCCGAATCGCGACCGTTGCGCGAGGAGCCGCCTGCTTTCTTGTGAGCCATCTTGCTCTCCTGATCTCGTTCTCAGGCCTCGTCCGCGGCCATGGGCCGGCGCGGCCTTGCGTTAAAGGGGGCGGCTCAGGCGCCGCGGATCTCGGTGATGCGCACGACCGTGAGGTCGGCGCGGAAGCCCCGCTTGCGGCGCGAATTCTGCCGGCGGCGCTTCTTGAAGGCGATGACCTTGTCGCCGCGCGTCTGCTCCACCACCTCGGCGGTCACCGCCGCGCCCTCCACCAGGGGGGCGCCCACGACGATGCTTTCGCCGCCGAGCATGAGGACCGGGAAGGAGACGGACGCGCCGGCCTCGGCCTCGATCTTGTCTACCGTGATGACGTCGTCGGCGGCGACGCGGTACTGCTTGCCGCCCGTCTTGATGACCGCGAACATTCTTGTCTCGCTCTGTTCCGCCACGCCTCGAAGGGCGGGCTTCTTCCGGTCGGAAATTTCAGGGATGCGGACGCAAGCGCCCACGCGAAGCGGGCTCCTTACCGCAAACGGCCGCGATTGGCAACGGGCGGGCGCCCGCGCAAGGCGCGGCGCCGGCCGGCGCCGGGGCGCTATTTCACGTCCACCGGCATGAAGGGAAAGGGCTCGGCCGGCTCGAACCGGGCCGCCGCATTGCCGGCATAGACCTTGCCGCCGGTGAGGGTGAGCTTCTTCACCGGCGCGCCGGGCTTGAGGTCGAGGTCCCCGAGCGGCACCCAGAAGCTGTTGGGGCTGGTGGACGAATCGAAGAAATAGACCTTGTTCTTCTGGTCGCTCACCGTGCGCCAGATGGTCTGGGCGAGGTTCGGCGCGCCGGGGGTGGTGAAGCCCAGGGGCACGCTCACCGCGCGCATCACGCTCGCCACCGAGGCCACCGCCTGGTTGTCATAGGACCGGTCCGGCACCGCCGAGATGATGGCGGGCTCGGCCTTGGTGGGCAGCGACTTGATGAGGAAGCTCGCGCGCACGAACCGGTCCGCGGCCCGGAAGGTGCCGGGCAGGAACACCTCGCCGCCGATCTCCTCCCAATAGGCATCGAGGGCGAGCTGCTGGTCGAAGGTCGGCGAGTTGGTCATCACCTGGTACTGGCGGCCGTGATGGATGACGAGCTTGCCGCCGAGATACTCGAAGATGGCGCTGTCGCCGGAGGCGTCCGAGATGGCGAGGTGGAGTTGCGCCGCCCGCCCATTGGGCAGCACCGCGGTGCGCACCACGAAAGTCTCCTTGGCGAGCGCGTCTACCGCCTCGGCGACGGTGGCGAAATTGTCGAGCACATATTGCGCCCACAGCGCCATGGAGAGCACCGGCCTGCCGCCGGCGGCGGGATATTCCGATTCCGCGAGATAGAGCAGATTGGCGGCCAGCCCCTTCTCGTTCATGCCGTCGGCGGTCCCCACGTCATAGCCCGAGGCGATCAGGCTGCCATATTTGGAGGTCCATTTGGGCGTGTCGCCGCCGGCCGCTCCGGTGCGCGCCATGCCGGCCGGGAAGACCCAGAGGTTGGTGCGCATGTCCTCCGACCAGTCCATGTTGCGGCCGGTGATGTTGACCCCCTCGCCGCCGAGATAGACCGCGCGGGTGCAGGCCTCAGCCCGGCCCGCGCCCAGCACCAGGCCGCCCACGAGGGCCGCGCCGGCGCCCAAGGCGAGGGTGCCGACATGGCTCGCAGCGAGGCCGGTGGCGGCGGCCGCGATGGCCAGTCCGCACAGGGCCGCGGCGCGTCCGCCCCGTCTGCGGGAAGCGGCGCCGCGCACCGGCTCACAGGTCTTGGAACATGACGGCATGGGATTCTCCTCGGCCGGTGGGCGCCGCGTCTTGCGCCGCCGCGTGGCGCGCTGAGGCGCGCCGACCCGCCGGTGCCCGAGCATAGCCCGAAGCGGATGGCGCCCGCATCCTCTCCCCAAGCAAGGCGAAGGGCCCTGCGGGGGATCAATTTTGGCTGTGCGCGGGCGCGAATTTGTCTAATTCGGTGGGCGGATGGCCCTACGGCCCAGCCCGAGCCCTGCCGGAGACCCTCCATGTACGACAAAGAGTCGAAGATGCCGTCCGCCATTCCGGTGATCCGCACCATCGCCATGCCGGCGGACACCAATCCGAACGGCGACATTTTCGGCGGCTGGCTCATGTCGCAGATGGACCTTGCCGCCGGCAACGTGGCGGCGCGCCGGGCGCGCGGGCGCACGGCCACTGTGGCGGTGGAGGCCATGAGCTTCCTCTCGCCCGTGGCCGTGGGCGACGAGGTGAGCCTGTTCGCCCATATCGCCAGGGAGGGGCGAACCTCGCTGCGCATCGAGGTGGAGGCTTGGCGGCGCGCCCGCGCGAGCGAGGAGACCACCAAGGTGACCGAGGCGGTGTTCACCTTCGTCGCCATCGACGAGAGCGGCCGCCCGCGCCCCGTGCCGCCGCCGGAATGAAGGGCGACCTCAGCCCAGCGCCACCATGTGGTTGTCGAAGCGCGGGCCGCCGGTGCGCCGCGCGGTGATGGCAACGCCGTCGCGCGCGGCGGCGATGCGCACCACCTCGCCATAGCCGGAGGTGGCAACGAAGGTGCCGGTCTCCGGCCCCGCCGCGAGGCCGCAGCCGTCGTTCAGCGGCACGGCGCCGAGATAGCGCCCGTCGGCCTGCCACACCGCCACCCGCCCGCCGCGCGGGCTGGCGCAGCCGACGAACCGGCCCGAGCGGTCATAGGCCACCGAGCCCACATAGCCGCGCAAGGCGCGCCATTCGTTCTCCGGGGCGTCGAACGGCGTCAGCGCCCCCGAAGCGGCGATGGCGAAGAGCAAAGGCCGCGCAACGCCGTCCTTCAGCAGCTCCTGCGCCGCCGCCACCGTGCCGCCCCGGCCGTCGCGGTCGAGGTGGCGCAGCGAGAGGCTCGCGAGGTCGGCGGACAGGCGTCCCTCGCCCCGGATGGAGCCTGAGGCGGGATCGAGCAGCGTGATGCCCGAGCCGGTCGCCTCGGCGTCGCGCGCCTCCGGCGTGTTGGGCTCGACGCCGCCATTGGCGATCACCAGCGCCGCGCCGGAGCGCATGAGGTCGTGCGGGCCGTCGCCGCCGCTCGCCCATTCGCCGACGACCTCGAAGCCGGCATCGACGCGCCGCACGGCGACCACGCCCCGCCCCATGGTGGGCACCGGGCCGCCCGCCGGCCGCTCGATCTCGTTGGTGAGGAACAGCGCGCCGTCCGGCGTGAAGCGCCCGTGGCCGGAGAACACCCGGCCCGCGCCGGGCGCGAAGCGGGCCACCTCGCCGCCGTGGCGGCGGTCGAAGACGATGGCCACATGCCCGGGCCGCCGCCCCACGGCCACGGCCAGCGGGCCTTCGGGGCTCGGCGCGATGCCGTGCAGCCGCGCCGGGGCCGGCGCGCGCTCGGCGGCGGCGAAGGCGCCGTCGACCGCCACCGCGGCAAAGCCCTCCTCCACGCCGGCGGTGGTGATCCAGCCCTCCTCGACGGCGTGGTCGAAAGCGTGGAGCCCGCCCGCGAATGCGCGCCCCGGCCCGGCGAGCAGCGCGCCGGAGGCGGCGAGGAAGGCGCGGCGCGTGATGCCGTTGGCGGTGCCGGTCATGGGCGGGTCTCCTCAGTCGCCGTCGAGCGCGTTGAAGCCCAGCGAGATGCCGAAATAGGAGGCGATGGGCTTGTAGACCGTGATCTGCGCGCCCTTGAACGCCTTGACGGCGGCCTGGATCGCCGCCGCGCCGGAGGCCGTCTGCGCCGCCGCGCCGAGATCGACGGGAAAGGCGGCGGCGGCCTGATCGGCGGCAGTGGCGGCCTTGTTCACCACGAATTGCGGCCGGCTCGGCAATTGCAGCGCGATCGCCTTCAGCAGCGCGTCGGCGCTCTCGATCATGGACTTCACAACCCGTCCCGAGCGGCCCGAGCGCCAATTGTCGGCCAGCGTCGGCTTGGCCTCGGACGGCCCGGCGCCGAGCACGGGCAGGATCCTGGTGTCGGTCACCCGCTGATAGGCGCCGGCGAGGTCGGTGAGGATCATGCCCGGCAGCGCGCCCACGTCCGGGAACAAGGCCGGGTCGCCCTTGCCGGAGACGATGGCGCCGAGCGCGCCGGAGGTCCGGTCGCCCCAGCCGGCGCGGATCTCGGCGGCGATGCGCGCGAGATTGCCGGCGATGGCGCTGCCGAAAGCGCAGCGCCGCGCCGCCTCGCCGCCGGCGACGAGCGCGGCGTCCGCGCCCTCTTCGAACAGCAGCCGCTCCATGGCCGGCAGGCCCTGCACCGCGGCGCTCGCCTGCGCGAAGCGCTCGGGCGCGAGGCGGTCCGCATCGGTGTCGCCGATCACCTCCGCCATGGCGCGGGCGACGGCATTGCGCCGGTCGGGGAAGAACGAGAACCGGTCGGCGCGCAGCGACAGCGTCACCGGCCCGAAGGTGATGAACTCCACCGCGTTCCAGGCGTCGTCCGCGGCGCGGTAGGCGTCCTTCAGCGCGCCGACGCCCGCCGCCTCCGGCTTGGCGCAGAAGGCGCCCCAGGCGTCCTTCTGGGCCGCGGTGGTCTGCACCAAGGCGTCGTAGCGCGGCAGCAGCCAGGTCTCGATCGGCGGCACCGGATCGAGGCTGGCGGCGGCGGCCGGCACAGCCGGCACGCCGGCCGCCAGGATCAAAGCGAGCGCCGCGCGGCGGGCGAGGGCGAAGGGGCGGCTAAAGGTCATGTCGCACGGCTCCCGGCGATGAGAATGCGGCCGGCCGCGGCCGGCTTTCGAGGCGACGCTACAGCGACGAGACATAAGCGACGAGCGCGGCCTTCTGTGGACCGGTGAGGGCGTTGAAACGCCGCAGTGCGCTGGCCGCCTCGCCGCCGTGCCAGGCGATCGCTTCCGGCACGTCGCGGGCGCGCCCGTCATGGAGCAGCCCGGTGGCGCGGGCGAGCGCGTCCGAAAGGCCGGCGAGCGGGGCGGTGCGCCATTCGGTGGGGGCGATGCCGGGCTCGGCCATGCCGTCCTTCAAGCCCTCGCCCAGATCGTGGAGGAGGAGGTCGGAGAACAGGCGGGCGCGGTCCGCGCCGGCGCCGATCTGCGGGCGGTGGCAGGCGGCGCAGCCGGTGGCGGCGAACAGGCGCGCGCCCTCCTCGGACGGCGCGCCGTCCGGCGCGCGGACCGGGAGCGTGGCCACATAGGCCACCACCCGGGAGAGGATGGGGTCGCCGATCTCCAGCGCATTGCCCTCCGGCCCGCGGGAGCCCTCGCTTTGGCCGTGCGGGGCATTCCGGCAGGCGGCCTGGGATGGGGTGCAGTCGCCCCATGGCGCGCCGTGGAGCGGGTTGGACATGCCAAGGTCGAGGAAGAAGGCCTCGGCGATCTGCTCGCGCAGCGTCGGGTGGGCGGACTTCCAGCCGAACCGGCCGATCTCCACCCGCCCGTCCGGCCGGGCGATGCGCCGGGCGCGGCCGGAGACCTCGCCGCCGGCGCGCGCCTGCTCGGCCTCCAGCGCCAGGATGTCGGCGTCGGTGATGCGGGCCATGGCGCCGCGGCCGTAGAGGTCCGGCGCGACGCGCAGCGACACGCCGCTCGGGGGCGCGAGCGGGCCGTAGCCGAGATCGCTCGCCTGCGGATGGCGGGCGCGCCGCCCGTCGGGAAGGAATTCGTCGCGGGCGCCGAGCACGCCCTCGGCGCGGATGCCGGGGGCGGCGTCGATCTGCAGCCTGCGGCCGTAGACCGGATCGCCCGCGCCGTCCGGCGCGCCGATCATCAGCACCACGCCGCGGCCTTCCAAATGCCCCTCGGCGTCGAAGCGGGCGGCGGCACGCCCATCCTTGGGATGGCAGGAGGCGCAGGAGCGCGCGTCGAACAGCGGGCCGAGCCCGTCATCGCCGCGGGTGGAGGCGGGCGCCGGCACCCAGGGGCGCTTGAACAGCGCCTTGCCGATCTTGATGTCGAGCTGGTCGAGGGCGCCGGCCGGCTGCGGCAGAAGCAGGAGGAGCGCGCCCGCGGCGGCGAGGAGGCGCCGCGCGCTCATGTGATCCGGAACCAGCCCATGAGGCCGGAATCCATGTGCTCGAGGATGTGACAATGGAACACCCAGTCGCCACTGGTCGCCTTGAAGGCGATCTCCACGCTTTCGTTGGGCTCCACCAGCACCGTGTCGGCGAGATATTGCGGCACGCCCTTCTTCCGCGACGAGGAGAGCACGCGGAAGATGTGGCCGTGCAGGTGCATCGGGTGGGGGTGCTTGGTCACGTTGGCGATCGAGAGGACGTAGCTCTCCCCGTCATGGAGCTCGTCGAGCGGCGGCGGCAGGCGCAGATCCGCCCCCGCGCCCCAGGAATTGCGGTTGATGGCCCAGAAGGTCTTGTCGCCGACGCAGAGCGAATCGATCAGCGCCTTGGCGAGCGGGTCGCCGGGCGGCAGCGGCGGCGCGACGGCGATGGCGCCCGCCGCCGTCTGGACCAGGAAGTCGAGGCGCTTCGCCCGCGTGAGGTCGGCCTGCGGCACCTCCTTGGCGATCGGCAAGGCGAGCGGCTTGAAGGGGCGCTTCTTCTTGCCCTTGTCCACCGCCACGAGGGTGGTGAGCAGATAGGGCTCGGCGGTGCGGTAGTCGTAGATCTTCACTTCCGCGCCCGGCCCCGGCATGCGCACATGGACGTCGAGCCTTTGGGCCGGGCCCATGCGCCAGACGCCGTCCGGAACCTTGTCGAGGCGGACCGGCGGGATCGCCTGCCCGTCGCAGGCGAGGATGGCCGCATCCTCGGTGTCGCAGCCGAAATCGATGACGCGGGTGGAATCGGCGACGATGGCGCGCACCCTCACGTCGCCGTAGGCCGGCGCCGCAACGCGCGGCGGCAGCACCCGGCCGTTGGTGGCGCGCACGGTGCCGAAGGTGCCGGCGGTGGCGGCGCCGTCGTTGGTGAACATATCGAGGAACTGGCCGTCCTCGCCGAGGCGCCAGTCCTTCACCACGATCACGTGCTCGAGGTCGAACGGGACCTTCTCCTCGGCCGGGTCGTCCACCAGCAGCAGCGCCACCAGACCGCGCCCCACCTGGCCGGTCTCGTCGCAATGGGGATGGAAGAAATAGAAGCCGGGATCGGGCAGCGGCACGTCATAGGCGAAGGAGGCGCCAGGCGGGATCGGCTCCTGGGTGATGGGGGCGACGCCGTCCGACAGATAGGGCACGCGCACGCCGTGCCAGTGGACCGTGGTCGGGTCGGGCAATTGGTTGCGGAAATCCACCTTGAGGCGGGTGCCCCGCCGGGCGCGCACGCGCAGCAGCGGCGTGCCGTTATAGGCGCAGACGTGGCGCGTCGCCGGCTTGCCCGCGCCGAGCAGGGGCACCTCCATCTCCTTGGCGAGCAAAGAGAAGGGGCGCACCGGCGCATCGGCGGGCAAGGTGTCGAGGGAGCGCGGCATCGGTCCGGCGGCAGAGGGGGAGAGCGCCAGCGTTCCCGCCGCCGCTCCCCCCAGAACGAAACCCCGCCGTGAGATCATGCGATGCTCCCGCTGGCCTCACTTCTTGCCGACCTTGCTCGGATCGTCGAGGCTGTCCGAGCCCTCCATCTTGATCTGCAGCTTCAGCGCCGCGACGCCGCGCTCGAAGGCGTGGGCCTGGGCGACGAGGGCGTCGACCCCGTCCTGGATCATCTTGTTGCCGGCCGCGTTCCCCTCGGCCAGCATCATGTCGTAATACATCTCGCCGCTGTCGCCCGCGTCCTTGATCTTCTTCAGCGCGGCGAGCGCCGCGTCGGACGCGGCGTCGATCTCGTCGGCGGCCTTCGGGTCGGCGGCGCGCACCAGATCGGCGACCGAGGCGCCGGTGACCTCGCTGCCATCGGCCTTCTTGTAGCGGCCATAATAGACGTCGCGGATCCCCACCTCGTCGAAATAGTGCGAATTGTGGGTGTTGTCGGAGAAGCAGTCGTGCTCCTCCTCGGTGTCGTGGAGGATCAGGCCGAGCTTCATGCGCTCACCCGCCAGTTCACCGTAGGAGAGCGAGCCGATGCCGGTGAAGATCACCGCCAGGCCGGCCTTGTCCTTCTTCTTCATGAGCGCGGCGCGGGCCTTGCCCTTCGGGCCCCAGGCCTTGGCCATCTCGTCGAGGTCGGCGACCAGCGTGTCGGTGGCGACCTTGAGATACTGGGCGCGGCGCTCGCAATTGCCGTGGGTGCAGGCCTTGGCGTCGTAGTCGGTATAGGGCCGCTCGCCGGCGCCCTTGGCGGTGCCATGCAGGTCCTGGCCCCACAGCAGGAATTCGACGGCGTGCCAGCCGCTCGTCACGTTGGCCTCGACGCCGCCGGCGGAATTGAGGTCGTGCAGCAGCTTGGGCGTGATCTTGGTGACGTCGATGGTCTTCTTGCCGACGCGGATCGACTTCGAGGCGATGATGTTGGCGGTATAAAGCGGATTCTCGTCCGAGGTCTCGCCGTAGGACTTCGTCTCCACATAGTCGATCAGGCCTTCGTCGAGCGGCCAGGCGTTCACGTTGCCCTCCCATTCGTCGACGATGGGGTTGCCGAAGCGGAACGCCTCGGTCTGCTGGTAGGGCTCGCGCGCCTTGCGCCAGGCATCGCGCGCGGCGCCGAGCGTCTCGGCGCTGGGGGCGGCGATGAACGCGTCCACCTTGGCCTGCAGCGCCTTGGCCGCAAGCGTCGCGCCCTCGTACATCGTCTGCGCGAGGTCGGCATAGTGCACGATGACGTCGCGCGCCTTGGGCGCCTTCGGAGCCTCCGCATGCGCCGGCATCGCGCAAACCGATGCGCCGATCGCTGCCGCGAGTGCGCCAATCATGATGTGGACGCGCATCGACCTGTCTCCTCGGATGGGCGCGTTTAAGATGGGAGAGGGCATTTCGCCCGTGCCGCGACCTTAGGGAGAGGTCCCCGCGGGAGCAAGGCGCGCGATAAAGAATAGAATTGTTCCACGGTATGAATTCGCCACCAATTGCGGTGTCGGAAAAGATGAAGCGGGCTCGACGGAGCCGGGCGTGACAAATCATCGTCGCCGGTGGATGGGGTCGATTTCTTCAAACCCGCGAGAGCGCGTCGCCAATACGCGCCCACCAAGCATTTCTTCGCCATTCGCGACACGCTCATGCGGCGTGAATCGCTGAAAAATGGAATTATTCCAAATCAAATAAAGGGCGTTCCCGATGACAGGTGCGGCGCTGCGGTGTAGGACTCGGGGCCGAAAATCGAGTTATCGCGCGATTACGCAAGGTAATTCCCATTCGAATTTGGATTCCATCCGGCGGCCGCGCGTATTCCGCCGGTTCCTGCTGCGTTCACGTTCCGGCATGAGTCTCCGGGGCGGCGCCGCAGGGTGTATCGAGGGCCCGGGCCATGCTTGCTGCGTTGCTGATCGTGTTCCGCGAGGTGCTGGAAGCCGGGCTGGTGGTCGGTGTGGTGCTCGCCGCGACCGAGGGCATACGCGGGCGCGCGCTCTTCATTTCCGCCGGCCTGATCGCCGGCGTCCTGGGCTCGGCGCTCCTTGCCTTGTTCGCCGACCGGATTTCCGGCCTGTTCGATGGCTCCGGGCAGGACGTGCTCAACGCCGCCATCCTCTCGGTGGCGGTGGTGATGCTGGTGTGGACCGTGGTCTGGATGGCGAGCCACGGGCGCGAGATGGTGGCCGAGATGAAGGCCGTCGGGCGCGACGTGAAGGAGGGGCGCAAACCGCTCGCCGCGCTCGCCGTCGTGGTCGGCATGGCAGTGCTGCGCGAGGGCGTCGAGATCGTGCTCTTCATGTACGGCATCGTCGCCACCGGCGCGGAGAGCGCGGTCGACGTGGCGCTCGGCGCCGGGCTCGGGCTCGTCGGCGGCGCCTTGGTGTCGTTCGTGCTCTATCGCGGGCTGGTGGCCATTCCGCTGAAGCACCTTTTCAAAGTCACCACCATCCTCATCACGCTGCTGGCGGCGGGCCTTTCCGCCCAGGTGGTGGGCATCCTCCAGGATGCCGGCTTCATCCAGTCGCTGGCCGATCCGGTGTGGAACTCCACCTGGCTGCTCGCCGACGACAGCGCGGTGGGGCGGGTGCTGCGCACGCTGGTGGGCTACCGTGCCGAGCCCACCGGGATGCAGCTGATCGCTTATGGCGCGACGGTGGCCGTGATCGTCGCCCTCTCGGCCGTGGTCAATGGCCGCATCGCCCGCGCGAAGCCGCAATCCGCCGGCGCCGCGCGCGCCTGAGGGCGGCTCCGGCTCAAGATCAGGGGGTCGCGCCCTCGTCGGCGTGGCGCGTCGCCAGCGGCAGGCAGGCGGTGGCGAGCAGCGAGCGATAGCGCCGCCGCGCATCGCGCGCGGTGCCGTTGTCGGAGATGGCGGCCTCCTGGAGTTCCGCCAGCGCCCACGGGTTGGGCTCCATCGGCAGAGCGGCGATCTCCGGCGCGTTGCGCGTGGTGATGAGGACGATGTCCTGGGGCGTGAGCGCCTGCAGCGCGTGGGCGGCGAGCTGGCGCTGATAGGCGCGGCGCTCCGGGGCCAATTGGTCCCAGTCCTCCAGCAGCGGGTAGCGCTGCCGGGAAAACGCGTGCATGGCACGCGCCACGCGTTCCACCATGTCCGCTGAGACCATCCCGCCCTCGCGTCACCTTGAGTGCGATCCGACCCTATGGAACCGCTGCGGTTCCATAGGGTCGGATCGCACTCTTGCTTATTGAATGGAGACGGATTCACTGCCCATAGTGAATCGCGTGGGCGATTCACTATGGGCAGATCCGGCTCTAGCCCAGATCCAGGGCCAGCATGCCGCGCCCCCCTTTCCTGAACGTTGCCTTCGCCCACTTGTTGGCATCATGGTCAATGAAGCCTTAAAAGGGGCGCTCCGGCCGCAGGCGCGCTTCAAGGTGTGGTGCGCGCGCAACGCCGGCCTCGCCCGCCGGCCTGCGAAGGCCCCCCTGATGGAGCACCCCATGTCCGTGACGCTGAAGGATCTCAAGGTGAAGCTCTTCACCGACGGCGCCGACAAGGCGCAGATCGTCGAGATGGCCAAGCAGTCCTTCATCGCCGGATTCACCACCAATCCCTCTTTGCTGCGCAAGGCCGGGGTCACCGATTACGAGGCCTATGCCCGCGACCTCGTGGCCGCGGTGCCGGACCGGCACATTTCGTTCGAGGTGATCTCCGACGACATCCCCGAGATGCGCCAGCAGGCCCGCCTCATCGCCACCTGGGGCGCCAACGTCCACGTCAAGCTGCCGGTCAGCACCACCCGCGGCGAGACCCTGTACGAGCTGGTGCGCGACCTTTGCCAGGACGGGGTGAAGGTGAACCTCACCGCGATCTTCGCCGAGCCGCAGGTGGAGGCCGGCGTCGCCGCGCTCGCGGGCGGCGCGCCGTCCTGCATCTCGGTGTTCGCCGGCCGCCTCGCCGACCTCGGCATCCCCTACGCCCCGGCGGTGAAGAAGGCGGTGGCCCTCGCCCGTGCCACCGCCAATGTGGAGGTGATCTGGGCCTCCACCCGCGAGGTGTGGAACGTGATCGAGGCGGACGAGATGGGCTGCCACATCATCACCGCCCCCGCCGACGTGCTGAAGAAGATGCCTGCGCTCGGCTCCAAGACCGCCGAGGATCTCGCCCTCGACGCGGTCAAGGCGTTCCGCACGGACGCGCTCGCCGCCGGCCTCACCCTCGACGCCTCCCGCGCCGCCGCGGAATAGCGCGGCCGGCATCGGCGGTTTCGGGCGGCAACCGCGCGCGGCGGCGAGGGCCGCCGGCCGCGTCTTTTCCGCGCGCCGTTGCGCCGTCGCCACAGGCTGTTAGACTGATGCCGACGCGGACGGTTGCCGATGCGCCGTTTGGCTGCGGCGGCGGCCGTGGCAAGGGGAACAAGATGAAGGACGAGGCGCACGGATCCCTCGGGGGGCCGGAGCCGTCTTGCCGCGAGGGGTTCGGCCAGGGGCACGGTCTTCAGGGACGCGGTCACACGGATCGCGGGCGGGCGCCCGACGAGCGGAACGGCAGGGCGGAAGCGATGCGTGCGAGCGCGTCGACCGCGCCCTATGCCGCGATCGACCTTGGCACCAACAATTGTCGTCTGCTGGTGGCGCGCCCGACGCCGCGCAGCTTCCGCGTGGTCGACGCCTTCTCGCGCATCGTGCGGCTCGGCGAGGGCCTCTCCAGCACCCGCCGGCTCAGCCCCGCCGCCATGGACCGCGCCGTCGCTGCGCTCGACATCTGCGCCGGCAAGATGGTGGCCCGCGGCGTCGGCCGCGCCCGCATCATCGCCACCGAGGCCTGCCGGGCGGCCGAGAACGGCGAGGAATTCCTCGACCGGGTGGAGACCCGCACCGGCTTGAGGCTCGAAGTGGTGGACCGGCGCACCGAGGCGGGCCTTGCCGCCGCCGGCTGCGCGCCGCTGGTGGATCCCCATTGCGACGGCGCGGTGCTGTTCGACATCGGCGGCGGCTCCACCGAGGTGGTGTGGCTGAGCCGCCGCTCCGCCGGCGACGACGGCCCGCCGCGGGCGCGCATCCGCTCCTGGGTGTCGCTGCCGGTGGGCGTGGTCTCGCTGTCCGAGCGCCATGGCGGGGTGAGCGTGTCGCGCGAGATGTTCCGCGCCATGGTGGACGAGGTGTGCACGATGCTCGACGGCGTGCGCCAGAGCTGGGGCGTGCGCGCGCCGAACCGCATGCACCTCATCGGCACCTCCGGAACGGTGACCACGGTGGCCGGCATCCATCTCGGCCTGTCGCGCTACGACCGCGCCCGCGTGGACGGCGCCTGGCTCGGCGCCGGCGACATCTGCGAGGTGGTGGGCCGCCTGATGTCCATGAGCTTCGAAGAGCGCGTCTCCAACCCCTGCATCGGTGCCCAGCGGGCCGATCTGGTGCTGGCCGGCTGCGCCATCATGGAGGCGGTGCGCGAGATCTTTCCGGCCGAGCGCCTGCGCGTGGCCGACCGCGGCCTGCGCGAGGGCATGCTGGTGCAGCTGATGCGCGCCGACGGCGTCTGGCGCCGCGCCGGCCGTCCGGAGGCCGAGGCCCAGGATGCCGCCCAGGACGCCGTCCAGGACCCCCCTGAGGACCCCTGCTCGTGAGCGGCGAGGCGCGCGGACCGGACGGCCGGCCGCTCAAGGTGCGCGTGAAGAGCGCGCGCGGCCGCACCACCTCCTCGCAGAAGTGGCTCCAGCGCCAGCTCAACGACCCTTATGTGGCGCGTGCCAAGCGCGAGGGCTGGCGCTCGCGCGCCGCCTTCAAGCTGATCGAGATCGACGAGCGGGCGAAGCTCCTCAAGCGCGGCATGCGCATCCTCGATCTCGGCGCCGCGCCCGGCGGCTGGAGCCAGGTGGCGGCGAAGAAGATCGGGCTCGAGCAGGGGCAGGGCCGGATCGTCGCCATCGACCTGCTCGAGATCGACCCCATCCCCGGCGTCGTGTTCGAGCAGATGGACTTCCTCGCCCCCGACGCGCCGGAGCGGCTGATGAAGCTGCTCGACGGGCAGGCCGACCTCGTGATGTCCGACATGGCGGCCAACGCCACCGGCCACAAGAAGACCGACCATCTGAGGATCGTCGGCCTGGTGGAGCTCGCCGCCGATTTCGCCCGCAAGGTGCTGGCGCCGGGCGGGTCGTTCCTCGCCAAGGTGATCCAGGGCGGCACCGAAGGCGCGCTGCTGGCGGACCTGAAGCGCGACTTCGCCCAGATAAAGCACGTGAAGCCCGCCGCGAGCCGCGCCGACTCGGCCGAGCTCTACATGCTGGCGACCGGGTTCCGGGGCAGCGCGGCCGGTGACCGGGACACGGCCGAGGCCGAGGACTGACGCCTTACGGCGGGTTCTGGACCTCGCCCCGGGGATCGGGCAGCTCGGGCTTGCGCGCCGAAAGCGAGGCGCCGGCATCCCGCGGCAGCGCCACGAAGAACACGAGGCTCACGAGGCTGACCGCCGCCACCACCAGGAACGCGGTGGTGAAGTCGCCCAGCGTCACCTGGGTCTCGCCGCGTCCGCCGCGCATCAGCTCCAGAACGAAGCCGGCGAGCGCCACGCCCATGGACAGCGACACCTGCTGGGCGACGCTGGCGAACGAGGTGGCGCGGCTCATCTCCTCCGGCTCCACGTCGGCATAGGTGAGCGCGTTGAGCGCCGTGAACTCCAGCGAGCGCAGGAAACCGCCCACCAGCAGCACGCTCATGATGACCCAGTGCGGCGTGCCGGGCGTGAACAGGGCGTTCAAGGCCATGAAGCCGGCGCACAGCACCGCATTGACCACCAGCACGCGCTTGAATCCGAGCCGCCGCAGGATCGGCGCGGCGGTGAACTTCATCACCATGGCGCCCGCCGAGGCGGTGAAGGTGAGCAGGCCCGAGGCGAAGGCCGACAGCCCGAAGGCGAGCTGGAACATCAGCGGCAGCAGGAACGGCATGGCGCCGATGCCGACCCGGAAGAAGCTCGCGCCCACGACGCCGGCCCGAAACGTGGGGTAGCGCAGAAGCTTGAGGTCGATCACCGCATGGGGCGTGACCCGGGCGTGGAACCAATAGAGGACGAGGCTGGCGAGGCCGGCCGCCGACACCACCGCGGCGATCCAGGTGGGCACCAAATGCTGGCCCATCACCGCGAAGCCGAACACCAGGCCGGCGAGCCCGACCCCCGAGAGCACGAGCCCCTTCAGATCCAGCGGCGGCACGTCCTCCTCGCGCACGTTCTCGATGAAGCGCGTGGCGAGGAACACGCCGAGCACGCCGATCGGCACGTTGATGAAGAAGATCAGCCGCCAGTCGAAATAGGTGGTGATGAAGCCGCCGAGCGGCGGCCCGAACACCGGGCCGAGCAGGGCCGGAATGGTGAGCCAGGCGAGCGAGGCCACCAGCTCGCTCTTCGGCACCGAGCGCAGGATCACCAGCCGGCCCACCGGCACCATCATCGCCCCGCCGAGCCCCTGGACGATGCGGTAGAGCACGAAGTCGAGCAGCGACGAGGACAGCCCGCACAGGATCGAGCCGAGGGTGAAGATGACGATGGCGGTGCGGAACACCGTGCGCGCGCCATAGCGGTCCGCCGCCCAGCCGCTGGCGGGGATGAACACCGCCAGAGACAGCAGATAGGAGGTCAGCGCCAGCTTCAGCGCCACCGGGTCCTCGTTGAGGTCGGCGGCGATCGCCGGCAGCGAGGTGGCGATCACGGTCGCGTCCACCTGCTCCATGAACAGCGCGCAGGCGACGATCAGCGGGATCAGGAGGTGCGGCGGCAATGCGAGGCGGGGAGAAAGGCGGGACGAGCGGGCCATGGGGGCTCCATCGGGGCTGCCATCCTTAAGCCATTGCCCGCAGGCGAAGAAGGGGAGGGCGTGGCCATCGCGCCGAGGTGAATGCGGCCGCGCTCGCGCTGTGGCCCGGGTGCCGGACGCCGCCGGCGCGGCGGCGGGCAAGCTCCCTTGCGTGCGGGCGAACGGCTCCCATATGCAGCATCGGGCCTCGAAGGAGGGCCTGGACGCGCTATGATCTACATTCTCGCCGCTCTGCTTCCGCCGCTCGGCCTGCTGATGAACGGGCAGCCGATCTCGGCGCTGGTGAACCTGGTCATCATCGTGCCGTGCATCCTGCTCGGCCTGATCTTCCCGCTGTTCTTTCTGGTGCCGTCGGCCCATGCGGTGATCGCGGTCCACATGAAGCGGACCGACCGGCGCCAGCGCGAGATCGTCGACGCCATCGAGCGGCACGGCCCGCCGCCTCCCGGCTGGCGCCCGTGAGCGCCCGCGGCCCGCACTGACGGCCGAGCCACCGAACGATAGGCGCGCCCCTCGGGGCGCGCTTTCTGTGCCGGCCTCAGAAGAAGCGGCGGGTGGCCTCGCGGTCCTCTTCGGCCGCCGGCGCGCTCTCGCGGGCGAGGCGCACCGTGGTCTCCTCCCGGCGCACGAAATCGGCGAAGGCGTCGAGCGGGTCGGGCTCCTCGGCCGGCTCGCCGCGCAGGGCCACCGGCTCCGCCGCGGCGGCTGCGGGGCGGACGACCGGCGCCAGCTCTTCCTGATCGTCCACCGGGATGGCGCGCGAGGAATCGGTGGTGCGCGTCGCCTTGATGTCGAGCCACGGCAGCGGGTAGGGCGAGGCGATGTAGGCGACGCCGTCGTCCTGCTCCCAGGCGATCATGTAGACCGCCTCCTCCGCCGGCATGCCCGGCAGGGAGAACATCTGCGGCATCTCGCGGGCCTGTCCGCTCCAGCCCAGGGTATGGGCCAGCTGGAAGGCCTCGTCGAGGAAGGCGCTCACCGCGGCGAGGCGGTCCGCCCTCAGGCCCTGAAGAAAATCCACGTCCAGAAGGTGGCGCAGATAGGCTTCCACGCTGTCCCCGGCGGCCCACTGGGCGCCGGTGGCGAACTGGTAGACATAGACGCGCGGGTTCTCCATCACGCAACTCCGGCTGTTCGACGCAAGATCGGTCGACGGGGGCAACGGCGCCCGAGGCGCTCCGTTCCCCGGCTTCCGACCGGGCCCTTTATATTTCAACCACGCCGGTTAAGACAGTGTGCCCTGACGCAATGGCATGCCGGGCCCGTCCGCGATGCCGCCGCCTCGGACACAAATATTTGTTTTACAATGGGTTATCAGAGGCGCTGCGTCCGGCTTGGTTAACGGATGCCCAGCCGTCTGAGGTAACCGAGGAAAGATCGCCGCCCTTGCGGCTCATCCCAGCGGCTGCGCGTCCCGCAGGATCGCCTGCGCCTCGCGGCTCGGCGCGCCCCCCGCCTCGGCGAGGACGAGGCCGGGCAGGAGCGCCGGCGGCGTGCGCCGCCCCTTCAGCGCCCGCACGATCAGCCGGCCCGCCGGCGCGCCGGGGCCGGGAAACAGCGGAATCAGCTCCGCCGCGCCGAAACGCCCGGCAAGCACCTGGAGAATCTCCGCCAGCGCCTGCGGCCGGTGGATGAGGCATAAGGTGCCGCCCGGCGTGAGGCAGCGGTAGGCGCTCTTCACCCACGCTTCCAGGAGGCCGGTCCCGGCATCATGGGCGAGCGCCCGCCCGCCATGGGGCGAAACCCGGTGCGCCGCGCGCGCGTTGTAGGGCGGATTCATGAGCGCCAGGTCGGCCGCCCCCGCGGCCGGCTCGGGCGGCCCTGCGGCGCGCGCCAGCGCAAGCACGTCCGCCGCCACCGCCCGGCAGCGCGGGGTGAGGCCGTTCGCCGCGATGTTCGCACTCGCGAGGGCGGCGAGCGCAAGGTCGATCTCCACCAGCGTGCCCTGCGCCTGCGGGCAGCGGACGAGGAAGGCGAGCCCGGCCGTGCCCACGCCCGCGCCGAGGTCGATCATGCGCCGCGCGCCGGCGGGCGCGGCGGCGGCGAGCAGGATGGCGTCGTGGCCGGCGCGGTGGCCGGACCTGGGCTGGGCGAGCGCGAGGCGGCCGCCGAGCACGGTGTCGCAGGTGGTCGCGCCGGGCGCCGCCTCAGCCATGGCAGGCCTCAGCCCGGGTCCAGCAGCGCATAGGCCCAGCCCGCGTCGACGAGCAGGCGCCGCGCCCGCGGCGCGTCGTCGTCCACCACCAGGAGGCGGCGGGGCAGGATGCCGATGGAGCCTTCGAGCGCGCTGATATGCGCGTCCGCCACCATGTGGCCGATGTCGGCGGCCTCGAGCAGGGCCTCCATGGCGCTGAGCAGCACCATGTCATTGGTCCGCGCCAGCTCCCGCATCGCTTCCTCTCGATACCGCCGGCCGCGCGCCTTGCGGCGGTGCGCCGCTTGCACGCAACCCCCCGGCATCCCTATGGTGCGGCTCGAAGAAAGACAAGCGGGAGCGCATTTTGGCCCTCGTCCTACCGTTCGAGCCCAACGAGCCGTCCATCGAGGCCTTGGTGCGCCTCGTCTCCGCGGACATGAACCGCGTCAACGCGACCATCCTGTCGCGCACGGGCTCCGACGTGGCCATGATCCCGGAGGTGGCGAACCACCTGATCTCCTCCGGCGGCAAAAGGTTGCGGCCGATGCTGACGCTCGCCTGCGCCGCCTTGTGCGGCTACCAGGGCGAGGGCCATGTGAAGCTCGCCGCCGCGGTGGAGTTCATGCACACCGCCACTTTGCTCCACGACGACGTGGTGGACGAGAGCGACATGCGCCGCGGCAAGCTCGCCGCGCGCAAGCTCTGGGGCAACGAGGCCAGCGTGCTGGTGGGCGATTTCCTGCTCGGCCAGGCGTTCAAGATGATGGTCGAGGTGGGCTCCATGCAGTGCCTCGACATCCTCTCCAACGCCGCCTGCGTGATCGCCGAGGGCGAGGTGATGCAGCTCGCCGCCGCCAAGAACACCGCCACCTCCGAGGACGACTATCTGGCCGTGATCCGCGGCAAGACCGCCGAGCTGTTCGCCGCCGCCTGCGAGGTCGGCGCGGTGCTCGGCCAGCGCTCGAAGGCTGAGCTTGGCGCCTGCCGCTCCTACGGCATGAATCTCGGCATCGCCTTCCAGCTGGTGGACGACGCGCTCGATTATGGCGGCAGCCAGCAGAAGCTCGGCAAGAACGTGGGCGACGACTTCCGCGAGGGCAAGATCACCCTGCCGGTGCTGCTCGCCTTCCGGCGCGGCGACGGGCCGGAGCGCGCCTTCTGGCAGAAATGCCTGGAGGACGGCGAGCCGACCGACGCCCACCTTGCCCAGGCCATCGGCCTGATGACCAAGCACCGGGCGCTGTCCGACACCATCGAGCGCGCGCGCCACTACGGCGCCATCGCCAAGGACGCTTTGGCCCTGTTCCCGCCGAGCGCGGCCAAGGACGCGCTCATGGAGGCGGTCGACTTCTGCCTCTCCCGCGCCCACTGAGGGGGCGCCTCACCTCAGCGCCAGCCGGTATCTCTGCGGGAACGGCGTGCCGCCCATGTCCACCGGGCCGAGGGGGCGGGCGGCGGGGCGCTTGAGCACCGCCTTGACGATCTCCGGGATCATCGCCGCGCCCACGTAGCGCCCCAGGCATTCATGGTGGCCGAAGCCGAAATGCAGGTAGGCATGGGTCGGCCGGTCGGCCCGGAAGGCCTCGGGCTCGTCGACGAAATCGGGATCGAACATGGCCGAGAGGCTGAGCGGGAGCACGTTCGTGCCCTTGCCGATCACCTTCTCGCGCGCCAGGCCCTTGGCGATCGTGACGGTCTCCGCCGCATGGCGGAACATGAAGGCGACGATGGGCGAGAAGCGCAGCGCCTCCCACACATAGCCCGCCACCAGCGCATCGTCGCCCGCCTGCGCTGCCGCGCGGGCGCCGGCCAGCGCGTCCGGGCGGGCGTAGAGCTCGGCCAGGGCGTTCACCACCGCCTCGGCGGTGGTCTCGATGGCGCCGATCAGCAGGCCGCCCACATTGATCACCACCCGGTCCATGCCGAAATGGTCGGCCTGGGGCAGATTGAGGCTGAGGATGCGGGTGAGCATGTCGTCGGGCGCGGTGCCGGCCTTGATCTCGGCGAGCCGCGCCGGGATCAGCTGGGCGAACAAGGCGCGCAGCTTGACGCGCGACTCTTCCGCCGCTTGGTGGATGGCGTCCGCGTCGGGGCGGCCGTCGAAGGGCAGGTTGTTGAATTGGTCCATCTGGTTGGCATAGGACCAATCGAGCAGGTCCTGGTCCGGCCCCTTGATGCCGAAATAGCGCTGCACCACGCGCATGGGCACGAAGCGGGCGAGCTGGGAGACCACCTCGACCTCGCAGCCAGCGGCATCCAGCGCCGCCTCGGCGATCTCGGCCACCATCTCCCGCACGCGCGGCAGGTCGCCCCAGGCGAGGATCGCGCGCATCACCGCCTTGTCGCGATAATTGATCTCGGTCTCGTCCAGAGCGAGCATGAACTCGCCCATCTTCGGCTTGTAGAGCTCCACCGTGAACACGCGCGGCAGGCAGAGCACCTCCATCACGTCCGCGCGCTTGGCGACCAGCGTCACCTCGCAGGTCTCATAGATCGGCGCGTGGGCGCGCAGCTCGGCGAAGAAGGCGCGCGGCTCGCTGGCGATCAGGTCGCGGGCGAGCGGCCAGCGGGCCGACGGCGGCAGCGCCGCGAGCCGATCGAGATAGGGCGTCTTCGCCCTCGAGGGCGCCTCTGCGCACGCGGTCATCGTGGTCCCTCCAGGATCTTCAGATATTCGACGATGGCGTAGCGGTCCTGCGGCTTCAGCCGGGGCTCGGGAAAGGGGTGCCCGGCATTGGAATTGCCCGGCAGCGTGGTGTCGAAGCGGAAGGCCCGCGCCTGCTCGGCGGTGGACAGATCCTCTTCCGAGGAGACGAAGCCGAGCTTCTTCGGGTCGTAGCGCGTCGCGCCGACATAAAAGGTCTTCGGCCGCTCCTCCTCGGGCGCGAGCAGGTCGTAGACGGTGGGCACCGAGCCGTTGTGCAGGAACGGTCCCGTTGCCCAGATGCCGGCGAGCGGGCCGGTCTTGTAGGCGGGCGGCGCGGCCCAGCCCGCCTGCGGCTTCTCGGATCCGGGCGCGAAGCGCCAGCCGTAATAGGCCTTGCGCGCATCGCCGGTGATGCCGCGCGCGCGCAGGTCGTTCTCCACCATGGCGTTGGCCGTGAGCAGCAGGATGCCGCCGGCCGGCACGCGCGGCGCGCCGCCGAAGGCGGGCGCGAGCGGCCCGGTCTCGGCCATGCGCCCGGCGAAGTTGACGAGCATCTTCGGGTCGGTCTTCACCACCTCCTGGGGCACCATGGAGACGGCCAGCCAGCGCCGGCCGCCCTCGGTCTCCGCGGCGGCGGTGTAGCGGTAGTCCGGGCCGCCGTGGCAGCCGGCGCAATGGGTCTTGAACAGCTCGGCGCCGTTGGCCGCGAGCACCGGATCGACCGGGCCGAGCAGGTTCTGCGGATACGGCGGCGGCTTCAGCGTCGCCACCCAGTCCTCCAGCTGCTTCAGATTGTCGAGCAGCGCGGCCGAGGAGAAGGCGGCGACATTGCCGCCGGCGAGGTTCGCATGGCCGAACACGCCCAGCACCTCGCCGAGGTTGCGGCCGATGGGATTGCCGGCGACGCCGTTCCACTGCACGTAGCGCTGGCCCGGCGTGGTCCACAGGAAGGGATAGCTCACCGGCGCGTCGGGGATGCGGAAGTTGGCCTCGACGCCCAGCGCCTCGGCGGCGATCGCGTTGAGGATATGGCCGAAGGCGTCGAGCCGGCCGCGCCCGTAGGGGACGGGTGTGAAGGCGGCGGCCTGGATACGCCGGATCTCGGTGGCGGTGGCCTCCAGTTGGGCGTGGACCGCCTTGGGGTCCTGCTTCAGGCGGGCGGCGAAGCGGGCAAACTTCGCCGGGTCGGAGAGCGTCGCGTCGAGCGCCTTGGACAGGCGCGCCATCAGCATCTGGAAGTCGCCCGCCGCGGCGCCGCCGTCGATCCATACCCGCGTGCCGGCAAGCGTGATCTCGCCAGTGTGGCAGGCGGCGCAGGTGAGGCCGACCATGGGTCCAGCCGCGCCGCCGGGCGCGGGATCCTTCGCAAAGCCCACCGGCAGGCGGTCGGGATTGCGCGGCGAGGCGGCGGGCGCCGGCAGGAAGCCGGTGGCGGCGATGTGGCGGTCGTCCAGGAACAGGCCGTCGCCGTCGGGCTGTTCCAGCGCCAGGAGGAAGGCGTAGGGCAAAAGCCGCGAGCCCTGGGGCGTGTAGTAGAACGCCTCGCGCATCTCGGCGGACCAGCCCTGGTCGAGGAAGGCGGGCGGCGGCAGCGCCGCCTCCGGCGGCGGCGGCGTGTCCGGGCGCGTGAGATAGAGCTCGACGCCCGCCACCAGGGCACCGACCACGAGGATTGCGGCGAGCACGCCGATGATCCGTCTTGCCATATGGTTCGTTTCCTTCGCCCCCGCGCCGCCTCGAAGGCCGCGCGCCCATCCCGTTGCCGCGGCGCCGGTGGTCGGCGCCGGCCGCTGTCCTCCCCACGCTGCGCCAGATGGCCGCCGGCGGCGCCGCAACTCACGGGATAGCGCACGCCTTTGACGGGCGTGTTGCGCTGCCGCTGGCCATCTGCGACCGCACGCCTCAGGCGAGCGTAAGGTCGAGGCTCTCGCGCAGGCGCGCCACCAGTTCGCCCTGGCGGCGGGTGTCGGTCTTCTCGTAGAGCGCCTTCAGCTGGCTGCGTGCCGTGGACAGGGCGACACCGCGCTGCTCGGCGAAATCGGCGAGCGAGGCGCCCACCGCCAGCGCCGCGGCGAGCGCGGCTTCCGCGGGCGTGAGCGTGAAGCCGGTGGCGAGGCGCCGCGCCGCGTCCGCCGCGCCGCGCCCGGGGGCGCGCACCACCACGGCGATCTGCGAGCGCAGCGTGAGGTTCACCTTGCCCTGCACCTGCGGCAGCGGATGGAGCGAGAGGCGATAGGGCGCCTCGTCCGGGTCCTCGCGCTCCAGCTCCATGTGGTCGGCATGGGCGAGCTCGGCCTCGCCGCGGCGGGCGGCGAGCGCGTGCGCCACCGATTGCGCCAGCTGGCGGGTGGCGCGGGCGTCGCGCAAGGCGAGCTTGCCCGCGCGCACCGTGATCTCGCCGCCCTTCAGCATGGCCTCGCCCGCCCGGTTCACGTGGGCGACGCGCAGGTCCGCGTCGGCGAGGAAGATGCCGGCGTCGACGATGTCGAGCGCGGCGCCGATGTCGTCCACCTTCGCCTTGGCTTCATCGAGGATGGCGTAATATTCGAACGCCCGGCGCAGATGCGGCACCACGAGGCCGAGCTTCTGCTTCTCCGGCGCGCCGAACGGCCCCTTGGCCCGGCCGCGCATGGCGGCGATGGTGGCCATCACATCGGCTTCCTGCGCGAAGTAGGAGACCAGCGAATGCTCGATGTCCATGGGCTCCACCACCTCGCGGAACAAGGCGGAGGCGCGGAACTGATCGGCGTCCACCCCGTCCTCGCCGCAGATCACCCGGCCGGGATTGGAGAGGATGTAGGACAGACGCGGGTCCTCGGTGGCGTGGCGATAGAGGAAGGTGCGGTAGGCCATGGGGTCGTGGCCCCACACGCGCCAGGTGGGCTTGCGCTGCTGCTTCAGGCTGAACACCGCCAGCTGGCCGACCCGCCCATCGATGAAGCGGGTGACGCTCTCCAGCACGATTCCCCACTGCGCGGGGTCCACGCTGTACTCGTAGACGTCATTGAGAAGACGGGAATATTCATCGAGATCGCTCATGACCGCCCCTGGTTGGCGCGCGCCGGATCCCGCTCTCCGCCGCGCTTCATGGTCGAACGTCAGGCTGGCACCAAGTGCGGATGCACCGGGGCCCCGCTGCGGCATCCGCTCCCGCAGGGATGCAGGCACAACGCCACGCCCGGCACACGACACCGCCACGGCCCAGCATTGCACATCGGCCGAAGGGTGCAAGGCAACCCCAGGCGGGTCATCCCCCATTTGCAGGATGCCTGGGTGCGGCGCTCCGTGTTCGCCTGCGGGTGCCGCGCGTCGGCGCCCGTCTCCAGCGGCGCCCAGCGGCGGAGACGTGGATGAAGGTAGTCAAGAGGCCGCAGAACATGGACCGCGACCATTTGCGGCCGACCACCCGGGACGCCATCGTGGAGCGCGTGCGCTCGCTCGCCTTGGAGGCCGGCGCGCAGCCGCGCGAGCAGGGATTCTCGCGGCTGTTCCCGGACCTCGCCGCACCGGCGCACCGCCTGCCCGAGGGCTCGCGCACCCTCGACAGGCTGCTCGCCCTCGCCGAAGCCATGGCGGAGGGGGAGGTGATCGATCGCGAGCCGCGCCGCAAATGCGCCGGCGACGGCGACCTGCCGGCCGCCTACACCTATCTGACGGCCTTCGTGCTCAACGATCTGGTATGGCAGCGCCGGCCGGCCGGCCTTCCGGCCCGCCCGTCCGAGAGCGCGCCCATGGAGTGCCTCGATTTGCTGGTGAACCGGCGGGCGGGCGCCCTCGACCTCGAGAGCATCTACGACGCCCCGCGCGATCCGCAGGACGTGCGGCGCATGCTGCTCGGGCGCGTCGCGCCGGCGCCGGCGGGCGTTGCCGGCCCCCCGCGCAAGGCCGACGCCAACGACCTGCCGCGCCAGCCGCGCAGCCTCGATCCCGGCCGCGACCGCGTCGCCCGCGTGGGCGACCCGCGCAACGACGCCATGCTGGTGATGAGCCAGCTTCACGTGGCGTTCCTGAAGGCCCACAACACGCTGGTGGGCGACGGCCTCACCTTCCAGGAGGCGCGGCTCGCGCTGCGCGAGCGCTACCGCTGGATGGTGCTGAACGACCTGCTGCCGCGCCTGTGCGATCCGCAGGTGCTGGCGGCGGCACGGACGCGTGCCGCGCTCGGGGCAGGGGCGCGGGCATCGGTGCCGGCGGAGTTCGCTGCCGCCGCCTTCGTGCTCGCCCCCACCATGGCGCGGCCGAGCTACGACTACAATTGCCGCTATCGCAACGTGGAGCGCGGCGCGCTCGGCACGCGCCTCGTGCTCGGCACCGCGGGCCGGGGCTACGACGCCCTGCCGGAGCACTGGATCATCGCCTGGGAAGGCTTCCTGCCGCTGGAGGCTCTGGCGCCGCAGCGCGCCCGTGCCATCGACTCCCGCATCGCCGGCGCCCCGGCCGCCGCCGGCACGCTGGCGCGCCGCCAACTCCTGGAAGGCTACCGGCTGGGCCTGCCCACGGGCCAGGCCGTGGCGGCCCATCTCGGCCTCGCCCCGCTGTCCGGCGCGCGGCTGCTCGCGGCGCTGCCGCAGAGCCAGCGGGAGGCCGCCGCCCCGTTCGCGCAGGCGACGCCGCTGTGGTTCTACATTCTGGCGGAGGCGGGAGATCCCGAGGGCCCGGCCGGCGTGCGGCTCGGCCCGGTGGGCAGCCACATCGTCGCCGCGACCCTGTGCGGCCTGATGGGACGGGGCCTGCCCGACACGCCGGGACGCCCGTTCGACCACTTCACCTTGAGCGACCTGATCCTGCTCGCCGCGGAGCAGGACCTGTTCCCGCCCGAGGCGGCCGGACCCTAGCGCGCCTGCGCGCGCCCGGCACGGGAGGCGCCCGGAGCCGGAGCCGCATCGGCCGCCCTTCAGCCCGCCAGAGGCGTTCGTCGACCAGGCGGCGCCGATCGCGGGTCCCGCGTCCCATCGCGTCCTATGCCGGGGGCTGGGCCGCCGCCGGCGCGCCATAGGTGAGTGCGAGGACGGTGATGTCGTCGAATGGCGCCGCCCCCCGCGTGAACTGCTCCACCGCGGCCAGGACGTGATCCACGAAGGCGGCATTGGGCAGCGCCCGCGCCGCCATGGTGACGGCATGGAGCCGGGCCTCGCCGAACTGGTCGTCGGTCGGATCGGCGGCATCGGTCAGCCCGTCCGTGAACAGGAACAGGCGCTCGCTTGGGGCGAGCCGCACCCGCTCGGAGCGGAAGCGCGCGGTGTCGAGGATGCCGACCGCCATGCCTGAGGGCGCCAGCAGGTCGCAGCCGCCGTCCCGGCGCAGGACCATGACGTCCAGGTGGCCGCAATTGCAGTAATCGAGCGTCCCGTCGTCGAGGTCGAGCACGGCGCAGAACAGCGTCACGAACATGCTCTCGCTGTTGGTGGCGCACAAAAGCTCGTTGACGATGCCGATGGCGGCGGCGAGGTCGCTCTCGCGCCGCAGCACGTAGCGCAGGGCGGTCTGGGTCGCGCTCATGAAAAGCGCCGCCGGAACGCCCTTGCCGGACACGTCGCCGACGCTCATGGCGAGGCGCCCGTCCGCGAGCAGGAACATGTCGTAGAAGTCGCCCCCCACCTCCTTGGCGGGGCGCATGCACGCCTGGATCTCGGCGCGGCCGCCGAGGTCGGCGGGCTCGATCGGTTCAGGCAGCATGGCGCGCTGGATCGCGGTGGCGCTCTCCATTTCCCGCCGCAGGGCCTGCCGCACCATGATCTCCTCGGCGAGGCGCCGGAAGGAGAGGGAGAAATTGGCGAGCTCCGGCAGCGGGTTGCGCAGGTCGTCCAGGAGCCGCATGTCGAAGTCGTGGCGCTCCAGCGCGTTGAGCGCGCTGGAATAGAAGCCCACCGCCCGGTTGAAGGTCTCGAGCCGGCCGCCGATCTGCCTCAGCGCCGCTTCGAGGAAGGTGGGATGGGCGAGGCCGGCATCCTTCAAGGCCCGGGCGCCGATGCGCACCGCGCTGACCGCGGTCACGGCCTTCACATGGGCGGTGCGGGGCACGCCGGTGAAGGTTGCCACCTCGCCCACCACCGCCGGGGCATGGACTTCCGCGAGGTGGACGTTGTCATAGGGCGTGTCGATGAAAACGAGCGCCGTGCCCTCGAGCAGGAGCAAAGCGAAGTCGCTGGTCTCGCCACGGCCGATCATGATCTCGCCCGGCGCGAAGCTGACGCAGGCGCCGCCGGCGATCAGATCGGCGAGCACCTCGGAGGGCAGCACGCCCATGATCGGATGATCGGCGAGGCGCTTGGCGACGCGGCGCGCCGCGTCGGGCGGCAGCCGCGGCGGCATGCCGTCCTCGCAGAAAAAAGGATCCGATGCCTGCGTCATGGCTAGTGCTTACCGCGCCAGCGGCCAAGCCGCAAACCGCGTGTTGCGGGCCGCCCGCGCGTTCAGCGCAGCCGCAGGACCGCCATGGTGCGCGAGAGCACCGCAAACAGCACCGCCGTGGACCAACCGAACAGCAGCATGCCGTTCGCCGCCGACATGGGGCCGAGCAGGCGCCAGTCGGCATTCGGATCGATCGATGCGCCGAGCGTCGTGAAGTTGGCGAAGGCGAGATAATAGGTGTCCTGGAGCCGGGTCTCGCTGACGGCAGCGTAGGCGAGCGACCAGATGCCGACCTCGACGAAGTGGGTCGCGGTGAGCAGCGTGCCGCCGATCGCCATCAGCGCGGTGAGGGCCGGTACCGGATGGCGCCGCGGCAGATGCCGGCCGGCCTTGCGCGTCATGCGCAGGACGAGGACGGTGGCGAAGGCCTGGACCACCACGCACAACAGGCTCACGAAGGCGCCGAAGAAGAACTGGCCGTGAAGATACATGCGTCTCGCCGCCCAAGGCAGGGATGGAGGAAGCCGGCGCACTCTTGGCCCGGTGTGGGTGCGGGCGCAATGGCTTGGGTGGATTTGGCCGCGGCTGGCGGCGCGATTGTGCGCCGCAGGCAGGGGCCTTCGGCGGGGCCCTTGGGCGCCCCCGCCGGCCGCGCCGCATTGATCTCCGGGCGTTTGTGTGTATTTTGCGCCGCAAAACATCCCCCATCGTCGCGGGCCCGAGGACATCGGACCCGCGTTTTTGTGCTGGACGGCCCATGAAGCTGCGCAACATCGCCATCATCGCCCACGTCGACCACGGCAAGACCACGCTCGTCGACGAACTGCTCAAGCAGTCGGGGTCCTACCGCGAGAACCAGCGGGTGGCCGAGCGGGTGATGGATTCCAACGACCTGGAAAAGGAGCGCGGCATCACCATTCTGGCCAAGGCCACTTCGGTGGTCTGGAAGGACACGCGCATCAACATCGTCGACACCCCCGGCCACGCCGATTTCGGCGGCGAGGTGGAGCGCATCCTGAACATGGTGGACGGCGCCATCGTGCTGGTGGACGCCGCCGAGGGCCCCATGCCGCAGACCAAGTTCGTGGTCGGCAAGGCGCTGAAGGTGGGCCTCAAGCCCGTCGTCGCCATCAACAAGGTGGACCGCTCCGACGCCCGCATCACCGAGGTGGTGAACGAGGTGTTCGACCTGTTCGCGGCGCTCGATGCCACGGACGAGCAGCTCGACTTCCCCATCCTCTACGGCTCGGGGCGCAACGGCTGGATGGCCGACAAGCCCGAGGGCCCGTCCGACCAGGGCATGGCGCCGCTGTTCGACCTGGTGCTGAAGCACGTGCCCGAGCCCACGGTCGACGACGGCCCGTTCCGCATGATCGGCACGCTTCTGGAAGCCAACCCCTTCCTCGGCCGCATGATCACCGGGCGAATCACCTCCGGCTCCATCAAGCCGAACCAGCCCATCAAGGTGCTGGCGCAGAACGGATCCTTGGTGGAGCAGGGCCGGGTCTCCAAGATCCTCGCCTTCCGCGGCATCGAGCGCCAGCCCATCGAGGAGGGCGTGCAGGGCGACATTGTCGCCATCGCCGGCCTGTCCAAGGGCACGGTGGCGGACACCTTCTGCGCGCTCGAGGTGAGCGCGCCCCTGGCGGCCCAGCCCATCGACCCGCCCACCGTCACCATGACCTTCATCGTCAACGATAGTCCGCTCGCCGGCACCGAGGGCGACAAGGTGACGAGCCGCGTGATCCGCGACCGCCTGCTGCGCGAGGCGGAAGGCAACGTGGCGCTGAAGATCGAGGAATCGAGCGAGAAGGATTCCTTCTTCGTGTCCGGCCGCGGCGAACTGCAGCTCGCGGTGCTGATCGAGACCATGCGCCGCGAGGGCTTCGAGCTCGCGGTCTCCCGCCCGCGCGTGGTGTTCCAGAAGGACGAGGCCACCGGCGCCGTGCTGGAGCCGATCGAGGAAGTGCTGATCGACGTGGACGAGGAATATTCCGGCGTCGTGGTGCAGAAGATGAGCGAGCGCCGCGCCGAGATGGTGGAGATGCGCCCCTCCGGCGGCAACCGCCAGCGCCTGGTGTTCTACGCCCCCACCCGCGGCCTCATCGGCTACCAGTCGGAACTGCTCACCGACACCCGCGGCACCGCCATCATGAACCGGCTGTTCCACGAATACGCCGCCTATAAGGGCGAGATCGCCGGCCGCATCAACGGCGTTCTGATCGCCAACGAGCCGGGCGAGGCGGTGGCCTATGCCCTGTGGAACCTGGAAGACCGCGGCCCGATGATCATCGAGCCGGGCTGGAAGGTGTATCAGGGCATGCTGGTGGGCGTGCACAACCGGGACAACGACCTGGAAGTGAACGTGCTGAAGGGCAAGAAGCTCACCAACATCCGCACCACCTCGAAGGACGAGGCGGTGCGCCTCACCCCGCCGATCCGCATGACGCTGGAGCGCGCGCTGGCCTGGATCCAGGACGACGAGCTGGTGGAGGTGACGCCCAAGTCGATCCGCCTGCGCAAGCGCTTCCTCGACCCCAACGAGCGCAAGCGCAACGAGCGCAAGAGCGTGAGCGAGATGGCCTGATCCGGCCGCGCGCCGGCTTGACGGCAGGTCCGCACCTCTTGCGCACCTGAGGCGGCACGCCCGCAGACCCGTGCCGCCTGGCGCGGCCGGTTCGATGGCCCGCGAACTGCGGGCGCCGGAGCATGCGCAGCCTGAGCCCTGCCGCCGGCCGCCGCGCCTGGCGGGGGCCGGGTAGGGGGCGTTCCGCTCCCGCGTGGGCTCCAGGCGCCGCGAGAGAAAGCCGGCGCGCCCGGCGGCAGGCGCCGGAATCCGCGGCCCGCCTGCGCCCCGCATCCCCGGACCAGCCATTCTGCGACCGCGCCCCTCGAACCGCGCGCGGAACCAGCCGCGCCGCCGCCCAGCGGGCGCGCCGGCCGTAGCTGCGCGCTATTTGAGTAAGGGCGGTAGTATTCAGGTGAAGATCGCATGTATTTCACCCCAGAAAACTTCCAAAATTTTGCCGGGTGACGGTCAAAACTTTGAAATACTTCGGGCCTATCCTGTCCGGGGGCAGACGGTTTCGGCGGCCTGGTCAGGGCCGGAGCGGCCATCAACCCTCTGTATCGTAGAGCTAAATCGTCTGTTCCTCCAATTCGGGTCCCCCCCCCCCCCCCCCGAGAACCGCGTCCGGCGTCCGAAATGATCGTCGTTTCCACCAAACGGATGATGCCGCGCCCCGAGCGCCCCATTACAATCGGGCTATCCCAGTAACCGTGCCGGGCGCGGCAATGTTCGAGGGATAACTTAAACTGCAGCCTGTGCAGGTGGGCGTCGACACGTCCGCATACGCGCGTCTTGTCAAATAAAACGGTTCCCTGCACCCAATAATCAGAGATTGTCATGGCCAATATCAAGCATATGACGCGGAACAGTCTCGTGATCGCTGCCCTTTCCGCGGCCGCGATGCTGATCTGGACGCAGAGCGCGTCCGCCTATACATGCTACACCTCGACTGGCAATCCCTATAATTGCCAGAGCAAGGGCGGCGCTGGCGGCGGCGGCGGCGCCGGCTATATGGGCGGTGCTGGCGGCGGCGGCGGCGGCGGCGGCGGGGGCTATTACGGCGGCAAGGGCGGGGGCGGCGGCTCCGGCGGCTCGGGCGGCTATAAGGGCCAGGGCGGCAGCGGCGGCGCCGGCGGCGCCGGCTATTCGGGCGGCTACGGCGGCGGCGGCGGCGGCGGCGGCTCGGCCGTGGGCAAGGGCTCCAAGGGCGGCTCGGGCGGCACGGGCGGCGCCGGTTATTATGGCGGGTCGGGCGGGTCCGGCGGCGGCGGCGGCTCGGCGGTGGGCGGCGGCAAGGGCGGCTCCGGAGGTGGCGGTGGCGCCGGCTCGTTCGGCGGCACGGGCGGGTCCGGCGGCGCGGGCGGCAGCGCCTTCTGAGCCCGAGCAGAGCAGGGTCCGGCGCGGCTTGTCCGCGCCGGGATCTGCCGTCCCGCCCAAGCGGGCGGCCTCGCTTTGGAGGCTTGGCTTTGTCGCCTTGGTCTTGGCGGCGCGGCTTCGACGGTGTCCGCTTTGGCGGTGTCGGCTTGGATGGTTCTCGCGCACCGCAGTGTCGGGTGATCCCCGACGGGACGGTGTGAGCGGCCGAAGGATGACCGCCAGCCCGCCCGCCGCGGCCAGCCCATCTGCGTGCGCCCGGATGCGCGCGGTCCCCGGGACGGGCCTTACCCGGCGCCGGTCCTTGCGGCAGGTCCCGGTCGCACAACACGCGTCCCCTTCATGCAGTGCGTCCTCCAGGAGAGCGTCCCATGAGAATTCTCACTGTTTTTGCGGTCGCGCTGGCGCCGGGCGTCGTCGCCGCGTCATTCGCGCCCACGCTTCTCGCCGCGCCCGCTGCCGCGCGTGCGGCTGATGTCGCGCCTTCGGCGTCGGGCGCGTCCGCGCGCGCGCAGCAGATGCCCGCCGCTGCCATGCGTCTTGCTCAGGCGGCGCAGTCCGGCCAGCCGGGCCGGGGCGGAGACGGCGGAGGTCTTCCCGGATTGCCGGGTGGCCAGGGCGGCGCCTCCGGCGCGGCCGGTGGCGCCGGCGGCGCGCCGGGCATGGCGGGCCTTCCGCCCGAATATCTCAATGATCCCGATCTGGTGAAATACTGCGTGCGCCTGATGCGAACCCAGGGGCGCGCCACGTCGAACGATTACATGCCGGAGGATTGCGCCGCCTATCTCGAGGCCATCAGCGGCGCGGGGCCTTTCGTGGGTGATCTGCCCGGCGCGGCAGGCCGCAGGGGAGCCGGCGGCGCCGGTGCCGACGGGCCGAGCATCAGCGGCGGCGTGGGCGGCAAGGGCGGTGCCGCCGGCTATGGTCCCGGCGGCGGCAAAGGCGGCGCCGGTGGCGGCGGGTCGAGCGGCGGGGTGGGCGGCAAAGGCGGCGCGGGCGGCGGCTCCAATTGATCGCCCCGGGGGGCACGGACACAGCGCCCGGGCCCTATCCCGATTGCAGGCTCGGGTTCAAAAGCGGCGCCGAGGGCGGCGCAAAGCCCCGGAGCCGGCGCCTGATCGGTAGCGCGCAACCGGAGACGTGGCGGGCGGAGGGGACCCGCTTCCGGTTGTGGCGGAAGTATCGCACGCCCCCGCAAGCGGCTCCCTCCGCGCTGGTCGTCGCCGCCTCGCAACGCCAGATGGGGTAAGGTTTCGGTGGAATTCAAAAGGGGCAGCCAGATGAAGTTCCTGCACCTCGGCACGATGGTGGCGGTCGCCGGCATGGTCGGGGCCGGCGCGGCGGGCGCGGCGGATCTTTCCAAGCCGGTCTACAAGGCGTGGCCGCCGGCCCCCACTTGGGCGGGCTTCTATTTCGGAACCCAGACCGGCGCGCTCCTCGGCGGCGACGATCTCTCCGTGATCAATGGCCCCGTGGTCCCGCCCGTGGTCCCGCCATTCGGCGGCGCCGGCGTCCAGAACGGCATCGCCCTGGGCGAGATCGACGGCCCCACGTGGTATCAGGGGCTTTATGCCGGCTACAACTGGCAGCGGGGCAACCTCGTCTACGGCCTCGAGGCGGATATCAACAGCCTCGGCCCGGTGGATTCGGTCCTGGGCAGCGCGCGGGTTCGCCTCGGCTACGGGACTGATCAGTTCCTCCTGTATGGCACCGCGGGCTTGGCGGTGGTGTCCCTGAACGGCGGCGTGGGCGGCGTCTTCGTGGGCGGCAACGGCGGCAATGGGGGCAATGGCGGGCCGGGCGGCGACGGCGGCGCGGGCGGCAACGGGTTCGGCACCCGCATCGTCGGCGTTGACGGCACCACGCAGGCCGGCTTTGTGGGCGGCGTGGGGGCTGAATATCGGCTGGCGCCTGCGGTGGGTATCGGCGTCGAGGCGCTCTATTACGCATTCGATCTCGGCACCGGCAGCTTCGCTTTGCCCGACGATTTTTTCACCGTGCGCGGCCGGCTGAGCTTCTATCCCGGCCAGAGCGATGTGGCGGGCGCCGCATCGGCCGCCGATTGGTCCGGATTCTATGTGGGCGGCCATGTGGGCGCGCTCTATCCCGGCTCGGAGGGCATCGGATCGACGGCGCTCGCGCCCGGCCAGAATGGCGGCGCGGGTGTGCGCGGCATCGATGGCGGCGGCGGCGGCGGCGGCGGTGTCGCCTTTGCGGGCCTCGATCAGACCGCCGCGATCGCAGGCGGCGTCCATGCGGGCTATAATATTCAGCTTCAGAACTTCATTCTCGGCGCTGAGGCCGATTTCGACCTCAGCTCCAGCGGCGCCAATCCCTATTTCGGCACGCTGCGCGCCCGGCTCGGCTGGGCCGGTCCCCAATTCATGATCTATGGCACTGCGGGCGCGGCGGCCACCCGCAGCAAGGCGACCAGCGCGGTGTTCGGCGGCAATGGCGGCAACGGCGCCGATGGCGGCGCGGCGCTGCCGCCGCCCGGCGGGGCCGGCGGCCTCGGCGGGGCGGCGCTCGCCTTCGGCGCGGACGAGACCCTGTGGGGCTTCGTCATCGGCGGCGGCGTCGAGGCGAAGCTCGGCCGCGGCATGAGCGCGGGCCTCGAGGCGCTCTATTACGGCTATGAGAGCGCGTCGGCGCCCCTTCTGGTGCCGGCGGCCGGCCGGACCTTCGTCGCGGGCGGCGACAGCGACGCCTTCGTGGTGCGCTCGCGCCTGTCTTTCGCCCTGCAGCCCTGACCGGGCGCGCCGCCGCCTGCCGGCGCCCGACCGCGCGGTCTGCGCCAACGCGGATCCTCACCCTTCGGACGATCCGCGCCGCGCCGCAGCGCGGGGCGTCGGCGCGCGGGGCCGCCGCATCACCCGCGCGATGTCAACCGGGCCCCACCGAGGGGACGCTGGTGCGCGGATCCGGCCCCAGCATCTCGAAGGCGATGCGCCGGCGCACCTCGTCCTGGCGCGCGCGCACCAGGCCCGGGATCAGGAAGGCGTCCACCACGAACCAGATGATGCCAATCACGAAGAAATAGGACGCGATCTGCAGCAAAGCGGTGGCGGTGCGCCCCAGATAAAAGCGGCGGCTTCGGTCTGCTCAGCGCTGGCCTTTTCAGCGTTGCTTGCGGCGCTCGCTGGACAGTTCGGCCAATAGGCTCTCGATGCGCTCAGCATTGGAGCCGAGGTCGTGCTCGCCATAGCGCGAGGCCGAGCGGGCGTCCACCCGCGCGCCCTTGGGGGTGGAGCGGATGCGGATCACCACGTCGGAGCGGAAGCCCATGACCGGCGAGGTGGCCACCGCCTCGATGCGCCCGTCGCGCCGCGCCCCGCGCGGCGGTGTGGCGTCGATGATGCGCCAGCGCCGTTTCTGGATCAGCGCGAGGAGGCCGTTGAACGCCTCCTCCGGGGTCGCGCTCAGGTCCTGCGGCTTGATGGCGGGATAAGCGGCGCGCTGGGCGCCCGGCGGGTCGCTGGGCTGGTACGCGATCGGGTTCGCCTCGCGCGGCCGCGCCAGCGCCAGCGCATGGAAGCGCGGCGGGTCCTCGAGGTCGGTGGTGATGTCGGCGAGGCGCGGCAGCACGAGCCCGCGCGCCAGCACCGCCGCCGGGCCGGCCACCAGCACGAAGGCGATGGCGGCGCTCGCCATGGCCTTGCCGATGCCGCGCCAGCCGCTCTCCCAGATGATGAAGAAGGCCACGGTGCCGAGAATGCCGCCGAGAAGCGCCATCGCAAGGCCCACCACCAGCGTCGTCACCGCCGGGCGGAACTCCAGAAGGCCCAGGCGGTAGAGCCCGGCCGACAGCAAGATCACCGGCACGGAAAATAGGACGAGGCGGAAGCTCCACTGCGCGAGCGGAGATTGGCGCTCTTCCGTATAGAGCCGGCGTTTGATCATCGCGTGCGTGTATCCAGCATGGCCGTTCGGCACCGGGTGGGGCGCGACGGGCGGGGGGGCCCGCTGCGAGCAATCGGCGCCGCGACCAAGGTTTTGCGCGCGCGGACTGCCGCTTGGCAAGCCCGTCCCCGGTCGGGAGCGCCGATCCGGCGCTAGAGCGCAAGCAGCGCGGGCAGGTCGTCCACGCTGTCCACCACCGCGTCGGCATCTTGGCAGAGCTGCTCCACCGGCGCCGGGCCCGAGCGCACCAGGATGAAGCGGGCGCCCGCGCCGCGCGCGGCCGCGAGGTCGTAGGCGCTGTCGCCCACCACGGCCAGGTCCGCTGGCGCATGGCCGAACGCCTGCGCCACCGCCAGCACCATGCCCGGCGCCGGCTTCGGGCCGAAGCCCGAATCATAGCCGTGCACCGCCCGCAGGAACGGCGCGAGGCCCAGCGCCTCGGCCTGCTGCCGGGCGTTCGCCTCGGCGTCGTTGGTGACGATGGCGAGATCGAGCCCGCGCCCATGCAGCCGCTCCAGAACCGCGCGGGGCCGGCCGATGGCGGTGAGATACCGCAGTCCGGCCTCGGCGAACAAAGCGTCGATGAGGCTGAGAAAGTCCGCGCTCGCCTCCCGGTCCAGGGTCTGCGCCCAAAGCGGCCCGAAATGGGCCGCGGACCCCGCCACCAGCGGCGAGGACGGCAGGAAGCGCGCCTCGTCGGGCAGGAAATGGCTCACCGCCTCGAGCCGCGCCGCGGCGGCGGCATCGCCGGCGGCGAGGGTCTGGATCACGAACCCGGCGGCAGGGCCCCAGGTCCGGTCGAGGTCCACCAAGGTGCCGTCCTTGTCGAACAGCAGCGCCTTCAGGTCCCGCATGGTGCCCCATCCCCCTGTGCGCCGGGGCCCTCCCGCGGGCGGGCGCGGCGCGATCGGCGGTAGCCAAAGCGCCCGGTCCGTGGCAGTGACGCCCCTCGCGGCACCGGCCGGCCGTTCCCCGCGGGCGGGTTCGACCACCGGCCCGCTTGTTGCCTTCCCGGCGGATCGGCTTCAGGTTTCCTAGCATGGCGCAATTGACATCGCGATGCCGTCCAGGGGCCGGCGGCGCGCCCGGCCTCAAGGTGCTTCTGGCGGCGGCCGCGATCACCATCGCGGGAACGGCGGCGCGTGCGCAGGCGCCGCTGCCGCCGCCCAAGCCCGAGGCGCCCGCCGCCTCCCCCTCCGCCGCCTCGGTGCCCTCCGCCCCGCTCCCCGGGCCCCGGCCGCCGGCGCGGCCGGCCGCCCGGCCGCGCCTGTCCACCGATGTCGCGCCCCTGCCGCGCCCGCGCCCGCCGGAGCTCCTGGAGCTGGACGCCGAGGCGGAGCGGCAGCAGGAGGCGCGCGCCGCGCCCGCGCCGCAGGCGCCGCCGGCCTTTGCCTTTCCGCCTCTGTTCGGGCCGGCGCCGGCGGCCCTCGCCGATCCGCCGGCCGCGCCGCAGGCGCCCGCCATCGCCTCCTTGCCCCCCGCCTCCGCGCCCCTGCCGACGCCCCTGCCGACGCCGCGGCCGGCGGGCGAGGCGCCGCCCGCGCCAGCCCGGCCGGCACGGCTTCCGGCGGCCTGTGTGGCGCTGGTCGAGGCGGGCGCCATCGCCGCCGAGATCGAGCCCGATTTCACCTCCAAGCCCGGCTGCGACCTCGCCGATCCGGTGCGGCTCAGCGCCATCCGGCTCAAGGACGGGCGCATGGCGGCGCTGAAGCCGGCCGCGATCCTGCGCTGCGAGACCGTGCTGGCGGTGGCGGCCTGGGTGCGCGAGGACGTGGCGCCGGCGGTGGCCGCCCTCGGCACGCGGGTGGAGGCGGTGAAGGTGGCGGCGTCCTATGACTGCCGCCCGCGCAACCGCGTGCTCGGCGCGCGCATGAGCGAGCATGGCTACGGCAATGCGCTGGACGTGGGCGGGTTCGAGGTGGCCGACCGCCGCCGGCTGGAGGTCGAGGGCGGCGGCTTTCCGCTGAGCCTGCAGAACCTCATGAAGGACAGCGCCTGCCGGCGCTTCTCCACCGTGCTCGGGCCGGGGTCGGACGGCTATCACGAGGATCACATCCACGTGGACATCGCCGCGCGGCGCAACGACTACAAGCTGTGCCGCTGGGAGATCCAGGACAAGCCCGTGGTGGCCGCACCAGTGCCGAAGCCCAGGCCCGCCGAGGCGGCACCGGCGTCCGGCGCCGCGGACGAGGAGGCCGAGGTGCCGAGCGCGGGCGAGGGCACGGAGCCGGCGGCGGCGGTCGCCGCCGAGCGGGCGCAGGACGCGGCCGGGCGCGCGAGTGCCTCCGGCGCCAAGCCGCAGGCGGGCGCTGCGGGCCGGAATGCGGCGGGCGGCGCCGCCCGCAAGGGGGCGGACGGCAAGGGTGCGGACGGCAAGGGGGCGGACGGCAAGGGGACCGCGCCCAAAGGCGTGGCCGCCCAGGATGCGGGACCCAAAGGCGCCGGCGCCAGAAGCGGGCGGAAGGACGGCCCGGCCCGGGGCGCCGCGCCCGCCGCCGATCCGAAGGGCGCCCAATCCGGCACGCCGGCCGGCGCGGCCGGAGGCGGGTAGGGCGCCATCCGTCTGGCGGGCAGATCGCCGCCCTGCGCGCTTCCCGCGAACATGGCTCCGGCCTGCTCGGGGGCTCCCCTTCTAAGGTCAAGAAAGAGCGAGCATATCCCGATCCGCGCGCGGGACGCGGGCCGGGCGGCGCGAGGGCGAGCGCGGCGGCGTGCGCCAGCGTCACCGGCGGACCGACGGCCCGCCCCCTCGGCCGCGCCGCGCGGGCACTGCCCCGGACGGCGCGCCGGCCCGCACAGCAAAAAGGCGCGGCCGAAGCCGCGCCCTCAGTGCATCCGTCCCCGCTCGAAGCGGGTGACGATCAGAGAACCACCACGTCGGCGCCGACGGGCGCGCGGTTGTAGAGGTCGATCACATCCTCGTTCAGCATGCGGATGCAGCCCGAGGAGATGGCCTGGCCGAGCAGCTCGGGCTGGTTCGTGCCGTGGATGCGGAACAGGGTGTCGCGGCTGCCCTGGTACAGATAGAGCGCGCGGGCGCCCATGGGATTGTGCGGACCCGGCCCCACATAAGCCGGCAGGCCGGAAATGCGCTGGTGGATCTCCGGGGTCGGGGTCCAACTCGGCCATTCGGTCTTGCGGCCGACCTTCGCCTGGCCGCGGAAGGCGAGGCTCTCCTCGCCCACGGTCACGCCGTAGCGGATCGCCTTACCCTTGTCCTCGACCAGATAGAGGAACTTGTTGGGCGTATCGACGATGATCGTGCCCGGCTTCTTGCCGGTCGGATAGTCGACGATGTGCCGGGCGAGCCTGCCCTCCGGCTTCACCTTGGGATACGGCGCCTGCGCGAGAAGCTGCTTGTCGCGCGGCTTCAGGGCCGTCTCGGGGGTGGGCGCCAGTGTCTCCGACACGCAGCCACCGAGCATCAAACCGAGCAGAAGTGCCCCAACCGCCCGCCACATCATCTGCGCCTCGTGCGTCTCTCAACCCTCCGAAGAGGGGAATCGAAAAAGGATCGATACATGGATTAACCCATGCACCGCCGTGCTTGAAGGGGATGCCGTTGCGTCGGATACGTCTTCTCAACCAGTGTTGCAAAAATGCAGCACAGCGCCGCCAATGCTTGAAAGATTCGCTATTTCGCAAGCATTTGGCTCTCTGATCGTGGAATGACCTTCGGGTGGCCGCAGCGATTGCACAGTTTTGACGCAGTCCATGGCCATCTGAGAGAGGTCTTGCAGTAAGGCGTTCCACGTATCGGGGCGCTGGGATCAGGAGAGGGACATGTCGACCGAACAGCCGTCGCAAGGGCTCAGCCAGCGCCGTGAAGCCGAACTGAAGCGCGCCCAGGCGCAGCAGGCGTCCCAGTGGGGCGCGATCGGAATCTCGGCCGTGGCCGCCGCGGCGCACCAGAGCAGCGACAAGCGGGCCGCCGAGGCCGAGGGCGCGCAGAAGCGTATCGTGACCTTGCGCGACATCGAGTATTTCGCGGCCTGAGGGGCGCCTGCGCCCGACGGCGGACCGGCCGCCGCACGGGCCTGATGGGACGGCGATGAAGCGAGCGCGGGGGCGCCGCCGCCGCCCGATTTCTCCGGACAAGGAGCGCGCCAGAGCGCGATCCGATCAGATGGACTCAATCTGATCGGCGCATCGCCCTCTAGGTTAAGAATGGAGAACGCGTTATCCGATCAGCTTGCATCGCAAGCAGGTCGGCGCGTGCTCTGCGAGGACGCTCCCCGAGTCCCGAGGATTTTCCATGCTCACAGCCTATGTCCCGGAGAACGGTAGCCTCATCGCGGTTCCCGTGCCGGATGCGGCCGCCCTGCCGCAGGGTTTTGTATGGCTCGATCTGGTCTCGCCGACCGAGGGCGAGGACAAGATCATCGAGCAGGCCATCGGCGTGGAGATCCCCACCCGCGAGGAGATGGGCGAGATCGAGCAGTCGAGCCGGCTCTACAGCGAGAATGGCGCGCGCTACATGACCGCGGCCATCGTCTGCGGCGCCGATACCGAGACCCCCGTGGCCGCCGCCGTCAGCTTCATTCTCACCGCCAAGCTGCTGGTCACGGTGCGGTACGGCGATCCGCGCCCGTTCGCCACCGTGAAGCACAGGCTGGGCAAGGCCTGTCCCGAGAGCGTGGACGGCGAGGGCGTGCTCCTGCATCTGCTCGATGCGGTGGTGGACCGGGCGGCCGACGTGCTGGAGCAGATCGGCGCCGATGTGGAGCGTATCTCCCGCCGCATCTTCGAGCGCGGCCCCGTGGGCGAGAGTGCCAACCAGCGCTACCGCGCCATCCTCTCCCAGATCGGCCGCAAGGAAGGGCTCGTCTCCTCCGCCCGCGAGAGCCTCGCCTCGTTCCAGCGCCTGCTCTCCTTCCTCGGCACCGAGACCGACGCGGCGGAGGTGACCAAGGATCAGCGGGCCGCCATCAAGTCCATGAGCCGGGACGTGGCGGGCCTGTCTGACTATGCCGCGTTCCTCGGCGACAAGCTCCAGTTCCTGCTGGACGCCACCATCGGCATGGTGGGCCTGGAACAGAACAACATCATCAAGATCTTCGCGGTGCTCTCGGTGGTGCTCATGCCGCCGACCCTGATCGCCTCGATCTACGGCATGAACTTCCAGCACATGCCTGAGCTCGACTGGACCTACGCCTACCCGGCGGCGCTGGTGGCCATGGTGATCTCGGGCATCCTGCCATATGTCTTCTTCAAGTGGCGCGGCTGGCTGTGAGCCGGCGCCGGCCGCTCACACGTGCTGGCCGCCATTGATGTGGATCTCCGCCCCGTTGAGGTAGGAGGAGGTCTCGGTGCACAGCACGTAGATGATCTTCGCCACCTCGTCTGGGGTGCCGAGGCGCTGCATGGGGATCTGCTCGACGATCTTCTCCGTGCCCGGCGACAGGATGGCGGTGTCGATCTCCCCCGGGGCGATGGAATTGACCCTTATGCCGCGCCGGCCGAAGTCGGACGCCATCTCCCGCGTCAGCGAGGCGAGCGCCGCCTTGGAGGTGGCGTAGGCCGCCCCGGCGAAGGGATGCACCCGCGAGCCGGCGATGGAGGTGACGTTCACCACCGAGCCCTGCGCCCGCTCCAGCTCCGCCGAGAGCCCGCGCGCCAGGATGATGGGGGCGAAGAAATTCACCTGGAACACGTCGACCCAGGTCTCGAGATCGGTGTCGAGGGTGCCGAGCCGCGAGCCGCCCGCGCCCTTGGGCGAGATGGCCGCGTTGTTCACCAGCGCGTGCAGCCGCCCGTCCGGCAGGCGGCGCTTGACCTCGTCCACCGCCGCCTTGGTGCTCAGCGGGCTCGAAAGGTCCACCTGGATGTGGTCCTCGGGCCCCGCGCCCCAGGGGCACTGCTCGGGAAAGGCGTGGCGCGAGCAGGAGATGACGCGCCAGCCCGCGGCCGAGAATCGCTTCACCGTCGCATGCCCGATGCCGCGGGATGCGCCGGTGAGCAGCATGATGCGCGGCGGCTCTTCGGGGGTCATTCTGTCCTCGTGCGGAACCTTGTTGTCTCGCGCCGACAAGCAGCACCCGTGCGCGCGAAAGGTCAAGCGCGGGGGCGGCGTCCGGCAGGCTTGTTCGCCGCGCCCCCCTCGGGCATCGTGCGCCCCTTCGTTTCACGAGCGCCGGAAGCCCATGTCCCCCTCGCCCCGACCCGTCCAGCCCGGTGACCACGTCTTCCTGGTGGACGGCTCCTCCTTCGTCTTCCGCGCCTACTTCCAGTCCATCAACCAGGACCGGAAGTACAATTTCCGCTCGGACCGGCTGCCCACCGGGGCGGTGCGGCTGTTCTGCACCAAGCTGTTCCAGTTCGTGCGCGACGGCGCGGTGGGCATCACGCCGACCCATCTCGCCATCATCTTCGACAAGTCGGAGGACAGCTTCCGCAAGGAGCTCTACCCCGCCTACAAGGCCAACCGCTCCGATCCCCCCGAGGAGCTGATCCCCCAGTTTCCGCTCATGCGCGAGGCGGTGCGCGCCTTTGGCCTGATCCCGGTGGAGCAGGCGCGCTACGAGGCCGACGACCTGATCGCCACCTATACCGAGCAGGCGGTGAAGGCAGGCGCGGACGTGCTCATCGTCTCCGCCGACAAGGACCTGATGCAGCTCATCGGGCCGAAGGTCGCCATGTACGATCCCGCCTCGGGCGAGAGCGGCGGGCGCGGCGCGCGCCCCGAGCGCCGCATCGGCGTCGGCGAGGTGCTGGAATATTTCGGCGTCCCGCCCGAGAAGGTCACCGACGTGCAGGCGCTCGCGGGCGATTCCACCGACAACGTGCCGGGCGTGCCCGGCATCGGCGTCAAGACCGCGGCGCAGCTGATCGCCGACTTTGGCGACCTCGAGACGCTGCTGGCCCGCGCCGGCGAGATCAAGCAGCCCAAGCGGCGCGAATCGCTGATCGCCAACCAGGAGGCGGCGCGCATCTCCAAGCAATTGGTGACGCTGGTGCGCGACGTGGCGCTCGAGGTGCCGCTCGACGATCTGGTGCTGGAGGCGCCGGACGCCCGGCAGCTCATCGCCTTCCTCAAGGCGATGGAGTTCACCACCATCACCCGGCGCGTGGCGGAAGCCTATGGCGTCGAGGCGGGGGCCGTGGACCCGGACCCGAGGCTGGCGCCCTCCGGCGGCCTGTTCGCGCCCGGCGCCGAGCCCGAGGCCGAAGCGGCGCCCTTGGCAGGCGATGCCGGCGCGGCGCCGGACGGCACGGCGGCGGAGGCCAAGGCGGCGGGCAAGCTCTCTCCCGCCGCGCTGGCGAGCGCCCGCGCCCAGGCGGCGCGCGCGATGCCCGTGGACCGCAAGGCCTACCGCACCGTGACCGACCTCGGCGAGCTGAAGGCGTGGTGCGCCAAGGCGGCGGACCAGGGCTATGTCGCCTTCGACACCGAGACCAATTCGCTCGATCCCATGCAGGCGGACCTCGTCGGCGTCTCGCTGGCGCTCGGCCCCAACGCGGCCTGCTATATCCCGCTTCTGCACCAGGGGGCGGGCGACGGCCTGTTCAGCGAGGGCCTGCTGCCGGGCCAGATCCCGAGCCATGAGGCCATCGCCGCGCTCAAGGGGGTGCTGGAGGACGAGGGCGTCCTCAAGATCGGGCACAATGTGAAGTACGACCAATTGGTGCTGGCGCGCCACGGCATTGCGGTGGCGCCCATCGACTGCACCATGTGCATGTCCTACGCGCTCGATGCCGGGCGCAACGGCCACGGCATGGACGAGCTGTCGGTGCTGCATCTCGGCCACCAGCCGATCGCCTTCACGGAGGTGGCGGGCAAGGGCAAGGGACAGATCACCTTCGACAAGGTGGCGCTCCAGGCCGCCACCGACTATGCCGCCGAGGATGCGGACGTGACGCTGCGCCTGTGGCAGGTGCTCAAGCCGCGCCTCGCCGCCGAGGGCCGGACCACCGTCTACGAGACCCTGGAGCGGCCGCTGATCGGCGTGCTGGCGCGCATGGAGGCGCGCGGCATCGCCATCGACAAGGCCATGCTGGCGCGCCTGTCCTCGGAGTTCGCGCAAGGGGCGGCGCGGGTGGAGGACGAGATCGCCGAGCTGGCCGGCGAGCGGCTGAACGTCGGCTCGCCGAAGCAGATGGGCGACATCCTGTTCGGCCGCATGGGCCTGCCTGGCGGCACCAAGACCGCCACCGGCATGTGGTCCACCAAGGCGACCGCGCTCGAGGAACTGGCCGAGGCTGGCCACAAGCTGCCGCAGAAGATCCTGGAATGGCGCCAGCTGGCGAAGCTGCGCTCCACCTATACCGACGCGCTGCCAAACTACGTGCATCCGCAAACCAGGCGCGTCCACACCTCCTATGCGCTCGCCGCCACCACCACCGGGCGGCTGTCCTCGTCCGATCCGAACCTGCAGAACATTCCCGTCCGCACCGAGGAGGGTCGGCGCATCCGCCGCGCGTTCGTGGCGGAAGAGGGCAACCTTCTCATCTCCGCCGACTATTCGCAGATCGAGCTGCGGCTGCTGGCCGAGATCGCCGAGATCCCGGCGCTGCGCCAGGCGTTCCAGGAGGGGCTCGACATCCACGCCATGACCGCGTCGGAGATGTTCGGCGTGCCGGTGAAGGACATGCCGGGCGAGATCCGGCGGCGCGCCAAGGCGATCAATTTCGGCATCATCTACGGCATCTCGGCGTTCGGCCTCGCCAACCAGCTCTCCATCCCGCGCGAGGAGGCGGGGCAGTACATCAAGCGCTATTTCGAGCGATTCCCCGGCATCCGCGACTATATGGAGGAGACCAAGACCTTCTGCCGCGAGCACGGCTATGTGGAGACGCTGTTCGGCCGGCGCTGCCACTATCCCGACATCGCGGCGAAGAACCCCTCCATCCGCGCCTTCAACGAGCGCGCCGCCATCAATGCCCGCCTGCAGGGCACGGCGGCGGACATCATCCGCCGCGCCATGGTGCGCATGGAGGATGCGCTTGCGCAGGCGAAGCTCTCCGCCCGCATGCTGCTGCAGGTGCACGACGAACTGGTGTTCGAGGTGCCCGAGGGCGAGGCGGAGGCGACGCTGCCCGTGGTGCGCCACGTGATGGAGAGCGCGCCGGCGCCGGCGGTTGCGCTCGCGGTGCCGCTGAAGGTCGACGGCCGCGCCGCCCGGAACTGGGAAGAGGCGCACTGAGAAGAGGCCGAGCCGCGCCGTGGTTCCCTCCCCGAAGGAAAGGGAGAGCCCGGGCGGGCGCGAAGGCGGTGTCGGCCGGGCGACGCGCGGCAGACGCCGCTCCGGTTCTCAGCCGAACTTGAACAGCACGCCGTAGCCGCCGCGCGGATAGTTCCACTCAATGTCGCCCGAGGGCTCGCCGATGATGCGGCAGGTGCCGCATTCGACGCAGCCGTCGGCGGTGATCTCCACCTGGCCGCTGGCGTTGAGCTCGTAGCAGCGCGCCGGGCAGGCGGTGAGCAGCGCGGTCAGCGCCGGGCTGGGGGTGGTGTGGGGCCGCACCTTGATGTGGCAGCGGCCCGCATCCACCAGATAGCGGTTCTGGAACAGCTTGTCCTCAACGCGGACGGCGAGATCGGCAGTGGCCATGTCCCTCTCCTCGGATTCCGGTTCAACTCAGCGCCACGCCCGGGCGAGGCGGAAGGCGTCGCCGAACAGGCCCGCCCACGACCGCGCCGAGGTGAACGATTTCAGGGTCATCTTTTCCTTCTCGATCTTCGGCGTGCCGTCGACGCGCACGAAGCTCTGCATCGCCTTGGAGACCAATTGGGGGTAGGTCAGGAAGAAGTTCTGGGACTGGATGTGCAGCAGCTGCGGCATGTCCTTGTACTTCTTCAGATCCTTGATGATGAAGCTGTCCTCCAGCATCTTCTTGTAGAGCGAGAGGTTCTGCGCCGTCATCGGCTCCTTCTTCGACTTCACCTGGAAGATCGCCTCCGCGGCGATGCGGCCCGAGGTCATGGCGAGGTTCGAGCCCTCGCGGTGGATGGCGTTGTTGAGCTGGGCCGCGTCGCCCACCACCACCCAGCCGTCGCCGAACAATTGCGGGATCGCCTTGTAGCCGCCCTCGGGGATCAGGTGCGCGGCGTATTCCTTCACCTCCGACCCGGCGATGAGCGGGGCGACGGAGGGATGGCGCTTGAACTTCTCCAGGAGCTGGTAGGGCGACTGGCCGGTCTTCTGGAAGTCCGAGACCAGGCAGCCGATGCCGAGCGAGATGCATTCCTTGTTGGTGTAGATGAAGCCCATGCCGGTCATCCCCTGGGAGATGGTGCCGGCGGCCTCGATCACGACGCCCTCGTCGCCCTTCAGGGTGAAGCGGTCCTCGATGGTCTCCTGGGGCAGGAAGTGCATCTCCTTCACCGCCAAGGCGACGTCGGTGGGCTTCGGGATCTTGCGCAGCCCGGCCCTTGTGCCGAGCAGGCCGCTCACGCCCTCCGCCAGCACCACCACATCGGCGTGGATCTGGCCGCCGCCGCGGTCGGTCTTCACCCCGATCACCTTGCCGTAGGCGTCCTGCACCAGCTCGGTCACCGTGGTCTCGCACACCACCAGGGCGCCGGCCTCCTGGACCTTCTTGGAGAACCACTTGTCGAACTGGGCGCGGATGATGGTGTAGCGGTTCGGGGCCTCCTCGTTGAAGTCCTCCGAGCGGTAGTGCAGGCCCACATGGGCCTTGTCATCCATCATCCAGAAGCGCTGCTCGACGAGGTGGCGCTCCAGCGGCGCGTCCTCGCGGAAGTCCGGGATGATCTTCTCCATCATGTCCGAATAGAGAATGGCCCCCTGGACGTTCTTGGAGCCGGAATACTCGCCGCGCTCCAATTGCAGCACCTTGAGCCCGCGCTTCGCCAGGGTGTAGGCCGCGCCGTTGCCGGCCATGCCGGCGCCCACGACGATCGCGTCGAACTTCTCGTCGATCATCTCAATTCCTCCTCAGCTCGCCATCTTGTCGCGGGAATGGGGGGACAGGCGCCGCTTGAAGGCTTCCGTCAGCGTGGGCAGGAAGCGGATGGCGTCGGTGACGATGCCCACATGGGCGAAGTCCATGATCGGCGCGTTCTTGTCGGTGTTGATGGCGACGATCAAATCGGCGCCCTCCACCCCCACGCGGTGCTGGATCGCGCCCGAAATGCCGGCGGCGATGTAGAGCCGCGGGCGGATGGTCTTGCCGGTCTGGCCGATCTGCCGGTCCGAGGCCACCCAGCCCTTCTGCACCAGCGGGCGCGAGCAGCCGTACTCGGCGCCCATGGCGGCCGCGAGCTGGCGCACCAATTGGAAGTTCTCGGGCGAACCGAGCCCCATGCCGCCCGCCACCACCACGTCGGCATAGGCCAGGCTCGACTTGCTGGAATCGCGGTCGGGTAGGAAGCTCAGGATCTTGGTGACGATGTCCGCCTCGGCGAGGGAGAGCTTGTGCTCCACCACCCGGCCGATCGGCTTTTCGACCCGCTCGGGCATGGCCATCACGCGCGGGCGGACGGTCGCCATCTGCGGGCGGTAGTTCAGCGTGTAGATGGTGCACAAGAGCGAGCCGCCGAAGGTCGGCCGGGTCGCCGCGAGCGAGCCGTCCGCGTCCACGTCGAGCTCGGTGGAATCCGCCGTGAGGCCGGTGAGCAGCGTGGTCGCCACCGCGCCGGCGAGGTCGCGGCCGAGCGTGGTGGCGCCCAGCAGCAGGATCTCGGGCTTGTAGGTGTTGACGAGCTCCGTCATGGCCGCCGTGTAGGCCTCGTTGCGGTAGTCGGCGAGCACCTCGTCCGCCGCCACATAGACGAGGTCGGCGCCGTAGCAGAAGGCCTCGGCCACCGCGCCCCGCACCGTCTCGCCCTCGGCGCCGAGCACCACGGCGGCGAGCTCCACGCCGAGCTTGTCGGCGAGCTTCCTGCCTTCGCCCATCAGTTCCCAGGAAACCGGATGGACCTGGCCGCGCTCCTGCTCGACGAACACCCAGACGTGCTTGTACGCCTTGAAGTGCTCGGGCAGCTCCTTCTTGGTGGCCGCGCGTCCGCCGGCGGCGGGGGCTTGGGGCTTCTTCGGCTCGCTCATGGTGGTCGGCTTTCTGTTCTCGGCGTCCTGTGCGGGGGCGTTCAGAAACCGCGCGCCAGCGCGGTCAGATCGGCCTCGAGATTGGGCTGGCGGGCGAACACTTCGGCGATCAGCGCCTCGGCGAGGCTGCCGCCTTCGGGCGCCTCGATGAGCTTTGCCTTCTCCGAGCGGGCGGCCGGGGCGAACACGCGCTTGACGATGGTGGGCGAGCCCTTGAGTCCGCATTTGCCGAGGTCCTCGACACCGGCGTCCTTGGCGTTCCACTTGACGATCTCGGCGCGCGCGGCGCGCAAGGCGTCGGCCATGGTGCCGCGGCGCACCTCGTTGGTGCCCTCCAGCATGGCGATCAGGCACGGCAGCTGCGACTTGAGCACCTGGGTGCCGCCCTCGGCCCGGCGCTCGAGCGTGATGGTGCGGCCTTCCGGGTCGAACGCGGCGATCTTCGCCACATAGGTCACCTGCATCAGACCGAGCCTTTTGGCGATGCCCGGGCCCACCTGGGCGGTGTCGCCGTCGATGGTCTGCTTGCCGGTGAAGACGATGTCGGGGGCGCCCCAGGTCTCGCCGATCTTGGTGATGGCGGTGGCGAGGGCAAACGAGGTGGCGAGCGTGTCGGAGCCGGCGAAGAAACGGTCGGTCAGCAGCACCGCGCGGTCGACGCCGAAGGTGAGCGCCTTGCGCAAGGAATCCTCGGCGGAGGGCGGGCCCATGGTGAGCACGGTCACTTCGCCGCCGAACTTGTCGCGCAGGCGCAGGGCCTCTTCCAGCGCGAACAGGTCGTACGGGTTGATGATGGTGGGCACGCCCTGGCGCATGATGGTGTTGGTCACCGGATGGACCCGGATCTGCGCGCTGTCGGGGACTTGTTTGATGCAGACGACGAAATGCATGACCTTGGCTCCGAGCCGTCCGGTGGGCTCCGAGGACCAGGGAGCAAAGCGCGTGCCAAGGCGCGAATGCTGTAAATAGACAAAGTAAATCAAGCGATTGTCGAACCGACCTCCGGCGTTTTACGTAGCCGGGAGGACATGTCGGGAGCGGACAAAGAAAATGGGCTTGTCGGGAAGGTGACAGGGTGTCGGATCGCCGATGGGCGGGCTCCCGCGCGGCGGCGATCCGACACCCTGGCGCCGGGCGCTCCTCGCCCCCGTCATCCTCCGGCCTGACCGGGAGGCCCCCCTTGCGGCTGGGCTACGGGCACATGGCAGCCGCTTGTTCCCCTCCCCCCTGTGGGGAGGGGCAGGCGTCGGCACGCCGTCGCCCCTGAAAACGAAACCGGCCGGCCCCTCTCGGGACCGGCCGGGCACGGGTTTGCCTCGGGATCAGACGGCGAGCTCGGCGGCGGTCTTGCCGACCTGGCTCTCGTCCACGGCCTTCATGATGCCGTGCTCCATCAGCATGTCCTCGAGCTCGTCCATGGTGATCGGCGTCGGGATGATGCCCTT
>NZ_JBDZDO010000004.1:0-332500 GCF_040049235.1 Xanthobacter luteus
CCAAAGTGGCGCCCGAGTTCACCGTGCCGGTGAGGAAGTCCACATTGTCCACCTGGAACAGCTTCTCCGCCTTCTGCACGGCGGCGGCGGGCGTGGTCTCCTCGTCCTCGACGATCAGCGTCACCGGGCGGCCCATGATGCCGCCCGAGGCGTTGATCTCCTTGGCGGCGAGCTCCAGCGCCCAGCGCACCTGCTGGCCGATGGGCGCGAACGTGCCGGTGCTCGGCGTCACCACGCCGATCTTGATCGGATCGGCGGCAAACGCCGCCCCCGAAAGCGCGCTCGCGGCCAGTGCCGCCGCCAGCGTGACCTTGTAACCACTGATCTTCATGACGTTTCCCCTGGGTTTGGTTGCGTGGTCTTCGCTCCCCGACGCCGGGCCAACCCGCCCGGCGCCCATTCCGGTCGCGGCTCAGCTGCCCTTGAAGTGCGGCGCGCGCTTCTCGTGGAAGGCAAGCACGCCCTCCTTGAAGTCGTCCGACTGGCGCAGGCGGCTGTAGCAGTGGCCCTCCAGCTCGATGGCGATGGACAGGCTCGAATCCTCGGTGTCGTTGAGCAGCTTCTTCGCGGTGCGCTGGGCGATGGGCGAGAAGGCGCGCAGCTCGTCCACCAGGCGGTCGGTGGCGGCTTCCAGCTCGCCGTCGGGCACGCACTCGGTGGCGAGGCCCCAGTCGAGCGCCTGCCGGCCGGGGATGCGCTTGGAGCGCATCACGATGTCCTTGGTGCGGGTGATGCCGACGATCTTCTGCAGCCGCGCCGAGCCGCCCGAGCCCGGGATCTGGCCGAGCTTCTGCTCGGGCAGGGCATAGCGGCAGGTCTCGGAGACGATGCGGAAGTCGCAGGCGAGCGAGATTTCGAAGCCGACGCCGAAGGTGTAGCCGCGGTTCGCCACGATCACCGGCTTGGCGCAGCGCGCCGGGGCGGCGATGTTCCAGGCGAGCTTGGAGACGTGCTCCGGGGAGGCCTCCAGGAAGCCCTTGATGAAGCCGCCCGAGGAAAAGTGCTCGCCCTCCGCCCGCAGCACGATGACGCGCACCCGGTCGTCCTCGTCCAGGGCCTCGAAGGTCTGCCGCAGCTGTTCGCGCTGGCGCATGGAAATGGTGTTCATGGGCGGGCGGGCGAGCACGATGTCGGCGCGTTCGCGCGCGGCGTCGATCTCGATGCGGTAGCCGTCGAGATCGGCCGGCAGCGGCGGGGCAGAGACGTAGGCGTTCATTTGTGCGGGTCCTGTGGTCGATGACGGGGGATCAGGCGGCGCTCTCGCCGCCGCGCTCGGGCTCGTACTCGCCGGCCACGAGTTGGCGGCGCAGCAGCTTGCCGACGGGGGATTTCGGGATCGCGGCGACGAATTCGTAGCGCCGCGGGCGCTTGAAATTGGCGAGCCCGGAGGCGCGGCAATGGGCGTCCAGCTCCTCCGGCGTAACGTCGCCGCGCCGCTGGATGAAGGCGACCACGATCTTGCCCCAGCGCGGCTCCGGCAGGCCCACCACCGCCACCTCGGCGACGCCGGGATGCATGGACAGGCAGCTCTCGATCTCCACCGGCGAGACGTTCTCGCCGCCGGTGATGATCATGTCGTCCACCCGCCCGGTGACATAGAGGTCGCCGTCGGCGTCGAAATAGCCGGTGTCGCCGGTGAAGTACCAGCCGTCCCGGAGCGACTTGGCGTTGGAGTCCGGGCGCCGCCAATAGCCCTCGAAGGCCTCGTCGGACGAGGCCAGGGCGATGATCTCGCCCTCCTCGCCCGGCGCGGCGCGGTCGGTGGGCGAAGCGGCGCCGAGCTTGACCACGCGGATCAGCTGGTTGAGCCCGGACTTGCCGGCCGAGCCCGGCTTCTCGGCCGCCTTCTGGTTGATGGTGAAGGTGTAGATCTCGGACGAGCCGTAATGGTTCACGAACAGTTCGGGATGGAACGCCTCGGTCAGCGCCTTCAGCAGCCCGTCGGTCATGGGCGCGCCGGCAAACCCCAGCTTGCGCACGCTCGCCGTGTCGGTCGCCGCAAAGCGCGGGTGGTGCACCAGATCGTGGTAGAGCGTCGGCACCAGATAGAGGTTGGTGATGCGCTCCTGCGCGATCAGCTCCAGCGCCCGCGCCACGTCGAACCGCGGCAGACACACGAAGGTGCCGCCGATCAGCGACATGGCGATGAGCGAGCGCACCCCCATGGTGTGGTAGAGCGGCATGACGCCGAGCGTCACCTCGCCCCGGCCGTAGAGGTTCTGCGCCACGTGCGCCACCGCGCCCATGCGCTCGGCCCGCTGGCGGCGCGGCACGCCCTTCGGCTTGGCGGTGGTGCCCGAGGTGTAGAGCATGAGCGACCAGTCGTCGGCGCTGGCACGCGGCGCCGGCGTGGCGTTCCCGGCCGAAAGGTCGTCGAATGCGGCGTCCGCCGGCACGCCGACGCCGATGCGCGGCAGGCGCTGCCCCAGGGCGGAGGCCGAAACCGCGGCCTGCGCCACCGGCTCGAAGGCGAGCGCCTTCGCCTCGGCGTTCTCCAGCACGAAGTCGATCTCGTCCGGCGTGGCGCGCCAGTTGACCGGGGTCATGACGATGCCGGCGAACTGGCAGGCCCAGTGCAGCGTCGCCGCCTCCCAGCGGTTCTGCAGCACGGTGACGAGGTGGTCGCCGTGCCGCAGGCCCAGCGCGCCGAGCCCGTCGGCGACGGCGGCGATCTTCTCGAGCCACGCCGCATAGGTGAGGCGGATCTCGCCGTCCACCACCGCCAGCGCGCCGGGATCGCGCTCGACGCTCGCCAGGAAGCTCGTGCCGAGGTCAAACATTGCTCTCGTCCCCTCTCAGGGTGGCCGCCGCGTCGAGGACCGCGGCGACGATGGCGGAATAGCCGGTGCACCGGCACAGATGGCCGCCCACCACCTCGCGCACGTGGTGCGCTTGCGGGTCGGGCGTCTCCTTCAGGAACGCGTCCACCGACATCAGGATGCCGGCGGTGCAGAAGCCGCAGTGCAAGGCGTGATGGCGGCGGAACGCCTCTTGGAGCACGGACAGCCGGTCGGGCGCCGGCGCGAGGCCCTCCACCGTGCGCACGGCGCGGCCCTCGAGCTGCACGGCGAGCGTGAGGCAGGCCCGGGCGGGCACGCCGTCGATCAGGATGGTGCAGGCGCCGCACACCCCGTGCTCGCAGCCCACATGGGTGCCGGTGAGCCCGGCGCCATGGCGCAGGGCGTCGGTGGCGAGCAAACGTGGCTCGGCCGCCACGCGCGCCGGCCGGCCGTTGAGGGTGAAGCGCACGTCGTGGCGGACCTGGGCGCTCAGGCGAGGCATCGGGCGGCCTCCTCGATCACGGCGCGGCCCATGGCGCGCACCAGATCGCGCCTGAGGCGCGCGCTGGCGTGGAGGTCGTCGCGGGCATCGAGCTCCCAGGCGAAGGCGTTGAGGGCATCGTCGAGCGCGGCGCCGGACAGGCGCGGGAAGGCGCGCCGCTCGGGCTTGTCGGCGACGCCGCAGACCGAAAGCTCGATGGCGTCGGACGCCACGCGCGCGGCGCAGCCGACGATGGCGAAGTCGCCGTGGCGGCGGGAATATTCCTTGAAGGCATAGGCGCTGCCGGGCTTCGCCAGGGGAAAGGCGACGGCCTCGATCAGCTCGTCGTCGGCCTTGGCGGTCGTCATCATGCCGGTGAAGAAATCCGCGGCCGGAACGCGCCGCGCCTTGCGGCGGGTTCTCAGGCGCACCTCGCCGCCGAGCGCCACCAGACACAAAGGGATCTCCGCGCTCGGGTCGGCATGGGCGGCGGAGCCGCACACGGTGCCGCGGCTGCGCGTCTGGTAATGACCGAGGAAGGGCAGCGCCGCCGCCAGCAGCGGCTGGGCGGCGAGCTCCGCCGAGGCGAGCAGCTCGGCCTGCCGCACCCCGGCGGGGACGATGATGGCATCGCCCTCGCGCCGGATCGCCCGCAGCGCCGGCAGGCCCATGATGTCCACCAGCACGGCGGGCTTGGCGAGGCGCATGTTGAGCATGGGCAGCAGCGATTGGCCGCCGGCGATCACGCGGGCATCCCCGCCATGGGCGGCGAGCGTCTCCAGCGCCTCCTCCAGGCTCTCGGCGCGCACGAAGTCGAAGGCGGCGGGCTTCATGCGCGCCTCCCGGTGACACGGCCGAGCAGCCGGGCGAAAAAGCCCGCTTGGTCCGGGGCGGCGCGGCGCGCCAAAGCGGCGAAGAACTGGCCGATGATGGCCTTCGCCGCGCCATCCAGCAGCCGCCCGCCGATGGCCGCCACCTTGCCGCCCACGGCCGCCTCGTAGGCGTAGGAGACGCGGGTTCCGCCCTCCACTTGCGTGAGCGTGACCCGGCCGGCGCCGCCGCCGGTGCCGAGCGCGCCGGAGACCGAGCCGGAGAGCGTGGCGGCGGAGGGCGCGTCGAGGTCGGAGAGCTTCACGTCCGCCTCGTAGCGGCCCTTCACCGGACCGATGCCGAGCGTCACCTCGGCGGTGAAATGGGTCGGCGTGAGCTTCCTGACGCCGTGGCAGCCGGGAATGATGGAGGCGAGCGCGTCGGCGTCCAGCAGCGTCGCCCAGACCTGGGCGCGCGGCGCCGGCACGAAGGCCGCGCCCTCGCCCCGCAAGGTGCGGTCGCCGGGGCGGACGGCGGCGCGCGCAGTCCCCGCGGGCGCCGCGGGCTCCTCCCGGTCCACCAGGGCCGCGACCCGCGCCGGGGTGAGCGGCAGCACGATATCGCCGACGCCGAGCGCATCCGCCACCGCGTTCGCGAGGCACACCGGGGTCGACATGCAATTGCCCTCCCCCACCCCCTTGGCGCCGAGCGGCGTGAACGGCGAGGGGGTCTCCAGATGCAGGATCTCGATGTCCGGCACATCGGTGGCGGTGGGCAGGAGATAGTCGGCGAAGGTCCCGGTCAGGAATGCGCCGTCCTCGGCATAAGCGAGCTCCTCCAGGAAGGTCGCGCCGAGCGCCTGGGCGAAGGCGCCGCGGATCTGCCCCTCCACCATGCCGGGGTGCAGCACCCGCCCGCAATCGTGCATGGTCACGTAGCGGTCGATGCGCACCGCGCCGGACACCTCGTCCACCTCGACGCCGCACATGTCGAAGATGAAGCCGTGGCAGAGCGAGGAGTTCACGTGGTCGTCGGCGTCCGGCGCGGTCAGCTCCGGCGCGCTCCAGAAGGCGGTCTCGCGGATGGTCTGGTCGACGCCCTCGGGCAGCACGCCGGGCGACCAGTGGCTGAGCGCGGAGATGCGCGCGAACGGGGCGGAGGCGCCGCCCTTGGCGAGGATCTTGCCGCCTGCGAAGGAGATATCGCCCACCTGCGCCTGCAGCTGGGCGGCCGCCACCTGCGCCAGCCGGTCCTTGAGGCGGGTGGCCGCCAGGTGCGCGGCGCCGGCGACCGCGGCGGCGAAGCGGCTCGAATAATTGCCCGAGGCGATGGACCAGGCGTCCTTGCCGGTGTCGAGCTCGCAGATCACCCGCACGTCGGCGGGGGAAAGCCCGAACACGTCCGCCACCACCTGGGCCAGCACCGTGCGGTGCCCCTGCCCCTGCGGGGTGGATGCGGCGGTGACGCTCACCGTGCCGGTGGGATCGATGGACACCGTGGCGGACGCCTGAGCGCCGTTCTTCGGGCCGGCCTTGGCGCGCTCCTGCGGCGTGAGCACGGTGGTGATGTAGCCCATGTTGGAGACCGAGGGCTCCACCGCGGCGGCGAAGCCGATGCCGTAGCGCCGGCCTGCCGCGCGCGCCGCCGCGCGCCGGGCCTTAAGGTCGGCGAGCCGGCCCTCGCTTGCCGCCAGGGCGACGGCGGCCGGGAAGTCGCCGGAATCGTAGAGCGCGCCGGTGGCGGTGCGATAGGGAAACGCGCCGGTCGGGATCAGGTTGCGCCGGATCACGTCGAGCGGATCGAGGCCGAGGCCTTGGGCGACGCGCTGGACCACGCGCTCCAGGGCGAAATAGACCTGCGGCCCGCCGAAGCCGCGCACCAGCCCGGTGGGGGCCTTGTTGGTGAGCGCCACGCGGTTGCGGATGGCAACATGGGCGATGTCGTAGGCGCCGGTCATGTTGCCGTGCATGCGGTAGAGCGTCGCCGGCTCGGGGGCGCGGGGATAGGCGCCGCAATCTTCCACCTGATCGAAATCGAGCGCGGTGATGCGCCCCTCGGCGGTCACCGCCGCCTTGAGGGTGGTGACGCGATTGGTCGCCGCGACCGCGCCGGCGAGGTGCTCGAGGCGATCCTCGATCCACTTCACCGGCCGCCCGGCGATGCGCGCCGCCACCGCGATCAGCGCCGCATAAGGCGCGACGCCCTGCTTCACGCCGAAGCTGCCGCCGGAATCGGGCGGCATGCGCATGCGCAGCCGGTTGCCGGGCACCTTCAGGGTGCGCGCCAGCACCGTATGGATCGAGAACGGCCCCTGGAAATTGGCGCGGATGTCGTAGACCCCCTCGAAGGGGTCGTACTCGGCGATCACCCCGAACGTCTCCATGGGTGCGCCGGTATTGCGCGGATAGCGCACGGTGATCTCGAACACCCGCTCCGCGGCCGCGAAGGCGCCCTCGGGATCGCCGTAGGAGAAGCGGCGGTCGCTGACCAGGTTGCCGCCGGATTGCTCGTGCAGCAGCGGCGCCGAAGGATCGATGCTCGCCATGGGATCGAGGATGGCCGGGCGGGGGGCGTAGTCCACCGCCACCGCGTCGAGCGCGTCCTCGGCGAGATAGCGCGTCTCGGCCACCACCACGGCCACCGGCTCGCCCACATAGCGCACCCGGTCGACCGCCATGGGCCAGTTTTCGACGTTCACCTTGAGCCCCGCCACCATGGGCAGGGTCAGCGCCGCGAGGTCCCGGCCGGTGACCACCGCGGCGACGCCCGGCAGCGCCAGAGCGGCCGCGGTGTCGATGGCGACGATGTCCGCATGGGCGTGGGGGGAGCGCAGGATCGCCGCCTCCAGGGTGCCGGACCGCACCCCGAGATCGTCGATGAAGCGCCCGCGCCCGGAAAGCAGCGCGGCGTCCTCGACCCTCGGCAATGACTGGCCCGTCCAGGCGACGCCTTCGACCCGCAAGCTCGATCCCTCCCATGGCGCTCAGCCGGCGCCTTGGGGGGCAAAAAAACAGGAGCGGACGCGCGGCACTATAGCCGACGGTCCCATCACTGACCGAAAAGTCCCATAAAGCGGGACGATCAGCGGCCGATGCGGGCGACCGTGCGGAACTCGCGCGGGGAGACCGAGCAATGGTCCCGGAAGAAGCGCGTGAAATGGCTCGGCGCGCTGAAGCCCAGGCGGTCGCCGATGGCCGCGAAGGGCTCCTCGGAATCGATCACCGCCCCGACCGCCATCTCCACCTTCAGCACGTTGAGGAAGACGTGGGGCGTCACCCCGGTGGAATCCTCGAACACGCGGAAGAAGTGCGAGCGCGACATGCCCGCTTCCCGGCACAGGCGCTCGATGCTCAAGGGCGCGGTCGGATCCTGCCGCATGAGGGCGATGGTCCTGCGCACCCGCCAGTCGATGGCGCTGGAGCGCGCCATCTCGCGCAGCGAGGAGCCCACCGTGCGCCACGGCGTGAAGCGCTCGATCACCGCGATCATCAGCTCAGAGAGCAGCCGCTCCTGGCGGCTGCGGGAGCCGGGCTCCAGCACCATCTCGCTGGCGAGATCGAGCGCGGTGCCGCGGATCTTGGCCGTGATGGCGCCCGCCGACTGATCGAAGAAGCCGGCCGAGCCGCTCGCGCCCCAGTTGGGCCGGAAGGTGACCAGCCAGTCGGGCTCAATATAAAGGGCGAGGATGAGTGCGTTCTCGCGCCGCGGGTCGTGCACGTAGGCGTGCGGCTCCCAGGCGTTCACCAGGACCGCGCACGCATCCGCGAGCGGCGCCACCCGATCCCCGACCAGGAACTGCGTGTCGTCCCCGCCCACCTTGATCAGCACGTGGCAATGCGGATGGGCATGGCGCACCAGCGAGCGGTCCATGTCGAGCAGGGCTACCCGGCCGAACGCCCCATGGGCTATGCGCAATGCATCGGACATCCGACCGCCATCCGTCTCCCGCCGCCCGCCACCTGCCGCCCGCCTCGTGCCGCCCGCCTCGAGCCGCCCCGGCGGCAAAGTTGGGCATGTTAGGTGGCGCCCGGCGGGTGTGACAAGTCACGCGGGCGTGGGCGCCCCCGGCTCAGCGATAGTGGCCGTCGACGAAGTTCTCAACCTCCTGGCCGGTGGGGCCGCGCAGCACCAGGTCGCGCCACTCCCCGGTGCGGCCCTTGCCGGGCGCGAGGCTCATGCCGATGAACTCGCCGATGGTGCGCGCCTGGCCGCCGGAAAAATCGACCACGAAGATGGTGCAGCCGTTCTCGCCGCACCAGCCGGGATCGGTGACGGTAACGATCGCCTCGTTCGCGCCGTCGCCGTTGAGGTCGATGGCCGTGACCTTCAGCTTGCCGGCGATGCGGCGGCCTTCCTGCTTGTCGACGAAGATCGCCTCCGCCAGCGCCTCGTTGCCGGGCAGCGGCTGGGGCTTGGCGCGCTCGGTCCGCTCGCCGCTTTGCGGGGCGGCCGGCGCGGATGCCGCCTCGGCGGGCGCAGGAGCCGAAGGCGGCGCGGAAGGCGCCGCCGCCTGCGGCGCGCCGCGCGGCTTCGGCCCGCAGGCCGACAGGAAACCGGCGACCGCCGGGCCGGCGCCGGAGAGCGGCAGCGCGTAGGAGAGGCGGCCCTGGGCGACCTTCAGCTGGTCGCCCTCGGCGAGCGCCTTCATGAGGGGATCGCTCGCCTTGATCCCGGCGATGAGCACCTTGCCGGCGCCGTCATCCAGGTCCTTGACCTCGCCGGAATAGCCGAAGCCGCGCCCGTCCACCGTCAGCGAGACGCTGCCCGGGCGGCCGGAACGCGCCTTCGTGCCCTCGGGGAGAACCACCTGGAGCGCCGGCTTTCCGCCCGCCTTGCAGCCGATGAGGACCATGAGGTCGCCATTTGAGGCGGCGTAGATGGCGCCGGTCAGATCGGGCTGGCGATACTCGCTCCAGCCCTCGGCCAGCGCCGCGCCGGGCGCCATCAGGGCCAATGCGAGCGCGGCGCGGCGGACGCCTTCGAACCAGCTGCGGACCATGAACCTTCCTCCCGGCTTCCCTCGGCATCAGCGGCTGCCCGCCGCCCAGCGTGCGCGCATATAGGCCACGGCGAACGGCGCGACGCGCGGCGTAATGTCCCGCTCGCCGCGCACCACCACCACATCCGCCAGCTCGGGCTCGCGCTCGGCGGCCAAGAAGGCGCGGATGCGCGCCGCCAGATCCTCGCCGCTTTCGGCGAACACCAGGCGGTGCATGAAGGCGATGCGCGGACCGTCATAGACTGCCACGAAGCCGCCGTCGCGTGCGACGTCGCGCGCCGTCAGGCCGGTTTCCTCGGCGAGCTCGCGCAGGGCGGAACCCGGCAGGTCCACCCGCGCGCCCGCCACCACGTCATCGAGGTCCGGGGTGCCGCACGGGAAATAGGTGCTGCCGGGCACCGAGGTGTGCGCGCCCATGACGCCGAGCACGAACGCCCCGTCCGCGCCCTCCAGCGCCGCCGTGGCGAAGGCGTTGACCATGCCGAGGTCGCGCCAGTCCATCACCTCCCGCCACCACAGGAAGCTTGCGAAGTCGGCCTGCCGGAACGTGCCCTCGAGCAGGTCCCCGACCATGCGGGAGCGCCGCAGGAGGAGCACGCTCCCGTTCCACAGGCTGGGATTTGCAGCGCGGCGGCGGGCGAAGTGGGCGTCGATCGCGGCGCGGTGCGGCTCCGCCTCCGGCCAGCCGCCCGGCTCCAGGATCAAGTCGAGAGCCCGCAGCGGCGTCACGCGCCGCTGCGCTGCCAGGTCCTCGCCCCAGCCGGCGGCCATCAGGCCGCCGCGGTCTCGAGCGCCGGATAGTCCACATAGCCCTCGGCGCCGCCGCCATAGAAGGTCTCGCGGACCGGTTCGTTCAGCGGCGCGCCGCGCTTCAGGCGCTCCACCAGATCGGGGTTGGCGATGAACCACTTTCCGAACGCGACGAGATCCGCCTTGCCTTCGGCCACCACGCTCTCGGCCATGGCGCGGTCATAGCCGTTGTTCACCATCCAGGCGCCGGAATAGCGCTTGCGCAGCTCCTCGAAGGAGAAGCCGGGGTCGATGTCGCGCGGGCCGCCGGTGGCGCCCTCCACCACGTGGACATAGACCGGATGGCGCGTCTCCAGCGCCTCCATCACGTGGTTGAACAGCGCCTGCGGGTTGCTCTCCGAGATGCCGTTGGCGGGGGAGACCGGCGAGAGGCGCAGGCCGGTCCGGTTGGCGCCGATCTCGGCGCTCACCGCGTCCACCACCTCCAGCAGGAAGCGCGTGCGGTTCTCGATCGAGCCGCCATACTGGTCGGTGCGCGTGTTGGTGCCGTCCTTCAGGAACTGGTCGATGAGATAGCCGTTGGCGCCGTGCAGCTCGACGCCGTCGAAGCCGGCCCGCATCGCGTTCGCGGCCGCGCGACGATACTGGTCGACGATCAGCGGGATCTCCTCGGTCGCCAGCGCGCGCGGCTCTGAGGTCTCGGCAAAGCTGTTGTTCACGAACGTCTTGGTGGCCGCGCGGATCGCGGAGGGGGCGAGCGGCGGGGCGCCGCCGGGCTGCAGCGAGACGTGGGAGACCCGGCCGACGTGCCAGATCTGGATGTAGATGTGCCCGCCTTTGGCGTGCACCGCGTCGGTGATCTTCTTCCAGCCTTCCACCTGGGCGTCGGTGTAGATGCCGGGCGTGTCCTGGTAGCCCTGCCCCTCCTGCGAGATCGGCGAGCCTTCGGTGATGATCAGCCCGGCGCTCGCGCGCTGGGCGTAATATTCCAGCGCGAACGGGCCGGGCACGGCGCCGGCGGCCGCCCGGTTGCGGGTGAGCGGGGCCATGACGACCCGGTTGGCAAGGGTGACGTCGCCGAGGCGGAAGCTGTCGAACAGGGAGGGATGCGTGTCGCTCATGGAGGCAAGCTCTCGCAAAAGGGGAAGGCCGGAGCGCGGCCGTAGGGATGGGGAGTAGATAGGCCGCATCGCCCGCACGCCAAGGGCCAGCGCCGCGCGCCAGCGTGAACTTTGCGTGACATACCGTTCAGGAACGACTTGGATTGACTGTGAAATCGCCGGTCGGGGGTGACGGGCGGACCTCACCGCCCGGGTCTCACAGGTGCAGCACGCCCTCGGCGATTACCACCGCCCCGCCGCCGATGGTGGCCTCCACCAATTGCCCGCCCTTCACCGTGAAGCCGAGGTCGAGCCGGCTCGGCCGGCCCATCTCGAAGCCCTGGTCGATGCGCACCTTGTGGTGGCCGTCGACCCGGTTCTCGGCGTCCATCAGCACGGTGGGGAAGGCGGCGGCGGCGGCGCCGGTCGCCGGGTCCTCCTCGGTGCCGAGGCCCGGCGAGAACATGCGGGCGCGGAAGTCGGCATCGCCCTCCTCGTCGGGGGTGTAGAGATAGAGCGCCTCGCCGAACGCGCCGAGCGCGGCGATGAAGGCCGCCTCGTCGGGCCGGGCGCGGGCGAGCGCGGTGAGATTTGACAACGGCACGAACAGGAACGGCACGCCGGCCGAGGCCACCACCGGGCGGTGGGCGTCGAAACCGATGTCGCTCGGGTCGAGGCTGAGCGCGTCGGCGCAGGCGGCGCGGGAGAGGTTGATCTCTTCCAGCTCGCCTTTGCGTGGCGCGGTGAACACCGCCGAGCCCTTGCGCGAGCCGGGTCCGAGGGTCGCGACCTCGCATTTGATGGCGCCGATCTGCTCCTCGATGGAGAAGGTGCCCTTGTCCATCTTGGCCTCCAAGGCGAGCAGCACCGCCGCGCCCACGGTGGGGTGGCCGGCGAAGGGCATTTCGTGGGCCACCGTGAAGATGCGGATGCGCGCCTTGTGGGCGGGGTTCTTCGGCGGCAGCACGAACACCGTCTCGGAGACGTTGAACTCGCGCGCGATCTGCTGCATGGCCGCGTCGTCGAGGCCCTGGGCGTCGAGCACCACGGCGAGCGGATTGCCCCCGAACGGACGGGTGGTGAAGACGTCGAGCGTCACGTAACGGCGCGGCATGCTCCCTTGTCCCCAGGCGGCCGAGGTCCCCTTCAGATCGGGTCCCGCGGAGCTTCGTCTCCCCGCGCCCCCGCGCACAGGATTCGCAGTGCCGCCGGTTCGGGCGACGCCACAAATTTGCCTTAGATTGCCGAGGCCGTGAAGAGCCGCGAGGGCCGGACGAACTCCTCCTGTGCCTCGACCAGAAGCAATTCCCGGGACTGTGCTTTTTCGGTCCGCTCCAGGACGCCGAAGATCGAGGAGGCGGCGCGCGCCAGGGCCTCGGCGGTGCTGCCGCTCCGCATATGGTGGTAAAAGAATAAGGCGGCGATGGCGTCACCGGCACCGTTGAGGTCCAGATCGAGCCGGGGGGTGCGCACCAGGAAGCGGCCGTCGGGACCCGATGCGAGCAAGTCGATGAAGCCGGGCGGGGTCTCCTCGGCGTGCAGGCTGGTGACGAGAATGACTTTGGGACCAATGCGATGGAGGCCGTCACAGGCGGCGATCGCCGCCGGCAAGGTGGTCGCCTGGCGGCCGGAGAGCAGCTCCAGCTCGAAGTGGTTGGGGGTGATGATGTCGGCGGCGGGCACCGCCTGCGCGCGCATGAATTCGGGGATGCCGGGGCGCACGAAGATGCCGCGCCCGACGTCGCCGATCACCGGGTCGCAGCAGTACAAAGCATTGGCATTGCAAGACTTTACGCGCCTGGCAGCGTCGAGGATGGCGGCGCCGATGTCGGCCGCGCCCATATAGCCGGAGAGCACGCCGTCGCAGCGCGCCAGCATCCCGCGCTCGGCGATGCCCTGGACCAGATCCGATACCAGAGCGGCATCAAAGACTTGGCCGCGCCAGGCGCCATAGCCGGTGTGGTTGGAGAACTCCACGGTGTTGATGGCCCAGACTTCGACTCCCAGGCGCTGCAGCGGAAACACCGCCGAGGCGTTGCCCACATGCCCGTAGGCCACGTGCGACTGGATGGAGAGAATGTTCGTCACGTCCCGCCTCTTTCGTCCCGAATTGCTGCGCGCATGTCGCGACATATCGCGGGGTAGCGCCGCGCACAGCGGTTCACAAATGGATTTTCGTCATGAAACCGCGCCGCGCGCGTTATGAATCGGCGCGCACCCCCGGAGGACGCCATGACCGACCTCGCCGACCTCTTTCCCGGCTTTGCCGCGCACAACATCGACACCGCGGCCGGCCGCATCTTCGTGCGGCAAGGGGGCGAGGGGCCGCCGCTGCTGCTGCTCCATGGCTTCCCGCAGAGCTCGGCCATGTGGCACCGCGTGGCCCCGGCGCTGGCCAAGACCCACACTCTGGTGATCCCGGACCTGCCCGGCTACGGCTGGAGCGCGGCGCCGGCGCCGGGCGCGGACCATGCGCCTTATTCCAAGCGCGCCACCGCGGCCGCTCTGGTGAAGGTGATGGAGGACCTCGGCTTTGCCCATTTCGCTTTGATGGGCCACGACCGGGGGGCGCGGGTCGGCTACCGCATGGGGCTCGACAATCCCGGCCGCATCGACCGGCTGGTGGCGCTCGACATCGTGCCGACCTACGTCATGTGGCACCGCATGGACCGGGCGCGGGCGCTCCAGGTCTATCACTGGGCCTTCCTCGCCCAGCCGCATCCCCTGCCGGAGACCCTGATCGGCCCCAAGGCCGCCTGGTTCCTGGACTGGACGCTGGCGAGCTGGACCGCGTCCAAGGACCTTTCCGCCTTCGATCCGCGCGCGCTCGGCCACTACCGCGCCGCCATCAACGCGCCCGACCACCTTCGGGCCATGTGCGAGGACTACCGGGCGGGGGCCACCATCGACCTCGCCCACGACGAGGCGGACCTCGCCGCCGGGCGCACGCTGCTGTGCCCCACCTTCGCGGTGTGGGGCGAGGCCGGCATCCCGAGCCGGGGCGTGAGCCCGCTCGACGCCTGGAAGGCGCTCGCCCCCGACATCACCGGCGCGCCGGTGCCGTGCGGCCATTTCGTGTGCGAGGAGGCGCCCGAGGCGGTGCTCAAGGCGGTGGCGCCGTTTTTGGCGGGGCGCTGAGCGGTCCCTCAACCGGACCGCCATGCTCCGGCGGCGGGCCTTAAGGAACGCCAGGCATTGCCGGCGGGGCTCGGCTATGGTTCCGGACGGCCTCAGGTTTCAGGGCGGCTTCGCCCAAAGACAGGACACCGCCATGCGCTTGCCGATCCTCGCCATTGCGCTGCTCCTCGCGGCGGCATCGCCCGCGCCGGCGGCGCAGAGCATCGTCGGCACCTGGGCGACGCCCGGGCGCTGCGGGCGGCCGCTGTCCACCATCGTGGTCTCGCCCATGGCGCTGGCCGGCGAGGACTTCTTCTGCGATTTCACCGAGGTCTCCCGCAAGGACGACACGGTGCGCTGGCGCGGCATCTGCACCTTCGGCGTCGACGAAGAAAAGGCGGTGGTGACCGCCCGCCTGGAGCGCGGGCGCCTCAGCTACCAGTTCCACCGCGACGGCTGGAACGGCCCGCTCCAGCGCTGCCGCTAGAATTTTGGCGCCGAAGCCAAGCCTGCCTTCGCCGGCCCGCATAGACCCCCGGATCACACCTCGATACAATCGATCGCGGTGACCTATCGTGGGAGGGGGCGATGCGGCGAAGTCTTGCGGTGGCTTTTCTGTTGATGGTGGCCCTCGGCGCCGCATCGGCCGCCGACCTTCCCAATATCGAGCAAAAACTGTCCTCGCCAGCGATGCTTAGAGACGTCACCGGTCTTCTCATGCCGCAAAAGAAAATCCTGCCTGGCGGATCCTGGAAGCGCAGTTGTAAGCTGAACGAAGTTTTCGGACCTCCCGACGGGTGGATTAACGACTATGAGTTCTGGGCATCCTGCAAGAATACGAGCGGAGGATGGGCGCAGAACCGCTGGGACAATCGAAAGTGCATAACCATGGTCGCGTGTAATTCCGGCGGCTGGATGCAATGCGGCGAGTGCTGAACGCGTCAGGTGAAGGTCGGCTTGAGTCTATCCAGAATGCTGAATCCGGCCGGTCCGACGGTGAAAGTCTGACGAACTTTCTGTTGCGGGCGCCTTTGCCGGTCGCCTTTTTTGCCTTGCCTTGACTGTCCGGGAATCCCCCCTCACCGCCGCTCCTTGAAGAACGCCTTGAGCACCTCGGCCGCCTGGCGCTCGGCGATGCCGCCATAGACTTCCGGCGCGTGGTGGCAGGTTGCTTGAGAGAAGAAGCGCGGGCCGTGCTCCACGCCGCCGCCCTTGGGATCGGCGGCGGCGAAATAGAGCCGGCGGATGCGGGCGAACGAGATGGCGGCGGCGCACATGGCGCAGGGCTCCAGCGTCACGTAGAGGTCGCAGTTGAGCAGCCGCTCGGACTTCAGCGCCGCCCCGCCGGCGCGCAGCACCAGCATTTCCGCATGGGCCGTGGGGTCGGAAAACTCGCGGGTGCGGTTGCCGTCGCGGGCGATCACCTGCGAGCCGCGCACCAGCACCGCGCCCACCGGCACCTCGCCCCGCTCGGCGGCGGCGCGCGCCTCGTTGAGCGCCATCTGCATGAAAGTTCCCGACATCCGGCCTCGACATCCCGCGAAAGCGCCGCTCGCGGCGGCGCCCGCGCTGTGCTATCGCCCCTCCATGCCCCGCACCACACCGCCCCGCAAGGAAAAGAACCGCGTGCCGCGCGAGAAGCGCGCGCTCCCCGCAGCCCCGAACAAGGACGCCGAGCGCGTCGCCAAGGTCATCGCCCGCGCCGGGCTCGGCTCGCGCCGCGAGATCGAGGACTGGATCACCGCGGGCCGCGTCGCGGTGAACGGCAAGGTGCTGGAGAGCCCGGCCTTCACCGTCACCGACGCCGACGCCATCACGGTGGACGGCGCCCCGCTGCCCGAGCGCGAGCGCACGCGCCTGTTCCTGTACCACAAGCCGCGCGGCGTGGTGACCACCAACCGCGACCCCGAGGGCCGGACCACCCTGTTCGAGATCCTGCCCCAGGGCCTGCCGCGCCTCGTCAGCGTCGGCCGGCTCGACCTCAATTCGGAAGGCCTGCTGCTGCTCACCAATGACGGCGGCCTCGCCCGCGTGCTGGAGCTGCCGGACACCGGCTGGCTGCGCCGCTACCGGGTGCGGGCCAATGGCGCCGTCGACCAGGGGCGGCTCGACGCGCTGATCAAGGGCGTGACCGTGGAGGGGGTGGAATACGGCCCCATCGAGGCCACCCTCGACCGCCAGCAGGGCGCCAATGTCTGGCTCACCGTGGCGCTGCGCGAGGGCAAGAACCGCGAGGTGCGCAACGTGCTCGGCGCGCTCGGCCTCAAGGTCGGGCGGCTGATCCGCGTCTCCTACGGGCCGTTCCAGCTGGGCGAGATCGCCGAGGGCGGCATCGAGGAGGTGAAGACCCGGATCCTGCGCGACCAGATCGGCGACGAGATCGCCGCCGCGGCGGGCGCCGACTTCGCCGGCCCGCTGGTGGAGCGCGAATTGGAGGCGCCGCCCACCCGCTTGCAGCGTCCCGCCGGCAAGCGCCAAAGCCTGCGCGACGGCGCGCCGGACGAGGCGATGGACGCGCCGCGCCGACCCGCCCGCGGGCCGCGCCGCGAAGCGCCGGTGGATGCGCCGCCACCCGCCCCGGCCGCCCCGCGCGGGCGCCGGCAGCGCGACGAGCGCGAGCGGGAGAGCCTCGGCACGGTGGCGGACCGCAAGGGCCGCAGCGTGAGCGTGGAGCGCGTGGTCCATGCGGCCGCGCCGGACCGCCCGGCCCGGCCCGGCAAGCCCGAAGGCGCCCGGCGCGGGCGTCCCGGCGGCAAGGACGAGCGGCCCGCGGGCCGCTTCGGCGAGAAGCCGCGCCGCGCCGGCCCCGGCCGCTTCGCCCGCGAGGACGGCGCGCCGGACCCGCGCCGCGAGGGCCCGCGCGGCCGCTTTGCGCGCCCCGACGACGGCGACCCGCGGCGCGATTTCCGCAAGGGCGGCGAGCGGCCCACGCGCAATTCCGCCGACCGGCCGCCGCGCCCCCGGCGCGAGGATTTCACCGGCGAGCGGCCGCAGCGCGGTTCTGGCGACCGGCCGGCGCCGCCGCGCGCGCGCCGTGACGACGTCGCCGGCGAGCGCCCCCAGCGCACCTATGTGGACCGGCCGGCGCCCCGCGCCCGGCGTGACGATTTCGCCGCAGAGCGCCCGCCGCGCCCGCGGGGCGACGACCGGGGCCAGGAGGGTGCCGCCGGACGCGAGGGTCGCGAGCGGCCGCCGCGCACTTATGTGGACCGGCCGGCGCCCCGCTCCCGGCGTGACGACTTCGCCGGCGAGCGGCCGGACCGGCCCGCCCGTCCGCCGCGTCCGCGGGGCGACGACCGGGGCCAGAAGGGCGCTGCGGCGGGTCCCGCCGGCCGCGAGAGCCGCGAACGGCCGCAGCGCAGCTACTCAGACCGCCCGCCCCGCGCCCCCCGCGACGATGCCGGCGGGGAGCGGCCGCAGCGCCGCGAGGGCGGCAAAGGCGGCTTCGCCGGCAAGAGCGGTCCCGGCGGGAAAGGCCGGCCGGGCGCGGGCGCAGGACCGAAGGGTCCCGGCTTCGGCCCCAGGAGCGCACGTCCCGTCGGCGGCGCCAAGGGCGGTTCAAAGGGCGGTTCAAAGGGCGGCGCCAAAGGCGGCCCGAGAGGCGGCCCGGGGTCCGGCGGCAAGCCGGGACCGCGCGGGCGACGCTGAGGCGGTGCCATGCGGATCGTCGGCGGCCGCCTCAAGGGCCGCACCCTGAAGGGGCCCCGCTCCGACCTCGTCCGGCCCACCTCGGACCGGCTGCGCGAGAGCCTGTTCAACGTTCTCGCCCACGCTTATGGCGACCCCTGCGAGGGCGCGCGCGTGCTCGATCTGTTCGCCGGCACCGGCGCGCTCGGCCTTGAGGCGCTCTCGCGCGGGGCGCGCTTCTGCCTGTTCGTGGACGACGGCGCCGACGCGCGCGCGGTGATCCGCGACAATGTGGAGGCGCTCGGGCTTGCCGGCGTCACCCGGATCTTCCGCCGCGACGCGAGCCGCCTCGGCCCGGCCGGGGCGAGCGGCGGTCCCTTCGATCTCGTCTTCTGCGACCCGCCTTACGGCCGTGGCCTCGCCGAGGCCGCCCTCCAAGCCGCCACCGCCGGCTGGCTCGCCGACGACGCGCTGGCGGTGGTGGAGGAGCGCACCGGCGCCTTCGCAGCGCCCGCGGGCTTTCGCGAGCTGGAGCGGCGCGCTTACGACGACAGCGAGCTGATCTTTCTTGCGCGCGCCGCGCGCGGCTGAAAGCGCCGACGCCGCGCCGCACCCCCGCCGGACTGTTGCGTCGGAGCAACAGGGCACCGCCCGCGAACGCCGCCGGCCGGCCTGCCGCACCGCCAGCACCCCCGCGCCATGATGACGCCACGAGCGCGCATCAGTGAAGACGGTGTCCGGTGGCCGGGAGCGATCCCGCCCGGGAAGATCCCAAGGTCGAGCCGATGCCGCGTGCCGAGAGGCCGCGCGTCGCCCGCCATGGTTTTTCCCGCACCAGATGCGCGGCGTTGCAAGGTTTGGGAAACCATGCGCCGCGGTTTGCGCCTTCCGGACCGGGTTTTGCGGCCCCGGCCGCCGCGGAAGGGCTCACTCGGAAGGTTCGCTTAACCGGACGGCGGCTACATGGGGCCTCCGGTACGCGTTGAGAAGGGAGACACCGGAATGCGTTTCATCGGCTTTGCTCGCGGCTTCCGGTTCGCGGCTCTTTTCGGCTTCGCCATGGCGCTCGCCGCCTGCGCGAACACGCCGAACCCCAATGCCGCCGGTGGCCAGGCCGGTCCCCCCGGGTCTCCCCAGGAATTCATCGTCGCCGTCGGCGACCGCGTGTTCTTCGAGAGCGACCAGACCGACCTCACCCCCCAGGCGCGCGCCACCCTCGACCGCCAGGCGCAGTGGCTCCAGCAGTGGAACCGCTACACCTTCGTCATCGAGGGCCATGCGGACGAGCGCGGCACCCGCGAATACAACATCGCCCTCGGCGCCCGGCGCGCCCAGACGGTGCGCGACTATCTCGCCTCGCGCGGCATCGACATCGCCCGCATGCGCACCATCTCCTACGGCAAGGAACGCCCGGTGGCGGTGTGCAACGACATCTCCTGCTGGTCGCAGAACCGGCGCGCCGTCACGGTGCTGAACACCGGCGGCGCCTCCTGAGGCCCGGCGCCCCTCCCGCCGGCGCGCGCGGGAGGGCGCGGCCGGCAGCTGTCCCGGCCTTCGGGAATCCCTTGCGGGGTCACACTTTGGACGCGATCCCCAAGGTAACATGAGGATCGAGGGCGGCCCCCGCTTCTCCCTCGGAACCGAGCACCCCGTTCTCGATCATGATGCATCGTCTGCCCATGGCCGGCGTCTTCGCCGGCGCCGTCGCCCTGTTTCTGAGCGCCCTCGCTCCGGCGGCGTCCGCCCAGGACGGCGGGCTGTTCGGCAATCTGTTCAAGCCGCCCGGCCAGGTCCAGGACCACGCCCAGGGCGCCGAGACGGCCGAGCTCGTGACGCGCATGGAGCGGCTCGAGAACGCCCTGCGCCAGCTCACCGGCCAGGTGGAGCAGCTGCAATACCGCAACCAGCAGCTCGAAGCGCAGGTCCGTCGCCTGGAGGAGGGCGGCGGACCTGCCCGCCCGCCGGGCGCGGCCGGCGGGAGCGCGGCGCCCCAAAACCGGCCGCCGCTCGCGCCCGCCGCCGGCCGCCGCTCCGACGTGTTCGATCCCAGTGCCGAGCCCGGCGCGCCCGGCGCGCCGCAGCCGCTCGGCTCGCCCGCCAGCGCCTCGGCCGGGCTGGCGCGTCCCCATGTCGGCCCCGCCGGCGCGCCGATGGGCCCCCTGGCGGGCGCCCAGGTGGCGGCGCTGCCGGGCCCCGGCGCCACGCCGCGCGAGCTCTACGAGGCCGGCCAGGGCCAGATCCAGCGCCAGGACTTCGCCGGCGCCGAGCAGACCTTCCGCCAGATCATCCAGACCGGCGGCACCGACCGTCTGGTGCCGGACGCGACCTTCATGCTCGGCGAGAGCCTGTTCCTGCAGAAGAGCTACAAGGACGCGGCGAACTCGTTCCTGGACCTGACGGTGAAATATCCCAATTCCCTGCGCGCCCCGGAGGCGCTGCTGCGCGTCGGCCAGTCGCTCGCCATCCTCGGCGAGAAGGAGGCCGCCTGCGCCACCCTGCTCGAAGTCGACCGCAAGTATCCCCGTGCGCCGGCGGGCGTCCGCCAGGCGGTGGAGCGGGAGCAGAAGCGTGTCGGCTGCTGACGGCGACCCTGCCTTACGCGGCGCGCGCGAGGCGCGCGGCGCGCCGGTCGGCGATGACGAGCTCGAAGCCCTCTTCGCCCCCTTTCTCGGCCATGCCGGCATCCTGATCGCGGTCTCGGGCGGCCCCGATTCCACCGCCCTCGCCATCCTCGCGGCGCGCTGGCGCCGCGCGCGCGAGCACGGCCCCATGCTCGGCCTGCTCACCGTCGACCATGCGCTGCGGCCCGGCTCGGCCCGCGAGGCCGAGGCGGTGGGCGCCCTCGCCGACGCCATCGGCCTGTCCCACCGCACTTTGGTCTGGCGCGGTGCCAAGCCCACGACCGGGATCCAGGAGGCGGCGCGCACGGCGCGCTACCGGCTGCTGATCGCCGAGGCCAAGGCGCGCGGGGCGGACGCCCTCGCCCTCGGCCACACCCTCGACGACCAGGCGGAGACCGTGCTGTTCCGGCTCGCCCGCGGCTCCGGCCTCGCCGGCCTCGCCGCCATGCGCCCGGTGTCGCGGCGCGAGGGCATCGCCGTGCTGCGCCCGCTGCTCGCGGTGCCGAAGGCGCGGCTCGTGGCCACCGTGCGGGCCGCCGGCGTGCCGTTCACCGAGGACCCGAGCAACGGCGACATCCGCTATGCGCGGGCGCGGCTGCGGGTGCTCGCCCCGCTGCTGGCCGACGAGGGGCTGGGCGCCGAGCGGCTCGCCGCGTTCGCGCGCCGCATGGCGCGGGCCGACGAGGCGCTGGAGCGGGCCACCGACCAGGCGGGCGCGCGCCTCGTCCTCGAGCCGTGGCGCGAGGGCGCGCCGGTGCGGCTCGGCCTTGCCGGCTTCCTGGAGCTTCCCCGGGAGATCGCCCTGCGCCTGCTCGGACGCGCCGTCGACCGGGTGGGGCGCGAGGGGCCGGCCGAGCTCGCCAAGCTGGAGGCGCTGCTGGAGCGCCTGTGCGCCGCCGCCAGGAACGAGCCGCCCGCATTTCGTCGCACCCTCGCCGGTGCCATGGTGACGATCCGGCGCCGCGAGCTGTGCGTATCGCCCGCGCCGGAGCGCCGGAAGCGGCCGGACTCGCGTTGATTTCACGCGGCGCGGACCGCCCTCGCCTTGGCAAGAGAGGGGGCGCAACCTAGATTAGGGAACGGACGTAGCGGGAATGGCACCTCATCCGCGCCCGGCCGGAGCGATTTCCGGACGGGAAGCAGGATCGGGCGTCGGGCCTTCGGGCGTCCCCAAGAGGGTTCAATGAACGCCAATTTACGTAATTTCGCCCTTTGGGTGATCATCGTCCTGCTGCTGCTTGCGCTGTTCTCGCTGTTCCAGAGCCCTGGCCAGCGCACGAACGCGAACGAGATTTCCTTCTCCCAGCTGCTCAGCGACGTGGACGCGGGCAAGGTGCGCGAGGTGGTGATCGAGGGGCCGAACATCACCGGCACCTATTCGGACCGTCCGGGCAGCTTCCAGACCTATGCGCCGAACGACCCCTCGCTGATCCAGCGGCTCTACGGCAAGGGCGTGCAGATCACCGCCCGCCCGCCGTCCGACAACGTGCCCTGGTTCGTCAGCCTCCTGGTGTCCTGGCTGCCGTTCCTGGCGCTGATCGGCGTGTGGATCTTCCTGTCGCGCCAGATGCAGGGCGCGGGCGGCAAGGCCATGGGCTTCGGCAAGAGCCGCGCCAAGCTGCTCACCGAGGCGCACGGCCGCGTCACCTTCGACGACGTGGCCGGCATCGACGAGGCGAAGAGCGACCTCACCGAGATCGTCGACTTCCTGCGCGACCCGCAGAAGTTCCAGCGGCTCGGCGGGCGCATCCCGCGCGGCGTGCTGCTGGTGGGCCCGCCCGGCACCGGCAAGACGCTGCTGGCGCGCGCCATCGCCGGCGAGGCCAACGTGCCGTTCTTCACCATTTCGGGCTCCGACTTCGTCGAGATGTTCGTGGGCGTCGGCGCGAGCCGCGTGCGCGACATGTTCGAGCAGGCGAAGAAGAACGCCCCCTGCATCATCTTCATCGACGAGATCGACGCGGTGGGCCGCCACCGCGGCGCCGGCCTCGGCGGCGGCAATGACGAGCGCGAGCAGACCCTCAACCAGCTGCTGGTGGAGATGGACGGCTTCGAGGCGAACGAGGGCATCATCCTGATCGCCGCCACCAACCGTCCGGACGTGCTCGACCCGGCGCTGCTGCGCCCCGGCCGGTTCGACCGCCAGGTGGTGGTGCCGAACCCGGACGTGGTGGGCCGCGAGCAGATCCTGAAGGTCCACGCCCGCAAGATCCCGGTCGCCCCGGACGTGAACCTCAAGACCATCGCCCGCGGCACCCCCGGCTTCTCCGGCGCGGACCTTGCCAATCTCTGCAACGAGGCGGCGCTGATGGCGGCGCGGCGCAACAAGCGCATGGTCACCATGAGCGAGTTCGAGGACGCCAAGGACAAGGTGATGATGGGCGCCGAGCGCCGCTCCCTCGTGATGACCGAGGAAGAGAAGATGCTCACCGCCTATCACGAGGGCGGCCACGCCATCGTCGCGCTCAACGTCCCGGCCACCGACCCGGTGCACAAGGCCACCATCATCCCGCGCGGCCGCGCGCTCGGCATGGTCATGCAGCTGCCGGAGCGCGACAAGCTCTCCATGAGCTACGAGCAGATGACCTCGCGCCTCGCCATCATGATGGGCGGGCGCGTGGCGGAGGAGCTGATCTTCGGCCCGGACAAGGTGACCTCGGGCGCCGCCTCGGACATCGAGCAGGCCACCCGCCTCGCCAAGATGATGGTGACCCGCTGGGGCTTTTCGGACCTGCTCGGCCAGGTGGCCTACGGCGAGAACCAGGACGAGGTGTTCCTCGGCATGTCCATGCAGCGCCACCAGAACATCTCGGAGGCCACGGCCCAGACCATCGACAAGGAGGTCCGGCGGCTGGTGGACGAGGGCTATCAGGAGGCGCGGCGCATCCTCACCGAGAAGTCGCACGACCTCGAGTCCCTGGCGAAGGGGCTGCTCGAGTACGAGACCCTCTCGGGCGACGAGATCATCGACCTGCTGGACGGCAAGACTCCCAACCGGGAGAGCGTGATCGACCCGCCGAATCCGCGCGGCTCGGCCATCCCCACCGCCAAGCGCCCCCGCCCCGGCGGCGCCGGCGGCTCCATCGAGCCGCAGCCCCAGGCTTGAGGCTTCATGCGGGGCTCGGCCAGCGCCGGGACCCGGAGACGGAACGAGGACAACGCCCGCTTCGGCGGGCGTTTTCTTTTTCCGCGGACCCTTGGCGCGCGGGGATGCCCCCTGGCAGCGGGGAACGGCGGCGGGGACCGGCGGCGGGGACCGGCGGCGGGTTTTCGATCCGAAAGCCGGCGCCGGGTCCTCCTTCTCCCGGAAGGGAGAGGGTTTCCTCACAAGTCAGGCTTCCCGCGGCGACAGACGAGCAGAGCAAAGGCGGGGCCCGGAGCGGCGGAGGGTCGAACCGACCGCCCAGCCCGCGCTCAGGCGGGCCCGCGCCCGGCGGGCCGCCCGTCCGCCCCCTTGCGCGAGAGCAGGAACACCGCCTGCTCGCCGAGCAGGTTCCACACCCACCAGGGCATGTTCACCCGCACCCGGTGGCCGGAACTGTCCAGCGCCACCGCCTTCTCCATGCGCGCGTCGAGGATCTCCACCAGCGCCACGAAGTCGCGGATGGTGCAGAAATGGATGTTGGGCGTGTCGTACCACGGCACCGGCATGTTCTCGGTCAGCGGCATGCGCCCGTGCACCAAGAGGTCCAGCCGCGAGCGCCAGTGGCCGAAGTTCGGGAACGAGACCACCGCGCGCCGGCCGATGCGCAGCATCTGCTCCAGCACCCAGCGCGGGCGCCGCGTCGCCTGCAGCGTCTGGGAGAGGATGACGTAGTCGAACGCGTCGTCCGGATAATGGGCGAGGTCCACGTCGGCGTCGCCCTGGATCACCGCGAGGCCGCGCGCCACCCCGGCATTCACCCCCTCACGGGACAATTCGATGCCGCGGGCGTCGCAGCCGCGCGTGGTGGCGAGCAGCTCCAGCAGCGCCCCGTCGCCCGAGCCCACGTCGAGCACGCGGGCGCCCGGCGCCACCATCTCGGCCACCACCACCAGATCGACGCGCCCGCCCTGGGAGCGCACCGCGCTCTCGTCGAGGCCGCCTTCGCGCAGGGCCATGGCGCTCACCGCTCCCGCGCCGGCGGCAGGCCGAAGGCCCGCGCCGCGCTGTCGAGGAAGCCGTGGGTGATGGCGAACAGCTCCGGCTCCTCCAGCAGGAAGGCGTCGTGGCCCTTGTCGCTCTCGATCTCGGCGAACGACACGCTCGCCCCGGAGGCGTTCAGGGCATGCACGATGGTGCGCGAATCGACCGTCGGAAACAGCCAGTCCGAGGTGAAAGAGACCAGGCAGAAGCGCGTCTTCGAGCCGGCGAAGGCGTTGGCGAGGACGCCGCCATAGTCGGCGGCGAGGTCGAAATAGTCCATGGCGCGGGTGACATAGAGATAGGAATTGGCGTCGAAGCGCTGCACGAAGCTCTCGCCCTGGTAGCGCAGATAGCTCTCCACCTGGAAGTCGGCGTCGAAGCCGAAGGTGGGCATCACCCGGTCCTGCAGCCGGCGGCCGAACTTGCGGTGCAGCGCCTGGTCGGAGAGGTAGGTGATGTGCGCCGCCATGCGCGCCACGGCGAGCCCGCGGTGGGGCGTCACCCCTTCCGCCAGATAGCGCCCGCCGCGCCAGTCGGGATCGGCCATCACCGCCTGCCGGCCGACCTCGTGGAAGGCGATGTTCTGCGCCGAGTGGCGCGCGCCGGTGGCGATGGGCAGCGCCGAGAACACCCGCTCGGGGTAGCTCGCCGCCCATTGCAGCACCTGCATGCCGCCCATGGAACCGCCGGCGACGCACAACAGCTTCTCGATGCCGAGATGGTCGAGCAGCATGGCCTGGGCGTTCACCATGTCGCGGATGGTGACGAGCGGCATGCCGAGGCCATAAGGCTGGCCGGTCGCCGGATCGGTGGAGGCCGGACCGGTGGTGCCCATGCAGCCGCCGAGCACGTTGGACGAGATCACGAAGAAGCGTTCGGTGTCGATCGGCCGGCCCGGCCCCACCATGGTCTCCCACCAGCCGGGCTTGCCGGTGACCGGATTGGGGTTGGCGGCATGCTGGTCGCCGGTCAGCGCGTGGCACACCAGGATGGCGTTGGAGCGCGCCGCATTGGGCTCGCCATAGGTCTGGTAGGCGATCTGCAGGTCCGGCAGCGCGACGCCCGCATCGAGGCGCAGCGGCGCATCCGCGCCGAAGCGCACGACCGCGGAGTGGGGCTCGTTGACCTCCTGCCGGGCCTTGGCCTCGATGTTCGGCAGGAGGGATGCGTCCTTTGGAACGAACGATGTCATGACCCCCACCAAGCGACGGCGCCGGGTTCCTGTCAAGCGCCGGCGCCGCGCGGCCCGCGCGCGGCGCGGCCGCGCCGAGCCGGCGGAGCCTTCTGGCGGCGCGCGCAAGCGGGGCGGATCACGCGGACGGGCGCGAGCCGCGGCGGACGGCCGGGCCGGCGGCGCCGCCCCGGGCGCGCGCACCGGGGCCGGCGCCCAGGCCCGCCGGCGAGCGCGACGCCATTTTCGCCCCCGCCGGTCCGGCGCATCGAACGGGGGCGCCGGCGCGGGCGGCCCCCGGAACCGTTTGCGCGCGGTCGCCTCAGCGCACGATGATGTTCTTGAACTGCCAGGGATCTTCCAGATCGAGATCCTCGGGGAACAGCTTCTGGCGGCCGGTGAGCGGGGTCCAGTCGGTATAGATGCCGACCATCGGGCCGAGATAGGGCAACTGCACCTCGAGGCAGCGGCGGAAGTCCATCTCGTCCGCCTCGACGATGCCCGCGTTCGGGTTCTCGAGCGCCCACACCATGCCGGCGAGCACGGCCGAGGTCACCTGCAGGCCGGTGGCGTTCTGGTAGGGCGCGAGCTCGCGCGTCTCCTCGATCGAGAGCTGCGAGCCGAACCAGTAGGCGTTCCTGGCGTGGCCATAGATCAGCACGCCCAGCTCGTCGATGCCGTCGACGATCTCGTGCTCGTCGAGGATCTTCCATTTCTCCTGGAAGTGCCCGCCATTGCCGAACATCTCGTGCAGCGACAGCACCGCGTCGTTGCAGGGGTGGTAGGCATAATGGCAGGTCGGCCGGTAGAGCACCTCGGCGCCGTCGCGCACCGTCAGGTAGTCGGCGATCGAGATGCTCTCATTGTGGGTGACGAGGAAGCCGTATTGGGCCTTGGGCGTCGGCGTCCAGGAGCGCACGCGGGTGGCCGCGCCGGGCGAGAGCAGATAGATCGCCGCGCCGCAGCCGGCGGCGTGGGTGCGCCCGTCCGGCGGCAGGGTCTTCTCGTGGGTGCCCCAGCCGAGTTCGGCCGGCTGCAGGCCCTCGGAGACGAAGCCCTCCACCGACCAGGTGTTCCAGAACTCGCCCATCACCTTGGGCTCGCGCGCGCGCTGGGTGTCGCGCTCGGCGATGTGGATGCCCTTCACCCCGAGGCCGCGGGCGAGCTGCGCCCATTCCTCGCGGCTCGCCGGCTCGGGCCGGTCGAGGCCGGTGTCGTGGGCGATGTTGAGCAGCGCCTGCTTCACGAACCAGGACACCATGCCGGGATTGGCGCCGCAGGTGGAGACCGCCGTCGGCCCGCCGGGATTGCGCCGGCGCGCGGCGAGAAGGCTCTCGCGCAGCGCGTAATTGGTGCGCGCGGCGGTATCCATGGTCTCGTCGAAATAGAAGCCCTTCCAGGGCTCGATCACGGTGTCGATGTAGAGCACGCCGAGCTCGCGGCACAATTCCATGACGGCGACCGAGGACACGTCCACCGACAGGTTCACGCAGAAGCCCCGGCCGGGACCGTTGGTGAGCAGCGGGGTCAGCAGATCGCGGTAGCTCTCCGCCGTCACCTCCGCCTGGATGAAGCGGATGCCGCGCGAATCCAGCAGCTTGCGATGGGCGTCCACGGGATCGATCACGACCATGCGCTCGCGGTCGAAATCGAAGTGCCGCTCGATCAGCGGCAGCGTGCCCCGGCCAATGGAGCCGAAACCGATCATCACGATGGGTCCGTCGATCTTGGCGTGGACCGGCCAGTCGCTCATGGCGAAAAACTCCTCGGGTCAGCGCGGGACAGGCGCGCCGGCCCGAAGGGGGCCGGGCGGCGGGCGCACCATGGGAAAAGCCGCACGGCGCGTCAACCGAGGAACCGGAAAAGAGCCGGCAAATCAGGCGATTCCAGCCATCTTCGGCGGCGCCGGCGGGGGCTGGGGCCGGGCCGGCATCTCGTCGATCTTCCACAGAGCGGGAAACAGCCGCACCCAGGCGAGCGCCACCAGGATCGTGCCGACCCCGCCCAGGAGCCCGGCGCCGACCGCGCCGAGCAGCGCCGCGGTGACCCCCGATTCGAACTCGCCCAATTGGTTCGAGGTGCCGATGAAGAGCGAGTTCACGGCGCTCACCCGGCCGCGCATCTCGTCCGGGGTGGACAGCTGCACCAGGGAGGAGCGGATGACGACGCTCACATTGTCCGCCGCCCCCAGCACGAACAGCGCGCCGAGCGAGAGCCAGTAGCTGGTGGAGAGCGAGAACACGATGGTGGCGAGGCCGAACACCCCCACCGCGCCGAACATGGCCGGGCCCACCGCCCGCACCAGCGGCAGGCGCGCGAGCACGAACGCCATCGCCACCGCGCCGGCGGCCGGCGCCGCCCGCAGCACCCCGAGGCCCTCCGCGCCCACATGCAGCACGTCGCTGGCGAAGATCGGCAGCAGCGCCGTGGCGCCGCCCAGCAGCACCGCGAACATGTCGAGCGAGATCGAGCCGAGCACCACCTCGCTGCGGCGGATGAAGGCGAGGCCGGAGAACAGCGTGTCGAGCGAGATCGGCCCGCGCGCGGCCCGCGCCGGCCGGTGGCGCACCAGCGCCATGGCGAGCGCGGCGAGGCCGTAGCACGTCGCCGCCGCGGCGATCGGGACGGTGGGCGCGATGGCGTAGGCAAGCCCGCCCAGCGCCGGGCCGGCGATGGTGGCGGTCTGGATCGCCGAGGACGAGACCGCGAGCGCGCGCGGCAGCAGCTCCGGCGGCACCAGGCCCGGCAGCAGCGCCGACAGCGTCGGGTGCTCGAAGGCGCGCGTGGCGCCGATCACGCTCACCGCCGCGAACAGCGCCGTCACGCCCGCCTGCCCCGAGACGAGGCCCGCCGCCAGCAGCGCCAGCGTCGCCGCCGCGAGCGCCTGGCATACCATGACGATGAAGCGGCGGTCGAAGGTGTCGGCCACCTGCCCCACCACCAGGGTCAGCAGCAGCAGCGGCAGGAACTGGAACAGGCCGACGAGGCCGAGCGCCAGCGCGCTGCGGGTCAGGTCGTAGACCATCCAGCCCACCGCCACCGCGAGCATCTGGAAGGCGAGCGCGGACGCCACGCGGCTGATCCAGAACAGCGTGAAGTCGGAATGGGCGGTGAGGCGCGGGGGATGGGGCGGGACGGCAGCGGAAAGCATCGCCTGCGCATACCGCACGCGAGGTGGGGTGCGGAAGGCCGAATCGCGCATGGCTCGCGCCTGAAGGCCGCGGGCAACCGGCGGTCTTCTGCGCGCGCCGCCGATTTCCATCCGCGCGTCATCCCCCGCCTTGCGCGGGGGATCCACGGCGCGGCCAGGCCGGCGCTCGCCTGTCCAGAGCGGAGCAAGCGGCCCGGTGGATGCCCCGGACGAGCCGGGGCATGACGGCGGCTCGACGAGCGCGCGATCCGATCAAATTGACTCAATTTGATCGGTGAATCGCCCTCTCAATCGATGAAAGAGAACGCGTTGTCCGATCAGCTCGCGGTGCGAGCTGATCGGCGCGTGCTCTAAAGGGAGCCGGGTCCCCTCAGTCGCTGGCGAGGATGTGGTTGCGCACGATGGGGTAGACCTGCCCCGCCCATTTGCGGCCGGAGAACACGCCGTAATGGCCGACGCCCGCCTGCATGTGGTGGCGCTTCTTGTGCGGCCGCAGCGCCGAGCAGATGTCCTGCGCGGCGACCGTCTGGCCGAGCGAGCAGATGTCGTCGCGCTCGCCCTCCACGGTCAGCAGCGCGGTGCGGCGGATGGCGCGGAAGTCGATGGGGTTGCCGCGGTAGGTCAGCTCGCCCTTGGGCAGCTTGTAGTCCTGGAACACGTACTGGACGGTCTCCAGGTAGAAGTCGGCGTCCAGGTCGAGGACCGCGAAATATTCGTCGTAGAAGGTCTTGGCCGCCTCGGCCTTCTCCACCTCGCCCTCGGCGAGGTGGTTGTAGAGCTCCATGTGGGCCTTGAGGTGCCGCGTCATGTTCATGGAGACGAAGGCGGTGAGCTGCATGAAGCCGGGATAGACCCGCCGCCCGACCCCGGGAAAGCCCCGCGGCACCTTGGAGATGAGGTTGCGCTCGAACCACTTGATGGGCTTCGAGGTGGCGAGCTTGTTGACCACCGTGGGGTTGACCCGGCAGTCGATCGGGCCGGCCATCAGCGTCATGGAGGCGGGGGTCGCCGGGTTGTTTTCCTGCGCCATCACCGCGGCCGCGACCAGAGCCTGGACGCAGGGCTGGCACACGGCGAGCAGATGCGCGCCCGGGCCCAGGTGCTCCAGGAACTTGATGATGTGCTCCACATAATCGTCGAAGGCGAACGGCCCCTCGGACAAAGGCACGTCGCGGGCATTGTGCCAGTCGGTGATGTAGACGTCGTGGTCGGGCAAAAGCGTCTTCACGGTGTTGACCAGCAGCGTCGCGAAATGGCCGGACAAAGGCGCCACCACGAGCACGCGCGGCTGGGCGATCTCCACGTCCTTGCGGAAGCGCAGCATGGTGCCGAAGGGCAGGACCTTGGTCCGCTCCTCCACCACCTGGACCTCGCGGTTGCCCACCTGCACCGAGCGGATGCCGAAATCCGGGCGGCCGTGGGTGAGGCCCGCGCGCTCGATCATCTCGTAGGCCGCCGCCAGATGCCGCAGGCCCGCATGGCCGTAGCCGTTGACCAGCGGGCCGGTGAGGGTCTGACGCGCCAGGCCCGCGATGAGGCGGAGCGGCTCCATGAGGTCCGCCCGGGTCTGATAGGCGAGATACATCATGGCCGCCGGCGCTGGCACGCCACGCGGCCGAGCCGCCCGGCGCAGGTGGACGAGGGGGAAAGCTCAGGCATGTTCTTGAAGAACCCTTCTGTTCCGCGCCTTCCGGAAAGCCGGCGCCCCCCGCGGACGTCGGAACCTTAAGTTATTGTCGCAGGGCCGCTTTCGATCTTTTCAGCGACCCTGGGAGGTAGTAGCAGTTCCAGCGATATTGAAACGACGCGTGATGCAATGCAACACGCAACCAAACCGATCAAGTCGTCATCACCCGGTTTTCGGGCGGATGCTTGGATCGGTCCGCGCGAAGACGGGCGGGTCTGCTTGCCGCATGAGCAGATCAGCGAATTCGTGCTCAAATTTTGAGGCTTGAGCCGGCGCGGCTTCGGGTGGTTCACTCGGGCCGGGCCGGCGGAAACCACAAGGTCGGGACGGAAGGCGCGCGGGAACAATGGCAACGCTCACCATCTCCAGCAAGAACTACTCGTCCTGGTCGCTGCGCGGCTGGCTCCTGTGCAAGATGGCGGGGCTCGTCTTCGAGGAGGAGCGCGTACCGGTGGACGATCCGGACGCCAAGGCGGAGCTGCTGCTGCTTTCCCCCTCCTTCCTGGTGCCGCGCCTGGTGCACGAGGGGGTGACGGTGTGGGACACGCTCGCCATCGCCGCCTATCTCAACGAGGTGTTCCCCCAGGCCGGCCTGCTGCCTGAGGACCGCGCGGCGCGGGCGCATTGCCTGTCGATCTCGGGCGAAATGCATTCGGGCTTTGCCAACCTGCGCTCGGCGCTGCCGATGAACATCAAGGCGCGCTATCCCGGCTTCAAGGTGTGGGCCGGCGCCCAGGCGGACATCGAGCGCATCGTCGCCATCTGGCGCGGCTGCCTCACGGCCCATGGCGGGCCCTACCTCATGGGCCAGCACGCCACGCTGGCGGACGCCATGTATGCGCCCGTCTGCTCGCGCTTCGCCACCTATGACGTGGCGCTCGACGCCCCCTGCGCCGCCTACCGCGACCTGATCATGGGCTCGCAGCACATGCAGGAGTGGATCGCGGGCGCCCTCGGCGAGCCCGAGGAGCTCGAAGAACTGGACGTGGAGTTCTAAGGCCGGCGCCGCCGGCGCCCGGAAGGACGCCGCCGGACGGGGCCCCGGCGCCCCCCCGCTTTCCTTGCGCATAAATTTTGTGCACGATTGCGGGCTGGACCGGGGCTGGCCCGGCCCGCCGAAGGCGTGGGCGCCGAAGCGGCGCCGCGCTGGCGCCCCGCGCGCGTGCGCCTTGCATAAGAGCGTCCTGCCTTAGACCGCCTTATGGCCGCGGTCACGTTCGCGTGAGCGCGTAACCTTCCCCGCGGTCCAGCCGAATGGGTATGTCGGCGCCGTTTCCGAGCGCTCCTTGGCAAGAGGTTCACATGCCCCGTCGTGTCCTGATCGTCGCGCTCGCAGCTGTCTTCCTGACCGCGCTGTTCGCGGTCGGCGTCGCCGTCGCGGGCCCGGACGGCGCTGCCGTCAGGGCCCAGGAACTCGGCGCCAAGCCGTTCTCGCCGGAGGCCTTCGCGGCGGCCAAGGCCACCGGCAAGCCGGTGCTGGTGGACGTGTTCGCCCCCTGGTGCCCCACCTGCCGCGCCCAGCGCCCCATATTGCTCGAGCTCCGCAAGGATCCGAAGTTCAAGGATCTCATCATCCTCGAAGTGGACTTCGACACCCAGAAGGAGGCGCTGCGGGCCCTCAAGGTGCAGAGCCAGAGCACGCTCATCGTCTTCAGGGGCGAGACGGAGAGAGCCCGCTCGGTGGGCGACACGCGCAAGCCCGCCATCGAGGCGCTCCTCGACAAGGCGCTGTGAGGCGCGCCGTCCGTGGGAACGCTGCTGCTCGCGCTGCTCGCCGGCATCCTCTCCATCCTGTCGCCCTGCGTGCTGCCGCTCGTTCCCATCGTGCTCGGCGCCGCCACCGCGGAGCATCGCTTCGGCCCCGTGGCGCTGGCGGCGGGACTTGCTCTGTCCTTCACCGCCATCGGCCTGTTCGTGGCCACCCTCGGCTTTTCCATCGGCCTCGACGCCGGCTTCTTCCGCATGGTGGCGGCGCTGCTGCTGATGGCGCTCGGGCTCGTGCTCCTGCTGCCGCCGCTCCAGACCCGGCTCGCCACCGCCGCCGGGCCCGCCGGCCAATGGACCCAGGAGCGGTTCGGCGGCTTCTCCACGTCGGGGCTCAACGGCCAGTTCCTGGTGGGGCTGCTGCTCGGCGCGGTGTGGAGCCCCTGCGTCGGGCCGACCCTCGGGGCGGCCTCCGTGCTCGCCGCCCAGGGGCAGGATCTCGGCCAGGTGGGCCTCACCATGCTGGCCTTCGGCATCGGCGCGGGCCTGCCTCTGGTGCTGCTGGGCCTGCTCTCGCGCGAGACGCTGATGGGGGTGCGCAACCGCCTGCTCGCCGCCGGCAGGAACGCCAAGGCGGCGCTGGGGGGCCTGCTCGTCGCGGTCGCGCTGATGATCCTCACCGGGCTCGACAAGCGCCTGGAAACGGTGCTGGTCGATCTCTCGCCGGCCTGGCTCACCGAACTCACCACGCGGTTCTGAACCCCTTCCCGCGCGCAGGCGCTGGCGCGCTCCTCACATCCGGGTGCGGGCGCGGATGGCGGCCGAAAGCGTGCCTTCGTCCAGATAATCGAGCTCGCCGCCCATGGGCACGCCCTGGGCGAGGCGGGTGACCTTCACCGGCAGATCGCGCAGCAGATCGGTGAGGTAATGGGCGGTGGTCTGGCCGTCCACGGTGGCGCCCAGCGCCAGGATCACCTCGGCGACGCCGTCCTGGTGCACCCGGTCCACCAGCCTGGCGAGGTTGAGGTCCTCCGGCCCGACGCCGTCGAGCGGCGAGAGCACGCCACCGAGCACGTGGTAGCGCGCGTTCAGCACCCCGGCGCGCTCCAGCGCCCACAGATCGGAGACGTCGGCGACCACCACCAGCACAAGCGGGTCGCGGGTGGTGTCGGTGCAGATGCTGCACGGGTCGCGCACGTCCACATTGCCGCACACCCGGCACTCGACGATCTTGCCGAGCGCGTCGGTGAGCGCCGTGGCGAGCGGCGCCATGAGGCCCTCGCGCTTCTTGATGAGGTGCAGCGCCACGCGCCGCGCCGAGCGCGGCCCGAGCCCCGGCAGGCGGGCGAGGAGCTGGATCAGGCGTTCGATCTCGGGGCCGGCGACGGCGCGGGGCATGGCATGTTCCGGCCGCGCGGGGGCGCGGCGCTCGAGGTTCCCAGCCGTCGCATGTAGCGCGTGCGCGCGCCGGCGCCAACGCCCTTGCGCCGCGCCCGGGCCGCGCGTCTGGGCCGGGACCGCGGCGCGGGAAAAGAGTTTTGTCGCGGTGCGTCGCATTTGGGCCCGTGCGGGCCGTGTTCCCGTTCCGATGGTTGCGGCGAGCGCAAGATCAATTTCCGGTTCCGCACGCCCCAGCGGAAATTCTTCCGCGAATCAGCCGATTTAGGCTGGGACACCGGCTGATGCGGGCGCCGCAATGCGGGGGGGCAGAGACATAGAGACGGGATGATTGCTGCTGGGGCAAGAGTTCATCGGCGATGGTCAGTTTTGAGAAATCGTTTGGAAAATAGAAAATTTGCCTTAATACAGCCGCTGTGAAACAATTGTGTTGAATCGGTACCGACTGCTCAGCCTCGGCTGAGCAGGAAATGCAGAAAGGGATACCCGTGAGCGAAACGGCCACCACCGCCCAGGCGCCCAGCCATATCGACTTCACCGCGGACATCGTCGCGGCGTATGTCAGCAACAACAGCGTCTCCGCGGCCGAGCTTCCGGCTTTGATCGAGGCGGTGCATCGCGTCCTCGGCCAGCTCGGGACGCCGGCCGCCCAGCCGGTCGAAGAGCAGAAGCCGGCGGTTCCGATCAAGAAGTCGGTCACCCCCGAATACATCATCTGCCTGGAAGACGGGAAGAAGTTCAAGTCGCTGAAGCGGCACCTGCGCACCAGCTACGGCATGACGCCGGAAGCCTACCGCGAGAAGTGGGGCCTGCCGAAGGACTATCCCATGGTCGCCCCGGCCTATGCGGCGGCGCGCTCCGAGCTCGCCAAGAACATGGGCCTCGGCCAGAGCCGCAAGAAGGCCCCGGTTCCGGCGAAGAAGCCCGCCCGCCGTCGCGCCGCGGCCGCCTGAGGGCGGCCCCGCCGGCAATTCGGCATCGGACAGTCCGAACGCCCGGAGCGCGCCGCGCCCCGGGCGTTCGCTTTTGCGGCCGGGCGCCTGCCGCTTCGGCCGGTCCCGCCGCGGCCGGCGGGGTCAGGCGCCGGCGGGACGAAACGCCGCGACCACCTCGGCATGGGTCTCGATGCGCGCCGCGCCGATCAGATCGAGGCAATAGGGCACCGCCGGAAACACCGCATCGAGACAGACCGCGATCGAGGCCGGCTTGCCCGGCAGGTTGACGATCAGCGTCCGGCCGCGCACCCCCGCCTCCTGCCGCGAGAGGATGGCGGTCGGCACCGCATTGAGGCTGATGCGCCGCATCTGCTCGCCGAAGCCGGGCAGCGGCTTCTCCACCACCGCCGCCATGGCCTCGGGCGTCAGGTCGCGCGGCGCCGGGCCGGTGCCGCCGGTGGTGAGCACCAGGTCCAGCCGTTCCACGTCGCACAGGAAGAGGAGCGTGTCGCGCACGCTCTCGAGGCCGTCCGGGATGATGCGGTAGTCCGCCGCCCAGGGGCTTGAGAGGGCGCGCCGCAGCCACGCCTCGATGGCCGGGCCGCTCTTGTCCTCGTAGGCGCCGGTGCTCGCCCGGTCGGAGATGGTGAGGATGCCGATGCGCGCCTGTGCCATGAGCGTTGCGTCCGTCCGGATGTGCGGGGCCGGCCGCGAGTGGTGGCCCCGCCGGGCGCCAAAATCAAGCGCCGCCGCGCCCGTCCAACGAATTAACGGGCGCGCGCCGGGGCCTGGCACGCGCCCCCGCCGGCCGGGTCGGGCTCCGGCGGCGGCACGTCGAGCGCCCGGAAGATGGCGCAGCGGCGGAACACCTCGAGGCTCGGCGGCGCCCCCTTCTGGGCGCAGAACTTCGCCACCAGCTTGGCGAGCCCCTTGATGTCGCGCCCGCTCGCCTGCGGGAACTGGCGCACCAGCGCCTCCACCAGCGCGCCGGAGAGATCGAGGCCGAACTGCTCGGCCATCACCCGCCAGATCTTGCGCCGGTCGTCCGCGCCCGGCGGGTGATACTTGATGAGGGCGATGCAGCGCGAGACGATCGCCTCGTCGATATCGTCGACGCGGTTGGTGGTGAGGAACAGAAGGCCGTTAAAGTATTCGAGCACGCGCAGGAACACGCCCACCACCGCGTTCATGGTGAGGTTGTCCTGCCGGCGCTTGATGTAGACGTCCGCCTCATCGATCAGCATCACCGCGCCCCACCTCTGGGCGCGGGTGAGGGCATCCTTCAGCGCCTGCTCCATCTGCCCCACGTCGAGCCCGAGCTGGCCCGAATGCACGCGGTAGAGCGGGCGGCCGATGATCTCCGAATAGACCTCGGCGGTGAGCGTCTTGCCGACCCCGGGCGGGCCGGCGCACAGCACCGTGGTGCCGCCCGACTTGCCGGCCACCACGTCGTCCATCAGCGTGTCCATCTCGGCGGTGAGGATGTCGATGAGGTCGGTCTGCTCCGGCGGCAGCACCAGCTTGGTCTTGATCTGCGGCTGGTATTGGTAGGGCGCGATGTTGTCCACGTGCACCCACAGATGATGGTGCAGTTCGAGGTGGAACATCAAGATCAGCGGATGGATGGGCAATTGGGTGAAGCAGCCCTTGGGGATCGCGCTCTGGGCCTCCTTCAGCGCCTCTTCCGTGTCGCGGTCGAAGAAATTGTACTTGTCCGCGCGCTTCACCAGCTTGTCGAGGATGAAGCCGGAGGAATCGAGGCCGAGCGCGCGCGCGCCGAGGATCTCCTCGTCGTTCACCAGGCGCGCCGTGCCGCCCGAGGAGGAGAGCACCACCACGGACTTGCGCGCCCAGTCGGTGTCGCGCCGGCTGGAGGTGGGGTCCTCGGCGAACAGGCCGGTGCCGACCCCCGAGAATTGCGCGCCGTAGCGGGCGCGCCAGTCGAAATAGCGCGCCGCCTGGGCATCGAAGGCGGCGATCAGCCCGTCGCTTTCCTTCAGCCAGCCCTTGGCGGCGAGCAGGCCCGCCGCGGTCTTGCCGGTGAGGTCGCGGGCGCGGATCAGCAGCTGCTCCACGGCCACCTTGCCGCGGCTGTTGGCCTTCAGCTCGATGATGATGCGCCCGGCCTCCTCCTCGCCCGGCGGGGTGTAGTCGATGCGGGTCACGAGATAAGGCTGCGGCTTGGCGGCGGGGCTCATGTGGAACAGCCAGCCGCGCCGTGCATCGCGGATCAGATAGAGCGCCAGCGCCGGCGCCAGGTCCTCGAGCTCGTCGGGCCCGAAGCGGCGCCCCTCGGCGCTCAGCGCGCCGGCAAGGCTCGCCAGCTGCTCGGCCTGCCCGCCGGCGCCGCCGGCTTCGGCGAGGAGCGCGGACAGGCGCGCCACCTCGTGCGCCGCCAAGGCGTCGAGCCCCACCTCGATGCGCGAGGAGAAGCGCGCCTGGTCGAGCAGCGGCGCATGGGCCGGGAAACTCTCGACGAGGGATTCCACCACCAGGCGTTCGACGATGAGCTTCATGACCCGCTGTCCTTGCGCCCGGCGGGCCGCGCCGTGTCGGGAGCGCGACACTTTGGCGGCGTCGCGACAGGCCGGCAGCGGCGCTCCCGCCTCCTCCGGCCCCGCAGCAAGAACGGGGCCGCGCTCCGGCGTGCCCCGCCGGGGTGGCCGGGTCGGTCCGGGAGTTGCTTTTCCTTTTCGCCGTCTCGCTCTAAAGCCATGGGGCCCGCCGCGTCACGGGGCGGGGATGGGAGGCACAAGATGGCTTACGAGACGATCCTGGTGGAGCGGCACGAGCGTGTCGGGCTCATCCGTCTGAACCGGCCGCAGGCGCTGAACGCGCTCAATTCCACGCTGATCGGCGAACTCAACGCGGCGCTCGACGACTTCGAGGCCGACCGCGGCATCGGCTGCATGGTGCTCACGGGATCGGAGAAGGCCTTCGCCGCCGGCGCCGACATCAAGCAGATGCAGGACTATTCCTATCCCCAGACCTATCTCGACGACTACATCACCTCCTGGGAGCGCCTGTCGCGGGCGCGCAAGCCGGTCATCGCCGCGGTGGCGGGCTTCGCGCTCGGCGGCGGCTGCGAGCTCGCCATGATGTGCGACTTCATCCTCGCCGCCGACACCGCCAGGTTCGGCCAGCCGGAGATCAAGCTCGGCGTCATGCCCGGCTCCGGCGGCACCCAGCGCCTCACCCGCTTCGTGGGCAAGTCCAAGGCCATGGAAATGTGCCTGACGGGCCGCATGATGGACGCCGCCGAAGCCGAGCGCGCCGGCCTCGTCTCGCGCATCGTGCCCGCCGCCGACCTGGTGGCCGAGGCGCTGAAGGTGGCGAAGACCATCGCCGACATGTCGCTGCCGGTGGCCATGCAGACCAAGGAGAGCGTGAACCGCGCCTACGAGACCACGCTCACCGAGGGCATCCGCTTCGAGCGGCGGGTGTTCCAGTCGCAGTTCGCCTTCGCCGACCAGAAGGAGGGCATGGCCGCCTTCGTCGAGAAGCGCCCGCCGAACTTCGCCCGCTGAGCGCGCCGCGCCGCCCTTTCCCCGTGGCAGGGCGGCGGCGGCGCCGCCGCGGCATGGGGGCAGATCCTCCGAAGGCGGCGCCGCCGCGGCCACCAATGTCGTTGGAGCGCGGCGTTCGGCCGTTGACAAGGCCCGCACCCGCCCCTTATGAAACGCGCTCCCTCGGCCCCGGCCGCGGGGGCCCAGGTGGCGGAATTGGTAGACGCGCTGGTTTCAGGTACCAGTGGTGAAAGCCGTGGAGGTTCGAGTCCTCTCCTGGGCACCATTTACCCTTTCGAGCGGGTCCAAAAAGCTCCGAAAACCCTTGCAAACGCTGAATTCCCCGGTGCTGCAGGTTCCGGGGGCGTCTGGGGGTATCCGTTGGCAGCCGGCAAAATTGGGGGTATTTTTGGGGGTATCGGCAACGTACCCCCACTGACGGCGCGCCCCAATGCCCCTGACCGACACGGCCATCCGGAACGCCAAGGCGGCGGACAAGCCCTATAAGCTGGCGGACGGGGCCGGGCTTTACCTTCTCATCAATCCCACCGGCTCACGCCTGTGGCGGCTGAAATACCGCATCGAGGGGCGCGAAAAGCTCCTCGCCATCGGCCCCTACCCCGACGTGTCGCTGGCCAAGGCCCGCGAGCGCAGGGAGGAGGCCCGCAAGCTCATCGCCGATGGAGCCGACCCCTCGGCCCTCAAGAAGCAGACGCGAGAGGAAGCCAAGGCCGCGCCGGGCAACACCTTCCGCGCTGTGGCCGAGGAGCATCTCGCCAAGCTCACGCGAGAGGGGCTTGCCGATATCACGCTCGCCAAGCGGCGCTGGCTGCTGGATTTCGCATACCCCCATTTCGGCGACCGGGACATTGCGACCGTCAGCTCGGCTCTGGTCCTGGAGGCCTTGCGAGAGATCGAGGCCAAAGGCCACCATGAGACGGCGCGGCGGATGCGCTCCGTCGTCGGCTCGGTCTTCCGCTATGCCATCGCCACCGCCCGCGTCGAGAACGACCCGACCTTCGCCCTGCGTGGCGCCCTGACCACGCCGAAGGTTCAGCACCGATCGGCTGTCACCACCGCGACCGAGCTGGGCAAGCTCCTCAAGGCCATCGACGGCTATCGGGGGCAGCCGGCGACCCGCGCCGCGCTGCGGCTCATGCCGCTGTTATTTCCACGCCCCGGCGAACTGCGCGCCGCGCGGTGGACCGAGTTCGACCTCGACAAGGCAATTTGGTCCATTCCGGCCGAACGCATGAAGATGCGCCGGCCCCACCGCGTCCCGCTGCCACCGCAAGCCGTGGCCATCCTGCGCGACCTTCACGCGCTCACGGCAGATGAGGATTTCGCCTTCCCTAGCGTCGGCGCGGCGAAGAAGCCGATCAGCGAGAATACCCTCAACTTTGCCCTGCGCCGCCTCGGCTTCGGCCCCGACATCGCCACCGCCCACGGCTTCCGCGCCACCGCCTCGACGCTTCTCAATGAAAGCGGGCGGTGGAATCCTGACGCCATCGAGCGCCAGCTCGCACACGCCGAGAACAACGAGGTGCGCCGGGCGTACCTGCGGGGCGAGCATTGGGAGGAACGGGTACGGATGATGGCGTGGTGGGCGGATCATCTGGACGCGCTGCGGGAGCAGGCGGGCCTTGCCACTCCATGAGCTGACTGCTTCGGGCGGTGCACGGCTGCGCCGGACATCGTTGGATTTGGTGCGCGTTAGACGGAAACTATGCCAGCGAATCAACTGGCGGTGCGGCTATGTCCGATCTGGAGCGTTGGCGCCTCGTAAAGCAGTTCACGGTTTATCAGGCCGCTCTTCTGAGCCAAGGTTATGATCCTGCGTCTCTGCATGGGGTCGGTTTTGAGCGATGGCCCTCAGTTGTGCGTCACAATACGCTGCCTGTAATAAATGCTCTGAAGCACGCGGTATTTGATGGCCGAATTCCATTAGCCCGATAAGTACATTATGATTCATTTGGAAATGATATCGATTTTTCGGAAAGCTTGATCCATAGCAGTGGTGTACATAAATGGTATTTTCGAGAGGGCGTTTTTGATGATTTTTTCAGGATCAAACCCAAGCCCGCTCATCAGGTCGATGATCCCCGCGGACTGTTTTATGCGCCCAAGCTGGCAGCGGCGAATGCTGCGTGGCGGGCGGTGACGGCCGATCCCAGACGCCTGCGCGGCAAATCAGTAAAGCAAGCCTTGCAGGAGTGGCTCGAAGAGCATGCTGCGGAATATGGACTTCTCCATAAGGGGAAGCCGAATGCCACCGGCATTGAGGATATCGCGAAGGTCGCGAACTGGCGGCCCAACGGGGGCGCGCCAGCTACCCCTGGGGATTTACCGGAGCCTAACGGAGGGTTTGGTGAAACCATCCCTCTAGATCAGGAAAACACCACCTCGGGTTCCCTCGGTCCCGACCTGGATGACGAGATACCCTTCTTGTCGCCTTGGGGCTAGGTTGGGCTCATTTAGACCATTGAGAAGCCAACGTTTTTTTTAAATCCGCCCGGCTATTTTGCCGGCGGCGGCGCGCCCATCCTTCCGTCCATATCCACTCGGACCCGGATGGAACCGATGAGCGCGAACGACACGACGACCCGCCCCTCTCTCCTGCGCCTTGAGGCCGTGAAGGCCCGCACCTGCCTGAGCCGCAGCACCATTTACGCCTATATGCGGGAGGGACGTTTCCCCCAGCCCGTGGCCCTGACCGAGCGATGCGTCGCCTGGATCGAGGCCGAGATCGACGGCTGGATTGCCGATCGCATCGCCACGGGGCGGCGGGGGTGACGGGGATGCGCGCCCGCAAGCCGCGCCGGTGCTCGCCGCAGAGGGTCAAGCAGGGCGTCTCTTATGAGGTCTCCGAAGTCGCCAAGCTCCTCGGCATCCACCGCAACACGGTGCGGCGGTGGCTGAAGGAGGGCCTGGTGGCGATCGACGACCGGCGCCCCCTCTTGATCCACGGCTCGGCCCTCAAGGCCTTCCTCGCCAAGCGGCGGGAGATGAGGCGGCACACATGCCGGCCCGGCGAGTTCTATTGCTTCCGCTGCCGGGAGCCGCGCGCGCCATGGGGCGGGACGGCGGACCTGTCCTTCCGCAATGAGAAGGTCGCGCGCCTCGCCGCCCTCTGCGCCTGCTGCGGAACGCCCATGCACCGCACCGTGCGGCGGGCCGATTTGCCGGCCCTCGCCTGCCTGATCGATCTGCACACGCTGGCGCCGGAACGAATGAAGAGTTGTTCCGACCCCAGTGCAAACCGTGCTTTCGAGGAGGTATGACGCGATGACGAGACTGAACCCGTCCAATGAGCGCCTGAAGCGGGATTATATCCGCTATCTGAAGGAGGCCAAGGGCAAGAGCGAGGCGACGCTCGATGCGGTGCGCAAGGCCCTCGCCCGCTATGAGGCGTACACGGCGGGAAAGGACTTCAAGACCTTCCGCCGCGAGCAGGCCATCGGCTTCAAGGCGCGCCTCGCCGAGACCGAGGGCGTGCGCACCGGCGAGGCATTGAGCGCATCCACGCAGGCGACCACGCTCACCGTGCTGAAGGACTTCTTCACCTGGCTGTCGTGGCAACCCGGCTTCAAGTCCAAGGTCCACATGGCGGATATCGACTATCTGTCGCCCTCGAACAAGGATGCGGCGCGGGCCAAGGCGGCAAAGCTGCGGGCCTTCCCCAGCCTCGAACAGGTGCGCGCGGCCGTTGCCGCGATGCCGGGGGAGACCGTGATTGACCGGCGCAACCGCGCCCTTGTCGCCTTCACGCTCCTGACCGGCATCCGGGACCGCGCGATGGTGTCACTGTCGCTCGGCCATGTGGACACGTCCGGCAAGACCCCGGTGGTGGCGCAGGACCCCAACAGCGTCGAGACCAAGTTCGCGAAAGCCATCGTCACCTATTTCTTCCCCGTGGGCGACGACCTCGCCGCTATCGCTCTCGCGTGGATCGAGGAGTTGCGCACGGTCCACCTGTTCGGCCCGGCCGACCCCCTCTTTCCCCGCACGCGCATGGGCCTTGGCGAGGGCGGCGGCTTCGCGCCGGTGGGCATCGAGCGGGCGCACTGGAGCGACGCCTCCCCGGTGCGGGAGATTTTCCGCAAGGCCTTCGCGCGCGCGGGCCTGCCCTACTTCCCACCGCACGCCTTCCGCCACACCCTCGGCCATCTGGCGCAAACCATGTGCCGAAGCCCGGAGGAGCTGAAGGCCTGGAGCCAGAACCTCGGCCACGAAAACATCGCCACCACGCTCACCTCCTACGGGCGAATCGATCCCCACCGGCAGGGGGAGGTGACGGGGCGGATGGGGCGGGGCGGGGGAGCTTCGGACGATGCGGCCCTTGTGGAGATAAGCGCCATTCTCACTCGGCGAGGCCTCCTCGCTCCGGCTTGACACCGCCGTTGCCGACAAATCGGGTTTTGGGGCAACCGGCTCACCGCATTGCCGGTTGCGTGAGGGAAAGCTAGCCTCGCAACTCTCCTCGTGTCACTTGGGCGGGCATGACCGACGTCGAGCGCTTCATTTCCCGTTGGACAGGCCGTGAAGGCGGGCAGGAAAGGGCCAACTACGCCCTGTTCCTCACCGAGTTCTGCCGACTGATCGGCGTGGACTCGCCCGAGCCGGCCGCGCACGCCACCGAGCTGAACGCCTATGTGTTCGAGCGGGCCGTGACCTTCCGCGAGCCGGACGGCTCCACCGCGAAAGGGCGCATTGACCTCTACAAGCGGGGCTGCTTCGTGCTGGAGGCCAAGCAGAGCCGGCAGGGCGAGGGACCGAAGGCCGCAGCGGGAGCCGCACAACCCGCGCTGTTCCCCATCGAGGAGCTGCCGCAGGGGCGCCGCGTGAGCCGCCGCTGGGACGTGCTGATGATGAACGCCCGCCGCCAGGCGGAGGACTATGCCAAGGCCCTGCCGCCCACCGAGGGCTGGCCGCCCTTCCTCATCGTCTGCGATGTGGGCCATTGCTTCGAGCTGTATGCGGACTTCTCCGGGCAGGGGAAGAACTATGCGCAGTTTCCGGACCGGCAGGGCTTCCGCATTTTCCTGCAGGACCTGCGCTCCGAGGAGGTGCGCGAGCGGCTCAAGAAGGTGTGGACCGATCCGCACAGCCTGGACCCGACCAAGCGCGCCGCGAAGGTCACGCGCGACATTGCCGAGCGCCTCGCCAAGGTGTCGAAATTCCTTGAGGAGCAGCGCGGGGCGCACGGCAAGCCTTTGTACCAGCGTGAGGCCATCGCCTCCTTCCTCATGCGCTGCCTGTTCACCATGTTCGCCGAGGACGTGGAGCTGATCCCCAAGGAGAGCTTCAAGGGCGTGCTGGACCGCTGCCGGACGAACCCGGAGCTTTTCCCCCAATTGGTAGGGCAGCTCTGGGAGGCGATGGACACCGGCTCCTTCGCCTTCGCCATCGAGGCCAATGTGAAGTGCTTCAACGGCTATTTGTTCAAGGACCGCACGGTGCTGCCGCTGCCGCGCGAGGAGATCGGCGAGCTGTTCGAGGCCGCCAAGGCGAACTGGCGCGAGGTGGAGCCGGCCATCTTCGGCACGCTGCTGGAGCAGGCGCTGGACCCCGTGGAGCGGCGCAAGCTCGGCGCGCACTATACGCCGCGCGCCTATGTGGAGCGGCTGGTGGTCGCAACCATCATCGAGCCGCTGCGGGCGGAGTGGGACCTCGTGCGCGCCACTGCCGAGCGGCTGAGCAGCGAGGGCAATCCCGCTGCGGCGCTGGCGGAGGTGACGAAGTTTCATGGGCAGCTCTGCGCGGTGCGGGTGCTGGACCCCGCTTGCGGCACCGGCAACTTCCTTTATGTGGCGCTGGAGCTGATGAAGCGGCTGGAAGGCGAGGTGCTGGAGGCGGTGGCGGACCTTGGCGGGCAGGAAGCGCTGGGGCTGGACCGCCACACCATCGACCCGCACCAGTTTCTCGGCATGGAGCTGAACCCGCACGCCGCCGCCATTGCCGAGCTGGTGGTGTGGATCGGCTTCCTGCAATGGTTCTTCCGCACTCAGGGCGGCCAGCCGACCGAACCCATTCTGCGCGATTTCAAGACCATCAAGGCCATGGACGCGGTACTGGCGCACGACGGCAGCGAGCCGGCGCGGGACGCGGCCGGCCAGCCGGTGATGCAGACCGACGCCGAGGGGCGCCGCGTGCCGGTGCTCACCTTCCACAACCCGCGCCTGCCGCAATGGCCGGAGGCGGAATATATCGTCGGCAATCCGCCCTTCATCGGCGGCAAGGACATTCGCGGGCGGCTCGGCGACGGCTACGCCAAGGCGCTGTGGGCGGCGCACCCGCATATGAACGAGAGCGCCGATTTGGTCATGTATTGGTGGGACCGCGCGGCGGACCTGCTGACCCGGCGGGGAAGCAAGCTGCGGCGCTTCGGCTTCGTCACCACCAATTCCATCACGCAGGAATTCTCCCGCCGCGTCATGGCGGCACGGATGAAGGCGAAGAAGCCGGTGTCTTTGCTGATGGCGATACCGGACCACCCATGGACCGAGGCGACGAAGGATGCCGCCGCCGTGCGTATCGCCATGACCGTCGTTGCGGCGGGCAGGCATGAAGGGGTGCTGCGGAAGGTGGTGCGTGAAGAGGGGCTGACGACCGACACACCCTTGGTAGAGCTGCGCGAAGCTTTCGGCTCGATCAACTCCGACCTCTCGCTTGGTGCTGATGTCACCCAAGTCAGTGCCCTGCGCGCAAACGACTTCATCTGCTCACCGGGGGTAAAACTGCACGGTGCCGGTTTCATCATAACGCTCGAGCATGCGCAGCATCTTGGCCTAGGGCGCATCGCGGGAATTGAGAAGCATATCAGGCAGTACAGAAACGGGCGTGATCTGAATGCCCACTCGAGGAACGCGTTCGTCATTGATGTCGATGGGCTTGAACTGGCCGAACTTCGAAGGTGCTATCCAGAAATTTACCAACATCTGTTGATGACGGTGAAGCCGGAGCGAGTACGTAACAACGAAGCTTATCGACGGGACAATTGGTGGCGTTTCGGACGGAAAAATACCCTGATGAGGGGATTTACTACAGGAATACAACGTTATATCGCAACATCCGAAACGTCAAAACACCGCATTTTCCAGTTTTTGTGCATAGATGTCTTGCCGGACAACAAGCTTGTTTGCGTTGGCGTGTCAGATGCCACTATTCTCGGCGTCATGTCATCCCGGGCTCATTTGAGCTGGGCTGCTCGCGCCGGTGGTCTGCTGGAGGATAGGCCAGTCTATCCGAAGTCGTCGTGCTTCGACCCCTTCCCCTTCCCCGACCCCTCCGAAACCCTGAAAGCCGACATCCGCGCCGTCGCCGAGGAACTGGACGCCTTCCGCAAGGCCCGGCAGGCGGAGCATCCGCGCCTGACCCTCACCCAGATGTACAATGTGCTGGAAAAGCTGCGGGCCGGCGCAAAGCTGGACGCGGACGACATCCGCATCTGCGACGAGGGCCTCGTGCTGATCCTGAAGGAGCTGCACGACAAGCTCGATGCGCTGGTGTTCGACGCCTATGGCTGGCCGCGCGACCTTTCGGACGAAGACATCATCGCCCGCCTCGTGGCACTCAACAAGGAACGCGCCAAGGAGGAGGCCCGGGGCCTGATCCGCTGGCTGCGGCCGGACTACCAGAAAGCCCGCGCCGGGGTCTCCCTGCCCGTCGACCCCACCGAGGCGCAGGACACCATGAAGCTGGTGGTAGAGGCGGCCAAGGAACAGAAGCCGCTGTTCCCGGCCGGCGAAGTGGAGCGCACGGCGGCCGTCGTCGCCGCTTTGGCGAACGCGTCCGGCGCGGTGGACGCGGCGGCCATCGCCGCAGGCTTCCGACAGGGCAAGCGCATCGAGCCGCAGGTGCAGGCGACCCTCGCCTCGCTGGTCCGCATGGCCATCGCCAGCAGCCTGGACGGCCGAAGCTTCATGTTCCGTCGGGTGGCGTGAGGAGTGAAGGGGTAGCGCGCGCGCTTGGGGGTACATTTGGGGGTATCGAAATTTTTGAACTAAAAAACTACATTATAAATCAATGATGTGCTTAATTTATTCGTTGCCTCTCCTGCACCATTTACTTCTGAAGGCATGCCAGCTCAAGAAGTTCAGCCCAATCAGAGCGTTGCGCGTGCCCGAGGGTGCTGCACGGGTGCGCTACAATGCTCTTCAGGCTGGTTCGTCCGACGAGGCGAAAAGGCACGCGCAATTTTCAGTTCAACGGCCGCATTCCAACGGACCTTGTGACGCGGGTCCGGGGGATGAAGCTGGATGTGGCCGTCGGCCAGCGCACCGTGACGTGCGTGGTCGCTGCGAAAGCCACTCACATTCGGCTGTCGCTGGGCAGCAACGCTCCGGTTGAGGTCAAAAGACGGACAGCCGCGTGAACAGCTCGGTCCTGATGTTGGCGGGCAGCGGCTGGTCATTCTCGCCGAAGCGGCCGGCGGGCAGCGCGGCGAGCGGATCAGCGTCATCACCTTTCCCGAAGACCACGCAGGAGAGGCCCAGCGCGTTGGCGGCGGCCTGGGCGCGCTCCAAGTGATCGGCGCCGAAGCGGCCGGCCTGCGCGTTGCCGGCCCAGCTCTTGGTGAAGAGCACAAGGCACGAAGAGGCTTCGATGGCAGTGAAGCTGCGCTCTAGGAAGCGTGCGAACTTCCCTGAGCCCATGACGGCCGCGGCCAAGTAACGATGGAGAGATGGCGTTTCAAGTATTTTCTCGAAGCGCGTTGCGCCGCATCTTGATTACTACAGCCTTGAAAACAGCATTCGATCAGAATCCGTCGTGCATGGAAAGTTTTTGAAGCGGGCACTTGCGGGGCACGGGATCCACCATACCAGCGGAATACCCTATGCTCAAACTTGATGATTCCAATATTTATCTCCCCTTCAGGCGAGAGACTCCGAACAGGTATTCTACTACTCAAGCGATCAAGGCCAGCAGTTGCGCAGTGCTGCGCACGCCGGCCTTGGCCAGCACGCGGGCACGGTGCATCTCGACGGTGCGATGACTCAAGACCAGTTCGCGCGCGATCTCCTTGCTGGTCATGCCGCGCGCCAGCATCGCAACCACCTCCCGTTCGCGCGGGCTGAGGCGCTGCGCCACCGCCCCGCCCTGTGACACCGGCTCGAAGCTCCAGACCGCGGCGCGCGCGGGATGTGCCGCTTCGACAGCGCGCCCTCGCACCCGGCACCACAGCAGCGCGCCGTCACACCGGCGCATGAGCCGCTCGTCCTCGTAGTGGCCATCTCGCCCGAGTCGCGGATAGCCACGTTGGCCAATCCGCTGGAACTCCTGCGGAGAGGGATAGAGCGCGGCGATAGAGCAGCCGACCAGCGCCGCGCGGGGCCGCTCGAACAATTCTTCGAAGGCTCGATTGCAGGCGACCACCATCCGTTCGCGGGTCAGGCACAGCGCCAGCGGGGCATGCTCGAAGGCGAGATTTTCCTCCATGTCCCGACCCCAAGATACGGTATTCATACCGTATACCGGCGTGGCGGGCCGAACGCTATCGTCCGGTCCATGAATCTCGCGCACCTGCTCCATCGCATAGCCTCTTTCGAACCCGAACGACCCGCGATCCTCCACGGGGCGGCGCTGCACGCCACGCACGGCACGTGGGCGTTGCGCAGCGCCCGCATCGCTGCACGGTTGCGCGCGGCAGGCCTCGACCCCGGCGAGCGGGTGGTGCTCTTCATGCGGAATCATCCGCGCTACCTGGAACTGCTCCTGGGCATCTGGTGGGCCGGCCTTGTGGCGGTTCCGGTCAATTCCAAGCTGCACCCGCGCGAGCTTCAATGGATTGCTGGCAATGCACGCGCGCGCTGGGCCTTTGTCGATCGTCACTGCCTTCCTGATCCCGCCGCGCTGACGGGACTTGATGCGGTGATCGATGTGGACGGTGCATCGCTCGACGCCTGGATCGAGGACGAGATCGCCACCTCACCGGTGGTGGAGCGCGACGGCGGCGAAACGGCTTGGCTGTTCTACACCAGCGGTACCACCGGGCGCCCCAAGGGCGTGATGATCACCCATCGCAACCTGCTTACGATGGGCCTTGCCTACTTCACCGATATTGACCCCGTGGACAGGGCCGACGCCATCGCCTACGGCGCGCCCATGTCCCATGGCGCCGGCCTTTACGCCATTCCGCATCTGATGGTCGGCGCGCGCCACGTGGTCCCCGCATCAGGCGGGTTCGACGCGGCCGAGTTGTTCGCGCTCGGCGCCGAGGTCGGGCCGCTGTCGATGTTCGCCGCGCCCACCATCGTCAACCGCCTGGTGGACCACGCGCAGAAGCACGCCGTGACACAGGTCGAGGCCGGGCGCGCCTTCAAGACCGTGGTCTATGGCGGCGCGCCAATGTATGCGGCCGACATTGCCCGTGCGATCGAGGTGATGGGTCAGCGCTTCGTGCAGATCTATGGCCAAGGCGAAAGCCCCATGACCGGCACCGCGCTCGGCCGTCATCACCTCGCCGACACGACGCACCCGCACCACGCGGAACGCACCGCCTCGGTCGGCGTGGCGCAGACACCGGTGCGCATCCGCGTCGCCGATGCAGAGGGCCGAGCGCTGCCGCCGGGAGAGGTGGGTGAGGTGCTGATCCGCGGCGACAGCGTCATGGCCGGTTATTGGGACAATCCCGAGGCCACCGCCGCGGCGATCCGCGACGGCTGGCTCTGGACCGGCGACATGGGCGCGTTGGATGCTGACGGCTTCCTTACGCTGAAGGACCGCAGCAAGGATCTCGTCATCAGCGGCGGCTCCAACATCTATCCGCGCGAAGTAGAGGAAGTGCTGCTCACCGCGCCCGGCGTACGCGAGGTGGCGGTCGTCGGTGCGCCTGATCCCGAATGGGGCGAGGTGGTGGTCGCCTTCGTGGTGGCCCAACCGGGCGTGGAACTGGACGCGGCAACCCTCGATGCCTTCTGCCTCGAGCGCATCGCCCGCTTCAAGCGTCCCAAGCGCTACCAGCTGGTGGCCTCGCTGCCCAAGAACAATTACGGCAAGGTGCTGAAGACCGCCTTGCGCGAGCACCTCGCCGACGTGTCATAGGCAGAAGCCGGAAATGGCTGGTGCCCTGTCCCATCACCTCGATCCCGCCCATCGACCGTGGATACCCAATGGCTCGCATTCCCCTGACCGACGGTTCAGCCGCCCCCGAGGACCTGCTCGCCGCCATCCTGCGCCGCCGCGGCGGCGCGCTAATTGATCTTGACCGCCTGCTGCTCCTCAGCCCGCCCCTCGCTGAGGGATGGAACGTGATGATCGGCAAGATCCGCTCCGAGCTCGCCCTTTCGCCGGTCCTCCTGGAGCTCGCCATCTGCGTCGTAGCGGCGCTGAACCGAGCGGACTACGAGATGCACCATCATGCCCCGCTGTTTCTGCGCCATGGCGGAACGAGCGCGCAGGTGGACGCGCTCGCGATCCTTGCGGACGATCCTCACGCCCTCGATGAGAGCCCGCTGTTCGATCCGACCCAACGCCTGGTGGTGAGGATGGCGGTGGCGTCTACGAAGGATGTCGCCGTCGACGCCGATATGTTCGCGGCCGCCCGTGCGGCGCTTGGCGACGACCGCCTGCTGTTCGAGCTGGTGGCTACCATCGCTGCCTACAACATGGTCTCGCGCGTGCTGGTCGCTTTCGAGCTGACGCCCGAGGGCTGACCTGGGCCTCTAACCCCCCTGTGGAAACGGGGTGGTGCGTGGGGTGGGCGGGAACTGGGCGAAAACCGCCTCAAGCGTCTTCACGCTCCCGCGCATCTCGGCGAGCACCATCTCGCGGCGCGCCGGATCGTTGAAGCGGCTATGGATCGCCGCGACGCTCACCGCCGCCACGGGATCGCCAGCGGGGTCGCGGATCGCCATGCCTATGCCAATCATCTCCGGGTTGAGGTCGTCCACGAAGGCGTAGCCGAGTTGCCGGGCGCGGGCGAGGTGCTTGCGGATATGCTCCTGCGGGATGCCGCGTGCCTGGCAATAGGCAATGTGGGCGGGCGTGGCGAAGATGCGTTCGATCTCCGCGTCGTCACGGATCGCGGCGAGGATGGCCGAGCTCGCCGAGCCGACCCCCAGCGCGCTGAGTTCGCCGGGATTGAGCGGTAGCGCACGGATTACTGCCGTGCCTTCCTGCAGCGCGAGACAGAGCGCCATCTCGTGCTTGCGGATGCTTAGGTACGCCGTGTCTTCCACGCGCTCGCTGAGCACCCGCACCGACACAGCAATCTGCTCGGACAGGCCGTGGCGCCGGCTCGCCCGGCTCGCCCATGCCGTGAGGCGCTGGCCGAGGAAATAAAGCCCACTCGCCCGGTCGATGTCCGTCAGCCCGCTGCCGCTGAGCCCGGCCAGCAGCCGGTGCAGGGTCGCCTTGCTGAAGCCGGTCCGGTTCATGAGGTCCGTGAACCTCAGGCCGCTCGGCTGCGCTTCGGCGAGGGCATCCAGGACCACCGCCGCGCGCCCGAACGTCTGGTCGATGCCTTTCTCACCGGCGGTGACCACTGCGCCGTCCGGCGGCGACGCGGAATTCGACCCTCTTCGCGGCATGCGACCTCACTCCGGCGCTTGATCGGCTCAGCGCAAGTTTCTATTATAGGTATAACGTTCCCATAATCGGAACTTCAAGGGAGCGGCACGACCGTTCCCTCCTTAAAGATATCAACGAAGCCAGGAGGGAGGAGATATCATGAGCACGGGCAACATCCGCAGGCGTCATCTGCTCATCGCCTTGGGTGCCATCGGAGCTACGGCGGCGCTCGGAGCGGCGGAGGCGGCCGCCCAGGGCATGGTCGCCTCGCGCCCAGTTCGCCTCATCGTGCCGTTCGCACCCGGCGGCACCACGGATGTCTTCGCAAGAGTGTTCGCGACGCACTTCTCGAAGGCCCTCGGGGAGACCGTGGTCGTCGAGAACAAGGGCGGAGCGGGCGGCCTTCTTGGCGCGGGAGAGGTGAGCCGCGCGCAGCCGGACGGCTACACCTTGGTGTTCCAGAGCCCGACGTCCGGGATCACCGGGCCGCTCACCAAGAAAACGCCGCCGTTCGATCCGGTCGCCGGCTTTTCGCACATCGCGATCTTGGGCATCTCGCCGATCGTCCTGGCGGTGAGCCCCACCATCGGCGTGACGTCGCTGCGCGAACTCGTCGCCCTCGCACGCTCGCGCCCCGAGGGGCTCACTTACGCCACGGGCGGCACCGGCGGCGCGCCGCACCTGTCGGCGGAGCTGTTCCGCCTGAAGGCGGGAGGCTTCAAGGCGGTGCACGTGCCCTATCGCGGCGCCGGCCCGGTCATCCCCGATCTGATCTCAGGCATCGTGGCCTACATGCCCGACACCTTCACGACGCTGCTGCCGCTCCACAAGGAAGGCCGCGTCAAGATCATCTCGGTATTCGGCGAGGAACGCGCCGCGGTGGCGCCCGAAATCCCCACGGCGAAGGAAGAGGGCTTCGACGTGGTCACGCGCATCGCCAATTACATCAGCGCCCCGCCCCACACGCCGCGAGCGCGCCTCGACCAATTGGCCGCCGCGGCCCGCACCGCAATGGCGCAGGAGGAGGTGGTGGAGCGATTGAAGTCGCTCGCCACGGTGCCGGTGACCGATTCCGATCCCGACCGAGCGACCCGCTTCATCACCGAGGAGGTCGCGCTGTGGAAGCCGGTGATCGAGACCGCGGGCATCAACCTCGATTGATCGCGCAGGCAAGCGGGCCGGACGCCGGACGTCCGGGCCGCGCCGCGGCAAGGTATCGCAAAGGGTCAAGACATGCTCAGTTTGAAGAACAAGGTAGCTATCGTCTCCGGTGCGGGCTGCGTCGCACCGGGCTGGGGCAACGGGCGCGCGACCGCCGTCCTGCTCGCGCGCCAAGGCGCAAAGGTATTCGCCATCGACAAGAGCCGCGAGGCGGCTGAAGAGACCGCGCGGATCATCGCCGAGGAGGGCGGCGAGGTCCTGGTGCATGCGTGCGACGTCACGTCCAGCGCCCAAATCCTGGAGGCAGTGGAGACCTGCGCCCGCGCCTTCGGCCAAATCGATATCCTCGTGAACATCGTTGGCGGCTCACAGCCCGGCGGCGCGGAGAGCATGCCCGAAGAGGTCTGGGACAATCAGATCTCGATGAACCTCACCAGCGTTTTCCTGGCCTGCAAGTTCGCGCTGCCGCACCTGCGCCAGCGCCCGCTCAGCGCGATCGTGAACCTCTCCTCCATCGCCGCCATCCGCATCATGCGCGCGCGACCCCACGTGGCCTACAGCGCGGCGAAATACGGGGTGATCGCCATGTCACGCTCCATCGCCATCGAGAACGCCAAGGACGGCGTGAGGTGCAACACCGTCATTCCCGGCCTGATGCATACCCCGGTGGTCGCGCACCGGCTGGTGCCTCAGCTCGGTGCCGAGAGCGCGGAGACGCTGATCGCCACCCGCGATGCCCAAGTTCCCATGGGCAAGGCGGGCGATGCCTGGGACATCGCCCATGCGGTGCTGTTCCTGGTATCCGACGAGGCCCGCCACATCACGGGCACCGAGCTGATCGTGGACGGAGGCCTTTCGGCCGCCACCGGCTAGCCGTCTCCCGTGCCCACAGGCCCGGGCGCGGTTTAGCCTCTAGTATATGCGGAGGCCCGGCGGTGACCCTTCGGCGCCGTTGGAAATGTCCGCTGGTGGCGCGGGTCCGCAGCGCCACCAGATCAGGGGCCGCGGGCCAAATACCCACTCGGCTGACCTTTATGTACGATTTCCGCTCACCCGGTCTAAAGCGGAGAGCGGCCGGCGGGCGGGCTCGGTCTCAATGGCGAATGGCGGCACCCCGAAAGCGACGCCCTCATTCTCACTGCTTGAAGCAATGCGCGCGGTGCCAGCTGAGAAACCGAGGGTGCGGTCGCTCGAACACGCGCCGCGGCGCCAGAGCGCGACCGCTTCGGTTCACGAACGCGCGCACGCCATCGGGATCGTTGGCCTGCCTCGATATCAGGATCTCCAAATCATCCGACAGGCTGATCAAGCCGCGGTCGAACATCCAGTGCGCGGTGCCAGACAGCGCCAGGCCGTTGCTGATGATGTCGGGGCCATCGGCCTGAACCGGCCGAATGTGGGCCGCAGCAACCTCTGCCCGTCCTCCGCCATTGATCAGTCTTAAGCCGCTGATGGCGCAGCGTTCATCATAGGCCTGGAGCACGGTGCGGCGGAAAATGCGATCTCGAACGAGGCGCGATGACAGGTAGCTGGCACGCGCGCGGGTCTCCTCGAAGACGAAAGGAACATGCTCCTCCTGGAAGCCATCGGCGGGCGCAACTCCGTCGACGCGCGGCAGGACGGTCGGCCCGTCCTCCAGTCCCCGAGCTAGGATGCGATCGAAATCGGCTGGCGAGAGCGGGCGCACGGCGGCCTGGGCGCGACCGGATATCCGTCCGTCTTCGTTCAACAGCCCTTGTTCGATCACCCCCGTCGCGTCGGCGAACGGCACCGCGTTGGGAAGATCGAGGTAGCTGCCCGGCGCGATCAGCGCGAGAAACATGCCTGGAGCGGTTGGGTCCGGCACCACGTCCGCGACCTTGGCGACGGCGAAGTAGCCCCGCGTCTCCACCACCTTTCGCGGCTCGTAATAGACGATCCAATCGCCGACACAGGCCTCCACGCGGCCGAGATACTGGCGCGGGAATTGATACCGCTCCGCCGGGCTGTCGTCATAGATCGAATCGGTTCTGTGGATGAAGACGCCGAATCCCATGGCTCATCCTAGCGCGTTTCGGCGGGGCCAGCCGCGGCGGGCCGGAGCGACGTCCGCGCGGCGATGGGAGCTGCGCAGACCAAGACTGCCGCGCCCGGGGCGGGCGGGGGCGGCTCGCGCTCGGTGTTGACGCTCCAGGACCCGGCGGCCATGAACGGTGCCGGGCCAAAGGGACGACCGGGACATGGATGCGGGGACGGCAATGACGGCGCAGGCGCGGCGCACCTTCGCCAAGGCGGCGCGGCGGCTCATCCCGTTCATGATGCTGCTCTATCTGGTGAGCTTCCTCGACCGCGTGAACGTCGGCTTCGCCGCCCTCACCATGAATGCCGACCTCGGCTTCTCCCCGGAGGTCTATGGCTGGGGCGCCGGCATCTTCTTCATCGGCTACGTCCTGCTCGAGGTGCCCTCCAACCTGGTGCTGGAGAAGGTGGGCGCGCGGCTGTGGATCTGCCGCATCATGCTCACCTGGGGCCTGATCTCCGCCGCCACCGCCTTCGTGACCGGCCCCACCTCGTTCTTCATCATGCGCTTCCTGCTGGGCGCGGCGGAGGCCGGCTTCCTGCCGGGCATGATCCTCTATCTCGGCTACTGGTTTCCGCTCGCCCTGCGCGCCCGTTACGTCGCCCTGTTCATGGCCGCGGTGCCCATCGCCAGCGCGGTCGGCGCGCCGCTCTCCGCGCTCATCATGGAAAGCCATGGCCTGCTCGGCCTCGCCGGCTGGCAATGGCTGTTCATCATCGAGGGGCTGCCCGCCGTGCTGCTGGCATTCGCGGTGCTGGTGCTGCTGCCGAACGGCCCGGCCGACGCGCGCTGGCTGGACGCCGGCGAGAAGCGGACCATCGCCGCGCACCTCGCCGCCGACCATGCCGGCCCCGACGCCGCCACCCACCATGGCCCGTGGCCCGCGCTGCGGGACAAACGGGTGCTGATGCTCGGGCTGATCTATTTCGGGCTGGTGGTCGGGCTTTACGGGATCGGCCTCTGGCTGCCGCAGATCATCCGCGCCATGGGCTACAGCGTGCGGGAGGTGGGGGTCGTCCTCATCGTGCCCTACGCGCTCAGCGCGCTGGCCATGCTGGCCTGGGGCCGCCACAGCGACGCCACAAGCGAGCGGGTTCTGCATGTGGCCGGCGCGGCCTTTCTCGGCGCCGCGGGGCTGGCGGCGAGCGTGCATGCGCCCTCGCACATGCTGGCCATCGCCGCGGTGACCTGCGCCTCGGTCGGCATCTATGCGGCGCTGGCGCCATTCTGGTCGGTGCCGCCGCTGTTCCTGCGCGGCACCGCGGCCGCGGCCGGCATCGCCCTCATCAATTCGGTGGGCAATCTCGGCGGCTTTGTGGGTCCTTACGCGGTGGGCTTCATCAAGCAGCACACCGACCGCTTCTCGGCGGGCTTCGAGCTGCTGGCGGCCGTGGTGGGCGCCGCCGGCCTGCTGACCCTGCTGCTGCGCGCCCTGCTGCGCCGGCGCGGCAACCTGCCCGGTCCGCGAGGGTCGCTGCCATAGGCGCCCAGGAGCCAGGACGCTGCACGCGGAGACACGGGTCGGTGCCCATGATCTGGACGCGAATGCGCGCGAGGATGCCGGCCGGGACGCCCCAGGAGGACCACACCATGTCAGGACGCCCTCGTAAGATGCGCCAAGGCAAGACCGGCGCCGTGACGCATCGAGCGGACGCGCACCTCGATCGCCGCGACTTCCTGATCGCGTCAATGGCAGCGGTGGGGGCTTCGGCGGCGCTCGCGGCCGATGCCGGTTCCGCCAGCGCCCAGGCTCCCGCCGCAACCTCCGCCGGCCCGGCGGCGGGCGGGCGCGCGGCCACGGTCTATACCGGCGACACGATCCAGGGAAAGCGGGTCGTCAGCACCCTCGACGTCGCCGACCTGGAGCCCGGCAAGACCCACCGCCTGTATTTCCAGGGCGTCGAGATGCCCACCGGGCAGCATTGGTATGTCTCCGTGACGGTCGCCAAGGGCGCCCGGCCGGGCAAGCGCGTCGTCCTCGTCAGCGGCGTGCATGGGGACGAGATGAGTTCGGTGCACACGGTCCAGACCGTGATGAACCAGCTCGATCCGCAAGAGATGTCGGGCACGGTGATGGCGGTCACGGACGTGTCCCGACCCGCGCTGGAAGGCATGCAGCGCCGCTGGCCCAATGCGGGCCGGGGCGCCGATCTGATCGACATGAACCGGGAATGGCCGGGCAACGAGACCGGCGCCACCGCCCCGAGCCGGCATGCCGGCCTGCTGTTCAACCGCCTGCTGCGGCCGAACGCCGACGCCGCCATCGACTTCCACACCGGCACCACCGGCTTCGACGTCACCGCTTTCAATATCGGCGGCATGGACATTCCTGAGGTCAAGGCGATGGTGGAGCTGTTCCCGGTCCGCCAGGTCTTCGACAACCACGTCTATCCCGGCGTGCTGCACAATGCCTTCATCGACGCGGGCATTCCCGCCTTCACGCCGGAGATCGGCGCCGCGCGGGTGCTGGACCTTAAGATGATCGCGCTGTTCGTCGAGGGCACGATGAACGTCCTGAAGCACCACGGCATCATCGCCGGCCCCCTGGGGCGCACGGGCAAGGACGTGAGCGTCTTCACCGGCAACAGCGCGCTGCCGATCCTCGCGACCCAGGGCGGCCTGGTCGAGCATCTGGTCAGGCTGAACGACAAGGTCGCGGCCGGGCAGAAGGTGGCGATCCAGCGCGACAGCTTCGGCGAGGTGGTGGCGGAATATGCGAGCCCCGTTGCCGGGGAAATGACCGGCCTGCGCAGCGACGCCATGGCGGAGCCGGGCAATCCTTTGGCGTTCATTCTCTTCCACAGGGCGGGAGCGGGGGACGGCGGAACCTATCCGGAATGATTCCGGGACTGCGGCTTGGCTCTGGCCCGGCGCCGGCAGGCGGTCCGCGCAGCTTTGGTGAGGGGGCAAGGCAAAGGCGCGGACGGCGTATTTGGCCCATGGCGATCGGCGGGCGCGCTCAGGGCAGCCATCCGAGAATGCGCCACCACAGGAGGTTGAGCGGCCAGATCAGGAGCACGGAGAGAAGCGCCAGGCGAAGGCAGAAGCGCACCAGCTGCGGGCCGATGGTCGGGTAGACCTGCATGGCGACCGCCAGCGGCGGCGCCTGGTAGGGAAAGAACACCGTCGAGAAGCCCACGACCTGGGACATCGCCACGGCGTCGACCGGCAGGCCGGTCATGGCGGCGAGGCCCGGCGCGATGGGCGTCAGGATGGCCGGGACCGCGACGATGGTGACGAGGAGCCCGAGGGCGGCGGAAATGGCGATCAGGATGACGAAGGTCATCACCGGATCGGTGCCGCCCCAGGCGACCAGATGCCCGACCAGCGCCGCCAGTTCCCCGCCGATGCCGGAGGCTTCGAGAACCGCGCCGACACCCACCACGCCGGCCACATAGAAGACCGGATCAAGGCCGACGGCGCGCAGCGCCTCGTTCGGCATCAGGCCGGCGCCCGGCCAGAGGCAGATCACCGCCGCCGCCATGCCGACCCAGGCGGGGGAGACGTGGTGCCAGCCGTCGCTCAGCCAGAGCAGGATGGTGATCGCCAGCAGGACCAGGAGGCGGATCTCCGCGGCCGAAAAGCGCCCCCCGCCGGCCGCGTCCGGCCGGCCCGGCATGGCCGCCTCGCCCCGGTAGGCCAGCGCCAGCATGGCGATGACCAGCCCAAGCTTGACCAGACCGAGGACCGGAAAGTGCAGCGCCAGATACCCGGCGAACGTCGGCGCGCCGATGCCGGTCGTCTCGAGCAGGCCGGCGAGAACGTTGTTCGGCACATTGGCGGGCAGCACCGCCATGGCGGGAAAGAAGGTCCCGGCCATCCCCGCCAGCATGATCGCGACGGCGCGGCGGTCCCTGGCATTCAGGCCGGCCGCGGCGATCGTCGCCTCCAGCATCGGCAACAGGAGCAGGATGCGCCCCATCGCCGACGGCATCAGGAAAATCAGGCCGGCGCCGAACATCACGACCCGGGCCAGAAAGAGCGGAAAGCTCACGGGCCGCCGCCCGACCAATGCCTGGCCCAGCCGCCGGGCAAGGCCGGTATGGCGCAGCGCCACGCCCATGACGGCACCGGCGATCACCAGCCAGACCGCCGGCCCGGTGAAGCCGGATAGAACCGTCATCGACGGCGCCAGTCCGCCGACGATGGACGCCACGAAGAACATGAGCGCCGAGAGGTATTCCGGTAGAACCCGGGTGGCAAAGAGCGCCATGGTCGCCCCGCACACCAAAATGACGCCCAGCTGGTGCGTGCCGCCGAAGCGCCCGGCGAGCATCCCGGCAGCTTCGATGACGCAGATCGCCGCGACCAGAAGCCGCGGCGAAAGGAGGGAGAGCCCATTCATCGCGCCGCCGCCGAACGCGTCGCCCCCAGGGGGCATCGGGTCCGCCGCCGCACCCGGTCGAAGGCAAGGAGGGAGCGGCAGGAGTCCGTTCGCGAAAGCGTCAGCGCCATTTGTCTCTACACGTGCACGATCCGGCCGCCTCGGGAATGGTCCCCTCCCCGGTGCCGTTGACGTGCCTCCCCCTGTTTGCCCTTCATCGACTTATGACGCGGGAGGCCCCCGATGAAAAGGCGTGGGGGCTGAGGAAGCGGGCCAAGGCGGTGAGCGGCGTCGCGGCAGCGGGTCTGCGGCGCCTTCGGGGACATCGGTGCGCGGCATCGTCGGGAGCGTCGCCGGCGCCGCTCGCGGGATTGCGGACGCGGCAGGCGATCGGGGGCGCCGGCCGCAGGCTCAGCCGCGCCGCGCCGCGGCGATCGCGGCGACGTCGATCTTCGTCATGGTCATCATGGCGGCGAAGGCCCGCTTTGCCTCCGCGCCGCCGGCCGCCATCGCCTCGATCAGCACCCGCGGCGTGATCTGCCAGGACAGGCCCCAGCGGTCCTTGCACCAGCCGCAGGCGCTCTCCTGGCCGCCCTGGCCGACGATCGCGTCCCAATAGCGGTCGGTCTCCTGCTGATCCTCGGTGAGGATCTGGAACGAGAAGGCCTCGCTGTGCTTGAATGCGGGGCCGCCATTGAGACCAAGGCAAGGGATACCGGCGACGGTGAACTCGACCATGAGCACGTCGCCCTCTTTGCCTGACGGATAATCGGACGGGGCGCGGTAGACCGGACCCATGATGCTGTCGGGAAAGGTCTGGGTGTAGAACCGCGCCGCGGCTTCGGCGTCGGTGTCGTACCACAGGCAGATCGCGTTCTTGGGGATCACGTTCTTGGCGCTTGCCTTCGCTTGGTCGGGGCGTGCGGTGTCGGGCATGTCTTCATCCTCAGCGGGGGCCGATCCCCGCACCAAGGACGGCGACGGCGCGGCCGCGCCGACACCCCCGTCCCGAGATTCCTGGAACCCGCCGGCGACGCATCCAACAGGCGCGCCTCGGCGCGCGCCGGCTCAGAGCCGGGCGCGCGGGTCGGTGGCGGCGAGGCGGGCGAGCAGATAGTCCACCTCGGCGCGGGCGGCGGCGTTGAGCACCCCGCCGGGCTTGCGCTGCGCGTCGCAGGCGATGAAGCCGCGCCGCATCATCACGTATTTGCGGACCGCGAGCCCGACCCCCTGCTGCTGCTCGTAGCGCAGCAGCGGCAGGTGGGCGTCGAATAGATCGTGCGCCGCGTCCCGCTCCCCCTTCTTCTGCAGGCGCACCACGTCCGCCAGCATCTCCGGGAAGGCGTAGCCGGTCATCGCGCCGTCGGCGCCGCGTTCCATCTCGAAGTCGAGGAACAGGCCGCCATTGCCGGTGAGGATGGAGATCGGCCGCATGGACCCGTCCTTCTGGAACGCCCGCAGCGCCGAGATCTTGTCGAGCCCGGGCCAGTCCTCGTGCTTCAGCATCACGCAGGAGGGGTTCTCCTCGACGATCTGGCGGATGACCCGGGGCGTCATCTGCACCGTCAGGGTCAGCGGATAGTCCTGGATCACGAACGGGATGTCGGCGCCGATGGCTTCGGTCGCCTGGCGATAATAGCCGGTGATCTGGTCGTCGGTGCGCAGCGCCGGCGGCGGCGCGATCATCACCCCGGCCGCGCCCTTGTCCATGACGGCGCGGGCCAGCCAGCGCATGGCGGCAAAGCCCGGCGCCGACACGCCGACGATGACCGGCAGGCCCGTCATGCCGGCGACGAAGCGAGCGGCGATGTTGAGCGATTCCTCCGGCTCGAGCTTGGGCGCCTCGCCCATGATGCCGAGCACGGTCACGCCGGTGGCCCCCGCCTCCAGATAGTTCGCGATCAGCGTGTCGAGCGAGCTCTCATCGACACGCCCGTCGGGCGTGAACGGCGTGGGCGCGATGGGGAAGAGCCCGGAGGCGGTGGCGTCGAGACGCATGATGACCCTGCTGTCAGATGCTGGCGATGAGGCCGCCATCCACGCGGATGACCGAGCCGGTGACGTAGGAGGCGGGCGCGCTGGCGAGGAAGGCCACCACGCTGGCATATTCCTGCGGGTCGCCATAGCGGCCCACGGGGATCGAGCCGGTGCTTTCGGCGGAGATCTCCTCCACCGCGCGGCCCTCGCGCTCGGCCTTCTTGGCGTCGAGGAACTTGATGCGGTCGGTGGCGATCCGGCCGGGCAATACGATGTTGGCGGTGATGCCGTCGCGCGCCACCTCGCGGGCCAGCGTCTTCGACCAGCCGACCAGCGACAGCCGCAGCGCGTTCGAGATGCCGAGGTTCGGGATCGGCGCCACCACGCCGGAGGAGGTCGAGGTGACGATGCGGCCCCATTTGCGCGCCCGCATGCCGGGCAGCGCGCGATCGGTGACGGCGATCACCGACAGCACCATCTGCTGGAAGCTCTTGCTCCACAGTTCCGGCGGCTGGCCGCCGGCCGGGGTGGGCGGCGGGCCGCCGGTATTGTTCACCAGCACGTCGACGGCACCGAGCCGGTCCTCGATGGCGGCGAAGCGCGCCTCGATGACGGCGAGGTCCCCAAGGTCCCACGGCAAGGCGAGCGCGGTGCCGCCGGCGTCGGCGATGGCGGACGCCGTGCGCTCCAGCGCCGCCGCGTCGATGTCGCCAAGCGCGACCTTGGCGCCCTCGCGCGCCAGCGTGGTGGCGATGGCGCTGCCGAGCCCGCCGCCCGCGCCGAGCACCAGCGCGACCTTTCCGTCCAGTCCAAGATCCATGGGAGTGTCCTTCGTGACGCTTGCTCCGGGCGCGATGCCCGGATCAGTCGGCGAACTCGAACCGGCCCTTGGAGGCGCTGTTGGCGCTGCGCTCCAGGTAGTCGGCCTTGCTGTACTGCATATGATCGACGCAGAGCTGCGCCAACGCCCAATGGTCGGTGCCCTGCAGCAGCTCGATCATAATGTCGTGCTGCCGGCGCGAGAGCGCGAGGCCCTCCTTGTCGGCGAGGTTCTTGGCGCGCATCACCAAGGTGAGGCCCATATGGTCCTGGAGCGAGCGCACCAGATCGGGATTGCCGCAGCCCGAGAACAGCACCACGTGGAACAAATCGTTGGTCTCGTGGATGCCGCGCAGGTCTCCCGCGTCGGCATGGCGGCCATAGTCCGCCTGGATCTCCTTCAGCCGGGCGATGAAGTCGGGCGACGCGGGCAGCGCGATCTTCAGCGCCGCCTGGCGCGTCAGCATCTCGCGCACCTCGTAGATCTGGCGCACCTCCTCGGGCGAATACGAGCTGACCGTCGCGCCCACATTCTTCTCGCGGCGCACGACGCCGGTGCGCTCGAGCTGCACCAAGGCCTGGCGGATATCGTGCGGCGAGGCGCCGTAGCGGGCCGTGAGCGTGTCTTCCACCAGCCGCGCGCCCGGCGCGAGCCGGCCGAAGATGATGTCGTCCTCCAGGCGCCGCAGGACTTCCGCCTGTTCGTCGGCGCGGGTCGCGGACAGCGATGGCTCGGTCATGCGGCGTTCCTGTTGCCCGTTTCGAAGCCGGACAGACGGTAGCAATCCTCCACCAGCCGCAGGGTTTCAAGATTGTCCTCGGGCGAGGTCTCGAACGGTGCGCCGCTGCGCAGGCCGGCTACGAAGTGCGCGATGGCGGCGGCATAGGAGCCGAGATAGGTGGCGTCCGGATCGTAGGCGATCCGCTCCTCCTGCGCGCCCGACAGCGAAAGCTCGGGACCCTCGAGCCGCAGGGTGCCGGCATCGCCGAGCACGGTCAGGCGGTCCATCTGCTGCGGCGGCACCTTCCTCGACGGCAATGTGCGCGGCGAGCCGGTGGAAGAGGTGGCGGAGGCGCTGTCGCGGCGCAAGGTGCCATTCCTTTTCGTGAGCGGCTACGGGCGGGCCAACCTGCCGCGCGCGTTCGACTGGGTGGCGGTGCTGGAGAAGCCATTCCTCGATCGCGACCTGCTGGCGGCCGCGGCGCGCCTTGCGCCCTGCAGCAACAGCAGCGCGGCCTGACCGGCAGCGCCCGGGGCGAAAATGTCGGCGCCGGGGGCTGGCCATTCCGGGGAAGTTGGGCTACTCAATACCTAAATGATTCTTGAGATATTGAGATGATGGACGAGAAGCAGGCCCTCGATGCCTTCGCGGCGCTCTCGCAGGAAACCCGGCTGCGGATCGTGCGCCTCCTGGTGACGGCCGGACCGGACGGGCTGCCGGCCGGCGCCATCGGCGCGGCCATGGACGGCGCGTCCTCCTCGCGCATGTCGTTCCATCTCGCCCAGCTCGAACAGGCCGGGCTCGTGACCTCGCGCCGCGCCGGGCGCTCGATCATCTACTGCGCCGCCATTCCGGGCCTGGCCCGCCTCGTCGGCTTCCTCATGAGCGACTGCTGCCAGGGCCATCCCGAGGTCTGCGATCCGGCCGTCGCCGCGCTGTCCGCCTGCTGCGAACCGGCGAAAGGCGCCCGCAATGCCTGAGCACGGCCGGTCCGGCTGCGTCTTCGACGCCCGGCTCCTCCTGAGCGGCACGTTCGCCTGCCGCAGCGCGAAGCGCGGTGCGATCGGCGCGCTGGAGGCGCATCCGCGCCCCGGCTCGGCACAGCGCGAGGGGGGACCATGGACGTCGTGATCTACCACAACCCGCAGTGCGGCACCTCGCGCAACACGCTGGCGATGATCCGCAATTCCGGCATCGAGCCGCATGTGATCGAATATTTGAAGACGCCGCCCTCGCGGACCATGCTCGTTGAGCTCGTCGCGCGCATGGGCGTCCCGCTCCGCGCTTTGCTGCGCGAAAAGGGCACCCCTTACGCGGAGCTCGGCCTTGGCGATCCGGCGCTCACCGACGCGCAGCTTCTGGACGCGATGATGGCCCACCCGATCCTGATCAACCGGCCGATCGTCGTCAGCCCGAAGGGGGTGAGGCTGTGCCGGCCTTCGGAACAGGTGCTCGATTTGCTGCCGCCGCAACGGGCCGCGTTCGCCAAGGAGGATGGCGCGCCCGTCGTCGACGAATTCGGCCGCCGCGTGGCGGCGCCCTGAGGAGCATCCATGACCACCTTTGAACGCTATCTCACCCTCTGGGTCGCGCTGTGCATCGTCGCCGGCATCGCGCTCGGCCATTTCCTGCCGGGCGTGTTCCAGGCCATCGGCGCGGCCGAGATCGCCCGGGTCAACCTGCCGGTGGCGGCGCTGATCTGGCTGATGGTCATTCCCATGCTGCTCAAGATCGACTTCTCCGCCCTCGGCGCGGTGGGGCGGCACTGGCGCGGCATCGGCGTCACGCTGTTCATCAACTGGGCGGTGAAGCCGTTCTCCATGGCGCTGCTCGGCTGGCTGTTCATCGGCTGGCTGTTTCGGCCGCTGCTGCCGGCGGACCAGATCGACAGCTACATCGCCGGCCTGATCATCCTCGCCGCCGCCCCCTGCACGGCCATGGTCTTCGTGTGGTCGAACCTGACCAAGGGCGAGCCGCACTTCACGCTGAGCCAGGTCGCGCTCAACGACGCGATCATGGTGGTGGCGTTCGCGCCGATCGTCGGCCTGCTGCTCGGCCTCTCCGCCATCACCGTGCCCTGGGGGACGCTGGTTCTGTCGGTGGCGCTCTACATCGTGATCCCGGTCATCATCGCCCAGCTGCTGCGGCGCCGGCTGCTGGCAAGCGGCGGCCAGGCCGCGCTCGACCGCCTGCTCGGAACGCTCGGGCCGATCTCGCTCGTCGCGCTGCTGGCGACGCTCGTGCTCCTGTTCGGCTTCCAGGGCGAGCAGATCATCGCCCAGCCTCTGATCATCGCCTTGCTCGCGGTGCCGATCCTCATCCAGGTCTATTTCAACGCCGGCCTCGCCTATCTGCTCAACCGGCTCGCCGGCGAGCAGCATTGCGTGGCCGGCCCGTCCGCTCTCATCGGCGCCTCCAACTTCTTCGAGCTGGCGGTCGCCGCGGCGATCAGCCTGTTCGGCTTCAACTCCGGCGCCGCGCTCGCCACCGTCGTCGGCGTGCTGATCGAGGTGCCGGTGATGCTCTCGGTGGTCTGGATCGTGAACCGCTCGAAGGGCTGGTACGAGGGCGAAGGCACGCGGCGCGCGCTGCGGGCCCGGCCTTGAGGTCCGCAGGGACCTCCTGGGATCCGCCGCAAAAACAACCTGCCTCTACGGGAACCAAATCCGCCTAGCCGGCGTTATCGGTGACCAGGTAGTTTGGGGACCCTGAATGAGACGAGACGATTCCCGTGCCATCCGCGCGTGGATGCCCATCGTTTGGTACGATCGTTATTCGTCCAATTTGCCGGACATTTGCGTGGGGGAGTGGCCTGCGATCTACGCGCGCAGCGCGGCAAAGCGCTGGAAAATCTGGTTTGTCGACACGCCCGGGGAACGCAGGGCGCTCGATCAGATGCTGGACCGGCCAGCCCGCTTCGCCAACGGCGTCCCCGACTTCCGCGCCGGCCCGGATCTCGTCACCTCGGCGCCCAGCCGGGGCGAGCCCTTCCTGGCGCTCTATCCGCCGCCAAAGGCGGGATGGCCCTGGATCACGGTCCGGTCGATGCCGGGCAGTCCCATTGCGCTACGCCATCGCTACATCTGGGAATGCGAGGAAGCGGCCGCGGACGCCCTCGCCCACTTCAAGCGCTTCGTCGAAGCGGCCCCGAACGTGCCGGCCTACAGCCCCGATCGGCGCCCCGCGGCCGCCCCACCCGCGCCGTCCGACCCGCCGCAGACGGGCGCGGGCACCGCATCTGGTTCCGGGCCGGAGCGCGCGCTCGAGCCCGGTGCCCCGTCGGGTGGCGCCAAGGCCGTGGCCGGCCCGCCGCGACCCCCGCCTTGGTCGTACCGCCGGTGACCGGCGCGGGCCGATCTGCCCCCATTGACGGGGCCAAGCGGGTCCCTGCCGGCGGTGGACCCGCATTTTCCGCAGCTTAGAGCCCGATCCGGGCAGCTTGGCGCGGCGTCAGGGGCCGGCGGAATGGACCGGAATGCGCATCGCCGAGGCGAAGGTCTCGAACGCCCGCCAGGCGCGCCGCTCGAGCTCGGGCTCGTCCGCCGCCTCCATGACGTCGATGAGCATTCCGGCATGGCCCGCCACCGGCAGCGTGCGGATGAAGTCCACGGCCTCCCCCATGGTGCGCAGGACCAGGGTCGATCCGTCGCGGGTGACCTGGAGCGGAGAGAGATGGGCGGTCGACATCGGCCTGTTCTCCTTGTGCCGGTCCCGCTGCGCGCGATCGCCCAGACGACCGCCATGGCGGGAAATCTTCTTCCTGCAGCGCGTCAGATCACGGGCCAGGCGGCCGCATGGGCTGCCGCCACCTGGCCGGGCCGCGTGACGAAGGCGCGGCGCCGCGTGTTCATCGCCTGACTAGCGACGAAAGGCGTCCCCAGTTTGAGGGAGGCATGTCCATTCCGTGGGAAGGGTGCAGGCCTCGATCACGCACGCCAGGAATGCCAGGGCGACCGACGCGCGGCGGCGGGGCGTGACGGCGCGCACCGCCTCGCGGGCGACGGGGCGGCGAAGCAGGGATGCGCCAGGGCGCAAGCGGCGCCCGTTCCGCCGGGTCCGGCCGGTCGCGGCCGGCGCCGAGCGCCCTTGCGGCGGGATGAGGACGATCGCGCGACGGCGCCCCGACGCCACCGCCGGGGGCCGCTGGCGCCCGGATGCCACCGGGTGCCCTGGCGCCGAGGCGGCGCGTCAGCCGCCCGGCGCCCCCGTGCGGCCGCGCTGGTCCTGACGCGGGAACGGTGGCGCCGAGGTGCTCGGCTTGCGCGGATCGGCGTCCGGCCGCCGCTGTGCCGGCACGCAGGTGCGGCCGGAGACGCGCATCCCCTGCGGGCAGAGGCAGTGGGTGCCGGCGCGATCGGGAAAGGCCGGCGGGATGCAGCTTAGCGGCGCCGGCTTCGGCGGCGGCTTCACGCAGCTTCTGCCCCGCTCCACCAGACCCGGCGGGCAATCGCAGGACCCCCGCGGGCCGAGCACCTTCGGCGGGGCGCAAGCGGGCACCTTCACGCATGCACGCCCGCGCTCCACCAGACCCGGCGGGCATTCGCAGGTGCCCCGCGGGCCGAGCACCTTCGGCGGGGCGCAAGCGGGCACCTTCACGCATGCACGCCCGCGCTCCATCGTGCCCGGCGGGCATTCGCAGGTGCCCTTGGGGGTGAGCACCTTCGGCGGGGCGCAGGCGGGCGCCTTCACGCATTCACGCCCGCGCTCCATCGTGCCCGGCGGGCATTCGCAGGTGCCCCTGGGGGTCGGCACCTTGGGCGGCGGGCAGACGTCCTCCTTGACGCAGGCGCCGAAGCGCAGCCGGGTGCCGGCCGGGCAGAGGACCGGAGGCGGCGGCGGCGGCGGGCGCCTGACGCACTTGCCGTCCGCCAGGATCTGGCCCTGGGGGCAGCCGGCGATGGCGGGGGCGGGTTCCGCCACCACAAAATTGGCGCAGTGGCCCCACTGGTCGCCGCTGCCGCCGGTGGACGGGGTCACGTCCGCATAAGCGGTGGGATAGTCCGTGGGCACCGGCGTCTTGCCGTCGGCCAGGAAGCAGTTCGTGTAGGTGCCGGCGGGGATGGGCGCGCCCAGGGTCACCGTGAAGGTGATGGTCTGGCCCAGGGGCAGGCTGAGATTGGACGCCGGGCACGTGGAGGGCGAGCCCGAGCTCCAGGTGCAGGCCACCGGCGGGTTCGACGTGATGGAGGCAATGGGCAGCGGGTTGGGCGAGGAGCCGGAGAACAGCCCGTCGCCGAACAGCACCGGCCCGTTGAAGTCGGTGCATTGCGCCGTCACCGTCACCGTGAACTTGCACGGCAGGGCGCTTTCCACGCCCTGGACGGGCGGGCGGCAGACTTCGTTCAGCGGCGTCTTCTTCACCCACAGATAGGGCGTGGTGCAGGGCACCGGATCCGGCGGGTCGTAATTGCGCAGGCACACCCGGGCGCGCGCCTCGTCGGGCTCGTGCACCGGGCCGGTCTCGGCATTGGCCATGTTGTTCGGCACCGAGCCGACGGTGCCCGATCCCACCGCCGTCACCTGGGCGAAGTTGTTGTAGCACAGCCACGACCCGTCGGTGGGGATGGGCGCGGAGGGCGCGAGCGTCACCTTGAAGGTGAGCGTCGCCGTGTCCCCCTGCGCCATCGCCGGGATGGTCCACACCACCGGATCGCCCGCCACCGCGCTGGAGGGCGGGCTCGCGGAGGTGGACACGATGGTGGCGCCGGTGAGCTGGGCCGGCAGATTGTCCTCCACCACCACATTGGTGAGGTTGCCCGCGGTGTTGGTGAGGTTCAGCGTCACCGTCACCTCGGTGACGTTCGGCGTGTCATGGAAGTTGATGAAGGAGGGCGAGATGGCCTTCGACAGATAGAGCGAGGGGCACAGCTGCTTGGCGAGCCCGGTCAGGGCCCCCGAGAGGCCGCCGAAGTTCGTCATCTGCACGTTGCCGCCGAGCAGCGCGTTGAGGTGGGTCGACACGCTGCCGATGCCGATGCCGATCACCGGCACCCCGGCGGCATAGATCTGGTTCACCACCGGAATGGCCTCGTTCGTGGCGGTGACGGAGTCGGTGTAGAAGGTGCTGCCGGAGCCATCGAGGGCGGCATTGGGCACCCCGTCGGTGATGAACACCACGATGGTGCCCGGCGGCGGCCCGGGCAGGAGCGCGGCGGCCGCGGCGAGCCCCGCCTCCCAATTGGTGCCGCCCACGGGCGCGTAGCCCGAGGCGATCGAGCCCCAGGTGGACGTGGACATGGGCTGAACCAGCTGCGCGGCGTCCGAGAAGTGGATCACCGCCGCCTGGGCGCCGTTGGTGTTGAGGATCGCGGCGGCGCTGGAGAGCGCCGAGGTGACCTGTCCCGCCGAGCTGCCGACGCTGCCGGATTCGTCCACCACGAAGATCACGTTGACGCCGCACATCTTCGGCACCGGCGGCGGGTCGTCCGGATCGTCGAACTCGTCCTCTTTCTCGAGCGTCACGCAGGATTTGTTGTCGTCGAGATTGGCGTCCGTCCCGGCGGCGGGGGCGATCGCCGCGTTGGTGCAATTCTCCCACGGACCGTTGCCGGTGGCGGTTGCGGTGATGCCGATCGCGCCCAGCGCGTCGCCGGGCGCTGCCGGACCGGTGCCGTTATAGGTGCAGGTGAGCGTGCCGCCCGCGGCGATGGGGGCCGGGGTGCAGGTCCAGTCCGACGGCGCGGTGATGGTGGTGAAGGTGACGCCGGCCGGCACCACGTCGGTGACCGTGATCGCGCCCGCGCCGGCGAAGCCGGGTCCCACGTTGGTGACGGCGAGGGTGTAGCTCAGGCCGCCCGCGCCTTCGCCCACCGGCCCCCCGCCGCCGGCCGTGGTCTTTCCGGTCTTCTTGATGGCGATGTCGACCGGCAGCTTCTTCACCTCCACCTCGGCGCAGGCCGTGTTGTTGGCGAGGTCGGTCTCATAGAAGGGCGCGCCGGGCCACAGGCCCACCGTGCCGCAATTCTTGTACTTGCCGGGCTCCTTCACGGTCGCGGTGACGGTGAGCGGGTTGGCGCTCGCGCCGGTGCCGAGGATGCCGGGGCCGAAATTGTGCCGGCAGTTGAGGTTGCCGGAGGACAGTGGCGGCGCCGGCAGGCACAGCCAGCCGGTGCCGGCGGCGCTGATGAAGGTCATGCCGGGCGGCACGGGATCGGAGATGGCGATGCTGGCGCCGGGCGGGAAGGGGATCCCGGCATTGGTCACCGTGAGGGTGAAGGTGAGGGTCCACAGCCCGGTCTTGGGGTCGTATTTCGGTTCGCCGGAGACGGTCTTCTCGAGCGTCAGGTCGACCGGCGGAAGCGGGCAGAGCCTGGGGTCGGGATTGAGGATGCAGTCGATCACCACCGGGCCGCAGATGCCGTTCGGGCCGAGGCCCCACAGGCAGCCGCCGGTGACCTCGCCGCAGCCGCCGCCGAAGCCCGCGCCCCACGGGCAGCCGCCGGGCGGGTCGGAGACCACCACCACATAAGGCGGCGCGGAGGGATAGCCCGGCCCGCCATACCAGGCGACCGGCGGGACGCAGGGCGCCTTGCGGATGCGCACGCCGCCCATGTGGCCGGCGGCCCGCGGGTCCGCCGGCTGGCCGTCATAGTCGACGAAATAGCTGGTCTCGGGCGGCGCGTTGAAGCTGCGCGCCGGGCCGGACGGGCTCGCCTGCAGGCCGTCCACGAGAAGCGGGCCGCCCGCCTCCAGCCGGGTCCTCAGCGCCGGCGCATCCCTGAGCTTCTGGCCGGTGGCCCACAGCGTGGATTCGCAGCCGGCGCCGGTGACGAGAAGATTGTCCGGCCCGTAGCCGTAGCCGAGATCGACGCCGCCATTGGCGTTGCGGTAGGCGCCGGCGAAGCCGACGGCATATTCCTCGGGCTGCGGGATCCAGCGGCCCGCCGTCCTCGGATCGTCCGGGGTCTCGAGCCTGTAGCGCAGCACGCGCGGCTCGCCGGGCCGGGTGAAAGCGGCGAAGTCCCAGCTCGCGGCCTGCGGCGCGCGCTGGGCGAGGATCATGACGCCGGTGTGCGAGAACACCATGTCCGTGACCGGATAGGGACCGGGCGCGGCCGGCACGGCGAGCTCGAACCGCGCGTCGCCGGCGAAGCCGCCGTCCGGGGTGAAGCCCACCGACCAGACCTGCGGCGGCTCGGCCGGCGCGCCGTTGTTCACCGAATAGAACAGGCGCCCGTCCTGGACCGCGAGCGCGAACACCCGCCGCGCCGGCGGGGCGAAGCCCCAGGTGCCCGGGTCGTCCGCCTTGAAGCGCGCGCTGGCGATGTTGGGCCGGTTCGCCGGGGCGAAGGCCACCGGCGGCAGCCGCGCCGCCGTGCGGCCCTGGACGCCATGGTCGAAGGGCGGCCCGCGCTCGGTGCCGTCGTCCACCGAGAAGCGGTGGACCATGCCGGTGTGCAGGTCCGAGACCAGAAGCTGCCGGTGCGCGCCGTCGTAGGCGAGATTGCCGAGCGCCGGGGCGGGATTGGCAGCGCCGTTCAGCATCACCTCGGCGAACAAAGTCACCTCGCCGCTGGTGCCGTCCACGCGGTAGATGCTGCCCGGACCGCCCGACAAATCGAGGCCGAACTGGCCGGCCATCCACGAGGTGCCCGGCCCGCCTTGGCGGCGGCGCTCCGGCATCCCGTCCGGCCCGCGGCCGACGATGGCGAGGCCGAACGCCGAGGTGGCGGCGAGATAGGCGTTGGGCGCCGGCGCGTCGTCGAGCGCGACGCCGAACACCTGGCCGATGGTCTTCGCCGGCAGATCGAGCCGGCTCGGCGCGTCCATCACGGCCGCATTCCAGGGCGCGCCGGGGCGGCCGACGTCGAGGATGCGCGCGGCGGCGCCCTCGGGATCGATGAAAATGAGGTCGGCGCGGCTCTTGCCCGGTGGGCGCGGCTGCGCGGGGTCCGGCTCAATGGTTCCGGAAAAGCCGGTCACCACCGCATCGCCGAGACTGATCAGCGGCGGCGGCGGGGCTTGTGCGACCGCTGGCGCGGTCAGCGCGAGCAGGAGGAATGCGACGGCGCCGGCTCGTATGGAAACCCTGGGCATATGCCGCTCCTGGCGCTGCCGTCCCGCAGGGTCACTATGCACGATTTTGTGATCGAAGTAGTGCGATAGTGTGGCGAATTGAAATTTTCGTGCGCCTTCGCGCCACCTGCCGAAAGATGATGCAAGAGCCGCGCGGAAGACGGTAAGTGGTTCCGCCGCGCGCGAAACCTGCGTCATCTTGGGCATGAGCGCGCAACAGCTTTGCGCGCCAGCTCGTGCTTGGCGGGCTGGCAAGCTCAATTCGCGCGCTCGGCTTTTCCTATGAGGAGGGGGCGAACGCGCCCCCTGCGGACCCGCCTGCCGAACAAGCGCGAGCCGCGGCCTCGTGAGCAAGGACTTGCCAGGGCGCTTTTGCGATCTCTTCCACGGACCCGGGCCTCTTCCGGACGGCCGGCTCGAACGACGGGCGGAGGTGCTTGCGCCATTCGCCGGAGGCGCTCACGTGATCCTGCTTGGCGAGGCTCATCCTGCCGCCCTTTTTCGGACGGGACTTAGCGCAAGCCGCGTCCTTGAAAAATCCCGCCGGCAGCGGGTGGGCTGGGCAGGGATGAAAGCCCCGCAGAACCGGGGCTAAGAGAAGCGGGGCTACACAGGTCTGGCGGGCCACGCCCGATAGTGATGAGCACTACGTTTACGCTATAGCCCTATAGGGTTCGATGCCTTCTCAAGGTAGAGCTAAATGCAATGGATTTTAGAGTCGGTCCCAAAAGTTTTTCAAGGATTATAGCGTTTTCGTAGCATGAGGCGAATGGAGGCCAAGCGCAGGAAGGCGAGGCCTGTCGCATTGAGGTTTTCCCAATCCTTGGCGAGCCGGCGGCAGCGATTGAGCCAAGCGATCGATCGTTCGACGATCCAGCGCTTGGGCAACCACCCGCCAGAACGAACGTGACGCTGGATAAAACTTGGGGGGCAACGTCATGTGCGTTCTCAAGGCTCTTGCAATTGCATTAGCACTAATGTAATTGGATGTCTATGAATTCGAAAGTGACGCCCGGTTTGGGCGAATTGCTCCGCTACGTCGGCGAGTTGGTCGATCAGGGCGCAGAGGAACAGTACCGTGCTATGGGCCTTGAATACCGCCCACGGTACACCCCGGTCCTGCGCGCGCTCGGAGCGGGCGCCGAAACCGTGACCGACATAACAGTGCGCAGTACCCTGACGCAGGGAGCGATCAGCCAGACCGTTTCACTGATGCTGAAGGATGGCATTCTGGCACGTCACCAATTGGAGGACGGGCGCAAGACCGGACTGCACCTGACCCGAAAAGGGAAGGACCTGCTGAAGAGACTTGAGCCCCACTGGGCGGTCACGTTTTCGGCCATTAGAGGCTTGGAGGCGGAAGTTGGGCATCCGCTTCTTCAAATTCTCACCGACACCGCTCAGGCACTCGAGCGACAGGGTTTTGGAGAGCGACTCAAGGAGGCTGCCAGCCACCGGAAGGACGCCAATGAAAGCTGAACAGAAATCCGCAAGAAACTGGTTTGATCGCGACGGCCGCAGCTATGCTTCCTTCCGACCTGTGTATCCCGCCTCCTTGTCCCGTTTCTTGGCGGAGGCGGCACCCGATACGCAGAGAGCCGTAGACGTCGGCTGCGGCACAGGACAGCTCACCCATCAGCTCGCCGACTTCTTCCAATCCGTGATGGGTGTGGATCCGAGCGCCGAACAGATTGGCAACGCCCTGCCGCATGAGCGTGTCGAGTATGTTTGCGCACCGGCCGAAAATCTACCGCTGCCCGATCGCAGCGTCAGCCTTGTTACCGCTGCGCAATCCGCCCATTGGTTTGATCTCGCGGCCTTCTACGACGAGGTCCGCCGGGTGGCCGTGAGCGGCGCCGTGATTGCGTTGGTAAGCTACGGCGTCCCGCGCTTGGCGCCGTCCGACCTGGACGCCCGTTTTAGGCGCTTCTACTGGGAGGAAATTGGTTGCTACTGGCCGCCGGAGCGCAAGCTGGTCGAGTCAGGCTACGCCGATCTCGAATTCCCGTTTGAGGAACGACCGACTCCCGGAATGGAGATCGACCGCGCCTGGGATCAGAGTGATTTTCTCAGCTATCTCTCGACATGGTCCGCCGTGCGCCGGGTCAACGAAGCTGGTCGAGACGATATTCTCGAAGCCTTCGTGCACGATCTTCACCTGATCTGGGGAGATCCTGAAAAGAGGCGGCCCGTGCTCTGGCCCATAAACATGCGCGTGGGGATCATATGAACGAGTTCAATGAGTGCCTGCCACTTGAAGTGGGGATAGGAGCACGAGAGAGCCTCACCGTTGCTCCTTTCCACACCGTACCGGAGTTGGATGACACCTGGCCCGGCTTCCGCGACATGCCTCCGGTTCTTGCCACCGCGATGATGATCGGCTTCGTTGAACAAACCTGTATCGAAGCGCTTCGTCCTTATCTCCGGTCTCAGCAACGAACCGTCGGCACGCACGTCAACGTCAGTCACCTCGCGCCCACGCCCGTTGGCATGAGTTTTGAAGCTGATGTCAAACTCGTGGAGATCAAAGGCAACTCGCTGCTTTTCACGGTCTCTTGCCGAGACGAGGCCGGCTTGATCGGTGAGGGGACCCACACCCGCGCCATTATAGACCTTCAGCGCTTCGCTCAGCGCGCGAACGAAAAGCGCGAACGCTGGAAACACGCGAAAGCCACACGTTCAATTTGACGTTCAGCATCCGCGATTGGACCGGGTCGCTGGCAGGAAACCGCCAAGGGGCATGACATGTTTGAGGGATTTCAGAATGAAGTCGTGCGCGTGGACGGCGTTGACATTGCCTGCGTGATTGGCGGCGACGGCCCTCCAGCTCTTCTGTTGCACGGATTCCCGCAATCAAAGGAGATGTGGGCGAGAGTCGCTCCAAGACTCGCAGCCAATTTCACCGTGGTTTGTTCCGACCTGCGCGGCTACGGCGCGTCCTCCAAGCCATACTTTGTTGTCTACCTCTTCGACAATTATGTGTCATGAGCCGAAATAATCTCGCCACGAAACTCCCGAACCCCCGACAAAGTTTTGCGACCAATATTTTATGAAGCAGCGGCAAGCATTTGCGCGGCAAGCCGCGCGATGGCGGGCAGCGCTGCAATATTTGGGGTCTCCGCGCCGCCCGCCATCGGTCATGCCTGATCGCGTTGGGCCTACGAGACGATGGGCGTCTCTTCTTTCCGTTCCGCTGCGAACGCCTCTTTCCCTTTTTCGGACCAGAGCGTGCGGGCCTGTACACTCTGATCGCTTCGAAGCTTGTCGGCCATCCAGAGCAGCGCGCCGAGGATGGTGGCGCGATCATCGCCGGTCAGGTCCACGACCCCGGCCTTGACGACGAACCCGCCGAGTTCGATCAGATGCCGCGTGCGCTTGCGGCGCTCGACCTGCCAGATGCGCATGTCATGACGCGTCCGTGCCGCCTGATGCCGATTGCGCGCCGCCCGGTTGCGTCGGAGTGCCGCCAGTGTTGCGGTCAGGCGCTGGCGCAGATCGCCGCGATCTGCCGCGAAAGAACGCAGCGCCGCGCTTGGCCCACGCCTCCTTCTTTCCGGCATCGGTCGTTTCCGCCAGCACGACCAGCGCACCCGCCAGTTCGTCGGCGGTGAGCGCGTCGGCGCCGGTCGAGATGACCAGTTCGCCGAGTTGCTGCACCTTGCGAGTTTTCAGGTCCCGCGCCTTGTCTTCCAGTGACTTCAGTTCCGCATCGAAGTCTCGTGGCTTGCGCATCGTCGTCTCCATAAGCTGTCGATGGAACGATGATAGTTGAGCGCCTACCGCAATGCTGTAAGGTTGCCGGGACGGGCTGAAACGGCGCGAGAGGTCCCGAGAAATTAGTTTCGATGGCGCGCTTATACGTCGTTCCGACGTGCGCTTGAGGGCAGTATCTGGTCGATCGCCGTGGCGATCTACCATTTCTCCGTTCAGGTCATCGGACGCGCGGCGGGCCGCAGCGCGGTCGCTGCCGCCGCCTACCGTTCGGCCTCGCGGCTGCATGACGACCGGCTGGGCCGCGATCAGGACTTCTCCAACAAACCGGGCGTTGTCCACTCCGAGGTCATGCTGCCGGAGAACGCGCCCGAGGAATGGTCCGACCGCGAGCACCTTTGGAACGCTGTCGAGGCGTTCGAGAAGCGGAAGGATGCGCAGCTTTGCCGCGAGGTGGAGTTTGCCATTCCGCGCGAGATGACACAGGCGCAGGGCATCGAACTCGCCCGGGACTTCGTGCAGGCGGAGTTCGTCGATCAGGGCATGATCGCCGACCTCAATGTGCATTGGGACGCTGGCGCTGACGGACTGCCCAAGCCCCATGCCCATGTCATGCTCACCATGCGGTCGGTTGATGAGAACGGTTTCGGCCCGAAGGCGCGGGAGTGGAACCGCACGGAGATGGTGGAGCGTTGGCGCGAACGCTGGGCCGATCACGTCAACGAGCGGCTGGCGGAACTCGACATCGACGCGCGGATCGACCATCGCAGCCTTGAGGCGCAGGGCGTCGCGCTGGAGCCGCAGACGAAGATCGGCGCACCGGCGCAGCGCATCGAGGCTGCCGGGATCGAGGCCGACCGCGCCGAGGATCACCGGCGCATCGCCCGAGAGAATGGCGCGCGGATCGTCGCCGATCCATCTTCCGCCCTGGACGCGATCACGCAGCAGCAATCGACCTTCACGCGCCGCGACATGGCGATGTTCGCGCACCGGCACAGCGACGGAATCGACCAGTTCAACGAGGTCATGGACGCGATGCGCAGCGCGCCCGATCTGGTCGAACTCGGCAAGGACGATGCCGGGCAGGATCGCTTCACCACCCGCGACATGATCGAGGCGGAACAGCGCCTGCATCGCGCCGCCGAACTGATGGCGGAACGGGAACGCCATGAGATGAACGACGTGGACAGACGGGCGGCGCTGGCGCGTGCGGAAGCGCACGGCCTTGTCCTGTCCGGCGAGCAGGCGGACGCGCTGGCGCATGTCACGGACCGGCGCGATCTTGGCATTGTCGTCGGCTATGCCGGGACGGGGAAGAGCGCGATGCTGGGTGTGGCGCGCGAAGCCTGGGAAGCTGCGGGCTACGAGGTCCGGGGCGTTGCTCTTTCCGGCATCTCGGCGGAAAATCTCGAAGGCGGATCGGGTATCGCGTCCCGCACCATCGCCAGCATGGAACACGGTTGGGCGCAGGGCCGCGACATGCTCACGTCGCGCGACGTTCTCGTGATCGACGAGGCGGGCATGGTCGGCACGCGGCAGTTGGAGCGCGTGCTGTCCCATGCCGCCGAGGCCGGGGCCAAAGTGGTGCTGGTCGGCGATCCGCAGCAGTTGCAATCCATCGAGGCCGGCGCGGCGTTCCGCTCGATCCACGAGCGCCACGGCGGCGCTGAGATCAGCGAGGTGCGCCGCCAGCGCGAGGACTGGCAGCGCGACGCCACGCGCGACCTGGCGACCGGCCGAACTGGCGATGCGATCCATGTCTATGAACGTCACGGCATGGTCCATGCCGCCCCGACGCGAGAACAGGCGCGTGGCGAATTGATCGACCGTTGGAACCGCGACCGGCAGGCGAACCCGGATGCAACCCGCATCATCCTCACCCACACCAATGCCGAGGTGCGGGAATTGAACGAGGCGGCCCGCGACCGGATGCGTGGCGCAGGCGAACTTGGCGCGGACGTGCATGTCGCCGCCGAACGGGGCGCGCGGACCTTCGCACCCGGCGACCGCATCATGTTCCTGCAAAACGAGCGCAGCCTTGGCGTGAAGAACGGCACGCTCGGAACCGTCGAGCAGGTCAGCGCGCATAGCATGATCGTGCGCACCGATGATGGCCGCGATGTCGCATTCGACTTGAAGGACTACAACAAGATCGACCACGGCTATGCCGCCACGATCCACAAGGCGCAGGGCATGACCGTGGACCGCACCCGTGTGCTGGCGACGCCGGGCATGGACGCCCACGGCAGCTATGTCGCCCTCTCGCGCCACCGCTCGCGTCTGGACCTGCACTATGGCCGCGACGACTTCGCCAGTCAGGACAAACTCATCAACACCCTGTCGCGCGACCGGGCCAAGGACATGGCGAGCGACTACCAACCCGCCCGTGACTATGCCGAACGGCGCGGCATCACCTTCCGCGAGCGGGTGGAACGGGTTGTCGAGATCGTCCGCCAAGTTCCCGAAAAGGTGCGCGGCATCTTCGACGGGCTGCGGCTGCCCGCCGAGGGCGGACAGGGGCCGGAAAGGAAGGTGGCGGAAGACCCGGAGGCGGCGTTGCGCCACGCCCGTGGCCGGGCGCTCGTCCGCCATGCCCGCGCCGTCGATGCGATCTTCACGGCGCAGGACCAGGACGGCAGGGCCAGCCCCGATCAGATCAGGGAATTGCAGGAGGCGCGCCAGCGGTTCGAGGAGGTGCGCCCTTACGGCTCGCATGACGCCGAAGCAGCCTACAAGAAAAACCCGGAGCTTGCGGCGGAGGCAGCATCCGGCGACGCCCGGCGCGCAATCCGTGCCCTGCAACTGGAAACCGAGCTGCGCACCGATCCCGGCCTGCGCACCGACCGTTTCGTGGAACGCTGGCAAAATCTCCATAGGGCCAGCGACGAACGGTATGCGGCGGGCGACTATGCCGGTCACAGGGCCGCGCGGGCGGAAATGGGGAACATGGCGCACAGCCTGGAACGCGACCCGCAGATGGAGTCCCTTCTGGCGGGTCGCAAGCGCGAACTCGGCATCTCATTTGATTCGGGGATGGGCGTCGGCCGCGACCTCACCCTCACGTTCGGCCTCGGCCGGGGCCGGGGTCTCGGGCTGTAGAACCATCCTATTTGCCGCCGCCTCTTCGCCACAGCCCTACGAAACCTAACAATCTATTGCACAACAACAAATCCTTGCCTTTGCCTGTCCTGGCAGTTCCCGGAAACAGCCAGCAGGAGGCATCGCGGCCGTGCGCCAACCAGACCGTATCATCCGCCTGAACACCGTACTCGATCGCACCGGCCTGTCGCGGTCCACCATCTACCGCAAGATCGCCGAGGGCACGTTCCCGCCCCAGATCAGGATCAGCGTCAACGGCGCGGGATGGCGGGAATCCAACATCAACCGATGGGTGGCCAACCCCGTGGCGTGGCGGCCCGGAAGCGGGCGCGACCTCGATGGCGTCTGATCGTAGCGCGCGCTCCCGCGCCCGCGCCCGGCGCATCAGGCCGCCCACGGCGTCGGAGCAGTTGGACGAGTTGTTGGGATACCATGTCCCTATGGGCCGACCGCCCAAACACGACCTGTCCACATGGACCGTCACCGATGATTGGCCGCGCCCCGTTCCGGTCACGCACGCCGAGATCGAGGTGTTCGAGCAATGGTTCGGCGACCTGTTCGATGAACTGTTCGGCCCCGAGGGCTGACACTTCGGGGATTTGAAATCGGCGTTGAAATCCGCCTTCCAATAGATTACTTGTAGTCACATATGGCTACATATGTGAGGGCGCAACATGCTGACCATCAACCTCAGAGACGCCAAGGCTGGATTTTCCAGCCTTGTCGATGAAGCCGTCAAAGGAGAGATCGTGACCATTACCCGTCATGGTAAGCCCGTTGCGGCCCTGGTTTCGGTCGAGGCGGCGGAGATCGCGCGCAAGGCGCTCGAACGCAAACGGGCGGGTCTTGTCAGCTATCTCAGGACATTCCCAGGCGGAGAGTTCCCGCGTAACCGCAAACCATCGCGGGATGTCGAGCTTTGAGCGGCTTCCTTCTCGACACCAACGTCGTCTCCATGTTGGCGCCGTCGAGGGTGGAAGCGTCAGCTGATTTTCTCGACTGGTTGGATCGCATGGACGGCGACGGCCGGTTATTCTTGTCGGTTGTCTCCATCCATGAAATCGAGAAGGGAATTGCGCTTCTCGACCACAAGGGGGCAACGGCGAAGGCCGCGAGCCTGAAAGCATGGCTCGGTGGTCTCGTCTCCACATACGATGACAAGATCATTGGCTTCGACGCGCAGGCTGCCGCGATCGGTGGGCGATTGGAAGCGAAGGCGCTCACGGCCGGCCATGATCCTGGCATGGCCGATGCCGTGATCGCCGGCATCGCAGCGGCGCATGAACTCGTCATCATCACCCGCAACACGAAGCATTTTGTGCCATTCGGTATCGCCGTGTTGTCGCCGAACGAGGCAGCTGCCCAAGGAGACCCGGCATGAGCGCTGCCTCTTCCACAATCCCCCTGCGCGCCGCCCTTTACCTGCGCGTCTCGACGGCGCGGCAGGCCGAGCATGATGTTTCCATCCCCGACCAGAAGCGGCAGGGCGAAGCCTATTGCGAGGCGCGCGGCCTGCAATTGGTCGAGACCTATGTGGAGCCCGGCGCGTCGGCGACTAATGACCGCCGGCCAGAGTTTCAGCGCATGATCGAAGCGGGCACGTCCAAGCCCGCGCCGTTCGATGTCGTCGTGGTTCACAGCTTCTCGCGCTTCTTTCGCGACGCCTTCGATATGGAGTTCTACGTCCGCAGGCTGGCGAAGAACGGCGTCAAGCTGGTCTCCATCACCCAGGAGATGGGCGACGATCCGGTGCATCAGATGATGCGGCAGATCATGGCGCTGTTCGACGAATACCAGTCGAAGGAAAACGCCAAGCACGTCATGCGGGCCTTGAAGGAGAACGCCCGCCAAGGCTTCTGGAACGGCTCGCTTCCTCCTATCGGCTACCGTGTCGTCGCGGCCGAGCAGCGCGGGGCCAAGACCAAGAAGAAGCTGGAGATCGACCCGCTCCACGCCGACACGGTGCGGCTGATCTATCGCCTCGCGCTGGAAGGCGACGGGACCACCGGCCAGATGGGTGTGAAGAATATCGTCTCCTATCTCAACAGCCGCCGCATCTTCACCCGCGACGGCGGGCGCTGGGGCATCGGGCAGGTTCATCGCATCCTGACGCGCCGCACCTATATGGGCGAGCACGAGTTCAACAAGCGATCCAAGACCAAGGAGTTGAAGCCGGTCAGCGAGATCGTCACGGTTCCGGTCCCGCCGATCATCGACCGCGAGACGTTCGACACCGTGCAGGCGTTGCTCAAGGCCCGTAACCCCAAAGTCATGCCATCCGCCGTCATCAGCGGCCCGACCATGCTCACCGGCCTGATCCATTGCGCCAAGTGCGGCGGGGCCATGACCATCCGCACCGGCAAGGGCGGGCGCTACCGCTATTATGCCTGCTCGATGAAAGCCCGGCAGGGGCCGACCGCCTGCGAGGGCATGGCCGTGCCGATGGACAAGCTGGACGATCTGGTCGCCAGCCACCTCGAAGACCAGCTTCTCCAGCCCGAGCGGCTGGAAATGATTCTTGCCAGCGTTCTCGACCGTAGGCAGGAGCAATCCGAACGCCGCCGCGAGCACATCGCCGAACTGAACAAACGCGCAGCCGAATCGGAACTACGGCTCAAGCGCCTCTACGATGCCATCGAGGCGGGCGTCGCCGACATTGACGACCCGGCGCTCAAGGACCGCATTGACGGCCTGAAAGCCATCCGCGATCAGGCCAAGGTCGATGCCGAACGCGCCCAAGCCATGCTTGATAATTCCGGCGCTAGGGCCATTACGCCGCAGATGGTCCGCACCTTCGCCAAGACCGCGCGCCAGCGCATCCGGCTTGAAGGCGGCGGCTACCGCCGCGACCACCTCCGCGCGCTCGCCCAGCGCGTCGAGGTCGCAGACGGCGAGGTTCGGATCATGGGATCGAAGACCCGGCTGCTTCAGGCGCTCACCGCGAAAAACGGCGTAAACTCAGTGCCCACTCAGGGACTGAAGTGGCGGAGAGAGAGGAGTTCGATCTATTTGTATTATATAATTGAAATATAATGCTTTTTCAGCGTATGTGTGGGGTGTTGTACCCGGGATTATACCCGGAAATCGGCCACATTTGTTCCCGGAATTCGAACCTGTCGGTGCGGGAAAATGCCGATGTAGCTCCCTCGTCGCCTGTGTTAGGTAGTTCAGCTCTCTCAGGAGAAGCCACCTTCGCGACCATCCTCAACAACTTAACACGCCGTCCTTTCATCATCTATGCCGCTCGTCTCCGCGGGAGACCCGGCTGGCATGTCGGAGCTCTGCAAGGGCAGATCGAAGACGTAAAGCGCTGGCACGCGCAGGCTGGCGACGTCGTTCTAGAGGTGCGCCAGCTCGGTGAGCCTCTTGCCCAAGCGAGCACCCTTGTTGCCGAGTGGCGGGCGCAGGACCTGGGCTGGCTTAAGGATCTCAATACCGGGGTCTGGCACGAGCGCCGGTTCTCCGATTTTTGGGAGCCCTCCAGCCCAGAAGTCTGCGAAGGCTTGGCGGTGTCCTTCGCGCCACCGGAATCAGGCTGGATCAAAGGAGCTGTTGCTGTCGCTTGTCCGGGCGGGATGGCCTGCTTCTGGATCAGTAACCTCTATGGCCCCGAACCCCATATCGTGCCGTGGTTGGAGGAGATCGCGCGCGGAGGATATCCCCGCATCACCTTCGCGAAGGAGTGTTCTTGGAGAGAGTTCCTGGTGCTCTCCGGCGATCGCCTAAAAGAGCGCGAACATTTGGAATATCCAGAGCCGGAGTTCGTTCGCTTCTGCATTGTCAGGCGCTGGCCGAGCGCATCGACACGGGAACTCGATGTCCTTCTTCCCCGGCTCACCCTGGTGCGCTCGATCTATCGGGCCTGGCTCTCCTGCCACGATGATGATCCGCAGCGCTTCCGGGACGAATGGACCACATTCGGCGAAAGCGAGTTGACGCCGGAGTATCCGTTTCAGCGTTCCGGAGCTCTCGACCACTGGATACAAACTGGGGGCGACGCCACCAGCCGTTCCGAATGATTGCGTCCATGACTTGCGTTGCTTCGGATAGATCACCTTTTAACAGGCGGCTGGCCTATTCCTCGCCGAAGAAGTCCTCGTCCAACCGCTTGAAATCGACAGTGCGATAGTTGCGGACGCCGACGCCGTGTTCGATCATCAGGTCGGCCAGCTCCTGCCCGTCGATCAGGATAACCCGTTGGGCCAGATGCTTGACGTAGTCGCGCGCGGGCTGGCTGAAGGTGGAGGTGGTGACGAAGACGCCCTTGGTGGCGCCGAGGCCGACGAGGCTTCCGACGAAGCCATTCACATCCGGGCGGCTGACGGAGCTGCCGGGAGCGTAGCGCTTGGCCTGTACATAGATCCGGTCGAGGCCGAGGCGATCCTCGTTGACGATGCCATCGACACCGCCGTCGCCGGAGCGGCCGAGCTGCGCGGCGGCGTCCTTGTGGCTGCCGCCATAGCCCATGGCCACCAGGAGATCGACGATCAGCTGTTCGAAGAAGGCCGGGCTGTTGGCGAGGATGCGCTGAAGCAGTTCATCGCGGAGCGCCGCCTGAAGCGCTGCGTGGGCCGCATCGATCTGCTCCTCCGGTGTGGTCCGGGAGGAGCCCGTGTCGGCCGGCTTGCTATCGACGGCGTCCTGTTCGGCCGCGGTGCTCTCATTTCTGTAGAACTCGCGGAACTCCGGCTCCTGCATCAGGAGAGCCACGTCGATGCGTTCCGGTGATGTTGCCAGCAACGCCTTGCCTTTTTCGCTCGCCAGAAAGCGGCCTCGCGCGGGCGAGGTGATCAACCCCGCCTTGCTCATGTAGAATTTTGCCCAATGGATGCGATTGTGCAGCACACGCTGGCGTCCGCTCGGCAGGAGCTTCTCACGGTCGGCCTCACTCAGCCCGAAAGCGTCGGCAATCCGCTCCGCCACGTCGGCCACGCGTGTCTCGCCCTCGGCGGCGAAGCGCAGGACAGGGAGCATGAGGGTCTGGTAGTCGGGTATAGGGCTCATGCCGCAATCACCTTTCCTGCCGCCGTCCTGAGCGACAGGCGGAAATGGTAGGGCGTGACTTCCTCGAACAGTACGACATCGCCCGGCTTTGCCCCGGTGCGCTCGAAGACCTCGCGCACGAAGGCCCGGTCTTGGAAGAAGGTCCGCGGCTGGCCCTTCTTGTCCGTCGGGACGAAGGTGTCGGTGCATAGGGTTCCGAACTCCAGGCGCACCAGGCGCGGCGCCGGCGCGTGGACATTCGTGCCGCCGAACACATCAAGCGGAAGCTTCCGGTAGAAGGGCGTGATGTAGATGTGCGTCGACTGTCCCTCTTTGCCGAAATTGCCGGAGGTCAGTTGGCTTTCATAGGTCGTCATGCCTTGGCTCTCCGCCCGCGCCGGGCCTTCGGCGCCGCCTGCCGCTCGGCGCGGATGCGGATCAGCAGGTGTTCGGCGGGCTCGTCGTTTTCGTCCTGGGGTACCAACTCGCCGCGGAAGGCCTTGGCGAGGATCGCCTCGTCCAGCTTGCCCACCAGCTCCAGCGCGCGCCTGGCTTGCGCCGCGAGCCGGTCGATCTTGGCGAAGGCGGCTTCGATGCGGCGGACGATTTCGTGTTGTTCTTCGAGGGTTGATGGGATGGGAAGTTGGATTGTCGCCAGGTCCTTCTGCGAGATCTTCCATATCCCAGCAGTCGTCTTTGCGACGATTTCGATCTGAGACCGGACTTGTGGCGCATTCCAGAGACTGGTCAGCCACAAGGGCAGGGCTTTCGTGCCATCTACTCGGATACGGAAAGCCGTGTCCGGAAAGATCGTGGGGCGAGGTATGGCCGGAACAATCGATGCGATTCCGACGAGTGATCTCGTTCCATTCCCACGGCTGACAAGAACATCTCCGGTCTCCAACAAAAAGCGGCGCGCCTTGTCATCATTGACGGGAATGTAACGGACATCGTCGAGACGAACTTCGCGCTCTCTTAAAGCGCTTAGTCTCAGGGCGGGAAAACCCGGTGGGGTGTCCGAACCCTTGATGGAAAGGCCGTTTCTGACAGGTACAGAGAGCAGCTCTTCCAGTTGGCCTGTCCGTGGCTCGGCGACTTGCACGCGAGCCCTCCACTCCCGCGTCAAATCCCCGCTGAACGCCTTGCTGAGGACGGCCTGCTTGTAGCGGGAGACGAGGGTTTCGATGCGGGCGAGTTCGGTGCGGGCGCGGGCGGATTTCGCGTTCAGCGCATCCAGCTTGGCCACGATGCGCTTTTGCTCGGCCAGGGGTGGAAGGGGAAACGCGAAATTCTCAATCATCGACTTGGTAAGTGCCTGCCGTGTAGCACCGTAATTTTCGCGCCTTATGAATTCTTGAGCGACAGGGGATGCCAAGAAACCACGGACGTATTGCGGCAGGACGCCTTGAGCGAGGCGAACAATGCTGACGTGTTGATTGACCCTTGCACCGGCATATGCCTTCGGCGCAACCGCCACGCGTCCGATGGAGGCGCCCGTGATGTTGAGCAGAACATCCTCTGTCTCAACGATAACATTATCCAGCCTTGCAGCCTGCCGTTCGTCTAGGAAAGCCAGACCTTCCGATCGAACTCCATCAAAGTGAACGTTGAGGGAGCGGACAAGCGGGATGCCTGAAGCTCTATAGGATTGTTCACCTCCTGTTGGAGTGGCGCCGCTCCCGATTTTTGTCGTGACTTGACCCAGCATCGCCTCAATCCACCCCTTCGGCAGCCCGCTCATTCCGCCGCCTCCGGCATCTCATCCCCCAGCTCGGCCATCAGCGCCTCGATCTCCAGCGTGGCGGCCTGCAGATGGCCGAGGATGGCGGCGGCGATGTCGTCGGGTTCGGTGAGGCCCTCTTCCGCCTCTTCCTCCGCCTCGCGTAGCCAGGTGATGTCGAGATTGTCGCCGCGCTTGGCGATCTCCGCGCGGGTGAATTTGCGCCAGCGGCCGGCCTCGCCTTCGTCCGGGCCGCGCTCGGCGCCGTAGCGATCCTTGCCGAAGGCCTGCTCGAAGCCTTCGAAATGGGCCGCCGTCAGCGGCGTGGTCTTGCCGAATTTCGGCATCTGGGCGCGCAGGTCATAGATCCAGACGGCCTTGGTGTTACCCGCCACTGTCTTGCCGCGGGTCAGGAAGATGACGTTGGTCTTGACCCCCTGCGCATAGAAAATGCCGGTGGGCAGGCGCAAAATGGTATGCAGGTCGCACCAGTCCATCATCAACTGGCGCAGCTGTTTTCCGCGCCCGTCCTCGAACAGCACATTGTCCGGCACGACGATGGCGGCGCGGCCGCCCGGCTGAAGCGCCCGGATGCAGTGCTCCACAAAGGGAAGCTGGTAGGAGGAGACGGCGGCGGTGACGGAGAGGTCATCGCGCGTCGGCGCCCCGCCGGCTGGGCCGAAGGGCGGGTTGGTGAGGATGAGGTCGGCGCGGCCGAGCCCCTTGCCCTTGTCGGAGAGCGTGTCGCCAAGATCGACGTGGTCGTTCTCCAGATCGTGCAGATAAAGGTTCATCAGCAGCAGGCGCAGCGTACCCGCCACATTCTCCATGCCGTGGAAGGCGTTGCGCTTCTGCCAGGCACCGCTGTCGGGCAGATCGAAATAGCCGTCCGTGCGCGCCTTCATGTAGCGGTCGGCGGCAATCAGAAAGCCGCCGGTGCCGGCGGCGGGGTCCTGAATCACCTCGCCGGGCTTGGGCTGCATAAGGCGCACCATCACGTCGATCAGCACGCGGGGCGTGAAATACTGCCCGGCACCGCGCTTGGTCTCCTCGGCGTTCTTCTGCAGCAGGCCTTCATAGAGATCGCCGAACTGGTCGCGCTCCTCGGAGAACCAGTCCAATTCATCGATGGCGGTGACCAGCGTGGCGAGATTCTGCGGCTCGCGGATGATGGTGGAGGCGCTGTCGAAGATCTTCTGCACCATGTCCGGCAGAGGCCGCGCATCCGCATAGCGCTTGCGCTCCTCGGGCGTCGCATTCTCGCTTGGCGGGCGCACGAGCGCATCATCCTTGCCGAGGCGGGTGCTGGTGGCACCGAGGGTGACCAGGACGTTGCGATAATGCTCCAGCTTGGCGAGGCCGTTCGCCGCCACCAGATCCGCCCAGCGCATGCTTTTCGGCAGGGTGCCCGTCTCGCGGTTACGCTCGGCCATCATCTTGAGGAACAGCAGATAGGTCAGCTCGGTGACATATTGCTGATAGGTGATGCCATCCTTGCGCAAGACCGTGCAGAGGCGCCAGAGTTTCTGGACGATGGCGTTGGCGTTCATGGCATGAGTCTCTAAGGGTCAGGGGTCGTGATTGCGCTTGTAGCGGGCGTGGGGTCTTGGTCAACGTGCGTCGGCCCGTCAGGCGGCGGGCGGCGCCCAGATGGCCTCGTTAAAAGCATGCAGGACCTCGTCGAGCGCGCCATCAAACTCCTGCGAGATGCGTTGGAAGCCGCCCTTGTCGGCGAACACGCCCTGGTCGAGCAGGGTCGGGTCGGCCACAGGCTTGTCCTTGAGCGCCCGGCCGATGCGGCGCAGCCACTCCTTCTGTTTTGGCGTCCAGGGGCGCGAGGCCTCGATCTTGCGGATCGCGTTGTCGACGCGGGTGGCATAGGGGATCAGCGGATCGCCCAGCGCGGCCTGGCGGACGAAGCCGATGATATGGGCGGCGATATCCGCGTTGCGGGCGCGGCCATAGGCGGCGCGCAACATGGCTTCGGAATAGTTCCTCTCGTCCAGCAGGCCCGCCAGCTCGGACAGCTCCTTGCGGGTGAGATCGCGCGGGCGCTGGGTGACCGCGATCAGCGCCGGCACCTGGTTCATGTTCTCGCGCACGAAACGCTCGAAGCCGGTGATGTAGTCCTCCGGCGTCGTGTTATTGCCGAAGATCTCCTCGATGCGGAGCAACTCGTCCTCGTGGCTGGAGATGATAACGCCATCGTTCCTGCCCGTGCTGAGCGGGCGGCGCTCCAATAGCTCCACGGCGCGCGGATGGGCGCCGAGCCACTCCTGAAGCTCGGCGCCGGAGCGGGTGGCAAGCCGCTGCAGGGCCATGTCCGGGCTCTCGCCCGTGTGGCGCTCGAAGCTTTCGCGGGTCTCGGCATCCATGCGCTTGACCATGGCGCGCATGCGCACGATCACCTGACCGGCGACCCAATTCTTGTCCTCCACCGTTTCCGCCTTCTGCAGGTCGGTCACCAATTGGCCGAGCGAGATGTCCGGCTTCACGACGACGGGGCGCATATCCGTCATCTCCTGGAGCTCGGCATAAAGATCGACGGCATCGAAGATGCGGAAATGCTCCTTGCCGATCTCCGGGCAGAGGCGCGTGGCGCGGCCGATCATCTGGTCATAGAGAATGCGGCTTTTCACCCGACGGACGAAAACGAGATTGCAGATGGAGGGGATGTCGACCCCGGTGGTGAGCAGATCCACGGTGACGACATATTTCGGATATGGGTCGTTCTTGAACTTCAGGATCAGGTCGTCGGCCTTTTCGACGGTGCCGGTGATCTTCACGACCATGCCGTGGGGCACGGCCTCCTTGCCGTACTCCTCCCGCAGCTCCTTCTCCAGGAGGTGCACGATGTCGTTGGCATGGGCGTCGCGGGCGGCGAAGATCAGCGTCTTGCCCGGCTTCGACGGCGGGATCTCGGTCGCGATGGCCCGGCAGACGATGCGGTTGAAGGCTTCCGAATAGACGCGCTTGTTGAAGTCGGCGAGGTCGTAATCCAGCGAGACATCGTCCGGCAGCTCGAAGAGATCGATCTGGCCCGTTCGGCGATCGATGATCTCGACTTCCTCGCCGCCATCGAAGTGGATGCCGGCCTCCGAGAGTGCCGTGGTTATGCGCTTCGGTGGTAGGTGGTCGTTGAGATAGCCTTCGACGACGGCCTGACGATAGCCGTAGTGGAAGACCGGATGGCCGAAGATCTCGCGGGTGTGCAGCGCGGGCGTCGCCGTCAGCGCCACCTTCACGGCATCGAAGTAGTCGAGGACCTGGCGGTAGGCGGACTGATAATCGTCGATGCTGCGGAAGCCGATGTCACTTTCGCGCAGCTCCGCATCCAGCGTGTAGCCGCGATGGGCCTCGTCCACGATGATGCAGTCGAAGGTGCCGGGCGTGGGCCGCTTGGCCGGGTCCGGCTCGTTCAGTATGCGGGCAATGAGCGACTGGACGGTCGCGACCTGCACCTGGTCCTCATCCTCCGGCAGCTTCTGCTCCAGCCCGGCCACCTTGTAGATCTGGGCGAAGTTCAGCATGCCCTCGATCTCAGTGGTCTCCAGGGCGTCGCTCGTCTGCTTGCCGAGCGCTTTGCGGTCGACGAGGAAGAGGATACGGCGGAAGCGCTTGTGCTTGAGCAGGCGATACATCAGCGCAATCGCCGTGCGCGTCTTTCCGGTGCCGGTCGCCATGGACACCAGAATGTCCCGCTGCCCCGCGACCACGGCATTTTCGATCGCCGCGATCGCATCTTCCTGGTAGGGACGCATCTTTCCCTTGCCGAAGCTTTCCTCGGCAAGGCCTTGTACGGCGGTGTCGACATCAGTCGCGAGCTTGTCCAGCAGGTCCTTCGGTGCGAACCAGCTGGTCATGGCAATGGCGTGGTTTATCTGCCGCCGCACATCTCGATACCAGATGCCGGATTTGGTCAGCCACTGGCGGACGTAGGGTCGTCCATTGGTGGCGAAGACGAACGGCACGCGGAACGGATCATCCAGGCCATGTTGCCAGGGGCCATGCGGGCAGGCTAGCTCCGGGGCCAGCAGAAGTGTGCGGGCGTATCGTTCGGCCTGCTGGAGCGTGGACGGCACATCTACACTCTCGCGCTTCGCTTCGATGACGCCGACGCAGGCGAGGCCGACGAAGAGCGCGTAATCCGCGCGACCACCTTCGGAGGGCCACTCGGCGATCGCTAGGTTGCGGCCTTCTTCCGGCCGTGCTCCCTTCTGGTAGGTCAAACCGTCGCTATCGGCCTCCCAGCCGGCATCACCGAGCTGGACGTCGATCAGACGGCGGGTCTGCCGTTCGTCGAGTTCCAGGCGGCGTGCGGCCTGCTGGCCGGCCTGTTTGAGCTGCATCTGCAGCTGCTCGGGCTGAGCCTCGGCAGCCTTCTGCAACTCGGCGAGCTTGCGAGAGAGCGCGGCCTGATTGGCCTCCATTTCGACCGCGGTCTGTTCCCACACGGCACTGTCGGAAGCGGCCTGTCGGGCGAGTTCTTCGGCCGCGGCCCGGGCCCTGGCGAGTTCGTCGGCTGAGGCATGAGCGGCAGCGAGCTTTTCTTCCGCTTCCCGGACCTGAGCGCGCAGCGCCGCGAGCTCCGCCAGCGTCCCCTGGTCAATCTCCGCAGAGGCTTTGGGCGGCACGAACGGGCCTGGCTTGAAATTCGGATCACGCCCGTAGGTGCGACGATACCAGACGCCAAGGGCGCAGCAGAATTTAAGCGCCGCCAGAGCCTCCGCCGGTGAGCCCGCCAAGCTATGGGTTGCCGCGTTGCCACTTTTGCGGACAGCATGGAAAACGTCCGTGACTTCCCGCGGCAAGACCTGCTGTGCTGCCAGTCGCCGCAGGAGATCATGCGTGGTCTCGCGCGCGGCCGGATCATAAACGCCGGAAAGGGCCGCAATCTCCTTGGCCATGTACTCGCCGAACTGGCGGCTTTTGATCAGGGATGTGTTGGCGTCTTCAGCAAAAAAACGCTCGGCCAGAATGCCGAGGCGATGCAGCTCTGGGCTGATCTCCCGGAGATGGTCGAAGTTCACCGACAAAGCTGCGCCCCAATCGTTTCTGGCAGACGAGAGTAGATAATTGATCTGATCCTCGCAAACTGGATTGGAGTTCGAAATCGCCGCGCTGTCACCCCCTTGCGCGCCGACAACTCCTCCACCGAGGCCTGCAATCGGCGCTTTCGGAGTGAATGCCTGAACTCCCACTGGCTGCTGACGTTTGCCGACGCGGCCGAAGGATGGAGGCGTGGGCCAGCCGAAGGGCCACGCGGGGTGGCATCGAATTGTGTGACGACACCATCTGAAGCCAACCTTATTGGTGATGCTCCTGAAATTCTGCGAGCAGTTTCTGCATCGGATCGGCTGAGTTATCGTCTTTCGGCGCATGAACCGAAAACAATCCCAAGTGCCGCGCGAGTTTTTCGAGGGCGGAGAGCTTGTCCCAGATCTGCAATGCGACCTTTCGCTCCAGCGTTCCGTCCCCCAGTTCGCGGGTGGTGATTTGCAGAAAGCGAATAGCCGCCCGGTCGTCGGGATTGAGCTGGTTCAACGGCTTGAGCTTGCCTGCCGCGTCAAAGAGCTGGCCGATATCCGCGAAGGCGATGAGGGCCAGTTCCTTTAGGACACGCGCCGCTTCCACCCCCGTCTTCTCCGCCCGGCGCTCCATCGACTCGGCGATTGCCTTTGCGATGTACGGTTTTGACAGGTTCTCGGCACCGATCTGGCGCGCGGTGTGTCGGCTGTAGCCGGCACGAATGGCGGCGGCGGTCGCGTTCATATCGCGCAAATACTCCGCGACGAACGTCTGCTGCTTGCGTGTGAGTCCGGTCACGACGGCACTCCTTTTGCGCAACGTCGATCAGAAAGGAGGCGGTCTGAGCCGGTGCGACGACGCCACGGGGCAGGCTTCATCGTGGGCCGAAAGGCAGACAGTTCGGTGGTCGAGACAGGCTGGTGGCTCGCAATGCAGAACCAACTCAGCTGCCCCTCCCGTTCAATTGTGGCTTTCGATCGTGCGAACGCGACAACTTCCCCGCCTCGCAGTTCCCAGGCCAAGCCCCCAACCCAGTTCTTTGGCGGTTCGAAGATGTCTGCCACCGGCCAGCCGAGGTGGGCCGCAGCGGAGCCCCAGATGGCGAGAAAGCGGTCTATGTCCGTCAGCGCTTGGTCCCAATGAAGGGTAGAGACGCCCATCGGAATCTCGGCTTCCATCTGCTGCCGGGCATCAGTGTAGGCCGCAAGAAGCGGTGGGGCCTGTTCGGTGACGCGGGAAGTGCGATGAAAAATTGGCCGCGCGGGCAGATCGGCAACCTCCAAAACCTTCAAAACCTCGGCGTCGGTAGTTTCGAGGGTTTTGAGGGTGGGGCCCTCACCGGCTTGGAAGCCTTGTTTGTGGGCGAGGAGTCGCTGAAGCCACTTGCTGCTCATCGTCCGCCCTCCGCGATCTTGGGGTGCCAGAGATACTCAAAGGTGGGACGACCGCCGGCAGCGCCGGTCGGGACCTCTCGAAGAGCCAGGTTGTGAGTTGAAACCAGGATTTGGAGTGCGGCCTCAACCGCATCACGGTCCGAGAGGCCAGCCCAACCCTTCTGGTGAACATCACGTGCGCGGAAAGGAGAAGGCAGGGCCTCTCGGCGATTGAGGATCAGGTGGGCTCCCGCCTCCGCCGCGTAGGTGCCGGCTGCATATAGCCGGATGGCATGGCTGCGGAGATAGTCCGCCCAAGTGAGGGCGTGGAGCAGGGCGCTATCGCCGATCGCTTCATTGTCCCCCGATAGGAACTGGAAAATCAGCGCGAGCGAAGCGACGGTCTTTGGCATCTTCAGCAGGTGCGCCTCCAGTGCCTCCGATTGGGCGCCTGCGCGGGCCTCGCGTTGGAGGTCGGTCATCCAGTCGATGAAGAGGCCTTGGGCGTCCTTCGTGAAGCGACGTAGAGCCGGCGCCTCCGTCGTGCCAAGGTTCAGACATTCGAGGCGGAGGAAGGCGGCCTCGTAGTCGCGCTCCGCATTGGGATCGGGACGGCGGTCGCGCCATTCCCAATCCTTGGAGAGGTCCGGCCACACCGCCAGCTGAAGACGCTGCACGAGCCCGTCCGCTGATGAGCCGGAGACGGCGCCGCGGACGATGGGCGCGATGCGCGCCGGCTGGACACCGCCCACGAGGGACAGGGTGGCCATCTCGATTTCGACAGTGCCGCGACCGATGCGGTCATACTTGAAGCTGGCATCGCCATTGAACGCCTCAAGGTAAAAGGCCCGGTCGATCTGGAACGCCTCATCCTCAAGCTTCGCAAGAAGGCCCGGCAACTCATCGCGAACGACGAGCAAGCCGCGCGGGTTCTGGTTTAGGAGCTCACCCAGCTTCTCAACGGTCGCGTCGTTGACCGTCAGCCGTTTGCGCTTTGGGATAACCAGAGCCGCCTCCTGCGCTTCAGCGATGATCTCCCTCGCGGCGTCACGGTCATGATCCTTGAGCTTCTTCTTGGCCTCCTTCCGCGCTTCCTCAAGCGCGAGCTTTGTGACCTCGGCATCCGCCTCAGCCTGAGCGCTTTCGCTCTCCCATTCCTTTCGCCACTCCCGCTCGATCTTGTTGAGCGGCGAGAGCGCATATTTCAAGGCCGGGCTCTTCATCGCCGAGGGCGGCCCGACGACAGCGCCCCACAGGTTCGGGACCACCGTCCAGTTGTCGAATTGCTTCGGAAGGATGCGAACCCGGTTGCCGATCAAGGTTGAACAAGCGACCAGGGCACCCACCGCCACAAAATCTGGAGGGCATTGGGTGCGGTCGGAAACATCGAAGACGTAGTCCCCGACCACCGGAGGCAACATCTGGGGCACCAACAGCTCCACCGCCGGTAGGGCCGCGGCGATCGGTTGGGGATCAAGCAATGGGGCGGAGGTTCCGACGAACGGCACCGCAGTGATGATGTCGGTGTTCATCGGCTGCCCTCCCGCTGGCCTTGCAGAACATCGTTCCAATCGAGACCATCTGGCGGTTCTGCCCAGAAGACGCGCCATCCCTGCGAGGTGGCGCGTTGTCCGAGTGCCCGGCCGGCGTTGCGCCCAGCCCGGTCGGCATCAATGGCGATCACCAGTTCGCCGGGCTGCGGCGGGAGTTCGAATGCGGCCATGCCTGAGGCGCTGAGAGATGCCCAGACCGGGCCGTGATCGGGCAGCTTTGTGGCGGCGCTCAGGGTACTTTCGATGCCCTCGCCGACGACCAGAAGGCCCGGGCCAGAAGCGAGGCAAACACCGCCGCCATTGGCAGAGCCGATGAAGAGGCGTTGGGGCTGGACCGGAGCCTTCTCGCCGTTCGTGTCGATGAACGTGAGATGGAGGGCCGGGCTGGAGACGCCTTGCACGCAAGCGACCATGGCACCGAACGTACCCTGCGGATGCCATTCATGGGGAAGGTAGCGTAGGCTCTGTGGGATGCGGCCGCGCAGGCCACGCTTGACGAGATACATCTCAACAGGGCTGCCCTCGCAGCGACGAGCGGCATGCCACTTCGAGACGGCACGCTGGGCGTTCTTGATGCGCCGATGCTCCGCTTCGCGGACGGCCTGCGCGGTGGCCTCCGGATTGCGCCGGCGCGGCTCCGCCCCATCACCATGTACGATGCCGCTATCACGCAATGCCGTCATGATGTCCGCGTAGGAGCAGCCGGCATGACAATGGAACACCGCTGTGCCGAACTTGCCGACAGACACCGAAAGGGCCGGTGTACGGCTGTTGGGATGGGCCGGGCAGAAGCAGAGGCCGCCACGGCCAGTCCAGCGCCCGCCGAGAGCTTCAACCATCTGGCGGGCATCGAGCCCGCCGCGGAGCATGAGGTGCTCAGTCATGGCGGCCCCCCGAGGCACGAGCGGCCTTCGCGTTCTCGATGACGGCAATGAGCTCTGAGCGAGGCCAGCGTGACAGACGGCCCAGCTTCAACGGCTCCGGGATGGTGCCATCCGCAACGCGACGCCAGAAACTGGCGACACTCATCCCCAGGAGCGCCGCTCCCACATCCACGGAAACGAGGTGATCGGTCTCGACCACCGCGACGGTCTCCCGACCGATTTGCGACGACTTGTCCATGGCTGCTCAACTCACGTCTGGCATGCAACGCGCTGAGACATGGACCCCTAGGTCAGGACATTTGGCCGGGGATGTCCTGACTTTTATGGTTTCGTGATGCGATAGAATAACTTGCTGTTGGCCTCTGCAGACACACCCAATCCCTTCTTATGGGTGAGCTCCGCTGCCCGGGCCTTCGAATGGCCCGATTGCATCAATTCACGCATGTACGAGATGATCTGAGCGGTCTCCGGCGCCTGCTTGCCCTTCCTCTGCCGGCCACCTTCGGCTGCGGACTGGATGGTCTTGATCCCGCGCACAGCGTGGCCTTCAAACGGCTTAGCCCAGGCTTCCTGCATGTGACGGCCGGCGACGAATGCATATTCCGCAATCTCGGCGATGACCTCTTCAAGCCATTCTCGATCCGCGTCGCTGTCCATTTCGGTACACATCAGCTTCGTGGCTCTATCGATGGCCGCCAGCAGCTCAAGCGAATCGCGGCAATGCTGCTCTTGGGACAGCTCGCCAGGGGCATGATCTGCCTTTGGCTTCTTTTCGCACTCGGCAACGGTCTCACGCAGATAGCTTTCCGCTTCCGTTCGCAGCGACGACCATGAGGCGCTTGCGATAGGAGGATCTTCTTCGATTGCCGCCGCCAGTTCGCCGAGCGCAAGGATTTTTGCGGCGCCCTTCCACTCGGATGGTGCCTCTTTCGGTCGGACGTGCCTTTCCATTTTTTCCAATCCGTCGATCACGGTCGTTTTCGGTACGCCTTCAAGCAGAGCCGCAAACAGGTCGCGTTGTTCGGCCTGAGAAAGGGCGGGCCAGAGATCATCGATCTCATCCCACCGTCGTTGATCGAAGAGAGGCTTCCACTCGCTCATTTGATACGCCCTGTCTCACCGGCGAGCCGCGTGAGGAACTTTCCCGGGATCGGCGTCAGTCGTTCCGTTGCTGGCGGCAGGCATGACGGGCACGGATCGTCTGCGGCGGCCCAGGAGGTCGGCAGCCGGTATCTGCCCTTCCATGATGAGGTCGGCCCAAAGCTGAGCGAGCTCGATCCGTCTCTCCAGATGTTCCGCGCGGTTGTAGGCGCTCTCCACCCGGTCCTTAGGGGTATGGGCGAGCATGAGATCGATGATCTGGCGATCCGCCGTGAAGCGCTCGTTCATCACCGAGGAGAAGGTCGCGCGCCATCCGTGTGGGACGTGCTGCCGGTGATAGCCGGCGCGGTTCAGCAGATACCCGAGAGCATTTTCGCTCGCAGGCTTGTGGGCGTTTCGCCCATTCGGGAGCACGTATGGCCCGCGGCCGGAAAGTGAGCGCAGCAGCTCGATTGTCTCAATGGCCTGCTTGGCCAGCGGCACGAAGTGGTCCCGGGAGGTGTCGTCCTTGTAGGCGAGCTTGAGTTTCATGCGCGCGGCAGGAATCCGCCAGATGGGCTTGTCAGCGTCCAGATCGGCGAACTCGGACCATGGCGTCGTGATGAGGGTGCCGGGCCGTACGGCGGTCAATGCGAGAAGGCGCAAGGCAAGCTTGGTGGCGGGGTTCGCGGGCGTCTCGTCCACGCGCCTGATGATGTCGCGGGCCTGATCCAGATCAGTGATCGCAGGCTGGCGTCCCTTCTTAAGGGGCTTCAGCGCCTTTTGGACAATGGCTGCCGGATCGTTGTCCGCAATGCCGCATGCGATGGCATGGACGAACACCGCCGACATGCGTTGGCGAACGCGCTTGGCCGTCTCAATAGCGGGGCGGTTCTCGATCGCGCGCAGGACGGCCAAGACCTCCGGAACGGTGATTGTGCGAATGTCCCGGCCGCCCAGCTTCGGAAACACGTCCCGCTCCAGCGTGTGGATCACGTCGTAGGCATGGGTCGATGTCCAATGTGGCTGGTTCAGGCCGTACCATTCGCGGGCGAGGTGCTCGAAAGTTACGTTCGCCGGTACGGTCGCCACCCGCCTTCGATCGGCCTTCTCGGCAGAGGGGTCCTTGCCTTCGCGAAGCCGCTTCTTCTGAGCTGTGCGGGCCTCCCGGGCCTCCTGAAGGCTGATGTCCGGATATGGCCCGATCGTGAGGAGCTTCTCCTTGCCGGCGATCTCCTAACGCAGGCGCCAGACCTTGCCTCCTGCCGGAGAGATGGCGAGGTGGAGACCTCCGCCGTCGGTCAGCTTGTAGGGCTTTTCGGCCGCCTTGGCTTTGCGGATCTGCATGTCTGTGAGCGACATTGGGCGACCTCCCCCTTTACCCGGTTTCCGGAGGCGGCCTTACCCGGTTTTTACCCGGGATCGACTGCGATTTAGCGCGATATCGTGAGGCGCCCTGCAGCCGATATGGCGTGCGAATCAAACGCTGGCAAGGCTTCTGATAGGATCTGAGGTGGGGTGAGATTGAGGGCTGGCGGAGAGAGAGGGATTCGAACCCTCGATACGGTTTCCCGTATACACGCGTTCCAGGCGTGCGCCTTCAACCACTCGGCCACCTCTCCCAGCGCGCGCAGGGCGCACGCAGAACTTCAGAAAAGGCGACCGCCGAAGGCGGTCTGTGCGCCTTCAACCACTCGGCCACCTCTCCCAGCGCGCGCAGGGCGCACGCAGAACTTCAGAAAAGGCGACCGCCGAAGGCGGTCTGTGCGCCTTCAACAACTCGGTCCCCTCTCCCAGCGCGCGCAGGGCGCACGCAGAACTTCAGAAAAGGCGACCGCCGAAGGCGGTCTGTACGCCTTCAACCACTCGGCCCCTCTCCCAGCGCGCGCAGGGCGCACGCAGAACTTCTAGAGACGACCGCCGAAGGCGGTCTGTGCGCCTTCAACCACTCGCTCTGCCCTCCGTCCCGTCTGGGACAGGGCCCGCCCGGTCGCTTCCGATGGTGTCAGAAATCGTGCCGCGCCGGAACTTGCGCCGCACCCGAGGCGAGGCGGCGGAATATACAAGCTGATCGCCGCCGCGCAAGCCGCTTTCTCGGCCCCCGCGGGCGCCCCGAGCCCGGCGCCGAACAAGCCCCGCCGGAAACGGCGCCCGCGCCGCGCCGGGCCGCCGCCCGCATCCGCCGGGGCGGTGCGCCCGCCAGCCGCCGGCGCCCGGGCGCCGCGCGCCTCAGTCGCGCAGCAAATCGTTGATGGAGGTCTTCGAGCGGGTCTGCTCGTCGACGCGCTTCACGATCACCGCGCAATAGAGCGCGGGGCCGGGCGTGCCGTCGGGCAGCGGCTTGCCGGGGAGCGCGCCGGGCACCACCACCGAATAGGCCGGCACCTCGCCGACGAACACTTCGCCGGTCTGCCGGTCGACGATCTTGGTGGAGGCGGAGATGAACACGCCCATGGAGAGCACGCAGCCGCGCCGCACCACCACGCCCTCCACCACCTCGGAGCGGGCGCCGATGAAGCAGTCGTCCTCGATGATGACCGGGCCGGCCTGCAGCGGCTCCAGCACGCCGCCGATGCCCACCCCGCCCGACAGATGCACGTTCCGGCCGATCTGCGCGCAGGAGCCCACCGTCACCCAGGTGTCCACCATGGTGCCTTCGCCCACATGGGCGCCGAGATTCACGAACGAGGGCATCAGCACCACGTTCGGCGCGATGTAGGCCGAGCGGCGCACGATCGCCCCCGGCACGGCGCGGAAGCCGGCGGCGCGGAAGTCGGCCTCGCCCCAGGACAGGAACTTCGAGGGCACCTTGTCCCACCATTGGGCACCGCCCGGACCGCCGGGGATGGCTTCCATGTCGTTGAGGCGGAAGGAGAGCAGCACCGCCTTCTTGAGCCACTGGTGAACCACCCAGGCGCCGTCGGCGCCCTTCTCGGCGACCCGCGCCTTGCCGCAATCCAGCAGCGAGAGCGCCTCGTCCACCGCCAGGCGCACCTCGCCCATGGTGGAAAAGCCGATCTCGGCGCGCTTTTCGAAGGCGGCGTCGATGATGCGGGAGAGTTCGGCAAGGCGGGCGGGGTCGGCCATCGGGTCCTCCGTTGGGGCCGGCTCCGGGGCGGCCCTGGCATTGTCGAAATGGGCGGGGATCGCGGTCAGCCGCGTTCCTTCACGGCGACGAATTTCAGCTTGGGCCATTCCTCGATGGCGCGGTCCAGCACCCACTGGCTGCGGGCGAGATAGACCGGCGCGTCGTCGCGGTCGCGCGCGGTGGAGGAGCGGTTGGCCTCCAGGAAACGATCCACCTCGGCGCGCTCGCCGATGATCCACCGGGCCGTGACGTAGGAGGTGGTCTCGTAGCGGATCGGCACGCCGTATTCCTTCTCCAGCCGCGCCGCCAGCACGTCGAGTTGGAGGGTGCCGACCACGCCGACGATGGGGGAGGGATCGGAGACCGGCTTCAGCACCTGGACCACGCCCTCTTCCGCCATGTCCTGCAGCGCCTTCTGCAGCTGCTTGGCCTTCATGGGATCGGAGAGCAGCACCCGGCGCAGGATTTCGGGGGCGAAGTCCGGCAGGCCCTCGAACTTGATGCTCTCGCCCTCGGAGAGCGTATCGCCCACGCGCAGCATGCCGTGGTTGGGAATGCCGATGATGTCGCCGGCCACCGCCTCGTCCACCGTCTCGCGCTCCTGGGCGAAGAAGAAGATGGGGTTGGCGATGGCCATGTTGCGCTTCTCGCGCGGGTTGAACAGCTTCATGCCGCGCTTGAAGCGCCCCGAGCACAGGCGCACGAAGGCCACGCGGTCCCGGTGGTTGGGGTCCATGTTGGCCTGCACCTTGAAGACGAAGCCGGAGACGAGATCCTCGGCCGGCGCCACGATGCGCGCGCCGGCGGCGGCGCGCGGCAGCGGGCTCGGGCCGACCGAGCCGAGGCCGAACAGCAGTTCCGCCACCCCCGCCTCCTTCAGCGCCGAGCCGAAATAGACCGGCGACAGATGGCCCTCGCGGAAGGCGGCGAGATCGAACGGCGGCAGCACGCCCAGCGCCAGCGTCAGGCTCTCCACCGCCTCGTTGAGGATGCGCTCCTCCACCCCGTCGAGGCCGATGAGATCCTCCGGTGTCTCGAACGGCACCTCGCGCACCAGCGGGCCGCCGCGCTCGGTGGCGAGCAAGGCGCGCTTGTTGGCGATGTCGATGAGGCCGCGGAAATCCACGCCCATGCCGATGGGCCAGGTGAGCGGGGTGAGGTCCAGCGCCAAGGTGGAGGACACCTCGTCCATCAGCGCGATGGGGTCGAGGCTTTCCCGGTCCACCTTGTTGACGAAGGTGAAGATGGGGATGTCGCGCAGGCGGCAGACCTCGAACAGCTTGCGGGTCTGGCTCTCGATGCCCTTGGCGGCGTCGATCACCATCACCGCCGCGTCCACGGCGGACAGCGTGCGGTAGGTGTCTTCCGAGAAATCGGAGTGGCCGGGCGTGTCGAGCAGATTGTAGACGATGCCGTCGCGCTCGAAGGTCATCACCGACGAGGTGACCGAAATGCCGCGCTGCTGCTCGATCTCCATCCAGTCGGAGCGGGTGCGGCGCCGCTCGCCGCGCGCCTTCACGTGGCCGGCCATGCGGATGGCGCCGGAGGCGAGCAGGAGCTTTTCCGTGAGCGTCGTCTTGCCGGCGTCCGGATGGGAGATGATGGCGAAGGTGCGCCGGCGGGCGAAATCGGGCAGTTCGGCGGCAGCCGCCGGCATGGGCTGGGTGGTTTCGAGCATGGCGGCTATATAGAGAAAAAGCGTTCCGCACGGAACGGGAGAAGGGAGAATCGCATGGGCCCGCTCGGCATGACACGTTTCAGGGGCGCAGGTCTCGTCCTCTCGGCCGCGCTCGCAGCGGCGATGCTTCATCCTGGCGCGGCGTTGGCGCTGATGCCGCCTTATGTGTACCAGACCGCGCGGGACGACGCGGCGAGCGTGATCGTGATCGCGGTGGAGGCCGTCAAGGCGCCGAAGCGGGTGTTCGGCAATTGCACCGTGGACGGCACGATCGCCAAGGTGGAGCGCGGAACCACCTACCAGCCGGGTCAGAAGGTGTCCCTCGAAGTGCCGTGCGCGGCGCCCGACGCCTATCCGCCCATCGGCGGCACCATCTACCAGAACCTGCCGGACCTGAAAGCCTCGAAATTCGGCCGGGCCTATCTGGACGCGGTCGGCAAGGTGGTCCTGTCCCAGTACGAGCAGCTCGCCGCCGTGCCGTGAGGCGCGCGCCGACCGGCGCGCATCGCCCACGGGTCGGCGGGTCTTAAGGGTCGTGAGGGGCAGACGCGAACTGGGGGGCGATCAGCGCCCGCGGCCCTTGGCTCGACGGTCCCGCCAAGCGGGGCGCCATCGCGCGCACCGCGCGGCGGGTTCAGTCGCCCTGGCCAGGCTCGGGGGAGAACAGCTCTTCCTTGCCCGGCTTGCCGTCCCACTCCTTGGCGTCCGACGGCGCGTCCCGCTTGAGGGTGATGTTGGGCCAAACCTTCGCGTATTCGGCGTTCAAAGCGAGCCATTTCTCGAGGCCGGGCGTGGAATCGGGGCTGATCGCCTCGGCCGGGCACTCGGATTCGCACACCCCGCAGTCGATGCATTCGTCGGGGTGGATGACGAGCATGTTCTCGCCCTCGTAGAAACAGTCCACCGGGCACACGGACACGCAGTCCATGTACTTGCAGCGGATGCAGTTCTCGGTGACGACATAGGTCATTGCGGGTTCCCTTTCGCGCGTCGGCCTAGCGCACCGGAATGGCGCAGGCAAGGCGATACGGCGACGCGCTCGGAGCACGCGCCGATCGGCCTGCGGTGCCGGCAGATCGGAAAACGCGTTCTCCATACCGGAGTTGGAGAGCGATTCACCGAGCAGATTGAGACCTTTCGCTCGGATCGCGCCCCGGAATTAAACTTCATTCGTCTGTGATTTCTTCGAAAAGCTCGGAAGCAGCAGTAGCATCCTTGCGGCGTTCCGAAAAGCCAACGATTCGCAACAACCGGACGTGATGCTCAAGGGCGACGGTGAGCACCTGCCCGGCCCGTATGCCGTGGCCCGCCGCGTCCACCTTGCGGCCGTCGACCCGCACGTGGCCGCCGCGCACCAGAGCGGCGGCGGCGCTGCGGGTGCGCACCACCCGCGCGTGCCAGAGCCACAGGTCGATGCGCTGGCGCGCGTCCGGCGGGTTCACGCCTCAGGAGCCCTTCTTCTCCGCCTCCATGCGCGCCTTCAGCGCCGCAAGGGCGGCGAAGGGGCTGTCGGGGTCCACCGGCTTGTCGCGCCGCCGGTCCTGGTGAACCGGGCGGTGCTCGGCGCGGTGCGGGCGCGGCGGATCGCCGCCCTCGCGCGGACCACGCGGCGGACGGTCGGGACGCGGCGGACGCGGGCCGCGCTCGGCCTCGGCGCCGGCCTCCGGCGCGCCCTCGCTGCGGCGGAACGGCGGGCGGCCGTCGCGCCGGCGATCGCCCTGGGGCCTGTCGCCTTGAGGTCTGTCGCCCTGGAACCGGTCGGCGGGGCGCTCGCCGTGCGGCCGCTCCCCGTGACGCTCGCCTTGGCGGTGGCCTTGCGGCCGCTCGCGGCGCGGCGCGCCCGGCGGGCGGCCGGGACGCCAGACTTCGATCATCTCGGGCTCGGCGGGCGCGCCCTCCACCATTTCCGGACCGCCGGGCGCGGCCGGGGCATCCACCTCCGCCGCCACCTCGGCGGCGGTGGGATCGCCGGTCGCCTCCAAGGCCTCGATGGCCGCTTCGGCATCGGCGGCGTCATCGCCCGCGGGGGCGTCGACCTCGCCTTCGTCGGCGGCGGGGATTTCGGCGACGGGGCTTTCGGACGCCGCAATCTCGGCGGCCGCGTGGTCGGCAGCGCCGGCCTCGGGCGCCGCGGCCTCGGGGGACACAGCTTCGGCAGCCGGAGCCTCGGACGCCGCGATCCCGTCAGCCTCGCCAGAGGCTTCTTCGGCAGGGGCTTCCTGGGCCGGCGCGCCGGCGCTCTCGGCGGGGGCGTCGAACAGCAGGTCCGCCTCGATGGCGCCTTCCGGCACCGGGGCGAAGGCGGGCGCGGGTGCCGCTTCCACAACCGGAGCCGCGGCGGCTTCCACCGGCTCGGGCGGCGGCGGCGCGCGGCGCTCCATGCGGTAGCCGAGCGACTTCAGGATCGAGGAGAAATCCTCGCCCGAGCAGCCGGCGAGCGAGGTCATGCCCACGGTGACGGTGAAGCCGCGCCCGTCCACCGCGCCCGGCGGCTTGGGGCCGGGCGAATTGGGCCGCCAGGCGAGCGCCGGGCGGATCAGGTCGGCGAGCCGCTCCAGGATGTCCACGCGCACCGCCCGCTCGCCGCACACGCGGAAGCCCACGGCGCGGTAGAGCCCCTTCTGGACCTCGTGGTCCACCGGGATCGAGGTGCGTCCGGACGCCGCGAGGTGCGGCAGCTCGTCGAGCCCCTTCTGGGCGAGGCCGCCGTGCTTGAGCGCGTAGAGCTCGGCCGCGAGCGAACGCGGGGCGGGCTTCAGCAGTCCGGGCAGATAGATGTGGTGGGCGCCGAAGCGCACGCCGTAGCCGCGCAGCGTGGCGCGCGCCGCCTGGTCGAGGCTCTTCATCTCCTCGGCCACCTTGGCGCGCTCCAGCACGCCGAGGCTCTCGACGATCTGGAAGGCGATGCCGCGGGCGATCCCGGCGATGTCCTCGGCGGCGGCGAGCTTGTTCAGCGGGCCCAGCAGCTTGTCGATATGGGCCGCGACCCACAAGGTGAGGCGCGCCTCCACCTGGTCGCGGGCGGGGCCGGTGAGATGCTCGTCGGCGATGATCTTGAAGCGCGGCTTCAGGACCTCCTCGCCGGGAATGAGCTTGGCCACCGCCTCGCCGGTCCAGCGGATGGTGCCGTCGTTGGTGAGGACGAACGCCTCGTCCACCGCCTGCGAGACGCGCAAAGCGCGCGCCTCGATCTCGCCCGCCAGCGCCTTCTGCGCAGCCGCGCGCAGGGCCTTCGCCTCCTCGCCGCCGGCGGCGGGGTCGGGGGCGAACTGGAAGCCGTGGAGGTGGCCGATGACATGTCCTTCGACGGTCACGTCACCGGTCTTGCTGATCTCGGTCTCAAGCATCGTGTTCTCTCGCAGGCGCCGCATGAGCACGCTGGTCCGTCGGTCCACGAAACGCTGCGCCAGCCTCTCGTGCAGTGCGTCGGACAGCTTGTCCTCGACCCCCCTCGTGACGCCTTGCCAGTACTGCGGGTCCTCAAGCCAGTCGGGCCGGTTGGCCACGAAGGTGAGGGTCCTCACCTGCGCGATCCGTCTCGACAACGTGTCGATGTCGCCTTCTTGGCGATCGGTCAAGGCGATTTGACGCGCGAACCAATCATCGGGGATGCGACCACCTGCCCCCACATGGCCAAAAAGGGTGGCCACGAGCTCGGCATGGGCCCCCGGGGAGATCTTGCGATAGTCCGGCACCTGGCACACCTGCCAGAGCCGCTCCACCTCGGCGGGAGAGCCGACGCGGCCTGTGACGGCGCCGTCCGCGCCCATGATCTCCAGCACCTTGACGTCGTCCGCCGTGGGCGCGCGGGTGAGGCCCTCCTCGCGCGGCGGCGCCGCGAGGCTCGCCACCAGAGCCCGGATGGAGGCGAAGTCCAGGGTGCCGTTGCGCCATTGCAACACCTTGACGGCATCGAAGGCGTGGGCCTCCAGCCGCTCCACAAGTTCCTGCTCGAACGGCGCGCAGCGCCCGGTGGAGCCGAACGTGCCGTCGCGCGTCGCCCGGCCGGCGCGCCCGGCGATCTGCGCCATCTCCGAAGGGTTGAGGCGGCGGAACTGCCAGCCGTCAAACTTGCGGTCCGAGGCGAACGCCACATGGTCCACGTCGAGGTTGAGGCCCATGCCGATGGCGTCGGTGGCCACCAGATAGTCCACGTCGCCGGACTGGTAGAGCTCCACCTGGGCGTTGCGGGTGCGCGGCGAGAGCGCGCCCATCACCACCGCCGCCCCGCCGCGCTGGCGGCGGATGAACTCGGCGATGGCGTAGACCTCCTCGGCCGAGAAGGCGACCACCGCCGAGCGGCGCGGCAGGCGCGAGATCTTCTTCTCGCCGGCGAAGGCGAGCGTGGACAGGCGCGGGCGCACCTGCACGTGGACGCCGGGAATGAGCTTTTCCACCACCGGGCGCATGGTGCCCGAGCCGAGCAGCAGGGTCTCGTGGCGGCCGCGCCGGTTGAGGATGCGGTCGGTGAAGACGTGGCCGCGGTCGAGGTCGCTCGCGAGCTGGATCTCGTCGATGGCGACGAAGGACGCGGCCACGTCGCGCGGCATGGCCTCCACCGTCGCCACCCAGTAGCGCGGATTCTTCGGCTTGATCTTCTCCTCGCCGGTGACGAGGGCGACCTCGTCCGGGCCGATGCGCTCGACGATGCGCTGGTACACCTCGCGCGCCAGCAGCCGCAGGGGCAAGCCGATGATGCCGCTCTCGTGGCCGAGCATGCGCTCGATGGCGAGATGGGTCTTGCCGGTATTGGTGGGGCCGAGGACCGCGCTCACCCCCCGCGCCCGGACGGAGCGCGGCAGCACGGCCCATTGCGTCACATCGTCCATCGGCTGTGGGGGATCCGCTCGTTCGAGGAGGGCTGTGTAGCATATTGGGACGGATGCGCGACGGCGAAAGGGCCGGGCGCGAACGGGGCCGGAACAAAGCCGGCGCGAATCGGCGCACCGGCGCGGTTGGCGTCCTGTTCCGCCGGGCGCAGGCCCGGTCGCCGCGGGACGTGGTTCTGCCCGCGTCGCTCGGGTGTTCGCTTGGGAGGCACGCGGCGGCTCAGCCCGCCGGCACCCCGCCGGGCACCAGCACCGGCTCCATCGCCGGCTCGATCACCGCCGCGCGGCGACGCACCTGGGCCGGACGGTGGAGCTGCTTGGTGGCCTCCACCACCAGCACGCCCGAGAACGGCAAAGACAGCCGCGAGCCCACCCGCTCCCACGCCACCGCGGTCTGCAGGAACCAGCGGCTGGGCGGCGCATAGAGCGCCTCGCTCCAGCCCACCGGCGTGAACAGCGCCTCGCGCAGCAGCGACACCACCTGCCCGCGCGAGAACGGCCGCCCGTTGCCGAACGGCGTGGTGTCGAGCCGGGCCCACACGCCGCGCCGGTTGGGCACCACCGCCAGGAGCCGCCCGCCGGGCGCCAGCACGCGCCAGACCTCGCCGAGCAGCTCGGCGGCGTTGGACGTCATCTCGAGCGCATGCACCGCCACCACCCGGTCGAACCGGCCGCTCGGGAACGGCAGCATGGTCTCGTCCGCGAGCGCCGCCAGCGTCGGCGCGGCGGAGGGCCAGCGCACCACGCCCTGGGCCGCGGGCATGACCGCGAGGCAGCGCTCCGCCTCCTCCCGGAACACGCCGAGATAGGGCGTCGCATAGCCGAGGCCGAGCACGGCCATGCCGGTCACATCGGCGAAGCGGCCGCGGATGGCCCGGCCCAGGAGGCGCCGCGTCATGATGCCCACCGGCTGGGCGTAGAAGTTGCGGAGGTCGACGACGTCGAGGAACATGGGAGCCCAATGCCTGAAGCCGGTGGCGCCTTGAAGGCGTCCCCTCTCGGCCTTCTCTTGGGGCAGGCGCGCGCCCAGTGCAACCCGCCCGCGCGCGCCGTCCCGGCCGAGGCCGGCCGCGCGCTGGCGTCTGCGCGGTATCGGGCTATGATTGGGGTCCCGGGCGGCGCTAAGGAAACGGGGGACTTCGCCGCCGCCCTCATTTCTCCGACATGGGATCGCGCCATACTGCGCGCGACGCTCGTCAAAGGCGCGACAGGAGGACCACCTTGCCGGCCGAGATCCGCATCATTCCGTGCCTCGAGGACAATTACGCCGTGCTGCTGCACGATCCGGTCACCGAGGCGACCGCCGTGGTGGACGTCCCCGAGCCGACCCCGGTCATCGCGGCGCTGGAGAAGGAGGGCTGGAACCTCACCCACATCCTCGTCACCCATCACCACCAGGATCACGTGCAGGGCGTGCCGGCGCTGAAGGCGCGCTACGGGGCGACCGTGGTCGGCCCCAAGGCGGAGGCCGATTCCATACCGGGGCTCGACGTGGCCGTGGTGGACGGCGATCCCGTGGCGGTCGGCTCGCTGGTGGGACGGGTGCTGGAGACGCCGGGCCACACCGCGGGCCATGTCTCGTATCTGTTCGAGGCCGAGCGCCTGCTGTTCGCGGGCGACACCCTCTTCACGCTCGGCTGCGGGCGCCCGCTGGAATGCGACCCGCCGGTGCTGTGGGCCTCGCTCCAGCGCCTGAAGGCGCTGCCGGGCGACCTCCAGGTCTATAGCGGCCACGAATACACGCTTGCCAACGCCCGCTTCGCGCTCTCCGTGGACCCGGACAATGCGGCGCTGAAGGACCAGGCGGCGGCGGCGCAGGACAAGCGCGCCAGGGGCGCGCCGACCATCCCCTCCGCCATGGAAGACGAGCTGGCGGCCAATCCCTTCCTGCGCGCGGACGACCCCGCCATGGCCGAAATGCTCGGGGTGGACGGCGCCGACCCGGGCGCGGTCTTCACCGAGCTGCGCGCCCGCAAGAGCGCGTTCCGGGGCTGACCATGGGCGCGGTGGCCGACGACCTCGCGGCCGAGGCGGTGATCGCCCTCCTCGGCCTCGCGCCGCACCCGGAGGGCGGGCATTTCCGCGAGACCTTCCGCGATCCGGGGACGGCGGGCGGGCGCGGCGCCTCCACGGCGATCTATTTCCTGCTGCGTGCCGGCGAGCGCTCGCACTGGCACAAGGTGGACGCGGTGGAGATGTGGCACTGGCACGCCGGCGCGCCGCTGGTGCTGCGCATCGCCGCGGCGGGCACCGCACCGCGCGATCAGGTGCTGGGGCCGGACCTCGCGGCGGGCCATCGCCCGCAGGGCGTGGTGCCGGCCCATGCGTGGCAGGCGGCCGAGAGCCTCGGCGCGTGGACGCTCGTGGGCTGCACGGTGGCACCGGCCTTCGAGTTCGCGGGGTTCGAGCTGGCGCCGGCGGGCTGGGAGCCCGAGTGAGGCCGCGCCCCGCGCCTTGCGGCAAGGGGCGGGATCAGCTGCGGGCGGCCGAGATCGCCACCGCGTCGCCCTCCACCACGTCGGCGGTGGCTTCCGCGCCCATGAGGGCGAGCAGCTTGGTGCGAGCGCGATTGACGCGGCTCTTGATGGTGCCGAGCGCGCAGCCGCACACCTCCGCCGCCTCCTCGTAGGAAAGTCCCGCCGCCCCCACCAGGACCAGCGCCTCGCGCTGGTCGTCGGGCAGGTGGGCGAGCGCCTCTTTCAGCGAGCTGAGCGTCACCGACCATTCCTGGCCCGGACCCATGTTGGAATCCTGCTGGGCCAGCACCGAGAGGCCGTCGCTCTCGCGGCGCCGCTTGCGGATCTCGGTGTAGTAGGTGTTGCGCAGGATGGTGAACAGCCAGGCGCGCAGATTGGTGCCGGGGTCGAACTTGTCGATGTTGGAGAGCGCCTTGAGCAGGGTCTCCTGCACCAGGTCGTCGGCTTCGGTGCGATCGCGCGTCAGCGAGCGCGCGAAGGCCCGTAGCGCCGGAAGGAATTCGAGCACCTCCCGCTGGAGGGCGGCGGCGTCCATTGCTGAGGACTTGTCCGGCAGATCCATGGGCACCTTCTTGCGGGCGCGCGGGGCGCGCGACCTCTGGCCATGAGCCCGCGTTAAGCGGCCTCGTCCTGCTTCCGGACCGGACCGGCCCCCGGGGCAAACGCCCGAGCCTGATCCGCTCCCGCTTGGTCCTCCCCGCGCAGCGTCCGTGGGCGGCGCTCCGCGGCCTCGGGCCCGGCCCCCCGGGACGCCCGCGGGCTGGAGCCTTCCCGGTCTCGCCGCCGCGCTTGGCGCCGAAACCGCGCGGCGGCCTGCGCTCCGCCGTCCGCGGCCCTCTGAAACCGACCAGTGTCGGCGCAAAGCCTCCAGCGCTCCACGATAATCTGGGCTTGGCCCCTAGGATCGCCGCGCCGGTGTCACGACCGCCCGCCCGCCGGCGCGCCGCTCTTCTGGCCACCCTTCTGGCCGGCCTGGGAGGCGAGCGCCCGGTTGCGGGAGAAGCTACGGTCCTCGTCCGCCACGCTCTGGCCGCCCTTGCGGCCGGCCTCGGCGGCGAGTGCTCGGTTCTGGAAGAAGCTGCGCTTCTCGGCGGGAACGCTCTCGCCCCCCTTGCGGGCGATGGCGCGCTGCTTCTCCGCGTCCATGGCGGCGAAGCCGCGGTTGGAGGTGCCCTTCGAACGCGCTTTGTCCATGATTCATCCTCGAGTCTCGGAACGCCCGTCGAGTCGCACTGAGGGACTCACCGGGGGACAACGAGGCAGAACCGCTACGGTTCCCCATTTTGCGCCGCGGATTACGCCTGGCCTTGGCGCGGCGCGCCCGGGGCGGCGCCCGTGCGCAACGGAAAGTCCCCGGTCACGCGGACATTATCGCCCTCCTCGGTGCGGGTGAGCTGCCCGCCGAGCTGGTTCGCGAACCCCTGGTCGAGATCGAACCGGCCGTAGGTGGCACCGGTGCGGGCCGCCGGCCCGGCCGCGATGCAGATGCTGAGGCGCCCGTCCCCCTGCTCGCATCCCACGGTCACGGGCAGGAGCCTGGGGGCGTCGGGGATCGCGAGGCCGTGCACGATCTCCACCACCATGAGCGCGAACGGCACCGCCATGTCGACCGGCAGCAGCAGGTCCGGGGCATTGATGCGCACCGCCAGGTTGCGGTCGGGCACGCCCTCGAGCAGCGCCGCGAGCTCGCGCAGCAGCTCGCGCAGCTTCACCGCGGACCCCTCGCTCGCCTCATGCAGGATGCGGTGGACCACGGCGAGGGTGTTGACGCGCGTGCGCAGCTCCTCGAAGCGGCGGCGGTCCTCGCCGTGGCCGATGCCCAGCCCGTAGAGGCTAAGTAGGCTCACCACCACCTGCAGCGAGTTCTTGATGCGATGATGGATCTCGCGCACCAAGGCGGTCTTCTCGGCGAGGTTCTCGCGCAGCTTGGCGTCGCGCAGGCGCACCGCGAGCGCCATGTTCTCGACCGCGGCCCCGAGCACCCGGAACTCGCTGGGCGCGGTCTCGAGCCGGGTCGGGCGGAAACCGTAATGGCCCTGCGCGTAGACCGAGGCGACACGGCGCAGATAATGCAGCCATCGCAGCACCATGCGGTCGACGGCGAACCACAGGCCGACAAGGCTCAGCACCGCCACGAGGCCCGGCAGGGCAAAGCTCGCCGCGACGGCGAGGGGGGTCCAGCCGAACAGGTCCTGGGTCGGCAGCGCATAGGCGGCGACCAGACCCTGCCGGTCGAGGGGCGCGACGGTATAGGTCCAGCTGCGGCCCGAGGGGTCGACCACCTCGCGCAGCTCGCTGCCCGACCCGGCGATGCGCCGCGGGTCGAACAGATCGGCGCTCAGAGCGCGGGCATTGGAGACCAGTTCCCGGCCCGAGGCATCGAAGATCGCGGCGACGCCACCCGGCTCCAGCGTCGCTTGCCGCAGCATGGTGTCGAGCCGGGCGGCGTCGAGCCCGAGCGCCATCGCCCCGTCGAAACGGCCGTCGGGGGTGCGCAGCGGCTCCAGGACGGCGATGATCTGGGTCCGGGTGGCCGGGCTCACCATGCGATCGCTCAAGGTGAGGCGCATCGGGCCCGTGCTCAAGCTGCGCCACCAGGCCTCGCCGGCCACCGAGCGCGGTCCGGCGATGGCGCTGCAGACCACGGTCCCCTCGCGGTCGATCACCCCCATGTTGGACACGAAGGGCAGGCTCAGCGTGGCGCCGTACAATGTCGCCTGGCAGGCGGGACCCGCGCTGCGCACGCCCTCCACCGTCTGGAGGGTCTGGAGCACGCTCTCGGCGGAGGCGATGATGTTGGCCTGGCTGGAGGCGGCGGAGACCGCGAGCTGCAGCAGGCGCTGGCGCGCCTCGTCCTGGGCGCCGCTGAGGTGCATCAGCCCCTGCACCATGCTGAGGGTAGCCACCGGCGCGATGGCGAGCAGCGCCACCAGCAGCAGGCGCCGGCGCACGCTGTCCAGCAGATCGCGCGGCTGCCCGGCGGCAAGCGCGAAAATGGCGGCACGCTTCTGGGGATCGACGCGCGCCGCTTCCTCTGGCACCAGCTCCATCCCCTGCTCCGACCTGCCCTTGCGCCCGGCAGCCGCCGGCGGCCCTGCCGTGGGCCGATGCGGCGCGCGCCGGTTCCCCCTATAATGCCAGCGTTCGCCAGCAAGTTCCCTCTAAAGTCGGGAACTTTCGCTTCCTGATGGCGTTTCACGCGGTCGGACCTCAGCCCCGCCGCAAGCGAGGAAATTGCGCATGCCCCATCAGTCGATCGTCAAGCAGCTGCCGTTCCTGCGCCGCTACGCGCGCGCCCTTTCCGGGAGCCAGAAGGCGGGCGATCTTCTGGTGCAGGAGACGCTCCAGGCCATCCTCGACGGCAAGATCGGCATCGATCCCGGCGTTTCGCCGCGGGTCGCCCTCTACCGGGCGTTCCACGGCGTGTGGACGCGCCGCGCCGGCGCCGGCGGCGATGCCGCCTCGCGCGCCGACGAGCGCCTCCAGGCGCTCGGCGTGGGCGCGCGCGTGGCGCTGCTGCTGACCGCGATGGAGGGCTTCTCCTATGCGGAGGTGGCCTCGATCCTCGCCACCTCCGTCGACGACGTGGAGGCCCAGGTGGTCGCCGCGCAGCGGGAGATCGACCGCCAGATCGCGACGCGCGTGCTCATCATCGAAGACGAATGGGTGATCGCGCTCGACCTCAAGACCCTGGTCTCGGAGATGGGGCACGAGGTGATCGGCGTCGCCCCCACCCACAAGAAGGCGGTGGAGCTCGCCCGGGGCGGGGATTTCGGCCTGGTCTTGGCGGACATCCAGCTCGCCGACGGCTCCTCGGGCATCGACGCCGTCACCGACATCCTCACCCACTTCAACGTGCCGGTGATCTTCATCACCGCCTTCCCGGACCGCCTTTTGACCGGCGAGCGGCCGGAGCCCACCTACCTCATCACCAAGCCGTTCCTGAGCGAGACCGTGAAGGCGACGGTGGCGCAGGCGCTGTTCTTCCACGAGGCCCGCAGCGAACCCACGGCGGCGTGAGGCCCGGCGGCATTCCCTTCGGGAACGGCACGCCGGCAGGGATCACGAAGGCGCTCTCGCGCGTTGATCAGGCGGACGCGGCAGGCAAAGTGCCGCGCGGGGCGCTTCCGCACCCCGGGCCGCCGCGTCCTAATTCGCGAAATGAGAGGCGATTCACCGCGCGAATTGAGTCATTTTGCTCGGACCGCGCTCTAGGTTTCTGCGGAATGTGCCGCGCCGGCGCGCCCCGAAAGGGGTGGCCGTTCCCTGAGGTTGCAAACAAGAATTCGGAGATGCGCCGATGGCCGACAAGCCCATGACCCTCAATGCCGACCCCTCCATCGAGGACATCCGCAAGGATCTCGATGCGCTGAAGCAGGACTTCGCGCGCCTCGCCGAAACCATCGGCAAGACCGCGAAGCGCAGTGCCAAGGACGCGGCCGGCGGCGCCGAGGCGGCGGCGGGCGAGGTGTCCGACTGGGCGGAGGACCAGTACCTCCAGCTGCGCTGCACCATCCGCGACCAGCCCCTGACCGCGTGCGCCGTCGCCGCCTGCCTCGGGCTGGTGCTGGGGCAGGTCCTGCTGCGGCGCTGATTCGCCGCGGCCTTCGCTTCGGCCATCCTGTCGCCGGTCCCCTCGGGAGCGGCGGCAGGATCCGCGCAGCGCGGAAGCCGTGCCGCGGGAACCCGGCGCCGCGGCGCGCGTTGAGCCTTCGCGAGCGGCTGCTCCGGAGGCACCCCTCCCCCCATAAGCCCTCCGGTGAGGCCGCTCGCGCCCCTCAGTCGGAAATGTTGAAGCCGAGCCCGCGCAAGGCGGCGCGCAGGGTTGCCCCGTCATAGGGCTTGCCGACCAGCGCCACGCCCTCCACCCCGCCGAACTCGGCCTGCAGATCGTCGGTGCCGTAGCCGGTGGCGATCATGATGGCCAGGTCCGGGACCAGCGCGCGCAGCGCCCGCACCACCTCGTCGCCGCGCATGTCGGGCAGGCCGAGGTCCACCACCGCCAGCCGGAAGGCCCCGCGCTCGGGCATGTCGAGGGCGGCGCGGGCGTGGCTGAGCGCCGCGGCACCGTGCGAGGCGACCGTCACCTCGAAGCCGTGGTCCTCGAGGATCTGCTGCGCCACCATGGCGACGTAGGGCTCGTCCTCGACCAGGAGCGCCGCGCCCTTCCGATCGGTGGTCTGCTCCAGGATGCTCGTCACCTTCCGTACCAGCTCCGTCTGCGTGTAGGGCTTGGTGAGCAGGTTGACCCCCCGCTCCAGGCGCCCCTGGCGCAGCACCGCATTTCTCGCATAACCGGTGGTGAAGAGCACTCGAATTTGCGGCGCCAGGGTCCGCGCGCGCTCGGCCAGGGCCGGGCCGTCGATGCCCGCGCCAAGCCGAATGTCGGTGAACAAGACCTCGGGCCGCTGCGCCGGGTCACGCGCCCCCAGCAGCTCGAGCGCCGCCGTGGCGGTCTCCGCCTCCGTCACGTCGTGGCCCGCCTCCCGCAGGACCGCGACAGCGAGGCTGCGGGCCTGGGGATCGTCCTCCACCACCAGGACACGGGCCGTGCGGATGCCGGCGACGGCCGGGCGCTCGGCGTGCTCGGTCTCGTCCACCGGCCGCTCGAGGCGGGGCAGATAGAGCTTGACCGTGGTGCCCTCCCCGACCTCGCTGTAGATCTTCACGTGGCCGCCGGACTGCTTGACGAAGCCATACACCTGGCTGAGGCCGAGCCCGGTGCCGTCGCGCGGGCCCTTGGTGGAGAAGAACGGCTCGAACACCCGGGCCATCACCGCCTCGCTCATGCCGGTTCCGGTGTCGCTGACGCAGATCGCCACATATTGTCCCGCCGCCGCGTCGTGGGCCTCGGCGTAGGCGTCATCGAGATAGGCGTTGGCGGTCTCGATGGTCAGCTTGCCGCCGTCCGGCATCGCGTCGCGCGCGTTCACCGCGAGGTTGAGTATGCCATTCTCCAGCTGGTTGCGGTCGATCTCGGTCGGCCACAGCCCGCCCGACAGCACCGTCTCCAAGGTCACGCGCTCGCCGAGCGCGCTGCGCAGCATCTGCGACATGCCCACCACCAGGCGGTTCACGTCGGTCGGCTTGGGATCGAGCGGCTGGCGGCGCGAGAAGGCGAGCAGGCGCTGGGTGAGGGTGGCGGCGCGCATGGCGCCCTGGCGGCAATTGTCCAGGAAGGTGCGCGCCTGCGCATTGTCGGCGCCGATGCGCCGCTCGGCGGCCTCCAGGTTGCCGACGATGACCGTGAGCAGGTTGTTGAAATCGTGGGCGATGCCGCCGGTGAGCTGGCCGACCGCCTCCATCTTCTGCGCCTGGCGCAGCTGGGCCTCGGCGGCGAGCCGCTCCTTCATCTCCAGCCGCAGCCGCTCATTGGCGTCGGCGAGTTCGGCGGTGCGCCGCGTCACCAGGCGCTCCAGCTCTTCGTGGGACCGCGCGAGCGCCTCGCGCGCGGCGACGATCTCGCCGATGTCGGTGCAACTGCCGTACCAGCGGTCGATGCGCCCGTCCTCGTCGCGCACCGGCACCGCGCGGCACAGGAACCAATGGTAGGAGCCGTCCGCCGCGCGGAAGCGGCATTCGCGGTTGAACGGCTCGCCGCTGGCGATCGAGGCCGCCCAGGCGCGCTGCAGTTCCGCATCCTCGTCGGGATGCAGGAAGGTATACCACTCGGCGACGCCCCCGCACCGCTCGGCGACGCCGGTATATTCCTGCCAGCGATGGTTGTAGTAGTCGCCCCGGCCGGCCGGGTCGGCGGTCCACACCATCTTGGGCAGGGCCTCGGCCAGCAGGCGATAGCGCCGTTCGCTCTCGGCGAGCCGCCGCTCGGTCTTCTTGATCTCCGTAATCTCGACCACCGTGGTGCCGACGAAGCGGGTGTCGCCGGCCGCGTCCTTCACGGGGTAGAAGCTGACGAGCCAATGGCGCCGCACGCCGGGCATGGCCGGCGTCACGCCGTCAAGCTCCACCTCCTGGATTACCTCGCCGGTGCGGAACACCCGCTCGATCAGGGGGGCGCTGCGGTCGTCGAAGTCGGGCATCAGTTCCGCCACCGTGCGGCCCAGATGCTCCTCGCGCGGGATGCCGGCCATGCGCGCGAGGGCGTCGTTGATCTGGACGAAGCGCCCGGCGCGATCGAAGAAGGCGAAGCCGAGCGGGGCGTTGGAGAGCAGCGATTCCAGCGTCGCCAGCGTGCTCTCCTGCGCGCGCGCCGCGTCGCCGAGCGAAACCCGCGCCGCCTCCAGCCGGCCGATGCTCGCCCGCAGCAGCGCGGCGATGAGGCAGCACACCAGCCCGTTGAGGGCGAAGGAAGCGAGCGAGATCGCCGCGCCGGCGGCATCGGGTCCGGCCCAAACCTCGCGCGGCACGAAGGTCGCGTTGGCGGCGAGGGCGAGGACGAGGCCGAACAGGCCGACCCGCAGTCCGCCCACAAGGGCGACCAGGAGCACGGCCGGAATCTGCAGGACGAAGGGCGTGTAGTCGCGCAAGGCGAAGGCGGAAACCGACCTGAGCGCGAACGCCGCGCCGATCACCGCGATGGCGAAGGCGAGCCGCCAGGCAAGGCTGCGGGGCTGCGCCAGGAACCGCATGAACGGCGCGACCGGCCCCCAATCTGGCGCATCCATTCCCGTTCCCATTTCCGTGACCGGGGCACCATGGACTTGAACGGGAGCGATTTTCAAGGCCGGCCCACGCAACGGCGCAGGCGCCGGCTCGCGTGCGGCGGGGGGCATCTGATCGGAAAAGGTCAAGGCTGGAAGGGCCGGAGCGCGGGGCGGGAGGGACGGGCATGACGCCCGTCCCGGTCTCGCGTCAGCGGGTGGTGGCGGGCTGCGCCGGCGTACGCGCGGCCGCGTCCGACTTCGAAGCCTCATACTCCTTGAAGGTCGGAGCCGCCTTCAGCTCGTCCTTGGTCCGGCGAACGACCGCATGGGCGTCGTTGTCCGAGTTGCGCACCATCTCCACCTGCTGGAACGGCACCGCGACGTCCTTCTCGCCGATGCCGAGGAAGCCGCCGACGCCGATGACGGCGCCGATCACCCGGCCATCGCGGGCGACCACCACGTCATTGATCTCGCCGAGCGATTCGTTCGCCGAGCCGCGCACGCTCATGCCGATAAGGTCGCTCGCGAGCCACTGGTCGGAGCTCTGCATGTCGATGAACCTCATGGTGGGTGCGGTGGTGGCCGGCGCGGTGGCCGAGGGCGTGGGGGTGGTCGTCGGGCTGGCGGGGCCGGCGCCCGGCGCCGTCTGCTGGGCGATCGCCGCCGAAGCAAGAAGAGATGCCGCGGTCGCCGCCAGAATTGTCATCTTCCTCATGTCATCCTCCACTTGATTTCGCATCAGGGGGCTTATGGGAGTTCACCGGAGCAAAAGTGTCCCACTTCCGCCAAGCTGAAAGGTCCCATCTTGAAACCATCCAGCGCGGCAGATCTGGCACCTGGTGTCGAAATTGTGTCCTGTCGTCCGCTCTCATCTGTTCAAACGTGGACAAGGCGAACAGGTTCCAGGAAAAGTCCGCCGCGCGGCGGCGCTCCGGAGACAGGGCACGGGCTTGCGCGCCGTTGCCGACCGTGGCAACACCCACCGTCCAGGACCGCCGCGACGGCCGAAGCCGGGGTTCCGGCCTTGCAGCCGCGGCAGCGCCAACCCAGATAAATCGGTACCCCCTGAACCCGGTTCCAGAGCAGGACCCACCCGCCCCATGTTCCGCGCACTCTCAGACTTCATCACCGAGATCACGGGCGGACAGCGCGAGGTCGAGGCCTTCGAGGACGGCGACTACCGCCTTGCGGCGGCGGCGCTGCTGGTCCACGTGATGTCCATCGACGGCGCGGTCACCGCGGACGAGCAGGCGCTGCTCAAGGACATCCTCGCCAGCCGCTTCGACCTCTCCGCCGAGGAGACCGCGGCGCTGCTCGACTTGGCCATTGCCAAGGACGCCGAAGCGGTCGATCTTTATGCCTTCACCAGCGTGCTCAACCGCGCGCTCGACGACGAGGGCCGCCGCCGCGTGGTGGAGATGATGTTCGAGGTGGCCTATGCCGACGGCGGCCTCAGCGAGTTCGAGGACAATCTCGTCTGGCGCGCCGCGGAGCTGCTGAACGTTGGCTCGCGCGAGCGCACCCGCATCCGGCGCGAGGTCCGCGACGAGACGGAAGGGGACGGTGAGCAACAGGACTAGGCTTCCGCACGTGCCATCCGAGCAGAACCCGCCCTCCGGCGCGGACCCTTGCGCCTGCGGCGGGGCAGCCGGCACGATCCTCGTCATCGTCCATCAGGCCCATTCGACGCCGGGCCGCATCGGCCAGCGCCTCGCGCTGCGCGGCCACGGCCTCGACGTGCGGCGCCCCGCCCTCGGGGACCCGCTGCCCGCCGACCTCTCCGGCTATGCGGGCGTGGTGATCTTCGGCGGGCCCATGAGCGCCAACGACACCCACGGCTTCATCCGGGAGGAGACCGACTTCTCCGCCCGCGTGCTGGCGGAGGCGCGCCCGCTGCTCGGCATCTGCCTCGGCGCGCAGATCATGGCGCGCGCCCTCGGCGCCCGCGTCTCCCCGCACCAGGAAGGCAGGTGCGAGATCGGCTACTACCCGCTTTCCCCCACCGCCGCGGGCAAGGCGCTGCTGGACTGGCCGAGCCACGTCTACCACTGGCATTCCGAAGGCTTCGATTTGCCCCAGGGCGCGGCGCTGCTCGCCACCGGGCAGACCTTTCCCAACCAGGCCTTCCGTTATGGCAAAAACGCCTACGGGCTCCAGTTCCATCCCGAGGTGACGCGGGAGATGATGTCGGTGTGGATCGTGCGCGGCGCCCACCGTCTGGCTCTGCCCGGCGCCCAGGCCGGCGAAGCGCACCTCCAGGGATGGGAGCGCTATGACGGCGCGGTGGACCGCTGGCTCGACCGCTTCATCGAGACCTGGCTTGGCGCGGCACGCCCGCCGAACGGTGCCGCCGCGCAGTGAGCCCGACCGTTCGCATTTTGCAAAACGCAAGTGCGAATTGCGAGACGTCTTGGGACATTCCCTGCATATAGTATGATTTTCTCTGAGAACCCTCCACATCTTGTGGCAGAGGCTTGGCCGCGCTCTTGCTCTTTTCCAGGGAGCCGGCTGTCAGGTACAGGCGTCGCCGGCCCCGATCGGGGCGCCCGCTTCTGGCGGACGCCCCTCTTCGTTGGGCTTGGGCATGGCCGCATGGGCGGCCGCCGTCCCGCCCCGCCGCCAAACTCGCTGCAGCGCAAAAAAGTTGCGTGCCAGGGCGCTCCGAAGGCGTTAAGGTGCGCCGTCGCGCCAGACGGTATCACCATAGTTCCGTTGGGGAAGTTCTCACCGGCGTTTTCTTCGTAGCTTTTTCCGCGCTTTCTTTCCGTCGCGGCGCGCCCCATGACGGTCCCAACGACCGTTCGCCCTGTCATCACCAGATCGGGGCCGGCGTGCTTTCTCGTCCCGGTGTCCGGGCACGGCCGGTCCGCCCCACGAGGGAGGCTGAAGCGATGGACGCTCGCGCGCCTTTGCCGTCGATCCGCGGGATCGGCTATTCCATCCGTGCCACATCGCCCGAGTTCGAGGACCTCGACGCCAAGCTCGACGAGGCCGAGCGCCTCGGCGTGGATTTCGTCGAGCTGCCACTGTTCGCCTGGACCCTGGTGGTGGGCGGGACCGTGCGCGAGGACCGTCTGGCCCGCCTCGTGGCGGCGACGCGCGCGCGGCCCTTCGCCTTCACCGCCCACGGCCCGCTCGCCATCAACCTGATGGACGCCAAGGAGCGCCTGCCGCGCCATCTGGCCGTGCTCGACGCGGCCATCGGCATCGCCGGCGCCATCGGGGCGGCGCACCTCGTGATCCATGCCGGCTGCGTGCGCGGCGACGACGATGTGGAGATGGCCTATGTGCGCCAGCGCGACGCGCTGGCCGCCGCGGGCGACAAAGCCGGCTCGGCCGGCGTCACGCTGTGCGTCGAGAACGTGTTCCGCTTCGAGCCCATGCGCGAGACCGCGCTGCCCGGGCGCCTCGCCGCCGAGCTCGACGCCATCGCCCACCCCAACGTGCGCGCCACGCTGGATTTCAGCCACGCTCTGCTGCGCTGTAACGACGCCCGCGTCGACTTCATGAAGGAGATCGCCGCGCTCGCGCCGTTCGCCCAGCATCTGCACGTCCATGACAGCTTCGGCCGGCCGCTCACCAGCTGGGCCATCGACGAGGCCGAGCGCGCCGCCTTGGGCGAGGGCGACCTGCATCTGCCGCTCGGCTGGGGCGGCATCGACTGGGATCGCATCGCCAACACCTGCCGCTTCCCGCCCGGCACCGTGGTCAATCTGGAGCTCAACCGGCGCTATTGGGCCGAGCTGCCGGACCAGATCGACGTGCTGCGGGACTTCGCCGGCAAGCTCGCCGCCGCCCCGCTGGCGGTATAGGCCCGCGCCGGGCCGCAGGCCGGTGGGCCGACGCCGCCCCTGCAACCGCCGTCGGGAAAACCGCCCCGGCGGCGGCCATCTTGGCGATTCAGCCGCGCGCGCAGATGATGTAAGAGCACGGGGTCGGACGACCACCGGACCGATCGCCCGCGCGATCGCGTCGTGCCGCCGTATGGCCATGGAGGATGACATGTGGCTCGGTGCCCCGCGGCGCAGCCTGGCGCGCCGGCGCGCCGCTCTGGCGGTGGCGGTCGTCTGCGCCCTCGCGGGTCCCGGCGCCGCGCCGGCATGGGCGCAGGCCGTGCTTGGTCCGGCGGCACCGCCGCCCGCCACCCCCCGGGCGCCCTCGGGGCAGGCGCCCTCGGACGAGGGCCTGAAGGCGCCGCCGCTGGTGACGCCCAAGGGCGTCGAGACCGTTCCGGTCAACCCGAGCGGGGGCGTTTTCGCGGCCGAGGAGATCGAGCTCGCATCGGTGCCGGTGCTGATCGTGACCGGCTCCGGGAGCTGGGACGATGCCTACGACATCCTTGTCGGCGCCGCCAAAGCGGGCGCGGCGGAGCTGTCCCGACTGGGCCTGACCCGGGCGGGCGAGGTGATGGTGGTCTACACCGCGAGCGACGACCGCGGCTTCGAGTTCGAGGTGCAGTTCCCGTTCTCCGGGGCCACCACCCAGAAGCCGTCCGGCGCCATCAAGCTCGGCGCTTCCCAGGCTGGCAAGGTGCTGCGGTTCCGCCATGTGGGCACCTTCTCGGACATGGACAACACCTACGAACTGATCTTCAACTATCTGGACGCCAAGAACCTGACCGCCGGCGACTTCTACATCGAGCGCTACCGCACCGATCTCGCCACCGCCGCGCCCGAGGCGCTGGAGATCGACGTCCTGGTGCCGGTGGAGTGACGCTGCGGACGCGGCGCCGGGACGCTTCCCTCGGCGCCGCGAATCCTCTTCACTAGGCCGATCTTATCAGGCCGGTGCCCAGGGACCGGCGCCGCCGGACGCCGCTGCGGCCCGCGGCACGCTCGAGGAAGGGTTCGCGGAGGCGATTATGCCGCGGCTGTTTACCGCCATCGAAATCCCGCGCGAGATCGGGACGTCGCTTTCGGGCCTGCGCGGCGGCATTTCCGGCGCCCGCTGGATCGATCCGGAAAACTACCACGTCACCCTGCGCTTCGTCGGCGACGTGGACGACGCGGTCGGCCGCGACATCATGCTGATGCTCGGCCAGGTGCGCCGGCCGGCGTTCGACCTGACCCTGGACGGGGTCGACCAGTTCGGCGGCCACAAGCCGCGGGCGGTGTTCGCCTCGGTGCGGACCAGCCCGGCCTTGATCGAGCTGCAGGCCGAGCACGAGCGGCTCATGCAGCGCCTGGGCCTCGGCGCGGAAGGCCGCAATTTCAAGCCCCACGTGACGCTGGCGCGCCTGCGCGACGCCTCCACCCGGCAGGTGGCGGACTATCTCGCCTCGCGCGGCCCGTATCGCAGCGCCACCTTCCACGTGCCGCGCTTCGTGCTGTATTCCTCGCGAGACAGCGTCGGCGGGGGTCCTTATGTGGTGGAAGCCGTCTACCCGCTGATCTTGCCGGCCCCAGCCCTGCCCTGAGGCGGCGCCTTCATTCCCTTGCACCGCCCGGCATCGGCCCCCATCTGTTCTTCCGAGGCCGGACAAGGGTTCGCCGGCCGGGAAAGGACAGGGGAACGCGGATGGATTGGAGCTCACTTCCGGGCGCAGACGGCGCCCGCGCGGCGCGCGACGAGCGCCGGGTGCGCTCGGATTTCTGGGGCAAGCTCAGGCGCAACGCCAGCTATATCCCCTTCGCCGAGGAAGCCATCGCCGCTTATTACGCCGCCTTCGACAAGGCGACGCCCTTGCGGGTGCGCGCGCTGCTGCTCGGCGCCCTCGCTTATTTCGTGCTGCCGTTCGATCTGGCGCCGGATCTCCTGCCGCTGGTCGGCTTCGGCGACGACGCGGCGGTGCTGATGGGTGCGCTTCGCCTGCTGTCGGACCATATCGGCCCGCAGCACCACGCCGCCGCCCGCGCCGCCCTCTCGGAGCTGCGCGAAGCGCAGTAGCGCCTCAGCGCCCGGTGGTCAGCACCACCTTGCCCTTCACGCGGCGGCCGGCGATCTCGCTCAGGGCCGCCGCGCACTGGGCGAGCGGGAAGGTGGCGTCCACATGGGCCGAGATGCGGCCCTGCCGCCCGTACGCCATGAGTTCGGCGATGGCGTCGCGCAACCAGATGGGCGCGCCCCGCGCCTTGGCCCCGAAATCGACGCCGCGCGCGTCGCAATTCTTCAGCAGCAGCAGGTTGAGCGGAATCTTCGGGATCTGGCCGGAGGCGAAGCCGATCACCAGGAAGCGCCCGAGCGGGCCGAGCGCCCGCAGCGCCTGCTCGGCGAGCTCGCCGCCCACCGGGTCGTAGACCACGTCGATGCCGGCGCCCCCGGCGAACGCCTTCAGGCCCCCCTTGAGGTCCTGCGTGGTGTAATCGAGGCCTGCTTCGGCGCCGTGCGCGCGGGCGAACGCGATCTTGTCGGGCGAGGAGGCGCAGGCGATGGTGCGGGCGCCGAAGATGGCGCCGATCTCCACCGCCGCGAGCCCCACCCCGCCCGAAGCGCCGAGCACCGCCAGGGTCTCGCCGGCCTTCAGCTCGCCCCGGTCGCGCAGCGCGTAGAGCGCGGTGCCGTAGGTGACCGGGAGCCCGGCGGCCTTCACGAGGTCGAAGTCGGACGGCACCCGCGCGAGCCGCTCCGCCGCCACCACCAGCTTCTCCCGCGCCGCGCCGAAGGAGACGTAGCCGCACACCCGGTCGCCGATGGCGAAGCCGTCGGTCTCGTCGCCGAGCGCGCTCACATGGCCGGAAAACTCCGCCCCCGGCGAAAACGGAAGCGGCGGCTTCAGCTGGTAGAGGTCCTTGATCGCCAGCGTGTCGAAGAAATTCAGCCCAACTGCCGCAACGTCAACGACAACCTCGCCCACTCCCGGCACGGGATCTGGCAGATCCGCCATCTCGAGGCTCTCCGGCGAACCGAAGCGGGTGCACAATACGGCTCTCATTGTTCCTCCCGGCCGCGCCAGGCGGCCCTTGCGGTGTGCGCGAAACCGGGTGTTAACCCTCGTGGCGGGATCTCCTGGGGGCGCCAAGGCGCCCCTGGCGGCCCTCGTGAGCCGTCGCGGCGGCCGGATGTCCTGTTCCCATTTCCTAGGAAAACAAAAAAATACGCGAAATACCAGTGCCTTAATCGTCAACCTACAATATCGTGTGCAGGTTCGGCATTGAGCCGGAGCGACGGCATGGTCTAAACAGGCCCGCAGCGTCCAGGTCATTTTTTTGACCGTGTCCGTCGCTAGGGGGGCACGCAGACGCTAAAGCTTTCATCCATACCGATCCCGGCATCAGCGAAAAGGAGAAGCCATGGCCCCTCGTCGTATCCATCCGACGCTCCTCGGCGTTTTCCTCGCCAGCCTCGCCATCACGCCGAGCATGGCGCAAGGCCAGCCCCAATCCAAGTCGGTCGCCCAGTACGGCGACTGGGTGGTCTATGCGTCCACCGGCGGCCCCAAGGTCTGCTACGCGATCACCCAGCCGAAGGCCCGCCTGCCCGAGGGCCTCAACCGCGACCCCGCCTTCCTGTTCGTCTCCACCCGTCCGAGCCAGAACGTGAAGGAGGAGGTGAGCATCACCGTCGGCTTCCCGCTCAAGGAGAAGAGCACCGTCACGGTCACCGTCGGCACCACCAAGTTCGAGCTCTACACCCAGGACCAGGGCGCCTGGGTGCGCAACGCGGCGGACGAGGCCAAGCTCGTCGACGCGATGCGCAAGGGGCGCGACGTCACGGTGGTCAGCACCTCCTCGCGCGGCAACGAGACCACCGACAAATATTCGCTCAGCGGCGTCTCCCAGGCGCTCGACCGGGTGGCGCAGGAATGCAAGTGACTTTGGTGCGGTGACCGCGCCACGGTGAAGGGCCGGCGGGCGGCGCGGGCTCAGTCGGGCGCGCGCGCGGCGAGCTGCTCGAAGTCGATGGCATGGCCCGCGCGGTCGCGCTTGGAGGCGAGATAGCGCACGTTCTCCAGCGTCGGCCGGCCGAGCACGCGCTGCTCCGCCACCACGTCGAGGCCGGCCGCCTTCAGCGCCGCCACCTTCAGCGGATTGTTGGTGTGCAGGCGCACGGTCGAGACGCCGAGCTGGCGCAACATCTCGGCGGCGAACTCGAAGCGCCTTTGGTCGAGGCCGAAGCCCAGCGCGGCGTCGGCGTCATAGGTGTCGAAGCCCTGGGACTGCAGGTCGTAGGCCCGCATCTTGTTGGCGATGCCGTTGCCGCGCCCCTCCTGGTCGAGATAGAGCAGGATGCCGCCGTCCTCGGCCGCCATGCGGACGACGGTGTCGCGCAGCTGGTCGCCGCAATCGCACTTGAGCGAGCCGAACAGGTCGCCGGTGAGGCACGCCGAGTGCAGGCGCACCGCCACGGGGCGCGCCGGATCGGGGCGCCCGACCACCACCGCCACCTGGTCGCGCAGGCCTTCGCCGCCGCGGAACACCACGAACTCGCAGTCCTGCGCCCCTTCGAGCGGCACCTTGGCGCGCCCGACCACGCGCAGGCTCGCCGCCTGGGCCCTGCGGAACTGCACCACGTCGTCGGCCCGGACCGCCACCGCGCAGGGCACCGCCGCGCGGAGCACCGGGAGCACCACCGCCGCCGGCAGCACCAGGGCCAGCGCCAGCAGCTCCAGCGCCGCGAGATCGGCCGGCCCCGCGCAGGAGACCGGCGCGTCGAGCCGCGCGTCGAGGCCGAGGGCGAGCATCTCCACCCGCGCGGCATCGAACGCCGGCAAAGCGAGCGACCCGTCCGCGGCGCGCGGCGCGCCGAGCCGCACCAGCCGGGGCGCCGGCAGCACCAGCCGCGCGGGACCGGACGCTTCGAGGAAGGCGAACGCGTCCGCCGCCTCGGCGTCGAACGCCTCCGCGCCGAGCACCAGCGCGTCCTCGTCCTGCGATTGCAGCAACACCGGCCGGCCGGAGCGCAGTTCGCCGAGCGCGCGCTCGACAAAGGCGGTGGTCGATGAAAGGCCAATGCCGAGACGGTCGGCAGAAGACATTCGGCTACCTCATCCTCTCGCGGGACCGCGGCAATGCTGTGCCGCGAGCCACAAGATGCATCATCTCCCGCGCGCGCCGACAATCTGATGTCGCGGCTCAGGCGTAACCTTTTGCACGGAGATGCGTTCCCGATGGCGTACTCTCTACGGCAGGCCGGCACCCATGGATGACTTTCAACCGAAACTGGCGACCCCCGAGGCCCATCACAATGGCGATGGGCCGATCGTGATGGGCCAACTCGGTCAGTCGCTCGACGGACGGATCGCGACCGTCCACGGCGAATCCAAATACATCAACGGCGCGTCCGCCCTCGACCGGCTGCATGCGCTGCGCGCCAGCGTCGACGCGGTCGTGGTGGGGGTCGGGACCGTGGTGGCCGACGACCCGCTGCTGACGGTGCGCCGGGTGAGCGGCACGAACCCGGCCCGGGTGGTGCTCGACCCGACCGGACGCGCCGACCCCGGCGCGCGCTGCTTCGCGCCGGACGGCGCGCGCCGCGTGTCGGTGCGCAGCGCGGGCGTGACGGCGCCGGTGGCGCCGGGGGTCGAGACGGTGCATCTCGACGGCGCCCGCGCCTTCGCGCCGGCGCGCGTGATCGCGGCCTTGCGCGCGCTGGGCTTCGCCCGCATCCTGGTGGAAGGCGGGGCGCGTACCCTCTCCGCCTTCATCGAGGCCGGTTGCCTGGATGTGGTTCACGTTTTCGTGTCGCCCGTCATCATCGGCTCGGGCCGCAGCGGGCTTGAGCTCGCCCCCATCGCGCGCCTGTCCGGCGCGCTACGGCCGGACACCCGCATCGAGCTCCTGCCCGACGGGGACGTTTGGTTCGAGTGCCAATTGCGCCCGCCCCCCTCGGAGTTGGAAAGCCATGGCGAACGAGACCCTTCGGCCCGCCCGTCCCCGCGTCTACGCGCCGCCGGCTAGGTGGATCCACTGGATCGTCGCGGTCCTGGTGCTGGTGATCATCCCGGCGGGCCTGGTGATGGTGCGCCTCGGCCCGGGAGCGCTCCAGGACCAGCTGTTCGCCTACCACGAATCGATCGGCATCGTGATCTTCGCGCTCGCCGTCGTCCGGGTGGCGACGCGCGCCCTCAATCCGGTGCCCGGCCGGCCGGCCCACATGCCGGTATGGATGTGGGGCCTGGCCGAGCTGGTGCACTATTCGCTCTACGCGCTCATCATCGTCATGCCGATCCTCGGCTTTCTCACCGCCACCACGTTCGGGGCCCCGGTGTCGGTGTTCGGCCTGTTCACCATGCCGACGCTCATCGGCAAGGACGAGGCCCTGTCCGAGATGCTCGGCGCCTGGCACGGGTGGGGTGGCTACCTCATGGCGGCGCTGGTGGCACTGCACATCGGCGCCGGGCTCTATCACGGCGTCGTCAAGCAGGACGGCGTGCTCTCGCGCATGCTGCCGTTCCTCTCGCGCTGACGGCCGATCGCCGCCGATGCACCGCACCATCGCGCCGACGCTGGTTTATTGACACGTCGGCAAAGCACTCCTACCACTTGTATGGCCGGCCGGTTTTGAGAAGCAGAGCAGGCGCCTTCGGGCACCCGTTCAAAGGGGATCAAATCGCATGGCCCTTAGAGTGTCGGGAAAGAACATCGATGTCGGGGAAGCGCTCCGGCAACGCCTGACGGATCGGCTCTCCGAAGTTGTCGCGAAATATTTCGACGGTGGCTGGTCCGGCCACGTCACGGTCGCGCGCGAAGGCTCGGGCTATCGCTCCGAGTGCATGCTTCATCTCGATTCGGGCGTGAACCTGCAGGCCCATGGCAGCGAGCAGGAGGCCAACGCCTCCGCCGACGCGGCGGTGGAGAAGATCGAGAAGCGCCTGCGCCGCTACCGGCAGCGCGTCAAGGATCGCCACGGCCACGGCGGCACCGGCATCGCCGGCACGGGCGGTGACGGGACGAACCCTTCCGAGGCGGCCCAGAGCTACATTCTCGCCCCGGTTCCGGAGAACGAGACGGAAGAGGCGCTCGATGGCTGGAGCCCCACGGTGGTGGCCGAGCAGGTGACGCGGCTGCGCTCGCTGTCGGTCGCCGACGCGGTGCTGGAGCTCGACATCACGGGCGCGCCGGTGGTGGTGTTCCGCCATGCGAGCCACGGCCGGGTGAGCGTCGTCTATCGCCGCCCCGACGGACATGTGGGCTGGATCGATCCGGCCGCCTGAGAGTTTTGGGTGTCCGCGGCGCCGCAAGGGGCGCCGCGGACGCCGGAGGTCGGGCGTCGCCGCGATGCGGCGCCTTGCGGGGGCTGGTGGATCAGACGGGTCCGGCGCAGGGGCCGGCCGTCGCTTTGTCCGGGCCCGAGACGATGAGAGCGCCGGATCGGGCGTCCCTCGGGGAGATGGCAACGCCCGTCCCCAGGGGCTTCCGGACGGCTTCCGCCAGCCATTGACCATCGGCCCGGCTTGGGACTAGCGTCCGCCGCCTTTCCGAGCCAGACCGCGCACGCCGCAGGGACCCGATCCATGCCCCTCGCCGATCTCATCGCTCCCGACGCGGTCTTTCCCATGCTGCGGGCGAGCAGCAAGAAGCAGGCGCTCCAGGAGCTGGCGCAGCAGGCGGGCACGATGATCGAGCGCGATCCGCGCGAGATCTTCGAGACCCTGCTCCAGCGCGAGCGCCTCGGCTCGACCGGAGTGGGCAATGGCATCGCCATCCCCCACGGCAAGCTCGCCAAGCTCGACAAGCTGGTGGGGCTGTTCGCGCGGCTCGAGAAGCCGATCGATTTCGAATCGCTGGACGGTCAGCCGGTGGATCTCGTGTTCCTGCTGCTGGCGCCGGAGGCGGCGGGCGCGGACCATCTGAAGGCCCTGGCGCGCGTGGCGCGCATGTTGCGCGACCCCGACATCGTGGAAAAGCTCCGCGCCACCCGCGACCCGAAGGTCATCCACGCTTTGCTGACCGCCACGCCCGCCTCGGACGCCGCCTGAACGGGCGCGCGCGGCGGCCCGCTCCCGGGCCGCCGGCAGGGCCGGCGGGTCCTTGTCAGTGAACGCTCACCGTCTCCAGTTCGTTCTGCATCGCATTGGCGAGCGCCGCCTCCCGGCTGTCCGTGAGGAGGATCGGCGTGCCGTCCGCCGCATGGAGCGTGAACAGCGTCATGCCCGGCGCGATCTGGGGCGCCTGCGGGAACATGGTCGCCACGTCCTCGGAGCGGATGGTGCGCACATAAGCGATATGCCCGCCGCCGAGCCCGGCCAGGGCCTCGGGGGTGATGGTGTCGGGCGTCAGCGTGTCGGTCTTGTCGTTCGTCATGGCTCTACTCCTCACTCTCGGCAACGCTCACGCCGCCCGTGCGTCACGCACGAGAGACGATGTCGATGCGCTTTGCCCGCCGCTCCGGCTCCGGGCGGACCAGGTCCACCGAGAGCAGGCCGTTGCGCAGCTCCGCGCCGACCACGTTCATGCCCTCCGCCAAGACGAAGGCGCGCTGGAACTGACGGGCCGCGATTCCCCTGTGGAGGAAGATGCGGTCCTGAGCCTCCTCGGCCTGACGGCCGCGGATGGTCAATTCCTTCTCGTCGAGGGTGATCTCGAGCTGGTCCGCCGTGAATCCCGCCACCGCCAGCGTGATGCGCAGGCGCGGCGCTTGCCCCGCCGATTCGACCCTCTCCACATTGTAGGGAGGATAGCCCTCGGCGCTCTTGGTCACGCGGTCGAGCAACCGCTCGACCTCGTCGAACCCGAGCAAAAAGGGGCTCGACAGCGAAGACATGCGCGACATCGATCAAAGCCCTCGTCAAGCGACTTTGCATTGCCCGGACCAGCGCCTATCCGGCCACCAGCCCGCCGGGACCCGTCGCGGCATCCCGGCTCTCGGCATATGGGAGCCCACGCGCGCGGCCGCAAGATCGGCCCGTGCAGGCGAGGGATCCGGATGCGCCGTTCGCGACTTACCCTCCTGAGCTCGCGCCTGTCGGGGTGCGCACGCCGGCCGGTGGGCGACGCGGGCGCGTGATCGCGTCCGGGAGCGTCGATCGGCCGCCGAAATCGGCGGACCGCGGACGCGGGTGGACGGCACCGCGCGGGGATGCAAGGCGTGCCCGACCCCGTCGCGGCGCCTGGCGCGCCGCTCCCTGTGCGACACACACCGCCACGGCCAGCCGGGAGACCCCCCATGATGCAATTCGGCCGCCTCGCGGCATGCCTGCTTTTCATTGCCCTTGCGCCCATGGCGGCGGCCCAGACCGGAACCACGGCGCCGTCCTTCGCCGCCCCCGCTGCCACGCCTCCTGCCGCCGCGCCCGGCGCCTCGGACAGCGCCGCGCCCGCGACGACGCTCCCCGAGACGCTGCGCGCCGATATCCGTGACCTTGTGGCGACGCTGAAGGACGATGCCGCCCGCGCGGCGTTCGTGGCGCGGCTCAGCGCGCTGGTGGCGGCCGATCGCGCCGCGCCGGAAGCCCCGGTGCGTGACGACTGGCTGGCTGGCGCCACCAGCGCGCTCGGCGCGTTCTCCGGCTCGGTCCTCGGGCTGGCCGCCGACGTGGAGAAGGTTCCCGGCCAGCTGGGCCGCCTGTTCTCCAGCCTTTCCGACCCGTTCGTGATCGAGCGCATCGCCTGGGCCGTGGGCGTGGTGGCGGCTGTGCTGGTCGCGGCTCTGCTCGCCGAATGGGCGGTGAAGGGCCTGCTCGCCGGAGCGCGGCGCGCGGTGGAGGCGCGGGGCGGCGGATCGTTCGCGAGCCGCCTCCTGCTGCTGTGCGTGCGCACAGTGCTCGACACGCTGCCCATCGTCGCCTTCGCCGCCGCGGCCTTCGGCGTGCTGGCGGTGGTGGACCTGAACTTCCTGGTGCGGCTCGCGGTGGTCACGGTGGTGAACGCCAACGTGCTGGCGCGGGCCATCATCGCCGCGGGCCGGGCAGTCCTCGCCCCGGACGCCGCGCGCCTGCGGCTCCTGCCGCTGGACGACGAGAGCGCGGCCTATGGCTTCCTCTGGGTGCGCCGATTCACCCACGCCGCCATCTACGGCTACTTCCTGCTGCGCACGGCCTGGATTCTGGGCCTGTCCTTCGCGGCCTACAGCCTGCTGGGCGACCTCCTCGCCTTGATCGTGGCGGGCATGGCGGTGGTGTTCATCCTGCAGATCCGGGCGTCGGTCGCGCGGCGGCTGCGCGCCCTCGCCGCGCCGAGCGACGGCGTGGCGCGCCTGCGCAACCAGGTGGCGGACTTCTGGCACCTGCTCGCCATCGCCTATGTCACCGCGGCCTATGTGGTGTGGGTGACCGATTTCGAAGGCGGCTTCGCCTTCCTCGCCCGGGCGACGCTGCTTTCGGTGCTGGCGCTGGCGGCGGCCCGCCTCATCCTGTTCGCGCTGCACCGCGTGTTCGGCACGGTGTTCCGGCTCGCCCCGGAGATCAAGCAGAAATACCCGCTGCTGGAGCTGCGGGCGAACCGCTACCTGCCCGCGCTGCGCCAGGCGGGCAATGCCGTCGTCGCGGCCTTCACGATCATCGCGCTGCTCGAGATCTGGGGCGCGCAGCCGTTCGCGTGGTTCGCCTCCACCGGCGGGCAGGCGCTGCTGAGCCGCGGCATCTCGATCCTCATCGTGCTGGTGGCGGCGTTCGCCACCTGGGAGCTCGGCGCCGCCTTCGCCGAGCGCATGAGCGCGCGCAATCCCGCCTCCACCCGGCTAAAGACGCTGGTGCCGTTCATGATGAACGGCCTCAGGGTGATCATCATCACCATCGCCGGGCTGATCGTGCTGTCCGAGTTCGGGGTGAACATCGCCCCGCTGCTGGCCGGCGCCGGCGTGCTCGGCCTCGCCATCGGCTTCGGCGCGCAGACCCTGGTGAAGGATGTCATCACCGGCATCTTCATCCTCATGGAGGACACGCTGTCGGTGGGCGACGTGGTGGAGGTCGGCGCCCATGCGGGCCTGGTGGAGAAGATCACCATCCGCACCGTCCACCTGCGCGACTTCGACGGCAACGTGCATTCGCTGCCGTTCGGCGAGGTGCAGACCATCAAGAACATGTCCAAGCATTTCGCCTATGCGGTGGTGGACGTCTCCGTCGCCTACCGCGAGAACGTGGACGAGGCGCTCGCCGTGATGGCGGAGGTGGCGCGCGACATGGCCGAGAACGGCCCGCTCGCCGACACCATCATCGGCCCGTTCGAGGTGGTGGGCGTGGAGGGCCTGAAGGAATCCTCGGTGTGGCTGCGCGGCCGCTTCAAGACCCGCCCGCTGGGGCAGTGGAACGTGAAGCGCGAGTTCTACCGGCGCATCAAGGCGGCGTTCGACGCCCAAGGCATCCAAATGCCCTATCCGCACCAGACGGTCTATTTCGGCGAGGACAAGAAGGGCGCGGCGCCGCCGCTTCGCATCGTCCGCGGCGAGGTCGCCCAGGCCCCGGCCCGCGCCCGCGCCCGCAAGGCGGAGGCCGCCGCCGCGGCGGCGACGCCCGGCCCGCTCATCGAGGAGCATCCCGGCGCCCGCGAGCGGGCGGAGGACGAAAGCGAGCAGCTGCTGCCGGCGGTGGAGAAATAGCGGGCCGCGCGGGACCGTGGCGATCGCCCGGGGCGAAATCCGGCCTCCTCGACACGTCGGCACGCCTGTCGCCGGCCGCAGCGCGGTGGTTCCATAAGGCCCGATCGCGCTCTAAGCTGCCGGCGAGCCACGGACCGGAAGGGGGACATGGTGACCAGGCGCGCCAAGAGCCCCACTTCGGCCGTCGGCGAGGACGAAGGCAGCGCCGAGACCGCGCTGCAGCCGATCCACCGCCGCGCCGGCGCCGCGATCCGCCGCCACCGGCTGGAGCGGGGCCTGACGCTGGCCGAGCTCGCCGCGGCGAGCGGCATGTCCATCGCCATGCTGAGCCGGATCGAGAACGGCCAGTCGGCGGCGAGCCTCGAGGTGCTGGAGCGCCTCGCCGCGGTGCTGGGCATCGGCCTCTCGGCCCTGTTCCAGGCGATCGAGGACACCTCGGGACGCGCGCAGCTGATCAAGGCCGGGGACCAGATGGAAGTGGTGCGCACCGGCACCCGCCACGGCCACACCTACCGCCTGCTCGCCTACCAGAAGGGGCCGCGCAAGGCGTTCGAGCCGTTCCTGATCGAGATGGACCAGCAGAGCGGCGCCTATCCGCGCTTCCAGCATCCCGGCACGGAGCTGATCTACATGCTGAGCGGGCGCATGGAATACCGTTTCGGCGAGCGCGTGTTCCTGCTGGAGCCGGGCGACAGCTTCACCTTCTCGGGCGCGGTGGTGCACGGGCCGCAGACCCTGCTGGACCCGCAGATCCGCTTCCTCTCCATCATCATCTACGCGGAGTGAGCCGGGGTCAGAAATTGCCCCGGTCGCGCAGGCGATACCAGGCCTCCACCAGCGGCACGCCCACAGGCGCGAGCGCGCGCAAGGGATGGGCGGGGAAGGGCAGGTCGTCGAAGGCGCTGCGGCCTTCCGGCCGCCCCAGCATGCGCCAGGCGATCTTGCGTCCGAAATGGGTGGCCCGGGACACCCCGGTGCCGCAATAGCCGAGCGCGTGGAACACGCCGTCTTGGTCGGCGCCCAGATGGGGAAAATTGTCGTTCGTGTAGCCGATGGCGCCGCTGAAGACGTGGGTCACCGGCACGGCGGCGAGGTCGGGAAAGACCGACAGCAGCGCGCGCGCCAGATGGGCATGAGCGGACGGCGCGCTCTGGGGCCGCACATGGGCGGCGCGCCCACCGAAGACGATGCGGCTGCCGCGCGGCGCCGGGCGGAAATAGAAGAACACGCGGTTGGAATTGCCATAGACGCGCCGGCGCGGCATGGCGCGATCCATGAGGTCGGCCGGCACCGCGCCGGTGGCGATCTGCGCCGAGACGATCGGCACGATGCGCCGGCGCAGATACGCACCGACGCCGCAGGTGTAGCCGTTGGTGGCCACCAGCACCTCGCGCGCCGCCACCGCGTGGCCGTCGAAGCGCACCACGTGGCCGGCGCCGGGCGCCGCCGTTTCGATGCCGCGTACCCGCGCCTGCCCTTCCACCCGCACGCCGGCGTCGAGCGCACGCGCGAGCAGGCCCTGATGGTAGCGGCCCGGATCGAGGCTGGCGTCGCCCGGCAGCAGCGCGCCGCCGCAGAACAGGTCCGAGCCGATCTCGCGGTGCTGGTCCGCCTTCGGCACCATTTCGAAGCCGACGCCGGCGAGCCGGCCGAGGTCTTCCATGTCGCGCGCCATGGCCTCGTAGTGCGCCGGCCGCATGGCGCCGCGGAAGCGGCCGCAGCGGACGAAGTCGCAGTCGATCCCCTCCTCGGCGATCAGGCGCTCGATGCCGTCCAGCATCTCCACGCCCTCGCGCAGCAGCGCCACGGCCTTGCGCTCGCCCATCCTGGCGACCAGGGCCGCCACGCGGAACTTCTGGTTGCCGCTGCCCACCTGGCCGCCATTGCGGGTGCTGGCGCCGAAGCCCGGCGGGCCGGCATCCACCACCAGGACCTGGCGTCCGGCGTGGGCGAGGACCAGGGCCGCCGACAGGCCGGTGAACCCCGCGCCCACCACCAGCACCTGCGTGCGGGTGGGCAGCCGGGCGGCAAGCGGAAGGGGGAGCGCGGCGTCGCGCAGCGGGGCGGCATCCCACCAGAAGGAATGGCGCGCGGGGATGGCCACCTCACCGCGCCCGCGCGCGAGATCCCCAAGGCTCGGGCCGCTCGCTCCGCCGGTCATCGCACCCCTGCCCCTTCGCCCGCCATTCCGGAAATCTGATACAAATAGTTTGCAGCATATGCAAATATTGCCCGGCACTTGGGCGGCCGCCCCTCGCATGGGCTGAACCGGTGGCTGCCGCGCGGGCGGCACGAAGATTGCTTTCCAAGATAGCTTGCTACGCGTGTTTTCGGCAGTGGCGGCACACCTTCCGAGGTGGACGACAATGAGAGCGCATCCCTCAGGCTTGGCCGACGAGTTCGTCTATTTCGATCAATTGCGCGGCGATCCGCTGGAGCTCGGCATCTTCGAGCGCCTGTCGGCGGAGGAGCGGCAGGCGCTGCGCGCCGCCGGCCGGCCGCTATGGCTCAATCCCGGCCACATCCTATTCAAGCAGGGCACGCGCCACGGCGGCATCTTCATCATCGAGAGCGGGCGGGTACGCACCTTCTACACCTCCGAGCGCGGCCGCGAGTTGACCATCGCCCACTGGACGCCCAACACCTTCGTCGGCGGGCCGGAGCTGTTCGGCCGCGGCAAGCACTGCTGGTCGGGCCAGGCGACCGAGCATTCCCAGGTGCTCTATCTGAGCGGCGACCAATTGTGCGAGCTGATGCCGCGCATGCCCATGTTCACCATGGCGCTGCTGGACGGGCTGGTCATCAAGGGCCGCTGCATGTCCAACCTGCTGCAGATGCTGGGCACCCAGAGCGCCGCCGCGCGGCTCGCCAAGGCGATCCTGGAGCTGGCGGAATTCTACGGCGTGCCGGCCGAGGACGGCGTGCACCTCGACATGCCCTACACGCACGGCGAGCTGGCGGCCATGATCGGCGTGACGCGCCAGTGGGTGACCATGACCCTGTCCAGGTTCCGCGACGAGGACCTGGTGCGCGGCGAGGGCCGGAAGCTGGTGATCCGCGACTGGGATGCGCTCAAGGCGCTCAATCACTAGAGGCATGCCGCCCGGCGGGGGGCCGCCATCGCGTCGCGGCGCTCAGGTAAACCAGGCGGTATTTTCGATAACATTACTTGCCGATGGCTCTTCAAATCTTTCCCGGCGCGCGCCCATCCGGGATCGATTCTGATCGACTTGAGAGCGGCCCGCCTAAATTCGCGTCATTTTTTGGCGCCGAGGGCAATTCCTTGACTCCAGGGATTGCGAGCGAAACGGGCCGACTCCTATTCTCAGATAAATTTGTTTCCTCACAGCAAACTTTGCCCGCCTTGGAGAGTCCAGATGGCCGACCACGAGACGCTCATTCCCGCTCAGCGCCAGGCGATGCCGCAGCTGGATCTCTCCCGCCGCCAGTTCATGGTGCGCTCGGCCGCCACCCTCGCCGGCGCCGCCGTCTCGTCCTACGGTTTCGCCTGGGGCGACCTCGCCTACGGCCAGCAGATTTCCGGGGCGCCGGTGGAGTTCAACGTCGCCATCCGGCCCGACTGGACCCAGGGCTGGTTCGGCATGATCAACCAGGAGAAGGGCTTCTGGAAGAAGTACCTGCCGGCGGGCTCCAACGTCACCTTCTCGCACCCGATCCAGGGCGGCATCGTCACCAGCGAGCTGATCGCCAACAAGAGCGTGATCGGACATAACGGCGACGCCCCGGGCCTGATCGCCACCTTCCAGCGCGAGCGCGTAGACATCCGCGCGGTCGGCATCATCGGCTCCTCGCCGTCCGGCTATGCCACCTTCCAGGTCCTGGTGCGCAAGGACGCGCCGGAGTTCGCCTCGTCCAAGGAGGCGCTCAAGTGGATGGACGGCAAGAAGGTGGCGACCCCGAAGGGCTCGGCCTCCGACCGCTTCTTCCAGGACGTGCTCAAGCGCGACGGCGTCAAGCCGGCCGAATACCTCAACCTCGCCATCGGCGTCATCACCACCAGCCTCAGGAACGGCACCATCGACGGCGCGTGCACCTGGGACCCGCAGGGCGCGGCGGTGAGCACCATCGCCGGCGAGGGCGTCGCCCGCGTGGTGGCCACCGGCTATCCGTGGAACGAGCGCGATTTCGGCACCATGATTGCCCGCAAGGACTTCATGGACGCCAAGCCCGAGATCATGAAGGCGTGGCTGAAGTCCGAGATCGAGGCCCAGCTGTGGTATTGCGACCCGCGCAACCACGACGAGGTGATCGCCATCGCCCAGAAGTACGTGAAGGGCCTGTCGCGCCAGGCGCTGTGGTTCTCGCTCGCCGGCCTGATTCCCGAGCCCTATTACGGCGGCCCGATCCGCGACGAGAAGCTGTTCGTCTGGAACGACGATATCCGCGCGGTGCAGGCCAAGGTGGTCGAATATCTCGCCGCCAACAAGGTGATCCCCTCCTCGACCCTGCTGCCCGGGGCGGTCGATGACAGCCTCGCCCGCGAGGCCATGAAGGAGATGGGCGTGTCCTCGCCGCTGGTCACGCTGAAGGCGGTGCCGCTCGACAAGGGCTTCCCGCTGCTCGGCAACAAGGACCGCATCGAGGACTACGTGGCCCTGTTCAGCTGAGCCGGAACGACGCGCGCGAGAAAGGCCAAGCTCATGGCAGCTCCCATCCCCATGTCGGGCCCGCCGGGCAAGGCCGGCGGCAGGCCCGCCGCCGGCTGGCTTCCGTTCCTCCAGGCGATGCTCGGCATCAGCCTGTTCTTCCTGTCCTGGTTCCTGCTGGTGGACGTGTTCGCGATCTGGCGCTTCGCGCAATTGCCCCGGCTCTCGGTGAGCCTGCGCGAGATGTTCAGCCCCAACCCCACGTTCGGCGTCTCGGTGTTCACGCAGGAATATTACGACCACCTGAAGGCGAGCGCCGGGCGCGTGATCTTCGCCTTTGTGCTCTCGGTCTCCGCGGGTGTCGTCATCGGCATCCTGTCGGGCTGGAACCGCTGGTTCCGCGCCGTGTGCCAGCCGCTGCTGGAGCTCGCGCGGCCGATCCCGGTGCTGGCCTGGATCCCGCTCGTGATCCTGGTGATGCCGAGCCGCGAGAGCTCGGTGATCGCGCTCACCTTCCTCGCCGCCTTCTTCATCACCGTGCTCAACACCATGCTGGGGGTGCGCTCCATCGACGAGGTGTATTTCCGCGCCGCGCAGTCGCTGGGCTTCTCGCGCTGGGCGGTGCTGCGGCACGTGGTGATCCCCGGCGCGCTGCCCTTCATCTTCGTCGGGCTGCAGATCGCCATGGCCGCCTGCTGGTTCTCGCTGGTGGCGTCGGAGATCGTCTCCGGCACCGCCGGGCTCGGATACAAGGTGTGGGAGGCCTATTACTACGTGCAGTTCGAGACCATGGTTATCATGATCCTGACCCTCGGCGTGTGCGGCTACATCTCCAGCGCCATCATCCGCCGGCTCGGCGCCTACCTCATGCGCTGGCGCGGCAAGACGCTCGGGAGCGTGGCATGAGCCGGGGCGCGCTCTCCTTCCGCGCGGTGCGCAAGGTCTATGATCCCGAGCGCAAGGCGGTGCTGGCGCTCGACGGCATCGACCTCGACATCGCCCCCGGCGAGTTCTGCGCCATCGTCGGTCCCTCCGGCTGCGGCAAGACCACCTTGCTCAATGCCGTGGCCGGCTTCGAGACCGTCACGGCCGGCACCATCCAGCTCGACGGGCGCACCCTCGCCACCCCGGGGGAGAGCGCGGCGCCGGGCGAGGACCGCATCGTCGTGTTCCAGCACGGCGCTTTGTTCCCCTGGCGCAGCGTGATGTGGAACATCACCTGCGGGCCGGTGATGCAGGGCCGCATGAGCGCGCGCGAGGCGAACGAGCACGGCATGCGCCTGCTCGCGCGGGTCGGCCTCAAGGGCTGCGAGGACAAGTATCCCAACGATCTGTCCGGCGGCCAGAAGCGGCGCGTGGAGATCGTGCGCGCGCTCGTCAACGATCCCTCCGTGCTGCTGCTCGACGAGCCGTTCCGGGCGCTGGACGCGCTCACCAAGAGCGTGATGCAGGAATACCTTCTGGAGCTGCTGGTGCAGTTCCCGAAGACCGTGTTCTTCATCACCCACGATCTGGAGGAGGCGATCTTCCTCGGCGACAAGGTGGTGGTGTTCACCTCGCGGCCCGGCCGCATCAAGGAGGTGGTCACCGTCGACATCCCCAAGCCGCGCAGCCACGAGGTGCTCACCTCGGCGCGCTTCCTCGAACTGAAGGCCGCGCTGTCGCAGGTGGTGCACACCGAGGCGCGGCGCGCCTTCGAGGCGGGCGAGAAGGAGATGGCCCGGTGAAATCGCTCGCATCCACCGCCGCCGCGCCACCTGCGAACGCCGTCGAAAGGGGAACCCCGTTGGCCTCCGGGATCAAGACGCATCTCAACCGGCATTTCGACCTGGTGGTGGGGGCCATCACCCTCATCGCCTTCTTTCTCGCCTGGCAGTTCGCGCGCCCGCTCGGCATTCCGGGTCTGTCCGCCGTCGAGCCGCCCACCAGGGTGGTCGCCGCCTCCTGGGATCTGCTGTCGTCGGCCACCTTCTGGACCGCCTGCTACAAGAGCGCGCTGCGCATCCTTGCCGGCTTCGCCTTGGCGCAGATCATCGGCGTGCCCATCGGCCTGATGATGGCCACCAACCGCATGGCGTTCCACACCCTGTTTCCCATCACCGAGATCCTGCGGCCGATCCCGCCGGTGGCCTGGATCCCGGTCGCCATCATCTTCTGGCCGACGCGGGAGATGAGCACGGTGTTCATCGTCTTCCTCGGCGCGTTCTGGATCGTGCTGCTCAACACCATCGGCGGCGCCTCGACCATCGAGGAGTCCTACAAGCGCGCCGCGCTCTCGCTCGGCTCCAGCCGCTGGCACCTGTTCCGCTACATCGTTCTGCCGGCGACCATGCCCTCCATCGTCACCGGCATGGTGGTGGGCATGGGCATCAGCTGGGAGATGGTGGTGGCGGCGGAGATGATCGCCTCTGACACCGGCCTCGGCTACCTTTTGTGGCAGTCGTTCGAGATCAATGCGGGCGCGCAGGTGATCGTCTGCATGCTCGCCATCGGCATCGCCGGCTTCGTGTCGAGCGCCCTCATCAGCCGGGTCGGCCGGCTGCTCACGCCCTGGCAGGGGAGGCGCTGATGGAGGCCCGCACCTGCGCTCCCGCGCGTACGCCCGGCGCCGGCTCCGGCGAGATCGCGGTCAGCCATGCCAGCGTCGGCATGTACGACCGCGACGGCAAGCCGCTGCGCCTGGTGGAGGACTGCTCGTTCCGCGCCGAGCGCGGGCTCTTCACGGTGCTGATCGGCCCTTCCGGCTGCGGCAAGACCACGCTCATGAACCTGATCGCCGGCTATATCGGCGCCGATCGGGGCGCGGTGAAGCTCGACGGCGTCGACGTGAAGGGACCGGGCTGGGACCGCCTCATGGTGTTCCAGGAGACCGCGCTGTTCCCCTGGATGACGACGCTGGAGAACGTCGCCTACGGCCCCATGGTGCGCGGCATCAAGACCATGCCGCAGATCCGCGCCGAGGCGGGCGCGCTGCTCGAGCGGTTCGGCCTCGGCGAGTTCAAGAACCGCTATCCGCGCGAACTGTCGGGCGGCATGCAGCGGCGCGGCGAGCTCGCCCGCGCCCTCATCAACGATCCCCTGGTGCTGCTCATGGACGAGCCGTTCCGCGGCCTCGACGCCATGACGCGCCAGCTGATGCAGGAATATCTCACCCACCTGTTCGAGGAGACGCGCACCACCACCATCTTCGTCACCTCGGAGATCGACGAGGCGATCTTCCTCGCCGACCGGCTGGTGGTGCTCTCGCGCGCCCCCGCCAGGGTGGCGGCGGTGATCGAGGTGGACCTGCCGCGCCCGCGCCGGTTCGAGCAGCTCTCCTCCGCCCGCTACGCCGCGCTGAAGGAGGAGGCGCTGAACCTGCTCTATGCCGAGGCGGCCGCCGCGTTCGCGGAGACCGGGGCCGGGGCCGACATCAAGGAGGCGTTCGAGAAGCGCCATGCCGCCGACTGACCGGCGCGGCGCCGGGCGCCGCAGACCCCCCGCAGCCCGGAGGCCGCCATGGACACGGTGATGATCCTCAAGGCGGCGGCCATCGGCTTCGCGCTCCTGGGCGGCGGCTGGTCGCTCCTCGCCGCGCGCGTGCCGCTGATCGAGGGGCCGGACCCCGACCGCCGCCGCCGGCGCCATTACCTTTTCGCCTATGGCGCCAGCAGCGTCAGCGTCGCGCTGCTCGCCGCCATGGCGTTCGTCTAGCCCGCGCCGCAAGGCGCCTCCGCCGGAACCGGACTTCGCCGACGGCGCCGCGCGCGCCGCAGGGACCGCTTTGCCTTGAGGACAGGAACGGGGATCGCCATGGGTTTCACACGCGCGCTCGGCTTCTTCCGCGCCCCGGCGCAGGCGCAGGCGCCTGCGGGCATGGTGCGCGTGCCTGGCGGCGCCTTCACCATGGGCTCCAACCGCTTCTACCCGGAAGAGCGGCCGGCGCATCCGGCGCATGTGGACGGCTTCCTCATGGACCGCGCGCCGGTGACCAATGCGCAGTTCTCAGCCTTCGTCGCCGCCACCGGATACGTCACTTTGGCCGAGCGCGTGCCCGATCCGGCGCGCTATCCCGGCGTCCCGGCGGACCGCCTCGTGCCCGGCAGCCTGGTGTTCGCGCCGCGCGCCGACGGCCTCCACCGCGGGCCGGCCGACTGGTGGCGCTATGTTCCCGGCGCCTCCTGGCGCCATCCGCAAGGCCCGGGCAGCGACCTTGTCGGGCGCGAGGATCACCCCGTGGTGCACGTCGCCTACGCCGACGCCGCGGCCTATGCGGCCTGGGCCGGCAAGCGCCTGCCGAGCGAGGCCGAATGGGAGTTCGCGGCGCGCGGCGGCCTGAAGGCGGCCGAATATGCCTGGGGCACGGAGCTCTCTCCAAGTGGGCGGCGCATGGCCCACATCTGGCCCGGCGGACCGTTTCCGCGCCACGCCGGCGAAATCCCGCCCGGCACGGCGGCGGTGGGGCTCTATCCCGCCAACGGCTTCGGCCTGCTCGACATGATCGGCAACGTCTGGGAGTGGACCAGCGACTGGTACGGCACGCGCCACCTGGCGCCCGAGGCCGCCGGCGAGGCCGGCGGAAAGCCGGCCTGCTGCATGGCGCGCGCGGCGAGCCTCGACCCGGCGCAGCCGGACCTGCCGATCCCGCGCAAGGTGCTGAAGGGCGGCTCCTTCTTGTGCGCGCCCGACTTCTGCCAGCGCTACCGGCCGGCGGCGCGCCAGCCGCAGATGATCGACAGCGCCTCCTGCCACATCGGCTTCCGCTGCGTGTCCGACGCCTGAGTTTCCAACCCCGCCCAAGGACAAGACCAATGAAACCCAACGTCGTCTTCATCCTCACCGACAATCTCGGCTACGGCGAGCTCGGCTGCTACGGCGGGGGCGCGCTGCGCGGGGCGCCGACGCCGCGCGCCGACGGTCTCGCCGCCGAGGGCATGCGCTTCACCAATTTCAACGTCGAGGCGCAGTGCACGCCGAGCCGCTCCGCGATCATGACCGGGCGCTACGCCATCCGCTCCGGCACGCTGACGGTGCCGATCGGCAACCCGGCGGTGGGCGACATCGAGGTGCAGGGCCTGAACCCCTACGAGGTGACCATCGCCCGGCTGCTGTCGGAGATCGGCTATGCCACCGGGCATTTCGGCAAGTGGCATCTGGGCAGCGTCGACGGGCGGCTGCCCAACGACCACGGCTTCGACGAGTGGTACGGCATCCCGCGCACCACCGACGAAGTGTTCTGGCCCGACAATCCGCACTTCCGCGAGGCCGGCATCGAGCCGCAATACATCATGGAGGGCGTGAAGGGAGAGAAGAGCCGGCGGCTCAAGCCCTACGACCTCGAGGAGCGCGCCTTCATGGACGCCGAGATCACCCGGCGCACCATCGACTTCATGGAGCGCGCGGCGGCGGCGAAAAAGCCCTTCTACGCCTATGTGCCGCTGACCCAGGTGCACCTGCCGACGCTGCCGCACCCCGACTTCAAAGGCACCACCGGCAATGGCGACTTCGCCGATAGCCTGGCCGAGACCGACCATCGGCTCGGCCAGATCCTCGACACCCTGGACCGGCTCGGCATCGCCGACGACACCATCGTCGTGTTCACCTCCGACAACGGTCCGGACCCCACCTGGCCCTGGCAGGGCTCGTCCGGGCCGTGGCGCGGCTATTATTTCACGCACATGGAGGGGTCGCTGCGGGTGCCCTGCATCATCCGCTGGCCGGGCCGCATCCCGGCGGGCGTGGTGACCAACGAGATGGTGCACCAGATCGACACCTTCACCACGCTCGCCGCCTTGTGCGGGGCGAAGATCCCGCACGACCGGCCGATCGACGGCATGGATCTGAGCGACCTCGTCCTGGGCAAGAGCGAGAAGTCGCCGCGCGACGTGGTGTTCGCCTTCGTGGCCGAGCGGCTGGAGGCGGTGAAGTGGCGCAACTGGAAGCTCGCTTTCTATGAGGAGACGCGCGACTGGTTCGCCTCGCCGCAGAAGCTCACCATGCCGAAGGTGTTCAATCTCGTCGCCGATCCGAAGGAGGAATATCCCGAGGAGAGCCTGCGCAACACCTGGGTGATGTCGGTGTGCCTGAAGGCCATCTCCGCCTTCCAGGACAGCCTCAAGACGCATCCGCCGGTGCCGGAGGGTCTCAAGGGGCGCTACCAGCCGCCGCCCGCGGACTGAGCCGCGCGCGCCGCCCGGACGCGCCGGCCGGCGCAGGGCCCTAAGCCTCCGTCTTGCGGCAGAAGGCGCCGTGCAGCGCCGCCACCACGTCGAGCACCTCGGGCCGGGCGATGCGATAGAACACGCTCGTGCCCTCGCGCCGCGCCGCCACCAGCCCGTCGGCCCGCAGGCGCATCAATTGCTGCGACATGGGAACCTGCTCGATCCCCAATTCCTCGCGCAGCTGCGCCACCGATTTCTCCTCCGCGCCGAGGGCGCAGAGCACCAGCAGGCGCTGAGGGTGCGACAGCGCCCGCATCAGCTCGGCGGCCTGCTCCGAGGCGGGGATCAATTCCGAGACATTCATTGTCTTGAATTTATATTCTTTGAATGTTATCTGCAAGCCCATGCCACCGCGCGCCCGCAGCTCCGCGGACGACGCGCGATGGCGCGGCAGGTTTCAAGGAGATCATAATGTCGGTTGATCGCGCGGTCATGCTGTTTGCCGGGTTCATGGTTCTCGTGTCCCTGGCCCTCGGCCTCTATGTCTCCCCACTCTGGTTCTGGCTCACCGCTTTCGTCGGCGCTAATCTCATGCAGGCGTCCGTCACCGGTTTCTGCCCGGCCGCCATCATCTTCAAGAGGCTCGGCCTTAAGACCGGCTGCGCCTTCAACTGACCGCAAGCGCCTGAGCGCCGGATCCCCATGGCCATTCCCGCTGTCCTGCGCCGGCTCGCGCCGGTGCTCCGCCGCCTCGCCCTCGCCGGGCTCCTGCCCGTCGCGGCAGTCCCGGCGCTTGCTGCCGAATTCCTGGTGCGCCCGCTGGAGGTGCCCGAGCTGAAGGCGGTGTTCGCCGAGGTGGAGAGCCGCACCGTGGTGCCCGCCCGCGCGCGCATCGGCGGCACGGTGCGCGAGGTGAAGGTCTCGGAGGGTTCGCAGGTGAAGGAGGGCGACGAGATCGCCCTGGTGGTGGACGACAAGCTCGCGCTCTCGCTCAATGCCGCCAACGCCAAGATCCAGGAGCTGAAATCCCAGCTCACCAACGCGGCGACCGAGCTCGACCGCGCCCAGCAGCTGCTCGCGCGCGGCGTCGCCAGCCAGAGCCGCGTCGACACCGCCAGGACCCAGTATGACGTGGCCGCCAACCAGGTGACCGCCGCCGAGGCCGACCGCGCCGTGGTGGTGCAGCGGGCGCGCGAGGGCGCGGTGCTCGCCCCCGCCGACGGGCGCGTGCTCACCGTTCCCGTCACCCCCGGCAGCGTGGTGCTGGCGGGCGACGAGATCGCCCGCATCGCCTCGGGCCAGTATTATCTGCGCCTGTCTTTGCCCGAGCGCCACGCCGCCGACATCAAGGAGGGCGGCACGGTGCGCATCGGCGGGCGCGGGCTGTCGCCCGAGAAGGCGGGCGGCATTGCCAGCGCCCGCTTGGGCCGCATCGTCAAGGTCTATCCCGAGATCACCGCCGGCCGCGTGATGGCGGATGTCGACGTGGAAGGCCTCGGCGACTATTTCGTCAACGAGCGCACGCTGGTGTGGATCGAGATCGGCCGCCGCTCCGTGCTCGCCGTTCCGCCCGCGGCGGTGACGACGCGCCACGGCATCGACCTCGTGCGCGTCGCCACCGACGGCGCAACGCTTGCCGTGCCCGTGGTGCTGGGCGAGCGCGTCGACCAGGACGGCGCGCCCCGCATCGTCGTGCTCACCGGCCTCAAGGACGGCGACCGGGTGCTGACGCCATGACCCAGCCGTCCGCCCCCGAGGGCGCGCGCCCGGTGCGCCTCGGCATCGCCGGCGCCCTGACGCGCACCTTCATCGCCTCGCCGCTGACGCCGCTGCTGCTGATCGCCGCCTTCGCCTTCGGCCTGATCGCCCTCGTCACGCTGCCGCGCGAGGAGGAGCCGCAGATCTCCGTGCCCATGGTGGACATCCATGTGGAGGCCAACGGCCTCAAGGCGGAGGATGCGGTCAAGCTGGTCACCGAGCCGCTGGAGACCATCGTCAAGAGCATCGACGGCGTCGAGCACGTCTACTCCACCACCGCCGACGACGGGGTGCTCGTCACCGCCCGCTTCCTCACCGGCACCAGCCCGGACGCGGCGATCCTGCGCGTGCACGAGAAGCTGCGCGCCAATCTCGACCGCCTGCCGGTGGGTATCCCCGAGCCGCTGATCGTCGGGCGCTCCATCGACGACGTGGCGATCCTGGTGGTGACGCTGGCGCCGCGCGCCGACCTCGCCCCCGAGGTGGCGCCCCGCTGGACCGCCAACGACCTCACCCGGCTCGCGCGCGAACTCCAGGTGGAGATCGCCAAGCTCCCGGACATCGGCCTCACCTACATCGTCGGCGCGCAGCCGGAGGAGATCCGCGTCGCGCCGGACCCGGAGAAGCTGTCGCTCTACGGCATCACGCTCGCCCAGCTGGCCGCCAAGATCGAGGGCGCCAACCGCTCCTTCCAGGCCGGCTACGTGCGCGAGAAGGGCCAGCAGCGCACGCTGGTGGCCGGCCAGACGCTGCAGTCGGCCGGCGAGATCGGCAACCTCCTGATCACCGCCCGCGACGCCCGGCCGGTCTATGTGCGCGACGTGGCCGCCGTCTCGCTCGCCGCCGAGCCCGAGGAGACCCGCGTGTTCGACGTGACGCGGGTGAAGGACGGCCTCGCACGCCGGCCCGCGGTCTCGCTCGCCATCGCCAAGCGCGCCGGCACCAATGCGGTGGTGATCGCGGACGAGGTACTGCACCGTCTCGAGGCGGTGCGCGGCCAGTGGCTGCCGCAGGACGTTTCCCTCACGGTCACCCGCAATTACGGCGAGAGCGCCAACGAGAAGGCCAACGAGCTGCTGCTGCATCTCGGCCTCGCCACCGTCTCCATCGTGGTGCTGGTGGGCTTTTCCATCGGCTGGCGCGAGGCGCTGGTGGTGGCGGTGGTGATCCCCACCACCATCCTGCTCACCCTCTTCGCCTCCCGCCTCATGGGCTACACGCTGAACCGCGTGAGCCTGTTCGCGCTCATCTTCTCCATCGGCATCCTGGTGGACGACGCCATCGTCGTGATCGAGAACATCGCCCGCCACTGGGCCATGAAGGACGGCCGCCCGCGCGCCCAGGCGGCGATCGAGGCGGTGGCCGAGGTGGGCAACCCCACCATCGTCGCGACGCTGACCGTGGTGGCGGCGCTCCTGCCCATGCTGTTCGTGTCCGGCATGATGGGGCCCTATATGAGCCCGATCCCGGCCAACGCCTCGGCCGCCATGGTGTTCTCCTTCTTCGTCGCGGTGATGCTGACCCCGTGGCTGATGATGAAGGTGGCGGGCTCCGCCAAGGCGGTGGCGCACCAGCACGAGGCGGCGGGCGGCGGCGCGCTCGGACGGCTTTACGTGAAGGTGGCCGCGCCCATCCTCGCCTCGCGGGCGCGGTCGCTCGCCTTCCTGCTGGCGGTGGGCGTGGTGACGCTCGCCTCGCTGGGGCTCGTCTATACCCGCCACGTGACGGTGAAGCTGCTGCCGTTCGACAACAAGACCGAGCTGAACGTGGTCCTCGACATGCCCCAGGGCACCTCGGTGGAGGAGACCAACCGGGTGCTCCAGCAGATGGTGGACCTGATGGCGCCGGTCCCCGAGGTGGTGTCGTTCCAGACCTATGCCGGCACCGCCTCGCCGTTCAACTTCAACGGCCTGGTGCGCCATTCCTATCTGCGCGCGACGCCGCGCCAGGGCGACATCGCGGTCAATCTCGCGCCCAAAGGCGCGCGCAGCCGCGCCAGCCACGACATCGCGCTCGATCTGCGCGCGCGGCTGAGGGCGGTGCCGCTGCCGCCCGGCAGCGCGCTGAAGGTCGTCGAGCCGCCGCCCGGCCCGCCGGTTCTGGCGACGCTGCTCGCCGAGATCTACGGCCCCGATCCGGACACCCGCCGCGCGGTGGCGCGCAAGGTGCGCCAGGCATTCGAGAGCGTGCCCTTCATCGTCGACGTGGACGACAGCTTCGGCACCACGGCCGAGCGCGTGCGGCTGTCCATCGACCAGGACAATCTCGAATTCTACAAAGTGGAGCAGGCCGACGTCTACGACGCCATCCGCACCTTCTTCGGCGGCCAGACGGTGGGCTATTCCCATCGCGGCGAGGGCCGCGCGCCGATCCCCATCCGGCTTGCCTTGTCGAAGGCCGACAAGGCGGCCGACGCGCGCACCCTGTCGACCCCGGTGCCGGCCAACGCTCTGCCCGGCGGGCGCGGCGTGGTGGAGCTCGGCGACGTGGTGAGCGTGACGCGCGAGCCCTCCTCCTTCCCCATCTTCCGCCACAACGGGCGCGCCGCCGAGATGGTGAGCGCGGACCTGGCCGGCGCCTACGAGGCGCCGGTCTACGGCATGATCGCGGTCACCGAGGCGCTGGACGCCATGGACTTCGGCCATCTGCCGAGGCCGGAGATCGCGCTGCACGGCCAGCCGGCGGACGAGAGCCGGCCGACGCTGCTGTGGGACGGGGAATGGGAGGTGACCTGGATCACCTTCCGCGACATGGGCGCGGCGTTCGGCGTCGCCATCCTCGGCATCTACATCCTGGTGGTGGCGCAGTTCGGCTCGTTCAAGCTGCCGCTGGTGATCCTGACGCCGATCCCGCTCACCTTCATCGGCATCATGGCGGGGCACTGGCTGTTTGCCGCGCCGTTCTCGGCCACCTCGATGATCGGCTTCATCGCGCTCGCCGGCATCATCGTGCGCAACTCGATCCTGCTGGTGGACTTCATCCGCCACGCCCAGGCGGCGCCGGGCGGGAGCGAGCGGCCGCTGGTCGACGTGCTGCTGGAGGCCGGGGCGATCCGCTTCAAGCCGATCCTGCTCACCGCGCTCGCGGCCATGATCGGCGCGGCGGTGATCCTCACCGACCCGATCTTCCAGGGGCTCGCCATCTCGCTCCTGTTCGGGCTCGCCTCGTCCACCGCGCTGACGGTGCTCGTCATCCCGGCCATCTATGTGGTGCTGCGGGGCGGGCGGGGCGGGCCGGCGGACGGCGGGGCGGGGGCCGGCGAGGGGCCTGTTCACGGACCCCGGGAAGGCCTTGAGCGCGCTTGACACGTGGGGGAGGCGCCCGGTAAATGGCGCCTCCCATGGTTCGGGGCCGTAGCTCAGATGGGAGAGCGCTGCAATCGCACTGCAGAGGTCAGGGGTTCGATTCCCCTCGGCTCCACCACGACAACTTCCGCGACATTCCGACGACAGGCGCCGCGCGCGGCTGGAGCGCGCTCCAAGGAGCCCGCCGCGGTTCCTTCTGGTCGGCCGATCGGCCTCCAAATTGCTGAACAGAGACGGATTCCCCGCCCTCAGCTGACCGCCTGAGCCATTCGCCCCCTGCGGATCGCGCCTCTACCGCACCCAATGGCCGGGCACGAACGACCATTCGCCGCGCCGCAGGACCCAGCGCGGGCCGACGAAGCGCAAGCCCGGGCGGTCGCGCACCCAGTCGCCCTGCTCCCAGACGTAGCGCCGCTGGCGGCTGCTCCAGCGCCAGTGGCCCGGCACGAAGACATAGCCGGGACGCGGCGCCGGCCGCGCCTCGCGGCGCGGCGCCGGGGGCTGGTTGAGGGAGGGGGCGGTCGGGCGCTGGCTCGGCGGCCGCCACTGCTGCGCCGCGGCGGGACCGAGCGCGAGCGCCGCGGCCGACACGGACGGAAGGCCGGCAAGCGCGAGACGCAGCAGGCGACGACGGGAAATCGCGGCAGGACCTCTCCCACAGATCAAGGCCCGGTTCCAGCATTGCCGCATTGGGGCGGACTGACGGCCGCGCGCCGGTCGCGCGCCCAGGGCGCAAGAGCCTTCGGCCGGGGCGGCCGGCCGCCGGACCACGCCGGACCGGCGCGGACCGGGCGCTCCCGCCGCGGCGGCGTGGTCAGGCGGCCAGCAGGCGGAAGGCGCGGGCGAGGCTGCGCTCGATGTCGGGCTTGCGGATGCCCGCGGCGATGAACACCAGGAATGACGGCCCGCCGTCGCCGCCGGAAATGTGGGTCGGCGGGTGCATCACGTGCTGCACGCCGTGGATGGCGAGCGGCTGGTCGGAGGAGGTGGTGCGCAAGAGGCCCTTCACCCTCAGGATCCGGTCGCCATGGGCATGCAGCAGCGCCGAGAGCCACAGCGTGAAGGCCGGCCAGTCCACCCGGCCCTCCATCGGCACGGTGAAGGCGGCGACGTCGGCCGCGTGCGCCGGCGCCTCCGCCAGGAAGGGCGACGGCGGGGCGGCGAAGCTCTCGGCGCCGCCGAGCACGTCGCGGGCGCGGAAATCCTCGTTCTGGGTGTCGAGGATGCGGGCGTCGGGCGTGATGTCGCGGAGCGCCGCCTCGAGCGCCGCGCGCGGTTCGGCGGCGCGCAGGTCGCCCTTGGTGAGCAACACGGTATCGGCGATGGCGACCTGGCGGCGCGCCTCGGCCCGGCGCTCCAGGTTGCGCACGCCCGCCACCGCGTCCACCACCGCCACCACGGAGGCGAGCCGCACATGGGCCTTCAGCCACGGGTCGCGCGCCAGCGTCGCGATCACCGGGGCCGGGTCGGCGAGGCCCGAGGTCTCGAGGATGGCGCGGCGCAGGCCGCCCTTGGTCTTCGCCAGGCGCACCAGCTCGTGCAGGGCTTTCGCCACGTCGGCGCGGCGCGCGCAGCACAGGCAGCCGCCGTCGATCAGCTCGACCGCCTCGCGCGCGTGCACCAGCAGCCGGTGATCCACCCCGGCCTCGCCGAACTCGTTGACCACGAGGCCGGAATCGGCCCCCTCGGGGGTCTCCACGAAGCGGCGGATGAGGGTGGTCTTGCCGCTGCCGAGGAAGCCGGTGACGACGATCAGAGGCAGCCGCTCATCCATGCGCCGCCTCCTTCGCCGCCGGCGCGGGGCCGAAGAAGCCGTCGGCCAGCGGATCGATCCTGAAGCCGGACAGGCCCTCGGCGACCGGCCACACGTCGCCGAGCGCCGGCGCGATGCGGGTGCGCCCGCGCGCGTCGCTCAGGGCCAGCGCCTCGCCGTCCCAGTCCTCGCAGCACAGGCCGAGCGGCGCCAGGAGCGCGTTGAGCATGGCGATGCGCCGCTTGCGCTCCGCCCGGTAGTGCAGGATGTCGGCGAACGGAAAGCGGGTGTCGCGCTGGCGGGCGAAATCGCTCCAGTGCTCCCCGGCGCCGAAGATCGCGCAAACTTCGCACATGGCGGCAATTCCTCTCGTCGGTCTCAGCCGATGCTGTCCGGCACCCCGCCGAGCGGCAGCTCCATCTCCGAGAGCATGCTCTGGGTGAGGCATTCGGAGACCCGCTTGCGGGCGAGCCCGGCATGGGAGCTGCCCAAGGCGTCGGCGCGGTCGCCGTCGCGGGCGCGGATCGCCTCCACCATCTCGCGATGCTCGCGGATGATGTTGCCCACATGCGAGCGGTAGGCCTCCTCGGTCGCGAAGCAGTCATAGGTCATGGCGAGCCGCGATATCCGCAGGTTGGTGGTGAGCAGCTGGAGGTAGAAGCGCTCGATCACGGTGTTGCGGCAGCAGGCGGCGATGGCGGCGTGGAAGCGCCAGTTGATCTCCAGCATGGCATCGGACTCGCGGCCGCGCGCCGCCTTCTCGAAGGCGGCGCACTCGGCCTCGATCTGCGCGATCTGCGCCTCGGTGCGGCGCAATGCGGCCCAGCGGGTGACGAGGCGCTGGGACAGGTCGAACGCCTCCAGGTGCTCGCGGATGTCGTTCCAGCCCATGGGCGCGACCCGGGCGCCGCGATTGGGCAGGATCTGCACCAGCCCCTCGCCGGAGAGCCGCACCAGCGCCTCGCGCAGCGGCGTGCGCGAGAGGCCGAGGCGGCTGACGAGGGCGGCCTCGTCGAGATCGCTGCCCGGCGCGAGAACGAGCGCGACGATCTCGCCGCGGATCACCTGATAGGCGAACTCGCTCGATCCCCCTTTGGAAATCCCGCCCTTCGGCAGGCCCGGCTTGGGCCGCTTGCCGCTTTCGGCGCCATCCATGCGTTTTCTTTGTGCGCTGCGTTCTGACATGAGCTGTTGCATGATTCGATTTGTTTTGCATAAATTATGTATAAATCTAGCGTGTGTCCAGACAAAAATCAAGCAGTACCAACCTTTGGGAGGTCATAAGTGCTCTGGCAAGCAACCGCCAACGGGCTGCTGCTGGGCGGCCTGTACGGCATCGCCACCATCGGCTTTTCGATGGTCTGGGGCGTGATGGGCGTGATCAACCTCGCCCATACCGCCTTCATCATGCTGGGCGCCTACACCACCTATGGCCTCTACCACTGGATGGGACTCGACCCCATCGCCTCGATCCCGATCTCCATGGCGGCCATGTTCGCGCTGGGCTACGCGCTGCAGGTGCTGGTCCTGAACCGGATCATCCGCACCAGCCTGCTCTTGTCCCTGGTGGTCACCTTCGGCTTCGAGCTGGTGATGGTGGACGCGGTCTCCCTCGCCTTCACCTCGGACGTGCGCTCGGTCAACGCCTCCTATGCGGCGAGCTCGATCGAGGTGCTCGGCGTGCTCATCCCGGTGGTGCGTCTGGTGGCGGCGGGCTTCTCGGTCGCGCTCGGCATCGCCTTCTACGGCTTCCTGCGCTTCACCCATGCGGGGCAGATGATCCTCGCCACCGCCCTCGACCGGGAGGTGGCCGCCCTGATGGGCATCAATCCCGAGCGCATCTACGCGCTCACCGCCGGGGCCGGCGCGGCGCTCGCGGGGGCGACCGGCTCGCTCGCCTCCATGCTGTTCCCCATCATGCCGGGCATGGGCGTCACCTTCCTCGGCGCGGTGTTCGTCATCACCGTGCTGGGCGGCATCGGCTCGGTGGAGGGCTGCATCGTCGCCGGCTTCATCTATGGCCTGGTGCAGGCCTGGGCCGGCTACTTCCTCGGCGCCAACTACCCGGAGATCGTCGGCTTCGGCCTGTTCCTCCTGGTGCTGGTGCTGCGCCCGCAGGGCCTGTTCGGCCGCGCCTTCTTCGGGGAGCACGCATGAGCCCGGCCCCGGCCATCGCCCCGCGCGTCCTCATCCTTGGCGCGCTCGCCGTCCTCGGCGTCGCGCTGCTGGCGGCGGCGCCGCTGGTGCTGAACAATTACTGGCTGCGGGTGCTGACCACGGTGTTCATGTACGCCATCGTCACCCAGGGGCTGAACGTCATCGTCGGCCTCGCCGGCTACCACGCCTTCGGCAATGCGGTGTTCTTCGGCTTCGGCGCCTATGCCTGCGGCGTCGCCATGACGCTCGGCGCGCCGTTCCCGCTGGCGCTGGTGGCGGCGGGGGCGTTCTCGGCTCTGGTGGCCGGGGTCATCGGCTGGCCGATCCTGCGGCTGCGCGGGCACTATTTCGCCATCGCCACGGTGGCGCTGAATCTCGCGGCGATCCAATTGGTGATCCAGGTGGGCGGCATCACCGGCGGCGCGCAGGGCCTGCCTTTGCCGCTCTCCGACCTGCCGCCGGGCCCGCTCTACCGCGCCATCTATCTGGTGATGCTGGCGGGCATGGTGGCCTCCACTTTGCTGGTCGCGTTCATCCTCACCCGGCCGTTCGGCTACGCGCTGCGGGCGATCCGCGACGGCGAGCGCGCGGCCGGCGTCATGGGCATCGACACCACCGCCACCAAGGTCGCCGCCTGGGCCATCTCCGCCGGCGTCACCGGCTTCGCCGGCGGGGTGTGGGCCTATTGGATCACCTTCATCGAGCCGGCGAGCGCGTTCGATCCCGCCATCGGCGTGAAGGCCTACATGATGCTGATCCTCGGCGGCATGGGCACGGTGATCGGCCCGGTGCTCGGCGCCTTCGTGCTGGAATTCCTGTCGACCCTGGTGTGGGGGGGCTTCCTGCAGGCGCACCAGATCGTGTTCGGGGTGCTGATCGTCGCCATCTGCCTCGTCGCGCCCAACGGCATGCTGGCCGCCGGCCGCGCCCTCCTCAAGCGCTGGAGGTCGCGCCATGGCGCTGCTTGAGGCCGAGAATCTGGAGATCCGCTTCGGCGGCGTGACGGCGCTCGCCGGCATCTCGTTCCGCGTCGAGGCGGGCGAGATCTTCGGCGTGATCGGCCCGAACGGCGCCGGCAAGACCACGCTGCTCAACGCCATCTCGGCGGTCTACGCGCTCGACGCCGGCACCATCCGCTTCGACGGGGCGGACGTGACCGGCCTCAGGCCGCACCGCCTGTCCCGGCTCGGCATCGCCCGCACGTTCCAGATCGTCCAGCCGTTCAAGGCCATGAGCGTGCGCGAGAACGTGGCGGTGGGGGCGATGTTCGGCCATGCCCGGGTGCGCCGCCGCGCCGGCTGGCTCGCCGCCGCCGACGCCGCGTTGGAGCGCACCGGCCTCACCCCCAAGGCCCATCTGATGCCGCCCCAGCTCACCCTGGCCGACCGCAAGCGCCTGGAAGTCGCCCGCGCGCTCGCCATGGGCCCGCGCATCATCCTGTTCGACGAGGTGATGGCGGGCCTCAACCACACCGAGATCGAGCGCATGATCGACCTCGTGAAGAGCCTCAAGCAGGCCGGCCTCACCGTCGTCATCATCGAGCACGTGATGAAGGCGGTGCTCGCCTTGTGCGACCGCATCATGGTGCTGAACTTCGGCGCCAAGCTCGCCGAGGGCGCGCCCGAGGACGTGGTCGGCGACCCCAAGGTGGTGGAGGCCTATCTCGGCCAGCGCTTCGCCAAAGCCCATGCCTCGGCCCACGCCTCGGCCCTCGCCTCCGCGCAGGCCGCGGCGGGAGGCGCGCCATGACCCGGCCCGCCGCCAGCCTCCTGTCCGTGCGCGGCCTCGCGGTGGCCTATGGCGACAGCCGCGTGCTGTGGGACGTGAGCTTCGAGATGGCGCCGGGCGAGATCGTCGCCTTGGTGGGCGCCAACGGCGCCGGCAAGACCACGCTGCTGCGGGCGCTCACCGGCCTGGTGCCGATCCGCGGCGGCGCCATGCGCCTTGCGGGGGAGGATCTCGCGCCGCTGAAATCCTACGAGCGCGCCCGGCGCGGCATCGCCATGGTGCCGGAAGGCCGGCGCCTGTTCGCCGGTCTCACGGTGCGCCAGAACCTCAAGCTCGGCGCCACCGCACGGGCGGACCGCACGGGCGAGGCGGACGACCTCGACGTGGTGTTTGAGCTGTTCCCCGAACTGACGCGGATGGAGGGGCGGCTCGCCGGCCTTTTGTCCGGCGGCGAGCAGCAGATGTGCGCCATCGGCCGCGCGCTGATGGCGCGGCCCCGCCTGCTCTTGATCGACGAGATGTCGCTCGGCCTCGCCCCGGTGATCGTCGAGCGCATCGCCGAGGCGGTCCGCCTCATCAACCGCGCGCGCGGCATCACCGTGCTGCTGGTGGAGCAGGACGTGGGCCTGGCGCTGGAGATCGCCAGCCGCGGCTACGTGCTCGACACCGGCCGGGTCACCATCGACGGCCCGGCGGACGACCTGCTGCGGCGCGAGGATATCCGCGCCGCCTATCTCGGCCTCAACTGACGTGTTCGGAGTGCGTGACGTGTCCCGACCCTATGACCTCGTGATCGAAAACGGCACGATCCATACGCCGTCCAGCTCCTACAGGGCGGACGTCGCGGTGCTGGACGGCAGGATCGCCGCCATCGGCGGCCCGTTCGAGGCGGCGGCCGAGCGCGTCGACGCCGCCGGGCTCGCGGTGCTGCCCGGCATCTGGCACGTGCACTGCCACTTCCGCGAGCCGGGCCACACCTACAAGGAGGACTTCGCCACCGGCACGGCGGCCGCGGCGGTGGGCGGCGTGACCATGTGCATCGACATGACCAACAACACGCCGCACCCCACCACCCTCGACGACTTCGAGATGAAGAAGGCGCTCGTCGCCCCCAAGGCCCATGTGGACTACGCGCTCTATGGCGGCGGGCTCTATCCGCGCACGGTGGCGGCGCTGGCCAAGGCCGGGGCGATCGGCATCAAGATCTTCAACACCCGCCACATCAAGGAAGTCTATCCCTACATCTCCGAATTGGGCGTGCTCGACCACGGCATCCTTTACGAGCTCTACGAGGCGACCCGCGACATGGGCCTTGTCGCCGCGGTGCACCACGACGATCCCGAATGGTGCAAGCGCCTCACCTTCCGCGACTATATCGACAAGGGCCGCGCGGACGCCATGGCCTATCACGAGAGCTTCGCCAAGGGCTACATGTACGGCCACGGCATGGTGGCTGGCCTTGCCGCCTCGCTCTATTACGCCCGCGTCTGCGGCGTGAAGCTCCACGTGCTGCATCTCGGCGTCATGCCCAAGGGCGCCAACGAGATGATCCACCACGCCAAATACGACCTCGGCCAGGACGTGTCGTGCGAGCTCGAGCTCGGCACCTTGTTCATGGACCGCGCGCAGATGGAGAAGGTCGGCCCGCGCACCTACAACTGGGCCTATGACCCCGAGGCCGGCTGGGCCGCGATCAAGGACGGCACCGCCGACATGATCGTGCTGGAGCACGCGCCGCACTCCAAGGAGGACGTGGAGCCGGGCTGGCAGGACCTGTTCTCGGTGCCGCTCGGCGTCACCGGGGCGCAGGAATACATCCCGCTCTTGATGAACGCGGTGAATGACGGCCGGCTCTCGCTCAACGACGTGGCGCGCCTCGCCTGCGAGGCGCCGGCCCGGCGCTTCGGCATCTTCCCGAAAAAGGGCGTGATCCAGCCCGGCGCGGACGCCGACTTCACCCTCATCGACATGGCGCGCGAGGGCACCTTCCGCAACGCGGACATGCTCTCGAAGACCGGATATTCGAGCTGGGAGGGCATGCGCACCAAGGGCGCCGCCACCCACACCATCGTCCGCGGCACGATCGTCGCGAAGGACGGAAAGCTGCGCGCATCGCCGGGCTTCGGAAAGTTCGTCCCCGGCACCGCCGCGGCAGGCTGAGATCACCACGAGCACAACGACCTTCCGGGAACCATGAGGAGCGTGTCATGCACAGGAGACATCTCGTGAAGGGCTGGGCGGCCCTCGGCATCGCCGCAGTTGCCGCCACCCTTCTCTCCGCCGGCCCCGCCGGCGCGCAGGACAAGATCAAGATCGGCGCGGCGGTCAGCCTCACCGGCACCTTCGCCCGCGAGGGCAACCTTTTGAAGAACGGCTATCTCTATTGGGAGAAGCTGGTGAATTCCGGCGGCGGCATCAAGGTCGGCGACAAGAAGATCCCCGTCGAGGTGGTCTATTACGACGACGAGAGCAAGCCGCAGACCTCCGCCCGGCTCACCGAGAAGCTGATCACCGAGGATGGCGTGAGCTTCATCCTCGGGCCGTACTCCTCGGGCATCGCCACCGCCACGGCGGCGATCAGCGAGAAGTACAAGGTCATCACCATGACCCCCATGGCGACGGCCGACAGCCTCTACCAGCGGGGCTACAAATACATCTTCTGCCCGGCCCCGCTCGCCTCCACCACCCTCGACCCGATGCTGGCGCTGCTGAAGACGGTGCCGAACCCGCCCCAGACCATCGCCATCGCCGGCCCCGACGACCTGTTCCCCAACGTGTTCGCCGGCGCCGCCCTCAAGAAGGCGGAGGCCGAGGGCCTGAAGGTGGTCTACACCACCAAGTATCCCAAGGGCTCGGCCGACCTCTCCACCGTCGCCACGGCGGTGAAGGAGAGCAGTCCCGACGTGCTGATCCTCACCGGCTACGTGCAGGACTCGATCCTGCTCATCAAGACGCTGCAGACCCTCAAGGTGAACCCCAAGCTGATCGGCTTCGCCTTCGCGGTCGGCATCCCCGACTTCCTGAGCGCGCTCGGCCCGGCGGCCGAGGACCTGTTCGGGGTGCAGATCTGGGACCCGGTGCTCACCTATAAGGGCCCGGTGGTCGCCGACAGCGCCACCTATGTGGACACCTTCAAGAAGCAGTTCAACGGCGAGGCGCCCACCTACATCACCGCGGCCGGCACGGCGGGCGCGCTGGTGCTCCAGCTCGCCATCGAGAAGGCCGCCAGCACCGACCCGGTGAAGGTGCGCGAGGCCATGCTCCAGCTCGACACGAACACCTTCTTCGGACCCGTCAAGTTCAACGATGCGGGCGTGGACGTGAAGGCCTCCGCCGTGGTGGCGCAGGTGCAAAGCGGCAAGGCCGTGCCGGTCTACCCCAAGGCGATCGCGACCGCGCCGGTGGTCTATCCGCGCAAGCCGTTCCCGTGATCGTCGACGTCCACGCCCATTGCCTCTCGCGCGATTTCCTCCGGGAGCTCGCGCGGGAGCGGGCGTTCGGCATCGAGACCTGCCCCGAGGGGTTCGGCTTCGCCGGCTACGGCCCGCTCGATCCGCTGCTGTTCGACATGGCGGGGCGGCTCGAGAGCCTGGAACGCCGCGACATCTGCCTGCAGCTCGTCTCGCCGCCGCCGCGCATCGTCTCCCACGCCGGCTGGGCGGCGGACGTCGCCTTCGCCCGCCGCCTCAACGCCCAGACCCAGGCGACGGTGCGCGACGGCGCGGGCCGGCTCGGCGGCCTCGCGGTGCCGCCCATCGCCAGCCCGGCGCATTGCGCCGACGAGATCCGGCGCGCGCTGGACGCGGGCCATGTGGGGATCGCGCTGCCCACCTCGGCGGCCGGCCGGCCGCTGGACGAGCCCGCCTTCGCGCCGCTATGGGCCGAATGCGCGCGGCAGGGCTGCATCGTCTTCATGCACCCCACCACCGGTGTCGCGCGGGAGGCGTTCGCCAGCTACACCATGCTGCAATTGGTGGGCTGGCCCTCCGAGACCGCCTTGTGCGTGGCACGGCTGATCTTCGCCGGGGTGTTCGAGCGCCATCCCGAGCTGAAGCTGGTGCTGGCCCATGGCGGCGGCACCCTCGCCATGCTCGCCGGCCGGCTCGACCTCGCTTACGAGGCGCCGCGCTTTGAGGCCAACCCCGCCTGCCGCGCCCACATCAGCCGGCCGCCCAGCACCTATCTGCGCGACATCTTCTACGACACCGTGGTGGCGCACCCGGACGCGCTCGACTTCCTGCTGAAGCTGGTGGGGCCAGAGCAAGTGGTGTTCGGCACCGACTTTCCGTTCGAGATCGGCGACGCGGAGGGCGCCAAGGCGCTCGCCGCGCTGGCGCGCCAGCCGGACGACGTGCGCCGCATCGTGCTCGCCAACGGGGCACGCCTGCTCGGCGCGTGAGGCGCGCGGCGGCCGCGCCAAACGGCCGGCGCCATCGCCCGGCGCGCTTGGCTCATTGGTGTTGGCTCATTGGTCTTGGCCCATTGGTGTTGGCTCATTGGTCTTGGCTCATTGGTCTTGGCCCGCGCGATGGGCTAAGGGACCATTGACGGCCCCAGGACCGTGCGGGTGGGGCGGCGAGGCACGGTGAGGTCATGAGCGAGCAAAGCGTGCTGCGCATCTCCATCGCCGTCACGCTGGTGCTGGCGGCGCTGGGCATCGTCTTCGGCCTGCTGTCGGGCTCCTACGCCATCGTCTTCGACGGCGTCTATGCGCTCACCGACGCGAGCATGACCGTGCTCGCGCTCCTGGTCGCCAATCTGATCGCCACCGCGTCCGCGCCGGGCGCCGTCGCCACCCGCTTCACGGCGCAGTTCACCATGGGCTTCTGGCATCTGGAGCCCATGGTGCTGGGGCTCAACGGCATCATGCTCATGGGCGCCTCCATCTACGCGCTCATCAACGCCATCGGCAGCCTGATGAGCGGCGGGCGGGCGCTCGATTTCGACCAGGCGATCCTCTATGCGGTGGTGACCGTCGCCATCGCGCTCGCCATGGCGCTGTTCGCGAGCCGCGCCAACCGCTCCATCAAGTCCGACTTCCTCGCCCTCGACGCCAAAGCGTGGCTGATGTCCGCCGCCCTCACCGCCGCGCTGCTGGTCGCCTTCGTCGCCGGCGCCCTGGTGCAGGGCACGCGCTTGGCCTGGATCTCGCCTTATATCGATCCCGCGGCGCTGGCGGCGGTCTGCCTGGTCCTGATCCCGCTGCCGTTCGGCACCGTGAAGCGGGCGCTCGCCGACATCCTCCTGGTCACGCCGCCGGCGCTGAAGCAGCACGTGGACGCGGTCGCCCGCGCGGTCATGGCGCGCCACGGCTTCGTCTCGTTCCGCGCCTATGTCGCGCGGGTGGGGCGCGGACGGCAGATCGAGCTTTACTTCATCGTGCCCGGCGGCTGGCCGCCCAAGCCGCTGGAGGCCTGGGACAAGATCCGCGACGAGATCGGCGCCGCCATCGGCGACGACAATCCGGACCGCTGGCTCACCATCGTCTTCACCACCGACCCGGAATGGGCCGATTGAGCCGCCGCCGGGACGCCCGGACTGCGCGCGAGCGAGGAGGCCGGCCACCATGGCGGTGCGCGAGATCGTCCAGTTCCCCGACCTCCGGCTGCGCCAGCCGGCGCAGGCCGTGACGGTCTTCGACGCCGCGCTCGCCGCGCTCGCGGCCGACCTCCTCGACACCCTGCGCGCCGCGCCGGGCATCGGCATCACGGCGCCGCACATCGGCATCGGCCGGCGCGTGGTGGTGCTGGAGCTTTCGGCGCAGGAGGGGGCGCGGACTTACGTCAATCCCACCATCGTGTGGGCCGCGCCGGAGCCGTTCCGGCATCTGGAGGGCAGCGTGTCCATGCCCGGCATCACCGAGGAGATCGCGCGTCCGGCGCGGGTGCGGGTGCGATACCAGGATCTTTCCGGGGCCGTGCACGAGGAGGCGGCCGAAGGCCTGCGGGCGGTCTGCCACCAGCACGAGATCGACCAGCTCGACGGCGTCTTCTGGCTCCAGAAGCTCTCGCGCCTGAAGCGCGAGCGCGCGATCCGGCGGTTCGAGAAGGCCCGGCGCGTCCCGCCGGCGTGACGGCCGGCGCGCGCGATCCAAATCCCATCCCGAGACGGGGCGCCCCCGCGCCGCGCCGGGCCCGGGCCCGGCGCGCAATTGACACGCCAGCGTCGATCTGCCAATTTTTCAAAACAGTGTTTCAAATATCGCAATAGCGATCGCGCACGCCACCGAACGGGCTCTCCAGAATGCCCGCGGCGCGGGAGGAACAAAGATGCTCAGGATCCTGCGGGCCGCGGGCGCGCTGACGCTCGCGGCGCTGTGCCTTGCCGGCGCCGCCGCGCCCGGCCATGCCGACGAGTTCCCCGCAAAGCCGATCCGCTGGATCGTGCCCTTCTCCCCCGGCGGCGCGACCGACATCGTCGCCCGCGTGGTCGGCCAGAAGATGCAGGAGGCCTGGGGCCAGCCGGTCGTGGTCGAGAACCGGCCCGGCGCCGGCGGCACGCTGGCGATGGACATCGTCGCCCGCGCCGCCCCCGACGGCTACACGATCGGCGGCGTGTCGCTCAACTTCACCATGTACCCGTTCCTCTATCCCAGCTTCCCGTTCAACATCCTCAAGGACTTCAGCCCGATCGTGCTGGTCGCGCGGATCCCCTCCATCCTGGTGGTGACGCCGGCGATGCCGGTGAACTCGGTCGACGATTTGATCCGCGCGGCCAAGGCCAGCCCCGGCAAGATCGGCTTTGCCTCCGGCGGCGGGGTCGGCACCGGCGGCCACGTGGCCGGCGAGCTGTTCAAGAAGATGACCGGGGTCGACATGACCCACATTCCCTACAAGGGCGGCGGGCCGGCCACCGCCGACCTGATCGGCGGCCACGTCCAGATCTCGTTCGCCACCACCACCTCCATCGTCGAGGCGATCCGGGCCAACAAGGTCCGCCCCATCGCCGTCACGTCGGCGACGCGGTTCGCGCTGTTCCCGGACCTGCCGACCTTGTCGGAATCCGGCGTGCCCGGCTTCGTCACCGAGGAGATGCAGGGCATCGTCGCCCCCGCCGGGGTGCCGATGCCGATCCTCGACAAGCTGAACCGCGAGATCGTGCGCATCCTCACCCTGCCCGAGGTGCGCGAGCGCCTGGTCAATCTCGGCGCCACCCCGGTGGCGGGCACGCCGGCCGAGTTCGCGGACTATCTGCGCACCGAGAGCGCCAAGTGGGCCGAGGTGTTCAAGGGCACCGGCATCACCGCCGAATGAGCCATTGCCGCCCCGCCGCGCGGCGGGGCCTTCCGTTCCCGTCCCCGGCGCGCGAGCAAGCCATGTCCCTGTCCGGCAAGAAGATCCTGGTGGTCGGCGGCAGCTCGGGCATGGGCCTCGCCACCGCCTTGGCGGCGGCCGCGCAGGGCGCCGAGCTGGTGCTCTCCTCGCGCTCGCAGGCGCGCCTCGACGCCGCCGCCGCGCGCTTTGGCACCCCGGTCTCGACCATCGCCGCCGATGCCGCCGACGACGATGCGGTCCGCGCGCTGTTCGCGCGCACCGGCCCGCTCGACCATGTGGTCGTCACCGCCGCCGTTGTGAACCGCAAGCCGCTCGCCGAGATCACGCTGGAGGAGGCGCACCAGGCGTTCGAGACCAAGTTCTGGACGCAGTTCAACGTCGCCCGCCGCGCCGCGCCGGTGATCCGGCCGGGCGGCAGCATCACGCTGTTCTCGGGCATTTCCAGCCAGCGCGGCTTCGCCAGCCTGGTGGTGGCGAGCGCCATCAACGGCGCGGTGGACGCCCTGTGCCGCTCGCTGGCGCTGGCGCTCGCGCCGGTGCGCGTCAACGCGGTGAGCCCCGGCTTCGTGGACACAAAGAGCCACCGCGACACCGCGCGCGAAAAGGTGCTGGAGGCGGTCGCCGCCGGCCTGCCGCTGGGCCGCGTCGGCCAACCGGAGGACCTCGCCCGCGCCGTGCTCTTCCTGATGGAGAGCCCCTATTCGACCGGCTCGGTGGTGGTGGTGGACGGCGGGCACCTCGCGGGGTGAGCGGCGCCACCTGAAAAACAGAACGCCGTGACGGCATCCGTAACCATTGGACGAGAGGAGCGAAGACGTGGATTTCGCATTGACGGACGATCAGGAGCGGATGCGCGCGTCGATCGCGCGGCTGGTGGAGCGCGAGGTGCGCCCGGTGCTCGCCGCGCACCCGCGCGACCGCGCGCTGCCCAAGGCCGAGATGGTGAAGCTGTTCGAGCGCATCGCGGACTACGGCCTCCTGTGTCCGCGCCTGCCGGAGGCGGAAGGTGGCCCCGGCATCTCCATGCTCGACTACGGCATCATGTTCGAGCAGATCCCGCCCACCGTCTCCATGTCCATGCTGTCGCAGGATTCCTGCATCACCCGCCTCAATGCCGAGTGCACGCCGGAGCAGAAGGCGCGCTTCCTGCCCGACCTCGTCGCCGGCCGCAAGCTCGCCTGCACCGGCTCCACCGAGCCCGACACCGGCTCCGACCCGCGCGGCATCAAGACCAGGCTCACCCGCAAGGACGACAAAGCGGTGCTCAACGGCCGCAAGATGTGGATCACCAATGTCAGCGCCTGCGACCTGATCCTCGTCACCTGCATCGACGAGGGGCGCAGCAAGGAGGGCCGGCCGGTCATCATCAAGGTGGTGGTGGAGCGGGACAAATCGCCGTTCGAGGCGCACGAGATCGACGCCATCGGCCTCAACCAGGGCTATCTCGGCGAGGCGGTGTTCGACGATTGCGTGGTGCCGACCGAGAACATCGTCGAGGCCGACAGCGGCACGCGGCTGCTCAATCGCTCCTGGTACGTCAACCGGTGCATGGTGGGCCTGCAGGCGGTGCACCTCGCCGAGCGCGCCTATCTCGCCGCTTTGGACTATGCCCGGGTGCGCCGCCAGTTCGGCAAGCCCATCGCCGCGCACCAGCTGGTGCAGAAGAACTTCTCCGACATGGTCACGGCGATCACCGCGAGCCGCATGCTGTGCTACCGCGCGCTGTGGATGATGGACGCGGGCGAGGAGGCGGGCGGCGCCTCGGCCATGGCCAAGCGCTTTGCGCAGATGAACTGCACCGAGGCGGTCTGGCAGGCCATGAACGTGCTCGGCGCCATGGGCCTCTCGCGCGAGGCCGGGCTCGAGGAGATGTACCGCGACATCCGCATGCTGCCGATCCCGGACGGCACCAACGAGGTCCTGGCGCTGATCCACGCCCGCGAGCTGACCGGCTTCGAGGCCTTCCGGGGCACGGCCGGCGCCTGACGGCGCGGCGCACGAGCGCGCGGGGCACGAGGCAACACCGAAGCAACCGCAAGGAGGCAACCCATGTTGGCAGAACGCAAGCCGGCCGCGGCCGCCCCGCCCGAGACCCGGGCGCAGGCGCGCATCTCCAGGGTCGAGATCATCGCCGTGAACATCCCGTTCGCGATCGAGTTCAAGATCGCCACCGGCGGCATCCGGCCCGGCGTCGACGTGATCCTGGTGCGGCTCCACACCGATGCCGGCGTCACCGGCATCGGCGAGACGCCGGCCTGGCGCCGCCAGGGCAGCAACGACACCGTCGCCTCCCTCACCACCCTGATCCGCGACCACTTCACGCCGCTGGTGGTGGGCCGCTCGCCGTTCGACATCGCCGCCATCCTCGCCGACATGGACGCCGCGATCTGGCATTCCAACTATGCCCAGGCGGCCATCGCCGACGCGCTCCTGGACCTGCAGGGCAAGCTGCTCGGCGTGCCGGTCTACCAATTGCTCGGCGGCAAATGCCGCGACGGCGTCGGCGCCTGCGCGGTGATCGGCATCAAGGCCGATTTCCGCCGCATGCTGGATGACGCCCAAGGCTTCTACGACAAGGGCTTCCGCAGCTTCACCATCAAGATCGGCAACGATGCCGTCAAAGACGTGAAGGCAGTGGAGGCGATCCGCGCCCACCTGCCGGACGACGCGCTGATGCGCGTCGACGCCAATGCGGGCATGGACTTCGACACCGCGGTCGCGGTGCTGAAGCGGCTCGAGCCGCTTCAGATCGACGCCGCCGAGCAGATGGTGCCGCCGTGGGACGTGGCCGGCATGGCGGAGCTCGCGCGCCGGACCCCGATCCCGCTGATGGCCGACGAGTGCATCGCCACCGACCACGATCTGCTGGACGTGATCCAGCGCCGCGCCGCCACCGTGATGCAGACCAAGAGCTCCAAGAACGGCGGCATCTGGCGCTGCCGGGAGCTGTGGACCATCGCCCGCGCCGCCGGCATGCGGATCTATCCCGGCAACCATCCCGGCACCAGCATCGTCGCCACCGCGGTCGCGCACCTCGCCACCGCGTGGCCGGGCGCGCTGCTGGAGGGACCGTTCGCGGTCGGCATCTGCGGGCTGATCGGCGCCGACGTGGTGACCGAGCCGGCCGTCATGGACGGGCGGTTCCTGCGCGTCTCCGACCGCCCCGGCTTCGGGCTGGAGCTCGACGACGACCGCATCGAGGCGCTGCGCATCCCGTTCTGAGCCCGGCCGGGCGGCGCCCCGGCGCGCCCCGCGGGGCGGACGACGCGCCGGCGCTTTGACACCCAGGGGAAGCGCGCGCATATTTAAAGAAACAACGTTTCAAATAATGAAACGATAACGAGGGAGGGACACATGATCTCGAAACGGCGCCTCGGCCTCGCCATGGCCGCGACCCTCGCCGCGCTGGCCTTCGGGCCGCCGCTGGCCTTTGCCGACACCTATCCCAGCCGGCCGATCAAATATGTGGTGCCGTTCCCGCCGGGCGGCGGCGTCGACACCCTGGCGCGCATCGTCGCCGAGAAGCTCTCGGCGCGGCTCGGCCAGCAGGTGATCGTCGACAACCGCTCCGGCGCGGGCGGGCTCACCGGCACGCGCTCCGGCGCCAAGTCGCCGCCGGACGGCTACACCCTGGTCGCCGCCTCGTTCAACTACCTCACTTTGCCGGTGCTGTTCCCCGACCTCGACTTCGACATCGTCAAGGACCTTTCGCCGGTGATCCTGGTGGCGAAGTTCCCCTGCGTGCTCGTGGTCTATCCCGAGGTCCAGGCGAAGACGGTGAAGGAGATGAAGGCGCTCGCCGGCACCCCCGCGGGCCTCAAGTTCGGCTCGTCGAGCACCGGCGGCGGCGGCCACATCGCCGGCGAGCTGTTCAACCAGATGGCCGGCGTGAAGATGGTGCACGTGCCCTATCGCGGCGCCGCGCCCATGAATGTCGACCTGATCGCCGGGCGCATCGACCTCGCCTTCGCCCACATCACCTCGATCCTGGAGCTGATCCGCGGCGGCCGGGTGCGCCCGCTCGCCATCACCTCGGACCAGCGCTCGCCGCTGCTGCCCGACGTGCCCACCATGGAAGAGGCCGGCTTTCCCAATTTCGAGGCCGGCGAGCTCAACGGCATCCTGGTGCCCGCCGGCACGCCGCCGGAGATCATCGCGCGCCTCAACAAGGAGATCGTCGAGATCCTCGCCATGCCCGACGTGAAGCAAAAGCTGGAGGCCCAGGGCGCGCAGATCGTCGCCAGCACGCCGGCGGAGTTCGCGACCTTCATCGTCAACGAATCCGCGCGCTGGGGAAAGGTCGCCAAGGCGGCCGGCATCAAGAGCGAATGAGACGCCCGCATCCGCGGCTGGAGGACCACATGTCACACGGAGCCGAAGCTCAGACCCTCCAAGGCGCGGCCGCGGCCGAAGCCATCGACCGGACGGCGGCGCTCGCCGACGTCCTGGCCGGGCTCGACGCCGCGCACCTGCCGCGCGCGACCCTCGAGCGGACCATGGATCTCGTCGCCGATCATCTCGGCGTCGCGCTCCACGGGCTCGATCTGCCATGGTCGCGGATCATCGCCGAGTTCGGCTGCGAGGAAGGCGGCCGGCCCGACGCCACGGTCTATGGCCGCGGGCGCGTGCCGGCGCGGACCGCGGCGCTGGTCAACGGCACCATCGCCCACGGCATCGAGCTCGACGACACCCACGACCAGTCGTGCTCCCATCCCGGCGCGGTGGTGATCCCGGCGGCGCTCGCGGTGGCGGAGATGACCGGCGCCTCGGGCCGCGATCTCATCGCCGCGATCGTCGCCGGCTACGAGGCGCAGACCCGGGCCGGCGCGGCGCTCACCGGCGACCTGATGAGCCGCGGCTTCCACCCGACCGCGCTGTCCGGCGTGTTCGGCGCCACCACCGCCGCCGGGCGGCTGCTCGACCTCTCCAGCGCCGAGCTGCAGTCGGCGTGGGGCCTCGGCGTGTCCATGGCCTCGGGCGTGATGCAGTTCACCCAGGACCCGCTCGGCACCATGGTGAAGCGCCTCCATGCCGGCCTGCCGGCCCATAACGGGGTGCTCGCGGCCATGCTCGCCGCGCGCGGCTTCCAGGGCCCGCGCGGGGCGCTCGACGGGCGCGCCGGCTTCGTCCACGTCTTCAGCCCGAACCCGGAGGACTGGCGCCTGACGCAGGATCTCGGCACGGTGTTCGCGGTCGACCGCATCAGCATCAAGTTCTACGCCTGCTGCCGCATGTTCCACGCTTTGGTGGACGCGGTGCGGGAAAGCCGCGAGGAGGCGGGCTGGGGCGCCGACGACGTGGTCGAACTGACCGCCTCCGGGCCGCGCATCATGTCCGACGGCCATATGGAATACCGGCCGCGATCGGTGATGTCGGCGCAATATTCGCTGCCCTACACGGTCAGCGCGGCGGTGCTGCTCGATCCGCGCGATCCGCGCGCGTTCAACGCCGAGGCCATGGTGCGCCCGGACGTGCTGGCGCTGGCGGACCGCGTCTCGGCCGAGGCGAGCGCGGCGCTCGAGCCCTATTTCCCCGCCAAGTATCCGGGCGGCTTCACCGCGCGGCTGAAGGACGGGCGCCGGATCGAGAAGACCCTGCTCGATTCCTTCGGCACGCCGGAGAAGCCGGTGGACCGCGCCGGCATCGCCGGCAAGTTCCGCGCGCTCACCGACGGCATCGTCCCGGCGGCGCGGGCGGAGGCGATCCTCGGCGCGGTGTTCGCGCTCGACACCGCCGGCGACGTGCGCGCCCTCGCGGCGCTGGTGGGGGCGGGCGTGACGCAGCCCTGAGCGCCGCCGCAGGCGCGGGCGGCGGGCCGGCGCGTGTTGACAGCCGGGGACGCTATGCTAATGGTCTGATATACGAAACATCGTTATAATTAATGATACAATGGGAGGAGCGAGGGTGGATACCGGGCTTGAAGGCCGCGTGGTCATGATCACCGGCGCCGGCGGCGGCATCGGCCGGACCATGGCGCTGAGCTTTTCGCGCGAAGGCGCCAAGATCGCCGTGAACGACATCTCCGAGAAGGGCGTCGCCGAGACCGTGGACCTGATCCGCGCCGCGGGCGGCACGGCGGTGCCGGCGCGCTGCGACATCACCGACCTCGCCGCGGTCCGCGCGTGCGTGCGCACGGTGGAGGAGGCGCTCGGCGGCGTCGACGCGCTGGTCAACAACGCCGCGCTGATCGTCGCCCACGAGCTGTTCGTCGAGACCAAGCCCGAGGATTGCGACAAGGAGATCAAGGTCGTCCTCTACGGCACCATGAACTGCACCCGCGCGGTGCTGCCGGGCATGATCGAGCGCCGGTTCGGCAAGATCGTCAACATCGTCACCGACGCCGCCCGGGTGGGTCAGGAGCGCCAGGCCAACTATTCCGCCGCCAAGGGCGGGGTGATCTCGTTCACCAAGTCGCTCGCCAAGGAGGTCGGCCCGCACAACATCAACGTCAACGCGGTCTCGCCCGGCGCCACCAACTCGCCGATCCGCGCCGAGATGCTGCGCCAGCTGACCTCGAAGATCGGCGAGGAGAAGGCCAAGGAGCGCGAGGAGAAGGTGCGCCGCCTCTACCCGCTGCGCCGCATCGGCGAATCCGAGGACGTCTCCAACGCCGTCGTGTTCCTCGCCTCCGACCTCGCCCGCCACGTCACCGGACAGATCGTCAGCGTGAACGGCGGGTTCGCGATGCCGGGCTGAGGCGGCGGCGATGAGCGACGTCCTCACCCTCGAGCGCGCCCCGCCCGCGGCGGTGCTCACCTTCAACCGGCCGGACAAGCAGAACGCGCTGAACCTCGCCATGTTCGACGCGCTCGACGACGCCTTCGACGCGCTCGACCGGGAGGGCGACATCCGCGGCGTCGTGCTCACCGGCACCCCCAACGTGTTCTCCACCGGCGGCGACCTCAAGCAGGCGCTGGAGATCAACACCATCCTCGAGACCAAGTTCTGGCTCGACCGGTTCGCCGCCACCAACGCCCGCATCGAGGCCCTCACCAAGCCCGTGGTGGCGGCGATCCACGGCTGGTGCCTCACCGGCGGGCTCGAGCTTGCTCTGTGCTGCGACATCCGCATCGCCGCCACCACGGCGCAGTTCGGCGTCACCTCGAGCCGCATCGGCACCGTGGCGGGGGCGGGGGCGACCCAGCGCCTCGCCCGCCTGATCGGCCCGGAATGGACCAAGCAGATGCTGTTCAGCGGCGACTTCATCGACGCGCAGACGGCGCTCAGGATCGGCCTCGTCAGCGAGGTGGTGGAGCCGGACGCGGTGGTGCCGGCCGCCACGGCGCGGATCGCGGCCTATGCCCAGCGCGCGCCCCTGAGCGTCTATTATGCCAAGCTCGCGGTGAACAACGGCCTGCAGATGGACCTGCAGTCGGCGCTCGCCTACGAGCGCCAGCTCACCACCGGCCTGTTCGCCACCGCGGACCGCAAGGAAGGCATGGCCGCCTTCCTCGGCAAGCGCAAGCCGCACTTCAAGGGCGAGTGAAACGCCGCAGGAAACGCCCCAAGGAGCCCCCCGATGAACCAGCACGCCAAGGCCCCGTTCCAGGACATCCTCTACGAGAAGCGGGACGGCATCGCCACCGTCACCATCAACCGCCCGAAGACCTACAATTCCATCACCCAGTTCACCGCCGAGGAGATGATCGCCGCCCTGCGCGACGCCGCCGAGGACGACGAGATCGGCGTCATCGTGCTCACCGGCGCGGGCGAGAAGGCGTTCTGCTCGGGCGGCAACATGCAGGCGATCGCCGAGCGCACCTCCTCCCACAAGCGCAACCACCTCAGGGTCATGGCGCAGCTCGCGCTGATGCTGCGCACCGCGGCCAAGCCCACCATCGCCGCCGTCAACGGCTACGCCATCGGCCTCGGCCACGAGCTGCACGTGATGTGCGACATCACGATCGCCGCCGACCATGCCAAGTTCGGCCAGACCGGGCCGAAGATGGGCAGCGTGCCGGTGTGGGGCGCCACCACCCTGCTCCACCGCGTGGTGGGCGAGAAGAAGGCGCGCGAGATCCTGTTCTTCTGCCGCCAGTACACCGCCCAGCAGGCCCTTGAGATGGGCCTCGTCAACCACGTGGTGCCCATGGCGGAGCTGCGCGCCACCACCGAGGAGTGGTGCCAGGAGCTGCTCGACAAGAGCCCGCAGTCGCTGCGCATCGCCAAGCTCGCCTTCAATCAGGAATCCGACCAGAGCCTGTGGGCCGGCATGTTCGCGGGCGCCGAACTGCTCTCCATGCACATCGATTCCGACGAGTTCATCGAGGGTCCCACCGCCTGGCTCGACAAGCGCAAGGCCAATTTCCGCGCCTTCCGCAAGCGCAAGGTGCGCGAGGCCTGAGGCCGGGTGCCGGCCCCGCGCCGGCGCGCCATCGTCTTCGCCTCGGGAGCCAGGGTCCGGGCGGGCGTCGTCCGCTTGAACCCGCTCTCGGGACGACAGGTCCCGGCCGGTGCCCCCCGCCCCGGCCGGGTCGTGTTTCCGCGGCCCCGGCGCGGCTCCGGCGCAGCCCGCCGGGCCGCGCGCCGAGGCCGCACCCCCCGGATGCCGGCCCCGGCCGGACATCCCCACCAGGCATCCCGCCGTGCTGATACTCCACGATTGGCTCTGGGTGATCTTCACGCTGTCGGCGGCGCTGGCGCAGACCCTGCGCAACGCCACCCAGCGCAGCCTGATCGCCGAGCTCGGCGCGGCCGCCGCCGCCCATGTGCGCTTCCTGTTCGGCCTGCCGTTCGGCCTCCTGTTCCTGGTGGTGCTGCTCCTGCTGACCGGCGCGACGCCGCCGCGGCCCTCGCCCACCGCCCTCGCCTGGATGCTCTCCGGCTCGCTGATGCAGATCCTCGGCACGGCGCTGATGCTCGCCGCCATGACCGAGCGCTCGTTCGTCGTCACCATCGCCTATACCAAGACCGAGCCGGTCCAGGTGGCGGTGTTCGGCATCGTCATGCTGTCGGAGACGCTGACCCTGCCGCTGATCGCGGCGATCCTGATCGCCACGTCGGGGGTGATGATCATGGGCTGGCCGGCGCGCCAGGTCGCCGGCGCGCCCCACCGGCTCAAGCCGGCGCTGCTCGGCATGGCCGCCGGCGGGTTCTTCGCCATGGCCGCCATCAGCTTCCGCGGCGCGATCCTGGCGCTCAAGCAGGACGACTACGTGCTCGCCGCCATCACCACCCTCGCCATCGGCCTCGTCATGCAGACCGCCATGCTCACCACGTGGCTGGCGCTGCGGGACCGGGCCGCGCTGCGCGAGATCGTCGCGGCCTGGCGGCCCTCGCTCGGCGCCGGCTTCCTCGGCGCGGTGGCCTCCGCCTTCTGGTATCTCGCCTTCGCGCTCGAAAGCGCGGCGCGGGTGCGCACCCTGGCGCTGGCGGAGATCCTGTTCGCGCAGATCATCTCCCGCAACATGTTCCGCCAGAAGACCAGCCCGCGCGACGCGATCGGCATCGCCCTGGTGGTGATCGGGGTCGTGGTCCTGCTCAATGCCTGAGGCCAAGCGGGCCGACAAGCGGAACGGCGTTCCGCAAGGTGCGTCATCGCACGGCGCGCTATGGAAGGCCGGCGCCCGCTATGGTAGGAGCTAACCAACGAAAAGGTTGGGGCCACGATGGAAAAAACGGTCGTCAAGGCATTCGAATTGCTCGAAACCCTCGCCGGGATGGACAAGCCGACCGGGATCACGGCGCTGGCGCAGGAGCTGGGCCTGACGAAGAGCAACGTGTTCCGGCTTCTGAACACCATGGCCCGGCGCGGCTATGTGCGCCGCCACGAGGATGCCGGGCAGTACGAGCTGACCTTGAAGGTCTGGTACCTGGGCATGATGGTGCTCTCGCGCCTCGACGTGAAGAAGGCGGCCACCCCGCACATCGAGGAGCTGATGCGGGCGACCACGGAATCGGTCCATCTGTCGATCCTGGTGGGCGGCGAGGTCACCTATATCGAGAAGATCGAGAGCGAGCAGGCGGTGCGCGCCTATTCGCGGGTGGGCGACCGGCCGCCGGCGCACTGCGTCGCCACCGGCAAGGTGCTGCTCGCTTATCTGCCCGCGGAGGCGCTCGACAAGCGCCTGGAGCTCGGCCTGGCCAAATACACGCCCCGCACCATCACCAACGCCCGGGTGCTGCGCAAGGAGCTGGAGACCATCCGCAAGCGCGGCTTCAGCGAGAATCGCGGCGAGTGGCGCGAGAGCGTGTGCGGGGTGGCCGCGCCGATCCGCGACTGGAGCGGCCAGGTGGTGGCGGCGGTGGGCATCTCCGGCCCCGCCGAGCGGCTGAAGCCCGACGCTTTGGAGCGCTTCGCGCCGCCGGTGATCGCCTGCGCCGAGACCATCTCGCGCGCGCTCGGCCATGTGGCGGGCGAGCCCGCCCCGCAGCCTCTGCCGGAGCCGAAGAAGCGCGCGCCCCGCATGGCCGCGGCGAACAAGGCCGCGGCGAAATAGCAAGCAGGCGGGAGGGGGGCGGCCCGCGCGCTCAGGCGCCCCGCACCTCGCGCGAGCGGTCCCACAGATTGGGCATCGCCGCATTGGCGTAGCCGGAGACGAAGCTCTTCACCTCGCCGGTGTCGGGCACGAACACGTGCCGCTGCACCGCGCCGATGTTGGCGCCATAGACGTGGATCGAGATCGAGGGCTTGTCGGCCAGCGCGTTCGACACCTTGTGGATGTCGCCCACCGTCGGGCTGACGGCGCAGACCTCGCCCGGCTTCAGCAGATCCTCGTCGGTCTTGGTGAGCTTGCCCGCCGCATCGCGCGTGAAGCTCTCGCTCGTCTCGGCGCCGCGCAGCATGCCGACCAGCCCCCACACCGTGTGGTCGTGGACCGGCGTCGACTGGCCCGGACCCCAGACGAAGCTGACCACGCTGATGCGCTCCAGCGGGTCGCAGTGCAGCAGGTATTGCTGGTAATATTGCGGATGGGGCCGGGTGTATTCCTCCGGCAGCCAGTCGTCGGTGGCGACGAGGTCGGCGAGCAGCGGCCGGATCCGCGCCAGCACGGCGGCCTCGTCCCTTTCCGCGCCGACGATCTCGGTGGCCTCGACGATGAAGCGCCTCAGGCGGCTGATATCCGTGGCCATGTCCCCTTGCCTCCCTGCCGTTTCTTGCCCTTGCCCCTGGCTGTCCTGGCGCGGTCTCAGCCGGCGACCGCCTTCATCGGCGGCGTGTCGTCGAGCGCCCGGATGACCTCCGCGCGATGCTCCCCGAGCGCGGGCGGCGCGGAGCGGATCTCGATCCCCTTGCCGGACAGCATCACCGGCGAGGCGAAGGTCTTGGTGGTCACGCCCGAGGGCAGGGTGGTCTCGCGCACCCAGCCCATGTGCGCGACCTGCGGATCGGCGAGGATCTGCGAATAGCTGTTGATCGCCCCGCACGGCACGCCGACGCCGACGAAGCCCTCGATCCACTCGGCGGCGCTCTTGGTGGCGAACACCTCCTCCAGCAGGAGGCGCAGCTCGGTCTGGTTGCGGGTGCGGGTGGAGGTGGTGAGGAAGCGCGGATCCTCCACCAGGTCCGGCCGCCCGACGAGCTCGCACACCGAGCGCCACAGCCGGTCGTTGCCGGCGGCCATGGCGAAATAGCCGTCCTTGGCCTTGAACGCCTGATAGGGCGCATTGCGCGGATGGGCCGAGCCGAGCTTCTGCGGGTCGATGCCGGTGCCGAAATACTCGCTGGTCTGCAGCGCGGCGATGGCGAGCGTCGCCCCCAGCATGGAGATGTCGATGTGGTCGCCTTCCCCGCTCGCCTGCGCCTTGCGCAGCGCCGCGGCGATGGCGAAGGCGGCATAGAGGCCGGCGGCGAAGTCCGACACCGGCACGCCGCATTTGACCGGCGCCCCGTCCGGCTCGCCGGTCACGCTCATCACGCCGCCCACCGCCTGGATGGTGAGGTCGAAGCCGCCCTCGTGGGAGCGCGGCCCGGTCTGGCCGAAGGCCGAGATGGAGCAGTAGACCAAAGCCGGCTTGTCCTTCGCCATGGCGGCGTAGCCGAGGCCGTTCTTGTCCATCACGCCCGGCCGGTAGTTCTCCACCACGGCGTCGGCGGACTGGATCAGCCGGCGGGCGATCTCGCGCTCGGCGGGGTTCTTCAGATCGAGGGTGATCGACTTCTTGCCGCGGTTGAGCGAGGCGAAGTTCTCGCTGTAGCCGTTGCTGAGCGGGGGCCACTGGCGCAGCGAATCGCCCACGCCCTCGCGTTCCACCTTGATCACCTCGGCGCCCATGTCGGCCAGCAGCATGCCGCAGAACGGGCCCGATGCGACCTCGCAGAATTCGATCACCTTCACACCGCTGAGGGGCAGCACTCTGATTCTCCGTCGAGGTTCACCGTCCGGCGTCCCGGGCCGCTGCGCGCACGCGGGGCCCGGAGGGCGGGGTGGGGCGCCGGAGCGCGGCGCGCTTGTGCTGTTCTTTAGAACAATGTTTCATTACTTAAGGAAATCCGCCGCGCATTGTCAACCCAAAGTCCGGGTGGGCGGGCGCGGCCGTTCCACATTTTGATCCACCCGCGGCCGGCTTTCGGACCGGCTTGACGGCGCCGCCGCGAGGTTGCTCATAACGCGGCATTCACGAGGGAAAAGACAAGGCCATGATTAAGATTCCGGACCGCATGAAGGTGATCGATTTGTCGCAGCCGGGCGGCCCCGAGGCGCTCGTCCCGGGCGAGCGGGCCCTGCCCGCCCTCCCCGCCGGCCACGTGCTCGTGAAGGTCGCCGCCGCCGGCGTCAACGGTCCCGATCTGATGCAGCGGCGCGGGCTCTATCCGGCACCCAAGGGGGCCTCCGACCTGCTCGGCCTGGAAATCTCCGGCCATGTGGCGGCGGTGGGTGAAAGTGTCGACACATGGCGCGTCGGCGACGCGCTCTGCGCGCTGACCAATGGCGGAGGATATGCGGACTATTGCGCGGTCGACGCGCGCCATTGCATGCCGGTGCCGGCCGGCGTCGCGCTCGAGGACGCGGCCGGCCTGCCGGAGACCTTCTTCACGGTCTGGAGCAACGTGTTCCTCGGCGCCGGGCTGAAGGCGGGCGAGACCCTGCTCGTCCACGGCGGGGCGGGCGGCATCGGCGCGACCGCGATCCAGCTTGGAAAAGCGTTCGGCGCCAAGGTGTTCGCCACCGAGAGTCCCGAGGACCGCTGCGACTTCTGCCGCGCGCTCGGCGCCGACGCGGCGATCGACTACCGCACCGAGGACTTCGTCGAGGTGCTGCGCGCGGCCGGCGGCGCCGACGTGATCCTCGACGTGGTCGGCGGCCCCTATGTGGAGCGCAACATCAAAGCCGCCCGCCACGACGGGCGGATCGTCCAGATCGCCTTCGCCCTCGGCAGCAAGGTGGCGATCGACCTCATGCCCATCATGTTGAAGCGGCTCACTTATACCGGCTCCACCCTGCGCACGCGGCCGGACGCCTTCAAGGCGCAGGTGGCGCGCGATCTGGTCGAGAAGGTGTGGCCGAAGATCGCCGCGGGGGCGATCCGGCCCTCCACCTTCAAGGTGTTCCCGCTCGCCGAGGCGGCGCAGGCGCACCGCCTCATGGAAAGCGCGGGCCATTCGGGCAAGATCCTGCTGCGGCCTTGATTTTGGCTCCCGTCTCCGGCCCCTTCAACCGGTTCCGCGGGGCGGCACGAAGGCGGGCGGATCGAAGCAGGTCAGGTCCGGCGCGGCCTGCCGGAACGGCTCCACCTCGACCAGGCAGGAATGGGCCGAACAGGCCTGGCCGAGGCGCGAGGTGCCCCGGTCGGCGGTGAGGACGTTGGGGTTTCCGTGCTTTTCCAAGGCCCCCGCGACGCCGGGCTCGAGCGGATCGAACCAGGCGCCGGTGGCGAGCTGCACCACGCCGGGGCGCAGGTCCGCCGACAGCACCGCCGCCGCGAGGCAGGCGCCGCGCCGGTTGAAGATCCGCACCAGGTCGCCGTCGCCGATGCCGCGCGCCGCCGCATCGGCGGGATTGAGGCGCACCGGCTCGCGCCCGTTGACCTTGCCGGCCTGCGCCACGCGGCCGAGATCGTACTGGCTGTGGAGCTTGGTGGAGGGCTGGCTCGAGATCAGATGGAGCGGATGGCGCGCCGCCTCGGCGGCGCCGAGCCATTCCTTGGGCTCGATCCAGGCGGGATGGCCGGGGCAGTCGTCATAGCCAAAGCCGGCAATGGTCTCAGAAAATATCTCGATGCGCCCCGACGGGGTGCCGAGCGCGTGGCCCGCCGGGTCGCGGCGGAAGGCGGCGAGGGTCGGCTCGGAATGCTCGGCCTCCGGCAGGAGGGCGATGCCGGCGCGCCAGAAGGTGTCGAAATCCGGCAGATCGAGCCCCTTGGCGGCGGTGCGCTGGCGCGCGACGCCGTAGAGCTGGCGCAGCCAGGCCTCCTCGTTGCGCCCCTCGGTGAAGGCATCCTCGACCCCGAGCCGCGCGGCGAGGGCGGCGAAGATCTCGAAGTCCGTGCGCGCCGCGCCCGCCGGCTCGGCCACCTTGTGGGAGGCGGAGATCATGCGGTCGCGCGAGGAGCAGGCGATGTCGTTGCGCTCCAATTGGGTTGCCGCCGGCAGCACGATGTCCGCATGACGCGCGAGGCCGTTCCACCAGGAGTCGTGCACGATCACAGCCTGCGGCCGGCGCCAGGCGCGCACCAGGCGGTTGAGGTCCTGGTGGTGGTGGAAGGGATTTCCCCCGGCCCAGTAGACGAGGCGGATGTCCGGATAGGTGTGGCGCCGGCCGTTGAAGTCGTAGCTGCCGCCCGGATCGAGCAGCATGTCGGCCACCCGCGCCACCGGAATGACGTCCGGGACCGGGTTCTCGCCCTGGGGCAAAGACGGCCAGGTAAAGTCGTGGATGGGGTTGCCGATGCCGTTCACCGAGCCGAAGCCGAAGCCGTATCCGCCGCCGGGCAGCCCGATGTGCCCCAGCATGGCGGCGAGCACGATCGCCATCCAATAGGGCTGCTCGCCGTGGTCCGCGCGCTGGAGCGACCACGACATCATGATGAAGGTGCGCTTCTGAGCCATGCGGCGCGCCAGCGCGCGGATGTCCGGCGCCGGCACCTCGGTGATCGCCGCCGCCCAGTCCGCGGTCTTCGCCACGCCGTCGGCTTCGCCGAAAAGATAGGCGCGGAACCGCTCGAAGCCGGTCGTATAGCGCTCCAGGAAACCGGTGTCGCAGAGCCCCTCGCGCGCCAGCGTGTGCGCCAGCCCCAGCATCAAGGCGACGTCGGTGCCCGGCCGCGGCGCCATCCATTCGGCGCCGAACTCGGCGTCCGTGTCGTCGCCGACCGGGCTGACCGAGACCAGCTGCGCCCCCGCCTGCCGGCAGGCGCGCAGGCTCTCCCGGAGCGAGTGGCGCACGATGCCGCCGGAGGAGACCTGCGCGTTCTTCGCGCCGGCGCCACCGAACATGACGATCAATTGGGCGTGGCCGGCGATGAGCCGCCACGGCGTGTGCTGGACGTGCAGCCCCAGGCGCTCGCCCACCACGTGGGGCACGATCACGTCCGCCGCGCCGTGGCTGTAGTTGGAAAACGAGCGGGTGTAGCCGCCGATGGTGTTGAGGAAGCGGTGGACCTGGCTCTGGGCGTGGTGGAAGCGCCCGGCGCTCGCCCAGCCGTAGGAACCGCCGAAGATGGCGCAATTGCCGTGCGCCCGCCGCACCCGGTCGAGCTCGCCGGCGACGAGGTCGAGCGCCTGCGGCCAGTCCACCTCGACGAACGGCTCGGCGCCGCGTCGCGCCCCCGTGGCGCCCGCGCCGTGCTCCAGGAAGGAGCGCCGCACCGCGGGGCGCCGGATGCGGCAGGGATGGTCGAGCGCGCCGAGCATGGACTGGGCGATGGGCGAAGGATCGGGGTCGCCCTCATAGGGATCGAGCGCGACGGCCCGGCCGTCCGCCATCGCCGCGCGATAGATGCCCCAATGGGTGGTGACGGTGGGACGGGCGGGGGGCGGCAGCATGCGGAAGTTCCTCGCCTCAGCCGGCGCCGCGGGCGGGGGCGCCGAGCAGGGCCATGAGGGCGCCGATGCCGGTCGCGCGGTCGAGCGCATCGATGGCATCGAGGATGGCGCGCGCGCGCGCCGCGCCCACCGCCGGCTCGGCATGGGCGTTGAACTTGCGCGCCAGGGCCGCGTCGTCGAGGGGGTTGTCGGGGTGGCCGGGCGGCACCGGGCAGACCGCCTCCTCCCGGCGCCCGTCGCGCAAGGCGACGGTCACGGCCGCCCCCGTGGCGTGGTGGTAGTCGCGGGTAAAGGCGGGGTCCGCCACCAAGGTCGCGCGCGCCATGAGCGCGCGCAGCACCGGGTCGGCGAGCCGCTCCGGCGTGAACTGCGCCGGGCCGCAGGCGCCGTCCATGAGCGCCACCGCCATGAGATAATGGGGGCTGTGATCGGCGAGCTCCTTGGTGGTGGGCGCCGCCTTCTGGCCGTCCGAGGTGGGCCAGTCGAGGATCTGCTGCGGGAAGCGGCCCTCGATCGCGACGATGTCCCCGACGCCGGGATGCAGCCGGGCGCGCAGATCGAGCGCCGCCTGGATTAGCCCCTGGGCGGGAGAGAACGCCTCGAACGGCTTGATGCGCGCCTTCATGATGCGGAACGCGCCGTCGAGCGGCGCGACGAGCGCCGCCATGTCGGTGCCGCCCGCCACCGCCCGGTCCCAGCCATAGGCGCCCTCGAAGATCGCCTGCGGCCCGGTGAGGCCGTGCGCCGCCATAAGGGCGGCCTCGACCCCGCCTTTGGCGGCGACCGCCTCGATGGTGGCCTTGATGGTGGCCATGGACCCGCGCATGGATTCGGTCAGGATGTTGCCGTGGGTGCCGGCAATGGCGAGCGCCTCGGCGGTGCGGGCCGCATCGAGGCCGAGCAGCCGCGCGGCGGCGGCGGCGCTGGCATAGGACATGTTGGTGGCGTGGTGCCAGCCGCGGTCCCACAGGCTGGGATCGCCCGCATGGTCGCACAGGCGGAACTGGACCTCGTAGGCGGCGACCAGCGCGGCGAGCACGTCGCGCCCCGATGCGCCGACCTTCTCGCCCACCGCCAGGACGGCGGCGAGGTTGCCGCTGGCGTGGGCCGGGTCGCGGCCGAAATAATAGTCGTTGACGTCGAGATAGCGCAGCGCCGTGCCGTTGGCGAAGGTGGCCAGCGTGCAGGAGGTGCGCAGATCCGTGCCGATCACGCGCGCCTCCGGCCGCCCGCCGAGCGCCGCCACCAAAGCGTGCACCGCCTGCGTCGGCGCGCCGGACAGGCCGCCCAGCGCGCAGCCGATGGTGTCGGCGACCAGCATTTTCGCCGTCGCCACCGCGTCGGGCGGCAGGTCCTCGAAGCGGATCGCGCAGGCGACCGCGGCAAGGCGATCGCGGACAGGGATGGCGGCACCGGCGGGCGCGGCGGCGACATGGTTCATGGCCAGGAGGCGTCCTCTCTCGGGCGCCGCCCGCCCCCGCGCGCGGGGGGTGGGCGGAACGGCAATTTTCGATGTCGATGGCGCGGGCGGCGCGCCCGCCTGGGCCGCGGCCCCGGCGGGGCAACGCTTCTGGGCCGGCCCCGCTATTCGTTCTTGACGTTGGCCTGCTTGATGACCCGCGCCCACTTGACCATCTCGTCCTTCAGGAAGGCGTCGAACTGGGCGATGGAGCCGCCGGTGAAGGCGACGCCGATATTGGCGAGCTTCTGCTCCACGTCGGGCATCTTCATGATGCGGGCGATCTCGGCGTTGAGCTTCTCGCGGATGGCGAGCGGCGTGCCGGCGGGGGCGAGCACGCCCCACCATTCCACCGAGACCACCGGATAGCCGGACTCCTCCAGCGTCGGCACGTCGGGCAGCACCGGCGAGCGCTTCTTGCTGGACACGGCGATGGCGCGCGCCCGCCCGGAATCCACATAGGGAAAGCCGGTCGGCACGGTGCTCATGGCGGTCTTGATATGGCCGGCGGCGAGGTCGGTGATGGCGAGCGATCCGCCCTTGTAGGACACGTGCGCGTTGTCGAGATTGGCGAGCGACTTGAACCACTCCATGGTGATGTGGCTGCTGCCGCCGGCGCCCGAGGTCGCGTAGGGATAGTCCTTCGGATTGGCCTTCACGAGCTTCACATACTCCTCGAGCGTCTTCACCGGCACCGACGGGTGGACCACCACGAGGTTCGGGATCTCGGTCAGGAGGATGACGGGCTCGAAGCTCTTCACCGGGTCGTAGGGCATCTGGGTGAAGTTGGGATTGATCACGTGTCCGCTCGTGATCACCACCAGCGTATAGCCGTCCGGCGGGGCGCCGGCGACGACCGCGGTGCCGATGGCGCCGGCCGCGCCAGGCCGGTTCTCCACCACCACCGGCTGGCCCCAATCCGCCGTCATCTTGTTGCCGATGAGGCGGGCGAGCGTGTCGGTCAGCGCCCCCGGCGCGAACGGCGCGATGAGGCGGATCGGCTTGTTAGGGTAGTTCACCACGGCATCGTCGGCGCGCGCGGGCGCGCCCGAGAGGCCGATCGCCGCCGCGATCGCCGCGCCGAGCACCACATTGAGTGCGAGCTTCATTTCTTTCCTCCCCTCCGGCCTGGATATTCCGGTCCGTATGGCGGACCTGGCATGCCTCTTGTCTCATATTATGAGCATAGGGTTCGATATATGGCACGCTTTCCGCGCCCGGTGTCAAGGCGCCCCCGGCCCCCGCGCGCGGCCGGGGGCGCCGGCGGCGCGCGGGGTCGGCCTTTTTGGTATGTTCCGAATTGTGAACTTATGATCTAATTATCAGAACAGTCGACAGACCGGCCGAGGAAAGGGCCGGCGCAAAGAGGGGCGGACGCATGAGCCGGATGTTGGACCGAGCGGATCCCGGACGGGGACCGCTCGAAGGCGGCACGCTCGCCGATCTCGAGCGCGAGGTGAAACGCGATCTCGACCGGCTCAACTTTCCCCCGCGCGAATGGCCGGTGCCGAAGACCGCGCCCGACGGCACGCGGGCCCTGGACGCGCTCGTCGTGGGCGGCGGCATGTACGGCCAGACCATGGCCTTCGCCCTCCAGCGCGAGGGCATCCGCAACCTGCGCGTCCTCGACCTCGCGCGCGAGGGCGAGGAGGGCCCCTGGGGCACCTACGCCCGCATGGACATCCTGCGCTCGCCCAAGCGCCAGTGCGGCCCGGACCTCGGCGTGCCGTCCTTGACCTTCCGCGCCTGGCACGAGGCGCAGCAGCGCAGCTGGGACGAGCTCTACAAGATCCACCGCCTGGACTGGCTCGCTTACCTGTTGTGGCTGCGGCGCGTCTTGGGCATTGCGGTGGAAAACGAGACGCGCCTCGTCGCGCTCGAGCCCGCCGGCGGGCTGCTGCGCGCGCAGATCGAGGGTCCGCGCGGACACGAAAGCGTTTATTGCCGCAACGTGGTGCTCGCCACCGGGCGCGAGGGCGCGGGCGGGCGCCAGATCCCCGCTTTCCCCTCCTTCGGCATCGCGCGTGGCGACCGCCATCCGCGCATCCACCATTCCGCCGATGCCATCGACTTCGCCCCGCTTAGGGGCAAGCGCGTGGCGATCCTGGGCGCCAACGCCTCGGCGCTGGACAATGCCGGCACCGCGCTCGAAGCGGGCGCCGCCGCGGCGGTCCTGTTCTGCCGCCGGCCAGTCCTGCCGCAGGTGAACAAGTCCCGCTGGATGGTCTTTCCCGGCTTCCAGCACGGCTTTCCCGCCATGGACGACGCTTCGCGCTGGAATTTCATGAGCCACGTCACCAGCCTGCAGATGCCGCCGCCCCACGAATCGGTGCTGCGTTGCACCCGCCATGCCGGCTTCGAGCTGCGCTTTGCCGAGCCCTGGACGGACGTGGTCCCGGATGCCGACGGCATCGACATCGTCACGGCGAAGGGCCGGCACCGCTTCGACGCGGCGATCCTCGCCACTGGCTTCAATGTCGACCTTTCCGACGTGCCCTATCTGCGGCCGCTGCTGCCGCACATCGAGACCTGGGGCGCGCGCGTTCCGCCCGAGGAGGCGGCGCGCTTCCCCGCCCTTGCCCGCCTGCCCTATCTCAGCGCCGACTTCCAGATGACCCCGACGGCGGACGGGCAAGCGCCCGAGGTGGGCCGCATCTATCTCCTGAGCTTCGGCGCGAGCCTCAGCCACGGGGCGCTCGCCGGCGACCTGCCGGCGGTACGGGGGAGCACCACGCGCGCCGCCGGTGCCATCGCGCGCGAGCTGTTCGTCGCCGATTACCAGGCCTACCGGGAGAGCATGCACCGGTTCAACGAGGCCGAACTGGAGCCCACGCCGTACTTCGTTCCGCCCGAGGACATCGCGCCGTGATCCGCCCGGTGGATCGCCGTTGACATTTGTCGAAACAACGTTCCATTTCTTTGCACCGGAAGCTCCTTCACAGGCCGGCCGCGCAGATTCATCCATGCCGCAGGGGAACAGGGAGACCGACCGTCCCATGACCATCGCCCAAGGGCACAGCGTCAGCGAACTGACGATCGAGCAGGCGGGGCCGGTGACCCGCCTCATGCTGGACCGGCCCGCGCGCGGCAACGCGCTCAGCGCCGGGCTGGTGCTGGCGCTGAGCGCGGCGGTCGCCCAGGCGGCGCAGGACGGCACGCGCCTGCTCGTCCTCGAGGGCCTGGGGGCAAGCTTCTGCTCCGGCTTCGATCTCGGCGGCCTCGACGCGCAGAGCGACGGCGATCTCGCCCTCAGATTCCTGCAGCTGGAGACGCTGCTGCAGGCGGTGCATCATTTTCCCGGCGAGACGCTCGCGCTGGCGCATGGGCGCGTGTTCGGCGCCGGCGCCGATTTGTTCGGCGCCTGCGCGCGACGCATCGCGGCGCCACAGACGACATTCCGCTTCCCCGGCGTCCGATTCGGCGTGGTGCTCGGCACGCGCCGCCTGGGCGCCGTCGTCGGGCGCGAGCGCGCGCGGCGGCTGATCCTGGACGGCGTCGAGGTCGACGCCGACGCCGCCCGCGCCAGCGGGCTTGCGGACGAGATCGCCCCACCGTCCGCCTGGCCGGACCGGCGCGCGGCCATCCTCGCCGGCCTCGACCTCGTCGCGCCGGAGACGCGCGCGGCCATCACGCGCGCTCTGCGCCCGGACACGCGGGCGGCCGACATGGCCGACCTCGCCGCCTCGGTGGCGCGGCCGGGCCTGAAGCAGCGGATCCAGAACTACAAGCGTGAGATCGGCAACCGATCCTGACGGCCGAAGATGCCGCAATGGGAGGAACACATGGACACCGAGCCCAAGGGCGCCCCCCTCGGCGCACCCCTCGGCGCACCCGCCGAATGGGAGCCCGCGCGCGCAAACGGCCACGGCCTGCGCGTGCACAATTGGAACGATGTTCTGACGGGAGCGACGTTCATCGCCATCGCCGGCGCCGGCCTCTGGCTGTCGCAGAACCTCAAGGTGGGGACCGCGGTGCGGATGGGCCCAGGCTGGCTGCCCACCGCCAGCGCCTACCTGCTGATCGCCCTCGGGCTCGCCATCGCGGCGCGCAGCCTGGTCGCCGATCCGGAAGCCCTGGAGCGGTGGAACCTGCGCCCGGTGCTTCTGGTCTGCGCCGCGATTGCCTTCTTCTCCATGGGCCTCGACCGCCTGGGCCTGCCGATCACGGTCTGCGGCGTCGTCGTCATCGCCGGGCTCGCCGACGCGGAGACCCGCTGGCGCGAGACGGTGATCCTCGCCGTCGGGCTGGCCGTCGCGGCCAGCCTGGTCTTCGTCGATGCCCTCGGTTTGCCCATGCCGCTCTGGCCGGAGATCTTCTGATGTTCGATCTCTTCAGCCAGTTCCTGTCCGGCTTCGCCATCGCCGCCCAGCCGGCCAACCTGATCTACTGCCTGGTCGGCGCGCTGATCGGCACGCTCATCGGCGTTTTGCCCGGCCTCGGCCCGGTGGCCACCGTCGCCATGCTGCTGCCGGTGACCTTCTATCTGGAGCCGGTCTCGGCGCTGATCATGCTGGCCGGCATCTATTACGGCGCCTCCTATGGCGGCTCCACCACCGCGATCCTGGTGAACCTGCCGGGCGAGAACTCCTCGGTGGTCACCTGCCTCGACGGCTACCAGATGGCGCGTCAGGGCCGCGCCGGGCCGGCGCTTGCCATCGCCGCGCTGGCCTCGCTGTTCGCCGGCGTGTTCGCCACCTTCTTCATCGCTTTGTTCGCACCGCCTCTGGCCGAGGTCGCGCTGCTGTTCGGGCCGGCCGAATACTGCTCGCTGATGGTGCTCGGCATGATCGCCGCCATCGTGCTCGCGCGCGGCTCGGTGCTCTCCGCGCTCGGCATGATCGTGCTCGGCTTCTTCCTGTCGATGATCGGCACCGACATCAACACCGGTCAGCCGCGCATGACCCTCGGCATTCCCGAGCTCAACGACGGCATCGGTTTCGTGCCGCTCGCCATGGGCCTGTTCGCCATCAGCGAGACCCTGCGCAACCTCGAGAGTCCGGAATACCGCTCGCTGGTGCAGGCGAAGATCGGGCGGCTCATGCCGAGCCGCCAGGACTTCCGGGAGGCGACGCCCGCCGCGATCCGCGGCACCATCCTCGGCGCCATCCTCGGCCTGCTGCCGGGCGGCGGGGCGACGCTCTCGGCCTTCGCGGCCTATGCCTTCGAGAAGCGCATCGCCAAGCATCCGGAGCGGTTCGGCAGGGGTGCGGTGGAAGGCGTCGCGGCGCCCGAGGCCGCCAACAATGCCGGGGCGCAGACCTCCTTCATCCCGCTGCTCACCTTGGGCATCCCGTCCAATGCGGTGATCGCGCTGATGGCCGGGGCGATGATGATCCACGGCATCCAGCCCGGCCCGCAGGTCATGACCAAGAACCCCGACCTGTTCTGGGGCATCATCGCCTCCATGCTGATCGGCAACATCATGCTGGTGATCATCAACCTGCCGCTGATCAGCGTCTGGGTGGCGCTGCTCAAGGTGCCCTACCGCATGTTCCATCCGGTGCTGCTGGTGGTCTCCTGCATCGGCGTCTACAGCGTCAACAACTCCTCGTTCGAGGTGCTGCTGCTGATCGTCTTCGGCCTGCTCGGCTACGCGCTCACCAAGTGGCGGTGCGAGCCGGCGCCGCTGCTGCTGGCGTTCGTGCTCGGCCCGCTGCTGGAGGAGAACCTGCGGCGCGCCATGCTTCTGTCGTCGGGCGATCCGAGCGTGTTCGTCACCCGGCCCATCAGCGCGGTGCTGCTGCTGCTCGCCGTGGGCCTGCTGATCATCGTGGTGCTGCCGACCGTGCGCAAGACGCGCGAACTCGCCTTCGAGGAGGAGACGTGACATCCATGAAGCGATCCGACGCCGGCCGCGTGGAGCACAGGGGAGCCGTCCGGACATGAAGACCCCTCTCTCGCCCGATCTGGTGATCGTCGAAATCGGCGAGCGCATCGGCGCTTCGGTCTGCGGCGCGTTGCTCGCCGAGCTCGGCGCCACGGTGGTGCTGATCGAGCCCGAAACGCCGGGCGGCCCCAACACCAAGGGGCCGCACCGCACGAGCCTCGCCGCCGGCAAGCGCAGCCTGCTGCTCGACCGGCCGGAGGCGGCGGCCGACGCGGCCGCGCTCATCGCCACGGCGGATGCGGTGCTGGTCTCGAGCGACCTCGACCGGGCCTGGCCCGGCCCGGTCGCGGCAGCGATTGCCGACGCGGGGCTCGCCTGCGACGTCACGGCGTTCGGCGCGGAAGGCGACGCGCCGGCCCTGCCCGACGGCCTCGTCCAGGCGCTCTCGGGGGTCATGGACGTGACCGGCGATCCCGACGGGCCGCCGATCCCCTGCAACATCCCGATCCTGGAGTTCACCGCCGGGTTCTACGCGGCATCCTCGGTGCTGCTGGCGCTGGGCGCGCGGGCGCGGTCGGGCGCGCCGCAGCAGGCGCACGTCGCCATGTTCGACTGCGCCTTCAGCATGCTCACCACCTTCCTGCCGCGCCATTTCGCGGGCGGCACGCCGAACCGCATCGGCAACCACCACCCCTCCATGTCGCCGTGGAACGCCTACCGCGCCCGCGACGGCTGGGTGATGGTCTGCTCGGGGTCGAACGACCAGTGGGTGCGGATCTGCCAGATCATCGGCCGGGCCGACCTCGCCGACGATCCGCGCTTCACCATGCCCACCGGCCGGGTGGCCCACAATCCCGAGGTCGACCGGCTGATGGAGCAATGGACCGCGGGCCTCTCCGTGGCCGAGTGCGTGGCCCGGCTCGACGCCGGCGCGATCCCCGCCGGCCCGGTGGCGCGGATCGCCGACCTCGCCGGCGAGCGCAACCTGCGCCACCGCGGCATGGTCCAGTCCGTCGCGACGGCGGACGGCGCCACAGCGAAGGTGCCGGGCGCGCTGTTCCGCGGCTCGCGGGCCCACGGGCGGGCACCAGACGCGGTGGCGCGCGCCGGTGCGGACCGCAGCTTCGTGGGCGACCTCCTCGCGCGCCGACGGACGCCGGCCCGCCCCGCCGCCGCAGGCGCGCCGGAGGCCGCGCTCGCCGGGCTCCGGGTGCTGGAGATCGGCCAGTACACCACAGCGCCGCTGTGCGCGCGCCAGCTCGGCGCGTTCGGCGCCGACGTGGTGAAGATCGAGCCGCCCGGCGGCGAGCCGGCGCGCCTGCTGCCGCCGCTGCGCGACGGGCAGGGCTACTTCTTCACCATGAGCAACAGCGACAAGCGCGGGGTGACGCTGGACCTGCGCGATCCGGACGACGCCGCCACTTTCGCCGCGCTCGTGGCCCAGGCGGACGTGCTGGTGGAGAACATGAAACCGGGCGCGCTCGGCCGCTTCGGCTTCGCGCCGGAGGCGCTCGAGGTCATCAATCCGCGCCTCGTCTACTGCGCCGTGAGCGGCTTCGGCGCCGACGCCCCGGACCGCGCGCGCGGCGCCATGGACACCACCATCCAGGCCGCCGCCGGCATCATGGACGCGATCCAGCACGACGGCGTGCCCTATAAGGCCGGCATCTCGCTGATCGATCTCGTGGGCGGGCAGCTCGGGCTCGTGTTCATCCTCGCCGCCCTCGACCAGCGCGCGCGCACCGGCGCGGGCCAGTTCATCGACCTGTCCATGCTCGACGCCGCGGCCTGGATGACGCGCCTCGAATGGAACGGCGCCACGGCGGCGACCACCGCCGTGCTGGCCTGCGCGGACGGGCATGTGGCGGTGGCGCGCACGGCCGACCGCCCCGGCGTGCCCGATCTGCCGCCGGGCCTCTCGCGGAGCGAGGTGGTGCGCCGGCTCGCGGACATGGGGGTGCAGGCGGCGCCGGTTCTGAGCGTGAGCGAGGTGGCGCAGGGCGCGCGCGTGCGGGCACGGGGCCTGATGGCCGCCGGCACCTCGCCGCTCGGCGCCGCATGGCCGCTCTTGGCCACGCCGATCCGCCTCCCGGCGCGCCCGGCGCAGGTGCGGCGCGCCATGGGACCGCTCGGCTGCGATGCCGCCGAGGTGCTCGCCGACTGGGGCGTGGCCGCCCCGGCGCCGCACGCGGCGCCGGGGCGGCGGGTGGCTACTCGGCCTTGATGCCTGCGGTCTTGATGACCTTCTGCCACCGCTCGTAGTCGGTCCGGATGAAGTCCGTGAAGGCGGCCGGGGTGCTGGTGCGCACCGCGTAGCCGAGCTTGGCGAAGCTCTCCTTCACCGCGGCGTCGTCGAGCGCCGTGACCACGGCCTTGTTCAGGGTCTCGATCACCGCCGGCGGGGTGCCGGCCGGCGCCAGGAGGCCGAACCAGGCCAGCGCCTCCACGGCGAAGCCCTGCTCGATGAAGGTGGGGATCTCCGGCATGCCCGACTCGCGCCCGGCGCTCGCCACGGCGAGGCCCTTGAGGCGGCCGTTGCGGACGAATTCCATCACCACGGCGGGGGATCCGGCGAACAGCTGCACGCGCCCGGCGAGCAAATCGGTGAGCGCCGCGCTGTTGCCCTTGTAGGGCGCGTGGACGATCTCGACGCCGGCGACCGAGCCGAACAGCTCGCCGGTCAGGTGGCCGAGCGTGCCCACCCCGGCGGTGCCGAAATAGATCTTGCGCGGATTAGCCTTGGCGTAGGCCTGCAGCTCCTTCAGCGTGCTCACCGGCAAGGACGGGTGGGCGGCGAGGATGTTGGTCGCGGTCGCGACCAGGGAGACCGGCGCGAAGTCCTTCAGCGGCTTGTAGGCGAGATCGTCGTAGAGGAATGGGCTGATGACGAAGTTGCTGCTGTAGCCGAGCAGCAGGGAATAGCCGTCCGCCGGCGCCTTGGCGATCAGGTCGGTGCCGATGTTGCCGCCCGCCCCGCCGCGGTTCTCCACCACGAAGGGCTGGCCGAGGACCGCCTGGAGGCGCTGCGCCACCGTCCGGCCGATGAGGTCGGTGCCCCCGCCGGCGGCGAAGGCGACGACGACGCGCACCGGGTGGTCGGGATAGGACTGGGCGAGGCCCGGCACGGGAAGCGCGCACGCGGCGGCCGCCCCCAGAAGGAATTCTCTCCTGCGCATCGTTCCCTCTCGACTGTTCTATATTGCAGAACTATGTTCTATGAAAATGGACGATAGCCGATCGCGATGGCGACGGGAAGCGCCGCCGGGAGGATTGAAACGATGTTTCGCGAGCTTCGCTGCGCGCTGCTGCGGGGTGGCACCAGCAAGGGGGTGTTCCTCGACGAGGCCGACCTGCCGGCGGACGCGGCGGAGCGCCTGCGCGTCGTCCTCGCCGTGTTCGGATCGCCCGACCGCCGCCAGGTGAACGGGCTCGGCGGCGGCGATCCGCTCACCAGCAAGCTGGCGCTGATCGGGCCGGGACGCGGGGCCGCCGACCTCACCTACACCTTCGGGCAGGTGGAGCTGGAGCGCGCCGCCATCGATTTTGCCAGCCCGTGCGGCAACATCGTCGCGGCGGTCGGGCTCCACGCGGTGCAGCGCGGCCTGGTCAGGACACAGCCGGACGCGCCGGCGCCGTTCGCGGCGGTGCGCATCTTCAACACCAATCTGCGCCGGATCATCACCGTCGAGGTCCCGGTCGTGGACGGACGGGCCATCGAGCACGGCGACTATGTCATTCCCGGCGTTCCGGGGTCGGGCGCCAAGATCCTGGTGGACTTCTCCGACACCGCCGGCGCCGCGAGCGGCGCGCTCTTGCCCACCGGCCGCGCGCGCGAGCCGATGGACGTGCCCGGCCGCGGGACGATCGAGGTGTCGCTGGTGGACATCGCCAATCCGCACGTGTTCGTGCGGGCGGCGGATTTCGGCCTCGCGGCCACCGAGAGCGCGGAGGAGATCCACCGCCGGCCAAGCCTCATGGACCAGCTGGAGCATGTGCGCGGCCTGGCGGCCCTGCGCTTCGGCCTGGTGGACGATCCGGCCAAGGCGCGCGAGGACAGCCGGGTGACGCCCATGGTGGTGATCGTCGGTCCGCCCGCCTCCTATCGCAGCCATCCCGGCGGGCGCGAGATCGCCGCGCACGAGATGGACCTCGCCGCGCGGCTGATCTTCCTGGAGCGCGTCCATCCCACCTTCGCCGCCACCAGCATCGCCTGCACCGGCGTCGCCGCGCGGCTGCCCGGGAGCATCGCCGGCGCGCTCGCCCGGCCGGTGGCGCCCGGCGCGCCGATCCGCATCGGCCATCCCGCCGGGGTGGTGGAGGCGGAGGCGGAGGTGGACGGCACAGCGGGCACGCCCGCAGTCACCCGCGCCGCGTTCGGGCGCACCGCGCGCCGCATCATGGAAGGCGTGGTCTATGTGGAGGCGTGAGCGCGGCGGGCAGGCGGGCGGCGCGGCGCCATGGCGGTGAAGGCCGGCTTCTGCGCTCTGTGCCGCTCGCGGTGCGGCACGCTCAACGTGGTGGAGAACGGCCGCCTGGTCGAGGTGCGCCCGGACCCGTCCCATCCCACCGGCCGCGCCATCTGCCCGAAGGGGCCGGGCCGCGCCCGAGATCGCCCATCACGCGCGCCGGCTCACCGTGCCGCTGCGCCGCACGGCGCCCAAGGGCGCCGCCGACCCCGGCTGGCGCGAGATCGGCTGGGACGAGGCCATGGCCGAGATCGCCGGGCGCCTCGACGCTTTGCGCACGGAAAGCGGACCGGAGAGCGTCGCCTTCGCCATCACGTCGCAGAGCTCCAGCCCGATCTCCGACAGCACCGACTGGCTGCAGCGCTTCGTGCGCCTGTTCGGCAGCCCCAACAACTGCTTCGCCGTGGAGCTGTGCAACTGGCACAAGGACTACGGTCACGCCTTCACCTTCGGCTGCGGCCTGCCGACCCCCGATTACCGCGCCAGCGACCTGATCGTGCTGTGGGGCCACGATCCGGCCAATTCCTGGCTCGCCCAGGCCCAGGCGATCGGCGACGCGCAGGCGCGCGGCGCGCGGCTGGTGGTGATCGATCCGCACCGCTCGGGCAGCGCCGCGGGCGCCGACATCTGGTGCCCGGTGCGGCCCGGCACCGACGGCGCGCTGGCGCTCGGCATCGCCCGGCTGCTGGTGGAGCGCGCAAGCTTCGACCGCGCCTTCGTCGCGGCCTGGACCAACGGGCCGCTCCTGGTGCGTGCCGACACCGGGCGCTTCCTGCGCGGGGCCGACCTCGGCTGGGCCGACGGCGGGTGCTACGTGGCGGTCGATGCGCGCTCCGGCGCGCTGGCGCCGGCGGGGGAGGTCGCGGCGCCGGACCTCGAAGCGTCGCTGGCGGTCGAGACCCAATCCGGCCCGCGCGCCTGCAGCACCGCCTTCGCCCTGTATCGCGCGGCGCTCGCCCCGTTCACGCCGGACCGGGTCGCGGCCGAGACCGGGATTTCGGCGCCGCAAGTGCTCGCCCTCGCCGACGCCTTCGCGGGCGCGAAAGCGGTGAGCTATTACGGCTGGACCGGCATCGGCCAGCACACCAACGCCACCCAAACCGACCGCGCCATCGCCACCTTGCACGCCCTGACCGGCTGCTTCGACGCGCCGGGCGGCAACGTGCTGTTCGCCAAGCATCCCGCCCGCGGCATCAACCCGCCGTCCCTGCTGTCCGCAACCCAGCGCGCCAAGGCGCTCGGCATCGACGCGCGCCCGCTCGGGCCGGCGCGCAACGGCTGGGTCACCGCGCGCGACCTCTCGCGGGCGATCCTCGAGGGCGCGCCCTACCGGGTGCGGGCGCTGGTGGGCTTCGGCTCCAACATCCTGGTCGCCCATCCGGAGCCTGCGCGCGCGCGGGCCGCGCTCGAGGCGCTGGACTTCCAGGTCCATTGCGATCTGTTCCTCAACCCCACCGCCGAGCTCGCCGACATCGTGCTGCCGGTGGCGAGCGCCTGGGAGCGCGAGAGCCTGCGCGTCGGCTTCGAGATCACCCAGGAGGCGGAGGAGCTGGTGCAGCTGCGCCAGCCCATGGTCGCGCCGCTCGGGGCCTGCCGCTCGGACCTTCAGATCGTGTTCGACCTCGCCGGCCGCCTTGGCCTCGGCGACCACTTCTTCGGCGGCAGCATCGAGGCCGGCTGGAACCACGTGCTGGAGCCCCTCGGCCTCACGGTGGCGCAGCTGCGCCAGAGGCCGGCGGGCATCCGCCTGCCGCTCGAATGGCGCCCCCGCAAGTATGAGCAGGCGGGGTTCGCCACCGAGACCGGGCGGATCGAGCTCTATTCCGAGCTTCTGCTGCGGCACGGCTACCACCCGCTGCCGGGCTTCGTCCCGCCGGCCGAAGCGCCCTCCGCCCGCTTCCCGCTGGTGCTCACCACCGGCAATCGCGGCAATTACTGCCACGCCCAGCATCGCGACATCGTCGCCTTGCGCCGGCGCGCGCCGGAGCCGGAGGCGAGCCTTGATCCTCAGACCGCGCAGGCGCGCGGCATCACCGGCGGCGACTGGGTGCGGCTCACAAGCCGCGTCGGCGCCGCGCGCTTCAAGGCGCGCATCGACCCCTCAGTCCAGCCCGGAACCGTGGTCGCCGACTATGGCTGGTGGCAGGCGTGCCCCGATCTCGGTCTGCCCGGCAGCGTCGCGGGCGATCCGGAGGGATTCAACTACAACAACCTGATCTCGGGCGCCGCCGGCGACCCGCTCAGCGGCGCGCCGGGCCTGCGCTCGTTCGCCTGCGAGGTGGAGCGCGGAGGCGAGGGCGCCTGGATCGGCCGGCGCGCCTTCCGCGTCGCCGCGCGGCGGGAGGAGTGCGCCGGCGTGGTGACGCTGCGCCTCGAACCTTGCGACGGTGGCGCCCTGCCGGGCTTCCGGCCGGGCCAGCACATCACGCTCCATCGCCAAGGGGTCTCGCGCTCCTACTCCCTCTCCTGCGCGGCCGTTCCGGCACCCTCGTTCTACGAAGTGACGGTGCGGCGGCTCGACGGCGGACGCTTCTCGCCTTGGGCGACGGCGCTGGCGGTCGGCGACGCGGTGGAATGCCAGGCGCCCGGCGGCCTGTTCGCGCTGCCCTTGCGGAACGAGTTTCCGGTGGTGCTGCTGGCGGCCGGCGTCGGCATCACGCCCTTCATCGCCTATCTGCGCACGCTGGTCGGTGCCGCCGGCGAGCCGCAGGTGATCCTGCATTACGGGAGCAGGGACGGCGCCGCGGAAGCCTTCGCGGCCGAGCTCGCGCGCCATGCCGAGCGGCTGGCGAACCTCACCGTGCTGCGGCACCTCTCCCGTCCGGGTCCGCACGATCGCGCCGACGTCGTCGGGCGGATCACCGATGCCGCCATCGACGACCGCCTGATCGCCGCCCGCGCGCGCTTTTATCTGTGCGGGCCGGACGCCATGATGCGGTCGGTGACGGACGGCCTTCTCGCCCGCGGCGTGCCGCGCTTCGAGATCTTCCAGGAACGCTTCTGGAGCGGCCCGGCCACGGGCACGGTGCCCGCGGGCACCCACCGCGTCGTCTTCGCCCGCTCCGGCCGGTCCATGGACTGGACGCCGGAGAAGGGCACCATCCTCGCCTGCGCCGAGGCCGGCGGGCTCGACCTGCCGAACGGCTGCCGGGTCGGCCAGTGCGAAAGTTGCGCTGTCGGCATCGTCTCCGGCGGGGTCGCGCATCTGTCCGAAATCGCCGGCCTCGACGACGGCCTGTGCTTCACCTGCCGCGCGGTGCCGACATCCGATCTCACGCTCGACGCCTGAGGTGTCGAACCTTGCGCACGGGAGGGGCCTCGGCGCGCGGGTCGTTGCGACAGCCCCCTGGATCGACCATGACCGAGCCTCTCCTGTTCTCGCCCTTCCGCCTGCGCGGTGTCGAGCTGCCGAACCGCATCGTGGTCTCGCCCATGGGGCAGTATTCGGCGACGCCCGAAGGGTTCGCCACCGACTGGCACCTGATGCATCTCGGCCACCTCGCGGTTTCCGGCGCCGGCCTCGTGATCACCGAGGCGACGGCGGTGGAGCCCGCCGGCCGCGTCAGCTCCGCCTGTCTCGGCATCTGGTCGGACGACCACATCGCCCCGCTGCGGGCCGCGCTGACCTTCTGCCGGCGTCATGGGGGCGCCTTCCTCGGCATGCAGCTCGCCCATGCCGGCCGCAAGGGCTCGGTGTCCGTCCCCTGGGAAAAGCAGATCGCCCTCGACGGGACCAATGGCGGCTGGGAGCTCAAGAGCGCCTCGCCCGTGGCCTATCCCGGCCGTCCGGCGCCCCACGCCCTGAGCGTCGGGGAGCTCGGCGAGGTGCGCCGGGCGTTCGCGGCGGCGGCACGGCGCGCGCTGGCGCTCGACTTCGACCTTTTGGAGATCCACAACGCCCATGGCTATCTGCTGCACTCCTTCCTGACGCCGCTCGCCAATGCCCGCACGGACGCCTATGGCGGCGCGCTGGAGGCACGCATGCGCTTCCCGCTCGAAGTGTTCGAGGCGGTGCGCGAGGCCTGGCCGGCAGACCGGCCGCTCGGCGTGCGCATCACCAGCACCGACTGGGCGGAGGGCGGCTGGACGCTGGAGGAATCGGTGGTGTTCGCGCAGCGCCTGAAGGCGCGCGGCTGCGACTATGTCTGTGCCTCCAGCGGCGGCAGCACGCCGGAGCAGAAGATCGCCGTCGCGCCGGGCTACCAGGTGCCGCTCGCCGCGCGCATCCGCGCCGAGGTGGACATTCCCACCATCGCCGTGGGGCTGATCACCGAGCCCGCCCAGGCGGAAGGGATCCTGCGCGAGGGCAAGGCCGACCTCGTCGCCCTCGGCCGGGGCATGCTCTACAATCCTCGCTGGGCCTGGCACGCGGCGGAGGCGCTCGGCGCCAACGCCTACTTCCCGCCGCCCTACGAGCGCTGCCATCCCTCCCTGCGGGGCGGCGACTTCCTCAAGCCGTTCCGCGAGACCGGGCCCCAGGGCGCCGGGGCGCGCGGCGACCTGATGTCCGGCGCGTAGCGGGCGCCCGGCAGCGCGCAGGCGCTGCCGTCCTCATCGGATGCGGGGCGCAGGCCCTATCGCGGCGGCGTCACCCGGAGGCGGGCGAGGAGATCGGCAAACCGGGGATCGTCCGGATGCAGCCGAGCGAGGCGCCCCGCGAGCGGACGCGCCGCCGCGACGTCGCCGGTCGCCAGCGCGTCGTTGAGGGCGAGGGCGAGGAGGTTGCCGTCGTAGGGCGCGCGCGCCAGCGCGGCGGAGCGCACGGCACGGCTGCGGGCCTCCTCCCCGGTGGAGCGCAGGGCCACCGCGAGCACGTAGGCGAAGGTGGGATCCTCCGGGGCGAGCGCCGCCGCGGTCTCGAACGCCTGCACCGCCTCGACGGTGCGCTTCTGGCGCACCAGGCTGAGGCCCAGCGCATGGTGCAGCATGGCCGGTGCCGCGCTGCGCGGCAGGGTCTCGCGCAGGAGGCGCTCGCCCTCCGCCTCCCGGCCGGTGCGGCGGTAGAGATCGGCGAGGTTCACCGCCAGTTCGCCGGCACCCGGATCGAGCGCGAGGCCGGCGCGAAGCTCGCGCTCCGCCGCCGCCGCATCGCCCCGGAGCAGGAAGTAGGTGGCGAGGTTCGCGCGTCCTTCCGGACGGTCGGAATTGAGCCAGAGCGAGGCCTCGTAGGCTTGGAGCGCCGAGGCGAGCCTGGCGCGGTCCGCCTCCGGCACGCGGGCGGGCGGCGTGTCCGCCACCGCGCGCGCCGCCGCGAGCCGCACCGCCAGCACGGGATCGTCGAGCAGCGGCGCCGCCAGTGTCCAGCGCCGGTCGGCCGGCTGGCCGTTGAGGGCGCGCAACGCGGCCACCCGCGCCAGCGGGTCGGGGTCGGCGAGCCCCTTCTCCAGCACCTGCTGGGCGGCCCGGGAGGGAAAGCGGGCCAGCGCATCGAGCGCGCTCGCCCGCGCCACGCCCGGCACGCGCGGCGCCAGGGCGAGGGCCATCAGCTTCTCGCGGGCGGAGGGATCGCCGCGCCGGGCGCCGGCGAAGGCGTCGGCATAGGTCTGGAAGCCCTTGCGCTCCGGGCCGTGCCAGGCCTCGACCGCGGCGGCGGCCCATTCGGCCGACTTGTCCGCGTGGCAGTCGGTGCAGGCGTTCGGCGTGCCGAGCTTGACCGACTGATCGGGACGGGGAATGCGGAAGGAATGGTCGTGGCGCACGTCGACGCGCATGAAAGTGCGCGCCGGCATGTGGCACGAGATGCAGTCGGGCGCGCCGGGACCTTGCGGATGGCCGGTATGGGCCTTTGCCGCGAACTTTTCGGGCGCGTGGCAATGGGCGCAGACGGCGGCGCCCTCGGCCTTCAGCCGTCCCGAATGGGGATCGTGGCAGTCGGTGCAGACCACGCCTTTCTCGTACATCTTGGACTGCTTGAAGGTGTGGTCGTTGAACACCTCGTCGCGCATCTGCCCGTCGGCCTCGAACAGCCCCTCGGAGAGGAAGGCGGACAGGTGGGTGTCGGCGAGCGGACGCCCGGGCTTCCAGTCCTCCGAGAGCAAGCCGCGCCGGCCGTGGCAGCGGACGCACATCTCCACCTCGTCGCCCGCCGGGCGCAAAGGCGTGGCGACCTGAGGGCTGCCGGTCGCCGGATCGGGGGTGAAGTCCACCGGCGGGCGGCGCGCAAAGGCGGCGGAAAAGCCCTTCAGCGGCAGATCCTGGCGCGGCGCGGCGGTCGCCCAGGCCACATGGCCCGCCCCCGGCCCGTGGCAGCTCTCGCAGCCGACGCTCACCTCGGAGAAGGTGGTCCTGTAGGTGTTCGCCGCCGGGTCGTAGCCCTTCGACAGCGCCGTCGAGTGGCACTCGGCGCACATGTGGTTCCAGGTCTGCAGCACGCCGGTCCAGTGTTCCGGGTCGCCCGGCTTCACCTCCTGCGGGTAGACATGGATCCAGCGCTGGCCGCCCGCCGCCTGCGGCCGGCTGTCCCAGGCCCAGGGCAGGACCTGGCGGCGCCCGTCCGGAAAGGTCACGAGATATTGCTGCAGCGGCGTGAGGCCGAACGCGTCGGAGACCTCGAAGGTCTCGATCGCGCCGTCCCGTCCCTGCGTCTCCACCAGGAAGCGGTCGCCGTCGCGCAGGAAGCGGGCGGTGGCGCCGAAATGCTGCGCGGTGACGCCCGAGAAGTCGCCCCGCACGCTCGTGGGCGTCGCCGCCGCCATGGCAAAGGCGTGGTGGGAGGCGGCCCACGCCTTCGCCTGCGCCCCATGGCAGCCGGCGCAGGCGGTGGAGCCCACATGATCCCGCGGCGCCAAGGCGGCGCGGCGGCCGACATCCGCCGGCACATCGGCGCCGAGGCCCGGCGCGCCGGAGCCGCGCGCCGCGAAGGTGGCGGCGAGGACGGCCACGGCGAGAAGGCCGGCGGCGAGCGCGGCGGCGAGCGGCGCCATCAGCGCCCGCGCCCGGCGCCGAAGGGACGGCAGGAGGCGCTCCATCAGCGGAACCGGCTTGGGCGCGGGCCCGGGTTTTTGCGGCGCAACGGCGCTCTTCCCATCATGCATCCTGCGGGAGCGCGAACCGGCCAAATTGAACCAATTTGACCGCTGGATCGCCCTCTAAATTGATGAAGGAGAACGCGTCGTCCAATCAGCTTGGGTGCGCGCTGATCGGCGCGTGCGCTCGCGGCGGACCGGGCGCGGCCGCACCGCCGCGCATGGCGATCATAAGCGAGCTTGCGCCCGGCGTCGTCAGGCGGCCGCCGCAAGCCGGCCCGCCCCCGGCCGAGGCCAGCGATTCGCCTTCTCGGCCTTCCGCAGGGCGTCTATGGCCTGAAGGATCCTTTCGACCGGATGCTCCCTGCAATGGACGGTCACGTTGTGGATCTGCGCCCCCCCCCCCGGGGAATATTGATCGCCGACTTCTTGTCGAGGCCGTTGTACCGGGCGCTGTACCAGACGCCGAGGACGTCCGCGTCCTCCGGGTAGGTTGATGGGCTGGTCGCGGGTCCGTTCCTCGACCTTGAGGGGTCCTTCGCGTCCGCGGACGTGGGCCGGTCGGTCTGGGCGCTCGCGCCGGCGGCGGCGAGGGTGCGCCCCGAGGCGGGAGCGCGGCACGAAAGGCGCGCGCGACCGCGGCCCTGGCGGCCTCCGGAACAGCAGGTCCGGGATCGCGGGAAAGCCGGACGGACGGAACATCCCGCCCGGCCGGCGCGCGCCGCGCCTCAGTTGGCGCCGGACATGGGCTTTGAGAGCTGCTCCATGATCTGGTCCACCGAGAAGGTGGCCGCCTTCTGGCGCGGCGGGAAATCCCGGAACGAGGTGGCGAACTGGGCCACATAGGTCTGCGCCGGGACCAAAAGGAAGGCGCGGTCCAGCACCCAGTCGTAATAGGTGTTCGAGGTCACGTCGGCCCGCTCGTAGGGGTCGAGGCGCAGGTTGAAGATCTTGGGCACGCGCAGGGGGGTGAAGGGCTCGGCCCACACCCGCAGGGTGCCCTCGGCCCGCTGCTCGGAGAAGACGAACTTCCAATTGTCGTAGCGCAGCCCGGTCAGCGCCGCCTCGTCGTTGAAGTAGAAGAAATCGGGCCGGGCACTCTTGCCGGTCTTGCCGGTGAGGTAGTCGAGCTGGTTGAAGCCGTCGAGATGCACCTTGTAGGTGGTGTTGCCCACCTTGTAGCCGGTGAGCAGCTTCTCCTTGACGTCCGGCACGCCGGCGGCGGCGAGCAGGGTGGGCATCCAGTCGAGGTGGGAGAAGATGCCGTTGGCGACGGTGTCGGGCTTGACGTGGCCGGGCCACTTCACCATTGCGGGCACCCGGTAGGCGCCTTCCCAATTGGTGTTCTTCTCCGAGCGGAAGGGCGTTGCCGCCGCGTCCGGCCAGGAATTCAGGTGCGGGCCGTTGTCGGTGGAGTAGAAGACGATGGTCTCGCCCTCGAGGCCGAGATCCTTGATCTTCTTCAGCACCGTGCCGACGTTCCTGTCGTGGTCGATCATGGCGTCCGCATAGGGGCCCATCCAGCGTCCGGCCTGGCCGAGGCTCTCGGGCTTCACATGGGTGCGGAAGTGCATGTGGGTGAAGTTGACCCACAGGAAGATCGGCTTGCCTTCCTTCGCCTTGCGGTCGAGGAAGTCGGCGGAGCGGGCGGCGATGTCGTCGTCGATGGTCTCCATGCGCTTGCGCGTCAGGGGGCCGGTATCCTCGATCCTCTGGCTGCCGTCGGGATTGGCGAAGGAGTGGATCACGCCGCGCGGACCGAATTTCTTGCGGAAGTTCGGGAACTCCTTCTCGCTCGGATAATCGGGGTTCTCCGGCTCTTCCTCCGCATTGAGGTGGTAGAGATTGCCGAAGAATTCGTCGAAGCCGTGGGCGGTGGGCAGGTGCTCGTCGCGGTCGCCGAGATGGTTCTTGCCGAACTGGCCGGTGACGTAGCCCTGGCCCTTCAGCAGCTCGGCGATGGTGGGATCCTCCTTCTGGAGGCCGAGGGGCGCGCCGGGCAGGCCCACCTTGGTGAGGCCGGTGCGCGGGCCGGCCTGGCCGGTGATGAAGGACGCGCGGCCGGCGGTGCAGCTCTGCTCGCCGTAATAATCGGTGAAGATCACGCCGTCCTGGGCGATGGAATCGATGTTGGGCGTGCGGTAGCCCATGAGGCCGTTGGTGTAGGCGGAGATGTTGGACTGGCCGATGTCATCGCCCCAGATGACGATGATGTTCGGCTTCTTCGCCGGTGCTGTGGCCGGGGTCTGGGCCATCGCCGCCGTGGTCGCGAGGCCCGCGACGAGGGCGGCGGCGAGGCGTCTGGCGCTCGGTCCGATCATGGGGATCCTCCTGTCTGGTCTTGGACGGTCTGGTTGCGCAAGCCGGGGCCGGGCCGCGGCGGTACGGATCGGACGGGCGCGTGCGCGAGCCGCAAGCCGGTCGCAATGTGGACCGGCCGGCGGGCAGGCACGGGCTCCGGTGCACGGCGGCAGGGACGGCGCGCTCCGGCGCCGCCATGCGCCGCTCCGCCTCTGTCCCTACCGCCGGCACGCTGCGCGTGCCGCGGCCGCCCCCGTCCATCGGCACCCGCATCCCCGCTCACCCCAAGGCGGATTGCTGTTTGGAAACGTGCTAAACAGTTGCGCTGAAGGCGTATTGCCATTTTGCGCATCGCCTTGCCGCCGCCGGGCGGCATCGATCAACGCCACTCCCGGAGGGGGGATGACGCCCTATTTCGCCCGACAGTCCGGCTTCGGCCCGCTGGCCGCGATCCTCGCGCAATCCGAGGGACAAAGGGTGGTCGAGCGGCTGTGCCGGGAAGTCGGCGTCACCTTCGAGCCCGACCAGCCGAACCGGCCCCTCGCCTTCGCCGGGATGTCGCAGCTGTTCGAGCGGGCGGCGCGGGCGCGGGGCGACGGCGCGCTCGGCTTCCGCGTCGGCGCCGGCATGCGGCCGGAGGAGTTCGGCCCGCTGGTGGACTATTCCCTGTCGGGCATCAACCTGCTGCACGCCATCCAGCGGGCGAACCGCCTCGTCGCCCTGCAATGCAACGCCGTCAGCCTGTCGCTCCGGGTGAGCGGGGAGACCGCCATCTGGGTGTTCGGCTACGTCCGCGGAACGGACGGCGTCCACGCTCAGCACGCGATGCACGCGCTGCCCTCCATGGTGCGCGTCATCCAGGCGGTGGTGGGCCTCGGCCCGGACGGCATGGGCATCGAGCTCGCCCTCTCCGCCGATCCGATGACGCGCGAGGTGGCCGACCTGTCCGACGTGGCGGTGCGCGCCGGCCGTCCGCATTTCGCGGTGACCTTCCCGAGCGCATGGCTGCGCCGCGCCCGCGCCCAGGTGGTCCGGCCCCGCGTCACCCTGTTCGACGTCCACCAGCATTATGTGCCGCGCCTGCCGCGCTCCACGCGCGAGGCCGTCAGCCTCATGCTCCAGTCCATGGTGGGCATCGGCGACCCGGGGCTCGACGAGGTGGCGTTCCGGTTCGGCTGGTCGCGGCGCAAGATCCAGAGCGACCTCAGGGCCGAGGGCTGCAGCTTCCGCGACCTGGTGATCGAGGCGCGCATGACGCGGGCCATGGCCTTCATGCGCGAGGGCCGGCACAGTCTGGTGGATGTGGCGCTCGCGGTCGGCTATTCGGACCAGGCCCACTTCAACCGGGCGTTCCTGGCCTATACCGGCCTGCCGCCGGGCCGCTGGCGCGCGCGGGTCGCGGGCCCCTGACGGGCGCCGGGCGGGGGCCGCGGGGTGTCCGGGCGGCGGCTTGCGGCCGCAATCCCCGGTCCTGTCGTCGCTGTGATGGTCGCGGCTGTTGCAATGGCGACGTTTGCGCCCTAGAGCACCATCTGCAGGCGCGAGCGGCGCCTCGACCTTGTTCAGCGTTCTCCCCACCCAAGGTGCGCCGATCAGGCTGGCGACGGAGCGAGGAGCTCCGAGGACCTGTGCCGCCGAGGGAGGAAGATCGCCCCCACGCGACGGGCCGCTCCCCGGCGCGCCCGTGCCGAAGGTTCTCCCATGCGCTCGACCGGACGCCTCGCCCGCCTCTTCACCGGCCTCGCCTCTGCCGCGCTCGCCTCGGCGACCCTCGCCGTGTCGGCGACCGGCGCCCATGCGGCGGGGGAGGTGGCGCGCCTCTATGCGCCGAAGCCGCCGCCGGGCTCGGCCTTCGTCCGCGTCGTGGACCTCTCCGGCACGCCCGGCAGCTTCACCTTCGGCGACGGCCCGGCCGCCAAGGCCGCGGACGGCGAGGTGGCGACGCTGTTCCGGATCGTGAAGGGCGGCGTCCCGCTCGCGCTCGCGCGCGACGGCAGTCCGGTGACGGCAAGCCTGGTGCCGGCCGCCGACGGCTTCTCGACGGTGGTGATCCCGCCCGGCGGCGCGCCGGCGCAGATCATCTCGGACTCGACCGAGGGCCGCAACGATCTCAAGGCCCAGCTGCGCTTCTACAACTTCGTGCCCGGCTGCGCCGGCGCCGTGGTGGTGGTGGACGGTCCCACCGTGTTCGAGGACGTCGCCACCTTCGGCACCCGCCAGCGCGTCATCAACCCGATCGAGGCGAGCCTGTCCGGCCGCTGCGGCGCCGCCGCCTCCCCGGCGCTCAAGCTGCCGCCGCTGAAGGCGGGGGACAATTTCAGCCTGTTCCTGGTCGAGACGCCGGCGGGGCTGGCCCTGAAAGGCCAGCGGGACGAGACCGAGCCCTATCGCTCCGCCAACTGACGGGCTCCCATGGTCTTCGCCTCCGACAGCTTCCTGTTCCTGTTCCTGCCTGCCTTTCTCATCGCCTATGCGCTGAGCCCCGCAGGCGCGCGCAATCTGTGCGTCCTCGCCTTCTCGTGGATCTTCTACGCCTGGTGGCGGGTGGACTTCCTTCCGCTCATCGTCTCCATCGCCATCTGGTCGTGGCTTACCGGCCTGTGGATCGCGCGCGCCGAGGAGCCGGAGCGCCACCGGGCGCTGCTGGTGGGCATCGCCTGGCCGCTCGCCGCGCTGATCTGGTTCAAATACGCCAACATGCTGGTGCACAGCGCCGACGTGGTGGGCACGGACGTGACCTGGTGGTGGGCCGAGGTGCTGCTGCCCATCGGCCTCAGCTTCTTCGTGTTCGGCGCCATCTCCTATTCCATGGACGTCTACCGACGCACCGTGCCGGCCGAGCCCTCGTTCATCAATTACGCCACCTACCAGTCCATGTTCGGCCACCTCGTGGCCGGCCCGGTGGTGCGCTACAAATGGGTGGCGGAGCGGCTCAAGGAGCGCACCTTTCACCGCGCCGAATTCATGTTCGGCGTCGAGCGCTTCATGATGGGCTTCGCCATGAAGGTGCTGATCGCCGACACCCTGGCCCCGGTGGTGGATGCCGGCTATCACCTGCCCGATCCCTCGACGATGGACGTGATCGTCTCCATCGTCGGCTATTCGCTGCAGCTTTATTTCGACTTTGCCGGCTACAGCGCCATGGCCATCGGCCTCGGCCTGATGGTGGGCCTGAAATTCCCGGAGAATTTCGACAACCCGTATCTGTGCACCTCCATCGGCGATTTCTGGCGGCGCTGGCACATCTCGCTGTCCACCTGGCTGCGCGACTATCTCTTCATCCCGCTCGGCGGCAGCCGGGCCTCCTTGCCGCGGGTGTGCGCCAACCTGCTCATCACCATGGGCCTCGGCGGCTTGTGGCATGGCGCGAGCTGGACCTTCATGGTCTGGGGCCTCTGGCACGGCGCGGCGCTGGTGTTCGAGAAGCTGTGGGACGTGTCGGGATGGCCCAAGGTGCCGCCGCTGGTGGGGCACATCCTGGCGATCGTGTTCATCAATCTCGGCTGGATCCTGTTCCGCTCGCAGAGCTGGGCCGAGGCCGGGGTGATGACCAACGGGCTGTTCGGCCACCATGGCGTCGGCGTCTCCGACGCCATGGGCGCGGTCCTGCGGCCGGTGGAGATCGCCACCTTCGCGGCGGGCATCGGCCTCATCTATCTGCCGAAGCTGATGCGCATCGACCCGTCCGCGCCCGAGCCGGGCCACACGCTGCGCGCCGTCCTCGCCCTGCCGCTGTTCCTGCTCGCGGTCTGGGTGCTGCAGGGGCGCACCGTGGTCCCCTTCCTCTACTTCCAGTTCTAGGGGAAGCGCATGGCCGACCTGTTCCGTACCATCGCCACCCTCGGTTTCCTGGCCCTGCTGTTCCCCGGCTTCGGCTTCGTCATCGCCCATTTCGCCGGATCCGGCACCGCGCCGGTGATCGCGGCGGCCAGTGGCAAGAACCTCATCGACGGCGGGGTGACCGCGGTGGTAGATCGCCAGGTGGTCGCCGCTTTGCCGCGCACGCCGGCGGTCGATTCCCTGATGGCCGGCCTCACCTACCTGGTCCTGGACGATGCCGGCCCGCAGGTGCGCGCCGGCTGCCCCGGCTGGCTCTTCATCACCGAGGAGATCGCCTTCCAGAAGGGCGGCGACGCCAACCTCGCCGCCCGCCTGCGGATCGCCGCCAAGATCCGCGACGCCATGAAAGCGCGCGGCATCGAGATGCTGGTGATGCCGGTGCCCGACAAGATCTCGGTGTCGGGCGAGGGCAGCTGCGGCCTGCCGGTGTCGCGCCAGGCCCAAGGGCGCCTCGCCGCCTGGCGCGCGGGCACCGCCGGCCTCGGCCTCCAGCAGGTGGACGTGATCACCGGCTTCCCGGCGCACGGCTACCTGCGCACCGACACCCACTGGAACGCCGCGGGCGCCCGCTACGCCGCCGACCGGCTCGCCGCCGCCGTGGCGGCGCGCCTCGGCCCGGGCACGGAGAAGGTGGAACTCGCCGTCAGCCCGCCCAAGGCGCGCGTCGGCGACCTCATGCACCTGGCCGGCCTCGACCGCTCCTACCCCTGGTCCGGCCCGGCGCCGGACATGGAGCCGGAGGTGTCCAGCCGCGTCATCCGCACGGGCGGTCTGCTGGACGAGGTGCCGGCGCCGAGCGTGATCCTGATCGGCACCTCCTTCTCCCTGCGCTCGGGCTTCGCCGATTTCCTGGCCGCCGCGCTCGCGCGCGAGGTGGGCCAGAAGAGCCGCGAGGGCGGCGGATATGCCGGGGCCATGCTCGACATCCTCATGAACAGCCCCCAGATCCTGGACGGAACGCGCCTGGTGGTCTGGGAGCTGCCGATCCGCACGCTGACGCACCCCCTGACCGAGGCCGAGCGCCGCTTCCTGGGAGACGAGAAATGACGCTGCCCCCCACACCTTCCCGCGCCCTCTCGCGCCGCAGTTTCGGCGCCGCGGCCGCGAGCCTGCTCCTCGCCGCCTCCCTCGCCCCCGCGCCGGCGCAGGCGCAGAACACCATCATCATGGGCAAGGGCGGATGGCTGTTCCCCGGCTGGGAGAGCCTGACGACGCTGGACAAGCCGGGCATCGACAGGGTGGTGGGCCTGATCGGCGACACCAAGGCCGCGCTCGCCGGGCGCAACATCGCCCTCGTCATCGCCCTGGTGCCCCTGAAGGCCTCCGCTTATGTCGACAAGCTGCCCGACGGGGTGCGCATCGCGCCGGAGGTGCAGGGGCAGTACGACTATATCCTCGGTCAGCTCCGGCAGGCCGGCATCGACACCGTGGACCTGCGCGCGGCGCTGAAGTCGGTGGAGACCGGCAAGCAGACCGCCTTCTACCGGGCCGACTACCACTGGACCTCCTGGGCGGCGGAAGCGGCCGCCGACGCGGTCGGCCAGACCATCAAGCAGAAGTTCCCGCGCCTCGGCGGCCAGCCGGGCACCGGCGACAAGCTCGGCCAGTGGGTCACCCAGCGCAATCTGGGCGACCTCGCCCAGCGCTTCCTCACCCCCGAGCAGCAGCGGCAGGTGGGGCCGGACCTCTACACGGTGCGTGCCGCGGCCCAGAGCGGCGGCGGCCTTCTGGGCTCCGGCCCGGCGCCGGTGCACGTGGTGGGCAACAGCTTCGTGCAGCCTTATCTCGGCTTCCCCCAGAAGCTCTCCAGCGTCATCGACCGGCCGGTCTCGCTCACCTGGCAGCCCGGCAATGTGGGGCCGTGGGCGACCTTCCTCCAGTTCCTGGCGGCGCCCGACTTCCAGCGCGCCCCGCCGCAGGTGGTGGTCTGGCAGTTCAACGAGGGTCCGTTCCACAGCGGCCCGGAATCGCCCGACCAGTGGGACACCGCCTCCTTGATGAGCCCGCAGACCTGGCGCGAGCGCATGCAGCAGGGCGTGCGGCGGTAGCAGGCTGAAGTCGTCCACCGCGCCGCCCGGTCCGCTGCGACCCGGCGGCGCGGTTTTTTTGTGCCTGAAGCATTGATCTGGTTGATCTTTTTCACCGCGACCCCGCTCGGACGCCGGCGCCGCGCCCGAAAGTAAACAATTCATGAATACTTTGTGGCACGGCGGATACACCCGGAAGCGAACTGCCGCCTGAATTTGCGCGCGGTGCGGCCGGGACGGGCCCCCGGGGGCGGCGCGGGGCCGGCTTGTTCCCGGGCCCTCAGACAACGACTAATACATTGTCTATCAACGTGTTTTCTGCCTTCCACGCGGCCGCCTCGAAAGCCCGCGCCGATGCCGGCTGGCGCAGGGCTGGCGCGCCGAAATAGTAAACGATTGGTGAATACTGCGGTCCGCCAAGTTGTTCCGACGTTAAGGTTAACTGCTATTTAAGCATTTACGGCGACGTTGGCGCCATGACCACCGCGCTCGATATCCGACACGTGTCCTCCGCGCGTTCGCGGCAACGGAAGCTCCTGAGGCGGATCGCCTTGGGCCTGATGGTGGCCGCCTCGACCGGCGCGATGTCCCTCGCCTTCTCGGGCGGGGCGCCGGCGCAGCCGTCCGAGCCGCCGCGGCTCGCGGCGCCGCCGCGGCTGCTGTCGCAGACGGGCCCCACCTTGCCGCCCACGGCGCCGCCGCAGCCCGCCACGTCCGTGGCCCCGGGCGCCCCGCCGCAGCCCGGCGCGCCGCCGGCCGCGGCGCCGAACGGGCCGCCGCTGCTGCGCGCCGCACAGCCCGCGCCACCGCCCGTGGTGGAGCCGCCGGAGCTCACGGGCGAGGCATGGCGCATCGCCGACCAGGCCTACAAGGCCCATCGCGACAAGAATTACGCGCAGGCCTCCGCGCTCGCCCGCGAGGCGCTGAAGCTGCGCCCGGACGTGCCGCGGCTCTGGCTGCTGCTGATGGATTCGCTGGAGGCGCAGAACCGCATCGCCGAATCGGTGGCGGCGGCGTCCGAGGCGGTGGCCGCCGGCATCCAGGACCAGACGGTGATCGCGCGCTTGCGCGCCCAGAGCCGGATCCTCGCCCAGGGTCCCTCGCTGGCCGCCAACAAGGCGCTCGCGGACCGCAATCCCAAGGCCGCCATCGAGGCGGCGAGCCGCGCCATCGCCCTCGTGCCCGACGACCTCAGCTACCGCATGCTGCTGGTCTATTCGCTGATCGCGGACGGCCAGATCGAGGCGGCGGAGAAGGCGGCGAGCCAGGCCATCGAGGCCGATCCGCGCTCCTTCCTGCCCCGCACCCTGCGCGGCTACCTGCGCGAGCGCCTCGGGCGGATCGAGGAGGCCGAGCTGGACTTCGACGAGGCGCTCAAGGACGAGGTGCTCACCGGCGAGACCGACCGCGACGTGCGCATCGTCATGGCGGACGCCGCCATCGCCGCCGGCCACCCCGCCCGCGCGCTGAAGCTGCTGGAGAATCTCGACGCCAAGGAGCCGGGCGTCGCGGCGCGTCGCCAGGTGGCGAAGGCGCAGCAGGAAAAGCCGCAGATCGTGCCCGACAACGCCAACCAGCTGCTGCCGGTGCCCTACCAGAAGTGCCAGGATACGCCCTACGGCCCGGTCTGCAGCCTGGTGCCCGCCACCACCCCGCCCGGCGCCGGCGTCTCCGACACGCCCGGCTACATCGAGGCGCTGGAGGCGTTCAACGCTTATCGCGACGGCGACAACGCGCTCGCCGAGACGCGCATCCGCGAGGCGCTCCAGGCGAGCCCCGGCAACCTCGCCTGGAGGCGCCTGCTGATCGACACGCTCGACCGTGCCAACAAGCTGGAGGAGCTCGCCACCGCCATCCGCGAGGCCATGGCGCAGGGCGACACCGACCCCGCGCTCGTCGCCCGCAAGGCGGTGACCGACAAGCGCCTCGCCGAGCCCGACGCGGTGCAGGCGATCAAGGACGTGGCCGCCGGCAAGACCAAATCCGCCGTCGCCGCCGCCAAGCGGGCGGTGGACCGGGCGCCCGACGCCATCGTGTTCCGCATGGTGCAGCTGCAGGCGCTGCTCGCCGCCGACCAGACCGAGGAGGCGCTCGCCGCCGCCAACGCCGCGGTCCAGCTGGACGAGAATGACCCGCTGCCGCGCATGGTGCGCGGATACCTGCTCCAGAAGACCGGCAAGACGCTCCAGGCGCGCAAGGACTTCGACGCGGTGATCGGCTCGAACATTCTCACCGACCTCGAGAACGTCAATTATCGCCTGATCGCCGCCAATGCCGCCCTCGCCAACGGCCAGCCCGAGGAGGCGCTGAGCCTCATCGAGCCGATCGAGGACCCCAAGAACCGCGAGATCGACGAGATCCGCAAGGCCGCCTTGGCGATGCAGAAGAGCCCGACCGCCAAGCGGCCGGCCCTGCAGGCGCCGCAGGTGTTCTGCCAGCCCACCACCTACGGCGTCATCTGCTCGGTGTTCGCCAACCAGGGCGGCGGCGGGGGCGGCGGCGACGCGAGCGCCCCCGGCTACGCCGACGGCACCGAGGCCTATGCCGCCCTCGCCAAGCGCGACTATGCGCGCGCCGAGGCGGCGGCACGGCGCGCGGTGGCGGCAGCGCCGGAGAATACCGGCTACCGCCTGCTGCTGCTCCAGGTGCTCACCGCGCGCGGCAAGTATGCCGAGGCCGAGCAGATCGCCAACTACCTGCTGGCCCGCAACCCGCGCGACGCGACGCTGCTGGTCCAGCGCGGCGGCCTGCGGCTCGGCGCGAAGGACTATTCCGGCGCCATCCGCGACTTCCGCGCCGCCCTCGCCTCCGGCAACCTCGCGGTGTCGCAGTATCGCGGCGTGCGCCTGTCGCTCGCCGACGCCGCGCTCGCCGCCAAGCAGCCGGAGATCGCGCTCGCGGCGCTGAAGCCCATGGCCAACGAGCGCAGCTACGACGTGCAGGCGCGCCTCGGCTACGCCTATCTCGCCCTCGAGGACAAGGAGCGCGCGCTCGCGGCGTTCTCGGAGGCGGCGGTCTATGCCACCAACTCGCAGCAGCGGCGCACCATGCTCTCGGCGCGCATCGGCGTGCTGGTCCAGCTCGGCCGCAAGGACGAGGCGAGGCAGATCTTCCTCGAGGCCTACAATCGCGGCGAGCTGCGCGGCCTGAAGGCGGCCGACCTCGCGGCGCTCGCCGCCCAGGTGGGCGAGGACCAGATCGCCTACGAATATTTCTCCGAGGCCAACGCCAAGTGGCAGCTGCGCGGCACGACGCTGATCGACGCCGCCTACAATGCAAGGCGCACCTATCACAACGACGAGGCGATCGGCTATTTCAAGCGCGCCATCGACGAGCACCGTGAGGGCAAGCTGCCGCTCGATCCGCAATACCTGTTCGGCCTGCGCCGCGAGGTGGCGGAGCTGAGCCGGACCTGGGGCGCCTACCTGTCGGCGAGCTACGGCTCCTCGGCCGGCATCGCCCCCTCCAACCCGCTGGCGCCGACGCCGATCAGCGCCAACCGATCGGTCGGCATCGGCGGCGAGATCTACTGGCGCCCGCCGACCATCGGCTATCGCGACGGCGCGATCTTCGAATTGTTCGTGCGCGGCTACGGCACCGCCTATTCGGAGGGCGGCGGCGCCGGCTGGGACACGGTCCAGGGCAGCGTGGGCGCGCGCTGGAAGCCGATCAAGGACCAGAACCTGATCTTGGAGACCGCCTATCTGTTCCCGGTCGGCCAGGCCGCCCGCCAGGACTGGCTGCTGCGCGTCGCTTATTCCAAGGGCGAGGGCACCGACCTTCGGGTGGACGTGCCGCACTGGCGGACCTGGCAGATCTACGCCGACTACAACTACTTCGCCATGTCTGGCCAGACGGTCTCCAGCTTCGAGGCCCGGTACGGCGAATCGTTCCGGCTCGACGCCATCAGCAACCGGCTGGTGCTCTGGCCGTTCCTCGCCATCGGCGGCAGCTACGACAACACCGTGGACACCCCGTTCGCGCTCGGCGCCGGCCCCGGGGCGACGATGCGCTACTGGTTCCGCGAGGACGAGTACACGGCGCCCATGTCGTATCTCGACCTCACGCTCCAATACCGCTTCAAGCTCGCCGGCGACGACCGCGCCGAGGGCATCTTCGCCGGCGCCTTCCTGTCCTACTGACCCGGTTCGCCGGCCGGACGCCCTGGCGTTCCGGCCGGCCCTGCCGCAGAAAGGCCTTGCGCCACGTCAAGGCGGGCGCCCCGATCCGGCGCGATGCATCTTCCATGAGACCGGATCTGATCGCCCGCTATTCGCAGCCGGTGCCGCGCTACACCAGCTATCCGACGGCGCCCCACTTCACCGCCGACGTGGACGACGCGACCTATGGGCGCTGGCTCGCCGCGGCGCCCGAAGGGGCGGCGGTGTCGGCCTATGTCCACGTGCCGTTCTGCGCCGAGCTGTGCCTTTATTGCGGCTGCCACACCCAGGTGGCGCGTTCGCGCGTGCCGGTGGAGGCCTATGCCCGCCGCCTGGTGGAGGAGATCGGCCTCGTCGCGGCGCGGCTGCCGGGGCGGCGGCGCCTCACCCACCTGCATTTCGGCGGCGGCACCCCCACCATGCTGGAGGATGCGGACTTCGCCGCGGTGATGGGCGCGCTGCGGGATGCCTTCGAGGTCGCGCCCGACGCCGAGATCGCCATCGAGATCGACCCGCGGGTGATGGACACCGCCAAGGCGCGCGTGCTGGCGCGCGAGGGCTTCAACCGCGCCAGCCTCGGGGTGCAGGATTTCGAGCCGAAGGTGCAGGCGGCGATCGGCCGCGCGCAATCGTTCGCGACCACGCGGGCGGTAGCCAACGCCTTGCGGGCCGTGGGCATCAACGCCATCAATCTCGACCTCATGTACGGCCTGCCGCACCAGGACGTCGCCTCGCTGCGGCGCACGGTGGAGGCGGCGCTCACCCTCGCGCCGAGCCGCATCGCCGTGTTCGGCTACGCCCACGTGCCGTGGATGAAGAAGCACCAGGCGCTCATTCCCGAGGCCCATCTGCCCGGCCCGCAGGCGCGGCTCGACCAGGCGGAGGCGGTGGCGGCGCTGCTTGCCGACCACGGCTATGGGGCGGTCGGCCTCGACCATTTCGCCAAGCGCGAGGACGCCATGGCGGCGCGCGCCCAGGCCGGCACGCTGAAGCGCAACTTCCAGGGCTACACCACCGACGACGCGCCGCTGCTGCTCGGCTTCGGCACCTCGGCCATCGGCGCGCTGCCCGAAGGCTATGTCCAGAACATCGCCTCCACCCCGCTCTGGCACAAGGCGGTGGCGGAAGGCCGGCTGCCGGTGGCGCGCGGCATCGCCGTGAGCGCGGAAGACCGGCTGCGGCGCGACGTGATCGAGCGCCTCATGTGCGACCTCAAGGTGGATCTCGACGCCGCCTGCGACCGCCATGGCTTTCCCCGCGGCGCCTTCGCGGCCGAACTCGCCGGCATGGCGGACCTCGTCGCCGACGGGCTCGCCGTGGTCGAGGGGCCGGTGGTGCGGGTGCCGGACGCCGCGCGCGCCTTCACCCGCGTCGCCTGCGCCCGCTTCGATGCCCGCCTTCAGGCCCAGAAGGCGGCAGAGGCGGGGGCGGGCAAAAAAATGCGGCACGCGGCGGCCGTCTGAGGGCGGCCATCACGCGTGCCGAGGCGGGGAGGAACAATCGGCGGGTGCAGGAGATCCCGCCGCGTTCCGGGAGACCGCGACGAGAAAATCAGGAATTCAGCTGGCGCAGCGCGTAGCGGTCGCGCAGCACCACGCGGCGGGACGACGGCAATGCGATGGCGCCGCGCTCCTCCAAGTGTGTCAGAGTGCGCGAGACGGTCTCGATGGTGAGGCCGAGATAGTCGGCAATGTCCTGGCGCGACATGGGCAGCACCACCTCGTCGGCGGTCGCGCCGGAGCGGGCGGCGATGTCGATGAGGAAGGTGGCGACGCGCTCTTGGGCATTCTTGCGGCCGAGCACCAGCAGATGGTTCTGCGCCCGGTGCAGCTCCGCCACCGTCAGCGACCACAGAGCGTGGGCGAGCTCGGCATCGTCGGCGGCGCGCGCGAACAGGATCGAACGCTTGATGCGCACCACCTTGGTCTCGCACACCGATTCGGCCGAGAACCGGTGGCGGCCGGAGGCCTCCCAGCCGAACACGTCGCCCGGCAGGCAGAACGCCTCGATCTGGCGGCGGCCGTCGCCCATGAGCTTGCAGATGCGCACCGCGCCCGCCAGCACCACGAAGACGTGCTCCGCCGCGGCGTCCTCGCCGTAGATTTCCGCGTTGCGGCCAAAGCTTGCCACGACACCGAGCGCCGAGAGGATGCTCACGGGCCGATGCGTGTCTCCGTCATCCTTCCACTTTCCCGAAGAGGGGACCGGCGCATAAGCTCTCGGGGCGATCGCGGTGGCGGGGGTCGGCATCGATACCTCCTGCAATTCGCCTCGCTCGGGAGGCCCGTTCGCCTCGCTCAGGAGGCCTGTTTTGGATAGGCGCTTGCAGGAAAACGATAAATTCGGCTCTTACACTTAAGTCCGTCCCCTTAGGTAGAATTACGGAGGAGCCGACCGGCTCCCGAACCCCGAGCGAGGCGCAGCAGGTGAGCAAGACCAAGGCGCGTGAAAAGGCACGGGCGGCCGATGCGGTCCGGCAGATCGGCGTCGGCGTGGCGGTGGCCGCCGCGGCCCTGCTGGCGTGCCAGCTGTTCGCCATCCCGCCGCTCGGCGCGCACGGCCTGCTGGTCCTGCTCGGCGCCGTGGTGGCGGTGAGCGCGCGGGGCCTTGCGGCCGGCATCGCCGCGCTCCTCGCCGGCGTCGCCGGGGCGGCGATCGCGGCCGGGCTGACGCCGGAGCGCGCCGCCTTCGATCCCGTCGCGGCGGCCCTGTTCGCCGCCTGCGGGCTCGGCATCTGCGTCATGGGCGAGCGGCTGCGCCGCACCACCTCGGACGCGGTGGCGCGCAACCACGATCTGATGGCGCGCGAAGCGCACCTGTCCTCCATCCTCGACACCGTGCCGGACGCCATGGTGGTGATCGACGAGCAGGGCGTGATCCGCTCGTTCTCCACCGCCGCCGAGCGCCTGTTCGGCTATGCCGCCGCCGAGGCGGTGGGGCGCAACATCTCGGCCCTGATGCCGGAGCCGTACCGCACCGCCCACGACAGCTATATCCGGCGCTATCTCACGACCGGCGAGCGGCGCATCATCGGCATCGGCCGCGTGGTGGTGGGCGAGCGCAGGGACGGCACCACCTTCCCCATGGAGCTGGCGGTGGGCGAGATGAAGTCGGAGGCGGAGCGGTTCTTCACCGGCTTCATCCGCGACCTCACCGAGCGCCAGATGACCGAGGCCCGGCTCCAGGAGCTGCAGGCGGAGCTGGTCCACATCTCGCGGCTCACCGCCATGGGCGAGATGGCCTCCACCTTGGCCCACGAGCTGAACCAGCCGCTCTCGGCCATCGCCAACTACATCAAGGGATCGCGCCGGCTGCTGGAGGGCGATGCCCCGCGCCTGGAGTTGATGCGGGACGCGCTGGAAAAGGCCGGCGAGCAGGCGCTGCGCGCCGGGCAGATCATCCGCCGGCTGCGCGATTTTGTCTCCCGCGGGGAGAGCGAGCGCCGGCTCGAGAGCCTCTCGAAGCTGGTCGAGGAGGCGAGCGCGCTGGCCTTGGTGGGGGCCAAGGAGCACGGCATCCAGATCCGCTTCCATTTCGCCCCCAAATGCGACCTCGTGCTTGCGGACAAGGTCCAGGTGCAGCAGGTATTGCTGAACTTGATGCGCAACGCGGTGGAGGCGATGATGGAGACGCCGCGCCGCCAACTCACGGTCCGGACCGAACCGGCGGAGGACGACATGGTGCTCATCAGCGTGTCCGACACGGGCCACGGCATCAGCCCGGAGTTGAGCGCGCAGCTGTTCACGCCGTTCCTCACCACCAAGCGGCACGGAATGGGGGTCGGGCTGTCGATCTCGCGGACCATCATCGAGGCCCATGGCGGGCGCATCTGGGCGGACCCCAATCCGGACGGCGGGGCGGTGTTCCGCTTCACCTTGCGCGCTGTGGACGAGGAGGTGACGGTCGATGACTGAGACCGCGGTCATCCATGTGATCGACGACGACGATGCGGTGCGCCAGTCCCTCGCCTTCCTGCTCGGCACCGTCGGCTACCAGGTCAGGGAGCACCCCTCGGCCCGCTCGTTCGTGGACGCCGGCCTGCCGGCGACCGACCTCGCCGCGGGCTGCATCATCACCGACGTGCGGATGCCGGACATGACCGGCATCGACCTGCTCCAGCACCTCAAGGACAAGGGCTCCGCCATCCCGGTGGTGGTGATCACCGGCCACGGCGACGTGCCGCTGGCGGTGGCGGCCATGAAGCTCGGCGCCGCCGACTTCCTGGAGAAGCCGTTCGACGACGTGGCGATCATCGACGTGGTGAAGGCCGCCCTCGCCCGGCGCGAGAAGACCTACCAGCACGACGCTTTGCGCGAGGAGGTGGCGGAACGGGTCGCCGCGCTGTCCCAGCGCGAGCGCCAGGTGCTGGAGCTGCTGGTCGCCGGCCAGGCCAACAAGATGATCGCCTATGACCTCGGCATCAGCCCGCGCACGGTCGAGGTCTACCGCGCCAACGTCATGACCAAGATGAAGGCGCAGAGCCTGTCCGAGCTGGTGCGCATGGCGCTTCTCGCCGGTATTGTCCCGCGCGGCGCGTGAAACCCGTTGATCTGCCGCAAGGCGCAGCTCTCGGGCGGCCGCTAGCGTGCGCCCGAACCGGCCACGTGCGACCCCACGAGCAGGTCGCGGCGAGGGATGACAGGCGATGACCGGCGAGGCGAAAGGCTGGATTGTCCATGTGGTGGACGACGACTTGGCGGTGTGTAATTCCCTGAAGTTCGCCTTGGAGATCGAAGGTTTCTGCGTCCGCATCTACGGCAGCTCGCGCGAGCTGCTGGAGGCCGAGATCCCGTGCCGCGGCTGCATGATCGTCGACTACAACCTGCCGGGCCTGAACGGGCTCGATCTGATCAACGAACTCGGCCGGCGCGACGTGAGGCTGCCGAGCTTCCTCATCACCTCCAACCCGGCCGCCCACGTGCGGCGCCGCGCCGACGACCAGGGCGTGGCGATCATCGAGAAGCCTTTGCTCGGCAACCAGCTGAGCGAGGCGGTGCAGGACAGCTTCTCCCGCTCCCGCGCTTGCTAGAACCGGCCATCCCCTTCTCCCCGCCGCCCCGCGGTCCCGCCAAGAACACGCAAGCCAGAACACGCAAGCCCGAGGAAACGCTCCCCACGACCTGCGCGCCGCATGGCCGGACGCGGCACGCGCGCCGCGCCGCGGCCGCCGGCCCGGGCATTCCTTTGGGGAATGTTCTGTGCGCATATGTGGAACAGCCGTCGTACGGTTGGGGCATAGTCCGCACGCCAGAGCCGGCGGCCGCGCCGCCGCACCCACGAGGCGAGACATGACCACGCGAAATCTCGACGCCTTGTTCCACCCGGGCGCCATCGCTTTGGTGGGCGGCAGCAACCGGCCCGGCTCGATCGGCGCCGTGATTGCCCGGAACCTGTTCGAAGCCGGCTTCCAAGGGCCGATCCTCACGGTCAACCCGAAGGAGCGGGCGATCCGCTCCTCGCTCAACTACCCCTCCGTGGCGGACCTTCCCATCCCGGTGGATCTCGCCGTGGTGGCAACCCCGCCGGACGCCATACCGGGGGTGATCGCCAGCCTCGGCGAGAAGGGCTGCCGCGCCGCCGTGGTGATCACCGCCGGCTTCGGCGAGGGCGACCGCGCCGAAGGCCTGGAACTGCGCCAGAAGATGCTCGACGCCGCCAAACCGCATCTGCTGCGCATCGTCGGCCCCAACTGCCTCGGCTTCATCTCCACCGGGCCGCGCATCAATGCGAGCTTCGCCCATATCATGCCGGCCAAGGGCGACGTGGCGTTCGTCACCCAGTCGGGCGCCATGGCCACCGCCGTGCTCGACTGGGCGAGCGCGCGCGGCTTCGGCTTCTCCCACATCGTCTCGCTGGGCGACAAGGCGGACGTGGACTTCGGCGACCTGCTCGACTATCTCGCGCTCGACAATTCCACCCGCGCCATCCTGCTCTACGTCGAGAGCATCACCGACGCGCGCAAGTTCATGTCCGCCGGGCGCATCGCCGCGCGCGCCAAGCCGGTGATCGTCATCAAGGCCGGGCGCACGGCGGCGGGCGCCAAGGCGGCGCTGTCCCACACCGGCGCGCTCGCCGGCTCCGACACGGTCTACGACGCCGCCTTCCGCCGCGCCGGCATGCTGCGGGTGGGCGAGCTGCGCGAGCTGTTCGAGGCGGTGACCACGCTCTCCTCCGGCATCCGCCTCGCCGGCGACCGGCTCGCGGTGCTCACCAATGGCGGCGGCGCCGGGGTGCTGGCGGTGGACGCGCTGGAAGGCACGCCGGGCCGGCTCGGCATCCTCTCCCCGGCCACCATCGAGACGCTCGACAAGATCCTGCCGCCCACCTGGTCGCGCGGCAACCCGGTGGACATCATCGGCGACGCGCCGGGCGCGCGCTATCGCGACGCGCTGGCGGCGCTGCTCGCCGACAAGGGCTCGGACGCCATCCTGGTGCTCAACTGCCCCACCGCCGTGGCCGACAGCACCGAGGCCGCCGACGCGGTGATGGGCCTGCTCGAGACCCGGCCGCGCGCGCCGGTGCTCACCTGCTGGCTGGGCGAGCAGGCGGTCGCCGAGGCGCGGCGCAAGTTCGCCGCCCGCAAGATCCCCACCTACGAGACCCCGGACGAGGCGGTGCGCGCCTTCGCCCACCTCGTTTCCTACCAGCGCAACCAGACCCTGCTGATGGAGACCCCCCCGGCCCGCACCTTCGAGGAGCCGGACCGCGACAAGGCGCGCCAGATGGTGGACGCGGTGCTCGCCCAGGGCCGCAGCGTGCTCACCGAGTTCGAGGCCAAGGCGGTGCTCGCCGCCTACGACATCCCGGTGGTGGACACCCGCATCGCCGCCAGCCCGGAGGAGGCCGGCCGGCTCGCCGGCGAGATCGGCGGGCCGGTGGTGGTGAAGGTTTTGTCCCACGACATCACCCACAAATCGGACGTGGGCGGGGTGCGGCTCGATCTGCGCAGCCCGGCGGCGGTGGAGGAAGCGTGCCGCGCCATCCTCGCTTCGGTGGAGGAGAAGAAGCCGGGCGCCCGGGTCGAGGGCTTCACGGTGCAGCAGATGGTCCGCCGCCCCAACGCCCAGGAGCTGATCGCCGGCATCGCCAACGACGCCACCTTCGGGCCGGTGGTGCTGTTCGGCCAGGGCGGGACGGCGGTGGAGGTGATCGCCGACCGGGCGGTGGCGCTGCCGCCGCTCAACGGCGTGCTGGCGCGCGAGATGATCGACCGCACCCGGGTCGCCAAGCTGCTCGCCGGCTATCGCGACCACCCCGCCGCCGACATGGACGCGATCGCCAGCACGCTGATCAAGATCGGCGAGCTGCTCGCCGATCTGCCGCAGATCGCCGAGCTCGACATCAACCCGCTGCTGGCCGACGAGCACGGCGTGATCGCGCTCGACGCGCGCATCGTGGTGCACGAGGCGAAGGTGAACGGCACCCACCGCTTCGCCATCCGCCCCTATCCTTCGGGCCAGGAGAAGGAGATCGTGCTGACCGACGGGCAGGTGCTCACGCTGCGCCCGATCCGCCCGGAGGACGAGCCGGGCCTCGTCGACGTGGTGCGCCGCTCCGATCCCCAGGACGTGCGCATGCGCTTCCTCGGCTCGGTCAAGGACTTCCCGCATCTGATGGCGGCGCGCCTGTCGCAGATCGACTACGACCGGGAGATGGCCTACGTGGCCATCGAGGCCTCGGGCGAGACCTGCGGCGTGGTGCGCATCATCGCCGATCCGGACAACGAGGCGGCGGAATACGCCATCATGGTGCGCTCCGACATGAAGGGCAAAGGCCTCGGCTACCGCCTCATGACCGAGATTCTGGAGCATGCGCGCAAGCGCGGCCTGAAGCGGGTGTTCGGCGACGTGATGCGGGAGAACCAGCCGATGCTGCACATGGCCGAGGACCTCGGCTTCAAGATGCGGCCGGGCAGCGACGATCCCTCGATCATGCGCGTCGCCATCGACCTGTGAGGCGCGGGCGCGGCGGCCCGGAGTGCGCGAAATTCGGCCACACCCGAGCGCGGAGGCCGGCCGCAGCCGCGCCCCGCGCGCCAAAAGGCGCCTGGAAAGAGACCGTTAGGACGCGCGACCGATTCAGCTCCGGCCCGGCCGCGGGAGCCGGCGCGACATGGCGCTTGCCACATGGCCGGTCAAGCCTCAACATACGTTAATTATGCCGGTGCTGCGTTATGGATGTTCCATGGCGTCTGCCGGTGCGAAGGAAGGCGCCGACGGCGGACCGCGTGTCGGGGACGACCGGCGAGCGCAATGCTCGGGCGAGTGCATCGCGTGAGCGGATCGAACCAACGGATCGAACGGGCGGCATGGCGACCGAGGCCACAGAGCATCTGGGAGGACCGTGGCGGTCGGAATATCTGGCCCTGCACGACCCCCTGACCAATCTGCCGAACAGGCTCCTGATGATGGAGTTCCTGTCGGGCGCCCTCGGGTCGGCGCGCGACGGTGACCGCACGGTCGCGGTGCTGGCCATCGATCTCGACAATTTCCGCTCCATCAATGAGAGCTACGGCCTCAACGCCGGCGACGCCATCCTGTCGGAAACCGCGCGGCGGCTGCGCCGCTGCGTGCGCGACAACGACCTCGTGGCGCGCACCGGCCCGGACGAATTCGTGCTCATCGCCACCGGCGTCGCCGGGCTGAAGACCGTGGAAGGCCTATGCCGCCGGCTTCAGGATGCCATCACGGTGCCGGTCAGCCTGTCCGAGGGTACCTCCTACCCGCAGGTGGCGATCGGCATCTCGCTCGCCCCGCTCGACGGGCTCGACGCCGAGGAGCTGGTGCGCAGCGCCGAGCGGGCCCTGGAGCGCGCCAAGTTGGACGGGCCGGGCGTGTGGCGCTTCTTCTCCGCCGACATGAACGACGAAGCCGGCGGCATGCGCTCGCTGGAGGGCGACCTCCGGCGCGCCATCACCTCCGACCAGTTCGTGCTGCTGTTCCAGCCGCGCTGGAACACCAAGACGCTGGAGATCCTCGGCGTCGAGGCGCTGATCCGCTGGGACCATCCCCAGCTCGGCCGGCTCGCGCCGGACGAGTTCGTGCCGCTGGCGGAGAAGAGCGGGCTGGTGGTGCCGCTCGGCGAATGGGTGCTGCGCAAGGCGTGCGACACCATTTCCCGGCTGCCGCAGCTCAACGTCTCCGTGAACGTCTCGGTGGTGCAGTTCCGCGGCGGCGAGCTGGTGGGCACGGTGGAATCCGTGCTCAAGGCCAGCGACCTGCCCGCCCACCGCCTGGAGCTCGAAATCACCGAGAGCGTGCTGATCGAGAACACCGACAAGGCGCTCGACATCCTGATCCGCCTCAAGGGGCTCGGGGTGCGCCTGTCGATGGACGATTTCGGCACCGGCTATTCCTCGCTCGGCTACCTGCGCACATTCCCGTTCGACGCGCTGAAGATCGACCGCCGCTTCGTCGGCGACCTCGACGAGAGCCGCGGGGCGCTCGCCATCGTCCAGGCCATCGTCGGGCTCGGCCGCGCGCTCGGCATGCAGGTGGTGGCCGAAGGGGTCGAGACCCAGAGCCAGCTCGAATGCCTGCGCAAGGACGAGTGCGACGAGGTGCAGGGCTTCTTCCTCGGCCGCCCCATGACCGAAGAGGCGCTGCTCGACTTCATCGCCGTCCACGGCCTCGCCGGCTGATCCTTCTCCGACCCATTCGAGAATAGACGATCTACCGCTCGTCCAGCCAGGGCGCCATGCGGTCGAGGTCGATGAGGGCGCGCGCCTCGAGGCGCGGGCGCACCACGGCGGCGGCGCCGCCGCGCACCAGCACCTCCGGCACCAGGGGGCGGGTGTTGTAGAAGCCCGACTGCACCGCCCCATAGGCGCCGGCGGTCATCACCGCCAGCAGATCGCCGGCCTTCAGCTCCGGCAGCGGCCGGTCGAGGGCGAGGAAGTCGCCGGTCTCGCACACCGGACCCACCACGTCGGCCAGCATCAAAGGCGCGTCGGGCGCGGGCGCGGCGACCGGGATGATGTCGTGGTGCGCCTCGTAGAGGGTGGGGCGGATGAGATCGTTCATGGCCGCGTCGACGATGACGAAGGTCTTGCCCTCGCCCTGCTTCACCCGGATCACCCGGGTGACCAGGATGCCAGCATTGGCGACGATCATGCGCCCCATCTCGAACACCAGCGGCAGATCGAGCCCGCCGAGCGCGCGCTCCACCACCGCGGCATAGGCGTCGGGGGCGGGCGGGGCCGGATCGGACGCGGCATAGGGCACGCCGAGGCCGCCGCCGAGGTCGAGATGGCGCAAAGCGTGGCCCGCCGCCATCAGGTCGCGCGCCAGCTCGGCGAGCAGCGCCACCGCATTGTCGAACGGCGCCATGTCGGTGATCTGGCTGCCGATATGCATGTCCACGCCGGCGATGGAAAGGCCCGGCAGCCGCGCCGCCGCGTCATAGACCTCGCGGGCGCGGGAGATGGGAATGCCGAACTTGGTGGCGGACTTGCCGGTGGAGATCTTCTTGTGGGTCCTGGCATCGACGTCCGGATTGACGCGCACCGACACCGGCGCCGTGCGGCCGAGGCCCGCGGCGACCTCGGAGAGCAGGGCGAGCTCCGGCTCGCTCTCCACATTGAAGCACAGGATGCCGGCGGCGAGCGCCTGCGCCATCTCCTCGCCCGTCTTGCCGACGCCGGAGAAGACGATGCGGTCGGCGGGCACGCCGGCCTCGCGCGCGCGCATGAGCTCGCCCGAGGAGACGATGTCGGCGCCGGCGCCGAGGCGGGCGAGGGTGGCGATCACCGACTGGTTGGAATTGGCCTTCAGCGCGTAGCACAGCGTCACGTCGCGGTGCGCGAACGCCGCCATGAACACGCGGTAGTGCCGCTCCAGCGTGGCCGTGGAATAGCAGTAGAAGGGCGTGCCCACCTCGGCGGCGAGCCGGGGGAGGTGGACGTCCTCGGCATGGAGGCTGCCGTTACGGTAGGAGAAATGGTGCATCGGCTGCGGCTGGGGTGAACGGGGTGGGGGGCCGCGCCGACGCCGCGCGCGGCGCGGGGTGCCCCGGCGGTCGCCGCGCGTTCGCAGCCGCGCGTTGGCAGCCGCGCGCGCGGCTCAGAGCAGCCCGTCGAGGATGAAGGGCTGTTCGGGCCGGCGCGCGCCCTTGAGCTGCTCGGGCGGGGCGGAGGTGTTCTTCGTGCTGCCCGACTGCCAGCCGGTGCTGCCGCCGACGGCGCCGATGAGGGACGGGTTCGTCGCAGCGCCGGCGGCGGCGCCGGGCCGGCTGGTGTCGGCGGACGCCGGGGCGCCCGTGCCGGACGCCGGGGGCGCCGGGGCCGCCTGGGCGCCCGGCGGCAATTCGAGCGGGCCCTTGACGCCGCACCCGGCGAGCACGAGCACCGCGGCAAGCGCCAGCCCCGCGCGGGCGAGCCGCGCGCGGGTCGGCCAGGCGCACGCCGCGCCCGAGGGCGCGCGCGGCGCCGCGGCGGCAGGGTCAAACGATCTGAGGCGGGCCATCACGATCCGAGCCATCCGAAAAAATCGCCGCCACTATAGCCTCTGGCGCGCCAAAGGCGAGGGGGGAAGCGCAGCGGGCGCAGCTCCGGCGTCGCTTCACGCCGGCGTGTCACCCAGACGCTTCAGCCAGCGCTTGGCCTGGGCGCGCACCCGCGCGGGCGCGGTGCCGCCATAGCTCACCCGGCTGCGCACCGAGCGCGCCACGGACAGCACCGAGAACACGTCCTCGCCGATCCGCGGCTCCACCTGCCGCAGGTCGGCGAGCGGCACCTTGTGCAGCGGGATGCCGCGCTCGGCGGCGAGCGCGACGATCCGCCCCGTCACGTGGTGCGCCTCGCGGAACGGCATGTCGAGGGCGCGCACCAGCCAGTCGGCGAGGTCCGTGGCGGTGGAATAGCCCTGGCCGGCGGCCTTCTCCATGCGCTTTGCGTCGGGCTCGAGGTCGCGCACCATGCCGGCGGTGGCGGCGATCACCAGCGAGAGCGCGGAAAAGGCGTCGAACGTGCCCTCCTTGTCCTCCTGCATGTCCTTGGCATAAGCGAGCGGCAGGCCCTTCATCACCACCAGGATGGCGGTGAGCGCGCCGACGATGCGCCCGGCCTTGGCGCGCACCAGCTCGGCGGCGTCGGGATTGCGCTTCTGCGGCATGATGGACGAGCCGGTGGTGAAGGCGTCGGAGAGCTTCACCAGAGCGAAGGACGGCGAGGTCCAGATCACCACCTCCTCGGCGAAGCGCGACAGGTGGATGGCGCAGATCGAGGCGGCGGCCAGCGTCTCCATCACGAAGTCGCGGTCGGAGACGGCGTCGAGCGAGTTGGCGGTCGGCCGGTCGAAGCCGAGCGCGGTCGCGGTGGCGTCCCGGTCGATGGGAAAGGAGGTACCGGCGAGCGCCGCCGCGCCGAGCGGGCACTCGTTGAGGCGCTTGCGGGCGTCCGCAAAGCGGCCCCGGTCACGGCCCACCATCTCCACATAGGCCATCAGATGGTGGCCGAAGGTCACCGGCTGGGCGGTCTGCAGGTGCGTGAAGCCGGGCATCACCGTGGCCGCATGGGCGAGCGCCTTCTGCGCCAGGGCCCGCTGCAGGTCGGCGAGCTGGGCGTCGAGCGCATCGACGGTGTCGCGCACATAGAGGCGGAAGTCGGTCGCCACCTGGTCGTTGCGGGAGCGGGCGGTATGCAGGCGCCCGGCGGGGGCGCCGACGAGCTCGGCGAGCCGGCTCTCCACGTTCATGTGGATGTCCTCGAGCTCGCGCCGGAACGCGAACGTGCCGGCCTCGATCTCTGACAGGATCGTGTCTAGACCCCGGGCGATGGCCTCGGCATCTTGCGCCGCCACGATGCCCTGCGCGCCCAGCATGGCGGCATGGGCCTTGGAACCGGCGATGTCCTGCGCGTAAAGACGCTGGTCGAAGCCGATGGAGGCGTTGATCTCCTCCATGATGGCGTCGGGGGCGGAAGAAAAACGGCCGCCCCACATCTTGTTGCTCATTTTGGACCTCCGGTATGGTGACGCCCGACCCCTCGAAACCGCAGATGGAAGACCCCGGCCGGACGGCGGGAGAGCCGGCGTCCGGCGCGGCTTCCGGGTCCGGGGGCCGCGCGCCGTCCTTTCGCGCCATCGGCGTCGTGGCGCTGGCCACCGTGGCGGGCGCCGCGGTCGGCGCGCTCGCCCTATACGGGATGAACCGCCTTCCCGGCAATGCGTCAGCCCCCGCCGCCCCGGCGCCGGCCGCCCAGGTCGCAAGCGTGGACGACCCCGCCTGCGCGCCCGCGGTGGCCCGCGCCAAGGCGCTGGAGCCGCTGGTGAAGGGCGAGATCGCCGCGCTCACGCTCGCCACCGCGCCGCGGCGCCTGCCCGCGCTCAGCTTCGCCGATGCCTCGGGCCGCGCCATGAGCCTCGAGGACTTCCGGGGGCGCACCGTGCTCGTGAACCTGTGGGCCACCTGGTGCGTGCCGTGCCGCAAGGAGATGCCCGCCCTCGACGCGCTGCAGGGCGCGCTCGGCGGACCGCCGTTCGAGGTGGTGGCGATCAATCTCGACACCCGCGATCCGGAAAAGCCCAAGTCCTTCCTCAACGAGATCGGCGTGAAGAACTTGCGCTACTTTGCCGATCCGGCGACGAAATCCTTCCAGGCGCTGCGCGGCGCCGGCCGCGGCTTCGGCCTGCCCACCACGCTCCTGGTCGACGGCAAGGGCTGCGAGATCGCCTATCTGGCCGGCCCGGCCGAGTGGGGCGGGCCCGAGGCCGCCGCGCTGCTGCGCGCGGCCATCGCCGACCCGCAGGCGCAGGCGCGCTGACGGCGGGCGTTAACCATGTTCGTTAACCACGTCTGTTAGCCAAATCTTAATTTGGGCGGCGCGCGGCACGGCCGTTCCGCGCCGCGCCGGCGGCAATCCATCTTTAGGTAAGCGTGGCTTAAGCTTCCAGCAACCTTCGGCCTCCACACTGCTGACCGCGACATCGTATCGGTATCCTGGTATCTTCTCCTCGCGGCGGCTCAGGCTCCCGCGCGCAGCGGCGAGTCAATCTCGGCGCGGCGTGCGCCGGATTCTTTGTCTTGACAATCATTTCTCGTGCCTTCATCGAACTTTGCTGAGATGCTGAGTGGTGGGAACATTGAAACTTCTCTCGATCTTCGGCACGCGACCCGAGGCCATCAAGATGGCCCCGCTGGTTCAGGCGCTCGCGCGTGAACCAGGGATCGTCTCGCTCGTCTGCGTGACTGGACAGCATCGGGAGATGCTCGACCAGGTGCTCGGCTTTTTCGGCATCGAGCCGGACTTCGACCTCAAACTGATGGTGCGCAACCAGAGCCTCAACGCGCTGACCGGCGCGATCTTCACCGCCCTCGACCCGATCCTCGAGGCCGAGCGTCCGGATCTCGTCCTGGTGCACGGCGATACCACCACCGCCATGGCGGCGGGCCTTGCCGCCTTCCACCGGCGCATCCGGGTGGGCCATGTGGAGGCGGGGCTGCGCACCTATCACATGGACCGCCCCTTCCCCGAGGAATTGAACCGCCGCGTGATCGACGTCGCCGGCGCGCTGTTGTTCGCGCCGACCGCGCGCTCCAAGGACAACCTGCTGTCCGAGCACGTGGAAGGCGAGATCGTGGTCACCGGCAACACGGTGATCGATGCGCTGCAGGTCACCCAGACCCGGATCGCCGCCGACGCGGCGCTACGCGCCCGCCTCGACGCTCCGTTCGCCGCGCTCGACCCGGACAAGCGCCTGATCCTTGTCACCGGCCACCGCCGGGAGAGCTTCGGCGAGGGCTTCCGCAACATCTGCACGGCGCTGCGCATCCTGTCCGAGCGCAAGGACGTGGAGATCGTCTATCCCGTTCACCTCAACCCCAACGTCCAGGGGCCGGTGCGCGAGGCGCTCGGCGGGCGGGCGAACGTCCACCTGCCCGGCCCGCTCGATTACCTCTCATTCCAGCGCCTGCTGGGCCGCGCCCACATCGTGCTCACCGATTCCGGCGGCGTGCAGGAGGAGGCGCCGACGCTCGGCAAGCCCGTGCTCGTCATGCGCGAGGTCACCGAGCGCCCGGAGGCGCTCGATGCCGGTGCGGTGATCCTGGTGGGCACGGAGGTGGAGAAGATCCTCGCCGCCGCGCGCCTCCTGCTGGACGACGACGCCGCCTATGCGCGCTTCGCCGAATGCATCAACCCCTATGGCGACGGCGACGCGAGCCGGCGCATCGTCGACCGCATCTGCGGCCGGCCCGTGGACGAGTTTTCCGCCAACGCCACCAAGTCCAAGGCGGCGCCCACCCTTCGGCCGGCCGACGGCTCCCCCATAATGGTCGCGAGAGACTAAGAGATGGCTTGTCATCACATCCGGCGCGCAGCGCGCATCATGCCCCTCGCCTTCGCGGCCGCCCTCGGGCTCGCCGGCACGGCGTCGGCCCAGTATCAGCTCCAGGCCCAGTATCCGGGACAGGCGCAATATCCGCCGCAGGCCCAGACGGCGCCGCTGCAGGCCCAGTATCCCGGCCAGGCGCAGCCGGGCCAGCTCCCGGCGCCCGGCCAGCTGCCCACCCCCGGGGCCTATCCCGGCCCCTACGGCGCGCAGGTCCCGCCGCCCCCCAACGACGCCATCTCGGCCGCGCTCACCGAGCGGGCCCGCGACACCAGGGTGACGCGCCGCATCACCTTGTCCGATCTCGGCATCGAGGGCCCGATCGTGCTCCAGGGCCTCGACGCCCGGCGCGACATCTATTTGCCGGTGCCCGCCCGCGTGCCGCTCTACGACGCGCGCGTGGTGGTGGACGCGGACTATATCCGCGGCGACGGCGGCCGCACCACTTTGGTGCTGGCGGTGGACGGCAACCCGATCTTCTCGCGCCGCCTCGAAGGCGACAACGGCTCCACCACCGCCAACATGGCGGTGGACGGCGCTCCGCGCGACAACGGCTTCGTCAGGCTCGGCCTCGCCTGGTCGTCGGTGATCGGCGAGGACCTGTGCGCCGACGAGCGCGCCATCGGCAACGCCGCGAAGATCCGGCCCGGCAGTGCCTTCACCTATTCCTACGACGCGAGCGCGGTGCGCGACCTGTCCACCGCCTGGAGCGCCCTGCCGGGCGTCGGCATCATGCTGGTGGCCGGCGGCACGCTCGCCAAGGAGAGCTACGACACCGCCTGGCGCCTCGGTCTCGCGCTCGAGGGCTCCGGCAAGCGCCTGAAGGTGAAGACCCTGCCGGTGGTGGGGGACGAGGTGGACCTCAACGGCCTCGAGGTTCCCGCGACCTTGCGCGCCATCGCCCCCTTCTCGTCCTTCGTGGGCGGCGGCCTCTACAAGATCAAGGACCTGTCCGAGGTCGGCGCGCTGCTGCTGCTCGGCAACTCGCCGCTGTCCGCCGACGTGGCGGTGGCGGACAGCGCTTTGCTCACCGGCATGCGGACCGCGCTCGACGCGGTCGCCGCGCGCCTCGGCGGCGGCGGCCCGGCGCTGGCGGAATGGCGCCAGCGCGCCGCCAGCCTCACCGCAGCCGTGGTCTCCCCGGACGAGGTGAGCCTGCAGTCGCTGGCCGGCCGGCCGATCATCGCCGTCGGCATCAATGCCGGCGCCAAGGCGGCGGACCTGTTCGACGGCTTCTGGCGCAACGCTTTGTCCGGCGGCACCGTGAGCGTGCGCACCGCCGCCTCCCCGCCCTTGAGCAGCGACCGGCTGCCGCTGTCGAGCCTCGGCGCGGCGTCCGGCAACATCGACGTGCTCTCGCGCGGCGACTGGGTGGTGAACTTCGACCTCGCCGCGGCCACCGGCGGCACCAGCCTGCCGAGCCGGATCAACCTCGAGGTGGCCGCCGCCCCCGGCGCCTCGACCTCGGACCCGATCGCCGCGGTGTTCCTCAACGACGTGCTGCTCGCCGCCAAGCGCCTGAAGGCGACCGGCGAGCCGGAGCAGATCAGCGCCGCCATCCCGACCTACGCGCTGGCCGCCCGCAACGTGCTGCGCGTCTCGTTCCAGCGCCAGCCGGTGAGCGACCGCTGCCGCGAGACGCCGCAGGCGTTCCCGGTGTCGGTGCTGCCGTCGAGCAATTTCGAGCTCGGCGGCACCTCGCCGGGCGCGGACTTCCTCGGCGTGATCTCCGCCATGGCCGGCGGCGGCAAGCTGGTGGTGCCCGACACCTATCTGTCGACCCAGCGCCAGAGCCTGCCGCGCGTGGTGCGCGCCGCCGCCGCCGCGGGCCTGCCCGCCGGCACCAGCAGCCTCGACGTCGCCCCGGTGGGCGCGCCGTTCCGCGTCGCCGGCACCTTCCTCGCCATGGACGTGCCCACCCAGGGCGCCAATCCGAAGGCGCGGGTCGAGGGCGACCGCCTGGTGGTCGGCACCGACGAGCAGTCCCGCCTGCTCGACATCTCCGGCCTCAAGAACGTGGCCCTGGTGCAGGCGCTGCGCGCCGACGCCTATCGTGGTATCCTCTGGCAGAGCGTCGGCGCGGTGGCGGTGACCCCGCAGAAGCCGGTGCGCCTGTCGCGCGGCGACGTGGCCCTGGTGGGCATCGACGGCACGCTGATGGAGATGTCCGCCAGCGGCGCCGCGCCCGGCACCGTCCGCCTGCCCGACACCGAGGGCGCCGCCGCCACGCTCCAGCGGCTGTGGCAGAGCTCCGCCGACTGGGGCCTGCCGCTGGGCATCGGCGCAGCGGCGCTGTTCTTCCTGCTGCTGGTGCGCGCCACCCAGGTGCGCCGCAGAGGCTGACGAGACCGGACGCCGGCCCCCGGGCCGGCGTCCCCCCGTTCTCCGTCCGAGCCGCCGCGGCGGCTCCCGAGGATCCCAGCGATGGAGCTGTACTGGCCCTACCTTCTGGCGGAATACATCCGCGTCGTCGAATACGTGGCGGCGGTGGTGGCCGTTCTGATCCTGATCTCCTCGCTCGACGACCTGTTCGTCGACTTCTGGTACTGGACCCGGCGCATCTGGCGGCGCGTCACGGTCGAGCCCTATATCCGCCCGCTCACCGCCAACGCGCTCTACCAGAAGGATGAGCAGCCGATCGCTATCATCATTCCCGCCTGGCACGAGGCGGACGTGATCGCGGCCATGATCGAGAATGCGGTGAGCGTGCTCGACTACCGCCGCTACATGATCTTCGTCGGCACCTACCCCAACGATCCGGAGACCATCGCCGAGGTCGAGCGCATGCGCCGGCGCTACAAGCAGCTGGTGCGCGTGGAGACGCGCCACCCCGGCCCCACCAACAAGGCGGACTGCCTGAACGCGGTCATCCAGTCGGTGTTCCAGCACGAGATGATGACCGGCACCCAATTCGCCGGCGTGGTGCAGCACGACTGCGAGGACGTGCTGCATCCGCTCGAGCTGCGCTTCTTCAACTATCTGCTGCCGCGCAAGGACCTGATCCAGATCCCGGTGGTGTCGCTCGAGCGCCACTGGTCGGAGGTGGTCGCCGGCATCTATATGGACGAGTTCGCCGAGTGGCACGCCAAGGACCTGATCGTGCGCGAGAGCGTCGCCGGCTCGGTGCCCTCCGCCGGCGTGGGCACCTGCTTCTCGAGGCGCGCGCTGATGGCGCTGCGCGGCGACGGCACCGGCGAGGTGTTCAACACCGAGAGCCTGACCGAGGACTACGACGTCTCCAACCGCCTCGCGCGCGAGCACATGCACTGCATCATCGCCCGCTTCCCGGTGGAATTCCGCGTGCGCCGCCGCACCCTGTTCGGCTACGGACCGGAGAAGGAGATGCAGCTCGTCATGCCGCTGTGCGTGCGCGAGTTCTTCCCGGACACGTTCCGCACCTCCTACCGCCAGAAGGCGCGCTGGGTGCTGGGGATCGCGCTCCAGGGCTGGCGCCAGATCGGCTGGAAGGGCTCGCTGCAGTCCAAATACTTCCTGTTCCGCGACCGCAAGGGCATCGTCACCTCCATCGTCGCGGTGATGGCCTACGTGCTGGCCGCCCACTTCCTGCTCATCTATTTCGCCGAGCAGTTCAACATCCTGCCGGCCCGCTTCCCCTCGATCTTCGCCACCGAGGGCTGGCTGCTGGCGGTGCTGGCGGCGAACGCGCTGTGCTTCGCGCTGCGCATGGCCCAGCGTTTCTACTTCGTGGCCGCAGTGTATGGCTGGGAGCAGGGGCTGATGTCCATCCCGCGTCTGGTGATGGGCAACTTCGTGAACTTCGCCGCCACCATCCGCGCCTGGCGCATCTTCCTGTCGCACCTGATCTTCGGCACCCGCATCGTCTGGGACAAGACGATGCACGACTTCCCCGAGGCCTCCGCCTTCGACCAGCGCCACCAGCGCCTCGGCGAGCTGCTGCTCACCTGGCAGGCGGTGACGCCGGAGCATCTGGAGAGCGCGCTCGAGGTGCAGGGCAAGCGCCAGCAGCCGCTGGGCCGCATCCTGGTGTCCCAGGGCTGGCTCGACGAGGAGACCCTGGCCGAGGCCATCGCCTTCCAGTCCAACCTGCCCCGCACCCACGTCACCGAGCAGATGGTGCGCACGTTCCAGGATCTGCTGCCGGTCGACGTGATGGTGCGCTGGCGCATCCTGCCCATCGGCCGCGACGAGACCGGCCGCCTGGTGGTGGCCACCACCTCGCCGCTCGGCACCCGCGCCAAGGACGAGCTGCGCGCCGCCGCCGGCGACGTGCCGGAGCAGCGCATCGCCCGCGAGAGCGAGATCAATGACGGCCTGCGCCTGCTGCGCGGCGTGGGCGAGACCATCGAGGGCCAGCAGTCGGCGCCGCTGCTCGGCGACATCCTGCTGGAGCGCGGCCTGATGCGCCGCGAGGCCTTCGAGGCCGCCATGGACCAGTACCGCCCCGAGGAGGACGGCCGAATCGGCGAGTACCTGGTGCGCTGCGGCGTGGTGAAGCCGGAGGCGCTCGAAGCCACCCTCCAGGAGCAGGAACAGCGCGTCACGCCGCTGGTGCCGGCATAAATTTATCGCCGCAGCGGCGCCGCGGCCGGACCGGCTTCGCCGCCACAACCCCTTGAGCTGCCGCGCGCTTCGCGGCGCCGGCCGGGGGCGGCGGCGGCGGTGCGCCGCGCGCGCCGCGCTCCTGCGGCGCCGCCGGGCCTTGCCGGCACGCCGCCACCCAACATATGCATGGCGGCATGGATCGTCGCACCCTCATCATCGCCGCAGGCTCGGCCGCGCTCGGCGCCCTCGGCGCCGATCTCCTCCTGCGCGAGAACCGGGCGCCGACGCCGCCCCCGCCTGCGCCGGTCAGCCCGGCGGATGCCACCGCCAGCATCGACCCGCCGGAGCGCAACCTGATCGACGGCATCGTCTGGCAGCTGCTCGCCAGCATGCTCGACCCGCACGGCGAGTGGCAGCGCATCGGCGCCCGCTCGCTGCTGCTGCAATGGACGGTGCTGGACGGGGTGTCCTTCATCCCCAACCTGCCCGGCCTGCCGACCATCGAGGACGCGCCCAATTGGCGGCGCATCCAGCGCGAGCCGTGGGCCAAGAACATCATCATGGGCCTTGCCTCCTCCGGCAACGAGCCCAATGCGCGGCGCGACGTGGCCCAGCTCGCGGCGCTCTCGGCCAAGATCGCCCGCGCGAAGCTGCCGTTCCGGCCGTCGGCCTATTATTTCCCGGTGGAGATCGACCCCACCTGGCAGGCGGCGGGCCAGATCGGGCCGCTGCTCGCCGACATCCCGCGCCCGCTGTGGGTGAGCTGCTACGACAATTCCAACGTCGGCGGCGCCGCGCTGGGCGACTGGCTGGCGAGCTTCCTGCCCAAGGACGTGGGCGTGCTGCTGCAGGACGGCCTCGGCCTGCACATGCGCACCGCCGAATCGGCGCGGCAATATGTGGAGGCGCTGCGCGCCCGGCTCGGGCCGGAGCGCGTCGCGCTGATCGCCGAGGCGTTCCGCCCCGACGGCGCGGGCGGCATGCGCGCCGCCACGGCGCAGGAGCTGCGGCCCCAGCTCGACACCTATCGCGGCATCGAGACCTACGTGTTCGAGGGCCCGCACTGGCTGAACCGCCGGCTCATCCGCCAGCTGATCGAAGGCTGAGCGCCCCGGCCGCCGGTGCGCCGGCCGCCGGAGGCCGGAAGGCGCGCGCCCCGCCGCCTCAGTGGCGGAAGTGCCGCACCCCGGTGAACACCATGGCGAGGCCGGCGGCGTCGGCGGCGTCGATCACCTCCTGGTCGCGCATGGAGCCGCCCGGCTGGATCACCGCCGTGGCGCCGGCCGCCACCGCCGCCAAAAGCCCGTCCGCGAACGGGAAGAAGGCGTCGGACGCCACCACGGAGCCCTTCGTCAGCGGCTCCGGCAGGCCCGCCGCCTCGGCCGCGTCCTGCGCCTTGCGGGCGGCGATGCGCGCCGAATCCACCCGGCTCATCTGCCCCGCGCCGATGCCCACCGTGGCGCCGTCCTTGGCATAGACGATGGTGTTCGACTTCACGTGCTTGGCCACCCGGAAGGCGAAGCGCAGATCGGCGAGCTCGGTGTTCGTGGGCGCGCGCCGCGTCACCACCTTGAGCTCCAAATCGTCGGCGCTGGCATTGTCGCGGCCCTGCACCAGCAGGCCGCCGGCCACGGTGCGCACGTCGAGCCCGCGCGCGCGCGGGTCCGGCAGGGCGCCGGTCAGCAGCAGGCGCAGGTTCTTCTTGGCGCCCACGACCGCGATCGCCTCCTCGGTGGCGTCGGGGGCGACGATCACCTCGGTGAAGATCTCCACCATCGCCCGCGCCGCGTCCACATCCAGGGTTTGGTTGACGGCGATGATGCCGCCGAACGCCGAGACCGGGTCACAGGCGAGCGCCTTGGCGTAGGCGTCCTGGAGCGAGGCGCCCTCGGCCACCCCGCAGGGATTGGCGTGCTTGACGATCACCACCGCCGCGGTGCGCGCGGGGTCGAACTCCGCCACCGCCTCGAAGGCGGCGTTGGTGTCGTTGATGTTGTTGAAGGAGAGCTGCTTGCCCTGCACCTGTCGGGCGGTGGCGACGCCGGGCCGGCGCTCGTCGGAGGCATAGAACGCCGCGCTCTGGTGCGGATTCTCGCCGTAGCGCAGGGCCTCCAGAAGCTTGCCGCCGAAGGCGCGGTAGGGCGGCGCGTCGAGCTTCAGCTCGCCGGCGAGCCAGTTGGAGATGGCGGCGTCATAGGCCGCGGTGCGGGCATAGGCGGCCTGGGCGAGGCGCCGGCGCAGCGCCAGGGTGGTGCCGCCGTGCTCGGCGATCTCCGCCAGCACCGCCTCGTAGTCGGCGGCGTCCACCACCACCGCCACGTCGTGGTGGTTCTTGGCGGCGCCGCGGATCAGCGCCGGACCGCCGATGTCGATGTTCTCGACGGTCTCGTCGAAATCGGCGCCGCGCGCCACCGTCGCCTCGAACGGGTAGAGGTTCACCACCACCAGGTCGATGGGGGCGATGGCGTGCTCGGCGAGGGAGGCCTGGTGGCCGGCATCGGCGCGAATCGCCAGGATGCCGCCATGGACCTTCGGGTGCAGGGTCTTCACCCGCCCGTCCATCATCTCCGGAAATCCGGTGAGGTCGGCGACGTCCTTCACCTCGAGGCCGGCCTCGGCGAGCGCCTTGCGGGTGCCGCCGGTGGAGACCAGCTCGACCCCGCCTTTGGCGAGCGCGGCCGCGAACGGCACCAGCCCGGCTTTGTCCGACACCGAGAGGAGGGCGCGGGTGACGGGACGGACATCGGCGGTCATGAGGCGGCTCCAGCGTTCTGAACGCCGCTCGCCTATCACCATTGGGGCCGAGGTGGAAGCCGATGCCGGCGCAGACCCGCGCCCCGGACCAGCCGGGGCATGACGATCCGCTAGCGCGCGGCGGTCGCCTCGCGGGTGCGCACGAAGGTCCAGATCAGGCGCGGCGTGCGCGCGACCGTGCCGGCGAGCACCAGCTGCGCCGTGCGGCGCGGGCCGCCCGGGGCGGCGAGATAGACGCTCTCCTCCACCGCGAGCGGCACGTGCGGCGCGGCGAAGGCCCAGGCTTCGCCGTTGGGCAGGCTGAGCAGCGCGGTGTGGGGATCGTCGAGGCGCTCCACCCGCACCGAGGGATGGAGGTGGAAGCGCACGGCGAACGGCGCATCCGGCGCCGCCGCGCCCTCGGCGCCGGCGCGGAACACGTCCTCGCCGTCGAGCCGCCCGCCGTCCACGGCGAGCCGGAACGAGCGCTGATGGACGATGCCGAATTGGTCGAGATAGCCGTCGTGGCTCGCCCGCAGCAGCACCGCGCCGGCGCGGGCGCCGCGCTGCACGTCCACGGTCCGCGGCCCGGCGACGATGGGCACGCCCATGATGCGCGTCGCCCGCGCGCCGGCGAGGAAGCGGCAGGAGGAGGTGTCGGCGATCACCGCCGTGGAGTGGGCGGCGGTGGCGCGCGCCACCTGCCGCCAGGTGTCGCGGCCGATGGCGGGGACGCCGCAATTGACCACCATGCGGCTGCGCCCGGAGGAGAACTCGAAGGCGAGGCAGCTGGCATGGGCCTCCCAGCTGGCGGAGACCGGGGGCGGGGCGCCGGTGTCGGCGATCAGCACGCAGCCCCGGCCCTCGAGCCGCTGGTAGCCGCTATAGGGCGCGTTCGCCACCGGGGCGCCGCGCGCGTCGTCGAAGGCGAGGATGGTGGCGAGCTGGTCCGCCGCGGTGTGGCCCATGCCGTTGAAATGGGCGAAGGCGCCGTCGCCGTGCCGGAAGAAGCGCAGCATGGGCATCATCCGGTCGACCGCGTTCATCATCGCCGCCGGCGCCGGCATGTTGCGCGCCGCAAACGCCTGGCGCAGCGGCAGAAGATCGAGCAGCAGGTCGATCAGCATGCCGGGATTGCGCGACAGCGGCCCGCCGTCGGGCAGGATCTGCCGGTCCAGCTCCTCGGCGAGGCGGCGCTCGGCGGCCTTCAGCAGCCGGCTCTGGTCCGACATGCACAGGCCGGCGAAGGTGAGGGCGAGCAGCGCCAGCAGGCGCGGATAGCCGTCCGGCGCCTCGCCCGCCGCGCGGCGCAATTGCCGCACCTGCCGGGCCAGCGAGCGCATGAAGCGGCGGTAGAAATCGTGGTCGGCGTCCTGCAGCAGGAAGGTCGCCTGGGTGAGCCAGGAGATGATGCGCCGGGAGGTCACGTCCGAACGGGCGGCGACCGCGCACGCGGCGCCGGGATCGCGCATCCAGTCGCCCACAAGGGCGCGGGCATTGGCGCGGGCGATGGTGGTGCCGGCGGTGCGCAGGTGCCGGAGCCAGCCGAAGCCGTGCAGCGCCTCGGCCCATTCGATGGAGGGCGGCACCAGCTCGAACGGGGTGCGCCCGTCGAGGCTCACCACCTTGCCGGCGAAGGCGAAGCGGCCGGCATAGAGTTCGCTGGCGAGCGTGGCGTCGCCGGTGCGCAGGTCCTGGGGGGCGATCAGCAGGCGTTCCGGCACCGGCACCGGGACGTAAGCGAGCGCGACGTCGCCGCCGCCGGCCCGCGCCACCAGCGCGCGCAGCCACGCGCCGGCGACGATGCCGGCCAGTCGTGCGCGTTCCGGAACGCTGCCCCGGCTCACTTTGCTCCCCGCTCCCTTGCGCCCCGCTCCCGCGCGGCCGCCGAGGACGACCGCCGGCAGGCTCAGGGTGCCGCGCCCGCGCAGGGCTCCCAGCGCGCCCCCAGACCTGCCGCCGCTCTCGTCCATCGGCTCCTGTCCCTTCCGGCGGCGGTGCCTGTCGGCCCGCGCGCCCTTCATCCCGGCCGGGCGCCGCGCCGCCCGCTTGCCTCACGGCAGGCGGCGCAGCCGCGTCGCGAAGAAGCCGTCGAGGCCGGACCGTTCCGGCTCCCCGCGCGCCCATCCGCTGGGTAGAGTGCGCAATTCCCCTTGAGGAGTTATGAACGGATCGATGCCGGCGATCTCGCCCGGCGCCAGCGGCGCGCGCACGAAGTCGGGACGGGCGGCGAGCAGACGCTGCGCCTGGGCCTCGCCCTCTTCCGGCTCGAGCGAGCAGGTGGAATAGACCAGCAGGCCCCCCGGCCGCACCAGATCGGCGGCATGGGCGATCAGCCGGCCCTGCAGCTCGGCCAGCGCCGCCACGTCGGCGGGGCGCTTGGTGAGCGCGATGTCGGGATGGCGGCGCAGCGTCCCGGTGGCGCTGCAGGGGGCGTCGAGCAGCACCGCGTCGAACGGCTCCGGGCGGAACTGGAGCACGTCCTGCACCACCACGTCGGCGGCGAGCTTGAGCCGGGCGAGGTTGTCCTTCAGCCGGCCGATGCGCGCGCCGGAGCGGTCGACGGCGGTCACGCGGGCGCCGGCGTTCGCGAGCTGCGCGGTCTTGCCGCCCGGGGCGGCGCACAGATCGGCCACCCTGAGGCCCGCCACGTCGCCCAAGAGGCGCGCGGGCAATGCGGCGGCGGCGTCCTGCACCCACCATTCGCCCTCGGCGAAGCCCGGCAGCGCGCGCACCGGGCCGGCCTGGAGGATGCGCACCGAGCCGGTGGGCAGCACCTCGCCGCTGAGCGCCTGCGCCCAGCGTTCGGGGTCGGACTTGACGGTGACGTCGAGCGGCGGCTCCACCGCATTGATGGCGCAGATGGCGCGCGCGACTTCGGCGCCATAGGCGGCGGTCCAGCGCGCGCGCAGCCAGTCCGGCGTGTCGGCGGCAAGCGGGTCGATGCCGGCGAGCAGCGCCTCCTTCTCCCGCGCCAGCCGGCGCAGCACCGCATTGGCGAGGGCGGCGAAGCCCGCGGTGGAGCGGTCGGCGCGGGCGAGGTCGACGCTGAGGCCCACCGCCGCGTGGTCCGGCACCTCCATGAACAGCAGCTGCGTCGCCCCCACCAGCAGCACCGGCTCGAGGCGCGGCGCGGACTTCGGCAGGCCGCGCTCCAGCAGCTTGCCGAGCACCAGGCGCAGGGTGCCGAGGCGCCGCACCGCGGTCGCCATGATGCGGAAGGCGAGCGCCCGGTCGCGCGGCTCGAGCGCGGGATCGAAGCCCTCGGCGGCCTCCTCCAGCGCGCAGCCCTGGCGCAGCACCTTCTCGAGCCCGTCCACCGCCAGGACGCGGGCGGCGAGGCCGGGCGGCGGGGGCGGCGGCGGGCGACGGGCGGGCGGCCGGCGCGGCGCGCCGGGGGCGGAGGACAAGCGAGGTGGTGATTTCATCGCCGCAGATAGAGCACGAAGCGCGGGCCAAACCAACTCGGGGCCCTTGCGGGCGGCGCCGGCCGTTAGCCGGACACCACCCCACGCGCTCCGAACCTTGCCTCCCGCGCCCCGATCCCGTAAGACGCCAGCTAAACGCCCCGGACCAGCGCCGGGGCTTTGTTTTGTCGCGCGCGGCGCCAAGCGAAGGCCCGCGCCGCTTCGAGGAGGCTCCACCCCGTGGCCAACGTGGTCGTGGTCGGCTCGCAATGGGGCGACGAAGGCAAGGGCAAGATCGTCGACTGGCTCTCCGAGCAGGCGGACGTGGTGGTCCGCTTCCAGGGCGGCCACAATGCCGGCCATACGCTGGTGGTGGGCGGCGTCACCTATAAATTGTCGCTGCTGCCCTCCGGCGTGGTGCGCCCCGGCAAGCTCTCGGTGATCGGCAACGGCGTGGTGCTCGATCCCCAGGCGCTGGTGGACGAGCTCAAGCGCCTCGCCGCGCAGGGGGTCGAGGTGGGCCCCGAGCGCCTGCGCATCGCCGAGACCACGCCGCTGATCCTGCCGCTGCACCGCGAGCTCGACGCTTTGCGCGAGAATGCGACCACCGAGACCGCGCGCATCGGCACCACCAAGCGCGGCATCGGCCCCGCCTACGAGGACAAGGTGGGACGGCGCGCCATCCGCCTGGTGGACCTCGCCGATCCCTCGACCCTGCCGGGCAAGGTGGAGCGGCTGCTCGCCCACCACAATCTGATCCGCCGCGGCCTCGGCGTGCCCGAGGTGGACGCGGTGACCCTGGTGTGCGAGCTGAACGCCATCGCCCCCCTGGTGCTGCCCTTCATGGACCGGGTGTGGGAGCTGCTCGACCGCGCCCGGCGCGAGGGCAAGAAGATCCTGTTCGAGGGCGCCCAGGGGGCGCTGCTGGACATCGACCACGGCACCTATCCCTTCGTGACCTCCTCCAATACCGTGGCGGGGGCGGCCTCCAGCGGCTCGGGCATCGGCCCCGGCGCGCTCGACTACGTGCTCGGCATCACCAAGGCCTACACCACGCGGGTCGGCGGCGGCCCCTTCCCCACCGAGCTCACCGACGCGGTCGGCAAGACGCTCGGCGAGAAGGGCCGCGAGTTCGGCGTCGTCACCGGCCGGCCGCGGCGCTGCGGCTGGTTCGACGCGGTGCTGGTGCGCCAGACCGTGCGCACCTGCGGCATCCACGGCATCGCTCTGACCAAGCTCGATGTGCTGGACGGATTTACCGAACTGAAGGTTTGCGTCGGCTACACCGTCGACGGCAGGCAGATCGACCACCTGCCGGCGGAGAGCGGCGCGCAGGCACGCGCCGAGCCGATCTACGAGACCATGGAAGGCTGGCAGGATTCCACCGCCGGGGCGCGGTCCTGGGCGGATCTGCCGGCGGAGGCGGTGAAATATGTGCGCCGCGTGGAGGAGCTGATCGGCTGCCCCGTGGCGGTCTTGTCCACAAGCCCGGAGCGCGACGACACCATACTGGTGCATAATCCTTTCCAGGCCTGATCCCGGGCCGCCCACGGAACGCGAAGCAAAGTCCCGATGGCCGATTATTTCCCGCTTCTGGCTCGCGCCGTTTCGAGCCTGCCGCAGAAGAGCGCCGAAAGCCGCCGCGCGGTCTATGACCGCGCCCGCGCGACGCTGCTGCGCCAGCTGCGCAGCGTCGACCCGCCGCTGCCGGAAGGCGAGATCACCCGCGAGCGGATGTCGCTGGAGGACGCCATCCGCCGGGTGGAGGCGGACTTCGCCGCGCCGCCGGATGCGGACGCGCCCGCCGCCGACGCGGCCGCGCCGGCCCCGCCGGCCACCCCGCCGGCCTTGCGCCCGCCCGCCCAAAGCGAGCCGCGCCGCATCGCGCCGCGCGCCGCGCCGGCGAACGACGGCGCCCCCGACGCGCCCGGCGCCGAGCCGCGCCGCCGCGAGCCGCCCCCGCCGCCCCCGCCGCGCCCGCGTCCGGCCGAGGACGAGGACGAGGACGACGAGACCGAGGCGGCCGAGGCCGGCGGCGATCCGCGCCCGGCGCTGCGCCGGGGCGAGGTGCGCAGCCGCGGCGCCGCCAACGGGGCCAACGGCGCCAAGCGCAAGGCGCGCCGGGGCGAGTCCGGCGGCTCGTGGCAGAAGCTGATCCTGTGGGTGCTGGTGGCCGGCGTGGTGCTGGGCGGCGCCGCCCTCGCCGTGGTCAACCGCCATCTCCTCCTCGGCGGCGACCAAAGCGCGCCCTCCGCCGCCTCCGACGCCCCCAAGAGCGCCGACCGCGTCGCGCCCACGAGCGACGGCGCGCGGCGCACGGCGGCCCCGCGCGCCGCCTCCGGCACCGCCCAGCGCGCGGTGCTGCTGGAGGAGAGCCCGGGCGGCGGCCAGCCCCAGAGCTTCGACGGCACGGTGACCTGGAAGACCGAGACGGTGAGCGCCGGCCCCGGCCTGCCGCCCGACATCGGCGTGCGCGGCGAGGTCACCATCCCCGAGCGCCAGATCGCCATGGCCTTCATCCTGCGGCGCAACACCGACCAGACGCTGCCCGCCTCCCACACGGTCGAGGTGTCGTTCTCGCTGCCGAAGGACTTCCCGTTCGGCGACGTGGCGAGCGTGCCGCTGATCGCCGCCAAGCCCAATCCGCAGGCGCGCGGCACGCCGCTCGCGGGCCTCTCGGTGAAGGTGAACCCGACCTTGTTCCTGGTCGGCCTCTCGCCCGGCGCCGCGGAGAAGCAGCGCAACCTCGCTCTGCTGCAATTCTCGCCGTGGATCGACGTGCCGATCGTGTTCTCCAACAGCAAGCGCGCGCTGATCACTTTGGAGAAGGGCGAGCCGGGCGACCAGGCGTTCAGCGACGCCTTCTCGGCCTGGGGCGAGCTGCTGCCGCGCCCGACGCCGGAGCAGCAGCAGCAGCAGCAGCAGCAGGCGCCGCCCCAGCAGCCACGTCCGCAATGAGCGGGGGCGGGGGGACACGTCCGCAGTTCAGTCCGCCAACCCCTTGAGGCGGTAGAGCGCCTCCAGCGCGTCGCGCGGGCTCATGGCGTCCGGATCGAGGCCGGCGAGCGCCGCGCGCAGCGGGTCGGGCCCCGCAGGCGGCGCCGGCGCCGCGGCCGCCGGCCGCAGGGCCGCGAACAGCGGCAGGTCGTCCACCAGCTTCTGCGCCGGCGAGGCGCGCTCGGCCGCCTCCAGCTCCGCCAGCACCGCCTTGGCGCGGGCGATCACCGGCGCCGGCAGGCCGGCGAGCTTGGCCACCTGGATGCCGTAGGAGCGGTCCGCCGCCCCCGGCACCACCTCGTGCAGGAAGATCACGTCGCCCTGCCACTCGGTGACCTTCACCGTGGCGTTGACGAGCCGCCGGCAGCGCTGGGAGAGCGCGGTCAATTCGTGGAAATGGGTGGCGAACAGCGCCCGGCAGCCATTCACCTCGTGCAGGTGCTCAAGGCTCGCCCAGGCGATGGACATGCCGTCGAAGGTGGCCGTGCCGCGGCCGATCTCGTCGAGGATCACCAGCGAGCGACGGGTCGCCTGGTTGAGGATGGCGGCGGTCTCCACCATCTCCACCATGAAGGTGGAGCGCCCGCGCGCCAGGTCGTCGGCCGCCCCCACGCGGGAGAACAGGCGGTCCACCACGCCGATGCGCGCGGCGCGCGCCGGCACGAAGGCCCCCGCCTGGGCGAGCACGCAGATCAGCGCGTTCTGCCGCAGGAAGGTGGACTTGCCCGCCATGTTCGGCCCGGTGACGAGGACGATGCGCCCCTCGGCCTCGCCCTCGGGCGGGGAGAGGTCGCAATCGTTGGGCACGAACGGGCCGCCGTCGCGGGCGAGCGCCTGCTCCACCACCGGGTGCCGCCCGCCCTCGATGCGGAACGCGGCCCCCTCTTCCATGCGCGGGCGCACATGGCGCTCGGACACCGCGAGCTCGGCGAGGCTCGCGGCGACGTCGAGCTCGGCCAGCGCCTCGGCGGCGGCGCGGATGGCGGGCGCGGCCGCGACCACTTCCGCGGCGAGCCGATCGAAGATCGCCTGCTCCAGGCCCAGCGCCCGCTCGCCGGCGGAGGCGATGCGGCTTTCCAGCTCGCCCAGCTCGACGCTCGAGAAGCGCACCGCCCCGGCCATGGTCTGGCGGTGCACGAACACGGCGGCGAACGGCGGCTCGCGCAGCCGGTCGGCGTTCTGGGCGGTCACCTCGACGAAGTAGCCCAGCACCGCATTGTGGCGGATCTTCAAGGACTTGACGCCGGTCTCCTCGACATAGCGGCGCTCCAGGGCCGCCACCACGCGCCGGCTCTCGTCGCGCAAGGCGCGGGTGGCGTCGAGGTCGCCGTCATAGCCCTTGGCGACGAAGCCGCCGTCGCGCCGGTGCGCCGGCAGCTCCTCGGCGAGCGCCGCGGCGAGGCGGGCGGCGAGCGCGGCATCCACCGCCGCCAGCGCGGCGGCGGCGCGGGCGAGGTCGGCCGGCGGCGCGGCGCCGAACACCGCCGCAAGGTCCAGCGCGCCGGAAAGCCCGTCGCGCACGGCGGCGAGGTCGCGCGGCCCGCCGCGGGCGAGCGCGAGCCGGGTGAGGGCGCGCGCCATGTCGGGCGCGCGCGACAGGCGGGCGCGCAGATCGGCCCGCAGCCCGCCGTCGGCGGCGAGAAAATCGAGCGCGTCGTGGCGCGCGCGGATGGCGGCAAGGTCGGTGAGCGGCTCGGCGATGCGCCGCGCCAGCAGCCGCGCGCCGGCCGCCGTCACCGTGCGGTCCACCGCGTGGAGCAGCGAGCCGCGCCGCTCGCCGGAGGTGGTGCGCACCAGCTCCAGATTGGCGCGGGTGCCGGCGTCGATAGCCATCACATCGCCCGGCGCCTCCTTGCGCGGCGGCGCGAGCACGGGCCGCGCGCCGAGCTGGGTGCGCTCCACATAGGCCACCACCGCGGCGGCGGCGATCAGCTCGGCGCGGGTGAAGGCGCCGAAGCCGTCCAGCGCCGCGACGCCGAAGAAGGCGGACAGGCGCTTGTCCGCGCTCGCCCCGTCGAACGAGGCGCGCGGCAAAGGCGTGACCGCCGGCAGCTCGCGCAGGATCGCCTTCAGCTCGGCGTCCTCATAGAGCGCGTCGGAGACCAGAAGCTCGGCCGGGTCGATGCGGGCGAGGTCGCCGGCCAGCGCCTCGGCGCCGGTGGCGATCACCCGGAACGCCCCGGTGGACATGTCGGTGAAGGCGACGGCGTAGGCGAAGTCCGCGCCCGAGGCGCCGGTGCGGGCGAGCGCGGCGAGCACGTTCTCGCGCCGCGCGTCGAGCAGCGCGTCCTCGGTGAGGGTGCCGGGGGTGACGAGCCGCGTCACGTCGCGCCGCACCACGCTCTTCGGGCCGCGCTTCTTCGCCTCGGCGGGGTCCTCCAGCTGCTCGCACACCGAAACCCGGAAGCCGAGCGCGATCAGCTTGTGGAGATATTCCTCCGCCCGCTCGATCGGCACCCCGCACATGGGGATGTCCTCGCCCAGATGCTTGCCGCGCTTGGTGAGCACGATGCCGAGCGCGCGCGAGGCGGCCTCGGCGTCGGCGAAGAACAGCTCGTAGAAGTCGCCCATGCGGTAGAACAGGAGGCTGTCCGGGTTCGCCGCCTTGATCTCCAGGTACTGCGCCATCATCGGCGTGACGCGCGCCTCCTCCGCCTTGGCGAGCGGGGCTGAGGAAGGTGGGGCGGGCGCGTGGGCGGTCATGGGTGGCGAGGCTAAAGGGCGCGGGCCGCCGTGTCAGCGCGGAAGGTCGGGCCTTCGACAGGAAAAGGGGGGCGGCTCGCACGCCGTCTCCAAAGCCCGCGCCTGATTGTGGGCGGGAGCATCGCATCTGCGCCTCCGCTCGACCTTCGGCGCGCTACCCCCTCCCCCTTAGGGGGAGGGGCGCCGCCTTTGGCGGGACCTGGCGCCGTGCCGCCGCTTGCGGAAGAGCGCCCCTCACCCCCAGGGGCCGCGCCGGCCGCCTTGGCCGCCCCAGGGCCCGCGCGGGGCGGGGCCGGCAGGAGCGGGGCGGGCGCCGCCGCGGCCGGCGCCCATGCGCCGGGCGAGCTCGGCGAGCGCGGCGATGCGGTTCTCCGCCGCCGGATGGGTGGAGAACAGATTGTCCATCCGCGCCCCAGACAGGGGATTGATGATGAACATGTGCGCGGTGGCGGGATTGGCCTCGGCCTCGTAATTGGGCACCTGGTGGGCGGCGCCGGAGATCTTGCCGAGGGCGCTGGCGAGCGCCATGGGGTTGCCGGAAATCTCGGCGCCGCCCCGGTCCGCCTCGTATTCGCGCGAGCGCGAGATCGCCATCTGCACCACCATGGCGGCGAGCGGGGCGAGGATCACCATGGCGATGGTGCCGATGGCGCCGAACGGGCTGCCGCCCTCCCGATTGTGGCCGCCGCCGAAGAACATGCCGAAGTTCGCCAGCATGGAGATGGCGCCGGCGATGGTGGCGGTCAACGTCATGGTGAGGGTGTCGTAGTGCTTGATGTGCGCCAGTTCGTGCGCCATCACGCCCGCCACCTCGTCGGGGGTGAGCATCTCCAGCAGGCCGGTGGTGGCGGCGACCGCCGCGTTCTGCGGGTTGCGGCCGGTGGCGAAGGCGTTGGGCTGCGGGTTGTCCATGATGTAGACCTTGGGCATGGGCAGGCCCGCATTGTGCGCCAGCTGGCGCACCATGGAGACCAGCTGCGGGGCGGTGCGGTCGTCCACCTCGCGCGCGCCGTACATGCGCAGGACCATCTTGTCCGCGTTCCAGTAGCTGAAGATGTTCGTCGCCGCGGCGACCAGGAAGGCGATCATCATGCCGCCCTGCCCGCCGATCATGTAGCCGACGCCCATGAACAGCGCGGTCATGCCCGCCAGCAGGATCGCCGTCTTCAGGTGGTTCATCGTCCTCCTCCACCAATCCGGCCTTGCGCCGGATCGTCGCAATTAGGATGGGAAGCGTGGCCTTCCGCTGCAAGAGGCGACCGCGCGGCGCGCGCCGGCGCGTTTTCTGCTGTCGCGCCCGGCCCGAGGCGCGCCGCCTGCGACGCCCCCTGCGCTGGGGCCCGCTTTCCCTGCGCTGCCGCTCCGGCCGGCCGCAGCCCCGCTTGCTGGCGGCAGGTGGCTCGGCTAGGTTCGGCCGCGCTATCTGGCGAACCGGTCCGGCCTCCCCGCCGGACGCTGCAACAAGGATAGGCGGCGTGGAACCGCTGCCCGTTTCCGGCGGCGGCCACCCATGGATCCATCCGACGAGGGAGGCTGAAGATGGCGAAGATTTCCAAGGTCCTGGTGGGCGAGGCGCTGGTCGGCGAGGGCAACGAGGTCGCCCATATCGACCTCCTGATCGGCCCGCGCGGCAGCGCGGTCGAGACCGCGTTCTGCACCAGCCTGACCAACAACAAGGATGGCTTCACCTCGCTTCTGGCGGTGATCGCCCCGAACCTGCCGTGCAAGCCCAACACGGTGATGTTCAACAAGGTGACCATGAAGGACGCGCGCCAGGCGGTGCAGATGTTCGGCCCGGCCCAGTACGGCGTCGCCAAGGCGGTGCAGGACTGCGTCGCCGAGGGCACCATCCCCATGGCGGAGGCCGACGACGTGTTCATCTGCGTCGGCGTCTTCATCCACTGGGAGGCGGCGGACGACGCCAAGATCCAGCAGTTCAACTACGAGGCCACCAAGCTCGCGATCGAGCGCGCGGTCGCCGGCACGCCCACCGCGGCGACCGTGACCGCCGAGCGCGACAAGGCCAAGCACCCCTTCGCCGCCTGACCCCCCTCGGGCACCGAACCGGGACCGCCCGCACCTGGGCGATGCCGGCTCCTGAACGCACCTGGTGCGGGGTTGAAACCGCCGTGCCGTGACCTGCCGGGTCGCGGCGCGGCCACCCGCCGATGCCTCCCCCAACTGGAGCATCCCGAATGGCGGACCACGCCCCTGTCCTGCACATGATCTCGCCGCTGACCCAGGTCAGCCCGTTCGACGTGAACATGGCGTTCGACGCCGGCTATGCCAACGTGGCGCCCTACCCCCACGTGACGCTGGACGAGGTGCGCGGGCTCACGCAGGACATGATGTTCTCGCGCCCGCCCCAGGCCGCCCCCCGCACCGGCCTGTTCATCGGCGGTCGCGACGCGAGCCTTGCCCTCGACATGGCGGAAGCGGCGCGCGCGGCCCTGTTCCCGCCGTTCGAGATCTCGATCTTTCCCGATCCCTCCGGCGCCTTCACCACCGCCGCCGCGATGATCGCCAAGGTGGAGAAGCAGCTGTCCGGCCCCCGCCACGGCGGCCTCCAGGGGGCGGACGTGAAGGTGTTCGGCGCCACCGGCATCATCGGCTCCATCGCCGCCATCATCGCCGCGCAGGCGGGGGCCAGGGTGACGCTGGTGAGCCATCGTGGCCTGATGGCGGTGGAGCTCAAGGCGGCCGAGTTCAAGCAGCGCTTCGGTGTCGACCTCGCCTGCGACGCCGCGGAGAGCGACGCCGAGAAGGCGATGCTGCTCGCCGGCAGCGAGGTGGTGCTCAGCGCCGGGCGCGCGGGCGTGGAGATCCTCCCGGCGGCGGCGCTGGCCACCGCCGGCCGCCTGCTGGTGGCCGCGGACGTGAACGCGGTTCCCCCGTCCGGCATCGCCGGCATCGGCGCCTATGACGACGGGTCGGCGCTGGCGCACGGGGCCGGGGTGGGGATCGGCCCGCTCGCCATCGGCGACCTCAAATACCGCGTCCAGCACATGCTGCTGCAGCGCCTGCGGACCACCAGCCGGGCCCTCTACCTGGACCTCGGCGCCATCTTCGCGCTGGCGCGCGAGCTCGCCTGAGGAGGCGCCGTGACCGCCCGATCGAGCACCCCGCCTCCGGGCTCCGATCCTCCCGGCATCGCCCGCCCGAGCCTGTGCGCCTGCGTGCGCCCGCTGGTGGCGGCGCTCATCGCCGACGCCGCCGCCCTGCGCCTGTCCGTCGCGCGCAGCCCATCGGGGGCCCGCATCGTCGATGCCGGCATCGCCGCGCGCGGCGGCATCGAGGCCGGCCGGCGCATCGCCGAGATCGCCATGGGCGGGCTCGGCCGGGTCGCCCTGTCGCCCTGCGAGCGGTTCCCGCCCTGGTCCACTCTGGTCTCGGTGTCGAGCACCGACCCCGTGCTCGCCTGCCTCGCCAGCCAGTATGCCGGCTGGAGCCTGTCGGCGGAGGGGTTCTTTGCCCTGGGCTCGGGTCCGGGGCGGGCGGTGGCCCGCGTCGAGCCGCTGTTCGCGGCGCTCGGCTATGCCGATGAAGGCGACGCCGTGACCCTGGTGCTGGAAACCGGCCAAATGCCGCCGGAAACCGTGGTGGCCGAGATCGCCGCCCGTGCCGGCGTTCCGGCAGCGGCGGTCACGCTCATCCTCACCCCCACCGCCTCGCTTGCCGGCACGGTGCAGATCGTCGCCCGCACGCTCGAGGTGGCGCTGCACAAGGCGCACGCGCTGAACTTCCCCCTGGAGCGCATCGTCGACGGGCTCGCCAGCGCGCCGCTGCCGCCGCCCTCGCCCGATTTCCTCACCGCCATGGGCCGCACCAACGACGCGGTGCTGTACGGCGGCGCGGTGCAGCTGTTCGTCACCGGGCCGGCGGCGGCGGCGCGCGAGCTCGCCCGGCGCCTGCCCTCCAGCGCCTCGCACGACCACGGCCGGCCATTCGCCGACGTGTTCCAGGGCTATGGCTGCGATTTCTACAAGGTGGACCCCATGCTGTTCTCGCCCGCGCACGTGAGCGTGACCGCGCTGGACCACGGGACCACCTTCACCGCCGGCGGCTTCGCGCCCGATTTGCTCTCGCGCTCCTTCGGCGGCTGAGATGGCGCGCGCGCGGACCGGCGGCCGCAAAGGCGGCCAGGAGGGCGGGGTCGTCGTGTTCGCCGAGCGCGCCGACTGGCACGTGCGCCGGCTGCTGGCGGCCCTGAAGCGGCGCGGGAGCGCGGGCCGCGTCCTGTCGCTCGCGGCCTGCGGCTTTGCCGTCGGCGAGACCGCCCACGGCCTGCTTCTGCCCGGCTTCGGCGACACGCTGCCCAGCGCCTGCTTCGTGCGCTCGGTTCCCGCCGGCAGCTTCGAGCAGGTGACGCTGCGCCTCGGCGTGCTGCACGCGCTTTCGGCCCTGGGCGTGTCGGTGACGAACGACGCCCGCGCCATCGAGCGCTGCGTGGACAAGAGCGCCACCACCTTCCTGATCGCCCGCGCCGGCCTGCCCACCCCGCGCACGCTGGTGCTGGAGGACCTCAAGGCGGCGCAGTCGGTGATCGACGCGGCGCCCGGCGACACAGTGCTGAAGCCGCTGTTCGGCGCCCAGGGGCGCGGCCTCGCGCGCCTTGCGCCCAAAGCCGTGCTGCCGGCGCCGCAGGCGGTGGGATCGGTGTATTACCTGCAGGATTTCGTGGCGGCGGCCGCGCCGGAGGATTTCCGGGTGTTCGTGGTCGGCGGGCGCGCCGAGGCCGCCATGGCGCGGCGCGGCACCGGGTGGATCACCAACATCCACCAGGGCGCCACCGGCACGGCGGTCCCCGCGGACGGCGCGCTCGGCTTGCTCGCGGTCAAGGCGGCGCAGGCGGTGGGCGCCGACCATGCGGGGGTCGACATCATCGCCGACAAAGACGGCCGCCTGTTCGTGCTGGAGGTCAATTCCATGCCCGCCTGGAAGGGGCTGTTCGAGGCCACCGGGCGCGACATGGCCGAGCCCCTGGCCGCGCGGCTCGCGGTCCCCGCGCCCTTGCCCGCGCCCGCCTGAAGGATCTGAGCATGCGCGTCTTCGTCTGCGAGTTCGTGACCTCGGGCGGCCTGCGCGGCGCCGCTTTGCCCGAAACCCTGCTGCCCGAGGGCACGGCGATGCGCGACGCCATTCTCGCCGACCTCGCGGTGCTGCCCGGCGTGCGCGAGCTCATGGTCGCCCATGACGACCGCCTGGCGCCGCCGCTCGCGGCGTCGGTGCCGGTTGCGGCCGGGGCCGATCCCTGGGCGACGTGGAGCGCGCTCGCCGCGCGGGCGGACGTCATCTGGCCGGTGGCGCCGGAGACCGGCGGCCTGCTCGCCGCCATGATCCGCCGGCTCGGGCGCGGCGGCGCGCGCCTGATCGCCAGCGGCCTCGAGGCGGTGGAGGCCTGCGCCAGCAAGCGCGAGACCGCCCGTCGCCTCGCCGCCGCCGGCCTGCCGCACATCCCGACCTTTGCCGCCGGCGCGGCGCCGCAGGATCTGCTTTGGCCGCGCGTCACCAAGCCCGACGACGGGGCGGGGTGCGAGAATACCCGCCTGTGGGCCGAGGGCGCGCGGCTGCCGGATGCGCCGGGCCTGATCGTCCAGCCGTTCGTCGCCGGCACCCCGGCGAGCCTCAGCCTCCTGGTGCGGCCGGACGGCCCGCGCCTGCTCAGCGTCAACCGTCAGCACCTCGAGGTGGCGGAGGACGGCGCCATGAGTCTGAAGGGCCTCACCGTGGGCGGCCTCGCCGATGCCGACGGCGCGCTCGCCCGGCTCGCCGGGAAGGTGGCGGCGGCGTTTCCCGGCCTCGCCGGCATCGTCGGCATCGACGTCATCCTCGCCCCCGCCGGCCCGGTGGTGGTGGAGGTGAACCCGCGCATCACCACCGCCTATGCGGGCCTGCACGCCGCTTTGAGCGTGAACCCGGCCGCCTTCCTGCCGGAACTGATCCGCGCCGGCACGCCGCCGGCGCTGCCGCATTTGCCGCCCGCCCGGCCGGTGGAGGTGCTGCTGCGATGAGCCGCATCGGCTGGGACGTGGGCGGCGCCCATCTGAAGCGCGCGGTGCTCGGCGCGAACGGGCGGCTCGCGCGCGTCGACATCGCCCCCTGCGCGCTCTGGCAGGGCCTCGACCGGCTGGAGGCGGCGCTGGCCGGCCTGCCGCCGGTGCCGGACGCCCGCTCCGTCGTCACCATGACCGGCGAGCTGGTGGACCTGTGGCCCGACCGCGCCACCGGCGTCGCCGCGCTCGGCGCGGCGCTCGCCGCGCGGCTCGGGGCGGGCACGCTGTTCTATGCCGGGCCTTCCGGCTTCGTCGGCGCCGCCGATCTGGCGGCCTATGCGGGCGCCATCGCCTCGGCCAACTGGCACGCCACGGCGCAGGCTCTGGCGCGCCTCGTGCCGGCGGGCCTCCTCGCCGACATGGGCTCCACCACCACCGATCTCGTGCCGTTCGCGGACGGCGCAGTGCGCGCCCTCGCTTATACGGACGCAGCGCGCCTGGTGGCGGGGGAGCTGGTCTATACCGGCATCGCCCGCACCTCGGTGATGGCGCTCGCGCCGGCGCTGCCGTTCCGCGGCGCCTGGGTGCCGCTGATGGCGGAGCACTTCGCCACCACCGCCGACGTCTGGCGGCTCTTGGGCGAGCTGCCCGAGGGCGCGGACCTGCACCCCGCCGCCGACGGCGGCGCCAAGACCGAGGAGGCGAGCGCCCGCCGCCTGCTGCGCATGGTGGGGCAGGATCTGGCGCCGGACGGGATCGAGGAGGCCCGCGCGCTCGCCGCCGCCACGGCGGAGGCGCAGTTCGCGCTGCTGGCGCGCGGCCTCGAGCGGGTGCTGGCGGCGTCCGGTTTGCCGCAGGACGCGCCGCTGCTGGGCGCCGGCGTCGGCCGCGGCCTGATGGCGCGGCTCGCGGCGCGCGCCGGCCGGCCCTATCTTGATGCGGGCGCGCTGCTGGCGGGCGGCGCGGCCTTCGCCGGCGCCGCCGCCGATTGCGCGCCGGCGGTGGCGGTGGCGCGGCTCGCGCTCAGCTGAGGACCAGCATCTCGCCGGCGCCGCCGGCGGCGCGGTCGCCCACCAGCCGCTCGGCCCGGCCGGTGAGGCCGCCGCCGAACAGCGCCGCGATCTCCGGCACGCGCCGGGCGATGAGCAGCAGCATCACGAAATCCCCGGCGCCGGCGCTGGCGAAGCCCGGCCCGAGCGCCTGCGGCGCCCGCCCGAGCAGCAGCGTGCCGCGCTTCATGCCGCGCCCGGCGCGCGGGCCGGGGCCGCCCGCCAATGCGATGGTGCCGGCGATCATGCCTTCCGCCGCCTGCGCGCCGGCATCGCCGCCCACCAGGACGAGCCCGCCTTTCAGGCGCGCGCCGAGCCTGTCCCCGGCGCCGCCGCCGATCTTCACCACGCCGCCGCGCATGCCCGCGCGCGCGCCGGGCACCGGGCCGCCGAGCCGGGCGCCGGCCGCCCCCGACACCTCGATGCGCCCGCCCGCCATGCCGGAGGCGAGGTCGTCGCCGGCATCGCCGCGCACCACCAGCCGGCCGCCGGCCATGCCCCGGCCGCCGCCGGCGCCGATGGCGCCTTCCACCAGGATCTCCCCCGCCGCGAGCCCGGCGCCGACGCCGTCGAGCCGCGGATCTCCCGACAGGACCAACGCCGCCGACGCCCCGCGCGCCACCGCGAACAATTCGCCCAGCGCCGTGCGCCGGGTGCCGCAGAGGAGCTGCAGGCGGCACACCGCATCGTCGGACAGCGCCGACAGCGCGGCCGGCGCGAGGCCCGAGCAGTCGAGCCGCGCCTCGAGCGGCGCGCGCAGGGCGAGGCGCAGGCCGCTCATGGCGCGCCCTCCAGGATGGCGCGCAGATGGAAGTGGAACGGGCCGAGATTGCCGCCGTAATTGCCGGCATCGATGGCGAGGATGCCGGCCTCGGCGCCGAGGTCGCACACCGCGGCGATGCCGGCGCGCATGCTCGCCGCCACCGCGGCCTCGGAGAGGCCGTCAATGACGATCTCCAGCACGCTTTCCGCCTCGGCCGGCAGGGCGCTCTCGGTCACCGCGCGCAAGGTCGGGCAATAGGCGCCGTTGGTGGAGGCGACGAGGCCGGCATATTTGCTGCCGACCTTGGAGCCCGCGCGCACCACCCCGCCGGGGAAGGGCAGCACCGCGCCCTCGATGTCGGCCATGGCCTCCACCGCCGCCTCGGCGCCGGCGAGCGCGGCGGCGCGCGAGCGCGCGAGGACGAGGAAGTTGCCGCCGCCCACCGCGGCGGCGACGCAGCCCGCGCTCTCGTCGCAGACGAACTCGCCCTCCATCACCGGGATGCGCCAGATGCGCTTGCCCGACAGGCGCTTGGAAATCTGGTGGCCGTCGCCGAAATAGCGCAGCGCCCGGCCGATCGGGATCGCCGGGCCGCCCTCCAGCCCGGCATAGCAGGCGGTGGTGGGGCAGGTGAGCACGCTCTGGCCGACCCTGAGCGGCACCACGCGCTTCAGATCCTTGACCGACATGGCGAAGACCAGCACGGAAACGCCCGGCCGCCCGTCCGGGGTCTCGGCGGGCAGCAGCTCGCGCTCCACCGCCGCCTCGCAGCCGCAGCCGATCACCGAGGTGGCGAAGCCGGTCATGCTGCGCGCGGCGGTGAGCGCCCAGCGCGGGGTGTCGGCGGTGATGAGGAGCCGCGTTCCCGCCATGGGGAAGGCCTCGGCGAAGCCGTCGCGGATCTCGACGCCGTTGAGGACCATGGGCCCGCCGCCGCTCATGGCGAAAGCTCCACCAAGGTCGGGCCGGCGCCGCCCCTTATCTCGCCGTCGGCGATGCGGAAATGCTTCGCCTTGAGGCCGATGGCGGCGTCGAACCAGTGCTCCAGGCGCTTGTCCATCATCGGATCGCAGGGCGCGTGGACCGCATAGGTGCGCCCGCCGCGCAGCGCCGTGACGGCGCCGTCGCGCACCACCTCGACACCGTCCTTCAGCACCAGATGGGGCGCGGCGAACATGGCCTCGCGGTCGGCGGCGTCGCGGTAGAGCACCACGTCCGCCCGCGCGCCGGGGCCGAGATGGCCGCGGTCCTTCAGGCCGAGCGTGCGCGCCGGGGCGGCGCGGGTGACCACCGCGATCTCCTCCAGCGTGTATTCGCGGCGGATCTCCAAAAGCCGCGTATGGGCGCGCGCCGCCTTGTGGATGCGGCCCAGATGATGGTCGCGGAAATCCTTGTCCATCAGCAGGCGGATCAAGTGCGGATAGGAGGTGAAGGGCCCGCCATTGGGGTGATCGGTGGTCAGGTACACCCGCCAGGGGTCCTCGATCAGCAAGAACAGCTCCAGCCCGATGGCCCATTGCAGCGCGTTGACGAACGACTGGTCGCGATATTGGAACGGCACCACGCCGCAGGCGGCGTCGCACTCGATGTCCATGCCGATCCACTTGTTCGGGTGGGCGAGGCGGTGGTTGCGGTATTGCGCCATGAGGTCGGCGGAGGCGGTCACGGTCTGGCCGAAGATGACCTGGCCCACATCCACCGAGACATGCGGATTGGCGTTCACGGCGGCGGCGATCTCGGCCGCGCCGGAGGAGAAGCGCCGGTCGCCCTCGGTGCCATAGGCATGGAACTGGACGTGGGTGAGGTGGAGCGGGAAGCCCTCGGTGGCGCCGATGGTGGCGAGCGTGGTCGACACGTTGCCCGGCACGCCGAGATTGCAGCCGTGCAGATGGATCGGGTGCGGCACGCCGAGCTCGGTCACCGCCCGCTGGAGGGTGGCGAGGATGCGGCGCGGGGCGAGGCCGTAGAACGGGCCGGCCTCGTCGAGGTCGAGCGCGCGGGCGTTGAACTTGAAGGCCGAGATGCCGCCGGGATTGACGATCTTCACCGCGCAGCACTGGGTCGCCTTCAGCATCCAGGCCACATAGTCGTTCACCGCCTGCTGGCCCTCGCCCTCGGCGATCAGGCGCAGCAGGAAGTCGTCATTGCCGAGCACCAGGAAGCCGCCGGTGTCGAGATTGGGGATGTCGGCCATTTCGAGGTGCGCATGGCGGGCATTGGCGCCCACCACGGCCGGCTCGAACACGGCGGTGTAGCCCATCTGCGCATAGAGGCAGCCGGTCTGGTGGGTGGTGGGGGCGGCGCGCCCGCCGCCGCAGCCGCAGAAGGCGCCCTCCGGCTCCGGAAAGGCGGCGCGGTCCTCGCTCATGAGCAGGCGCGCGAGATTCACCTTGCCGCCGGCGATGTGGCTGTGCAGGTCGATGCCGCCCGCCATCACCACCATGCCGGCGGCGTCGATGCGGGTCTCGCCCGAAGCGGGCGGCGCGTCGGCGATGATGCGCCCGTCGGCGATCAGCAGGTCGCCCACCTGGTCGGCGACGCCGTTCGCCGGATCGTAGATCCGCCCGCCGGCGATGCGCGTCCGGGGCGCGCCGCTGGTGGAAGCCCCGCTCGCGGCTGCGCCGCTGGTGGAAGCCCCGCTCGCGGCTGCGCCGCTGGTGGAAGCCCCGCTCGCGGCTGCGCCGCTCATGGCGTGCCTCCCAGCGCGGCGCGGATGGCGCGCGCGGCTTCGGCGAGGCTCGCCAGCGCGGCTGGCCGCAGCCCGGCGAGCGGCAGGCACACCACCTGGTCCATGCGGAAGACGTGGCCCGCATGGTCGACGCCCGGCGTGCCGACGGGGATGAACACGTCCGGCTCGCGCGGGAACACGGTCTGCGCATGGCCGAGCGCGATCACCGGTCCGCGCGCGAAGGCCGGGGGCGCGTCCGGGCGCAGGGCGCTGGCATGAAGCAGGAGGTCGGCGTCGGCGAGCGCGGCGCGGGTGGCGTAGAGGTCGGGCGCGTGGCGCGCGCCGCCGGGCCCCACTTGGGTGCGCAGCGGCCAGCCGAAGCGCCACAAAGCGAGCTGGTGCGCGCCCACCACATTGTCGCGCCCGCCGAGCGGGAAGACCGCGGCGCGGGTGGTGCGGCTTGCCGCCGCCACCGCCTCGGCGGCGGCCTCGGCCACCAGCGCCGCATCGGCCGGGGCAAGGCGCGCCGCGTCCCAGGTGAACACCGCATAGCGCGATTGCGCCAGCAGGCCGGCGAGCTCGGACAGGGCCGCGGCGATCTCGCCCGGCAGGCCGGCCTGGCCCAGCGTGCCGCCCTTCAGCGCCAGCGCCAGCGCCGATGCCGCCGCCGGCAGCGTGGCGCCGTCGAGCGCGATCTCGGCCACGTCGTGCGGCGCCAGCGCCCGCCGCCCGGCCGCGCTCAAGGTCCCGCCCAGCACCGCCACGCGGCGGCGGCGCGTGCGGTCGACGAACATGGGTGCCGCCGCGTCGCTCGCCACCGCGGACGGCGCCGGCAGGGCGCGCTCGAAGAAGCGGGGAAAGGCGGCGGTCGGATCGGGCCCGAGCACCACCATGAGGTCGCAGCGGTTCGCGACCTCGGCCAAAGTGGCGGCGATCCAGCCCTTGCGGGCGAGCCGGTCGAGATTGGCGAACAGGCCGCCGGAGGCGGCGTGGTCGAGGCTCGCCCCGGCCGCCATGGCGAGGTCATAGAGGCCGCCGAGGCCCTCCATGTCGGCGCCGAGGCCGGCGAAGGCGATGGCGCGGCTGGCCGACAGATGGCCGGCGGCGGCGGCGACCGCCGCTTCGAAGGGGACGGGGCGTCCCTCCACCCGGCAGGGGGGCGGCGGCTCGTCGGCGCGCGCCAGCAGGCGGGCGGCTTCGGCGCAGGCGCGGAGCGCCCGCACCGCGCGGCCCTGCACCTCCACCTCCAGATCATCGCAGCCGAGGCCGCAGAACGGGCACAGCACGTCGCGCTGCACGGTGCGCCGGGCCGCGCCGTCGCTTTGGCCGGAGGCCGCGCCCGCGCTCATGACGCGGCGCTCCGCCGGCGCGGCGCGCGCGCCGGCCGGGACCGGGACGGGGGGAGGGCAGGAGGGACGCGCGAACCCATGGCATCGCCTTGGACAGGGGAAGAAGGCCCGATCAAGACGCCGCGGCGGTTGCCCGCTTGTCGTTGCAGTGCGCGGCGGGCTCACCTGCCCTTGCGCCATGCGTCCGTTCTTGGCGGAGGAGTAGCACACGGGCCGGCGCGGTCAAACCGGCGCCGCGCCGGAAAGGGATGTGGCACGGGCTCATCGCGCGGCCCCGCTTTCGCTCCGGACGGGGGCCCCTCTCCCCGTGGGGAGAGGGCGCTGCCCGCGCAGCCTGGGCCTGTCCAGACCGGCGCTCAGGCCTGGCCGACCGGCGCGTGCTTCTGCATCTCGGCCTGCATGCGCTGCTGGTAGAGCGCGGCGAAGTCCACCGGGTCGATCATCAAGGGCGGGAAGCCGCCATTGCGCACCGCGTCCGCGATGATCTGCCGCGCGAACGGGAACAAGAGGCGCGGGCACTCGATCAGCACCACCGGCTGCAGGCTCTGCTCGGGGATGTTGAGGATGCGGAAGATGCCGCCATAGGCGAGGTCGAAGGCGAACAGAGTGTTGCCGTCCACCTTGGCGCCGCCCTCGATCTTGAGGTCCACCTCGAACTCGCCATTGGCGCCGGGCTTGGCGTTGACGTTGATCTGGATGTTGACGTCGGGCTGGCTCTGCGGCGCCACCAGGGAACGCGGGGCGTTCGGGTTCTCGAACGAGAAGTCCTTGATGTATTGCGCCAGCACGTTCAGCGACGGCGCCTTGTTCTCGGTGGGGCCGCCATTCTGCGTCGCCATGCGCGTCTCCATGGGTTGAAAGCTCTGGTAAAGTGGCCTTGAGAAGGCGGGCGTCCGCTAGCATGCTTCCAGGCGAGCGGCAAGGACGGCGCCGCCGTCACCGACCGAGGACGAGACCCATGGCCGACGAAACATCCCCCTTGCCCGCGGCTCCCATGGCGCCCGGCGCCGCGCCGGGCAAGGTGCTGAGCGCGGCGGCCCGGCGCGCGCTCGCGGAAGCGCAGGCGCGGCGCACCGCCCTCGACGCCGCGGCCGAGGACCGCCCCAGGGAGCTGAACGGGCGCGCCGGCCCCGAGCCGGTGCGCTACGGCGACTGGGAGGTGGGCGGCATCGCCACCGACTTCTGAGCCCCGGCCCGCCTCAGCCCACCAGATAAAGGCCGATCAGGCCGGCGACGCCGACGAAGATGCGCCACCAGCCGAACGGCGCATAACCGTGGCGCGCCACGAACTCCAAGAGCGTGCGCACCACCACCACGGCGGCGCAGAAGGCGGCGACGAAGCCGATGACGATCAGCAGCCCGTCGTCCAGCGAGAGCGCGTTGCGGTTCTTGTAGAGGTCGTAGGCGAAGGCGCCGAACATGGTGGGCAGAGCGAGGAAGAAGGAGAATTCCGCCGCCGCCCTCTTGTCCACCCCGAGCAGCATGGCGCCGACGATGGTGGAGCCCGAGCGCGACACGCCGGGGATCATGGCGAGGCACTGGCAGAAGCCGATCTCAAGCGCGGTCAGCGGCGGCAGCGCCATGGCGTTGTCGTAGCGCGGCGCCGGCACGATGCGGTCGACGAACAAGAGCACGATGCCGCCGAGGATCAGCATGGCGCAGATCAGCACCGGGGTCTCGAACAGCACGCTCTTGATGAAGCCGTGGGCGAGCGCGCCGATCACCGCCGCCGGCAGGAAGGCGATGAGCACGCCCAGGACGAAGCGCCGGGCCGACGGATTGGTGGGCAGGTCCTTGGCCACAGTGAGGAAGCGCTGGAAATAGACGGTGAGGATGGCGAGCACCGCGCCGAGCTGGATCAGCACCTCGAAGGTGCGCCCGGTGCTCTCGAACCCCAGGAAGTGCCCGGCGAGCAATATGTGCGCCGTGGAGGAGACCGGGATGAACTCGGTGAGGCCCTCCAGCAGGCCGAGGACGAGGGCTTCGAGCATGTCGCCGAGGGTCATGGGGGCTTCCGGAAGGTGAGGGGGCGCGGGCGGCGCATCCTCGCCGCTCGCTTTGGCCGGCGCAATGCGCGGGCCGAAGGCGCGGCGGCGGGCGACCCAGCGTCAGGCTTGCTTTGTGGCCGGCTGTGGCGCCCGGGCCACATTCTTGCGCCGCCGCTGTGGCAGGTTGCCGGGAATCGGCCGGGGCGGCGGCCGGCAGGGCGCCGCGCCGCGCCGCGGGCCGCCGGAACCAAACGGAAAGATTCGCCCGCTAAGGTTTTCTGCCGCCGGTCCGCCGACCCCGCTTCCTGAGGCCGCCTTCCCCCATGCAGCTGCACCATCATCCCTTCTGCCCCCATTCGCGCTTCGTCCGCTTGCTGCTCGCCGAATACGGGCTCGAGCCGGAGCTGGTGGAAGAGCGGGTGTGGGAGCGCCGCCCGGGCCTCCTGGCGCTGAACCCGGCCGGCGACACGCCGGTGATCGTCGAGGCGCAGGCGCCCTCGGTGCCGGGCGCCGCCATCATCGCCGAATATCTCGACGAGACGCGGGGCCTCGCGCTCGCCGACCGGCGGCTTCTGCCCGAGGACCCTTTGGGCCGGGTGGAGGTGCGCCGGCTGACCTCCTGGTTCCACGAGAAGATGTTCGTGGAATGCACCGAGCCCCTGGTGCGCGAGCGCATCTACAAGCGCTACATGAGCCGCGAGCAGGGCGGCGGGCCGCCGGACGCGACCGCGCTGCGCATGGCGCGGACCAATCTGCGCTATCATCTGCGCTATGTCGGCTGGCTGTCGAAGGCGCGCAACTGGCTCGCCGGCGAGCGCATCAGCCAGGCCGACCTTGCCGCCGCCGCGCATTTCTCGGTGGCGGACTATCTGGGCGACGTGCCGTGGGACGAGGACGAGAACGCACGGGACTGGTATGCGCGGGTGAAGTCGCGCCCCACCTTCCGCCAGCTCCTGGCGGAGAGCATCCCCGGCATGCCGCCGTCCAAGACCTACGCGGATCTGGACTTCTGAGCCGTCCCGAGGCGGCGGCGGCCCCCCTGGAGGAGGTCGCCCGCCGGCTGGCTGAGGCCGAGGGCTTCGATGCCTTCGGCATCGCCGCCCCGGACGCGGCTGAGGCCGCCGGCGCGCATTTGAAGGCCTGGGTGGGCGAAGGCGCGCACGGCCACATGGACTGGATGGCCGACACGCTGGAGCGCCGCGCCGATCCGCGCCGCATGTGGCCGGACGTCCGCGCCCTCCTCATGCTCGGGATGAATTACGGCCCGGCCGAGGACCCGCGCGACGTGCTGGCGCGGCGCACGGCGGGGGCGATCTCGGTCTATGCGCGGGCGGAGGATTATCACGAGGTCATCAAGCCGCGCCTGAAGCGCATCGCCCGCGCGCTCCTGGCCGAAGCGCGGGCGCGCGGCCTTGAGGCCGACGTGAAGGTGTTCGTGGACACCGCCCCGCTCATGGAGAAGCCGCTGGCGGCGGCCGCCGGCCTCGGCTGGCAGGGCAAGCACACGAACCTCGTCTCGCGCGAGCTCGGCTCCTGGCTGTTCCTCGGCGCCATCGCCACCACGCTGCCCCTTGCCCCCACGCAAAGCGAGCGCGATCATTGCGGTTCGTGCCGCGCCTGTCTCGACGCCTGCCCGACGGCGGCGTTCCCGGCGCCTTACGTGATCGACGCGCGGCGCTGCATCTCCTACCTCACCATCGAGCACAAGGGGCCGATCCCTTTGGCGCTGCGCCCCTTGATGGGCAACCGCATCTATGGCTGCGACGATTGCCTCGCCGCCTGCCCCTGGAACAAGTTCGCCGTGGCGGGGCGCGAGGCCAAGCTCGCCGCCCGCGCCGAGAACGACGCGCCGGACCTCGCCGAGCTGGTGAGCCTGGACGACGCGGGGTTTCGGGCGCGGTTTCCGAAAAGCGCGATCAAGCGCGTGGGGCGCGATCGGTTTGTGCGCAACGTGCTGATCGCCATCGGGAACTCGGGGGATGTGGGGTTTAGGCCGCTGGTGGAGGCGCGGCTGGGAGATGAGGCGGAGGTGGTGCGGGAGGCGGCGGGGTGGGCGTTGGGGCGGCTGTGAGGGGGATGATAAAATTTGCATCGAATTTAAGATACCTCCTGCTGAAAATAATCAACAAATAAGGTATTGTTTTAAACAAGAAATTCATGGAATAGTTCAGTCGACATTTTTGTATACTGGCTAGAGCGGTACTTTTCGAATGCAAAAGTATCTAGTTTCGCAAATCGATTATGTAAATTATCAAATTGTATTTGTATTCCAGCGTCCAGTGCTTGCCTCATAGCTCCAATCAACCCATTAACAACTGTGGGAGTAAGAAGCCGGTTCTGGACTGTCCGGGAGGTGGTCCACCGGTTGGCCGGCAGGCGCGATTTCGCGGCGGCGAAAAACAGCCCAATCTGGCTGGCGCAGTAATCAATGTAGCGCCTCCTTGCCGCATCGTTTTCAGAGTTAATGAAGGTATCTTTGTCTGGATCCACCCATCGCGCGAAGAGTGGACCGGGCACGCTAGGCCTTACTAAGGGCCGAAGCCCATAGCTGACGACTGAGGTGGTGCGCAGGCCGCTGGCGTCGAAGAAATTCTGAGAAAATTTGCCCGAAAGTGCACCCTGACCATCGTTGAGCCTGTCCAGCACGTCACGAGCAATGGAATCGGCGAGGAAGGGTCGGATTAGTTGGTTGATTGCCTGCTTGAGTTCAGATTTTGCATTCGATTGTGTAGAGTTGATTTCCAGAAATAATCCCGCCTCAAACCGGGCTTTTTCCGCGTCGTCGACGTGATCTGGATATATAATTCCAGTGACCAATAGGTTTTGCTGTGACCGCAAGACACCTATCACGTTCTCATTTGCCCCACCTTCGTAGTAAGAAAATATTCGATGCTGCCCGTCAATGACTCCGACCGAGTTGAATTCATTTGGAATTGATATGACCGCTGGGCAGGTCGTGTGTATACTTGTTGTATCTATTGTATTTTGTTTAGCGTCGACGATTTTTGTACCAGATGGGAGCGTAACAATTATATTGTTTACAAAAACTCGTTGTTGATCGACTAGATATTTTCGAATTGAGTCCAATTTTGTCCGCAGGATCATTCGCTGATACAGGCCACCCCGATCTCTCCAACCATCCCGACGAAGGACATAAGCCCGCGACAATAGCGCCGATGGTTGCATATAAAAAGAAACAACCTTGTAACCCTTCGGGAATTTGGAGTGATTTTCGGGCAGAACCGAGCCATTGAAGTGTTCACGAGCTGAAGCATTGGCGTTGAGTGCCCTGTCGGAAAAGTTCTTATATTCGACGCCAAGGAAGGCCAGAAGTTCGTGCTGGGCAGACTTGCGAACCGTTTTTGTCAATAATTTAAAATAGCGGACTACAGCGTAATCCATAAAAAGTGCGTGTTGAATCTGTGATTTCAGTGCGGATTGCACGTTGTTCAAAGAACAATAAAGCAGCACCACTCGAACTTGGTTGTCACTAAATTTAGAGCCCAAGATTGTAGTGATATTAAGCGGCGCGCCTCGCGCAAACCCGATAAACTTTGCGTCATCTTTCCGAATACGGTCGTACATTAAATATTTCTTTTTTGCATGCTCGGAAATGTCGCTCGCGATTGTGTACTCAGCGAAGACAACGACGTTCTCCATAATGAAAACATCGTCGAAATCTGACGTCACTCCATCGTAAGTGAACTCCCTGTCGGATGCGCCCTCAACACGCTGGAAGCCCACAGCTGAGAAGACTTCGCGGATATCGCGACGATGCCGCCGCTGAAGGTTGCGCTTGGCGCGCTCCTCAGGGGTCAGCGTCTTCTTCCTGGGTTTCGCAACCTTAGCTTTCGCCATCTCCCCCTCCTGCCGAAGTCGGCCGGGGTTCGTCCCGTCGCCATTCAACGGGAACTTGAGCCACCCGCTCCGTGGAACGCGGACGGCGAACCGGTTTGCCAAGCGGTCTTAGCGGCAGTTCGCCCTTAGCGTATTGGGCGATGCGCTCCGCCGCGATTGCGAGATAGGGCGCATGGCGATCGATGCCAACGGCCTTTCGACCATGTTTCACTGCGGCGATCGCGGTGGCGCCGGTTCCAACGAAAGGATCCAACACTGTCTCCCCCGACTTACTGAGCGCAAGCACGCAGCGTTCGGCGAGTTCTACCGGAAACTGGCAAGGATGTTCCGTGTGCTCTGGGTGGTTCGCTTTGACGTTGGGGACGTCCCAAACGGGATTGTTTTGAAAGTCTTCGACGGCGGAGAATTCCCAGTAGTCCGAAGGATTCTTACCCAATGGATTGCCACTCGGCTTTCCCGCCTTTTGCCCTTTCGACGCGCTGTGGCGCTTGCCGGGGTAAAGCTGAGGGATACGGACTGGATCGAGATTGAATGTATAGGAGTCAGTTTTGCTGAACCACAGTACCGTTTCATAACGGCCGGAAAATCGTTTATCGGCGTTATAACCAAAATTATAGCGCCAAATAATGCGATTACGCAGACGAAATCCTAAGCTTCGGAAAATATCAATAAACGGCCCATCGAGCGGGAATACCTCTCCGTTGGCTACGTAAGTGCCGACCTGCCAGCAGACAGAGGCGTCTTCCGTAAGGATGGGTAACATTGACTCGACGACCTGCCTCTGCCAGGCCCAGTATTCGTCGTAGCTGCGTTCATCCGCTTGTTCGTAAGATTTACCTATATTGTACGGCGGCGATGAGATCACCAGGGCGCAGCTGGCCGGATCGATGGCCTGTAGTCGATCGAGGACATCCCCAACCAGAAACCGCGCCTCCCCAATATCGCTACTGACGCGGTCTATTTCCTTCTGCGGCGCGCAGATATTTTCGGAGGAGATTTTGTCGGGACTGTAGAGCATTAAGCGTTTCCAGGATTGACACGGTCCGCCTGCGCAGGTCGTTCGACAGCGACCCTTGGCGCTTCAGTCCAGCATGAGCACGCAACAAGCTCTGATGGGGTATCCACCGTTGCGACCTACGCATTACCTGCGAATCGCGCTGCTCGCTCGACTTCAGCGGTAACCTATGGTCGACTCTACGACAAGTTGCCAAAACCTCTAGGTGCGAGCTTTCCTCTGGATTCTTAGACAAGCAGGCAAGGTGCGATCTTGCAGAGATTCAAGCGGACGCACAAAGGGGCCGAAATGAACCGCCCCCAACCCCCGCCATTCCCAAACCCCCCGTTTGCCATTAAGACTGATCCCTCCTGAACCACGAGGGGGAGCGACGGGAGCCGGCGTCATGATTGCGTCGCGCCCAGGCGCGAGAATGACCACGGCAGACACGGCACGATGCAGCAGCCCCGCAAGCTCTATGTGAAGTCCTTCGGTTGCCAGATGAACGTCTACGATTCCCAGCGTATGGCGGACACCCTGGCGCGCGAGGGCTACACCGAGACGCAGGACCCGGCCGACGCCGACCTCGTCATCCTCAACACCTGCCATATCCGCGAGAAGGCCGCCGAGAAGGTCTATTCCGAGCTCGGCCGCCTCAGGAAGGCCAAGCAGGAGGCGGGCTCCGACACCCTGGTCGCGGTCGCCGGCTGCGTCGCCCAGGCCGAGGGCGCCGAGATCATGCGCCGCGCCCCGGTGGTGGACCTCGTGGTCGGCCCCCAGAGCTACCATCGCCTGCCCGAGCTGCTGCGCGCCGCCGGCAAGGGCGCGCGGGTGGTGGACACCGAGTTTCCGCTGGAAGACAAGTTCGACCACCTGCCCGCCCCCACCCGCGCCGCCACCCGCGCCCGCGGCCCCGCCGCCTTCCTCACGGTGCAGGAAGGGTGCGACAAGTTCTGCACCTTCTGCGTCGTGCCCTACACCCGCGGCGCCGAGGTCTCCCGCCCGGCCGCGAAGATCCTCGCCGAGGCGGAGCGCCTGGTGGAGCAGGGGGTGCGCGAGCTCACCCTCATCGGCCAGAACGTGAACGCCTACCATGGGGAGGGTCCGGACGGGCGGACCTGGAGCCTTGCCCGGCTGATGGAGGCCCTCGCCCGCATCGACGGCCTCGCGCGGTTGCGCTATACCACTTCCCACCCGCGCGACATGGGGGAGGACCTGATCGCCGCCCATCGCGATTTGCCCCAGCTCATGCCGTACCTGCATCTGCCGGTGCAATCGGGCTCGGATCGCATCTTGCGCGCCATGAACCGCGGACATACGCGGGAAGAATACCTGGAACTGGTGGCGAAGATGCGCACCATGCGGCGCGATCTGGCGCTGTCGTCGGACTTCATCGTCGGCTTCCCGGGCGAGAGCGAGGCCGATTTCGCGGCCACGCTCGACCTCGTCCGGCAGGTGGGCTTCGCCGGCGCCTACTCCTTCAAATACAGCCCCCGCCCCGGAACCCCGGCCGCGACGCTCGACGGGCAGGTTCCGCAAACCGTTATGGCGGAACGCCTTTTCGAGCTGCAGAAGCTGCTGGAGGGGTCCAAGGCCGCGTTCGATGAGGCCTGCCGCGGCCGGACCTTCGACATCCTGCTGGAAAAGCAGGGGCGCCAGGTCGGCCAATTGATCGGCCGCTCGCCCTATCTTCAGAGCGTGGTGGTCACCACTCCCCCCGCCGCCATCGGCGAGCTGCTCAAAGTGACGATTTGCGACGTCGGCCCCAACAGCCTCGCCGGCCAGGCGGAAGACGTTGCAGGACAAGACTTTTCCGCCCCGTCCCGGCCCCTCGCGGCCATGGAGGCCTGAGCTTGCGCAGATCCGGCAGCGACCAAGACCGTCCGCCCGCCTCCGGCCCCGCCCGCGCGGCCGTCACCGCGCCTTGGGCCAGCCCCGAGGAGGAGGCGGCGACCCACGTGGTCCTCGCCTTCGACGACAACCGCCTGGCCAGCCAGCTGTTCGGCCATTACGGGCGGAACCTCGCTCTGGTCGAGCGCAAGCTCGGCGTGAAGGCGGATTCGCGCGGCAACCACGTCACCTTGGAAGGCGAGCGCGAGGCCTGCGAGCAGGCCCGGGCCGTTCTCGAGCACCTCTACGAGGCGCTGAAAAAGGGCCGCGACATCTCCCAGGGCGACGTCGACGGCGCCATCCGCGAAGCGGTGTCCCAGGGCTCGCTGTTCGACTTCGATCCGGCCTCCCAGCGCCAGTCCTTCGACGAGATCCACCTGCGCCGCCGCCCGGTGCGCGCCCGCACCGCCGCCCAGGACGCCTATATCCGCGCCCTGAAGCGCCATACCCTGGTGTTCGGCGCCGGCCCGGCGGGCACCGGCAAGACCTGGATCGCGGTGGCCTATGCGGTGCACCTGCTGGAGCGGCGCATGGTCGACCGGCTCATCCTCTCGCGCCCGGCGGTGGAGGCGGGCGAGCGGCTCGGCTTCCTGCCCGGCGACATGAAGGACAAGGTGGACCCCTATCTGCGGCCGATCTACGACGCGCTGTACGACCTCATGGACCGCGCCTTCGTGGAGCGGGCGCTGCAGTCGGGCGAGATCGAGATCGCCCCGCTGGCTTTCATGCGCGGGCGCACCTTGTCGAACGCGGCCATCATCCTGGACGAGGCGCAGAACGCCACCTCCATGCAGATGAAGATGTTTCTGACCCGCCTCGGCGAGAACTCGCACATGATCATCACCGGCGACCCGAGCCAGACCGATCTGCCCGGCGGGCAGGTGTCGGGCCTCGCGGAGGCGGTGCGCCTGCTCGACGGCGTCGAGGGGGTGGGCGTGTGCCACTTCAAGGCCGAAGACGTGGTGCGCCACGAGCTCGTGCAGCGCATTGTCGCCGCCTACGAGAAGCTGGACGCGCAGAAGATCGAGGCGGCCTCGGCGCGCCTCGGCAAGTCCGGGTCCTGACGCCCATGTGCGCCTTGCCCGCGCCGCGCGAGGGGAGCGCCGTCGCCATCGACGTGCTGGTCGCGGCCGACGGCTGGTCCGCTCTGCCGGACGCCGAAGGCGTGGCCCGCCGCGCGGCGCTGGCGGCGCTGGCGGCCTGCGCGGACGCGGTCCCGCCGGCCTGCGAGCTCGCCGTGACGCTGACGGACGATGCCGAGATCCGGGTCCTGAACCGGGAATGGCGCGGCCTGGACAAGGCGACCAACGTGCTCTCCTTCCCCCAGGCGGCGCTGCCGGAAGGCGTGGACGCGCCGCAGCCGCTCGGCGACGTGATCGTCGCGCTGGAGACGCTCGCGGCGGAGGCCGCGGCGGAGGGCAAGGCGCCGGCGCATCATCTCGCCCATCTGGTGGTGCACGGCACGCTGCATTTGCTCGGCCATGACCACATCGACGATGACCAAGCAGAGGAAATGGAGGCGCTGGAACGCCGCATCCTCGCGGGCCTCGGGATCGACGATCCCTACCGCCTGCCGCAGGACGGCTGACGTTCGAAGGCGAAGAAGGACCCATGTCGAACACTGACCACGCGACCGAGGCCGGCTCCGCGGAGCCCCAGAGTTTTCTCGATCGATTGCGTGCCCTCCTCGGCACGTTTCGCCCGCACGCCTCGCTGCGAACCGATCTTCAGGAGGTGCTCGGGGCGGCCGAGGAGGAGAGCGAATTCACCCCGTCCGAGCGCAAGATGCTGCGCAACATCCTGCATTTGAAGGACGTGGGCATCGGCGACATCATGGTCCCCCGCGCCGCGATCATCGCCGTGCGCAAGGACATCAGCCTGGGCGAGCTGCTGAAGGTGTTCGTGAGCGCCGGCCACTCCCGCTTGGTGGTCTATGACGACACCCTCGACGACCCGGTGGGCATGGTCCATATCCGCGACCTGCTGGCGGTGCTGGCCGCCGGCGCCATGAACGAGGCGGACAGCAAGCTCGACCTCGGCGCGATGGATTTCGACCGCAGCCTGGAAGATGCCGGCCTGGTGCGGCGCCTGCTCTACGTGCCGCCGTCCATGCCGGCGGTGGATCTTCTGGTGTCGATGCAGGCCGCGCGCACCCACCTCGCTCTGGTGATCGACGAATATGGCGGCACCGACGGGCTGGTCTCCATCGAGGACGTGGTGGAGGAGATCGTCGGCGAGATCGAGGACGAACACGACGAGGCGCCCGAGACTTTGCTCACCCGCCAGGACGACGGCAGCTTCCTCGCCGATGCGCGCACCCCGCTCGAAGCCGCCGTGGAGGTGCTCGGCCCCGACTTCGCTTCGCAGGAGGCGCTCGAGGAGGTCGACAGCCTGGGCGGCCTGCTGGTGATGATCGCCTCCCGCGTCCCGGTCGAGGGCGAGGTGCTGGCGCTGCCGGGCGGCTTCGAGGTGCAGGTGCTGGAGGCCGACCCGCGCCGGGTGAAGAAGCTGCGCATCATTCCCCCGCGCGCCGGCGCCGGCGAGCAGGGCGCCCTTCCCGATCCGGCGTGACCGGGGCCGACGCATCACCGGTGCCCGCCAGGACGGGCGCCTTCTTCGCCCGCCATGCCGGGCCGACATTGGCCAAGCTCGTGGGCGCGCGGCGCGCCGTGCGCCACGCCGACGGGCGGATGCGGCTTGCCATCGCCCTCCTTGCGGGCGCGTTCGCGGCGCTCGCCATGCCGCCGCTCGGCGCCTGGCCGGCGCTGGCCGTGAGCCTTCCGGTACTGGTTCTTCTGCTCGACGGCGCGCGCGACGCGGGCCGCCGCGCGGCGCGGGTGCGGGCGGCTGCGGCGGTGGGCTGGTGGTTCGGCTTCGGCTATTTCCTCGCCTCGCTCTGGTGGATCGGCGCCGCCTTTCTGGTGGAAGCGAGCGTGTTCGGCTGGCTGCTGCCATTCGCCGTGGTCGCCATGCCGGCGGGGCTCGCGCTCTTCACCGCGCTCGGCGCCGTGCTGGCGCAGCTGCTGTGGAGCCGCGGCCCGGCCCGCATCTTCGCGCTCGCGGTCGGCTTCACCGCCAGCGAGTGGCTGCGCGGCCACGTGCTCACCGGCTTTCCCTGGAACACCTTCGGTTATGCCGTGGCGCAGGACCCGGCGCTGATGCAGAGCGCGGCGCTGGTGGGGGTCTATGGCCTCACCTTCTTCGCACTGCTGCTGTTCGCGGCGCCGGTCCTGCTGCTGCGGCCGCGGCCCCTCGCTTGCGCCCTCGTGGCCGGGGCGGCGATGACGCTGATCGCCGCCGCCTTGTGGGGCGATCAGCGCCTTGCCGCGCATCCCGCGGAAGCGGTGGCGGGCGTGCGGCTGCGCATCATGCAGCCGAACCTCGCCCAGGACGAGAAGTTCGCCTACGGGCGCAGCCGGGACATCCTCGCGCATTATCTCGCCTTGAGCGGGCGGCCCTCGGATGTCTATCCGCGCGGGCTCGAGGACGTAACCGTTCTGGTCTGGCCGGAATCCGCCTTCCCCTTCATCTATGAGCGCGAGCCCTGGGCGGCCGAGGCGATCGCCGCCGCGCTGCCGCCCAATGTCACGCTCGTCACCGGCGCGGTGCGCTACGACACCCCGCCCAAGGGCCAGGTCTCGCCGTTCTTCAATGCCATCCGGGTGATCGACCATCAGGGCCAGGTATTGGCCAGCGCCGACAAGGTACACCTCGTCCCCTTTGGGGAGTATCTGCCGTTCCAGTCCGCACTGGAGGAGATCGGCTTCGAGCAACTTACGCGTGTGCGGGGCGGCTTCTCTTCCGGTTCCGTGTTTGAGGCTCTCGCCGTGCCCGGCCTGCCGCCCGCGTCACCGCTGGTTTGTTATGAAATTATCTTTCCAGGAAAGGTGATTCCAGAAGGTCCGCGGCCCGGTCTTCTGCTGAACGTGACCAATGACGGGTGGTTCGGGAACACGCCGGGGCCTTACCAGCACTTTGCTCAGGCACGTCTGCGCGCGGTGGAGGAGGGGCTGCCTCTGGTGCGCGCGGCCAACACCGGGATCTCCGCCATCGTCGATCCACTGGGACGTATCGTCGCAGGTTCTCGCTTGGGCGAGGAAGCTCTGGTGGACGGGTGGCTGCCTCAGCCGTTGAAAACGGTTCCCCTGGCCTCGATCGCCCCCGGGACACTCCTGATTTGTCTCCTTTTTTGTGGATTTGTCCTCGCTCTAATTCCAGGGGTCAACCGGTTTGCACGCAGAAGTTGATCGACGCTCGCACGTTGTATGCCTATGTTCGCCCCCAATCAGGGCAGCCTTCGCGATGCGAAGTAGTGCGTATTCTCTTTTCCGACATAGCCGGGGAGACCATGGCCAAGAAGGCGCCGAACCCTATTGACAAGCATGTTGGCGCGCGGGTTCGCATGCGCCGCATGATGGTCCAGATGAGCCAGGAGAAGCTGGGGGAAAACCTCGGCATCACCTTCCAGCAGATCCAGAAATACGAGAAGGGCACGAACCGCATCGGGGCGAGCCGCCTCCAGCAGATCTCCATCGTGCTTGGCGTTCCTGTGGCCTTCTTCTTCGAAGGTGCGCCATCGGTCGGCCCCGAGGTGGACGGCGTGTCGGAGGCCCACTCCCCGGCCTATGTGGCGGATTTCCTTGCCACCTCCGACGGCCTGTCTTTGACGCGGAACTTCATGCGCATCTCCGACGCCAAGGTGCGGCGCAAGATCGTCGACCTCGTCACCGCGATCGCCGGAGAGCAGGAAGCCTGATCCGTTCGTTTTGACGAACGAATCCTCCGTCTTGATCTTGACCGGCCAATCCCGCGCTGCGAAAACGGCTGCATCGCCTCGCGGCGCGGGCGCAATTGGGGTCACGACATGGCACGCCAAAATTACCTGTTCACCAGCGAATCGGTTTCTGAAGGCCACCCCGACAAGGTCTGCGACCGCATTTCCGACGAGGTGGTGGACCTGTTCTTCGGCACCGCGCTGAAGGAAGGCATCGACCCGGCCCAGGTGCGCGTCGCCTGCGAGACGCTGGCCACCACCAACCGCGTGGTGATCGCCGGCGAGACCCGCGGCCCCTCCTCCATCACCGAGGACGCGATCATCGAGGTCGCGCGCAAGGCGGTGAAGGACATCGGCTACGAGCAGGACGGCTTCCACTGGGAGAAGTCGGACGTGGAGGTGCTGCTGCACGGCCAGTCCGCCGACATCGCCCAGGGCGTGGACATCGCCGGCAACAAGGACGAGGGCGCGGGCGACCAGGGCATCATGTTCGGCTACGCCGTGCGCGAGACCCCGGAGCTGATGCCGGCGCCGATCTTCTATGCCCACAAGATCCTCAAGGACCTCGCCGCCGCCCGCCATTCGGGCGAGGCCAAGCAGCTGGGCCCGGACGCCAAGAGCCAGGTCACCGTGCAATATGTGGGCGGCAAGCCCGTGGGCGTGACGCAGATCGTGCTCTCCACCCAACATCTCGACGAGAGCATGACCTCCAAGGACGTGCAGGCGCTGGTCGAGCCCTACATCCGCAAGGCGCTGCCGGAGGGCTGGATCACCGAGGGCACGCTCTGGCACGTCAACCCCACCGGCAAGTTCGTGATCGGCGGGCCCGACGGCGATTGCGGCCTGACCGGCCGCAAGATCATCGTCGACACCTACGGCGGCGCGGCGCCCCACGGCGGCGGCGCCTTCTCCGGCAAGGACCCCACCAAGGTCGACCGCTCGGCGGCCTATGCCGCCCGCTACCTCGCCAAGAATGTCGTGGCGGCGGGCCTCGCGGACCGCGCCACCATCCAGCTGGCTTACGCCATCGGCGTCTCCGACCCGCTCGCGGTCTATGTGGACTTGCACGGCACCGGCCAGGTGGACGAGGACAAGGTGGAAAAGGCCCTGCGCGAGGTCATGAACCTGCGTCCCCGCGGCATCCGCGAGCATCTCGGCCTCACCAAGCCGATCTATGCCCGCACCGCGGCCTACGGCCATTTCGGCCGCGAGCCGGACGCCGACGGCGGCTTCTCCTGGGAGAAGACCGACCTCGCCGACGCGCTGAAGACCGCGCTCGCCTGATCGTCCCGCGTTCCAACCCGCCATGGCCGGGCAGCGCCCGGCCATGTGCTATTTTGGGGTCCTCGGCGCCCGCGCCGCACCAGATGCCGCCTTCCGACCCGACCGTGACCGACCGCCCGACGATCGCCGACAGCGAGCCCCGCAGCGCCTTCTATGGCCGGCGCGTGGGCAAGGCGCTGCGCGGCCAGCAGCAGGACGCCATCGCCCGCCTGCTGCCGCGCCGCCGCTTCGCCCTCGAAGAGGCTGCGGATCCGCGGGCGCTGTTTGCCCATGATCCGGCGGAGCTGCGGCTCGAGATCGGCTTCGGCGGCGGCGAGCACCTCATCGCCCATGCCGCGCGGCGGCCGCAGGCCGGCTTCATCGGCGTCGAGCCGTTCGTCAACGGCATGGCCCGCATGCTGGTGGACCTCGAGAAGACCGACCTCGCCAACATCCGCGTCATCGATCTGGACGCCGCGCTGGTGCTGGCCCGCCTGCCCCGGGGGTGCCTTGCGGGCGTCGACCTGTTCTACCCCGACCCCTGGCCGAAGCGCCGGCACTGGAAGCGACGGTTCGTCAATCCGGACAACCTGGACCTGATCGCCGGCGCGCTCGCGCCGGGAGCGGAATTCCGCTTCGCCTCCGACGTGCCCCATTATGTGGGCTGGACGCTGGCCGAGGTGCGCCGCCACGGCGCCTTCCGCTGGACCGCATCGACCGCGCGGGACTGGACGCAGCCCTTTGTGCATTGGAGCGGCACCCGCTACGAGGCCAAGGCCCGCGGCGACGGGCGCACGCCCACCTACCTCACCTTCGTGCGGACCTGATCTGCCGGGGCGCTAGAGCGCGCGCGCGCCTTCGCCGGCCGCGCGCAAGGCGGCGAGGCCCTCGCGGTAAGTGGGGTGCTGCAGCACCACGCCGAGTTCGCCTTTGAGCCGCGCGTTCGAGACCCGCTTGTTGTTGTCCCAGAAGCTGAGCGCCATGGGGCTCATGGTCTTGGCGGCCTCGGCGAACGGCACCAGCTCGGGCGCGGGACGCCCGAGCAGCGCGGCGGCGTGGAGGATGGGGTCGCAGGAGGCGGCCGGCGCATCGTCGGTCACGTTGAGCACGCCGCCGAAGCCGCGCGCGACCACGGCGAGGATCGTGCTGGCGATGTCCTCCACATGGATGCGGTTGAACACCTGACCCGGCTTCAGGATCGCCCGCGCCTCGCCGGCGGCGAGCTGGGCCAAGGCATTGCGGCCCGGCCCGTAGATGCCGGCGAGCCGCAGCACCGCCACCGGAATGCCGCGCCGGGCGCCGAAGTCGAACCAGGCCGCCTCGGCCTCGAGCCGCCTGAGAAGGCGCGCGCTCTGCGGGCGCGGCGGCGTCGCCTCGTCCACCCAGGCGCCGCCGTGATCGCCATAGACCCCGAGCGTGGTGAGATAGACCACCTGGGAGAGCCCGCCGGCCTCCAGCGCAGCGCCGGCGGCCCGGAGCACCGGGTCGCCGCCATCGTCGGGCGGCGCGGAGACCAGCAGCACGTCGGTGCGCCGCAGCGCCTCGGCAAGGTCCGGCGACAGGCTCTTGCCGTCGAACACGAAGCCCGCGATGCCGGCCGGCATGGCGCGCGCCTTCTCGGCGGTGCGGGCGGTGCCGACCACGCCGGAAAAGGCGGCGGGGTGGAGCGCCACCAGATGGCGCGCGCAATAGCCGAAGCCGAGGGCGGCGAGGGTCGTCATGCCCCGGTCTTGCCCGAGGGGGGCGCCGGAGGCAAGGCCGCCGAAGGCGCGGCCGGAGCGGGGCGCGCGCCGCGCCCCAGGAGACTGGCGGCGCAGAGCGCCCGCACCGCTTGTTCGGCGTCGCGCGTCACCTCCTTGCGGTCGTGGGCGCCATCGAGCACGAGCGGCGTGCCGAAGCTCACCTCCACGTCGATGGCGCCGTGGCGCAGCACGTCGAGGAGATGGGGGGCAAGCTCGATGTCGCCGAACCATGCCGCCGCCGGCCGGTGCAGCCGCCCCATGGGCAGGCCCTGGAGGCGCACATAGGCGACCGCCATGGGCTGCACGGTCACCGCCTCGGCGGCCGCCACCGCCTCGCGCACCGCGCCCACCAGCGCCGAGCGGAAGGGCAGGACCCGGTTGCCGTCGCTGGACGTGCCCTCGGCGAACAGCACCACCGGGTCGCCCTCGTGCAGGCGCTCGGCGATCTCGCGATTGACGCTGCCGGTGGCGTGCCGGCGCTGGCGGTCCACGAATACGGTGCGCTGGAACTTTGCGAGCAGGCCCACCAGCGGCCAGCCCGCCACCTCGCTCTTGGCGACGAAGAACAAAGGCGTCACCGAGCCGATCACCGGAATGTCCAGCCAGGAAGCGTGGTTGGACAGCAGCAGCAGCGGGCGCGCCGGCGCCGGCGCGCCGTTGAGGTGCACCCGCACGCCGATGAGGCGCAGCAGGATGCGGTGGTAGAGCGCCGGGATCCGGCGGCGCGGCGGCAGCCTCAGGCGCAGCGCCGCCCACTGGATGGGAAGGCCGACCGCGGTCACCGCCAGCACCGCCGCCAGCACCAGACCGACGCGGATGTTGGCAAGCCCCCGCGCGAGCCAAGGGCAATCCGGGCCGAGCGCGCCGAAGCCCTTCGCCGGACGGGCCGGCGGCGGCAGATCGGGGGCGCTGTCGGTCATGGGGCGCTAAGCCTTCGGTGGGAGATGCGGCGCCAGGGGCGGGCGCTCACTCCTCGTCCAGGGGCACCGCATAGAGCTCCAGACGGTGGCCCACCAGCTTGTAGCCGAGCCGGCGCGCCATCTCCTCCTGGAGGCGCTCGATGTCCTCCGAGCGGAACTCGATGACGCGGCCGGTGCGCAGGTCGATGAGGTGGTCGTGGTGCTCGTCCGGCATCTGCTCGTAGCGGGCGCGGCCGTCGCCGAAATCGTGGCGCTCGATGATACCCGCGTCCTCCAGCATCTTCACAGTGCGGTAGACGGTGGAGATGGAGATCTTGTCATCGATGGCGGCGGCGCGCCGGTAGAGCTCCTCGACGTCGGGATGGTCTTGCGCGCCCGAGAGCACGCGCGCGATCACCCGGCGCTGCTCGGTCATGCGCATGCCCTTGGCGAGGCAGGCCTCCTCGATGATGCTGATCTTCTCGTTCAAGGGCGGCACCTCCCCGCTGCCGGCGGCTGACGCCTTATCGCTTTCCCTCGGGCGCGCCGCAAGGGGCGCGACAAGCGGAGCCCGGCATCAGAAATCCCGGCGCAGAAGCAGGGCGTCGGCGCCCCCGCCCGCATAATAGCCCTTCCGGCGGCCCACCTGGATGTAGCCGAGGCGTCTGTAAAGCGCGAGCGCGGCGGCGTTGCCCTCCTCCACCTCGAGGAAGGAGGTGGTCACCCCCTCGGCCGCGAGGCGCGCCAGATGGTGGCGCAGCAGCGCCAGACCGAGGCCGCGCCCGCGCCGGTCGGTGCGCACGGCGATCGAGAGGATCTCCGCCTCCGGCGCCACCACGTGGGAGAGCACGAAGCCCATCGGCGCCCCGCGCGGCCCCTCGCTCACCACATGGGCGCGCACCGCGCGTTCGGCGATCAGGCGCTCGAACTCGTCGCGGCCCCAGCCATGGCGGAATGCGCGGGCCTGGATGTGGGCGAGCGGACCGGCATCGGCGGCGAGCGCGTCGCGCACCGCCGGCGGGCGCGGCGGGAACAGCCGTTCGAGCAGGCTCTTCATCGGCGGGCGATGCGCGCTCGGTCCTGCGGCTTGGCGTCGGGCGGGCGCAGGTAGAAGGGCCGCGGCTCGGCGACCGCCGGGTCGGCGACCGCGCCGAGCCGTGCCACCCAGGCGATGTCGGGCGCGGGCACCACCTCCACGGCGATCGGCGGGCGCTCGTTGGCGGGCCAGACCTCGGCCAGGAGCCCGGCGCCCGAGCCGACGAGGCGGGCCGGGCCGATGGCCACCGCCCGCGCCGCGTCGCGCACGGTGGTGGCGCGCGGGGCGATGAGGGTGCGGCCGCTGGCGCCGAACATCTGCAGGAACACGTTGTCGTGGCGGGCGTCGATGGCGGCGACCACCGGCAGGCTGTCGTCCATGGCGAGGAAGGGGGCGGCGAGCGCGGCGAGGGTGGTGACGCCCGCGACCGGACGGTCGCAGGCCAGGCCGAAGCCGCGCGCAGCCGAGATGCCGACCCTGAGCCCGGTGAAACTGCCCGGCCCGACGGTGACGGCGAAGCGGTCGATATTCTCGAAATCGAGCCCGGCGGAGGCCATGACGCGCTCCACCATGGGGATCAGCGCCTCCGCATGGCCGCGCTCCATGAGCACGCTGTCGCCGGCGACGATGCTGTCGCGGTCGGCGTCGAGCACGGCCACGGAACAGGCAGCCAGCGCGGTATCAATGGCGAGCACAAACATTAAGGGGCGCCCCTCGTCACCCCTCACGATTGACCGGAAACGGCGTCGACGGAAGGGGTTGGCCGAGGCTTACCCTTTCTCAAGGTTAACGCCGTCGGCGATTATCGGGTCAGACCGGGCGCACCTCCACCACTTCGGGCACGAAGTGGCGCAGCAGGTTCTCGATGCCGTTCTTGAGCGTCGCGGTGGAGGACGGGCAGCCGGAGCACGAGCCCTTCATGTTGAGGAACACGACGCCGTCCTTGAAGCCGCGGAAGGTGATGTCGCCGCCGTCATTGGCCACCGCCGGACGCACCCGGGTCTCCAGCAACTCCTTGATGGTGGACACGATCTCCGCGTCGGTCTCGCCAAAGAATTCGTCGCCGTCCTCGTGCGAGGTCTCGGTGCCCTCGGCGACCACCGGGGCGCCGGAGAGGAAGTGCTCCATGATGGCGCCCAGGATTGCGGGCTTCATCTGCGGCCACTCGCCCCTGCCCTTGGTGACGGTGACGAAGTCGGAGCCCAGGAACACGCCGGACACGCCATCCACCTCGAACAGGCGCTGGGCGAGGGGCGAGCGGGCGGCATCGCCGGGGGTGCGCACCTCCAGCGTGCCCTCGCCGAGCACGGAGCGGCCGGGCAGGAACTTCAGGGTCGCCGGGTTCGGCGTCGCTTCGGTCTGGATGAACATCTAGCGTCCTCGGGACATCGGTGATGCGGCTGGCGCCGCTCGTCACCCCCGAAGATAAGCGCTCGCCCGGCCTGCGGGAAGGGTGGCCTTACGCACATGTCCGCAATTGACACGCGCGGTGGCCAGCCGCGAACGCCGCGGGAACACAACGGGGCCGAATCGCTGACCGCGCCCGGTTGCCGCTTTGTCCCACAATGGCGCGGTCCCGCACGCCAGCCCGCCGGGAGGAAGCCCGGCCGGAGGGCGAGGGTGCGGGGTGGCGCCGTCGCCTAATCTGGCGGCGGCGCCGACGACGAGCCGGCGGCGCGGCTCAGGTGTTCATGGAATCGAAGAAGTCGCCATTGGTCTTGGTCTGGCGCAGCTTGTCGAGCAGGAACTCGATGGCGTCCACGGTGCCCATCGGGTTCAGGATGCGGCGCAGCACATACATCTTCTTGAGCGTGTCGGCCGGGACCAGCAGCTCCTCCTTACGGGTGCCGGAGCGCGTGATGTCGATGGCCGGGAACACGCGCTTGTCGGACACCTTGCGGTCGAGGATGATTTCCGAATTGCCGGTACCCTTGAACTCCTCGAAGATCACCTCGTCCATGCGCGAGCCGGTGTCGATCAACGCGGTGGCGATGATGGTCAGCGAGCCGCCTTCCTCGATGTTGCGCGCGGCGCCGAAGAAGCGCTTGGGCCGCTGGAGGGCGTTGGCGTCCACGCCGCCGGTCAGCACCTTTCCGGAGGACGGCACCACGGTATTGTAGGCGCGCCCGAGGCGGGTGATGGAATCCAGCAGGATCACCACGTCGCGCCCATGCTCCACCAGGCGCTTGGCCTTCTCGATCACCATCTCGGCGACCTGCACGTGGCGCGTGGCCGGCTCGTCGAAGGTGGAGGAGACCACCTCGCCCTTCACCGAGCGCTGCATGTCGGTGACCTCCTCCGGCCGCTCGTCGATGAGCAGCACGATCAGGAAGCACTCCGGATGGTTGGCGGTGATGGACTTGGCGATATTCTGCAAGAGCACCGTCTTGCCGGTGCGCGGCGGGGCGACGATGAGGCCGCGCTGGCCCTTGCCGATGGGCGCCACGATATCGATGATCCGCGGCGAGAAGTCCTTCTTGGCGCCCGGCACATCCTCGTGCTCGAGCTTGAGGCGCTCGTCAGGGTAGAGCGGGGTCAGATTGTCGAAATTGATCTTGTGCTTGGTCTTCTCGGGGTCTTCGAAATTGATGGTGTTGACCTTGAGCAGCGCGAAATAGCGCTCGCCCTCCTTGGGAGAGCGGATCTGGCCCTCGACCGTGTCGCCGGTGCGCAATCCGAAGCGGCGAATCTGCGAGGGGGAGACATAGATGTCGTCCGGCCCGGGCAGATAATTGGCCTCCGGCGAGCGCAGGAAGCCGAATCCGTCCTGGAGCACCTCCACCACGCCCTCGCCGATAATCTCGGTCTCGGTGGCGGCGAGCTGCTTGAGGATCGCGAACATGAGCTCCTGCTTGCGCAAGGTGCTGGCGTTCTCGACCTCGTTCTCTTCAGCGAAGGCGAGCAGTTCGACCGGAGTCTTGGACTTGAGGTCTTGAAGTTTCACTTCCCGCATAAGGGAAAGCCTCGATATGTCTTTGGGATTTCCCGGCCTGATCGGGATTCGATCGCGGCCGGTATGTCTGGATGGACGGGGGACCGCAGGTCTTCAGGGAGAGCCGGGAGGGATCTTTCGCCTGACGCGCGAGCCGGCCCCATGACGGGATCGAACCTTGAGGACGCGCGTTTGCCTGCGTTGAGGAAAGCACCGCGAAGATAGGGGGGCGCTTGCCGGCGCGCAAGCCCTCCCTGCGTCGCAGGCACATCAAAACGGTTTGACCACCACCAATATGACGATGCCGATCATGAGCACGGTCGGCACCTCGTTGGCGATGCGGAAGAATCGCTGCGAATGGGCGTTGGCGTCGCGGGCGAAATCCTTCACCCATCTGCTCTGGAAACCGTGCGCCGCGGAGAGCGCGATCACCAGGGCAAGCTTGGCATGAAGCCAGCCGGCGACGAACCAGCCCCCGGCCCAGGCGAGCCACAGGCCGGCGAGCCAGGCGACCACCATCGCCGGATTGGCGATCGCCTTCAGGAGGCGCCGCTCCATGACCTTGAAAGTCTCCGACTGGGCCGAACCCACCGGCGCGGCGCAATGATAGACCATCAGGCGCGGGAGATAGAGCAGCGCCGCCATCCAGGCGATGACGGCCAGGATGTGCAGCGCCTTCATCCATTCGTAGAGCATCACCATCCCCGCAATTCACAGGGGCTGCGAGCGGCCTGAAATCACAGGACCCGGCGCACGCCCGCCACCAGCTTTTCCACATGCTCCACGGGGGTTTCCGGACGGATGCCGTGCCCGAGATTGAAGATGTGCCGCACGCCCAGGAAATCACTGCGGATGCGGCCGATCTCCTCCTCCAGCGCGGCGCCGCCGGCGATCAGCCGCAGCGGATCGAGATTGCCCTGGAGCGTCACCTGGTCCGAGAGGCGGGCCCGGGCGGCGCGGCGGTCCGCGGTCCAGTCGAGGCCGATGGCCGCGACACCGACCTGGGCCATGCGCTCCAGCGCCTCGAGACTGGCGCCCTTGGGAAACGCGATCACCGGCACGCTCGGATGGTGCGCGGCGAGCGCTTCGACGATGCGCGTCATGGGCGCGACGCACCAGCGCTCGAATGAGGCCGGGTCGAGCACCCCCGACCAGGTGTCGAAAATCTGCACCGCGTCGGCCCCGGCCTCGATCTGCGCGCACAAATGGGCGATCGAGGCCTCCACCAGGCGGTCGATGAGGCTCTGGAACAGCATCGGATCGCGCAGCGCCAGCAGCCGGGCCGGCGCCTGGTCGTCGGTGCCGTGGCCCGCCACCATGTAGGTGGCGACCGTCCAGGGCGCGCCGCAGAAGCCGATGAGGGCGGTCTCGCGCGGCAGGGCCGCGCGCGCCAGCGAGATGGCGTCATAGACCGGCTCGACCTTCGCGCGGTCGAGCGACGGCGCGAGCGCGGCCACGCCTGCGGCATCGCCCACCGGCGAAAGGCGCGGCCCTTCGCCCGCCTCGAACGCGAGCTCGACGCCGAGGGCATGGGGAATGACCAGGATGTCGGAAAAGATGATCGCGGCGTCGAAGCCGAATCGCCGGATCGGCTGGAGCGTCACCTCGGCGGCGAATTTCGGGGTGTAGCACAGCTTGAGGAAGCCACCGGCCTCCGCGCGCACCTGGCGATATTCCGGCAGATAGCGCCCCGCCTGGCGCATCATCCAGAGCGGGGGAGGATCGAGCGGCGCTCCGCCCAGCACCTTCAGGAAGCGCGATTGCGTGGCGCGCGGCAGGGTCATCCCCATCCCTTCAATAAAGAGAGTCTATATTTAAATGAGAGTCTTTGGAGTCTTAGGGGTTGATTAACCATTCGCAGCGCCGTCGACAACCGATCCACAGAATGACATCGAGGCGCACCCCCACTTGGGGCGTGTGCGAAGCCGGCGAAACACTGGTTAATGAACGGTTAACGCCGCGCCGCCGGATGGCGTCCACATCCACCCACAGGGGGTGGTCCCTAGGTACGCCGGCGGGTTGGATTGTGGACGGTCGTGCCCGCTGTCCACGCTCTTGCCTTCGCCGGCGCGAGGGGGCATGGCTTGCTCCACAGTCTTGCACAGGAGCGGTGGATAAGCGTGAACGCCCTGAAATCGCCCAGCGAGAGCTATTTCCACCTGCACCTGGTCTCGGATGCCACCGGCGAGACCCTGATCAATGTGGGCCGGGCCGCCTGCGCCCAATATGCCAACGTGCTGCCCATAGAACATGTCTACCCGCTCGTGCGTTCCATGAAGCAGCTGGAGCGCGTGCTCTCCGAGATCGAGAGCAATCCCGGCATCGTGCTCTACACCCTGGTGGACAAGGAGATCCGCGAGCGCCTGAAGGGCCGCTGCCGCGAGCTCGGGGTGCCCTACATGTCGGTGCTGGCGCCGGTGGTGCAGCTGTTCCAGTCCTATCTCGGCGGCGAGCCGACCCCGCGCATCGGTGGCCAGCATTCGCTCGACGCCAGCTATTTCAAGCGCATCGACGCCCTGAACTTCACGGTGATGCACGACGACGGCCACATGACCGAGGATCTCGAGCAGGCCGACGTGGTGCTGCTCGGCGTCTCGCGCACCTCGAAGACGCCGACCTCCATCTATCTCGCCAATCGCGGCATCAAGACCGCCAACATCCCCCTGGTGCCCAACGTGCCGCTGCCCGACAACATCGAAGGGTTGAAAAGCCCGCTGGTGGTGGGCCTCGTCGCCAGCGCCGAGCGCATCGTCGAGATCCGGCAGAATCGGCTGCTGGGCCTCAATGCGGCCGGCAGCAGCACCTCCTATACGGATCGCGAGGCCGTGTCGGAGGAGATCAATTTCTCGCGGCGGTTGTGCGCGCGCAACGGTTGGCCGCTTATTGACGTGACCCGGCGCTCGATCGAGGAGACCGCCGCCACCATCGTCGCCTTGCTTGCGGAGCGGCGCCGCCGCGCCATCGCGGAGACCTGATTTCCCATGACCCTCTGGCGCGGCGAGCAGCCGCTGATTCTGGCGTCGAAGAGCGCGACGCGGCTCACCCTTCTGGTTCACGCGGGCCTGCCGGTGGAGACCGTGGTCGCCGACGTCGACGAGCGCGCGCTGGAGGCGGAGGCCGGCGACATCGAGCCGGCCAAGGTGGCGCTCCTGCTGGCGCGGGCGAAGGCGCTCGGCGGGGCCAAAGCGGCGCCGGGACGGATCGTGGTGGGTGCCGACCAGACCTTGGCCCTCGGCCCGGAAATCTTCCACAAGCCGCGCACCGTGGAGGCGGCGCGGGACCAGCTGAAGCGCCTGTCCGGCCATACCCATGCGCTGCATTCGGCGGTGGCGGTCGCGTTCGACGGCACCGTGGTGTTCGACGCGGTGGTGAGCGCGTTCCTCACCATGCGCGCGCTGTCGGACGACATGCTCGACACCTATCTGTCGGCCGCCGGCCAGCGGGTGCTCACCTCGGTGGGCGCCTATCAGCTGGAGGCGGTGGGTGTGCATCTGTTCACGCGGGTGGACGGCGACCATTTCACCATATTGGGGCTGCCGCTGCTCCAGCTGCTCGCCTTCTTCCGCCAGCAGGGGCTGCTGCCATGAGGGTCGGGCGATGACGACACGGGTCTGCATCACCGGCCAGCCGGTCAGCTATTCGCGCTCGCCGCTGCTGCACGGCTTCTGGCTGAAGGCCTACGGCATCGACGGCTTCTACGGCCGCGAGGAGGTGCCGCCCGACAGCGCCGCCGATTTCTACCGCTCGCTGGCGGCGCGCGGCTATGCCGGCTGCAACGTGACGGCGCCCAACAAGGAGATCGCCTTCTCGGTGCTCGACGAGGCGGATCCCTCCGCGGTCGCGCTCGGTGCCGCCAACACGCTGTGGCTGGAGGACGGCCGGCTCTGCGGCGCGAACACCGACGGGTACGGCTTCCTCGCCAATCTCGACGCCACCGTGCCGGGCTGGGAAGGCGAGCGGCGTCTTGCTCTGGTGCTCGGCGCGGGCGGGGCCTCGCGCGCGGTGGTGCGCGGCCTCGTGGAGCGCGGCTTCGACCGCGTGCTCCTCGTCAACCGCACACTGGCGCGGGCGGAAGAGGTGGCCAAACCGTTTCCTGCCAAGGTCCATCCCAAGGGCTGGGAGGCCGTGCCAGCCGCGCTTGCCGAAGCCGACATCCTGGTGAACACCACCAGCCTCGGCATGAAGGGCGCCGAGCCGATGGCGATCGACCTCGCGCCGCTGCGCGCGGAGGCGGTGGTGAGCGACGTGGTCTATGTGCCGCTCATCACCCCGCTGCTGAAGCGCGCCGTGGCGCGCGACCTGCGCATCGTGGACGGGCTCGGCATGCTGCTGCACCAGGGGGTGCCGGGCTTCGAGCGCTGGTTCGGGGTCAGGCCGACGGTGACGGAGGAGCTGCGCGCCTTCATCATCGAAGACCTCGCCGCCAAGGGCCAGCTGGAGGCTTGACGCGCCGTGTGGATCCTCGGTCTCACCGGCTCCATCGGCATGGGCAAGTCCGCCACCGCCAAGATGTTCCGCGCGCTCGGCGTGCCGGTGCATGATGCCGACGCCGCCGTGCACAAGCTTTATGCGGGCGCGGCGGTGGCGCCGGTGGAGGCCGCGTTTCCCGGCGTCGCCAAGGACGGCGTCATCGACCGTCCCGCGCTGTCCGCGCGGGTGCTCGAGGACCGTGAGGCCATGAAGCGGCTCGAGGCCATCGTCCATCCGCTGGTGCGGGCGGAGGAGACTAAATTCCTCGATGCCGCCCGACGGGCCGGAGCGCGGCTCGCGGTGCTCGACATCCCGCTTTTGTTCGAGACCGGGGCGATGGGCCGCGTCGACGCGGTGGCGGTCGTGAGCGCGCCATTAGCTGTGCAGCGCGCCCGGGTTCTGGACCGGCCAGGGATGACGCCGGCTCGTTTCGAGGCCATCCTCGCCAAGCAGATGCCCGACGCCGAGAAGCGCCGCCGCGCCCATTTCGTCATCGACACGGGCCGCGGCTTCGAGGCGGCGCGCAATCAGGTGGCGGGCGTGATGCGGGCGCTGGCGGGTCCGGGCCCGCGGGAGTGAGGGACGTCCAGGATGCGTGAGATCGTGCTCGACACGGAAACCACCGGCCTCGAGGCCCATGGTGGCGACCGGGTGGTGGAAATCGGCTGCGTCGAGATGGTGAACCGCATCCTCACCGGCAACGTCTTCCACGTCTACATCAATCCCGAGCGGCCAATGCCCGCGGAAGCCTTCGCCGTCCACGGACTCTCCACGGAATTTCTATCCGACAAGAGGAAGTTCATCGAGGTTGCGGATGAATTCATCGAGTTCATCCAGGACGATACGCTGGTCATCCACAATGCGGCGTTCGACATCGGCTTTCTCAACGCGGAGCTGGAGCGCGCCGGCCGTCCGGTGATCGCCCGTGACCGGGTGGTGGACACCCTTGCGCTCGCCCGCCGCAAGCATCCCGGCGGCGGCAATCGCCTCGACGATCTGATGAACCGCTACGGGATCGATTCCTCGCGCCGGGTGAAACACGGCGCGCTGCTGGACGCCGAGCTCCTGGCCGAGGTCTATGGCGAGCTGCTCGGGGGGCGCCAGGCGAGCCTCATCGGGCTGGTGGAGGAGGTGGCGGAGGCGCCACGCCTCCTGGTGGCCACCGCGTCCGCCGCCCGCATCCGTCCCGTCCCCCTGCCCTCCCGCCTCGGCGCGGCGGAAGCCGAGGCCCACGCCGCCTTTGTGGCCGGGCTCGGCGACAAAGCCATCTGGCTGAGCTATGCGGGCGCCGATCCGGTGGCGCGCGACAAGGCCGCCGGCTGAAGATCAAACCATCATCAGAAGTTGTCTACAACCGGGTTGCAATCAAGAAAATCGATCGCGTGGGAACGCCCAGGACGGCCGATCGCCCCTCCGTCCGAGGCGAAGGTCATCCCAGACCGGTCGCCTGCCGACGACTCTCTGACGCGATCTGAGAGGGGGTGCGATCCGCGCCGCGCCCCCGAGGCCCCTCTCAGGCGGAAAATTCGGCGAGGGTCGCCGCGAGCTGGTCCGGCGCCGTGACCGGCAGCGAACAGCGCGCGCCGACGCACACGAAGGCCGCGCCTTCAGCCGGCGCGGCGCTCACGCGGGCGGCCGCGAGGCTGCCCGGCGGCAGATCCTGCGCCGCCGCAGCGCGCACCAGCACCCGGTTGAGGAACTCGGACCGGAGCGCGGCGCCAGCGAACGCCTCGCGTTTCTCCCCCACCACGACGATCTCCGCGAGGCGCAGGCGGGTGTCGATGGCGTTGAGCAGCGCGGCGTGGGAGAGCACGTTGCCCGCCGCCTCGCCGGACAGGCCGGCGATGACGCGGTCCGCCCGCGCGCGCAGATGCTCGTCCCCCACCAGGGTGGCAAGGCGCACCAAAGCGTCCGCCGCCACCGCATTGTAGTTCGGGCTCGCCTCGTCGTGGCTGGCGCGCGGGCGCAGGATCAGATCTTCGGCATCGTCCGCGGTGAGGAAATAGGCTCCCGAGCCGGCGTCCAGATGATGGCGTTCCAGCACGGTGAGCCAGGTGACCGCGCGGTCCAGGGGCTCGCCCTTGCCGGTCGCCTCATGCAGGGCGATGCCGGCGCGCGCCATGGCGGCGAGGTCGGAGGCGAGGCCGGGAAAGACCGCCTTGCCGTCGCACCAGGAATGGCCGATGCGATCGCCGCGTGAGAGATGCGCCACCACGGCCTCGAAGGCGCGCTCCGCCAATGCCACCCATGAGGGCTCGCCGAGATACGCGCCGGCGCGGGCGAGCGCGGCGATCATGAGTCCGTTCCAGTCGGCGAGCACCTTGTCGTCGCGGCCGGGGCGAACGCGCGCGGCGCGCGCGTCCAGGAGCTTGTCGAGCATGGGGGCGAGACGCGCCTCGTCCTCTGCGCTGACGTCGCCCGCATTGGTGCGGTTGAGGATGTTGCCGCTCTCCCAGTTGCCGGCGGGCGTCACGTCGTAGAGGCGGCAGAAGAAGGCGGCGTCGTCCGCCCCGAGAAGCGCCTCGATTTCCTTGAAGCCCCAGACGTAGAACTTGCCCTCGTGGCCCTCGCTGTCGGCATCGAGGCTGGCGGCGAACGCGCCGCTTTCGGTCCGCATCTCCCGCTCGAGCCAGCCGACCGTGCGCCGCGCGCGGTCGAGGAACAGAGCGTCGCCCGTGTCCTTATGGGCCAGCGCCAGCAGCTCCAGTAGCTGGGCGTTGTCGTAGAGCATCTTCTCGAAGTGGGGCACGAACCAGATCTCGTCCACGGAATAGCGGGCGAAGCCGCCGCCCGCATGGTCGTAGATGCCGCCCTCGCTCATGCGGTTCAGCGTGAAGGCGACGAGCGCGCGCATCTGCGCATTGCCGGTGCGCGCGCCGGCGCGCCACATCATCTCCAGCAGGCTGGAATTGGGGAATTTCGGCGCGCCCCTGAGGCCGCCGTTCGCGCGGTCGAACACCTCGATCAGCTGGGTGGCGGCCTTGTCCAACTCGGCGAGGCCGATGGCGACGCCATCCTTCGGCTGCGCCGCCTTGTGGAGGCGGGAGACGATGGCCTCGGTGTTGGTGCGGATCTTTTGCGGATCGTCGCGATAGACCTCGGCGATCTGCTGCAGCACGTCGGAAAAGCCGGGCCGCCCATAGCGCGCGGTGGGCGGGAAATAGGTGCCGCCCCAGAATGGATTGCCGTCGGCGTTGAGGAACATGGTGAGCGGCCAGCCGCCGTGCTCGCCCAATTGATGGAGCGCGGACATGTAGATCTGATCCACTTCCGGGCGCTCCTCCCGGTCCACCTTGATGTTCACGAACAGCGCGTTCATGACGCCCGCGATCTGCGGGTCTTCGAAGCTCTCGTGCGCCATCACATGGCACCAGTGGCAGGCGGCATAGCCCACCGAGAGCAGGACCGGCTTGCCGGTGCGCCTGGCCTCTTCGAACGGCTCCGGCCCCCAGGCCCACCAATGGACCGGATTGTCCTTGTGCTGGAGCAGATAGGGACTGGTCTCGGCGGCAAGGCGATTCTCGCTCATGGCAATGTCCTCGGGGCAATGGGAGGGAAGGCAAACGCGGGCGATGGGGAAAAAGGTCGGCGCGGCCGAGGCCCGTGCTTGAGATATAAGGGCGCGCGGGCGCGGCGCAACGCGCCGCGGCGTGCAAGAAAGGCAGGCGGGACGCGCATGACGACGTTCGAGGACACCATCTTCGCTGTGTCCAGCGGCCGGCCGCCGAGCGGGGTGGCGGTGGTGCGCATCAGCGGCCCCGCGGCCGCCGCGACCGCGCGGGCCGTCTGTGGCGATCTGCCGGCGCCGCGCCTCGCGTGCTACCGGGCGATGCGGGATCCGGCGAGCGGCGAGGTGCTGGACCGCGGCCTGGTGCTCTATTTCCCCGGCCCCGCCAGCGCCACCGGCGAGGATACGGTGGAGCTGCACCTGCATGGCGGGCGGGCGGTGGTGGCGGCGGTGCTGCGGGCGCTCGGCACGCTGCCCGGCCTGCGGACGGCGGAGGCGGGGGAATTCACGCGCCGGGCGCTGGCCAATGGCAAGCTGGATCTCGCCGAGGTCGAGGGCCTCGCGGATCTGGTGGCGGCGGAGACCGAGGCGCAACGGCGCCAGGCCCTGGCGCTGGCATCGGGGGCGCTCTCGCGCCGCATCGGCTCGTGGCGCGCGGCCCTGGTGCGGGCCTTGGCGCTGGTGGAGGCCTCGATCGACTTCTCCGACGAAGGCGACGTGCCGGACGATCTCGTCGCCGAGGCGCTCGGCGCCATCGCTCCGCTCTTGGGCGAGATCGCTGCCGCCGTGCGGGATGGGGCGCGGGGGGAGCGGGTGCGCGAGGGGCTCACCGTCGCCATCGTCGGGCCGCCCAATGCCGGCAAGTCCACCTTGCTGAACCGTCTCGCCGGCCGCGAGGCGGCCATCGTCTCGCCTTTGCCCGGCACCACGCGTGACGTTCTGGAGGTGCATCTGGAGCTGGCCGGACAGGCGGTGGTTCTGCTCGACACGGCGGGCTTGCGCGAGAGCGACGACCTGGTGGAGCAGGAGGGCGTGCGCCGGGCCCGCGCCCGGGCCGAGGCGGCGGACCTGGTGCTCTGGCTTTCGGATGGCGGCGAGGAACCGCCGGAGGCGCTGGCCCGGGCGATCCGCGTGCGTACCAAGACGGACCTGTCAAAGGCCACCGTCCCGGCCGGCTGGATCGGGCTTTCGGCGCAGACGGGCGAGGGGGTGGAGGCCCTGCTGGCGTGCCTGGAAGCGGATGCCGAGCGCCTTGGCGGCGGAGAGCCGGCGCTGGTTTCGCGCGCGCGCCAGCGGCGCGCGCTGTCCGAGGCCCTGGGCCATCTTGAGCGGGCGCACGGCGCATTTGCCGGCCGCGAGGAACTGCGCGCCGAAGAGCTGCGTCTGGCTGCCCGGGCGCTCGACCGGGTCATCGGCCGGATCGACGTGGAGGACATTCTCGACGCCCTGTTCCGGACCTTCTGCATCGGCAAGTGAGGGAACCGAGCGGCGCGGACGTTTCACGTGAAACACCTCGGTTTGCCGCGTCCTACCCGTCGCCTTGCGCTGGCGGCCAGGAAAGCGCGCGGTCTCGAAAGAGGGAAATGGTGGGCCGCGGCCCGATACGAAGCTGTACGGAAAGGTTCGGTGTTTCACGTGAAACACCACCTCGGGCTCCTTGCGGGCCTCGACCCTTCGCCGCCCCGGCGACCCACTTCCATGGCGGCGGCGGCATCCTTCTGGCCATCAGGTGCGGCGCCGCCTTGACGGCGCCCGAAACTCGACGTTTCTGCATCGCTCATGCCCGCGCCAATCGCGCGCCTGGAAGTCTTTGCTCATGCCGTTTCAGGTCCCCAGCCCCCGCCTCGCCTTTGACGTCGTCGTCGTGGGCGGCGGCCATGCCGGATGCGAGGCTGCCGCCGCCGCCGCGCGGGCCGGCGCGCGCACGGCGCTCGTCACCCAGTCCCGTGCCACCATCGGCGCCATGTCCTGCAACCCCGCCATAGGCGGGCTCGGCAAGGGCCATCTGGTGCGCGAGATCGATGCCCTCGATGGCCTCATGGGCCGGGTGGCGGACCAAGGCGGCATCCAGTTCCGCATGCTCAACCGCCGCAAGGGCCCGGCCGTGCGTGGACCGCGCGCCCAGGCGGACCGCAAGCTCTATGCCCGCGCCATGCGCGCGGCGCTCGATGCGCAGGCGGGGCTCGCCATCGTCGAGGGCGAGGCGGTGGACCTCGAGGTGAAGGACGCGCGCCTCGCCGCTTTGGTGCTGGCGGACGGCCGGCGCCTGGCCTGCGGCGCGGTGGTGCTCACCACCGGCACCTTCCTCAACGGCCTGATCCATCTGGGCGAGGTCAGCTTTCCTGCGGGCCGCATGGGCGAAAAGCCGAGCCTCGGGCTTTCCCCGGCGCTGGCGCGACTCGGGCTGGCGCTCGGCCGCCTGAAGACCGGGACGCCGCCGCGCCTCGACGGGCGCACCATCGACTGGGCGTCGCTGGAGATGCAGCAGGGCGACGAGACGCCGGAGCCCTTCTCGGCGCTCACCACGCACCTGCCGAACCCGCAGGTCGCCTGCGGCATCACCCGAACCACCGAGGCGACGCACGCGGTGGTCCGCGCCAACCTCTCGCGCTCGGCCATGTATTCGGGGCGCATCGAGAGCACCGGCCCGCGCTACTGCCCCTCCATTGAGGACAAGATCGTGCGCTTCGGCGAGCGCGACGGGCACCAGATCTTTCTGGAGCCGGAGGGTCTCGACGACCCCACGGTCTATCCCAACGGCATCTCCACGTCGCTGCCGGAGGATGTCCAGCGGGCGCTCATCGCCACCATCCCCGGCCTCGGGAAGGTGGAGATGGTGCGGCCGGGCTACGCGATCGAATACGACCATGTGGACCCGCGCGAGCTGAAGCCGACGCTGGAGGCCAAGCGCGTCGAGGGCCTGTTCCTCGCCGGCCAGATCAACGGCACCACCGGCTATGAGGAGGCCGCGGCGCAGGGGCTGCTGGCCGGGCTCAACGCGGCCCGGCGCGCGGGCGGGATCGAGGGCATGGTCTTCGACCGGGCCTCGGCCTATCTCGGCGTGATGGTGGACGACCTCGTCACCCGCGGCGTGAGCGAACCCTACCGCATGTTCACCTCGCGTGCCGAATACCGGCTCACCCTGCGCGCCGACAATGCCGACCAGCGTCTCACCGCACACGGGCGCGCGCTCGGCCTCGTGGGCGCCGCGCGCTGGGCGCACTATTCCGGACGCATCGAGAAGCTGGAGGCGGCGCGGGCGCGCGCCCGTGGCCTCAGCCTGACGCCCACCGAAGGCGCCCGGCACGGCCTTACGGTGAACCAGGACGGCCAGCGCCGCTCGGCGTTCGACCTGCTGGCTTATCCCGACATCGACATGGCGCGGCTCGCCGCCATCTGGCCGGAGCTCGCCGCGCTGCCGGCGGACATCGCCGCGCAGGTGGAGATCGATGCGAAATATGCGGTCTATCTGGAGCGCCAGGCGGCCGACATTGCCGTGCTGCGCCGGGACGAGGCGCTGGCGCTGCCGCAGGACCTGTCCTACGCCGACATGCCCGGCCTCTCCAACGAGCTGAAGCAGCGGCTCGCGCGCGCGCGCCCCGGGACCGTTGGCCAGGCGGGCCGCATGGAGGGCATGACGCCTGCGGCGCTGGCGCTCATCGCCACCCACGCGCGCAAGCGGGGCGCCCCCGCGCCATAGGGGCTTGTGGATCATGGGGATGGAGCGCGGATCCACGGAAGCGGGGACACGGCGCGCGTGGGCCGCGCTGCGTTCCGATGAAGGCGGGCCATGCCGGCGAAGGAAACGATGATATGACGGCCGGGGACAAAAGCAGGGCCGAGGTCGCCGCGCTGGTTTCACGTGAAACATTCGCGCGCCTTGAGACCATCGCCGCTTTGCTCGCCAAATGGCAGAAGACCCTCAATTTGGTCTCGCCCGCCACCCTGCCGGACCTGTGGCGGCGCCACGTCGCCGACAGTTTACAGTTTGTTGACCATGTTCCGAAAAATGCCCTGCGCTGGGTGGATCTGGGCTCTGGCGGCGGCTTTCCCGGCCTCGTGGTGGCGGCCGTGCTCGCCGAGCGGAAGGGGGCCAGGGTGGTGCTCATCGAATCGGACACCCGCAAGGCCGCCTTCCTGCGCGAGGCCGCGCGCCATGCCGGCCTGCCGGTGGAGGTCCATGCGCGGCGCATCGAAGAGGTCGCCCTCACGCTCGCGCCCGGCACCGACGTCGTTTCCGCGCGCGCCCTCGCGCCCTTGCCGAAGCTGCTGGATCTTGCCGCGCCGTTCCTCGCCGAGGGCGCGCTCGGGGTGTTCGCGAAGGGGCGCGACGCCGAACGCGAATTGACCGAGGCGCGCAAAGGCTGGACACTCGACGTCGACCTCGCGCCGAGCCTCAGCGATGCCGAAGGGCGGATCCTGGTGGTGCGGTCGGCGAGACCCATGGCGGCCGACGAAGCCGCCAGCCCGGACATTGATCGTCAGGCACGCGCCAGCGAACGGGCGCCGAGGAACAGGCCATGACCGAGACCATCATCTCCCCGCTCTCCGACCGGGGCGCCGGCGCGCCGGCGCGCGTGCTCGCACTCGCGAACCAGAAGGGCGGGGTGGGCAAGACCACCACAGCAATCAACCTCGGAACCGCTTTGGCGGCCATCGGCGAGAGAGTCCTGGTGGTGGACCTCGATCCCCAGGGCAATGCCTCGACCGGCCTCGGCATCGATCGCCGCTCCCGCAACCTGTCCACCTACGACGTGCTGGTGGGCGAGGCGACCCTGCGCGAGACCGTCATGGAGACCGGCGTGCCCTCGCTGCACGTGGCGCCGGCCACGCTCGATTTGTCCGGCGTGGAGCTGGAGATCGCCACCGCGCGCGACCGCGCCTACCGCCTGCGCGCCGCGCTGCAGGTGCTCGCCGCCGACACGTCGGGGCCGGCCTATTCCTATGTGCTGATCGACTGCCCGCCCTCGCTCTCCCTGCTGACGGTCAACGCCATGGCGGCCGCCGACGCCATTCTGGTGCCGCTGCAGTGCGAATTCTTCGCGCTGGAGGGCCTGTCCCAGCTGCTCAAGACGGTGGAGCAGGTGCGCACCGGGCTCAACCCAGAGCTGACCATCCATGGCATCGTGCTCACCATGTACGATGCCCGCAACAACCTCTCCGACCAGGTGGTGGCGGACGTGCGCCAGTTCATGGGCGACAAGGTCTACGAGACCATCATTCCGCGCAATGTGCGCGTCTCCGAGGCGCCGTCTTATGGCAAGCCGGTGCTGCTCTACGACCTCAAATGCGTCGGCTCGCAGGCCTATCTGCGCCTCGCCTCCGAGGTGATCCAGCGCGAACGCGCCGCGCGCGCGCAAGCCGCCGCCTGAGGCGATCCGAAAAGACCATGACTAGGAATTTAATCCATGGCGGATGAGACTCGCTCCCGGCTCGGCCGGGGCCTTGCGGCCCTGATCGGGGATGCGAACGACGCGCCGCCGGCGCGGCCCGGGGCGCCGTCCCGCGGGACGCCGGGCGGCCCGCGGCGCGTGCCCATCGAGCAGGTGCGGGCCAATCCGCGCAATCCGCGCCGCGCGTTCATGGAGGAGGGGCTGGAGGAGCTGACCGCCTCGATCCGCGAGAAGGGCATCATCCAGCCCATCGTCGTGCGTCCGCTCACGACGCCGAACAGTTTCGAGATCGTCGCCGGCGAGCGGCGCTGGCGCGCCGCCCAGCGGGCGGCGCTGCACGAGGTGCCGGTGGTGGTGCTCGACCTCACCGACCGCGAGGCGCTGGAGATCGCCATCATCGAGAACGTCCAGCGCGCCGACCTCAACCCGGTGGAGGAGGCGATGGGCTATGGCGCGCTGATGGAGGAGTTCCGCTACTCGCAGAACGACCTCGCCAAGGTGATCGGCAAGAGCCGCAGCCACATCGCCAACACGCTGCGGCTCCTGAAGCTGCCCGAGAGCGTGAAGGCCATGCTCGCCGACGGGCGGCTCAGCGCCGGCCATGCGCGCGCGCTGCTCGGCGTGGCCGACCCCGAGCGCGTCGCCCGCGAGGTGGTGGAGAAGGGCCTCAACGTGCGCGACGTGGAGGCGCTCGGCAAGGTGCGCGCCGAAGTGGAGGGCCGGCTTGCCGGCAAGACGGGCGCCCCGGCCGCTGCGTCGGCCGGCGCCTCGGGCAGGACCGCGCCGGAGACGAAGGGGGCGGACGTGCGGGCGCTGGAGAAGCGCCTCTCCGATGCGCTCGGCCTCAAGGTCGCCATCGAGGGCCGGGGCGAGGCGGGCGAGCTGCGCATCGGCTATGCCAGCCTCGATCAGCTGGACGACCTCTGCCGCCGGCTGGGCCTGGACTGAGGGACGGCTTGGCCGGCGCCGTCCGCCGCCGGCGCCGGCCTCGCTCCCCCTTGACGGTCCGCCGCCTCGATAACCGGGCTTGACCCGGGCATCCCTTCGCTGCGGCGTCCCCGATCGACCGGCCGGCATCGGAGCGGGGGGCGTGGGCCCTCCGGTCTGATCGCAGGGTCGATGGGTTTCGGGAGGGTGGCGGCCGGAAGAGGATTTTCCCGCCGGCCATTTTCCCGCCGGTCGGTGGCGCCCGCGTCCGGAGACGGCCCCGCGCCGCCTCAAAGCCCCTTCAGCAGGCGCTCCAGATAGTCGAGCTCGATCTGCGGCCGCAACGGCTGCTCCAGGCGCCGGCGCAGCTCCTCCAGCACCCGGCGGGCGCGCTGGGCGTCCACCTCGTCGGGCACCTTCACGGTGAAGTCGTCGCCATAGTCCTGGCTGCGCAGCGGCCGGCCCAGCGGATCGACGCGCTGCGCCGCGTCCTCGCCGGGCCCGCCCGGGCCCGGACCGCGGTCGTTGCCCTGCTGGGCCTGGGCCATCGACTGGGCGCCCTGCCGCAGCGCCTGGAGCGCGCGGCCTTCGGCATCGAGCGCGCCCTGCCCGTCGCCGCGGCCGAGCGCCTCCTCGGCCTCCCGCATGGCCTGCTCGGCGCGGCCGAGCTGGTCGCCGGCGCGGGCCATGTCGTCCTGGCCTTCGCCGCCGCCGCTTTGTCCCTGCTGGCCCTGTCCCTGTTGCCCTTGTCCCTGCTGGCCCTGGCCTTGCTGCCCCGGCTGGCCGGGCTGCATGCGGCGCAATTGGTCGAGCATGCGGCCAAGCCGCCGGCGCAGGTCCTGCTGTCCCTGCTGCAGCTGGTCGAAGCCGTCCGGATCACCCTGCCCCTGCTGCCCGCGTTGTCCCTGCTGGCCTTGCTGGCCCTGGCGGAAGGTGCGGTCGCGCAGGCGCTGCTGCTCCTGGATCATGGCGCCGAGTTCGCTCTGCTGCTGCCCCTGCTGGCCGCGGCCGGCCTGCCGATTGCCCGGGCGCATGTTCTCCATCATGGCCTGGAGCTCGTCCAGCAGCTGGCGCGCCGCCTCCTTGTTGCCGGAACGGGCCAGGTCCTCGATGCGATCCAGCATCTTCTGCAGGTCCTGGGGGCGCATGATGCGCGTGTTCTGGTCCAGCGGGCGGTCGTTGGCGCCGCGATCGCGCATCGCCTGCTCGGCGAGCTGGCGCATCATGCGCTCCATGGCGGCGCGCAGGTCCTGCGTCAGCTTGCGGATCTCCTCGTCGCTGGCGCCGCGCTCCAGCGCCGCGCGCAGCGCCTCCTGCGCCGCCTTGAGCGCGCGCTCGGCATCGGTGAGGGTGCCGTCCTCGATGCGCACCGCCATGTCCCACAGATAGTCCACCAAGGCGCGCAGGTCCGCATCGTTGCGGGCGCCGCGCGCCATGGCGAGCGCGGTGCGCAGGCCGAGATACTCGCTCATGTCCGGCTTGAACTTCTGCGGCTCGTCGGTCAGGGCGGCCAGGACGTTCACCAGGCGGCGCCGGTTGGAGGCATCGAGCGCCAGGCGGCGGCGCTCGTCCACCAGCGCGCGGGCGAGCGGCTTCGTGAACGCCCGCGCCGGCAGGCGGACCGTCTTGGTCTCGCTCACGCCCTCGTTGCCGGCCTCGTCCTTGGCCTTGAGGGTGATGGAAACCATGGCGCCGGCCCAGGGATGGGCCACCAGGTCCTTGGTGGTCTGGGCGGCGCCGCCGCGTCCGCCGGACGGCAAGGTGAGCTTGACCTCGGGGGCCGGCACCAGCGGCTTCGGCGCCACCTTTGGCGCGGCCGTGCCGGGGCGCGGGAAGAAGGGCGGCTCGGGGGCGGCGGGCGTCAGCACCGCGTCCGCCTCCTTGATCCCGTAATCGTCCTCCACGCGGTAGGCGAGCACGAGGGCGTTGCGCAGGCCCGCCTGCGGGTCCTTGGCGAAGGCGATCGAGGGAACGAGGTCCGGCACCACCTTGAAATGCCACATCAGCCGGCGCTGGTCCGGGCCGAGGAAGGAGACGTCGGCATTCTCGCGGATCACGAAGCGACGCTCGCCCCGCGCCGGCCGCGGATCGGCCGCCGCCTTGGCGTCACCTGACCCGCCCCCGTCCCCCGCGCGGGCCGCCTCGCCCGGCTTCTCTTCGGCGATGCCGCCGTCGAGCTTGAGCGCCTCGGTGTCGATGCCGGCGGCGCGCACCACCAGCACGCTGCCGGTCGGCACCTGGAGCGCCAAGGCGTTGAGCGAGGTCGGGTCCTCCGAGCGCAGGCCCGGCAGCACCATGGGGGCCCGACCGGTATAGCCGGGCGGGTCGACCCAGGCGTCCAGGCGATAGGGGGTCGCCGGTGCGATGCCATGCCAGTCGAAGGCGGCGCCGATGCGGCCGGCGCGGTCGCCGGCGGCGAAGAAGAAGGCGGCGACGAGCGCCAGCAGCGCCAAAGCGCGGATGGCGCGCGGGTCCTTCGCCGGAACGTCCGGCTTCGGCACGCCGGCGTCGAGCCTGCGCACGGCGCCCATGGCGCGCGCGAGGTGGGCGCGCCACAAAGCGGCGCCCACCGCGTCATCGGGCTTGGTGGCGAGCGCGTCCGAGATGGCGGTGGCCGGGCGGTGGGTGAGCGTGCTCGTCCGGTCGAGGCGGGCGATGGCGTCCCTGCGGCCTGGCCAAGTAAAGCTCAGAAGCGGCCGGGCGGCGGCCAAGAGCAGAAGCGCGAACAGGACCACGCCGGCGATCCGGCCATAGACCGGCAGCGCCAGCCACAGCCCGGCCCAGGAGGCGGCGAGAAACGCCGCCGCCACCACGCCGAGGCGCACCAGGATCGGCCACAGGCGCTCCCAGGCGATGACCAGGCGCGCGCGCTGGACCGCTCTGGTGAGCAGGCCTTCCGGGCTCTCGGCGCGGCGGCGCGCATGCTTGTGCTCGCGAGGCGTGGTCACGCGTCCTCCATCACGGTGCGCCGGCGTTGCGGGACAGCCGGACGACGACCTTAACACGTAGCAAGGAGCGGGCCAGTCGGAGCCGCCGGACGGCGCGTTCACATGTGGGTCAGGCGGAATGGGGTGCGTCGCGCCCCTGTGCCCACCGGTCGGCCGCCGCGCCGATCTCCTCCGGCACGAGGCCGAGCACGCGGAGGCTGGCGCAGATATGCGGCGGCAAAGGGGCGGTTGCCGCAACGGCCGGCCCGTTGCGCGCCAGCGGCACGGCGATGCGCCGCGAATGCAGATGCAGCACCGGCCCGCCGGGCAGGCGCGAGGCACCGCCATAGATCGCGTCGCCGAGGATCGGGCAGCCCAGATGGGCGAGGTGCGCCCGCAGCTGGTGGGTGCGTCCGGTCAAGGGCGAGAGCGTGACGACGCTCAGATGTTCGCCCCGGTGCAGCACGCAAAAATCGGTGATTGCCTCCTGCGCGCCTGCCGTTCCCTTGGGCACCGCCTGCATCCACCAGCCGCGATGGGGCGAGCGCTTAGCCAGCGGCTGGTCGATGCGGCCCTGGTCCGCGGCCGGCGCGCCCTGGGTCACGGCGAGGTAGGTCTTGTCCACCGCCCCGGCGGCGAACAGCTTGCCCAGCTGCGCCAGCGCCTTGGGATGGCGGCCGAGCACCAGGCAGCCGGAGGTGTCCTTGTCGAGCCGGTGGGCGAGCTCGGGCGCGCGCGGCAGGCCGAAGCGCAGGGCGTCCAGATGGTCGGCCAGGGTCGCGCCGCCCTTCGGTCCCTTGTGCACGGGAAGGCCGGCGGGCTTGTCGATGATCAGCATCAGGCCGTCGCGGTGGAGGACGGGAAGCAGGGACGCGTCCGCCACGGCCCGCGCGGGCTCAGGGGGCGGGCTCGAGGCCTTGGGCGAGGAGGGCGGCATGGTGCAGGTCCGCGGAGCCTTGCGAGAAGCAGCAGAAGACGACGCGCTTCACGGCGGCGTTTGCGCGAACATGGTCGAGCACGGTCTTGGCCGCAAGCGGGGCCGCCCGCTGCGCCGGAAAGCCGTAGATGCCGGTGGAGATGGCCGGGAAGGCGAGGGAGGCGATGCCGGCTTCCTCCGCCAGCGCAAGGCTCGCCGCATAGCAGCGCGCCAGCAGCGCGTCCTCGCCTCGCGCGCCGCCCGCCCAGACCGGGCCGACCGTGTGGATCACGTACCGCGCCTTCAGCCGGAAGCCGGGGGTGAGGCGCGCCTGCCCGGTGGGGCAGCCGCCCAGGGTGCGGCAAAAGGCGAGGAGCTCGGGCCCCGCCGCCCGGTGGATCGCCCCGTCCACCCCGCCGCCGCCGAGCAGCGAGGAATTGGCGGCATTGACGAGGGCATCAAGGCCAAGCGCGGTGATGTCGCCCACCGCGACCTCGATGCGCGCCGCGCCGGCGCGGAAGGCGGCGCGCGTTCCGGTCTCGCTCATGCTTGGTCCTTGTTCTGCGTCGCCTGGTCCGGCCGCGCCGTGCGTCTTACGGGCGACGCAATCGGATGAAATAGCCTTCGCCATCAAGGTGGTGCCTGCGCTCCACCGGTCAAGCCACGCAGCCGAGGAACGACAAGATGGCCCATCCGCGCAAGACCGAGCAGCGCGTGCTCACCGCCGACGAGCTCGGCTTCGTCGAGCAGACCCGCCAGCCCGCCATCGCCATGCTGGACGACGCCGATCTTCACGCGCTGGTGCGCCATCTGCGGGACCGGCGCGAGCGCGCGCTCACGATCGCCAACAACCAGCGCCGCGCCATGCGCGGCAAAGGCGGGCGGGGGGCGGCGGCCTATGACAGGGCGGATGGCGGCAACCGCCAGAAGGCCTCCGTGCTCAACGACGCGCTCACCCGCGCCGTGCGCGAGGTGAAGCGGCGGGAGGCCGAGGCCTCCCGCGCGGAACTGGTGGCGAACGCCCATCGCGCCCTGGAATTGAAGCGTGATGCCAAGCGCGCCACGCGCCCGGCCAATCTTCCCCGCGCCAATGAGGGCATGCGCGCCAAGGCGCGCACCCGCGTCGATGCCATCGGCGCCGCCGGCGAGGCGGGGCGGGTGACCAAGTTCGTGGCGGTGGCCCAGGCGAAGAAGGATTCGCGCTGAGCGCGCCCTCAGTCGGCGAATTCGAGCGTCAGATCGAGGGTCGAGCGGCGGCCGATATCGTCGAAGTGCGCCTCAAGGAACGTCTCCGCCGCCTGCCGGCCGAGGTCGCGCAAATGCTGGAGGAAGGTCCATTCCGCGTTCATCTTCGAGGTGGCGTCGAGCTTCGTCAGCTGGTCCGCGCCGCCGATGCGGTGCAGGCGCACCCTGCGGAAGCTCGAGGCACCCAGCGTCAGGCGGCTCATGAAGCCCTGGTCGATGAGCTTCGCGGCCTGGTCGATGAAGCGCAGCTGCGCCAGCAGCGAGGCGTTGAAGGTGATCTCGTTGATGCGGTTCTGGATCTCCGCGGCGGTGCGCGGCGTGGTCTCGCGCACCACCGGGTTGATCTGCACCAGGATGATGTCGTCCGCCTCCGCGGTCTCGTAGAGCGGCACCAGCGGCGGGTTTCCCATATAGCCGCCGTCCCAGTAGGGCACGCCGTCGATTTCCACCGCCTGGAACAGGAACGGCAGGCAGGCCGAGGCCATCACCGCGTCCGCGCTCATCTCCTGGTGGCCGAAGATGCGGGCGCGGCCGGTGTGCACGTTGGTGGCGGAGATGAACACCGCGACCGATGATTTCCGCAGCGCCTCGAAATCCACGTGCGCCTCGATGATCTCGCGCAGCGGATTGATGTTCAGCGGGTTGAGGTCGTACGGCGAGAAGAAGCGCGAGGCCACCTCGAAGGCGAGATAGGCCGGGTTGCGCGCCAGCGACCAGTTGCCCAGCAGCCGGTCGAACGCGGTGCGCTGCAGCGGCGACATACGCCCGTCGCGCGAGACGTCGCGCCAGAACTGGGCGAGCGCGCGGCGCGCCTCGGCGGTCTCGTCCCCGGGCTCGCCCTTGGCGAGACCCGAGGCGAGGACGACCGCATTCATCGCCCCCGCGCTGGTGCCGGAGATGCCGGAGACGAGCAGGCCCTCCTCCTGGAGCAGCCGGTCGAGCACGCCCCAGGTGAAAGCGCCATGGGCACCCCCGCCCTGGAGCGCGAGGGAGATGCGCTTGGTGCCGGCGGCGCGGGTCATGCGCGGGCCAGCCCGCGGTGCCTGCCGCGACCTATTCCGCCACCCAGCCGCCGTCGATCTGCTGCATCGAGCCGGTGATGGAGCGGGCGTTGTCGGAGGCGAGGAACACCGCCAGCGCCGCGACCTCCTCCACCGTCACGAACTCCTTGGTGGGCTGGGCGGCGAGCAGCACGTTCTTCTTGACCTCTTCCTCGGTCATGCCGCGCGCCTTGGCGGTGTCCGGGATCTGCTTCTCCACCAAAGGCGTCCACACGTAGCCGGGGCAGATGGCGTTCACGGTGATGCCGAAGGTCGCGGTTTCCAGCGCCGCGGTCTTGGTGAGGCCGGCGATGCCGTGCTTGGCCGAGACGTAGGCCGACTTGAAGGGCGAGGCGACGAGCGCGTGGGCCGAGGCCGTGTTGATGATGCGGCCCCACTTCCTGGCCTTCATGCCGGGAATCGCCGCGCGCATGGCGAAGAACGCCGCCGACAGGTTGATGGCGATGATCATGTTCCAGGTGTCGATCGGGAATTCCTCGATCGGCGCCACGTGCTGGATGCCGGCATTGTTCACGAGAATGTCGCAGGCGCCGAGCTCGGTCTCGGCGAGCTTCACCATGCCCTCGATCTCGTCGGGCTTCAGCATGTTCGCCGGCGAATAGAGCGCCTTCACGCCGAAGTCGCTCTCGATCGCCGCGCGCTCCTTCTCGATCGCGGCGGCGTCACCGAGGCCGTTGATGACGATGTTCGCGCCTTCCTTGGCGAACGCCCGCGCATAAGCGAGCCCGATCCCGCTGGTGGACCCCGTGACGACGGCGACCTTTCCCTTCAGCATGGCTTTTCCCTCAGAATGGCGCGGCGCGATCCGGCCGGGCGGCGGCTGATGCATTTACCGGAGCGGTGTGACGCTGCTGTCACGCGGCGCAATCCCGTCCGCGGCGCCGAGGATGCTCATGCCAGCGCGCCGAGCGCAAGGCAGGGATTTGCCCTTTGGCCCCGCACCGGGCTCTCTTATATTCCCTCCATGTCCGCGAGCGCCTCGCCGGGTCCGCCCGAAGCACACGACCATGACCACGACCAGTGCGTTGCCGGCGCGGTGGCGCGGATGGAAGCGTGCTGCGCCGAGAAGGGGCTGCGCCTCACGCCCTTGCGGCGCCATGTCATGCGCATCCTGGCGCAGAGCCACGTGCCGCTCGGCGCCTACGAGATCGTCGACCGCCTCGCCCGGGACGGAGAGAACGTGCCGCCCATGTCGGTCTACCGGGTGCTCGACTTCCTGGTGGCGGAGCGCCTCGCCCACCGCATCGAGAGCCGCAACGCCTTTCTGGCCTGCGCCCATGCCCACGAGGCGGACGAGGTGGTGGTGTTCCTCATCTGCGAGCGGTGCGGGCTGACGAAGGAGGTGTCCTCCCATGCGGTGGGCCGCGACCTCGCCTGGGCGGCCCGCGCGTCCGGCTTCACGCCGCGCCAGCGGGTGCTGGAGATCGCCGGCCTGTGCGTCCGGTGCCGCGAGGCGGACGCCGCGCCCCAGTGATCCGGCGCGCCGCCTCGTGTTCCGCGGTGTCCGAGCAGCCCTAGGTGCACGTCACCTGGACCAGGCGGCTGCGCCACAGCTCGATGCCCGCGGGCGTCGGGTGCAGGCCGTCGCGGGTGGGCACCCGCGCCGGCGCCGGCACCAGCCGCGCCCCGGTTTCCGCAGCGATCGTCCGGATGGCCGCGTTGGCGCCGGCGATGAAGTCGAGATCGAGGAGCTTCACGAACATCGGCACGCCCATGTCGGGCGGATTGATCTCCACCAGCACCAGCTGGCGGCCGGCATAGAGCGCGACCAGCTTTCGGTAGTCGGCAACCCAGCCCTCCAGATCCCGGTGGCCCGGCCAGGCGTCGTTCGCGCCGATGGCGATCACCACCGTCCGCGCCGCCGTCAGCCGCGCGGCGTAGGCCGCGGCGTCGGCCACGAGGTCGGCCACCCGGTCCCCGGGCACGGCGGCGTTGAAGACCGGCGCGCCACACAGCTCGCCGGGCCCCGCCTGGCGGGAGATGCTGTCGCCCACCAGGAGCATCGGGGCGGTGGAGACGTAGGAGCCGAGCTTTGCTTGCAGCCGCAGCCGCTCGCGCGGAGGGATGTGGCTCGCTGCCATCGCCGCTGCGCCGGCGGCGATGGCGACCGTCAGCAGCGGGCGCCAGGGCAGGCGCCCCGCGATGCGCCGGAGGTCACGGCGGTCGAGGCTGCCCAGCAGCTTCCGGAGGCGGGCGGGCTGGAGGCCGGATGATGCCGGCGCGTCGCGTTCGACCGATGACGGCTGGTGCATATACAATATCTCCACCTCGTGTGCACGCTCCAATTGCTTTTACGACTGGAAAAGCGCACAAGTCACAAGTTGTGATTTTCCCATCTCCAGCTTTTGGTGTGCCGTTGCACTGGCTAGGGAGAGTACGGTTTCAAGCTGCTGCGTCAGAAATAGGATGAAGTGGAGACGAATTTTTTCCAACCCGTGTCCGAATGTTTCCCGGTGCGGCGCACGATGCCACGGTATTGTCAAGTTTCTGCCGAAATTCACCCTGTCCATGCGGCGGGCGCGCGCCGCGGGGCAGTTGACGCCCGCCTGGAGCGGGCCTACCTCGAAGGCGCCGGCCCGCCGCGAAGGCGGGCCGGGCTCAAGGACCGGCCCGAGGCACCCATGACCGACAGCGCCCCCGTGGTTCCGAATGAGCTGCTCGAGGCCGGCCCCGCCGCGCGCCGCGCGACCGTGGGCGTGGCCGTCGACAAGGTGATGGTGGGCGGTGGCGCCCCGGTGGTGGTCCAGTCCATGACCAACACCGACACAGCGGACATCGCCGGCACGGTGCGCCAGGTGGCGGCGCTCGCCCGCGCGGGCTCCGAGCTGGTGCGCATCACGGTCGACCGCGACGAGGCGGCGGCCGCGGTGCCCCACATCAAGGAGAAGCTGCTCAAGATGGGCGTCGACGTGCCCGTCGTCGGCGACTTCCATTATATCGGCCACAAGCTCCTGGCCGACCATCCGGCGTGCGCCGAGGCGCTGGGCAAATACCGCATCAATCCCGGCAATGTGGGCTTCGGCGACAAGAAGGACCGGCAGTTCGCCGCCATCGTCGAGACCGCGATCCGCCACGACAAGCCGGTGCGCATCGGCGCCAATTGGGGCTCGCTCGACCAGGAGCTGCTCACCACGCTGATGGACGAGAACGCCCGCCTGCCGAGGCCCGCCGAGGCGCGCGCGGTGACCCGCGAGGCGCTCGTGCGCTCGGCATTGCTCTCGGCGGCGCTCGCCGAGGAGATCGGCCTCGGGCGCGACCGCATCATCCTCTCCGCCAAGGTCTCGGCGGTGCAGGATCTGATCGCCGTCTATTCCGAGCTGTCGCGCCGCTCCGACTACGCGCTCCATCTCGGCCTCACCGAGGCGGGCATGGGCTCGAAGGGGGTGGTGGCCTCCACCGCCGCCATGGGCGTGGTGCTCCAGGCCGGCATCGGCGACACCATCCGCGTCTCGCTCACGCCGGAGCCCAACGGCGACCGCACGCTGGAGGTCCAGGTGGCGCAGGAGATCCTGCAGACCATGGGCCTGCGCACCTTCGTGCCGCTGGTGGCGGCCTGCCCGGGCTGCGGGCGCACCACCTCCACCGTGTTCCAGGAGCTGGCGCAGAGCGTGCAGACCATGATCCGCGAGCGCATGCCGGTGTGGAAGCAGAGCTATCCCGGCGTCGAGACGCTGAACGTGGCGGTGATGGGCTGCATCGTGAACGGGCCGGGGGAGAGCAAGCACGCCGACATCGGCATCTCGCTTCCCGGCACCGGCGAGACCCCGTCCGCTCCGGTCTTCATCGACGGCAAGAAGGCGGTGACCCTGCGCGGCCCCAACATCCAGAGCGAGTTCCGCCAGCTGGTGGAGGACTATGTGGCCCGGCGCTTCGGCATGTCCGGCGCAACAGCCGAGGCCAAGGCCGGAGCGGACGCTGCGGAATAGAGCGCGCCCTCCCTTACGTAACGTTACCAAAAATTCATCTGGCCGCCCTTCCTGCGCCTCGGCGGCATCCTCATATGGGTTGCGTCAACCTGACCGGAGACGGAAATGACCCCCGAGGAACGTGCCCTGATCGACGGCCTGTTCGACCGCATGCGCGGCGTCGAGAACCAGCCGCGGGACGCGGACGCGGAGGCGCTGATCGCGCGCCGCCTCGCCGAGGCACCCCATGCCACCTATGCCCTCGCCCAGACCGTGCTGGTGCAGGAGCACGCGCTGCAGCAGGCCTATGCCCGCGTACAGGAGCTGGAGGCCCAGGCCCGGGCGGCGCAGGAGCAGGCGGATTATCAGCGCGTACCGCAATCGAGCGGCGGCTTCCTGGGCGGCCTGTTCGGCGGCAGCCGTTCGTCGGTGCCCTCGGCGGGAGGGCGCGCCGCCCCCGGCCAGCCCTATGGCCAGCCGCCGATGGGCGTGCCGCCGGGCTACGCCCAGCAAAGCGGGCTTCCGCCGGCCGCGCCGGCCGGCCCGTGGGGCCAGCAGGCTGCTCCCCAGCGCGGCGGCTTCGGCGGCGGCGGCTTTCTGCAGGGCGCGCTCGCGACCGCGGCGGGCGTTGCCGGCGGCGCGCTGCTCTATGACGGCATCAAGGGCATGCTCGCGGGCGGCTCCGGCCCGGTGGCCCAGGCGGCGGCGGCGGAAATGCCCAAGGCCGATGCCGGCTCCGGCGGCACCGATCTCGGCGCCGACGCAGAGCAGGCGCTGGGCGGCAATCAGGGCGCCGAAGACAATTTCTGGAACCCCGACCAGGGCCAGGACCATGCCCAGGACGCCGGCCTCGACGAGAGCGGCGGCGACTGGGGCGGCGACGACGACGGCTCGTGGGCCTGATGGTTCCTAGGGCCTGATGGATCTCGGGCCTGATCGGGCGGGACGGTTGCCCGCCGGACCGGCGCGTCCGAGCCGGCCGGGGCGGCTTTCCGACGACCCCGGGCCGGCGCCCCGTCCGGCGGCGCCTCCGGCTTTGTGGTTGGCGCGCGAATCGGCTTCCCTCCCGCAAGCGAGGCCTTGGAGCCGGATCCGGCTCCGGGCCCGGCAGGGAGGGAGGCGCCCATGACGCCGTTCGGCCGCCGCGTGCGCGACCTGCGCGCACAAAAGGGGGTGACGCTGACGCAGATGGCCCACGCCCTCGGCGTGAGCCCCACCTATCTCTCGGCGCTGGAAAACGGTCGGCGCGGCCGGCCCACCTGGGCGCTGGTGCAGCGGGTCATCGCCTATTTCAACGTGATCTGGGACGAGGCCGAGGATCTGGCGCGTCTCGCCGAGGTCTCCCACCCCAAGGTGACGGTGGACACGGCGGGCCTTTCGCCCCAGGCCACCGAACTCGCCAACCTGATCTCCCGCGAGATCGCGCATTTGCCGCCCGAGGCGGTGGCGGAGCTGCTCGGCCGCCTCAAGATTCTGCGCCGGCGCGGCTGAGGCGCCGGCCGGCCGGAGTGGCTCCGGCCGGATGGGCTCTCGCCGCGGGAGGGACCGCTCCGCTTGTCATGCGGCGGAGCGGTCCGCGCTCACGGCTTCAGGCAGACGGCCACCACCTGCTTGACCGGGTGGAAGCACTCCACTTCCAGCTTGCCCTCCTGGGCGGAAACCGCGCCGAGGTGCTGGAGGCCGCGCTGCTCGTTCACGCAATAGCCGCCGAGGAAGCTCTCGCCACTCTCGCAGCTGGCGCGGCAGCCGGCCGCCGGGCAGGCGGCGGCGCGCAGAGTGATGCCCGCGGCGCCCGGCGCGCCGGCGGCGCCCTGCGGGCCGACCGGACCCGCAGGACCGGCAGGACCGGCGGGGCCCGTGGGCCCGGTGGGACCAGCAGGCCCCGCAGGACCGGTGGGTCCGGCCGCGCCCGCCGCGCCGCCTGGTCCCGCAGGACCGGCGGGCCCGGCCGGCCCCTGTGCTCCCTCGAAACAGGCGGAAACACTCAGGGCCAAGGCGAGCGCCAGGGCGATCTTCAGTCCTCGCATGACATGCCTCCCAGTAATCCCGAACCCATGGTGAGGCCGCTCGGGATCCGAGACAAGCGGTAACGCTGCGGTGGTCATTAGCCGCGGAAACTACCCTCGTCGTTTCCGAGACATTTTATTTTCCTAAGGCAACTATTTACGCCGGACCCGCCCAGGCGGGGTGCTGGGCGCGTTCCGCGTGCCAGAGGGCGCCGCGCCGTCAGGCCGTTCCCGCCACCGGCGCCGCCACCGCGCGCTCCAGACAGAGGCCGTAGAAGCGCGCAAGACGTTCCGGCGCCTCCGCCATCAGGCCTTCGGCGAGCTGGCGGGCGCTCGCGCGGTCTCCGGCGCCCAGCGCGCCGATCAATGCGCGGTGACGGCGGGCGATGGCCTCGAAGCCCGGCGAGGCGGCGAAGGCGGCATCACCCGCCACCAGGTAAAGCTGGCTCGCTTTGGTCTTGCCCTTCAGCGTCAGCACGTCCGCCTCGAGGAAGGCAAGGCCGCGGGCCGCCTCGCGCGTCGCCTGCGCGACCAGAATGTCGGTGCGCATGGCCTTGGTGGCGCCCTCGATGCGCGAGGCGAGATTCACGTCGTCGCCGAGGCAGGAATATTCCAGCCGCTGGTCGGAGCCGAGATTGCCGACGCAGCACGGGCCGGTGGCGAGCCCGATGCCGCAGCGCACCGGATGATGGGGCCGGCCCTCGCGCTCCGCCTGCGCGCGCCAGCTTGCATTGAGCGCCTCGAGCCGGGCGCTCATGGCGAGGGCGCAGAGGGTGGCGTTGCGGGCGTGGTCCGGATCGTCCAGCGGCGCGTTCCAGAACGCCATGATGGCGTCGCCGATATATTTGTCGATGGTGCCCCCATGGGCCAAAACCACCTCGGTCATGGGGGTGAGATAAGCGTGCATGAAGCGGGTGAGCGCCTGCGCGTCCATGGTTTCCGAGAGCGTGGTGAAATCGCGCAGGTCGCAGAACAGGATCGTGATCTGGCGCGTCTCGCCGCCGAGCACGAGGCGCGCGGGATCGGCGGCGAGCTTCGACACCACATCGGGCGAGACGAAGCGGCCGAACACCGCGCGCACCCACCTTTTCTGGCGCTGCTCCTCGCGATAGAGCGCGAACACGCCGACCAGATAGACCGCGAGCGCGGTCGCCCCCGGCGCCAGGGGATCGATCAGAAGATCAAGCCGCGTGAAAGCCAGGAAGGAGGCCGCGCCGAGCGCGAGCAGCACAGCGAGGCTGCCGAGGCCGGCCACCAGTGGCGGCACGCGCGGCAGCGCCAGCGCCAGCAGCAGGCCGAGGCCCGCCGCCAGCAGCAGTTCGGCGCCGCGCGACCAGTCCGGCCGCACCAAATTGGCGCCCGCGACCAGATGCTCGATCAGCTGAGCCTGGATCTCCACGCCCGCCACCGCCGCGTCGAGCGGCGTCGCCCGCGTGTCCTGCAAGCCCGCCGCGCTGGTGCCGACGAGGATGATGCGGCCCTCCAGCGCCGCGCGGTCCGCCGAGCCGTCGAGCACCGCGTGCGCGGGGATGAAGCGGCGCGGGTCCGAGGGCGAGAAGCGCACCCGCACCTCGCCCTGGGCGTCGGTGCGCGCCTCCACGGCGCCGATCTTCACCGCGACGATGCCGGTGGAGGTGCCGAAGGCCTGCTCGCCGGAGGCGTTCGACGACAGCACCACGTAGGTGGAGGCCCCCTGCGCCACGCGCAGCGCCTCGGCCGAAAGGCTCGGCACCACCTGCGTGCCGAGCCCCAGCAGCAGCGGCACGCGCCGCACCACCTGGTCGCGGTCGGGCAGCCAGTTCAGCGCGCCGATGCCGGCGGCGGCCTCGGCGAGCGCCGGCAGCGGCGCCACCACGGCGGCAAAGCGGGGCAGGAAGGCGAGCGGGTCGTCGCCCGCCGCCGCGATCCCCCATTTGGCGGGCAGCGCGGTCTGCGGCCCGCGGCCGGTCAGCACCGCGCCGAGCACCGAGGGCAGGGTGCGCAGGGCGCGGGCGAACAAAACGTCGCCCGTCTCCTGGCCGGCGAGGGCGGAGGTCACGGCCGCGCGCACGCCTTCCGGCAGCTGGGCCGCCACCGCCGCGGGGTCGAGCCGGTCGGGCTCGGAGAAGGTGATGTCGAACGCCACGGCCGCCGCGCCCTGCTCGGCCAGGCGCTCCACCAGCCTCACGAGCTTGGCCCGCGGCCAGGGCCACTGGCCCTCGCGGGCGAGGGAGGCGTCGTCGATGTCCACCACCCTCACCGGCGCCTCCGGGTCGTAGGGCCGGGGCGCGGCGCGCTGGTAGAGGTCGAACAGGCCGTTGCGCAGGTCCGCGAGCGGGGCGGGGTCGGCGAGGATGAGACCGAGCCCGGCGGCGAGCGCCGCGCCCGTGGAGAGCCAATAGAGCCGTGAGGTCATATGGTCTGCCGGTCCGCCCTCTGCCTGCCCGCGCCGGAACCATAAGGCGCGCCGCGCCAAGGGAAAAGACCGCTTCAGCCGAGCTCGAACGTGGTGATGCCGAAGATCCGGGCGAGCGGCAGATCGGGCGCCGGCCCGCGGTACATGCGGGCGGTCTCGAACACCGGGGCAAGGCCGATCTCGGCGGCGAGCGCCGCGCCGGCACGGTTGGGCTCCGGCACATCGAGGAAGATCGGCCCCGCGCCCGCCGCCTGCGCGAGGGCGCCCAGCAGCGCGCGGGCGCCGGGGGCATGGTCGCAGAACAGCGGGCCGATCTTGGCGCCCTCCCGACAGCGCCGCACCACCCCGTAGCCGCGCACGGCGCCGTCCTCCACCAGCGCCAGCGAACGGCCGAAAGGCGGGCGGAGCCAGGCCCCAAGGAAGGCCGGCCGGGAATAGCCGAAGCAGCCGAGATCATAGGTGGCGACCGCCGGGTAAAGCTCCGGCCCGATGGGCCGGATGGCCGCGCCGGGCAAGGCTGCGCCAAGCTCGGCTGCGCCGAGGCGGGCGGCGCCGCCGAAACGCACGTTGCGGTGCGCGAGGCCGAAGCCCGAGCGGGCATAGTTCGCCTGCTGGGCGACCACGCCGTCGAGCCCGACCACCCGGCCGTCGAGCCGGGCCATCGCCTGCCGCCACAAAGCGAGGCCGAAGCCACGGCCGCGCAGGTCCGGTCGGCAGATGTAGAAGCCGAGGAAGGCGAAGCCACCCTCATAGGTCACCGCCGAGAGGGTGGCGGCGAGGCGGCCGTCCGGCTCGAACAGTCCGAGGAAGCCGGTGGGATCCTGCGCGAGGAACGCGTCGGCGTCGGCAAGGCCGGGATTCCAGGCCTCGCGCGCGGCCCAGTCCACGGCGCGCTCCACCTCGCCTCGGGTGAGCGCCCGCACCGGCGCACCGGCGGCCGTCATTGCTGCTCCGAGCTCTTGCGTCTGGTCTGGCGCGGCTTGGCCGGGGCGGCTTCGTCGTAGAAGCGCGGCAGCACCACCACCCGGTTGCGGCCGCCGCCTTTGGCGGCGTAGAGCGCGCGGTCGGCGCGCTCGATCAGCGTCGCCACCGTGCGGTCGTCGGCGAGGCGGAAGGTGCCGCCGATCGAGGCATGGACCGCGAGCACGGTGCCGTTCACCTGGACCGGCTCGGCGCGGATGGCCGAGAGCAGCTTCTGCGCCACCAGCTCGGCGCCTTCGGCATCGGTGCACGGCAGAAGGATGGCGAATTCCTCGCCGCCCACCCGCGCCGCCAGATCCCCCGCCCGCAGCGCCCCGGCGCAGCGCCTGGCCATCTCGGAGAGCACCTTGTCGCCGGCCGCATGGCCGTAGCGGTCGTTGATGGATTTGAAATGGTCGATGTCGAGCATGAGGATCGACATCTGCGTCGCCGCCGAGAGCGCCGCGGAGAAGGCGCGCTCCGCCTCCTCGAAGAAGCGCCGGCGGTTGTTGAGGCCGGTGAGCTCGTCGGTGCCCGCGAGATGGCGCAGCTCCTCCTCGAGGCGCCGGCGCTCGGTGACGTCCCAGAACACGACGATGTAGGTCGAGCCGATGAAGCGGAAGCGGAATTGCACCGTGCGGCGGGCGCCGTCGCGGCAGAGCACCTCCCATTCCGCCCGCTGCACCTCGCCGGGCCGGGCGCGCACCTGCTCGCACCTGTCGCGCCATTCGCGGATCGCGCGGGCGCGGGCGGCATCGTCCGGAAAGCCGCGCTCCCACCAATCGTCGTGGTGCGGCAGGTGGCCCTGATACTCGTAGCCGAACAGCTCGTCGGAGACCGTGTTGCAGAACAGCTCCCGGAAATTTCCGTCGTAGATCTCGACGCCCACCGGCAGCGAGCGGACGATCTCCTCGAGCATCACGCCGAAATTCTCGATGCTCGGCCCGGCGCGCTTCTGGCTGGCGGCCTCGGCCGCATGCGGCCGCAGGGTTAGCACGCACAGATTCTGCTCGGGGATGCGGGCCGGCTTGAAGCCGAGCGTGGCGAGGCCGGACCGCGTGCGACAATAGAGTACCAGCTCGCTGGCGTTCTCGACTTCGCCGGAGATCAGCGGCTTGAGCCGCCCGGCGGCGTAGGCGCCCAGGAAATCGGCCAGGTCTCCTTGAAGATCGAGCGATCCGAGCAGGCTGCGCGCGCGCAGATTGCCGCGCACGATGCGTCCGTCTCCGGCATCCACCACGAGAAGTGGAACCTGAACCAGATCGACCCAGGCCAGGCTGTCAGCAGTCATGCAAGAGAAGCCGCGAAATCCAAGATTGGCGCCGCCTCGATCGAGATTGGCACGAATGCCCGGCGCGCATGTGTGACACATCGCCGCCCGGCTGCCCCGCCCGATCCTGTCGCTCGCATCAAATTCCGCCGAATTCGAGCAAATCGAAGGCGCAGGAATGCGATCCGGATGATTCGCCCCACCCTCGAACGAAACCGCAGAACCCCGGTCAAGCGCAGTTCGACACGGTCGATGCAGGCTCAAGGCTCCAGTCACGCGGGGCCATGGCAGCAGGCTCAACCGTTGATCGTCAAGTGCAATCTCTTAAACTGCGGCGATCCGCTCCAGGAAACCGGCGAGATCGTCGGTCACGTGGTCCACATAGGCCGCCTCGCGGCCCTCGAACTCCCAGCTCTCGCGCGCCTCGATTCGTTCGCCCGGCGCGACCACCAGAACCGTCGTCATGCCGAGCCGGTGCGGCACTTCGAGATTGCGGGCGAGGTCCTCGAACATGGCGGCGCGGCGCGGCTCCACGCCGTGCGCCCTCAGGAAGCGCAGATAGGCCTCCTCCGTGGGCTTGGGGTGGAACTCGGCGGCGACGATGTCGTGCACCGCCGCGAAGTGCCCGCCCATGCCGAGCTTCTCCAGCACGTTGCGGGCGTGGCGTTCCGAGCCGTTGGTGTAGACCAGCTTCTGGCCCGGCAGCGCCTCCACGGCCGCCGCGAGCCGTGGCGACGGATCGAGGCCTGAAAGGTCCACGTCGTGGACGTGGGCGAGAAATGCCGCGGAGTCGACGCCATGCTCCAGCATCAGCCCGCGTAGCGAGGTGCCGTAGCGGCGGTAATAGTCCTTCTGGAGCGTGAAGGCCTCTTCCGGTGTGATGCCGAGAAGGTCGGTGATGTAGGCCTTCATGCGGGCGTCGATCTGCGCCCACAGGTCGTGGCGGGCCGGATAGAGCGTGTTGTCGAGGTCGAACACCCAGGTCTCCACGTGCTGGAAACCGGCGCCGGCGTCGGCGGCGTCGCGTCGGGGATCGGCGGTCATCAAGGGCCTCGCCTGGTGGGCGCCGCGGTCGCCGTTCAGAACGGGCCGCGCGAATAGAGGTCGTCAAGGCGCCGTTGCAGCTCGCCGATGCGCGCGCGATAGACGCCGCGGAGGCAGACGGCGTCGCTGCCGCAGACCGAGCGCGCGCCGAGCCAGGCGCGCTGGGTATCGCGCAGGTCCGCGCGATTGCCCATGGCCGAGGTCTTGGTGAGCACGTCGTACATCACCGACATTTTCACATCGAGCTGGGCGAGGTCGCAGTCGGCGCAGACGGCGCGCTCGTCGGGCGCGGCGTTGGTGGCGCAGGTGAAGCTCTGCGCCAGGGCCGGCGCGGTGCCGGCGAGAACGGCCGACAGCGCGAGCGCCGCGCACGTGAAGCGGGTGGGCAGGATCATCGGGAAGGGCCCTTCAGGCTGGAGCGATAGCGGGCAAATCCGTCGGCGCGCAGGCTGCAGGCGGGGCAGGTGCCGCACCCGTAGCCCCACTCCCGCCGCTCGCCGCGCTCGCCCAGATAGCAGGTGTGGGTCTCCTCGACGATGAGCTCGACGAGCGCGCCGCCGCCGAGGTGCTCGGCAAGCCGCCAGGTCTCGGCCTTGTCGATGAACATCAGCGGGGTGTGCAGCACGAAGCGCCGCTCCATGCCGAGATTGAGCGCCACCTGGAGCGCCTTGATGGTGTCGTCGCGGCAGTCGGGATAGCCGGAGAAGTCGGTCTCGCACATGCCGCCGACGATGTGCCGCAGGCCGCGCCGGTAGGCGAGCGCGGCGGCGAAGGTGAGGAAGACGATGTTGCGGCCCGGCACGAAGGTGTTGGGCAGGCCGTTGTCCTCCATCGCTATGGCGACGTTGCGGGTGAGGGCGGTCTCCGACAGCGCGCCGAGCACCGACAAATCGAGCAGGTGGTCGGCCCCGAGACGGGCCGCCCAATCGCCCTTCAGCCCGGCGAGCGCCTCGCGCAGCACCGGCCGGCGCGCCAGCTCCACGCGGTGGCGCTGGCCGTAATCGAAGCCGACGGTCTCGACGGTGCCGAAGCGCTCCAGAGCGTAAGCGAGGCAGGTGGTGGAATCCTGCCCGCCCGAGAACAGGACGAGCGCGCCTTCCTCGGCGATCCCCGCAGCGCGCATGGCGGATCTATTCTCCCGGCGCCTTGGCCTCGATGGTGATGGCGTGCAGCCCCTTGGCGATCTCGCCCTGGAGCAGGGCGTTCACCATGCGGTGGCGCTCGATGCGGCTCTTGCCGGAGAAGCCTTCCGCCACCACCCGCACGCGGATGTGGGTGACGCTGCCGTCGCCGCGCCCGGCCGGGCCGCGCTCCAGGTGGCGCACGCCCGCGTGGCCGGCGTGCTTGTGGCTCTCGTCCACGAGGTCGAGCGCAAGCGGGCTAAGGCCCTGCTCGAGGGTCTGGCGGATGGTGGAAAGATGCGTTTCGCTCATGACCGAACCAATCTGTGAAGCAAAGCTGCCGGCGGCAATGGCCCGCGCCGATGGCGCGGTCGCCGTTCGCATACTATATGTGCCTTGCGCCCGTGCTGCCATCCATGCGGGCGGCCGACGCCGCTCAGCGGCCCGGACCTGCCTCCCTCTCAATTTCTTGCGGTGCCGCAGAGCGGCCCGCATAATCGACCGCCATGAAACTCGACTCCCCGCTCTTCGACCGCATCCGCGTCAAGCCCGGCGACGACCGGACGCGCCGCACCACGCAGATCGCGTGCTGCGAATGGGCGGGCTGTGCCCAGGCGGGGACCCACCGCGCGCCCAAGGGGCGGCACCGGGAGGGCCAGTACTGGCGCTTCTGCCTCGACCATGTGCGCGAGTACAACCAGTCCTACAACTATTTCGCCGGCATGACCGATGACGCGGTCTGCGCCTACCAGAAGGACGCGCTCACCGGCCATCGTCCCACCTGGACCATGGGCGCCAAACCAGGCGCGCCCGGAAGCCCCCACGGCGCCGCCTCGGCCGGCTTCCGCGCGGCGGGCTACGGCGATCCGTTCGGCTTCGCCTCCGAATTCGGCGAAACCGTGCAGCCGGAGCGGCGCGAGGCAGAAGGGCGCACCATCCGCACCGCCGAGCGCCGGGCGCTCGAGGTGATGGGCCTCGAAATGTCCGCCGGCGCGGGCGAGATCAAGGCGCGCTTCAAGTCCCTGGTGAAGCTGCACCATCCCGACGCCAATGGCGGGGACCGCTCGGCCGAGGACCGGCTGCGGAACGTGATCCAGGCCTACAACAGCCTGAAACAGGCGGGATTTTGCTGACCGGTCCTCAGGAACGGTCGGATCCAACGGCCACGGCGCGCCCGCGGGCGCGCCACGGCGAAGCAAGAGCAGCAGGCGGCGCGCAGGGCGTGCCCACGGAGGTTTTATGAGTGCCACCGAGACCCAAGCGCCTACCCCGGACATGAAGGTGTCGGTGCGCCAGACCTTCGGCATCGACATCGACATGGAGGTGCCGGCCTTCTCGGAGCCGGACGAGCACGTGCCGGACTTCGACCCGGACTATCTGTTCGACCGCACCACCACCCTCGCCATCCTGGCCGGCTTCGCCCACAACCGCAGGGTGATGGTCACCGGCTATCACGGCACCGGCAAGTCCTCGCATATCGAGCAGGTGGCGGCGCGGCTCAACTGGCCGTGCGTGCGCATCAACCTCGACAGCCACATTTCCCGCATCGATCTGATCGGCAAGGACGCCATCGTGGTCAGAGGCGGCATGCAGGTGACCGAGTTCCGCGACGGCATCCTGCCCTGGGCCTATCAGAACAACATCGCTCTGGTGTTCGACGAGTACGACGCCGGCCGCCCGGACGTGATGTTCGTGATCCAGCGCGTGCTGGAGAGTTCCGGCCGCCTGACCCTGCTCGACCAGAGCCGGGTGATCCGCCCCCACCCCGCCTTCCGCCTGTTCGCCACCGCCAACACCATCGGCCTCGGCGACACCACCGGCCTCTATCACGGCACCCAGCAGATCAACCAGGCGCAGATGGACCGCTGGTCCATCGTCACCTCGCTGAACTATCTCGCCCACGACAAGGAAGTGGACATCGTGCTCGCCAAGGCGAAGTACCTGCGCACGCCGGAAGGGCGCGACACGGCGAACCGCATGGTGCGCCTCGCCGACCTCACCCGCTCGGCCTTCATCAATGGCGACCTCTCGACCGTGATGAGCCCGCGCACGGTCATCACCTGGGCCGAGAATGCGGAGATCTTCCGCGACATCGCGTTCGCGCTCCGGGTCACCTTCCTCAACAAGTGCGACGAGCTGGAGCGCCCGCTGGTGGCCGAGTTCTACCAGCGCTGCTTCGGGCAGGAGCTGCCCGAGAGCACGGTGAACGTCGCCTTGTCCTGACCCCGACGTGCCCGGCCTCGCGCCGGGCCGTCTTGCTGACGAAGAGCCGCACATGGCCCCCACCAACCGCACCACCCCCAAGGGTCCAAAGGAAGCGCCCGTCGAGCCCTTCAAGCGCGCGGTCTCGGCCTGCTTCAAGGCGGTGGCTGGCGTGGCCGAGTTCGAGGTCGCCTTCGCCGCCGAGCGGCCCGCGCTCGGGCCGGACCGGGTGCGCCTGCCGGAGCCGCCGCGCCGCCTCTCCGCCCGCGACGCGGCGATCGTGCGCGGCCATGCCGACGCCCTCGCCTTGCGCCTCGCCTGCCACGACCCCGCCACCCACCGGAAGATGCTGCCCTCCGGCGACACCGCGCGGGCGGTGTTCGAGGCGGTGGAGCAGGCGCGCGTCGAGGCGCTCGGCGGCAACCGCATGACCGGCATGAAGACCAACCTCTCGGCCATGCTCGCGGACCGCTACCACCGCGGCAATTTTGCCGACATCTCCGACCGCGCCGACGCGCCGATCTCCGACGCCATTGCCCTGATGGTGCGCGAGCGCCTCACCGGCGAGCCGCCGCCGGCGGACGCGCGCAAGATCGTCGATCTGTGGCGCGACTACATCGAGGAGCGCGCCGCGGGCGACCTCTCCCGCTTCGCCGACAATCTGGAGGACCAGAAGAAATTCGGCGAGATCGCCCGCGACCTCCTCTCCTCGCTCGACATGGGCGAGGAGAGCGGCCTCGATTCGGAGAGCGAGGACCAGGACGCCGAGGGCGAGGGCGGCCAGGACGACCAGAGCGGCGAGGACGGCGACGCCCGCGAGGACGACGGTCAGCAGGGCGCCACCGAGGTGGAGGCCGAGCTCTCCCAGGAGGAGATGCCGGAGAGCGCCATGGAGAGCGACGCCGCCCCGCCCGCCGACATGCCCGACGCCGACGACATGGGCGACAGCGACGAGCCGGCCGAGCCGTGGCAGCCGCGCCCCTCCATGAGTCATGACAATAAGGGGCCGGAATACCACGCCTTCACCACCAAGTTCGACGAGGAGGTCTCGGCCGAGGAGCTGTGCGACCCGGAGGAGCTGGCGCGCCTGCGCTCTTATCTGGACAAGCAGCTCTCGCACCTCCAGGGCGTGGTGGCGCGCCTCGCCAACCGGCTCCAGCGCAAGCTTCTCGCCCAGCAGAACCGGGCCTGGGAATTCGACCTGGAGGAGGGCATCCTCGATCCGGCCCGGCTCTCGCGCGTGGTGACCGATCCCACCGCCGCGCTCTCCTTCAAGCGCGAGCGCGACACCGAGTTCCGCGACACGGTGGTCACCCTGCTGATCGACAATTCCGGCTCCATGCGCGGCCGGCCCATCACGGTGGCCGCTACCTGCGCCGACATCCTCGCCCGCACGCTGGAGCGCTGCGGCGTGAAGGTGGAGGTCTTGGGCTTCACCACCCGCGCCTGGAAGGGCGGGCAGTCCCGCGAGGCCTGGCTCGCCGCCGGCAAGCCCGCCGCGCCGGGGCGCCTCAACGACCTGCGCCACATCGTCTACAAGTCGGCCGACGCGCCCTGGCGGCGCGCCCGGCGCAATCTCGGCCTGATGATGCGCGAAGGCCTGCTGAAGGAGAACATCGACGGCGAGGCGCTCGACTGGGCGCACCAGCGGCTTCTGGTGCGCACCGAGGCGCGGCGCATCCTGATGATGATCTCGGACGGCGCGCCGGTGGACGACAGCACCCTTTCCGTGAACGCCGGCAACTATCTGGAGCGGCACCTGCGGCACGTCATCGGCCAGATCGAGAACCGCTCGCCGGTGGAGCTGATCGCCATCGGCATCGGCCATGACGTCACCCGCTACTACAAGCGCGCGCTGACCATCGTCGACGCCGAGGAACTGGGCGGCGCCATGACCGAGAAGCTCGCCGAGCTGTTCGGCGACGAGGCCGTCGGGCGCCGCGGCCGGCTGCACTGAGGCGGGCGATGGTTTGGCCCGTCGCGCCGCGTCTTTGCTGGGCCTTGGGGCGCGTGGGCGCCGGCGTGCTCGCGCTCGGCCTGCTTTTGGGCCTCATCGCCGCCACCGCCTTCACCAAGCCGGGCGCGCAGCCGCAGGAGAAGGTGCCGGTGACGGTCGAGGCCCGTCCCCTCGCGTCCTTTTCCTTCCACGACCGGGGGCTGCGGTTCGGGGCGCTCGAATTCCGCGGCGGGCTGGTGCTCAGCTCGACCTTTCCCGGCTTCGGCGGCATCTCCGGCTTCGTCTTCGAGGACGCCGGCCCGCGCTTCCTCGCCGTGACCGACGCCGGTCTGTTCCTCGAAGGCCGGCTCGACCTCGATGGCGACCGGCCGACCGGGCTCTCGGACGTGAGCGCCATTGCCATCCGCGACGCGAGGGGCCAGCCGATCGCTTTTTCAGGACAGGGGGACGCCGAGAGCCTGACCCTGTCCCGGGATGCCGCCTTCGTCGGGTTCGAAGGGCGCAACGAGATCTGGCGCTATCCGAGGTTTCCGCTTGGGGCCTCCGGGGCGCGGGTGGACGCTCCGGCGGTCCGCACGCTGGCCGTGAACAGGGGCCTGGAAACCCTGTTTCATGTCCCCGCCGGTCCGCTCAAGGGTGCCCTCGTGGGCATTTCCGAAGAGAGCGCGACGCGGGCCGACGTGCTCGACGGCTTCATCGTCGGCGGGCCGACGCCGGGCAGCTTCACGATCCGGCGGCACGATGCCTTCGCCGCCACCGACGCGGCGCTCACGCCGGACGGGGACGTGATCCTCCTGGAGCGCCACTACACCCGCGCCACCGGCGTGAAGATGCGCCTGCGCCGCTTTGCGCTCGCCGAGGTGAAGCCCGGCGCGGTGATCGATGGCGCGCTGCTCGGCAGCTTCGACATGGGCTACGAGATCGACAACATGGAGGGTCTCGCCATCTCGACGAACACCGCCGGGGAGATGCTGCTCACCATCGTCTCGGACGACAATTTCAACCCGCTTCAGCGCACCCTCCTGCTGCGCTTCGCGCTGGTGCGGGACTGAAATGCGCGTCCCGGAACGGGACGCGTCGGCGCCCGATCGGGAACGGCCCGGGAACGCAGCGGGTCCGAATCGCGGCGCGGCTGGCATTCGCGCTCCGTTCCCGCCGCCGGTCGATCCGCAATGCACCGGATGGCGCCGCCCCCTTGGGCATGCTCTGCTTTTTGTCGAAGCTTGAGCGAGGGGAGCGGCCAATCCCATGAAAATTGCGATCCCGACCGCTGACTGGGTCTCGGTCGGCGGCCATGCGGGCAAGGCGCGGCGCTGGCTGGTCTACGATCTCTCGGGCGCGGACCCGGCAGGCCACGGTCCGGAAAGCCCGCTCCCGGAACCGGACCGGGTGGAGCTCGAGAAGGACCAGGTGTTCCACCATTTCGCCGACGACCGGGCCCATCCGCTGGACGGGGTCGCGTTGGTGGTGGCCGGCAGTGCGGGCGACGGATTCCTGCGCCACATGAAGGCGCGCGGCGCCGAGGTGCTGCTGACTGGCGAGCGCGATCCCGCCACCGCGCTCCGGAAGATCCTCGAGGGGGCGGCGCTGCCGGACCGGCGCTTCGACGTCACCACCGCCTTGTGCCAGGTGCGCGACCTGTTCTCGCGCCACTGAGGCCGGGCGGCCCGCCTTGGTCCGGCGGCGCCGCGGCGCTCACACGTCGACGCTGGCCTTGAGCGCGTTCTCCTGGATGAACTCGCGGCGCGGCTCCACCAGATCGCCCATGAGGCGGTTGAACAGATCGTCGGCCGCGTCCACTTCCTTGATCTTCACCTGGAGCAAGGAGCGGGCGGTCTTGTCGAGCGTGGTCTCCCAGAGCTGGCCCGGATTCATCTCGCCGAGGCCTTTGTAGCGCTGCAAGGACAGGCCCTTGCGGCCGGTGTCGGTGACCGCGTCGAACAGGTCCACCGCGCCGAACAGGACATGCTCGTCGCTCTTGCGCTTGAGCGTCGCCGCGCCGGCGAACACCCCGTCGAGGTCGCGCGCGAGCGAAGCGAGGCGGCGCGCATCGGGCGAAGCGAGGAAGGCGGCGTCGAGCCGCGCCACCTCCTGCACCCCGCGCACGGTGCGCGAGAAGGTGTAGCCGGCCTCGTCGGCGGTGCCGGTCCAGCCGCGCTCGGTCTCGTCCGCCAGCGCGTCGAGCCGGCGCGCCACCTCGGCCACGGCCGCCGCGATGCCCTCCGCCTTGAGGGCCTCCGCCTCCAGCGCGCCGGCGAGCGCGGCCTGCTCGGCCACCGCCTTCTTGTAGCGCGGGTGGAGCGCGTTCAGCGCTGCGCGGAACTGGCGCGCCACCTCCACCACCTGGGCGAGGTCGGCGCCGGCGCGCACCTCGCCGGACGTGAGATGCAGCGCGGCCTCGTCGAGGCCGGCGGTGATGAGATAGTCCTCGAGCGCGTGCAGGTCCTTCAGGTAGGTCTCGGACTTGCCGCGCGCCACCTTGTAGAGCGGCGGCTGGGCGATGAAGAGATGCCCGGCCTCCACGATCTCCGGCATCTGCCGGAAGAAGAAGGTGAGCAGCAGGGTACGGATGTGGGCGCCGTCCACGTCGGCGTCCGTCATGATGATGATCTTGTGGTAGCGCAGCTTCGAGATGTCGAAGTCGTCGCGGCCGATGCCGGTGCCGAGCGCGGTGATGAGGGTGCCGATCTGCTCGGAGGACAGCATCTTGTCGAATCGCGCGCGCTCGACGTTGAGGATCTTGCCGCGCAGCGGCAGCACCGCCTGGAAGGCGCGGTCGCGGCCCTGCTTGGCGGAGCCGCCGGCCGAGTCGCCCTCGACGATGAAGATTTCGGACTTGGCCGGGTCCTTCTCCTGGCAGTCGGCGAGCTTGCCGGGCAGCGAGGCGACGTCGAGCGGGCTCTTGCGGCGGGTCAGATCACGCGCCTTGCGCGCGGCCTCGCGGGCGGCGGCGGCCTCCACCACCTTGCCGATCACGTTCTTGGCCTCCGCCGGGTTTTCCTCGAACCAGTTGGAGAGCGCCTCGCCGATCAGGCTCTCCACCACCGGGCGGACCTCGGAGGAGACCAGCTTGTCCTTGGTCTGGGAGGAGAATTTCGGGTCCGGCACCTTCACCGAGAGGACCGCGGTGAGACCCTCGCGGCAATCCTCGCCGGTGGGATCCACCTTCTCCTTCTTGGAGATTCCGGAGGCATTGGCGTAGCCGATCACCTGCCGGGTCAGCGCCGCGGCAAAGCCCGTGAAATGGGTGCCGCGGTCACGCTGCGGAATGTTGTTGGTAAAGCACAGAACATTCTCGTGATAACCGTCGTTCCACGAAAGGGCGGCTTCCACGGTGATGCCGTCGCGCTCGGCGCGGATCACGATGGGCTTCTGGAGCAGCGCCGACTTCGAGCGGTCGAGATACTTCACGAACGCTTCGACGCCGCCCTCATAGTGCAGCTCCTCGCGCTTCACCTCGGGGGTGCGCCTGTCGGTCAGCACGATGAGCACGCCGGAATTAAGGAAAGCGAGCTCGCGCAGCCGGTGCTCCAGCGTGGCGTAGTCGAACGCGATGTGGGTGAAGGTCAGCGGGCTGGGCGTGAACGTGACCTTGGTGCCGCGCTTGCCGGCCGGCGCCGGGCCCACCACCTTCAGCGGCGCTTCCGCGTCGCCGTGGCGGAAGCGTATGAAGTGCTCCTTTCCGTCGCGCCAGACGGTGAGGTCGAGGGTGGTGGACAGCGCGTTCACCACCGAGACGCCGACCCCGTGCAGGCCGCCGGAGACCTTGTAGGAATTCTGGTTGAACTTCCCGCCGGCATGCAGCTGGGTCATGATGACCTCGGCGGCGGAGACCCCTTCCTCCGGATGGAGGTCGGTGGGGATGCCGCGCCCGTCGTCGGTGACGGTCACCGAGCCGTCGGCCTCCAGCGTGACGGTGACCTCCTTGGCCCAGCCGGCCAGCGCCTCGTCGATGGCGTTGTCCACCACCTCATAGACCATGTGGTGCAGGCCCGAGCCGTCGTCCGTGTCGCCGATATACATGCCCGGACGCTTGCGAACCGCATCCAAGCCCTTGAGAACTTGGATGGATTTCGCGCCGTAATCGTCGGGAGAGGCGGCGGGGACGGGTTCGGCCATTTTTGTGTCTCGAATCGCTGGAACGTCTTGAAAACACTGTAGCGCAAAGGCGCGGTCTTTTGGTGGCGGGGCGGCTGCCGAACGCGGCGGAATTGCGTGCTGCGGGAGGGCGCCTGGCCCGCCTTCCTATGGCACGCCGGGGCGCCCCCGCGGCGGCGGCGGGATACCACTCTTTGCCGGCCAAGGTGCCCTCGGGCGATCCATGGGGCGCGGCGTCGCCGTTCCGCCGCGCGATGGGCGGTCCAGGTGCCACGGAGGCGGCCGCCGGCCTCACGCCGCCGGCTTCAACGCCTCGAGCTCGCCCGGCAGCGCATAGGCCCATTGGGTGATGTTGCCGGCGCCGAGACAGACCACGTAGTCGCCGGGCCGGGCGAGGCCGGCGACGATGCCGGCCAGATCCTGCGGCCCGCCGAGCGGCGTCACGCTGCGGTGGCCGTGGGCCACCAGCCCGGCCACCAGATGGTCCCGGTCCGCGCCTTCGATGGGCATCTCGCCGGCGGCATAGACCGGGGCGACGATGACGTGGTCGGCATCGTTGAAGCAGGTGCAGAATTCGTCGAACAGCGAGGCGAGCCGGGTGTAGCGGTGCGGCTGCACCACCGCGATCACCTGACCTTCGCTCGCCGCCCGGGCGGCGCGCAGCACGGCGGCGATCTCCACCGGGTGGTGGCCGTAATCGTCGAAGATGGCGGCCCCGTTCCACTCTCCGGTGCGCGTGAAGCGCCGCTTCACGCCGCCGAAGCGGGAGATCGCCTCGACGATCCGTGCGTCCGGCACCTTGAGCTCGTGCGCCACGGCGATGGCGGCGGTGGCGTTGAGGGCGTTGTGCTTGCCCGGCATGGGGAGGCGCAGGCCCTTGATCTCGTGCACCACCTTGCCGGCGCGGTCGCGGAACACGACGCCGAACTTGGTGACGCCGCCCTTCAGGTCCACATCCACCAGGCGCACGTCCGCCTGCGGGTTCTCGCCATAGGTGATGACGCGCCGGTCCTCGATGCGGCCCACCAGCGCCTGCACCACCGGATGGTCGATGCACATCACCGCGAAGCCGTAGAACGGCACGTTCTCCACGAACGCCTTGAAGGCCTCCTGCACCTTGTCGAAGGTCTTGAAGTGGTCGAGGTGCTCGGGGTCGATATTGGTGACGATGGCGACCTCGGTGGGCAGCTTCAGGAAGGTGCCGTCGCTCTCGTCCGCCTCCACCACCATCCAGTTGCCCTGGCCGAGATGGGCGTTGGTGCCGTAGGCGTTGATGATGCCGCCATTGATGACCGTGGGGTCGAAGGCGCCCGCCTCCAGCAGGGTCGCCACCAGCGAGGTGGTAGTGGTCTTGCCGTGGGTGCCGGCGATCGACACGCAGCTCTTCAGCCGCATCAGCTCCGCCAGCATCTCGGCGCGGCGCACCACCGGCAGGCGCTTGGCGCGGGCGGCGGTGAGCTCTGGATTGTCGCGTCGGATGGCGGAGGAGACCACCACCACCTCGGCATTGCCGAGATTGGCCGCGTCGTGCCCCACGGTGACCTTGATGCCGTGGTCGCGCAGCCGCTTGACGTTGGCGCTCTCGGTGGCGTCGGAACCCTGCACCGTATAGCCGAGATTGCTCAGCACCTCGGCGATGCCGCTCATGCCGATGCCGCCGATGCCGACGAAATGGATGGCTCCGAGGCCGGACGGCAGCTTCATGCGCGCATTCCCTTGAAGGTCTTCACCGTGCCGCCGCCAGCCAGGTGCTGGACCAGGTCGCCCAGGCGCTCGGCGGCGTCGAGCAGTCCCTGGCTTTTGGCCTTGTCCGCCATCTGCGTCAATGCGTTCGGTTCGTCGGCGAAGGTGTGGATCTCCAGCGCCAGGCGCTCGGGCTCGAACTCCACCTGGCGCAGCACCTTGGCGCCGCCGGCGTCGGCGAGCGTGCGGGCGTTGGCCGCCTGGTCCTGGTCGAGGGCATGGGGCAGCGGCACCAGGATGGCGGGCCGGCCGATGGCGGAAAGCTCGGCCACGGTGCCCGCCCCGGAGCGGGAGACGACAAGGTGGCTCGCCGCCATGCGGGCGGGCAGATCGTCGAAGAAGGTCCTTATCTCCGCCCTTACGCCGAGGGCGGCATAGGCCGCGGTGACGCGCGCCGCGTCCTCCTCGCGGGCCTGCTGGACGATGTCGAGGCGCGCGCGCAGATCGGCGCCGAGGCGGGCGACCGCATCCGGCACCACGTCGGACATCACGCGGGCGCCTTGGCTGCCGCCGAACACCAGGAGCTTGAGCGGACCGCCGGGCACCGGCGGGTCGTAGGGGATGGCGGCGGCGGCCACCGCCGCGGGCCGCAGCGGGTTGCCGGTCCACACCGCCTTGGCGTCGAGCATCGGGTCGGTGCGGCACAGGCCGGGAAAGCCGGTGGCGATGGCCGCGACCCGGCGCGCCAGCATGCGGTTCGCCCGCCCCATGACGCCGTTCGCCTCGTGGATGGCGCTCGGCACGCCGCAGATCGAGGCCGCGAGCAGCGGCGGCACGGTGGGATAGCCGCCGAAGCCGACCACGCAGGCCGGCTTCACCCGCCGCATCAAGGCCAGCCCGGACACCAGGCCGGAGACGAGGGCGATGCCGGTGCGGGCGAGCGAGGCGGCGGAGCGCCCGCGCACCGTGTCGGCCGGCAAGACGTGCAGTTCCCGCGCCGGGAAATGGCCGGCATAGTGGGCGGCCCGCGCGTCGGTGGCGAGGTCCACCGTGAGCCCGCGCGCGCTGAGCACCCCGGCCAGCGCCTCGGCGGGAAACAGGTGGCCGCCGGTGCCGCCGGCGGCGAGAAGCACGAGCTCGCTCAAGGTATCTCGTCCCCTTGCCCGATCCTCGGCGGGATCGCGGCCCAGTTCTACCCCGGCGCGCGCCAGGGTGGAAATCGCCTCAGGATGCGGCCGGAACCGGCTCCGGCCCCGCGGTCTCCACGCCGCGCTTCTCCATCTTCCGGCGCGGCTCGCTCAAGGCGGCGAGGGCGGCGGCGCCGGGGCGCTTGCGCGACAGCGCGATCAGCATGCCCATGCCGAAGGCGAGCGAGATCAACGAGGAGCCGCCATAGGAGATGAAGGGCAGCGTCATGCCCTTGGCGGGGGCGATATGCACGTTCACCGCCATGTTGATGGAGGCCTGGAGGCCGAACAGCAAAGCGAGCCCGGTGATGGCGAAGCGCGCGAACGGGTCGCTCTCGTCCATGGCGCGCCGGAGCGAGCGCAGGATGATGAAGGCGAACAGCGCCAGGATGATGAGGTTGAGGATGATGCCGAACTCCTCGCCCGCCACGGCGAAGACGAAGTCGGTATGGGCATCCGGCAGCATGCGCTTCACGGTGCCCTCGCCCGGCCCGGTGCCGAACCAGCCGCCATTGCGGAACGAGTTGAGCGCCGCCTCGATCTGGTAGGTGTCGCCGGAATCAGGATTGATGAAGCGGCTGATGCGCTTCTGCACGTGCGGCACGGTCAGATAAGCGAGCATGCCCGCCCCGGCGCCGGTCCCGGCGAGGCCCACCACCCAGATCCAGCGCAGGCCGGCGAGGAAGAACAGGGCGCCCCAGACCAGGCAGACCAGCAGGCTCTGGCCGAAGTCCGGCTGCAGCACCAGCGGCGCCAGCACGCCCGCCAGCAGCGCCATGGCGAGCAGGCGCGCCGGCATCTCCGGCCGCTTCGAGCTCTCCGCGAACAGCCAGGCGGTGAGGACGACGAACGCCGGCTTGATGAATTCGGACGGCTGCACGGTGATGCCGGCAAGGGTGAGCCAGCGCCGCGCGCCCTTCACCTCCGGGCCGAGTACCAGGGTCGCGAGCAGCAGCACGAAGAACAGGGCGAACACCCCGATGCAGGTGCGCCGCAGCGCCCGCGGGGTGAGGAAGGAGGTCAGGAGCAGCACCCCCACCGCTGGCGCCAGGAACACCAGCTGGCGGTTCACGAAGTGGAACGGGTCCTCGATGCCGATGCGGGCGGTCACGGCGGGGCTCGCCGCGAGGCACAGGATGATGCCGATGATCATCAGGCCGAAGAGGGCGGCGAGCAGGGCCCGGTCCACCGTCCACCACCATTCGCTGAGGACGGTCCGGTCGGCGCGGGACATCATGGGACGCAATACTCCACGCGGGAAAACGCAGGCCGGCACCATGCGGTGCAGACGGTTGACGGGCGATTAAGGCCGCCATCGCGAAACTTGGGCGCGCGCCCTATCTTTGAAGGCGTGTCGAATACCGCGCCCAGGGCCGAGGCCGCCCTTCCCCCCGCGTTCCGCCAGTGGTTCCGCGCGCGCGGATGGACGCCCCGCGCGCACCAGCTCGATCTGCTGGAAGCCGCCGCGGCCGGCCGCTCGGTGCTGCTCATCGCGCCGACGGGCGCCGGCAAGACGCTCGCCGGCTTCCTGCCCACCCTGGTCGAGCTGAGCGCGGCCGGAGCGAAAAAGGGACCGGTCGCGGCGCGCGCCGCCGCCTCGCGGGAGAAGACAGGCGAAGGTGTGGCGGACGACGGGGATCCTGGTCCCGGCGGGGTCGCGCCCGCCGCCATCCCGTTCGCCCGCTGGCAGGCCGAGCGCCCGCCCTCGCCTTTGCACACGCTCTACATCTCGCCACTGAAGGCGCTGGCGGTGGACATCGCCCGCAATCTCGAGGCGCCGGTGGCCGAGATGGGCCTTCCCATCCGCATCGAGACCCGCACCGGCGACACGCCGTCGGCGCGCCGGCAGCGCCAGCGTCGCGACCCGCCGGACATCCTTTTGACCACGCCCGAGCAGATCTCGCTGCTGCTGGCCTCGAAGGATGCCGCCCACCTCTTCGGCGGCCTCAAGCGCGTGGTGCTGGACGAACTGCACGCGCTCGTCACCTCCAAGCGCGGCGACCTGCTGTCGCTCGCCCTCGCCCGGCTGCGGGCGATCGCGCCGGGGCTGCAATGCGTCGGCCTCTCCGCCACCGTGGCCGCGCCGGACGATTTGAGGCGCTATCTGGTGCCGCAGGGCAGCGGGGTCCCGCTCGCCGATCTGGTGGTGGCCGCGGGCGGGGCCGCGCCCGACATCACCATGCTGGAGAGCCGGCAGACCATGCCCTGGGCGAGCCACACCGCCCATCATGCGCTGGCCGAGATCTATGAGCTGATCGGCCAGAACAAGCTCTCGCTGGTGTTCGTCAACACCCGCTGGCAGGCGGAGTTCCTGTTCCAGGAATTGTGGCGCATCAACGAGGCGAGCCATCCCATCGCGCTGCACCACGGCTCGCTCGCCGTGGAGCAGCGCCGCAAGGTGGAGGCCGCCATGGCGGCGGGGCGGCTGAAGGCGGTGGTGGCCACCTCCTCGCTCGACCTCGGCATCGACTGGGGCGATGTGGACCTCGTGATCAATGTCGGCGCGCCCAAGGGGGCCTCGCGCCTGATGCAGCGCATCGGCCGCGCCAACCACCGGCTCGACGAGCCCTCGCGCGCCGTGCTGATCCCCGCCAACCGCTTCGAAGTGCTGGAATGCCGGGCCGCTTTGGAGGCGGTGAAAGCGGGCGCGCAGGACACCCCGCCCGAGCGCCGGGGCGCTTTGGACGTATTGGCGCAGCACATTCTCGGGATGGCCTGCGCGGCCCCGTTCGACGCCGATTTCCTTTATGGCGAAGTCACGTCCGCCGCCCCCTACCGGGACTTGCCGCGCCACGACTTCGACGCCGCGGTCGCGTTCGTCGCCACCGGCGGCTACGCGCTCAAGGCCTATGAGCGCTACGCCAAGATCCGGCGCACCAAAGAGGGCCTCTGGCGCGTCTCCAACCCTATGATCGCGCAGGCGTATCGGCTGAATGTCGGGACCATCGTGGAAGCGGCGATGCTGAAGGTCCGGCTGGTTTCGGGGCGCGGGGCGAAGGGGCGGGTGCGGTTCGGCGGGCGCATGCTGGGGGAGGTGGAGGAGTATTTCGTCGAGACCATGGTTCCCGGCGATACCTTTGTCTTTGCAGGGGAAATCCTGCGCTACGAGGCGCTGGTGGAGGACCAGGTCTACGTCTCCCGCAGCGCCGCCAAGGAACCGCGGGTGCCGGCCTATGCGGGCGGGAAGTTCCCGCTCTCCACCTTTCTTGCCGCCGGTGTCCGCGCGCTTCTTGCCGCGCCGGAGCGCTGGATATCCCTGCCCATGCAGGTGCGCGCGTGGCTCGAGCTGCAGCGCGCCCGCTCGCGCCTGCCGGGCCGCGACGACCTCCTGGTGGAGAGCTTCGCCCGCGCCGACGTTCACTATCTCGTTACCTATCCCTTCGAGGGCCGCCTCGCCCACCAGACCCTCGGCATGCTCCTGACCCGGCGCCTCGAGCGGGCGCGGCTGAAGCCCATGGGGTTCGTCGCCAACGACTATGCGCTCGCGGTGTGGGGCACCGGCGACATGGGGGGCGCGATCAGCCAGGGCCGGCTCTCGCTCGCCCAACTGTTCGACCAGGACATGCTGGGCGACGACCTCGAGGCCTGGCTCGCCGAGAGCGCGCTGATGAAGCGCACGTTCCGCCACTGCGCGGTGATCGCCGGCCTGATCGAGCGGCGCTTTCCCGGCAAGGAGAAGACCCAGCGCCAGGTCACCGTCTCCACCGATCTGATCTACGACGTGCTGCGCCGGCACGAGCCCGGCCATTTGCTGCTCGAAGCCGCGCGGGCGGACGCGGCGACCGGGCTGCTGGACGTCAAGCGGCTCGGCGAGATGCTGGCGCGGATCAAGGGCAAGATCGTGCACCAGCCTCTGGAGAGGGTGTCGCCGCTCGCGGTGCCGGTGCTCCTGGAGATCGGCCGCGAGAGCGTGGGCGGCGAGGCCAACGAGGCGCTGCTCGCCGAGGCGGAGGAAGAGCTGGTGCGGCAGGCCATGGGCGCGGCAATGAAGTGAGCCAACGGCCCGGCCGGCCCGGCCGAGCCCCCCGCGCGCCGGCGGCGAGCCCCGCCCCGGCGCCGTTTCGTTCAATAATTCAACGGCATTTTCATAGATTAGATCAATTCAACGAACCGGATCGGGGCCCGCTTTTCCTGATCTGAAGCTCTGCCTTGGCCAGCTCGGCGGCATTTCGGCGGCCCGCGGGACACGACCTGAGATCGGCCATTTGCCTTCTTGTGCGCGCCAGCGTTGAAGACCGGCGCCGCCGCCGCTTGCGGCACGCTTGATTGTTCAAACAATTGTGCGTTGAATGGCCTCGACTGTAGAGTCGCAGCATGGATGGACGACAATGAGAGCAAAAATCTTTGCCGCCGTAATATTGGCGCCGGCGCTGGTGCTGGTGCAGGCGGCGCCGAGCGCGGCGCGCATGAATTCGACCGCCGCCGCGATCACGGCGGGCGTGGTCGGCCTTGCGGTCGGCGCGGCGATCGCCGACAGCGCCCACCGCAACCCCTATGTCTACGGCCCCCCGCCGGCGCCGGTCTATGTGGCCCCGGCGGCGTTCTCCCCGGCCGCGAACGTGGTGTGCTATCCCGGCCAGCGGGCCTGCTATTACGGCGGCGGCGCCTATGCCGCCGATTGGTCTTGGCGCGTGTATGGCAGGAACTGAGACCATGATCATGCTCAAGCCCCTGCGCGGCGCGCTCGTCGCCTTCGCCCTCTGCGCCACCGCTGCGGCGCCCGCCTTCGCCCAGTCGGGCGCCGCCCCTTCCGGCGCCGCCCCTTCCGGTGCCGCTTTGCCGGACGACGACCGGATGGACCATGCCTGGAACGACCTTCTGGAATCCGAGGGCGGCCTGCTCTCGGGCCCGCAATACACCGCGCTCAACAACCTCGCCTTCCAGGCGGCGGTGGTGCGGGTGTGCGACGGCTACAGCCTCGACACGGAGGGGTTCGGCAAGGGCATCGCCGGCGTCCTGACCAGCACCGACAAGGACTTCGACGAGCGCCAGGAGAAGGAATACGGCGCCGCCGTATTGGTCGCCTTCGGCGCCCGCTTCGGCCTGTTCCTGGCCGAGGGCAACGGCGACAAGAAGGACTTCTGCGACGCCGCCGCCAAGCTCAAGGCGACGCCGGGCGAGGTGCCGCTGTTCCTGAAGTGAGCTGAAGCGACGTGAGAGGGACGGGGCGCCCGGCGATGCCGGGCGCCCTGTTTTATTTGGGGGGTGGGGGGAGGGCTATGGGGGGGGCGCGATGCGGTTCCATGGGGTCGGTGATGCCCCATCGCTGAATTTGGGCGACGTCCGCTCCCGAGTGTCCGCAGGGGACCGGAGTTCACTGTTGCGGTTCACCGAATTCGGCGTACAACCACCATTGATGTTCTCTATATGTTCTTGTTCTCGGCCGGGACATTAACCGTTGCGAAAGGCGGAGATGAGAGGCAGTGTTGATGCGTTGCCGCGGAACGCCGCGGATTGCAGCGGAGGACGGAACTTGGGCAAGGACGGCAAGGACGCCGAGCGTGTCACGACCACTTTGTCGCGCGCGCAGAAGCTCCAGCTTGACCGCCTCGCCGAGCGCGAAGGCGTGAAGGTGGCCTGGCTCGTCCGCCGAGCTGTCGAACGATTTCTTGACGAGGCCAACGGGGGGCCTCAACTACCCTTCGAATTCAGAGGCGACCATGCGCAGCGCTGAGTTGTTCGCCGGTTGCGGGGGTCTCGCCTTGGGTATGTCCCGAGCGGGATTCTCCCATGTCTTGATGGCTGAGTTCGATTTCGATGCAGTCGAGACGGCCAAGCACAACAAGGCGCGCGCCATAGAGCACGTAGTCCATTGGCCGGTTGAGAAGACCGATGTGCGGGACATCTGTTGGGAACCCTTGCGCGGTCAACTTGCCGTTGTGTCGGGTGGACCACCTTGCCAGCCGTTCGGCATCGGTGGCAAGAAGATGGGGGCGGACGACGCCCGCGACATGTGGCCTGAGGCAGTCCGCGCCATACGCGAGGCCGCGCCCGAGGGCTTCTTGTTCGAAAATGTGCGCAACATAGCTGGGCCAAAGTTCCGCAGTTATCTTGAATGGGTGCTTTGTCACTTAGCGAGACCAGCTCTGACGCGAGAGACGGGTGAGACTCACGAGGAACATCTCGGGCGGCTCATGCGTGCGCGCGGCAAACCTGAGTATCAAGTGGCCTGGCAGGTGGTGAACGCAGCGGACTATGGAGCCCCGCAGATCCGCCACAGGGTTCTTATTTTCGGCGTTCGCGATCGAGCGAATGTGACGCTGATCAGCATGCCACCGACCCACTCGCATGACCGGCTGCTCTGGGATCAGTTCGTGACCGGCGACTATTGGAAGCGTCACGGCCTGGGCAAGCGCGCGCCGAGCTGCGCGCGGGATCTCGCGCGTGTTCGCGACCTTAAGGCATGTGGCGTCGCTCCCTCAAAACTCCCCTGGGTCACGGTACGCGACGCCATCCAGGGGCTCGGCGAGCCTGATGGCGCCCGCAATCACGTGTTCCAACCCGGCGCCCGGATTTATCCCGGACATACAGGTAGCCCGCTTGATAGGCCTGCCAAGGCACTCAAGGCGGGAGATCATGGTGTGCCCGGCGGTGAGAACATGATGGTCCGCGACGACGGGTCAGTTCGGTACTTCACCACGCGGGAAGCCGCGCGGCTGGTGGGACTGCCAGATGACTACTTGTTTCCCAGGAGCTGGTCGGAGAGTATGCGTCAGCTGGGGAACGCGGTTCCCGCTCAATTGGGGGAAGCTGCGGGTAGATGGCTACGGAACATCATCTTCTGAGCGAGCTTGCTCACCTGGTTGGTTTCGCGAACGAAGCGCGTTCTAGTGGCTAAGTCGCCTGACAAGATCGCTCTAGCCGCCTTGAATTCGGCCCTGTCCCAGGTCATCGCCGCAGCAAAGGCCGACCCATCACCGGCGACTGTCAGGCGCGTGAGGGACGGGCTCTCGCGTCACTTCGAAGCGGTCGAGAAGGCGCGAAGCGAGGCCGATCCCGTGAGCACGCCGCTCACGACCTTTGATCCTTCCGATCCGAAGACAGTTGGGCGGATGGTTTCCCTGGCGCTGCTTGCGCAGCCGATGATCTCGCTCGGCGCCGTCAAGCCGGCCTATGGATCCGGCGTCTACGCCATTTATTACAGCGGAGACCACCCACTCTACGCGCGGATCTCCGGGGCCGAGACGCCGATCTACGTGGGCAAGGCCGATCCCAGCAACGGGGACGCGAGCACTGCCAGGGAGCAGGGGCCTAGGCTCACCGGCCGCCTGATCGAGCACGCCGGCACCATTTCCACGGCGGAAAAGTACGCAGCCGAGAATGGCCTGCCGCCTGGGCTCCATCCCATTCGGCTGGCTGATTTCAAATGCCGCCGTCTGGTGTGCGCTACCAACGCGCAGTTGGTCGCGGAGCGTCATCTCATCCGCATGTTCTGGCCTGTATGGAATTCCGACACCAAGGCCTGTTGGGGAATGAGCAAGCACGGCGACGCCGCGAACACGCGGCGCAACAAGCGATCGCCGTGGGATGTCGTCCATCCGGGTCGCAGTTGGGCGCTCGACGAGCAGTTGGTCGACAACGCGACCGCCGAGGAAGTCGCTGTGAGGATCAATGCGATCCTTGACAAATTTCCGCCGCGAACCGATCACGCGGCCCTGCTCGAGGAAATGTTGGCCGCGTTTCGCCAGGACGATAGTGGCGATCTTAGCCTACCTGACAGGTCGCCTCTCGCGGATGTCCCTGGACCGAGCGAGGACGAGGCTGGTGGCCCGGACGACGACTGACCATGTGGACCCTGCCCGCAGCGCGCAGATGGCGCGGGTCCGTGGCAAGGACACCAAGCCGGAACTGAAGGTCCGCCGCGCCTTGCATGCGGCGGGACTACGGTTTCGGCTGCAGGCGCGGGATCTGCCGGGCCGGCCGGACATCGTGTTCCGCTCTCGCCGGATCGCAATCTTCGTGCATGGCTGCTTTTGGCACCGGCACAGGGATCCAGCCTGCAAACTTACCCGAGCACCGAAATCTCGTCTGAATTTCTGGGGACCGAAATTTGACGCCAATGTCGCGCGCGACGAGCGCAATCAAGCGGCGCTTCGCGAGCAAGGATGGACGGTGATCGTCATCTGGGAGTGCGACCTAGCCAAACCTCATATTGTTGAGGGATTGATTGACACGGTGCGCCAACACGTGCCCGTCTATGACTAGATGGCCGAAAGGCACCACCCCCCCTACACCCGCTCCACCCGAAGCGTCGCGCCGTCGATGGCGACGACGGTCACCGTCTCGCCGGCCGAGGTGTCCGGGCCCTCGATGCGCCAGATCGTGTCGTCGATGCGCACCCGCCCCACCCCGGCAAGGATCGGCTCGTCGAGCACGAATTGGCGGCCGATGAAGCCTTCCGCGCGCCGGTTGAGGAACGGCCGGTCGGAGGCCTTGCCCGGCGCCGGGGAGATGCGCCGGCCCACCAGCACCGCGATCACCGCCAGCGCCGCGAACACCAGCACCTCGGTCTGCCAATTGAGGTCGATCACATAGGCGAGGACCCCCGTGACCAAAGCGGCCATGCCGAGCCACAGCAGGAAGGCGCCCGGCGCGGCGATCTCGGCGAGCAGCAAAAGCCCGCCGAGCACGAACCAGGTCCACGGCCCGAGATCGGTCAGGAAGCCCACGGCCTCACTCCGCCGGCGGGGTGAAGGGGCCGGTGGCCCGGCCCGCCGGCCGCCCGCCGGGGCCGGCGCGCGGTGTGTCGGGGCCGAGGGCGCCGCCGAACGCCCCCTTGGCGATCTCGCCGATGCCGGCGAGCGAGGAGAGCAGCGCCGTGCCCTCATAGGGCATCAGCACCACCTTCTGGTTCGGCGCCGCGGCCATGGTCTCGAACGCCTTCACATACTTCTCGGCGATGTAGTAATTGAGCGCCGCCGGATCGCCGGCGGTGATCGCCACCGAGAGCATCTGCGTCGCCTTGGCGTCCGCCTCCGCCAAACGCTCGCGCGCCTCGGCGTCGCGGAAGGCGGCCTCGCGCCGGCCCTCCGCCTGCAGGATCTGGCCCTGCTTCTGGCCCTCGGCTTTCAGGATCTCGGACTGCCGCTGGCCCTCGGCCTCCAGGATGATGGCGCGCTTCTCGCGCTCGGCCTTCATCTGCCGGCCCATGGCGTTCACCAGGTCGGCCGGCGGCACGATGTCCTTGATCTCGATGCGGGTGATCTTGATGCCCCAGGGCGCGGCGGCGGCATCCACCACGCGCAGCAGTCGCACGTTGATCTCGTCGCGGTGCGACAGGAGCTGGTCGAGGTCCATGGAGCCCATGACGGTGCGGATGTTGGTCATGGTCAGCGCCAGGATCGCCAGGTCCAGCTGCGCCACCTCGTAGGAGGCGCGCGCCGCGTCGAACACCTGGTAGAAGGCGACGCCGTCCACCGAGACCGTGGCGTTGTCCTTGGTGATGACCTCTTGGGTGGGAACGTCGAGCACCTGCTCCATGACGTTCACCTTGTTGCCGATCCGGTCGATGAACGGCACGATGAGGTTGAGGCCGGGCGACAGCGTCTTGGTGTAGCGGCGGAACCGCTCGACCGTGAACTGGTAGCCCTGCGGCACCGTCTTCACGCCCGAGAACACCACGGCGACGGCGAGCACGAGCAGGACGAGAACGAAGAGGTTCGGACCGAATTCGATCATGGGCGCCCCCAATCGCGCCCCGGTCGCGGGGCTGGCGCGCCGATTTGGTCACGGCCGAAGCGGCGGGGCAAGGCCCGAGACCGGGTCCGCCACCCTTTGCGCGGTGCGCGTGGAGGCAAGCCGCGCGGCCGGCGCGCGGCCGCGCTCAGCCGGCGGCGGCGGCCGGGCGGGTGTTGCCCTCCATCATGCCGATCTCCTTCAGCTGCATCTCCAGAGCCAGATGATCGATGCTGGCGAGCGGCAGATTGGCGAACACCGAGATGCGGTTCTTCAGGTGGCGGAAGGCCTGGGTGAAGGCGGCGGCCTGGTCGATCTCGCCCCCCGACGCCTTGGCCGGATTCTCGATGCCCCAGTGCGCGGTCATGGGGTGGCCGGGCCACACCGGGCATTCCTCGTCCGCCGCGTCGTCGCAGACCGTGAACACGAAGTCCATGTGCGGGGCGCCGGGCGCGGAGAACTCGTCCCAGCTCTTGGTGCGCAGGCCCTCGGTGGGATAGCCGAGGCGGGTGAGCGTCTCGACCGCCAGCGGGTGGACCTGCGCATCGGGATTGGTGCCGGCGGAAAAGGCGTGGAAGCGGCCGGCGCCGTCCTTGTTGAGGATCGCCTCGGCCATGAGGGAGCGGCCGGCATTGTGGGTGCAGAGGAACAGGACGTTGTAGATGCGGTGCGGTTCGGCCGAGCTCGACATGTGGTCCTCCCAGGAGTGCCCGACAGCCTCGCCTGGGCACACGCCATCATTCCCCCGGAGCGCGCGGCCGCGCGAGGGCGTGACCTTATAGCCGCGCATTCCGAAGCTTTTGTGTCTGTGCGTCAGGGGTCCCGATACCACCCGTCCCGCGGGCCGGCGCGCCGGGGCCGGGGTCAGATCAATGACGGCGCCGCCCGGCGGCGAGATTTTCCATCGCCGGGCCGCCGGCCCCCTTCCGTTGCCGCCGGGCCACACCCACATGAGCCCAAGCGCGGGTGTGGCCATCCGCGCGGCGGCAGCCGGCAGACCGGTGCCGTGCCCCAGCGTGCCGCCGTGCTTCGTCGAAGGCGGCCGGCGCGGGAAGGAGGAGAGAGACATGAATTTCGAGATCTATACCGAGCGCGCGCGCGGCTTCGTCCAGTCGGCCCAGTCGCTGGCGGTCCGGGAGGGGAACCAGCAATTCACCCCCGAGCACCTGCTGAAGGTGCTGATGGACGACCCCGAGGGCCTGTGCTCGGGCCTGATCCAGCGCGCGGGCGGCAATCCCACGCTGGTGCGCGCCGACGTGGAGGCCGCGCTCAAGAAGCTGCCGAAGGTTCAGGGCGGCTCGGGCCAGGTGTATCTGAGCCAGCAGCTGGCGAAGGTGTTCGAGACCGCCGAGCAGGCGGCCAAGAAGGCCGGCGACGGCTATGTGACGGTGGAGCGGCTGCTTCTGGCGCTCGCCATCGAGAAGGACACCGATGCGGGCAAGATCCTGGCCAAGGCCGGCGCCACGCCGCAGACCCTGAACGCCGCCATCGAGGCGCTGCGCAAGGGCCGCACCGCGGACAGCGCCACCGCCGAGAACGCCTATGACGCCTTGAAGAAATATGCCCGCGACCTGACCCAGGCGGTGCGCGACGGCAAGCTCGACCCGGTGATCGGCCGCGACGAGGAGATCCGCCGCACCATCCAGGTGCTGGCGCGCCGCACCAAGAACAATCCCGTGCTCATCGGCGAGCCCGGCGTCGGCAAGACCGCGATCGTGGAAGGCCTCGCCCGCCGCATCGTCGACGGCGACGTGCCCGAGAGCCTGAAGGGCAAGAGCCTGCTCGCCCTCGACATGGGCTCCCTGATCGCCGGCGCGAAATATCGCGGCGAGTTCGAGGAGCGCCTGAAGAGCGTGCTCTCGGAAGTCGAGGGCGCTGAAGGCGGCATCATCCTGTTCATCGACGAGATGCACACTTTGGTCGGCGCCGGCAAGACCGACGGCGCCATGGATGCGTCCAACCTCCTGAAGCCCGCTCTGGCGCGCGGCGAGCTGCACTGCGTCGGCGCCACCACGCTCGACGAGTACCGCAAGCATGTGGAGAAGGACGCAGCCCTCGCCCGGCGCTTCCAGCCGGTGTTCGTGGCCGAGCCGACGGTGGAGGACACGGTCTCGATCCTGCGCGGGCTGAAGGAGAAGTACGAGCTGCACCACGGCGTGCGCATCACCGATTCGGCGCTGGTGTCGGCGGCGGTGCTCTCCAACCGCTACATCACCGACCGCTTTTTGCCGGACAAGGCCATCGACCTCGTCGACGAGGCCGCCTCGCGCCTGCGCATGCAGGTGGATTCCAAGCCCGAGGAGCTCGACAGCCTCGACCGCGAGATCATGCGCCGCAAGATCGAGCAGGAGGCGCTGAAGAAGGAGACCGACACCGCCTCCAAGGACCGCCTGAAGCGCTCCGAGAAGGAATTGGCGGACCTGGAAGAGCGCGCCGCCGCGCTCACCTCGCGCTGGAAGGCGGAGAAGGCCAAGCTCGGTGAGGCCACCACCGTGAAGGCCAAGCTCGACCAGGCGCGGGCGGACCTCGCCACGGCGCAGCGCCAGGGCGAATACCAGAAAGCGGGCGAGCTCACCTATTCGGTGATCCCGGAGCTGGAGAAGAAGCTCGCCGAGATCGAGAAGGCGGGCAATGCCGGCCAGATGGTGGAAGAGGCGGTGACGCCGAACCACATCGCCGGCGTCGTTTCCCGCTGGACCGGCGTGCCGGTGGACAAGATGCTGGAGGGCGAGCGCGAGAAGCTGCTGCGCATGGAGCTGGAGCTGGCGAAGCGCGTGGTGGGCCAGGCGGAGGCGGTGGCCGCCGTCTCGACCGCCGTGCGCCGTGCGCGCGCCGGCCTTCAGGATCCCAACCGGCCCATCGGCTCGTTCCTGTTCCTCGGCCCCACGGGCGTCGGCAAGACCGAGCTCACCAAGGCGCTGGCCGAATTCCTGTTCGACGACGAGACCGCCATGGTGCGCATCGACATGTCGGAATACATGGAGAAGCATTCCGTGAGCCGCCTCATCGGCGCGCCTCCCGGCTATGTGGGCTATGACGAGGGCGGGGCGCTGACCGAGGCCGTGCGGCGCCGGCCCTACCAGGTGGTGCTGTTCGACGAGGTGGAGAAGGCCCATCCGGACGTGTTCAACGTCCTGCTCCAGGTGCTCGACGATGGGCGCCTGACGGACGGGCAGGGCCGCACGGTCGACTTCCGCAACGTGCTCATCGTCATGACCTCCAACCTCGGCGCCGAATATCTGGCCGACCCGCGCCAGCCGATCGGCTTCAAGGTGCCCGGCCAGGAGGGCGAGCAGGTGGTCTCGGACGAGGAGGCCTACGATCTGGTGATGCAGGCGGTGCGGCGCCACTTCCGCCCCGAATTCATCAACCGGATCGACGAGATCGTCATGTTCCACCGCCTCAAGCGGGACCAGATGGACGTCATCGTCGACATCCAGATGGGTCGGCTGCGCAGGCTCTTGGAGGATCGCAAGATCACCATCGAGCTGTCGCCCGAGGCGCGGCACTTCCTCGGCGACAAGGGCTACGACCCGGCCTATGGCGCGCGCCCGCTCAAGCGGACGATCCAGAAGCTGGTGCAGGACCCCTTGGCCGAGAAGATCCTCGCCGGCGAGATTCTCGACGGCGCCAAGGTGAAGATCGGCCTTTCCGACGGCCACCTCACCTTCGCCAGCGAGGCGGGGCCGGTGGACCAGGCGGCGTGAGGATGGGCCGGGGCGGATGGCGCCTCGGAGAGGAATGGCCCCCGGCGGTTGCGCCGGGGGCCTTTTTCGTCTGTGGCCCGGCGAACATTGCCCGTAAGCCAATGGCTTGCGAGCGCGCCGGGCAATTGTGCCGCGCGACAGGCGGCCAAGGCCAAGCTAGGATCGCGGCGTTTCCGGGAGCAGCGATACTCCTTCCGCAAAGAGATGGTCACCATGTTGTCCAAGCGTCATGTCCTCAAGATCCTGGCCGTCGGCGGCAAGACGCGACTGCCCCCATCGATCGCTACCTCATCAACGCCCCGATGCTGCCCGGCCTGAAGCGCAACGCCGACGGCTCGCTCACCCTCTACATCCAGAACAAGACCCCCGGCCCGGACAAGGAGGCGAACTGGCTGCCCGCCCCGGACGGCCCCATCTATCTGGTGATGCGCCTTTATTGGTCGAAGGAGACGCCGCCCTCGATCCTGCCGGCCGGCAAGGGGAGGTGGAAGCCGCCGGGGGTGAGGAAGGCGCCCGGGCGGTCGGCGGCGGTCGGCGCACGAGCGGGGGAGCTTCTGCGATCGCCGGATTTCCACATTCTCATGTGACCCGTTCCCATGCCCATCCCCCTCGACCTCCAGCACGCCACCGAGGATTTCGACCGCTTCCTCGCCGATGCGCGGGACACCGCCGGCCTCGGCACGCGCAACCAGGCCTACACCATGGTGGAGGGGGTGCTGCGCGTGTTCCGGCGGCGGCTGTCGCTGGAGGAGGCGATCCGCTTTGCCGGGGTGCTGCCGCCGGTGCTGCGGGCCATCTTCGTGGCGCAGTGGGACCCGGCCGAGCCGCGGCGGGCGTTCACCGATCGGGGGGCGCTGACGGCCGAGGTGCAGGCGCTGCGCCGGCACCACAATTTCGCGCCGGAGACCGCCATCGCCGACGTGGCGGCCGCCCTGCGGCGCAACATGGATGAGCGCGTGCTCGACCGCGCGCTCGCCGCCCTTCCCGCCGCGGCGGCCGATTTCTGGCAGCCGCGATAACCTTAGGACGGGCGGCCCCTCACTTCCCCCGCATCACCGCCAGCAGCTCCTCCGCCCGCCTGGTCGCCTGGGCGAGGAAGGGGGTGCCGGCGGCCGCCTTGGCGAAGCACGCGCGGTAGGCCTTGGAGGCCCCGTCCTGGGCCTTGAAGCCCTCGCCCCAGCGCGGATCGTCCTCCTTGCCGGACTTCTGCGCCGCCTCCAGCAGCGCGTCGGCCTTGGCCGAGGCGGCGGTCCAGGCGGCCGTGCAGGCGGGCATGTCGGGAGCCTGCGCCATGGCGTCCGCCGAGCCGATGGTCACGCGCCCGTCGGCGATCCGGGTGACGACGATGGTGTCCGGCGGCGTGGTGCCGGCCACGTCCTGCGAGAACAGTCCGAGCGCGGCGTCGACCTGCTCGCCTGGGCCGGCCTGCGGGGCGAGCGCGGCATAATTGGAGAAGGCGGCGTCGCGGCCCACCGTCAGCGTGTAGAAGAATTCGTCGCCGGTGGCCGCCGGCAGGCCGGCCTTCAACGCGGCCGGCGCGCCCTCGTCCGCCGCCCGCGCCTTGAGCCAGTCGGCAAAGACCGGCTCGGGCGAGACCAGCACGTAGGTGGCGCCGCTCTCGTCCAGGAAGACGAGGCCGTCGGGCGAATCCGAGCCGAGCTCGTCGCGCCGCAAGGTCTCGGGCGAGAATTGCGGCGTCTTGCCGAGCCCGGCGAACCGCACCGGTCCGACCAGCGCCACCATGCGCGTCTCGAGGTCCTTGCGGGCGGCGTCCTCGATCTTGCCGACCTGCGCGTCGCTCTTGCCCGCCTTCACCGCCGCGTCCACCGCCGCCGTCGCCTTGGTGCGCGCGGCGATGTAGTCCTCCGCCGGGCCGGCTTGGGCGGCCGGGACAGCGGACAAAAGCAGGGCGCAGGCGAGCAGGCTGGATGCCGGAAGGTTCATGGCGCGGGGCTCGTAACGGCGGAAGCGGGAGCCGGCATCATCCCGGCGCGCCGGCCAAAAGGCAATGGAGCGGCCGGCCGGCGCGGGCCGGCGCCGGCCGGATCGGACCGCGCTCCAGCGGCGGGGCGCGCGGGCGCCCCGGCGCGGCTCACTGCCCGCGGGCGGTGGCGAGGAAGGCCTCGGCGCGCTTCACCGCCGCGGCGAAGAAGGGCTGGGTCGGCGCCGCCTTGGCGAAGCAGTCGCGGTAGGCGGCCGAGCCCTCGTCATTGATGGCGCTGATCTGGTCCCAGCGCGGGTCCTCGCTTTTATTGTCCTTCTCCACCTGCTTCTGCAGCGCGTCGGCCTTGGCCTTGAACGGCTTCCACACGGCGTCGCAGGCGGCGATGGGCTTGATGTCCAGCTTGGCGACGGCGTAGCCCACCATGGCCTTGCCGTCGGCGATGCGGACGATGGCGATGTCGTTCGGCGGGGTGTTGCCGGGCGGCTCGTCGACCTGCTGGCCGAGGATGGCGACCGCGGTCTCGCCCGGCGCCGCGGCCACGGGCAGCTCCACGTAGGGCTGGTAGAAGCCGCCGTCGAAGACGAGGGCGTTGGTATAGAATTCCGACGCTCCGGCAGCCGCCTTGACGCCCGCACCGAGCGCGGCCGGCGCGCCCTCGTCCTTGGCGCGGGCGGCGAGCCAGGCCTGGAACACGCTCTCCGGCGTCACCACGATGCGGGTGTTGTAGTCCTTGTCGGCGAACGCCAGCCCGTCGAGCTGGTGGGTCGGGGCGTCGACGTCGTAGGTGAAGACGTGCAGGGAATAGGTCGGCGCGCCGAGGCCCTTGAACTTCAGCGGTCCGAGCACGGCCCCGAGGCGCTTGGCGAGGTCCTTCATAGCGGCCTCCTCGCGCTTGATGACCGCCTCGTCGCCGCTCTTGTCGGCCTTGGCGGCGGCGAGCGACTGGGCGATGGCCTTGTCGCGGGCGGCCACATAGTCGCCGAGCGGGTCGGCCGCGGCGAGGCCCGGCACGGCGGCGGTCAGCAGGAGGGCGCAGGCGAGCGAATGAGCGAAGCCTCTCATGGGGCTTTCCTTTGGGCGGGGAGTGCAGGGGCGGAGTGCCCGGTTGCAGCGGTAGCTCAACCGCTCCCAAGGTCAAGCTCGAAGTGTGGCCGTTTGTGGCCCCCCGGCGGCCGCAAACGCCTGCGGTCAGGGAATTTTCAAGGACGCTCCCGGGCGGGCCCGCCGGCGGTATCCCGGAAGGGATCATGCCGCCGCGCATCCGCTGCCGGCCTCAGTTGCTGGCGGCCCTGGTGCGCCCGGTCGCGGCGATGCCAGCCACCTTGGGCGGCACCGGCGCGTGGTTGAGGAGCGCATCGATGCGCTCGCGCTCCTTCTTGAACTCGGCGAGGAAGCGCCCGTCCAGCGCCCGCCCGCGCGGCAGCTTGATGCGCATGGGATCGACGAAGCTGCCGTTGATCTTCACCTCGTAATGGAGGTGCGGACCGGTCGACAGGCCGGTGGAGCCGATATAGCCGATCAGCTGGCCCTGGCGCACGGTGGCGCCCTGGCGGATGCCCTTGGCGAAGCCGGACTGGTGCGAATAGGTGGTGACGTAGCCGTTGGCGTGCTGGACCTCGGTGTGCTTGCCGTAGCCCGACTTCCAGTTGGCGTAGATGATGGTGCCGTTGCCGGCGGCATAGATCGGGGTGCCGACGCTGTCGGCCCAGTCGACGCCGGTGTGCAGCTTCGAATAGCCGAGGATCGGGTGCCGGCGATAGCCGAACGGCGAGCGCATGACGCCGCCGGCGAGCGGCTTGCGCACCAGGAACTTCTTCGCGCTCTTGCCGTCCTCGTCGTAATAGTCGATCAGGCTGTCGTCGGTGGTCTGGAAGCGGTAGTAGCGGCGCTGGTCGCCATTGATGGTGAGGGCGGCGTAGAGCACCTCGTTGCTGCTGGTGCCGTCGTCGGAGAACAGCACCTCGAAATTGTCGCCCGGCCGCACCCGGCGCTGGAAATCCACGTCGAAGGAATAGACCCGGATGATGTCGGCGATCACGGTGCGCGGGACGTCGTTGCGCAGGCAGGTCTCGTAGATGCTCTCATAAAGGCGGATGCCGGGGCCGCTGTCGTCGTCCACCTCCTCGGAGACGCCGGCGATCTCGGTCTCGGACGGCTCGGCGACGGAAACGTAGCGGCCGAGGTCGGAGAGCGCCACCGTGCCCTCGTGGCCGGCATCGGAGAAGATCGAGACGCGCAGCGCCTGCACCTTCTTCTGCTCGTTCTCCTGCAGCAGCAGGCGCAGGCGCAGGCCGTCGTTCACCGTGCCGTCGCGCCCGCGGCCGAACACCGCCGCCAGCGCGCGGGCCTCCGGCTCGGCCACCCCGTTATCGGCGAGGATGGAGACGATGGTGTCGCCCTTCTTCACCACCACGGTGCGCTCGGACCAGTCGTTGCCGCCCGAGGTCTCGGTCGAGGTCTTCGGCACGAAGCTCACATTGTCCGAGCCGGCGGGCGCCGCCAGCAGGCCGTCCCCCTCCACCGCATAAGCGAGATACGGCGCGGAGGGCGAGAAGCGCGGCGCGCCGGTGATGGCGGCGGGCAGGCCCGGATTGGGCTGCAGGCGGGCGAGCTCGGCCACCTCGCGCACCTTGATGAGCACGCTCTCCATCGGCGTCGGCGCGCCGAACTTGGTGCTGCCGGGCACCTGGGAGAGTTCGCGCATCACCACCGTGACCTCGCCCGTGGGCTCGGCCTGGGCGGCGGACTCCTCGTCCTTCATGGATTCGGAGACGATCTGGGTGGGATTGTAGCGCGGAATGTCGGAGGAGACCGAGGTCGCCGTCATGGCGAGGTTGGCGGCGACCCGGGTGAACGGGCGCACCTTGATGATCTCGCGGTCGCCCATCTTGGTGGTGGTGGAGACGCGGAAGGTCTGGCGCGCGTTCGAGGCCTCGGCCAGAAGCGACATGCGATCGCCCTTGCGGGCGGCATTGGACGGGCGCTCGCCGGCGGCCAGCGCGCCGCGGATGGCGGCGCGGACCTTCTCGGGCATCAGCGCGAAGCGGTGCTCGCCCTCGAGCGCGGCATAGACCGCGCCACCCATCAGGAAGGTGCCGCACAAGGCGGTCAGCAAGGTGGCGGCGAACCAGCGTACCGAGACCCGGCGACGGTCGATCTCTTCCTCGTCGCCGTCGACGCCGAGTGGCGGATCGTCCCCGAGGCCGGCGGCGCTCGAGGCATCGCGCCAGGCCCCCGCTGATCGTCG
>NZ_JBDZDO010000004.1:340000-432160 GCF_040049235.1 Xanthobacter luteus
CTGGGCGCGCGCAAGCGCGGCGAAGCGGCCGCCCTGCGCCACCAGCTCCTCGAAGGTGCCGGCCTCCACCACGCGGCCGCGCTCGAACACCAGGATGCGGTCCGCATCGCGCACGGTGGCCAGGCGATGGGCGATGACGAAGGTGGTGCGGTCCGCCATCACGGCGTCGAGCGCCGCCTGCACCTTCTGCTCGGTGGCGGCGTCGAGGGCGCTGGTCGCCTCGTCGAGGATCAGGATCGGCGGATTCTTCAAGAGCGCCCGGGCAATCGACAGGCGCTGGCGCTCCCCGCCCGAGAGCGCGCGCCCGCGCTCGCCCACCACCGCCTTCAGCCCCATGGGGTTGCGCTCGATCAGCTCGAGCGCCTGGGCGCGCTCCAGCGCCGCGCGCAGCTCCGCCTCGGTGGCGTCCGGCTTGCCGACCCTGAGATTGTCCTCGATGGTGCGGTTGAACAGCAAAGGCTCCTGGAACACGACGCCGATGGCGCGCCGGAGCGAGGCCAAGGTCACGTCGCGGATGTCCGTGCCGTCGATGCGGATCGCGCCCGACTGGGGGTCGAACACCCGGTGCAGCAGCGCCAGCGCGGTGGACTTGCCCGCCCCGGTGGTGCCGACGAAGGCGAAGGTCTGGCCCGGCGCCGCGTGCAGCGACACGTCCTCCAGCGCCGGGCGCTTGCCGTCATAGGAAAAGGAGACGTCGGAAAACACCACGTCGCCGTTCACCGGCGCATCCTTGCCGAGCTCGGCGGCGCCCGGCTTCTCGCGCACCGCGCCGACGGTGTCGAGCACGTCGAAGAATTGCGACAGGCGCGGGCCCGACATCATCAGCCGGTTGAAGAAGCTCACCGTGTGGTCGAGCCGGGCGATCAGCATGTTGGCGAACGCCACATAGGTGACGATGTCGCCGATGCTGGCGAGGCCCTGGGTGTAGAGCCAGGTGCCGATCAGCAGGATGGAAAGGATGGTCAACGTGGTCGCCGCCTTGGTGGCCATGGAGACCATGGCCCACCAGGAGAGCACCGGGATCTGCACCGCCAGCACCCGGTTCACGGTGTCCTGCATGCCGGACACCTCCGCCTCGATGCGGGTGTAGCTCTGGATCACCGCCACATTGCCCAGGGCGTCCGAGGTGCGCTCGGCGAGGTCGGAATTGTAGGCCTCCACCTCGCGCTGCATCGCCTCGGTGCGGCGGATGACCAAGGCGGTGACGATGCCGAACACCCCCATCAGCACGATCAGCACCAAACCGAGCCGCCAGTTGATGAAGATGCCGACCGGCACCAGCACCAAGAGCGAGATGATGGCGGCGCAGTCGTCGCGAAAGAAGGAGAGCCACAGGCCCCACAGCGCGTCGACGCCCTCGAGCATCACCTTCAGCAGGCGTCCGGAATGGGTCTCGCCGTGATAGCTCATGGGCAGCTCGAGCACATGCTCGAAATATTGCGTCAGCACGCCGAGACGGCGCCGGTGCGACAGCCGGTCGGCGTGGAGCGAGATCAGCACCCCGGCGCCGATGTTGAACAGGCCGAAGCCCACCCAGGCGGCGAGCAGCGGCGTCAGATCGGCGAAGGTGGGCATGCGTCCGGCCGCCTGGGCGCCCGAGAGCGCCTCGACGATGCGGCCGAACAGGATCGGCTCGGCGAACTGGGCGATGGCGAGCAGCAGGTTCGAGACAACCAGCACCGCCCCCACCTTGGCCTGCGGCCCGAGGAGGGAGATGGTGCGGGCATAGATGCGCAACAGGTTCATGGGCGCCGCCGGATCGACCGATGGCTTGAGATGAGCGCCGCGCCGCCCGCCGCACAAGCGCGAACCTTGCGGCAGTCGCGCTTTTTTGCCCGCCGTGCTCCCGGTGCGACAGGCCGGGCACGGTCGCACCCCCGCCCACGGCGCGCACCCCCCGGCTGAAGCTCTGCGCCGCGCACGCCGTTGGCCACCCTCCCCCTCTGTGGGGGAGGGCAGGGTGGGGGGTGGCTCGACCCGATGCATCGTCCCGGCCGCAAGGCGCGCGGCCGTGCGCCAACACCCTCGCATCCCCAACACCCCCTCCCCTGCCCCTCCCCACAAGGGGGAGGGGTGGCCCGGGAAGAGACGGCGCTATTGCGCCAAGGCCCCCGGCAAGGCCCCGCGCGGAAGGGCGCTCTTTCCCGCGCCTTATGCGCCTGCTAGAAGCCCGCCATGGCTTTTGGAATGAACCGGCGGCGCGTTTCCGCCCAGCGGCGAATTATCGGCCCGGCCCCCCGCCGGCGCGCCTGAGCGCGCGCGGGGCCGCCGGGCAAGCGCCTCATTCCCATGCCCCCTCATCGCCGAGCGGCCCGACCCCATGACCGACACTCCGTCCAAGTCCGACCAGACCACCAAGACCACCGACTATTCCAAGACCCTGCTGCTGCCGCAGACGCCCTTTCCCATGCGCGGCGGCCTGCCGCAGAAGGAGCCGGAGCTGCTGGAGCGCTGGCAGCGGCTCGGCCTCTACGCCCGGCTGCGGGAGGCCGGCCGCGGCCGCGACCGCTTCGTGCTGCATGACGGCCCGCCTTACGCCAATGGCAACATCCATATCGGCCACGCGCTCAACAAGATCCTGAAGGACGTGGTGACGCGCTCCCAGCAGATGCTGGGCTTCGATTCGAACTACGTGCCCGGCTGGGACTGCCACGGCCTGCCCATCGAGTGGAAGATCGAGGAGGAGAACTACCGCAAGAAGGGCAAGGCCAAGCCCGACTTCACCGACGCCGCCGCCATGGTGGCGTTCCGCCAGGAATGCCGCGCTTATGCCGAGCACTGGCTCGACGTGCAGCGCGCGGAGTTCAAGCGCCTCGGCGTGGAAGGCGACTGGGACCACCCCTATTCCACCATGGCGTTCATGGCGGAAGCCCAGATCGCCCGCGAGATCATGAAGTTCGCCGAAAACGGCCTGCTCTATCGCGGCTCGAAGCCGGTGATGTGGTCGGTGGTGGAGAAGACCGCGCTCGCCGAGGCCGAGGTGGAGTATCAGGATTTCACCTCGGACACGGTGTGGGTGAAGTTTCCGGTGCGGGCCGCCGGCGATCTTGAAGGTTCCTCCGTCGTCATCTGGACCACCACGCCGTGGACCATCCCTGGCAACCGGGCCATCTCGTTCTCGAACAAGATCGCCTATGGCCTGTTCGAGGTCACCGAGGCACCCGAGGACAATTGGACCAAGGCGGGCGACAAGCTGCTGCTGGCCGACAAGCTGGCCGAAGAGGTCTTCAAGCAGGCGCGCGTCACCGGGTTCCGGAAGGTGCGCGACGTGGCGGAGGCCGAACTCGCCGAGCTCCAGTGCTTCCACCCCCTCGCGTCCCTCGGCCTCGGCGGCTACGACTTCAAGGTCCCCCTGATCGAGAGCGACCACGTCACCGACGACGCCGGCACCGGCTTCGTCCACACCGCGCCGGGCCACGGCCGGGAGGACTTCGAGGCCTGGGTCAACCATCGCCAGTGGCTGATGGAGCGCGGCATCAGCCCGGCGATCCCCTACACGGTGGACGAGGATTCGTTCTACACCGCCCAGGCGCCCGGCTTCGAAGGCAGGCGCGTGATCACCGAGAAGGGCGAGAAGGGCGACGCCAACGGCGCCGTCATCGACGCCCTCGTGAAGGCCGGCAACCTGCTGGCCCGCGGGCGGGTGAAGCATCAATATCCCCATTCCTGGCGCTCCAAGAAGCCGGTGATCTTCCGCAACACGCCGCAATGGTTCATCGCCATGGACCAGCCCATCGCCGACGCCTCCCTGCCCTCGCCCTCCGGCTTGACCGGAGGGCCCATCGGCGCGGCGGCAATGGATGCTCCGGTCAAGCCGGAGCATGACGGCGGCTTGGCACGGGGGAGCAACGTGCCCGACACCCTGCGCGCCCGCGCGCTCTCGGGCATCAAGGCCGTAGAATGGGTGCCCGCAGCGGGCGAGAACCGCATCACCGGCATGATCGAGGGCCGGCCCGACTGGGTGGTCTCGCGCCAGCGCGCCTGGGGCGTGCCCATCGCCGTGTTCATCGCCGACAATGGCGACGGCACCGTCACCCTCCTCAAGGACCCCGACGTCAATGCCCGCATCGCCGACGCCTTCGCGGCCGAGGGCGCCGACGCCTGGTACCGGGAGGGCGCCCGGGCGCGCTTCCTCGGCCCGCGGGCGGATGAGCCGTGGCAGAAGGTGGACGACGTGCTCGACGTGTGGTTCGACAGTGGCTCCACCCATGCCTTCACTTTGGAGGTGCGCGCCGACCTCAAGGCGGAGCGTCCGCCGCAGGGCCGTGACCGGGTGATGTATCTGGAGGGCTCGGACCAGCACCGCGGCTGGTTCCACTCCTCCCTGCTGGAGAGCTGCGGCACGCGCGGGCGCCCGCCTTACGACGTGGTGCTGACCCACGGCTTCGTGCTCGACGAGGACGGGCGCAAGATGTCCAAGTCGCTGGGCAACGTCACCGCGCCGCAGGAAGTGATCAAGGCCTCGGGCGCCGACATCCTGCGGCTGTGGGTGTGCGCCTCCGATTATGCCGACGACCTGCGCATCGGCCCCGAGATCCTCAAGACCACCGCCGACACCTACAGGAAGCTGCGCAACACCCTGCGCTGGCTGCTCGGCTCGCTGCACCATTACCGCCCCTCCGAGCGCGTGGCGTTCGCCGACATGCCCTCGCTGGAGCGCTTCATCCTGCACCGGCTCGCCGAGCTCGACGGCGAGGTGCGCCAAGCCTATGCCGCCTTCGACTACAAGAAGGTGCACGCGCTGCTCGCGCAGTTCATGAACATCGAGCTTTCCGCCTTCTATTTCGATGTGCGCAAGGACGCGCTCTATTGCGATCCCCTGTCGTCGGTGACGCGCCGCGCCTGCCTCACTGTGCTCGACGCGGTGTTCAACCGGCTCGTCACCTGGCTCGCGCCCATCTTGTGCTTCACCTGCGAGGAGGCGTACCTCGCCCGCACCGGGGACGAGGAAGGCTCGGTGCACCTCGCCACCTTCCCGCAGACCCCGGCCGAATGGCGCGACGAGGCCCTCGCCGACCAGTGGCGCCGCGCGCGCCTGGTGCGCCGGGTGGTGCTGGGGGCGCTGGAGGTGGAGCGCGCCGCAAAGCGCATGGGCTCCTCGCTCGAGGCGGCGCCGCGCGTTCATGTGGCTGATCCGGCGCTCGCCGCGGCGCTGGAGGGGCTCGACCTCGCCGAGATCTGCATCACCTCCGACGCCGTGCTGCTGAAGGACGAGGGCCCGCAGGACGCCTTCCGCCTGGCGGAGGTGCCGGGCGTCGCCGTCGAGCCGGCCCGCGCCCAGGGCAGGAAGTGCGCGCGCTCGTGGAAGATCTCGCCGCTGGTGGGCACGGATGCGGAATTTCCCGACGTGACGCCGCGCGACGCGGCGGCGCTGCGGGAGTTCCACGCCGCCCGCGAGGCGGCGCAATAGCATGGCCGGCGAACCCATCGCCGACGCCCCGGGCGGGTCCGGGCGCCATCTGCGCCTCGGCCTTCTGGTCGCTGTCCTGATCCTGGTGGCCGACCAGGCGAGCAAGACGGCGGTGCTGCAATGGTCGTTCGGCTGGGGCACGCAGCTCCACCCCATCGCGCCGTTCATGGATTTCGTCGCGCTCTGGAACTACGGCATCAGCTACGGCCTGTTTCCGCAGGGGGAGCAGGGCCGCTGGGTGCTGGTGGCGGTGAAGGTGGTGGCGGCGCTGCTGTTCGCGGTGTGGCTCGCGCGCACCGCGCGGCGCCTCGATGCGGTCGCGCTCGGTCTTTTGATCGGCGGCGCGCTCGGCAATGCGGTGGACCGGGTGGTCTACGGGGCGGTGTTCGACTTCGTGTCCCTGCACGCCTTCGGCTACCGCTGGTACGTGTTTAACCTTGCCGACGTGGCCGTCGTTGTGGGGGTGGGGCTGCTCCTGTACGATACCGTCTTTGCGCGCGCCTCAAAATCGCCGCCCTCAGCCGCACCATAGCCGGCGCGACAGGCCGGACGCGCGCGATCGGCCCGCACCGGCCCGGCCGGTCATCGACCCGAGAGCGCGATCCGAGAGCGCGAGCCGCAGAGGAACGAACCCATGCGCGTCAGCACGCCGTCAAATCTGGAAGCCACCACGGACGTCATTCCGGGCGTCGACCGGGACGTCGCCCAGGATTTGACGCGCAAGGCGCGGTGGCGCGGCCTGGCCCTCGTGCCGCCGGCGTTCGGCGGATCGGCATTCGCGGCGCTGGCTCTGGCGGCAGGGCTCAGCGCGCTGCCTGCGGCGCCCGCCGCCGCGCAGGGCTTCGAAGGCGACTTCCTCAAGAACACCCTGCAGATGCTCGGCCTGACCGAGGAGGAGGAGAAGCCCGACATCGACTATCGCGAGCGCGCCCCGCTGGTGGTGCCGCCCACCACGCCCGAGAGCCTGCCGCCGCCCACCACCAGCGCCGCCGCCGCCAACCCCAACTGGCCCAAGGATCCGGATCTGGCGCACCAGCGGGCGCGGGCCGCCGCCGCCAAGGCGCCGGTGGTGCGCGACGATCCCGGTCAGCCGCTGATGCCCTCCGAGCTCAACAAGGGCCGCCGCAAGACCGCGCCCAACTACGCCGCCAGCAACGACCCGGTCGCCACCGGCACCAAGCGCGACGAGGTCATGCCGAGCGAGCTCGGGTTCAAGGGCTGGGCCGGCATCGGCAGCTCCGATCCCGGGAAGGAGAAGCCGCTCACCTTCAACGGCGAGCCCGAGCGCGAGAGCCTGGTGCAGCCGCCGCCGGGCTACCAGACCCCGGCCCCCAACGCGCCCTATGGCGTGGTGGAGAAGAAGAAAGAAGAGTTCAAGATTCCCAACTTCTTCGACCTTCACAGCAACTGACCGCCCGGCGCGGGCGGCGACCGGCGACGTTCCGGCCCCGGCTGGCGCGCAGGGGCGCGGAAGCCCATATTCCCGTGGCCGGCGGTGCCGGTATGCTCGAAAGATTCACAACGTGCTGATGAGCCGGATCGCCATGGTCGCCATTCTCGCCGCGGGCGCTGCCGTCGCCGCGCCCCGCATCGCCGACGCCGCAGGGCCCAAGGTCACGCAGTTCCGCCTCGACAACGGGTTGGAGGTCATGGTGATCCCCGACCACCGCACCCCGGTGGTGACCCACATGGTGTGGTACAAGGTGGGCTCGGCCGACGAGCAGCCCGGCAAGTCGGGCATCGCCCATTTCCTCGAGCACCTGATGTTCAAGGGCACCGAGGCCCACCCCCAGGGCCAGTTCTCCGATACCGTGGCGCGCCTCGGCGGGCAGGAGAACGCCTTCACCTCCACCGACTACACCGCCTATTTCCAGCGCGTCGCCAAGCAGCATCTGGCGAAGGTGATGGAATTCGAGGCCGACCGCATGACCGGCCTGAAGCTCTCCGACGAGGTGGTGCTGCCCGAGCGCGACGTGGTGCTGGAGGAGCGGCGCATGCGCACCGACAGCCAGCCCGGCGCCCGGCTCTCCGAGGCCATGCAGGCGGCGAGCTACGTCAACCATCCCTACCAGCACCCCATCATCGGCTGGGAGCACGAGATCAAGCAGCTCAACCGCGAGGACGCGCTCGCTTTCTACCGGCGCTTCTACGCCCCCAACAATGCCGTGCTGGTGGTGGCCGGCGACGTGGCGCCCGAAGAGGTGCGCGCCCTCGCCGAGCAGACCTACGGCAAGGTGAAGCGCGCCGACACGCCGCCGCGCGCCCGCCCGCAGGAGCCCGAGCCCCAGGCGCACCGGCGGGTCTCGCTCGCCGACGGGCGCGTCGCCCAGCCGAGCCTGTCGCGCTCATATCTCGTGCCGTCCTACCGCACCGCCGCCCCGCGCGAGGCCGAGGCGCTGGACCTGCTGGCGCAGATCCTCGGCGGCGACCAGACCGGCCGGCTTTACCGCAAGCTGGTGGTGGAGAAGGGGCTCGCGGCCGGCGCCGGCGCCTGGTACCAGGGCACGTCCTTCGATCCCACCCGCTTCGCGGTCTCGGCCACCCCGCGGCCGGGCGTGACGCTGGAGGATCTGGAGACCGCGCTCGATGCGGTGATCGCCGAGATCGCCGACAAGGGCGTGGATGATCTGGAGCTGGCCCGCGCCAAGACCCAGCTCACCGCCGACGCCATCTATTCCCAGGACAACCAGGCGACGCTGGCGCGCATCTACGGCGCCGCATGGGCCACCGGCCAGAGCGCGGACGACGTGCGCGAATGGCCTGCCCGGGTGAAGTCGGTCACCGCGGACGACGTGAAGCAGGCCGCCCGGCGCTATCTCATTCTCGACCGCGCGGTCACCGGCTACCTTAAGCCGGCGCCGGCCAAGAAGGATGATCGCTCGTGAGCGCCTTCGCCCGCCTTCCGGCGTCGCGCGCCTGCGCCCGTTCCTTCTCGATCATGATGGTGACGATGGCCCTTTCCCTCCTGTCCGCCCCGGCGGCCCAGTCCCAGTCGAGCCGGATCACCGAGGTGACGAGCCCCGGCGGCATCAAAGCGTGGCTGGTGCACGACACGACCTTGCCGCTGATCGCGGTCGAGTTCGCGTTCCTCGGCGGCGCGGCCCAGGACGGGGCGAAGACGCCCGGCGTCGCCAATCTCATGGCGGCGCTGCTCGACGAAGGCGCGGGCGAGCTCGACGCCCAGGCGTTCCAGAGCGCGCTCGCCGACGCCGCGGTGGAGCTGCGCTTCGACGCCGGCCGCGACGAGACCCGCGGCTCCCTGCGCACGCTCTCGGAGAACAAGGACAAGGCCTTCGACCTGCTGCGCCTCGCCGTGACGGCCCCGCGCTTCGACGAGGAGGCCATAAACCGGGTGCGGGAGGGGCAGATGGCGGTGCTGCGGCGCCGCTCCACGGATCCCAACTCGATCGCCAACGAACGCTGGTTCGCCCTCGCCTTTCCGGACCATCCCTACGGCCGGCCGGTGGATGGCACGCTGGCGAGCCTGCCCGGCCTCACCCGCGCCGACCTCAAGGCGTTCGCGGCGCGCACCCTGGCCCGCTCGAACCTGCGGGTGGCGGTGGTGGGCGACATCACCGCCGAGGAGCTGGGCCGCCGGCTCGATGCCGTGTTCGGCGCCCTGCCCGCCAAGGCCGACCTCGTCCCGGTGGCCGACGTGACGCCGAAGGGCCTCGGCACCACCGACGTCATTCCCCTGGACGTGCCGCAATCGGTGATCGTCATGGGCACGGTGGGCCTCGAGCGGCCCGACCCGGACTTCATGGCCGCCTACGTGCTCAACCACATCCTCGGCGGCAGCGCCTTCTCCTCGCGCCTCTTCAAGGAGGTGCGCGAGGCGCGCGGGCTCGCTTATTCGGTCTATTCCTATCAGGTGGCCCTCAACCATGTGGGGCTCTGGTTCGCCGGCACCGCCACCAAGAATGACCGCGCCGCCGAATCCATCGCCCTGATCCAGAGCGAATTCCGCCGCATCCTCGATGCGGGGCCGAGCGAGACCGAGCTGAGCGAGGCCAAGAGCTTCCTTGTCGGCAGCTACGCGCTGCGCTTCGACACCTCCTCGAAGGTTGCGGGCCAGCTGCTCCAGATCCAGCTCGACGATCTCGGCATCGACTATATCGACAAGCGCAACGCACTGATCGAGCAGGTCTCGGTCGAGGACCTCAAGCGCGTCGCCCAGCGTCTCACCGACGCCAGGAAGGCGCTGGTGGTGGTGGTCGGGCGGCCGGCCGGCCTCTCCGGCGGCTGAGCCCACCACCCGACGGCGCGTGCGGGCCTGCCGACCGGCCGACTGGCCAAAGGTGTTTCGGCCTCAGCGCGCTTCTTGCTATAACCCCGCCCGGGGCGCGGCAAGGCTTTGGAGTTTATCGGCAATGGCCCTTGCAACGGACGCCGTGCTGACGCGCGGGAACGAGGAAAAGCAGATGCGGGCCCGGTCCCGCGCGGCCGGGGCCGCGCCGGCGGTGCTGGCGCTCGCCCTCGCGCTCGCCGGCTGCGGCGGCGGGGAGGGCCTCGACGGCGCCTTCGGCGCCCAGGATGTGGGCGTCGCCGGCACGAGCGCCGGCGTTTCCAGCACCCCGGGAACGCTCACCGTGGGCTCGGGTCCGAACGCGGTCGCGTATGAATGTCCCAAGGTGATCGTGCGCACCGGCGCGGCCACCTGGCAGGTCCAGGCCCGCGAAGGCGGCCTGCGCTACCAGGGCACCATCGGGCAGCTGGCCCGCGAATGCAGCATCGCCGGCGGCTCCATGGCGGTGAAGGTGGGCATCGAGGGCCGCGTCCTTCTGGGCGAGAAGGGCACGCCCGGCGCCCTGGAAGTGCCGATCCGCATCGCCGTGGTCCAGGAAGGGCCGACGCCGAAGACCATCGCCACCAAGTTCTTCGTGGTTCCGCTGGAGATTCCGGCGGGCCAGGCCAGCTCGACCTTCGCCGTGGTCGAGGACCAGGTCACCTTCCCGCTGACGAAGCCGGCCGAGGTCGAGCGCTACGTGATCTATGTGGGCTACGACCCGCAGGGTGAGCCCAAGGTGCGCCCGGCGCGGTCGGCGCAGCCGCGCACGTCCAGCGCGCCGTCCCGTCCCGCCGCGTCCAGCGCGTCCTCGTCCCCGTCGAGTGCCGCCGCCAAGCCGAAGCCGGCGGCGAGCGATCCCGGCGCGCCGAAGGACGACGTGTTCGGGCCGCCGCCGTCGGGCCCGACCTCGGGCGCCTCGTCCGGCGCCGCCGCCGCCCCGCCGCCGGCCCCGGCCTCGGACGGCTTTGCTCCGCCGCCGCGCTGAGCCGGGCCCTCAGGCGCTGGCGCGCGTCGTCGCCGCGGCCGCGGTGCGGGCGTGGTCCAGCGCCATCTCCAGGCGGTCATTGCCCCAGAACAGTTCCCCGTCCCGCGTCACGAAGCTCGGCGCGCCGAAGATGCCGAGGCGCCCGGCCGCCTCGGTCTCGGCGCGCAGGCGCTCCTTGTTGGCCGGCGCTTCCGCCTCGGCGATGATGTCGTCGCAGAAATGGCCGAGCCCGGCGAGCAGCTCGCGGATGGTCTCGCGTGCGGCGATGTCGCGCCCCTGCGCGAACGCGGCGGCGAAGACCGCGCGGGAGAAGGCCGGCCGGGAGGCATCGTCGAGCCACACCGCCACCCGCGCCGCCAGGACCGCGTTGGGCGGGAACGGCTCGGGCCGGGTGACGGGGGGCAAATGCGCGATCTTCGCCAGCCGCGCCAGATCGCGCCACATGTGCGCGCCTTTCAGCGGGAAGACCTCGCCCGGCGAGGCGGCATAGCCCTGCGCCCGGAAGATCGGGCCGAGCAGGAACGGCCGCCATCGCAGTTCGACGCCGGCACCTTCCGCCAGCGGGGCGATGCGCATGGCGGCGAGATAGGAATAGGGCGAGGCGAACTCATAGAAGAAATCGAGGGATGCCCCGGACATGCGCGCCTCCACCAGCTTCGTTTGCCGAAGTGTCGTGCGGCGGCGTCCCGGGTTCAAGCGCCCCGGGCGCAGGGCGGCTTTGCCGTCGGCGCAGGGTTGGTCTATCGCAGGCGCGGACCGCGGCGCCGTTCCGGGCCGCGGTCCGCGGGCGGGTTGCGCCGCCCGGCGCCCGAGCGGGAGCATCCATGTCCGCACCCAGTCCCGATCACGATCCCGACGCCGGCCGCGCCGCGCCGCGCGCGCCCGCGCCCGCCGTCCGGCGGGCGTCGTCCCCTGGCGCGCCGCCGGATCCGGTTCCCCCGGTCGCGCCGCCGCGCTGGCGCGACCGCCTGGAAGGCCTTATCGGCTGGGCCCACCTGAAGCTCGGCCTGCGCGCCACGGTGGCCGCCGTCGCCGCCTACGGGCTGGCGTATTTCCTCGCATTGCCCAACGGCTATTGGGCGGTGCTGACCGCCATCCTGGTGGTGCAGTCGACCCTCGGCGCGAGCCTGTCCGTGGCGGTGGACCGGGCGCTCGGCACCGTGGTCGGCGGCGTCATCGGCGTCGCGGCGGCGGACCTCGTCGGCCCCTCGGTCCCGCTCACCTTCCTGGCGCTCGGCGTCGGTGTGCTCCTCACCAGCACGCTCGCGGCGCGCTTTGCGAGCTTCAAGCTCGCCCCCGTGACGGTCGGCATCGTCCTGCTCTCCGACCCGAGCCACGCCGAGCCGCTGCTCTCGGGGCTTCATCGGGTGCTGGAGATCGCCGTCGGCGGCGTGGTGGGCGTCGCCTGCGCGATCCTGATCCTCCCCGAGCGGGCGCTGGTCAACCTGTTCCCTTATTGCGCCACCGCGCTGCGGCTGTCGGCCAGCCTGCTGGAGCACGGCCGCGACGGCATGCTCGGCCGGGGGCTCGACCCGGCCGCCCTCGACCGGCTGAACGCCGGCGTCCGCAAGGCGCTCCGGGCGGCGGACGCGCGGATCGCCGATGCCCGCGCGGAGCGGGCCGGCCGGCTCGCGAGCCATGCCGATCCCGCGCCGGTGGTGCGCACCTGCCGGCGCCTGTGGCATTCCGTCATCATCCTCCTGCGCGGCGCCGACCAGCCGCTGGCCGAGCCGCTGGCCTCGCGCCTCGCGCCCCATCTGGACGCCGCGGTGGCGGCGCTGCGCGCCCATATCGACGCGCTCGCCACGCGCCTCGAAGGCGGCGTGGCAGAGGGCTTCGGCCAGACGGTCGGCGCCGCCCGCTCCGCCGTGGCGGCGCTGGAGGCCGAGGCCGAGCGCCTCAATGCCGAGGGCGCGCTCGACGCAGCGAGCGGCGAGACCTTGGCCGCTCTGTTCGCCGCGGTCTCGGCCTGCGCGCATGTGGAGGAGAATCTGGAGGACCTGTCCGCGCGCCTCGACGAGGTCAAGGGCGCCGACGGCTGAGGCCAAGCATCGCATCAGCAACGCCCCGGCAAGCGCGTCGCGACGCGCCCCGGGAAACAGGCGTTGATTTGGAACGGTTCCGGGGCAAGGATAGGCAGTTCCGCATTGCACAATCTGGGAGTGATCCGTCCATGTCCGCCAGCGCCGCCCTCCGGTCCCCGGCCGCCGAACCCCTTGACGCGGTGTCCCTCGGCCGTGCGGCCACGGACCGCCTGGAGAAGCTGCTGGCGGAGGCCACCTCCGGCGTGCGCGCGCGGGTGAGCGAGGCGGGCCGCCTCTCGCCGGCGCTGCTGGAAGCCGAGCAGCGCGCCACCCACGGCCTCGCCTGGCTGGCGACCTACGTCTTCTCGGTGCGCGAGCTGGTCCATTATGCGGACCGGCTGAGCGAGATGGGCAAGTTCGGCGCGCTCGAGACGCTCATCGTCCAGATCGGCCTCGGGGAATATGTGGCCCAGATTCTGGGCGGCATCCCCATGAGTCAGGGCGAGACCGTGCGCCTCGCCGACCTCTACGTGCCGCAGGAGACGCAGGAGGCGCTGCGCGCCGATCCGGCCATCGCGGCGCTGATCGCCGGGGGCAACACGGCGGCGAGCCGGGCCGCGCTCGCCGACATCGTGCGCGCCGCCCATCCCACCGGCACCATCGGCGAGGCGGGCCTCGACGAGACCATGGAGGCGATGCGCACCGAGATGCACCGCTTCGTGGAGGCGGAGGTGGCCCCCTACGCCCACGACTGGCACCTGAAGAACGACTACATCCCGCTTCAGATCATCGCCCAGCTCTCCGAGATGGGCGTGTTCGGCCTCACCATTCCGGAGGAATTCGGCGGCCTCGGCCTGCCGAAGGAAGCCATGTGCGTGGTCACCGAGGAGCTGTCCCGCGGCTATATCGGCGTCGGCTCGCTCGGCACCCGCTCGGAGATCGCGGCCGAGCTCATCCTCGCCGGCGGCACGGACGCGCAGAAGGGCCATTTCCTGCCCAAGATCGCCTCCGGCGAAATCCTGCCCACGGCCGTCTTCACCGAACCCAACACCGGCTCCGACCTCGCCTCGCTGCGCACCCGCGCGGTGAAGGAGGGTGACGTCTACAAGGTCTCCGGCAACAAGACCTGGATCACCCATCCGGTGCGCGCCGACATCATGACGCTGCTGGTGCGCACCAATCCGGCCGAGCCCGGCTACAGGGGGCTGTCCATCCTGCTGGCCGAGAAGCCGCGCGGCACCGACGAAGATCCGTTCCCGGCGCAGGGCATGACCGGCGGCGAGATCGAGGTGCTCGGCTATCGCGGCATGAAGGAATACGAGATCGGCTTCGACGGCTTCGCCGTGCCGGCGGCGAACCTGCTCGGCGGCGAGGAGGGTCAGGGCTTCAAGCAGCTCATGACCACCTTCGAGAGCGCCCGCATCCAGACCGCCGCGCGCGCCGTGGGCGTCGCCCAGGCGGCCATGGAGGTCGGCCTGAAATATGCCGAGGAGCGGATCCAGTTCGGCAAGCCGCTGATCGCCTTCCCGCGCGTCGCCGACAAGATCGTGATGATGGCGGTGGAGACCATGATCGCCCGCCAGATCACCTATTTCGCCGCCCGCGCCAAGGACGAGGGGCGCCGCACCGACCTCGAGGCCGGCATGGCCAAGCTGCTGGGCGCCCGCGTCGCCTGGGCGGCGGCGGACAACGCGCTGCAGATCCACGGCGGCAACGGCTTCGCGCTCGAATATCCGGTCTCGCGCATCCTGTGCGACGCGCGCATCCTCAACATCTTCGAGGGCGCCGCCGAGATCCAGGCCCAGGTGATCGCCCGCCGCCTGCTGGACGGCGGCAACTGAGGGCGCGGGGCGGCGCATCGCCGCCTCTCGGGGGCGGGTGCGGCTCAGCCCGCCTCGCCTTCCCCTTCCCCTTCCCCTTCCTCTCCCGGCAGATATTCCAGGATGTCCCCCGGCTGGCAGCCGAGGGCCTCGCAGATGCGCGCCAGCGTGTCGAAGCGCACGCCGCGCACCTTGCCGGACTTCAGCAGCGAGACGTTCTGCTCGGTGATGCCGATGCGCTCGGCGAGCTCGCGCGAGCGCATCTTGCGCCGCGCGAGCATGACGTCGAGATTGACCACGATGGGCATGAGGCTTCCCGCCCTTCCTGTCCGGCCTAGATGAAGCCTTCATTTTCCCGCGCGATGCGGGCCGCCTCGCGCATCACCGCGCCGACGCCGATCACCAGCAGCCCCACCAGCACCGATATCACGTCATGGCTCGACAGGCTGACGGCGACGACGCGCTTGCCGGCGGGGTTGCCGTAGGTCAGCGTCAGGCCGAGCAGGGTCGATACCAGCGGATTGATGAGCGCCTGGAGCGCCACCGCCGCGCCGAACCGCTCCAGACGTTTGGCAAGGGTCTCCGACACCGTCTCGCCCTGCCCGAAATCGCGGAAGATCAGGCGCACCTCGTTGAGCCCGTAGGCGAGGATCGCGAGTGGCACCGTCGAGATCAGGAACCCCAGCGTCCAGCTCAGGCCGTTCAGCGCCATCGGAAAGCCGGAGATGCCCACGCGTGGCGCCACCGTGGCCTCGATCCAGGCCGGGTTGAGCCAGATGCCGAGACCGCCGGCGACCAGGGCCACCAGGACGACGAGGGTGACCATGGAGAGCAGCCGTCCGCGCCGCCGAAGGCGGGCGAGGCGGGGATCGAGAACGCTGTGCGACATGATGGGACCTTTCCTTGACGCATTCATAAATTATCGTAAAACGATAAATATTCAACTGCTAATGAGATCCCAATGCGATCGCTCCTTGCCTGGCCCGCCGCTCTTGCCCTGCTCCTTCTCGCCGCGGGCTGTTCGCACATCCCGCTCACCAGTCTTCCCAAGCTCGCGAGCCTCGATCCGGCGGCGCTCGATCTGTCGGCGTTGCGGGCGGCGATGCGCGCGCCGGACACGCTGCGTCCCGAGCCGGGCGGCGCCACCTTGACCATGTCGTTCTGGGTCGCCGGGGCGGAGACGCGAAAGACCACCATCGACGCGGCGCTGGAGGAAGATACCGCCGTCGCGCGCGCGGCCTTGAAGGCGGAAGAGAAACCGGGTTTCCGCATCACCGTGTTCCGGCTCTCCGAGGACGGACGCCGCCGGCTTGAGGCGGCCCGCGATGAGGTGCGGAATCTGAAGGCGCGCGAGGCCACGACAGGAAGCCGCGTCCGGGGCTCGCTCTCGGTCGGCGCGAAAGCCTGCGCCGCCGGCGCGCTGCCTGATGGGCCGCTTCTGCTCAGCACCTATCTGCGGACCGAACCCACGGGCGACTTCATTCCCCTGACGGTGGACCTCGATGTGAAGGCGCTCGCCGCGCAGGCCGGCGCCGGAGCGCCGCCGATCGAGCCCTGCGCCCCGTGAGCGGTCAGCTCTGCGCCGCCGCCGGCGGGGGCGGCACGTCTATCTCCTGCGCCAGATGCCCGGTCAGCTTCAGGAACGCCTTCAGCGCCTCCGGCGCGAGCACGGTGGTGCGGGTGTTGGTGAGCGGGTGGCAGCCGATGGCCTCGGCGCGCAGCAGCGTGCGGTCGATGGCGAAATTGACCAGCCGGGCCTCGTCGTTGGCGAGCGCCAAAAGGCTCACCGAGCCCGGCAGCACGCCGAGCAATTCGTAGAGCGCCTCGGGCGCGGCGAAGGAGAGCGAGCCGCGCGCGCCCAGGGGCTCGCGCAGCGCCTTCAGGTTCACCGGCGCGTCCTCGGCCACGGTGAGCAGGAAATAACGCTTCTTCCCGTCGCGCAGGAACAGGTTCTTGGTCTGCACGCCGGGCAAGGTGCCGCGCAGCGCCTTCGATTCCGCCACCGTGCGCAGCGGCGGATGATCGTAGGTCTCGGCCGCGATGTGGTGGCGTGCCAGAAGGGCGAGGAGGGAATCGGGATCGAGCATGACGGAGCGTAGCTGATGGGCGGTGCCGGCAATAGCCGGAGCGCCGTGTCCTCGGCAAGCCCGCGGCGGTGCCCCTGCCGCAGCGGCAGATGCCCGCGGATTTCGCTTTTCCGCCAGCGGGCGCGAGGCTAGTTTGACAGCAACGCGGAGCGCAGGGCGCTGCGATCTCCCCGCATTCCGGACCGAGCGGCATGGCACCTTCGACGGTTGGGGCTGCCCGTGCCCCGACGCACCTACCTGATGTCGACGAGGCGGCGTCCTGGCTCGCCGCATGCGCCGGTCCCGACGCCATGGCCAGGATCAGGGCGCACCCGGGGCTGCGCGAGGCCATGCGCGCCGCCGCCGACGGCGTCGTGACGCTCCATGACCACAATCCCCTGCTCAATCGCATTCTCAACGATCGCGGCCGCACGGTGTTCGGCTTCTTCGTGCTCTATCTGGACGCCACGGCCGATGCCGGCGGAATGGGGCTCACGACCGCGCGCATGGTGGCATTGTGCCAGGAGACCGGCCTGTGCAGCCGCGGCCGCGCCAAGGCTCTGCTCGCGCTCATGCGATGGGGCGGCTATCTGGAGCCCGCGGCGCCCCGCGGCGACCGGCGCGCACGCCCGCTCGCCCCCACCGATCGCATGCGCCAGCTGTTCCAGTTGCGCTGGAGGGCCCAGTTCTCCGCACTGCGTGCGCTCGGCGGCGCGGCGGAGGAGAGCCTCGCTTTGCTCGACGAGCCGGAATTCTTCACCCGCCTCGCCGTCTGCTTCGGCTCGGTCTATCGCGCCGGCTTTCGCCTGCTCGACCACGCGCCGAAGCTCGCGACGATCTGTGAGCACGACGGCGGCATGCTGGTGGTCTTCGCCCTGGTCGGCGCGGCGCGCAGCAGCGGGCGGGCGCCGACCGTGACCGGGCTTGCGCGCCGCTTCTCCCTTTCGCGCACCCACGCCTTGCAGATCCTGCGCCACGCCGAGGGGATCGGCCTGGTGGTGCGGGCCGGCATGCTGGAGGACGGCGTGCCCGTCGACGCCGGGCCCGGCTTCGCGCTGACCGCCGAGGGCCATGCGGCCGTCGAGGACTTCGTCGTCGCCATGTTCACCTTGTTCGAATGCTGCGCGAGGTGGGCGCTGCACGCGCACCGCGCCGCCCGCGCGGCGTGAGGATGCAGCGCACAACATCTTTCGCTTCCGCACAAATCGCCTAGACTGATGAGGGGGATGGGGCGCGCCGCGAGGGCGTGCGCCGGAGCCGGGTTCGCGACCGTATGCGCGCGGACGCCGTGTCTCCGTCTCCTGGGAGCGGGCCCGTCACGGGCTCTCGGGTCGGGGGCCGGGAGCGGCCCGGCGTGGCGGGGCATCCAGATGACGAAAGCGGCGGCGATTGCGACCGGAGTGAGCGACACCAAGGACGAGCCCCTGCGCGAGGACATCCGCCGGCTGGGCCGCATCCTCGGCGACACCGTGCGCGCGCAGGAAGGCGAGGAGGTGTTCGACCTGGTGGAGCGCATCCGCCAGATCTCCATCCGCTTCCATCGCGACGACGACGAGGCGGCGCGCGACGAGCTGGAGGGCCTGCTGGCCGGCCTCGATCCCGAGCGGGCGGTGGAGATCATCCGCGCCTTCAGCTACTTCTCCCATCTCGCCAACATCGCCGAGGACGAGCACCACATCCGCCGCAACCGCGCCCACGCCATCGCCGGCTCGGCGCCGCGCGCCGGCAGCCTCGCCCACGCCTTCGGCCGCGCGCGCGAGAAGGGCATCGGCGCCGATGCCCTGATCGCGTTCTTCGCCGGCGCCCATGTGAGCCCGGTGCTCACCGCCCATCCCACCGAGGTGCGCCGCAAGAGCACGCTCAACCGCGAGATGGAGATCGCCGACCTGCTGGAGCGCGCCGAGCGCATGGAGCCGACGCCCCAGGAGCGCGAGGAGCAGGAGGAGGAACTGCGGCGGGCCGTGCTCACCCTGTGGCAGACCGCTCTGCTGCGCCGCATCAAGCTCACGGTGCTGGACGAGGTGGCGAACGGGCTATCCTATTACGACTACACCTTCCTGTCCCAGCTGCCGCGCCTCTATTGCCAGCTGGAGGACCAGCTCGCCCGCATGGCGGGGGACGGGCGCACGGTGGAGCTGCCCTCGTTTCTGCGCATCGGCAGCTGGATCGGCGGCGACCGCGACGGCAACCCCTTCGTCACCGCCGAGGTGCTCTCCGAGACGGTCCGGATGCAGCGCGAGCGGGTGCTCGCTTATTATGACGGCGAGCTGGAGGCGCTGGGCGCCGAGCTGTCGCTCGCCGGCCGCCTCGTTTGCGTCTCCGACGAGCTGACGGCGCTCGCCGCCTGCTCGCCCGACCGCTCGCTGGAGCATCGCGAGGAGCCCTACCGCCTGGTGCTTGCTTACGTGCGTGCGCGGCTTGCGGCGACCGCGCGCCGCCTCGCCGGGCAGGACGCCGCCGCGCCGGCGTCCGACGCCCCCGCCGAGCGGCCCTATGCCGGGGCGGCGGAGCTGAAGGCCGATCTCGACGTGATCCACCGCTCGCTCACCGACAACGGCTCGGCCATCCTCGCGCGCGGGCGGCTGCGCCTGCTGCGGCGCGCGGTGGATTGCTTCGGCTTCCACCTCGCCTGCGTGGACCTGCGGCAGAATTCCGACGTGCACGAGCGCGTGGTGGCGGAGCTGTTCGAGAAGGTCGCCCCCGGCACCAATTATCTCGGCCTCGCCGAGGGCGCGCGCATCGATCTGCTGCTCAAGGAGCTCGCCACCGCCCGCCCGCTGGCCTCCCCGTTCCTCGCTTATGGGGACGAGACGCTCGGCGAGCTGGCGATCCTGCGCACGGCGGCGCAGGCGCATGCCGCCCTCGGCCGCGCGGTGATCCCGAACGCCATCATCTCCAAGGCCGAGGGGGTCTCGGACCTGCTGGAGGTGGCCATGCTGCTGAAGGAGGTGGGCCTCGTGACCGCCGACGGCACGAGCGCGCTCAACATCATCCCGCTGTTCGAGACGATCGCCGACCTCCAGGCCTGCGCCGCGGTGATGGATCGCGCCTTCGCCATCCCGGCCTTTCGCGCGCTGGTGGCGAGCCGCGGCGACGTGCAGGAGGTGATGCTCGGCTATTCCGACAGCAACAAGGACGGCGGCTTCGTCACTTCGGGCTGGGAGCTCTACAAGGCCGAGATCGGCCTCATCGAGGTGTTCCGCAAGCACGGCGTGCGCCTGCGCCTGTTCCATGGCCGGGGCGGCTCGGTGGGGCGCGGCGGCGGCCCGAGCTACGACGCCATCCTCGCCCAGCCGGGCGGGGCGGTGAACGGGCAGATCCGCATCACCGAGCAGGGCGAGATCATCTCGTCGAAATATGCCAATCCGGACGTGGGCCGGCGCAACCTCGAGATCCTGGTCTCGGCGACGCTGGAGGCCTCCCTGATCCAGCCGCAGCACAGCGCCCCGCGGCCGGAATTTTTGAGCGCCATGGAGGAGATTTCAGCGCAGGCGTTCCGCGCCTACCGCGACCTCGTCTACGAGACCGAGGGGTTCGAGGAGTATTTCTGGTCCTCCACCGTGATCTCCGAGATCGCCACGCTCAACATCGGCTCGCGTCCGGCCTCGCGGGCCAAGACCCGCGCCATCACCTCGCTGCGCGCCATCCCCTGGGTGTTCTCCTGGGCCCAGTGCCGGCTGATGCTGCCGGCCTGGTACGGCTTCGGCACCGCGGTGGAGGGGTTCGCCGCGCGCCGGCCGGACTACGGGCTCTCGTTCCTCCAGGCCATGCAGCGGGAATGGCCGTTCTTCCGCACCTTGCTGTCAAACATGGACATGGTGCTCTCGAAGAGCTCGCTGGCGGTGGCCTCGCGCTATGCCGAGCTGGTGCCGGACGAGCGGCTGCGGCGGGAGATCTTCGGCCGCATCCGGGCGGAATACGAGCTGACCATCGCCCACCTCAACGCCATCCTGGGCCAGAGCCGGCTGCTGGAGGGCAACCCGCTGCTCGACCGCTCGATCCGCAACCGCTTTCCCTATCTCGACCCGCTGAACCACCTGCAGATCGAACTCTTGAAGCTCAACCGGGGCAATGGCGGCGACGACAAGGTGCTGCACGGCATCCAGCTCACCATCAACGGCATCTCCGCCGGCCTGCGCAATTCCGGCTGAGCGGGCGGTGGATGAACGCTGTGCGACGATCCGCTCCAGGAGCGCGCGGCTCTTGCGCAGCTGGCTCAAGAATGTTCCGCCGCGCGGTCGCCATTGGGGGTGTGCCATTGGCCGCGTTCCCGGCCGAGCAGGACCCGGTGACCTTCGACAACATGGCGAAGGCGATCGAGGCCCATGAGGCGACCCTGGTGACGCCGGCGCCCTTCGACGGCTTCCTCAACGGCGACGACGACGCGCTCACGGCGGACCAGAAGACCGGCCTTGCCTTGTTCATGGACAAGGGCTGCGCGGCCTGCCACAGCGGCGTCAACGTGGGCGGCCACGGCTATCATCGGTTCGGCTTGGTGGAAAAGCCCGGGGCGGAGATCCTGCCGGCCAACGACAAGGGCCGCTTCGCCGTCACCAAGACCGCGGACGACGAATAGGTCTACCGCACGGCGCCGCTGCGCAACGTCGCCGTCACCGCGCCCTATTTCCACTCCGACAATGTGTGGAATCTGGAGCAGGCGGTGGCCATCATGGGCACCTCGCAGCCCGGCGCCGACCTCGACCCGCAGGAGGTGAAGCTCGTCACCGCCTTCCTTTATTCGCTCACCGGCAAGGCGCCGCAGGTGGTCTATCCGGTGCTGCCGGCGGAGATGGCGGCGCCCCCGAGGCCCACCGCCGAGGTGGTGAAGCCCTGACCACCGCCGAGGCGGGGCGGGCGCCGGCGGCGCCCGCATCCCGCGGCCGGGCCGCTATTGGCAGGCGCAGCTGTAGGAGGACGCGCGCACCTCCTGCTTGCCGAAGGGCACCATGCACACATTGGCCCAGTGGGGCGTCAGGTTGAAGCCCGGGCGCCAGCCTTCGCCGTTATGGTTGGCCGCGCAGACATAGAACAGGTTCTGGCTGTTCTTCCAGGCACCGGTCGTGACCGGCTCCATGCGTTTCATGCCGCAGACGTCGCGGCAGGACTGGCCGTTGGCCTGATGCCACACCACGTCGGCCGAGGCCGGCCCGGCGGCCAGCAGCAGGGCGGCCAAAGGCAGCGCGGCGAGAGCCGCCACGGGCAAAAGATGGATGCGCATGTTCGAGGACCCCCCGGGCGCGGCCGCCCGGCGCGCAGAGATCCCGCCCGCAATGCAGTCGACGCCGCGCCGGACCTGCGTGCCGGCTCCGACCCCGGCGCGCCAGCGTTCTGCCGGGCGCGAGAGTGCCGAGAGCGATTCCACAAGCTTGGCCGTTCGGCAAGAGGCCGCGGGGCTCAGTCCAGCCCCTCGAGATGGCCGATGAACGGCAGCTGCCGGCAGGCGTGGGCGACGTCCATGCCGTAGCCCACCACGAACAGGTCGGGGCAGGCGAAGCCGACGAAGTCGGCGTCGATCTGCACCGCCCGCTTGCCCGGCTTCTCCAGCAGCACGCACACCAGCACCCGGCGCGCCCCGCGCGCCATCAGCAGGTCCTTGGCGAAGGCGAGGGTGCGGCCGGATTCCAGGATGTCGTCGATCAGCAGCACGTCGCGCTCGCGCACGTCGCTCTCGATGTCCTTCAGGATCGTCACCTGGCCCGACGAGATGGTGGCCTCCCGGTAGGACGACAGATGCACGAACTCCACCTCGGGCGTCAGGCCGGAGGCGTGGAGCGCGCGCAGCAGATCGGCGGCGAACATGAAGGACCCCTTCAGCACCGCGACCGCCAGCAGGCGCTCGGGCCGCGCCAGCGCGATCTCAGCGGCGAGGGCGTGGTTGCGGGCGGCGATGCGGTTCTCGTCGTAGAGGACGGTGATCTTGGGCAGCGACATGGTTCCTCGTCAGGGGGGCGTCGAGCATGGACCGCCGCTCCGGGCGCGTCCAGGGGCGGGGCGGTTTCGCCGCGCCCCGCTTGGTTTATGCTTGTCGTGGTGCGGCTTGGACGATTCGCGGGGGGTGGCGGCGTTGGTCCGGTTCGAAAATGTGGGATTGCGGTACGGGATGGGACCCGAAGTGCTGAAGGACGTGTCCTTCGGCATCGAGCCCAATTCGTTCCAATTCCTCACCGGACCGTCGGGCGCCGGCAAGACCACGCTGATGCGCCTCATGTTCTTGTCGCTGAAGCCGACAAGGGGGCTCATCACCCTGTTCGGCCGCGACGTGTCCTCGCTCGACCCCGACGAGGTGGCCGTGCTGCGCCGGCGGATCGGCATCGTGTTCCAGGATTTCCGCCTGCTCGACCATCTCACCACCTACGAGAACGTGGCCCTGCCGCTGCGCGTGCTCGGCAAGGACGAGTCGAGTTACCGCGCGGAGGTGACGGAATTGCTTCAGTGGGTGGGGCTGGGCGACCGGACCGACGTCCTGCCCCCGGTGCTCTCCGGCGGCGAGAAGCAGCGCGCCGCCATCGCCCGCGCGCTCATCGGCCGGCCGGAGTTCCTGCTCGCCGACGAGCCCACGGGAAACGTGGACCCGACGCTGGCGCGGCGCCTGCTGCGCCTGTTCATCGAGCTCAACAAATCGGGCACATCGGTGCTCATCGCCACCCACGACATCGCGCTCATGGACCAGTTCGACGCGCGGCGCCTCGTGATCGCGGACGGACGGCTCTATGTCTACGACTGAGACCGAACGGGTCGAGAGGGCCATCTCCGGCGCCCCGCCTGGGGCGGCGGGCCGGCCGGCGCGGCCCTCGCGCGCCGCCGCCATCGTGCCGCGCGCCACGGTGGCCGGGCGGGCGCTGGTGGCGGTGGTGGCGATCATGACCTTCCTCGCCTCCATCACCATCGGCACCGCCCTCGCCGTGCGCGCCACCGCCACCGAATGGCGCTCCGACGTGAAGCGCGAGGTGACGATCCAGGTGCGCGCCGGCGAGAAGGCGGCGACCGACGCCCAGGTCCAGGCGGCGGTGGACCTCGCCAAGGCGACGGCGGGCATCGCCGCGGTCCATGTGCTCACGCCCGAGGAGACTTCGCGGCTGCTCGAGCCCTGGCTCGGCAGCGGCCTCGACCTCGCCGATCTGCCGGTGCCGCGGGTGATCGTGCTGCGCCTCGACGGCACCGGCCGGGCCGACCTCGCGCGGCTGAAGCGGACCTTGTCCGACCGCATCCCCACCGCCAGCCTGGACGATCACCGCGCCTGGTCGGAGCGGCTCGGCCTGATGGCGCAGAGCGTCACCGTCACCGGGGCGGGCCTGCTGGGCCTGGTGGCGCTCGCCACCATCCTCACCGTGGTGTTCGCCACCCGCGCGGCGGTAGCCACAAACCGCGCGGTGGTGGAGGTGCTGCATTTCGTGGGCGCCCGCGACGGCTTCATCGCCGCCCAGTTCCAGCGCCATTTCCTGCGCATCGGCGCCGAGGGCGGGCTGATCGGCGGGCTGTCGGCGTGCGCCGTGTTCCTCGCCATCGCCTTCCTGCCGCGCTCCGGGCTGCTGTCCACCGGGGAGGACCAGTCGGCCTTCCTCGGCTGGCTCGATCCCGGTCCCCTCGGCTTCGCCGGCATCGGCCTCGCCGTGGTGACGGTGGCGCTCGCCACCGCGCTCACCTCGCGGATGACCGTTTACCGGACGCTGAGGACAATTCAATGAGGCGCGCGGCAGGCGAGCGCGCCGCCCCGACGTCCTCGCGAGCGCCGCATTCCGGCGTCATTGTCCGTCGCATGAGCCTGTCCAACGGAGCCCTGGCGCCGCGCCGGGCGGAAACGGAAGGGGGCAAGGCCGGGAGGCCGCGCGCTTTGCTGCGCCGTGCGCTGACGCTCGCGGTCCTGGCGGTGGGGCTCGTGGTTGTCGCCGGCGTCGCCGGCTTCCTGGTCTTCACCGCCCAGATCGCGGCGCGCGAGCCGTCGAGCGTGAAGAAGGCGGACGCCATCGTCGTGCTCACGGGCGGCGCCTCGCGCATTCCCGATGCCCTGGCGCTGCTCGCCGAGGGTCACGGCCGGCGGCTGCTGATCACCGGCGTCAATCCCGCCACCTCGCCGGACATGCTGCGCGGTAGCCTGACCGGCCAGGACGGCGACGCGCTCATCACATGCTGCGTCGATCTCGGCCACAGGGCCCTGAACACGCTGGGCAACGCCATCGAGGCGGCGGAATGGACGCGCAGCCTGCGCTTCCGCTCCATCCTGGTGGTGACCAGCTCCTGGCACATGCCGCGGGCGATGCTGGAGCTCGGGCGCGCCTTGCCCGAGGTGGAGTTTGTGCCCTATCCCGTGGTTTCCACGCGGATGCAGGCGGAGCAATGGTGGCGCGATCTCCCGACCTTGAAGCTGATCCTCAAGGAATACCTCAAGTACGTCATGGCTGCGGTCAAGATTCGGCCCGCCCCGGCGGTGGCCGCGCCCGGCGCGCAGGCGCGCGCGGCGCCGTAAGGGACCCGGCGGGCTGCGGGAGCGCGACGCCGTGACGGCCATCCGCTCGGCCCTGTTCCAGGTGGCCTTCCATGTCGTGACCCTCCTCTACATGCTGGCGCTGCTGCCGGCTTTGCCCTTCATCTCGCGGCAGACCCTGTGGCGGATCGGCGTGCTCGGCTGGGTGCGCGCGGTGGCGGTCCTGCTGCGCGTCCTGGTCGGCATCCGCGCCGAGGTGACGGGCACCGAGCACATTCCCGAAGGACCGCTGCTGATCGCCGCCAAGCACCAGTCGGCGTGGGAGACGCTGGCGCTGCTGCCCTATTTCTCGGATCCCGCCTTCATCCTGAAGCGCGAGCTGATGAGGATCCCGATCTTCGGCTGGTTCGCCGCCAAGGCGCGCATGATCCCGGTGGACCGCTCGGCCGGCTCCGCCGCGCTGAAGGCGATGACGCGCGCCGCCCGCGCCGAGATCGCCGGCGGGCGGCAGATCCTGATCTTCCCGGAGGGCACGCGGCGTCCGCCGGGCGCCCCGCCGGCCTACAAGTTCGGCGTCGCCCATCTTTATGCCAGCCTCGGCGTGCCGTGCCTTCCGGTGGCGCTCAATTCCGGTCTCTATTGGCCGCGCCGGGCGCTGAACTTCCGGCCCGGAACCATCAAGGTGGAATTCCTGCCGGCCCTGCCGCCGGGGCTGCGGCGCGAGGAGTTCCTCGCCCGCATGGAGCGCGAGATCGAGACCGCGAGCGACCGCCTCCTGGCCGAAGGCCGCGCCGCGCTGGCCGAGGCGCCGGGCACCGGACGGGAGGGATGAGAGGCCCGGTGGAAACGCCCTGTTATCCACACTCTGTGGAAAACTCTTGAAGGCCTGCGGCCGCCGTTCTAGTTTCGTTCTCATGAACGCGACTGATTCGCTCCTCCTTCCCCTGGCCGATGCGGGCCGGCTCAACGGCCTGAAAAACGGCGCTTTGGGTGCGCGCTACCGCTTCTGGCGGGACGCGGACGGTGTCCGCCACGTATTCTCGGTCTACCCGGCCGACCAGGCGCCCGAATATCCGGACGCCATCGCTTTGGTCACCCGCCGCACGCCGGCGGGGCCGATCGCCATGTGGGCCGGCCGGCCCGGCGCCGACGCCCGGCGCATGGCCGAGCGGCTGGAGGCCGAGGAAATCCACATCCACGTGTTCGGCGATGCGCCGGCCCCGGCGCTGCGCGGGCTGATCCGCGAACGCGCCCCGATCGAGCGCGAACGCGCCCAGCCGCGCCAGACCGGCACCGCCATGCCGCTCGGCCTCGCCATCACCCGACGCGCCGCCGCCTGAGCGGCGACGCCGGCGGCGGGACCCTCAGGCGCCGTGGCGCGGGCGCAGCTGGTGCGCGATCCAGGTGAGCCCCGGATCGGCGAGGCCGAGCGCCTCCAGCGCCGCCACGGTGGCCACCACATAGTCGGCATTGGGTCCCGATTTGCCGTGCGAGCGCCGCACCAAAGCCAGTTGCTCCTCGAGCCCGAGCCCGCGGGCATATTGGGGATGGGCCCGGTTCACCAAATAAGCGAGCGCCGGCTCGTCCCGGCGCGAGCCGTCCAGCAGCCGGATGCGGCGGGTGCATTCGCGGTAGACCCCGGAAATCTGCTCCCGCGCCGTCAGATAGGCGTCGACCTGCGGCCAGTCGCTTGCCGCAACGCGATAGGCGATGCCTCGGCATGCGCCGCCGAGATCGAGCCCCAGCACCAGGCCCGGATGCTCCGGCGTGCCGCGATGGTGGAACGAATACACGCACAGCGCCCGGTGCGCGCCGATGAGCCGGGCCTCGCACCGCTCGGCGAAGGGGAAGCCCGGATTCCACATCAGGGAACCATAGGCGAAGACCCAGGGATCCCGCGCCAGATCGCCCCCCGGCGCGTTGGGCGGGGGCGCGGCGTTGGGCCGATCGCTCGGCGGCACATGATCCGACGGCATGCGGCACGGCTCGTAGGGGAACGTTGACAGACGGCGAAGAGCGTCGCCTAACAGCGCCGGAGCCCCGCCGCAAGCACGAGCCAGGTCGCCGATGTCCGATCAAGCCGCACCGCCCGTCCGCAGGAAGTCCTGGGTCGTCTTCGTTCCCCTCGCCGTGTTTGTCCTTTTGGCCGCGGTGTGGAGCGGCGTGTGGTTCTATGGCTCGAACCGCGCCGAGCGCGAGATCGACGCCTGGATCGCCCGCGAGGGCCGGCTCGGCCGGATCTGGAATTGCGCCGAACGCCATCTTGCCGGCTATCCGTTCCGCTTCGAGCTGAAGTGCCGCGGCCCGAGCCTGGAGACGCGCGGCGGCGATCCCATCGTCGTCACCGCCGCCTCGGCCCAGGCGGTGGCCCAGATCTGGGCGCCGAGCCACATCGTCGCCGAGTTCGAGCCGCCCGCCCGCGTGGTGGACCGGGGCACCGGCAAGACCTACGCGGCCACCTGGTCGCTGCTGCAGATGAGCGGGGTGGGCGACCTCTCCGGTCGCCCCCAGCGCTTCTCGCTCCAGGTCACCGAGCCGCGCCTCGAGGAGGCGCGCGACGCCGGGCCGGGGGCGCCCCCGACCACCCCGGCAGCGGGCTCCGCGGCGGGGACGGCGGCCGCAAACCCGGTGCTGGGCGCACATCTGTTCGAGTTCCACGTGCGCCGGACGCCGGGCGTGGAAGGCTCGATCGACAGCGTCGACTACGCCATCGGGGTGAAGAATGCGCGCGCCGCGGTGCTCGATCTCGCGGGCAGCCCCGGGCCGCTGGACATGACCGTCCAGGGCACGGTGACGGCGGCGGCGGACCTGCGCCCCATGGCGGTGGAGCAGCGCCTCAAGGCCTGGGCCGCGGCCGGCGGCGTCGCCCGCCTCGACCGGCTGACGCTGACCACCCCCTCCGTTGCCGCCACCGCCTCCGGCACCCTCTCGGTCGACACGGCGGGCCTGCTCAACGGCAATCTGGACCTCGGCTTTGCCGGCTTCCAGGAACTGGTCGCGGGGCTCGGCCGGGCGCGCGCGATTCCCTCGGACCTCGCCCCCATCGTCGGCGCCCTCGCCATGGTCGGCAAGCCGGCCACGGTGGAAGGCCGCAAAGGGGTGAGCTTCGCCCTGACCTTTTCCAAGGGGGCGCTGAAGTTCGGCCCGCTGCCGGTGGGGTTCGTGCCGCCCTTGTTCTGAGGCGGGCGGGCTCAGCCGCCGGGCGGGATCACCTCGTAGAGCTGGAACCGTTCGCCCGCGAAGCGCAGCTTCAGGCGGTCCGGGTCCGGGTTCGGCGCGTCCGGTTCGGTGAACAGCACATAGAGATAGTCGAAGTTCTGCGGCCACAGGTCCCAATAATGGGGCCCGTCGACGGAGGGCTCGTCCGCGGCGAGCAGCAATTGCTCCACCTGCGGCGGCGTGCCGTCCTCGGTGTCCACGCTGAAGGCGTAGGGCCGGTTCACGCGCAGGATCTGCTTGCCCTTGACGGTGAAGGCGGTCGAGACCAGGGACGACCTCTCGATCATGGCGAGGCAGGCGGCGTGCATCAGTCCTAGGTCGCGCACGTCCTGGCCGCCGGTGACGTCGCCATAGGCCACCAGCACCCGCGAGCCGGTCCGGATGTCGCCCACCGAGCGGCGGAAGTCGAAGGTCCAGCGGGTGAGCTGGTCCCACACCACCTGCACCTCGGCGACGCGCACGCCGATCATCACCAGCAGCACCACCAGGAAGCCGCGCCGCGCGAGCCGGTGCCTGAGGTCGACGCCGACGGTGGCGAGCACCATGAAGGCGATGGCGACCGGGATGCGCTGGTCGGCCATGTAGGTGGCGAAGGCGACGCGCGGCATGGCGAGATAGACCGCGCCCGAGACCAGCAGCAGCGGCGCGAGCAGCGGGTGGATGCGCAGCAGCCGGTGCCGCGCGGCCCAGACGCCCGCCGCCACCACGATCGCCGTGAGCGCGAACGCCACGTAGTCGAAATAGACATTGAGGACGAGCTCGATGCCGTCGATCTTGCCCTTCGGCTCCCAATAGTTCTCGCCCGAAAGGCCCCAGGTGGGGCTGGCGAGCATCAGCGGCACGGTCGCCGCGAACGGCAGTCCGGCGGCGACGAAGGCGGCGAGCCGCGGCCCGAGCGGGCGGCCGTGCCCCTGCCACAGGCGCAGGGCCTCGTAGGCGAGGACGCCGATGGCGTAGATGCCGGCCGCCACCAGATGGCAGAAGAACAGCACCACCACGAATGCGGTCGAGACCGCAAAGCGCCACGGCCACGGCTTCTCGCGCAACGCCACCCAGGCGGCCAGCGCGCACAGGGCAAGGCCGATGCCGAAATAATAGTTCATCACGCCGATCAGGAAGACGCCGTTATAGAGCAGCGGGAAGGCGAGCAGCTGCAGCGAGGACCAGCGCCCGAACAAGGCGCGATGCAGCGCCATGGAGCCGCCGGCGATGAGCGCGAAGCACATCAGCGTGTAGATCTCGCCTGCCGCATAGACGCTGGTGACGTGGTCGATCACCGGCACCACGAGGTCCATCATCAGGTTCGGGATCACCGCCCATTCGAGGCTGTAGAAGCGGGCGAGGTCGGCGTCGTGCGGCAGCACCGCGATCACCCGCATGCGGGCGAGGTGGTTCACATAGTCCGACAGCGGCGGGATCGGGTGGGTCACGATCGGGATCGCCACCAGCGCGAGGCAGGCCAGGAAGGCGAACGCAATGGCGCCGCCCGGCAGATCGTGCGCCGGGCGGCGCCAGGACGGCGGGCCGGCGGGCGGGGCGGAGGGAGCGGCTCTTGCGTCCATGGATCGGGCCCTGCGGGAAGGACGGCGGCCGCGCCGCGCCGCGCGCCGATGCGCCGGAGCGATGCCGCCAGGGTGCGCTCTTGACAGCCAGATTGTGGTGCCGCCAAGGCCCGCCGATGGCCGTGCGCGGGCCATCGCCGCCTGCCCCGGCGTCGCTGCCCGGCAGGCGCCGGTCTTTCCCGCCGCCGGTGAACCGGCTAGAAGGTCCGCGGCCGGCGCCCGCCTGCCGCCGGCGCACCGCCAGACCCCGAGAGCGAGCCTTCCATGAGCGAGCCGATCCCCGCCACCGAGGCGCAACTCCAGGCCGAGGTCCTGGCCCGGGCGCTGCCGCACATGCAGCGTTACGACGATGCCGTCGTGGTGGTGAAATATGGCGGCCACGCCATGGGCAACGAGGACGTGGCGCGCCATTTCGCCCAGGACATCGTGCTGCTCGAGCAGGCCGGCGTGAACCCGGTGGTGGTGCATGGCGGCGGGCCGCAGATCGGCGCCATGCTGGAGAAGCTCGGCATCAAGTCGCAGTTCGCCGCCGGCCTGCGCATCACCGACAAGGCGACGGTGGAGATCGTCGAGATGGTGCTCGCCGGCTCCATCAACAAGCAGATCGTCGGCTTCATCAACGAGGCGGGCGGCAAGGCCATCGGCCTGTGCGGCAAGGACGGCAACATGGTGCGCGCCCGCAAGGCGACCCGCACCCTGGTGGACCCGGACAGCAAGATCGAGCAGGTGGTGGATCTCGGCTTCGTGGGCGAGCCGGACACGGTGGACACCACGGTGCTGGACCAGATCCTCGGCCGCGAGCTGATCCCCGTGCTCGCCCCCGTGGCGGCGGCGGTGGACGGCGGCACCTACAATGTGAACGCCGACACCTTCGCCGGCGCCATCGCCGGCGCGCTCGGCGCCAAGCGCCTGATGCTGCTCACCGACGTGCCCGGCGTGCTCGACAAGTCGAAGGCGCTGATCGAGCGTCTCACCATCGCCGAGGCGCGGGCGCTGATCGCCGACGGCACCATCTCCGGCGGCATGATCCCGAAGGTGGAGACCTGCATCTACGCCCTGGAGCAGGGCGTGGAGGGCGTCGTCATCCTCGACGGCAAGGTGCCCCACGCGGTGCTCTTGGAGCTGCTCACCGACCACGGCGTCGGCACGCTGTTCACCCGCTGATCGGGGCCGCGGGTCCGGCGCGCCGACCCTTCACATTCCTGGAAGGTCGGCCGCGCCGGCGCCGAGCGGGCGCTGCATCAGCACGGTGTCGATCCAGCGGCCGAACTTGAGGCCGGTGGCGACCAGCGTGCCCATGTGGGCGAAGCCGCAGGCGCGGTGCAGCGCGATCGAGCCCTCATTGCCGCTGTCGCCGATCACCGCCACCATCTGGCGGTAGTCGCGCCGCTCGCTGGCCTCGATGAGCGCGGTGAGCAGCGCCCGGCCGAGGCCGCGCCCCTGGAAGCCGGGGGCGACATAGATGGAATCCTCCACCGTGTGCCGGTAGGCCGCGCGCGGGCGGAAGGCGCTGGCATAGGCGTAGCCGGCGAGAACGCCGTCCAGCTCGGCGACGAGATAGGGGCCGCCGTGCGCCGCGATCGCCGCCATGCGGCGCGCCATCTCGTCCTGGCCGGGCGGCACCAGCTCGAAGCTCGCCGTGCCCTCGCGCACGGCCTGGGCATAGATCGCGGTGATGGCGTCGAGGTCGGCGGGGGTGGCGGTGCGGATTTTCATGGGGCTGGTGGCGCGGACGGGCGCCCGCCGGTGTAGACAGGCCGTCGAAGCATACAGCCGCCATCCGGCCACTCAAACAGAAAAGCCCCGGCAGGGCCGGGGCTTTTCCTCGCATTCGCCGGGCCGGCCTTGCGGCCGCCGGATCACTCCTGGTTGCGGCCGCCGAACAGCTGCAGCAGCATCATGAACAGGTTGATGAAGTCCAGGTAGAGCGCGAGCGCGCCCATGATGGCCTTCTTGCCCATGACGGCGGTATCGTCGCCGGCGAAGTACATCTCCTTGATGCGCTGGGTGTCGTAGGCGGTGAGGCCCGCGAACACCAGCACGCCCACGACCGACACGATGAACTGCAGCATCGTGGAGCCGAGGAAGATGTTCACCAACGAGGCGATGATGATGCCGAACAGGCCCATCATCAGGAACGAGCCCATGCCGGAGAGGTCCTTCTTCGTGGTGTAGCCGTAGAGGCTCAGCGCGCCGAAGGAGGCGGCGGTGATGAAGAACACCCGGACGATGCTCTCGTGCGTATAGACGAGAAAGATCGTCGACAGCGAGATCCCCATGATGGCCGCGAACACCCAGAAGGTCAGCTGGGCGGCGGACACGCTCATGCGCTCCACGCGGAAGCTCAGGAAGAACACCGCGCCGAGCGGCGCGAGCATCACCACCCACCGGAACGGGCTCTGGAACAGGAACTGACCCACTGCGGTCAGAGCCATGCGACCGGTGGCCGGATCCGTGGTCACCGCCATCATGAAGGTGCCGAGCGCGGCGGCGCCGGTGATGGCGAGGCCGAGCGCCATATAGTTGTAGACGCTCAGCATATAAGAGCGGAGGCCCTGGTCGATCGCGGCCTCCGAGCGCGCCACCGTCGTGTTCCAACGCCCGGCGACGTTGCGATCATAATCGGACATCGTCGTTCCCCTTAAAGACATTTCCAACCGTCCTGACGCCAACGGGCGCAAGGCGGTCCGGCGCTAATATGGTGGGTTCGAAATGAGGCGGCAAGACGAGGGAAATGAAATTTACGCAAGGTGAGATAACCCGCGCCGCGTGCGGAACGACACAATTGCGGCCTATAGTGTCCCCGGTCGGGGAGCGCGGGCCATGGGGGGGCGCTGGCACGTTGGATCGGGGTGCGGAGGGGGGCCGGGCGCGCGCCGCGCGCGGCCGCCGGGCCATGCGCGCGGGCGGCGGCCAATCGGCTGGCGCATCTTGTGTCTCGTCGCCTGTCCCGTCCTCTGTCTGGCGCTCGCGCCGAGCGCGGCGCAGGCCGGAGCCTGGACGCTCGGGGCCGGCGAGGGCCAGATCATCCTCCAGACCACCGCCGCGAGCGCCAACCAGGAATTCGGTCCCTCCTCGGACCTGCTCTCGAGCCGGCCTTACGAGAAGGTGGAGGTGGACCTCGTCTTCGAATATGGCGCCACCGACTGGCTGACGCTGATCGCCGCGCCGCAATTCCTCGCCGTCCATCTGGGGGCGCCGGCGCCCGCCTCCTATGCCGGGCCGGGCTATACCAGCCTCGGCGGCCGGGTGCGGCTCTATCAAAGCGGGGCGGGCGCTCTCTCCGCCCAGGTGGTGGCGCGCATTCCCGGCACCGGAAGCTCGCAGAGCGCCGCCGCGGTGGGTTATGAGGACGCCGAGCTCGATCTGCGCCTGCTCGCCGGTGTCTCGTTCGAGATGTTCGGCAAGCCGGCTTATGTCGATCTCCAGGCGGCCCAGCGCCAGCGCTACGGCCCGCCGCCGGACGAGTTCCGTCTCGACGCGACGCTGGGCGTGCGGGTGGCGGAGCGCTGGCAGCTGCTGGTGCAGTCCTTCAACGTGATCTCGGAGGGCGCCGGGGAGGGGCCGTTCTTCGGCGTCTCCTACGCCTATTACAAGCTCCAGCTCGGCGCCGCCTACGACTGGTCGGCGGCGCTGACGCTCCAGCTCGCGGTGGTGGGCACCTATTTCGCCCGCAACGCGCCGCAGGAGAACGGCCTGGTCCTCAGCGCACAATACCGCTTCTGACCGCGCGGCCTGCGGTGACGAGGCGGATGCCGAGCGCAATGGGCACGATGCCAAGCAAATCGAGCGGCGGCACGCGCTCGCCCAGCAGCAGCCAGCCGAACAGGAGGCCGAGCGGCGGCATCAGGAAATGCAGCGCGCTCGCTTTGGTGGCGCTCGCCCGCGACAGGATGAAGAACCACAGGCTGAAGCCGGCGACCGAGGCGCCCAGCGTGAGATAGAGGAAGGCGGCGGCGAGCGGCAGCGAGGGCTGGATCGCGCCGACAGTCTCCGTCAGCAGCGCCGCCGGCGCGAGCGCGAGGCCGCCCGCCAGGGACTGGATGCCGCTGCCCATCCACAAAGGCGCGCCGGTGCGCACCAGCTTGAACAGCAGCGTCGCGGCAGCGAGCGTCACGAGGGCGGCGAGCACGAACAGGGTGCCGGTCACGTCCTCCGCCCCGCCGCCGAGGCGCGAACGCACCACCATCGCCACTCCCGCCATGCCGAGGGCGAGGCCCGCGAGCTTCAGCGGCCTGAGCCGCTCGCCCAGGAGCGGCCCGGCCGCGAGCGCGGTGAGCAGCGGATTGGCGCTGATGAGGACCGCCGTGAAGCCGGAAGAGACAGTGGTCATCCCCACATAGCTGAGGCCGAGATAGCAGGCATTGTTGAGCACGCCCATGAGCGCGAGGGCGGCCACCTCCCGCGCCGGGATCCGCCGCAACTGCCCGAAGAGGGCGCAGGCGCCGAGGATGAGCGTGCCGGCGAGCAGGAAGCGCCCCGCGAGCAGCAGCAGCGGCGGGCAATAGATGAGCGCGATCTTCGCCGCCGCGAAGGCCGAGCTCCACAGCAGGCAGAAGGCCAGGATCAGGACCGGCGTGTGGTCCCGGCTGCGCAGGGCGGCGGCGGCGTGCATGGCAAGTCTCCCTGAGGGCAGAGAGCACGGCGCGCTTGCATTTGGAAATTCAATGTTGACATAATCGGCATTCGAAAAATCAATCAGTGCCGCCGCCATGCCGGATCACGACCTTCTGCGGGCCTTCGTCAGTGTGGTGGATGCCGGGGGCTTCACCCGCGCCGGCGCGCGCGTCCACCGCACCCAGTCCACCGTGAGCCAGCAGATCCGGCGTCTCGAGGACCAGCTCGGCCGCCGCCTGCTGCTGCGCGACGGCAAGGGCGTGCGGACCACGGCGGAAGGCGAGGTGCTGCTCGGCTATGCCCGGCGCATCCTCAGCCTCAATGCCGAAGCGGAGGCCGCTCTGGCCGCCGCGCCGCCGGCGCGCATCGTGCGGCTCGGCATTCCCGATGATTTCGCCGTGGCCGCGCTCACCGAAGTGATCTCCCGCTTCGCTTTGGCGCGGCCAGACGTGCGCCTGGCGGTCCAGTGCGCGCTCAGCGCCGACCTGCTGGCGGGCCTCGCGCGCGGCGAGTTCGATCTGGTGCTCGCCAAGCGCGAGCCGATGAGCGGGCCGGCGCACCGGGTCTGGCGCGAGCGCCTGGTCTGGGTCGCGGGCGCGGCGGTGGAGCCCAGGGCCGACGTGGTGCCGCTCGTGGCGTTTCGCCAGGGCTGCCTCTACCGCGCCCGCGCGGTGCATGCCCTGGAGCAAGCGGGGCGGCCCTGGCGCATCGCCTATGAGAGCTCGGCGCTGCTCGGCATCAAGGCGGCGCTGGAGGGCGGGCTCGGCGTCGCGGTGCTCACCCGTCGCGCCATCGATGCCGGACAGCGCATCCTCACCGATACCCGGCTCTGGCCCGACATCGCACCCACCGAACTCGCGCTGTGCGTCAGCGCGGACCTCACCGGCGCGGCGGGCGACCTCGTGGACCTCATCTGCGCGTTCTGCGATGCCGAGGAGGCCCGCCCGCGCGCCGCCTAGGACGGTCCGCCCCTTGCGGACCGCCCGTTCAGGCGCCGGCCGCGCGGCGCGCCAGCATGGCGCGGCCCACCTGCCCCGCGCCCAGCAGGCCGGGGGTGGCGTGCATCACCACCTGGATCGGGATCAAAGTGAGCCGGTCGGTATAAGGCGGGTGATCGTCGAAGGCGGCGCGGAACGGGCTGTCGGCGAACATGTGGGCCATGGCGCGACCCAGCCCCCCGGCGACGAACACGCCGCCTTTGGCCTCGAAGGCGAGCGCCAGGTCGCCCAGCACCCGGCCGAAAATGCGCAGGAACACGTCGCAGGTCTCGCGCTCGCTGCGCTGGCCGTGGACCGCGGCCTTGATGATGGCCTGGGAGGTGAGGCTCTCGCCCGACAGGATGCGGTGCAGCCGCACCAGCCCATGGCCGGAGAGCACGTGCTCCACCGCCACCGGCCCCAGGTCGCGCACCAGATGGGCGATCACGCGGGCCTCGTCGGTGGTCACGGCGCCGAGCCGCATGTGCCCGGCCTCGCTCGCGAGCACGATGTTGCCCTCGGGGCGGGGCAGCAGAACGGCGGTGCCGAGGCCGGTGCCGGGGCCGCAGACCAGCACCGGATCGCCCGGCGTGGCGCGCCCGGCGCCCACTTCGATCAGGTCCTCGCGCGTCAGCAGCGGCACCGCATGGGCGAGCGCGGCGAAGTCGTTGACCACCGCCAGTTCGGCAAGGCCCAGCGCGCGTGCGAGGTCGGCGCGGTTGAAGCGCCAGTCGCGATTGGTGAGGCGCACCTCCTCCCCGTCCACCGGCGCGGCCACGGCGAAGGCGCCGAGCGCGGGGCGGGCGCCGCCGAGGCCGGCGAGATAGGCCCCCGCCAGCTCCTCGAGGCTGGCATAGGAATCGTTGGTCTCGATGCGCACGTCGAACGGCACGCCGTCGGCGCCGGCGCGCGCGAGGCGCGTGGTGGTGCCGCCGATGTCCGCGAGAAGGAGCTTGGAAGGCATGGGCAATCCGGAGGATGCGGGAGGCGGACTTTAAGGGCACGGCGCGGGGAAGGAAATGACCCCGCCGCGCGTGGCGCGGTTCACAGCACCACCACGCCCCTATGCTTGGCCTCGGCTTCCGGTTCCACGTGGATGGTGACCTCGGTGTCGTCCATGTCGGTCTCGAGCGCGCGCTCGATGCGGTCGCAGATGTCGTGGGCGGCGGCGACCGTCATGGAGCCGGGCACCACCAAATGGAATTCCACGAAAGTGATGCGCCCGGCATGGCGGGTGCGCAAATCGTGCGCCTCGATGGCGCCCTCCGCATGGGTGGAGACCAGTTCGCGGATGCGGGCCACCACGTCCGGCGGCGGCGCGGCGTCCATCAGCCCGCCGACCGATTCCCGCATCAGGCCCCAGCCGGTCCACAGCACGTTGAGCGCCACCAGGCCGGCCAGAATGGGATCGAGCTGCGGCCAGCCGGTGACCGGCACCAGCACGAAGCCGGCGAGCACGCCGGCCGAGGTCACCACGTCGGTCAGGATGTGCTTGCCGTCGGCCACCAGAGCCGGCGAGCGGTTGGCCCGGCCCACCCGCAGCAGCACCAGGCACAAGACCGCGTTGAGGGCGGTGGCGGCGCCGTTGAGCAGCATGCCCTTCAGCGGCTGTTCGGGCAGACGCGGATCCTGGAAGCCGAAATAGGCCTCGCGCATGATGGTGAACGCCGCGAGCACCACCAGGACGCCCTCGATCACCGCCGAGATGTATTCCGCCTTGTGGTGACCATAAGGATGGTTGGCGTCCGCCGGCTGGGCCGAGATGTGCAGCGCCACCAGAGCGGTGCCCGACGCGGCCACGTTGATGATGCTCTCCAGCGCGTCGGAGAGCAGCGCCACCGATCCAGTAACCAGGTAGGCGAGCGTCTTGAGGCCGAGCACCGTGAGGCCGACGCCGACGCTTGCCACCGCCACCCAGAGCGTGGTGCGTTTCATCTACGCCTCCCGGCGCGCGAGATGGAAGAAGTCGTCCCCGGGCGCGCCTCGGTCCGCGCCTCGGCCCGCATCCCGCGCTGTAGCCCGGTTCCGGCCGCGGCGCAACATGAGCGCGCCGGCGGCCTCCTCAGGAGGCTTCGGCCGTGGCCTCGATGCGCTTGGCGCCCGGCGCCGGCAGCGGCGCGAGCCGCCGGTGCAGGTGAACCATGTAGGCGGTGCCGAACACCGGCATGATGAGGTTGAGGATCGGCACCAGGAGGATGGGGCAGATGATGAGGCCGGCGAGGAAGATCGCCGGGGCGTTCGCGCGCCGCAGCGCCCGCGCCTCCTCCGGCGTGCGATAGCGCATGGCCGCCATCTCGAAATATTCCCGGCTGAGCAGGTAGGCGTTCGCCACGTAGAACACCACCAGATTGACGCCCGGCACCAGCAGCAGGAGCACCGCGGCGAGGTTCACCGCCAGCACCACGCCGAAGAAGCGCAGCGTGAAGGCCACCGAACGCAGCACCGGCTGCGGGCGGCCGGGCGGCGCGTCGGGATAGCTCTGCGCCTCCACCCGCTCCGCCACGTCGTCGGCGAAGAAACCCGCCACCAGCGAGGACGCCGCCGGCACCAGGTAGAACACGCCGAACACCAGGCCGAGCCCCGCCACCACGGCGAGCGTGGTCTCGATCCACGGATAGCTCGGGATGTCGACGAAATAAGCGAGCGCCGCCTCGAGGCCGATGGCGAGCGCCGCCAGCACCAGGATGGCGAGGGCGACGGACTTGAGCAGCAGGCCGCGCAGGAGCGGCGAGAAGGTCTGGCCCAGGGCTAGGAAGGCGGCGGCGAACATGGGACGTCCCGGTGGCGGTCAGGTGCAGAGGTAAGCGCTCGCGGCCGGTCTCTCAAGGGCGGGGCCGGCCACGGCACGTCCCGGGGGGCGGGGAAGGCTGCGGGCGCGATCCGCGCGACCCGCGCGGACCGGCCGGCCGCGGCCACAGGCAGCGAGAGTGAACGTTCATTCTTGCGCCGGCGCCGGGGTTGCGCTAGACGAGAGCGAACGTTCATTCGCTGCCGGAGTCCTCCGCCCTGCCCCACACCACCGCGCCCGCCGCCGCCGGCCCCGACATCGCGGCGCTCGAGACGGGCGCGTCGGCGCCCAAGCGCAGCCCCCAGCAGCAGCGCATCCTGGCCGCCGCCATGGCCTGCTTCGCCCGCGACGGCTTCCACGGCGCCTCCATGCAGAAGATCTGCGCCGAGGCCGGCATGAGCCCAGGCGCGCTCTACCGCCATTTCCCCTCCAAGGAGGCGATCATCGCCGCCATCGTCGAGGACGAGCGCGCCGACCGCCTGCACGTGTTCGACGAGGTGCGCAAGGCGCCCACCATCCTGGGCGGGCTGATGGGATGCCTGCGCCAGCTGCTGGAGGAGCAGACGCTGCCCACCGCCACGCTGGGTCCGGAGATCATGGCGGAAGCCATCCGCAACGCGCCGCTGCGCGCCGCGGTGGAGCCGTGCGAGGAGGAGACGCGCGTCCATCTGAGAGCGGCGCTGGAGGAGGCGGTCGCGCGCGGCGAGATCGACCCCGGCCTGTCGCTCGACGAGGTGATGATCCTGCTCCAGATCATGGGCGACGGCATCATCCTCAACCACCAGCTCCACCCCGAATGGCGGATCACCGCGCGCCTGCCGGACATCCACCGCCTGGTGGTGCGGATGCTCGCTCCCGCCGGCAGGGAGGGCTGAGCATGGCGTCCGCCGCCCCCGTCCACCCGGATAAGCGAAGTGGCGGCGCGCGCGCGTCCGGCCACGGGATTGCCGTCGTTCGCCACCATGTTGCGCCGCCCTCACCGTCGAAAGTCCGTCCCGTCATGGCCCGCGCCGTCGCTTCCGCTTTCCTCGTCCTCGGTTTGGCCACGCTTGCCGCCGGCGCCGCAGCCCCGCGCGCGCGGGCCGAGGCTTCCACCGGCGCCGCGCCGACCGCCCTCAGCGTCACGGTCGTGCGGCCGGTTGAGGACGAGGTCACCGAGACGCTGCTGGTCACCGGATCGCTGCTGCCGCGCGAGGAGATCGAGGTAGGCCCGGAGATCGAGGGCTACCGCCTGATGGAGATCCTGGTCGAGGTCGGCGACAGCGTGGCGAAGGGGCAGGTGCTCGCCCGCCTGTCCCGCGAGGTGCTGGAGACCCAGCTCGCCCAGAACACCGCGAGCGCCGCCAAGGCCCGCGCCGCCATCGCCCAGCAGCGCGCCGCGCTCGATCAGGTGCTGGCCCAGGAGACCGAGGCCAGCGCCGCGGTGGAGCGCACGCGCCAGCTGCGCAAGACCGGCACCGCCTCCCAGGAGACCCTGGACGAGCGCGAGCGGGCCGTGAAGGTCGCGCGCGCCCAGGTGGCGGCCGCCCGCGAGGCGCTGACCGCCGCCGAGGCCGAGGAAGTGTTCGTGAAGGCCCAGCGCGACGAGGTCGAGGTCAGGCTTAAGCGCACCGACGTGCGCGCCCCGGCCTCCGGCGTCGTCCTCGCCCGCACCGCGCGGCTCGGCGCCATCGCCTTGTCGGCGCGCGGCGAGCCGCTGTTCCGCATCGCCCAGGACGGCGCCATCGACCTCGACGCCGAAGTGCCGGAGGACGCCATGCCGCGCATGAAGGTCGGCCTGAGCGCCGCGGTGACGCCCGCCGGCTTCGAGGCGCCGCTCGCCGGAACGGTGCGGCTGGTCTCCGCGGAGGTGGACAAGTCCACCCGTCTCGGCAGGGTGAAGATCGCGCTGCCGGCCGATCCCCGCCTCAAGCCCGGCGCCTACGGGCGCGGCGTGATCGCGCTCGGCACCAGGAGCGGATATTCGCTGCCCCAGTCGGCGGTCATGTTCGATGCCGCCGGCGCCTATGTGCTGCGGGTGGACGACGGCACGGTCTCCCGCCGCCCCGTCACGGTGGCGCTCAAGAACGCCGGGCGGGTGCTGGTCACCCAAGGGCTCTCGGGCACCGAACAGGTGGTGGCGCGTGCCGGCGGCTTCCTGCGCGACGGCGATCGCGTGAACCCGGTCGAGACCGCCGCGAACGAGGTGCGCTGATGGCTCTCAACGTCTCCGCCTGGGCGATCCGCAAGCCGGTCCCCTCGCTCGTTTTGTTCGTCATTCTCACCGCGCTCGGCATCGTGCACTTCCGCTCGCTGCCGGTGACGCAGATGCCCAACATCGACGTGCCCATCGTCATGGTCACGGTCACCCAGGCGGGCGCCGCGCCGAGCGAGCTCGAGACCCAGGTGACCAAGAAGGTGGAGAACGCCATCGCCGGCGTCGCCGGGGTGAAGCACATCACCTCCTCGATCTCCGAGGGCACCAGCGTGACCACGGTGGAGTTCCACCTGGAGACGCTGGTGGACCGGGCGGTGAACGACACCCGCGACGCCGTCACCAAGATCCGCAGCGAGCTGCCGCGCGCCATCGACGAGCCGCTGATCCAGCGCGTCGACATCGAGGGCCTGCCCATCGTCACCTTCGCGGTGTCCTCGCCCGCCATGACGCCCGAGGCGCTGTCCTGGTTCGTGGACGACACGCTGGCGCGCGCGCTCCAGGGCGTGCGCGGCGTCGCCCAGGTCAAGCGCGAGGGCGGCGTCGACCGCGAGATCCGGGTCGCGCTCGATCCCGACCGGCTGATGGCGCTCGGCGTCACCGCGGCCGACGTGAGCCGGCAGCTGCGCGCCACCAATCTCGACGTGTCCGGCGGACGCGGCGAGGTGGGCACGCAGGAGCAGTCGATCCGCACGCTGGCGGGCGCCGCCAGCGTCGAGGAGCTCGCCGACACCCGCATCGCGCTCTCCAACGGCCGCTCGGTGCGCCTGAAGGACCTCGGCACGGTGAGCGACGGGGCGGCCGAGCCGCGCGTCTTCGCCCGCCTCGACGGCAAGAGCGTGGTCGCGTTCGGCGTCTACCGCGCCAAGGGGTTCTCGGACGTCAACGTCTACGACCGGGTGGAGAAGGACCTGGCGACGCTGCGCGGCGCCTATCCGGACGTGACCATCACCGAGATCGACACCACGGTGCGCTACACCAAGTCGGACTACCGGTCCGCCATGCACACCCTGATCGAGGGCGCGGTGCTGGCGGTGATCGTGGTGTTCCTGTTCCTGCGCGACTTCCGGGCGACGCTCATCACCACGCTCGCGATCCCGCTGTCGATCCTGCCCACCTTCTGGGTGATGGACCTGCTCGGCTTCTCGCTCAACGGGGTGAGCCTGCTGGCCATCACCCTCGTCACCGGCATCCTGGTGGACGACGCCATCGTCGAGATCGAGAACATCGTGCGCCACATGCGGCAGGGAAAGTCGCCCTACCGCGCCGCCATCGAGGCGGCGGACGAGATCGGCCTCGCGGTGGTGGCGACCACCCTCACCATCGTCGCGGTGTTCGCGCCGGTGTCCTTCATGGGCGGCATCGCCGGGCAGTACTTCAAGCAATTCGGCATCACGGTGGCGATCGCGGTGCTGTTCTCGCTCGCCGTGGCGCGGCTCATCACGCCGCTGCTCGCCGCCTATTTCCTGCGCGACAGCGGCCACGTCCACAAGGACGGGCTCGCCATGCGCGGCTATCAGCGCCTGCTCGCCTGGTCGGTGCGGCACCGCCTCGTGACCATCGCCATGGGGCTCGCCATCTTCGTCGGCTCGGTCTTCCTGTCGACGCTGCTGCCCTCCGGCTTCCTGCCCACCAACGACATCTCGCGCTCCATGCTGTCCATCGAGCTGCCGCCGGGCACGACGCTGGCCGAGACCCAGCGCGCGGCGGACCGCATCACGCAGATGATGCTGGCGCGGCCCGAGGTGCGCAGCGTCTACGCCACCGCCGGCGCCGGCGGGCAGGGCGGCCTGTCCATGGTCGCCGGCGAGGTGCGCAAGGCGCAGATCGTCGTGAACCTGAGGCCCCGCGCCGAGCGCGACATCGACCAGAAGAGCTTCGAGAGCGCGCTGCACGCGCCGCTCGCCGCCATCCCCGATCTGCGCTTCACCTGGAGTCGCGACGGCCAGAACGCGCAGCGCGGCTTCCAGGTGATCCTCTCCGGCAGCGACGGCGCAGCGGTGGAGACCGCCGCGCTCGCGCTCGAAAAGCAGATGCGCGACCAGGTGCCGGAACTCGCCAACGTGGTGTCCTCGGCCGCCCTCGACCGGCCGGAGATCCGCATCGTGCCGAAGCTCGACGAGGCGGCGGACCTCGGCGTCTCGGTGGACACCATCGCCGAGACCGTGCGCATCGCCACCATCGGCGACATTTCCGCCAACCTCGCCAAGTTCTCCGCCAAGGACCGGCAGATCGACATCCGGGTGCAGCTCGACGAGCGCGCCCGCACGCGGCTCGCCACCTTCGACGCGCTGAAGGTGCCCACCGCCTCCGGCGCCGCGGTGCCGCTCTCCGCGGTGGCCACCGTCACCTTCGGCAAGGGCCCGACCGCGCTCGACCGCTACGACCGCGCGCGGCGTGTGGCCGTGGAGGCGGACCTGGTCGGCGCGACGCCGCTCGGCGCGGCGCTGGAGAAGGTGAAGGCCTTGCCCGCGGCGCGCAACCTGCCCGCCGGCGTGACGCTGAAGGAGGCGGGTGACGCCGAGATCATGGAGGAGGTGTTCTCCGGCTTCGCCATGGCGATGGCGGCGGGCCTGATGATGGTGCTCGCCGTGCTGGTGCTGCTGTTCCACGACGTGCTGCAGCCCATCACCATCCTGATCTCGCTGCCGCTGTCCGTGGGCGGCGCGTTCATCGCCCTGCTCATCACCGACAATTCGATCTCGCTGCCGGTGGTGATCGGCTTCCTGATGCTGATGGGCATCGTCACCAAGAACGCCATCCTGCTGGTGGATTTCGCCATCGAGGCCATGGCGCAGGGCATGGACCGCACCACGGCGCTGATGGAGGCCGGCCACAAGCGGGCGCAGCCGATCGTCATGACCACCATCGCCATGGTGGCGGGCATGGTGCCCTCGGCGCTGGCCCTGGGCGAGGGCGGCTCCTTCCGCGCCCCCATGGCGATCGCCGTGATCGGCGGGCTCATCACCTCCACCGTGCTGTCGCTGGTGTTCGTGCCGGCGGTGTTCTCGGTGATGGACGACGTCAGCCGCTTCCTTGGCCACGTGTTCGGCCGCTTCGTCGGCGCCCGCGACGAGGCGCCCGAGGCGGGCGCGGGGCCGGACGACCACGGCGAGGCGCCGCACCAGCCCATGCGTCCGGGCATGCCGCGCGCGGCGGAGTGAGGGCCCGTTTGGGAGCCCTTGACGGGGTCAATCAATTCTGTACCAATCGGTAAAATTAAAACCGATCGGTACAGGAGCCGCCATGACCCAACGCCCGCCTTTGCCCCCCTTCACGCCGGAGAGCGCCGCCGCCAAGGTGCGCCTCGCCGAGGACGCCTGGAACAGTCGCGATCCGGAGCGCGTCGCGCTCGCCTATACGCCGGACAGCCGGTGGCGCAACCGCTCGGAATTCCTCGCCGGGCGCCCCGCCATCGTCGCCTTCCTCGCTCGCAAGTGGGCGACGGAGCTCGACTATCGCCTCATCAAGGAGCTCTGGGGTCTCAAGGACAACCGCATCGCGGTGCGCTTCCAGTATGAGTGGCGCGACGCCGCCGGCGCCTTTTTCCGCTCCTACGGCAACGAGCAGTGGGAGTTCGACGGGAACGGCCTGATGCGCCGGCGCGAGGCGTCGATCAACGACGTGGCGATCACAGAGGGCGAGCGCAGATTCCTCTGGCCCCTCGGCCCGCGTCCGGCCGATCATCCCGGTCTCGAAGAGCTGGGGATGTAGGCGAAGGGCAAGATGGCGCGCATGGTGATGGAGCGGGCGGACGTCCTGCCGGCGCTCGGCGAAGTGTTCCGCGAGTACGGTTTCGAGGGCGCGAGCCTCGCCCTCATCACCGAGCGGACCGGGCTCGGCAAGGGCAGCCTCTACCATTTCTTCCCCGGCGGGAAGGAGGAGATGGCGCGCGCCGTGCTGGCGGAAATCGACGGCTGGTTCGAGGCCCATGTGTTCCAGCCCCTGCGCGCGGGCGAGGACCCGCGGGCTGCCGTGGCGGCGATGCTGGCGGACATATCCGCCTATTTCCGGTCCGGTCGCCGCGTCTGTCTCGTGGGCCTGTTCGCGCTCGGCGACGTGCGCTCGCGCTTCGCCGCGGCGGTGCATGGCTACTTCGCCCGCTGGCGCGACGCGCTCGCCGACGCGCTCGCCCGCGCCGGGCACGACCCCGCCGAAGCGGCGGACCTGGCCGAGGAGGCGGTGGCCGCCATCCAGGGCGCTTTGGTGCTGGCGCGCGCCCTCGACGATCCCGGTGCCTTCGCCCGCATGGAGGCGCGGCTGCGCCGCCGGCTCCTGCCCTGGGCGTGAGGCCGGCCGCTCAGGACCCGTCGGTCAGGGTCTGGAGCACCTTGCGCCGGGCCTCGTCCAGCACCGCGCGATAATCTTCCGCGAACGGCTCGTTCAGCACCTGCTCGAAGGCGGCCACCAGGGTCCACAAAGCGGCGGGCTCGGCCGGGTCGTCGAACAGCGCGCTCTGCGCCTCGGGGTCCTGCTCGTCCACCAGGCGGGCGATGAAATCGAACGCCACCAGCGCGGCGGCGCGGGGCAGCGCCAGCGTCACCTCGTCCGTTTCGGGCAGGTCGGTCTCGGACATGGGATCACCTCGGGCGCAATCTGACCGCCCCTCTATAGCGGCCCGCGCCGCGCCGCGCGACCGGCGCGGGGCCGAATGGCGCCAGCCGACGCGGTCGGGCAACGCGCCTCCTAGCGCGCCGTCGCGACGATGAACAGGCGCGGGAAGGCGAGCAGCACCTTGCCGTCCGCCCGCGCCGGATAGGCCGCGGGCAGGCGCGCCTGATATTCCTCCAGGAACTGGGCGCGGGCGTCGCCCTCCAGCGGATCGATGAACGGGCGCAGCCCCGCGCCCTTCATCCAGTCGACGATGGCGCCGACGCCGTCGAGCGGGTGGTTGTAGATGGTGTGCCAGATGTCCACGCGGGCGGCATGGGGGATGAGCAGATCGTAATAGGCGCCCGGCGCCGGCAGCGGGGTGCGCGCGCCGGCGGCGTCGCGCAGCGTGTCGCCCCAGGGGCCGGTGAGCGCGGTCTCGCGCATCGCCACGTGGGCGGGCTCCTCCAGGGTGTCCGGCATCTGCACCGCCAGCACACCGCCGGGCGCGAGCAGCGACATCAGGCGCGGCAGCAGGCGCGCATGGTCCGGCACCCATTGCAGCACCGCATTGGCATAGATCAGCGCCGCCGGCCGCGGCAGCGTCAGGGTGGCGGCATCGGCGAGCGCGAACCGCGCGCCCGGCAGGCGCGCGCGGGCGGCGGCGATCATGTCCGGCGAGGTGTCGAGGCCGAGGATCTCGGCCTCGGGGAAGCGCGCCGCCAGGAGCTCGGTGGAATTGCCCGGCCCGCAGCCGAGGTCCACCACCAGGGCCGGCGCCGCCTCCGGCACCAGATCGGGCGCCAGATCCGGAGCGCAGTCCGGCAGGTCCGGCACCTGGGCGAGCAAATCGCGCGCCGGGCGGGTGCGCGCGTCCTCAAACTTCAGATACTGGGCGGGGTTCCAGTCGGCCATGGGGGCTCCTTCGCGGGCCTGGCGGGGCGTGGCTCCTTATAGCAAAGGCCGCGCGGCGCGACAGGCGGCGGGCGATGGCGGCGCGCCCGCATCGGTGGTATGGCAAACGAATGCGACCGCGCCTTCCGGCGCGGCCGGGACCGTGCGGTGCCCCATGCGCGACGCGGGCTTCGGCCTTTCCTGCCTTTCCGTGGCCGGCCGCCGCGGCGCCGCCCGCCTCGCGGCCGGCTTCCTCGCGGCCGCCCTGGCGCTCGCCGCGCCGCCGGCCGGGGCGACGACCGACCCCGAGCGGTTCCAGCGCTTCCTTTATTCGGACGCCTACCGCGCCTTGCTGGCGAAGGCCTGGGCGAGGGTGCCCAAGGCGGTGCTGCCGGACTGCCCCAGCCTCACCGACGGCAAGATCAGCGCAACGCTGCGCCAGGACGTGGCGTTCGACGGGCGCGGCATGCCGGTCTCCGGCTCCTGGTGGGTGCGCTACCCGGTCTCCGGCTGCGGCGCGGAGCGCATCGTCAACATCCTGTTCGTGGCGGACCGCGAGGGCGTGCGCACGCTGGTGACGCTGCCCGGCACCACCCGCGCCGACGTCGTGCTCCAGCGCGACGCTTTGATGTACGCCTTCGTCGGCGCCGGCACCCGCGCCCCGGCGGACTGCAAGGACATGCTGGTGACCGACACCAGCTTCGAAGGCTTCGGCCTCGCGCCCGGCCCCGGCCGGCCCCCGCAGGCCGGGCCCTGGCGCGAGACCTGGACCGTCGCCGCCTGCGGGCGGACGTTCGCCGTGCCGATGGAATTCATCCCCGACGCCACGGGGACCACCATCAACCAGCGGCCGGCGGAGATCAGGGAGGTGGGGAAGTAGGGCGGATGATCTCGGCCAGCGCGGCTTCTCGCGCTCCCATTTTGGGAGTATAAAGGAGCATGCACGTCATCAAGAAGAAGACGCTTCAGGACTTCTGGCGCCTTCATCCCGATGCCGAGCTGCCGCTTCGGGCGTGGCTGAAGGATGCCGAGCGCGCCGACTGGCGCACCCTGCACGACATCAAGGCCTATGCCCGCAGCGCCGACACGGTGGGCGACAACCGGGTGGGGTTCAACATTGGCGGCAACAAGTACCGCCTGGTGGTGCTGTGCCTGCTGGCGAAGGGGCGCCTCTACATCCGCTTCGTGGGCACCCACGCCGCTTATGATCGCATGGACGCAAGAAGGATCTGACCATGGCCGCCAAGACCATCTTCGCGCCGAAGCCGATCCGCACCGAGGCGCAGTATCAGGCGGCGGTGGCGCGCATGGACGAATTGCTCGCCGCGCCGGACGCGGAGGCGAGCGAGGAGCTGGATCTCATCACCATCCTCGTGATGGCCTACGAGGCCGAGCAGGTGCCGGACGTTCCACTCGATCCCGTCGCCTACCTTGAGGCGTCCATGGACAATCGCGGCCTCACCCAGGCCGACCTCGCCCGACTGCTCGGCTCGTCGAGCCGGGCGGCGGAGGTGCTGGGCGGCAAGCGCGAGCTGTCCAAGGCGATGATCCGCGCCCTGGTGGAGGCATGGGGGCTGGACGCCAACACGCTGATCGGGGCGAAGAGGGCGGCGTGAGGGGGCGGCGTGAGGGGAAGGGGTTTCGGAAGGGGGGCCAGCGCAAGACTTGCGTGGCGCGGGCGATTTCCGAGGGCGGCGCGGTTCAGAAGCGCCTGCGGCGGTCCCTTGCGCTGGGCCCCGGCTCTCCTTCCACTGCGCTGCCGCTCCGTTGCAGTCGGCCGGGGCGCGCGGGCGGGTCCTGGAACTACGGCCGCGCAGTCGGAGCCCGAAGCCGCTCCCCGGCCGAGCGCCGGCGCAGCCGGCGCCGTTCCCCGGACAAGCGACACCGAAGGTGGAGCGCCGATCCGGGGGCTGGCGCAGGACTCCCGCGCAGCGGGGCAATGCCTGAGGGCGGTGGGGTTCGGAAGCGCCTGTGGCGGGTGCTTGCGCTGGGCCCCGGCTCTTCTTTCCCTGCGCTACGCTGCGTTACAGTCGGCCGGGGCGCGCGGGCGCTTCCGGCGCCGCCCACGCTTGACCGTCCTGTATATGCTGACAATATACGTCCATGCTCGATTTCGACCGCATTGTCGGCTTCCAATGGGACGACGGCAACGCCCGCAAAAGCGTCGACAAGCATGCCGTGAGCCAGAGCGAGGCGGAGGAGGTGTTCGCCAACGAGCCTCTGCTTTTATTGGCCGACGCGCGGCACAGCGGCGCGGAGCTTCGGCTTCATGCGTTCGGGCGGACCGATGCCGGCCGCTTGCTGCACATCGCATTCACCCTGCGGGACGACGGCACGCCGATCCGGGTGATTTCCGCCCGGGCTATGAGCCGGAAGGAGAGGGAGCGTTATGGCCAAGAAGCTTAAGCCCATCCCCGCCTTCGCCGACGAGGTTGAGGAGCGTCGGTTCTGGGAGAGCCACGACAGCGCGGACCATCTCGATCTGTCCACGGCGGCGCGGGCGCGGTTCCCGAACCTGAAGCCCTCCACCAAATCCATCTCCCTGCGCCTGCCGGTCTCGCTCCTGGAGCGGATCAAGGTGGAGGCGAACAAGCGGGACGTGCCCTATCAGTCGCTGATCAAGGTGTGGCTGAAGGAGAAGGTGGGATAAGGGCCGCCCGCGACGGTCGCCAGCCCACGCGCTCCCGGACAAGCGACGGCATAGCCGGAGCGCCGATCCGGGGGCTGGCGGAAAATTCCGCGCAGCGGGGCAATATCTGAGAACGCCAGGGTTCAGAAGCGCCTGCGGCGATCTCTTGCGCTGGGCCCCGGCTCTCCTTCCACTGCGCTACGCTGCGTTACAGTCGGCCGGGGCGCAAGTGGGACAACCATCGCGTGCCGATCCGCCGCCATGCTAGCCCGCCCTTCATGTCCGGCTTCGCCGTCTACATCCTCGCCAGCAGGCGCAACGGCACGCTCTATGTGGGCGTCACGAACGACATCGCCCGCCGCCTGTCCGAGCATCGCTCCGGCGCGGTTCCGGGCTTCACCCGGCAGTATGGGGTGCATCGCCTCGTGCATGTGGACCTGTTCGACGACCTCGACGCCGCCCGCGCCCACGAGCGCCGCCTGAAGGCATGGCGCCGCGCCTGGAAGCTCGTCCTCATCGAGCGCCTCAATCCCCACTGGCGCGACCTCGCGGAGGACTTGCTCCCGTAAGCCCGGCTCCCCGGCCCGGCGACGGCGCAGCCGGAGCGCGCCCCGGACAAGCGACGGCGCAGCCGGAGCGCCGATCCGGGGCCCAGGGGAAAATTCCGCGTAGCGGGCAAAACCTGAGGGCGTCTGGTTTCAGCAGCGCCTTCGGCGGTCTCTTGCGCTGGGCCCCGGCTCTCCTTCCACTGCGCTACGCTGCGTTACAGTCGGCCGGGGCGCGGGGGCTTGCGGATGGGGGAGAAGGTGGCAAGCTGGGGTGGCGCGACTATTGCGCGTGCGGCCCGTGGAGGTCCGACCCTTACAGCGACGGCTAACACGCACGACTTACCGGCGCCAATTTTGGGAACCCAACCAACTAGTCCCCGGCGAAACAGAACGCGAAACAAAAATTACACCCTTGTTATACTTCAAAGCCGATTCGCCACGATGAGCAGCGCACAACAACTGCATTATATCATATATATCAATATACCAAAATGTAGCAATACAATCCTTAATACCAGCCCGAACAACCATTCCAGACAAACCTGAACGACTCAGATTGTAAACTGGACTTCCACTTAGACCTATTAAATCAACTATCTCTGGATTATTTACGTTAGCTCGAGCACATCGTAACGTCAGATCGTGACTAGATTCAGGAAAATCAACACCATAAATCGACACATAGGTCGGCAGCATTGCATCATTCGAGAAAAAACTATTTCTCTTCAGAGATCCATAGATCGACAACGCGTCTCCAAACTGACTACGACAAACCGTATTTCCATCAATCACGTATAAATTATCAGAAAAAAATGAGATACCTTCATTGTCGCTCAATTCCAAAACTGCAACATCGAGAATTTCGGAATCGACAGCATAAGCTTGCGGGTTAGATGCCAAAATTACCGCATCAACACCAGCGAGCCATCGCCCGCCACGCCTATTAGTGATCGCAATCTGACTCCAATTGAAGTCTTTAAGCACATGCCTACACGTTATTGCGTAGCACTTTTTATCGCAATAAACTACAAAAATAGTTCCACCGTGTGTAGAGTACGGAAAGTCCGGGTACGAAGTATAAAAAAATACGTTTCTTACAGATTTTCGAAAATCTTGCCATATCAATAATCCAGATTGAAGTCTCTGAAGTTTATACATATATCAATGCGTCCGATAAACTATCCATAATTTAATTAATACATATCAATAATGACCGAGGCGCCAGAAGGGGGCGGCGAATGAAATCACCCCCTCGCGTCCCTCACCTCACCGCGAAAACTTCTTATACTGAATCCGCTTCGGGATCACCGAATCCGTCCCGAGCCTTCTCTTCTTGTCCTCTTCGTAGTCCGCGAAATTCCCCTCGAACCATTCCACGTGGCTGTCGCCCTCGAAGGCGAGCATGTGGGTGGCGATGCGGTCCAGGAAGAAGCGGTCGTGCGAGATGATGACGGCGCAGCCGGCATAGTCCTCCAGCGCCTCTTCCAGCGCGCGCAGGGTGTCCACGTCGAGGTCGTTGGTGGGCTCGTCGAGCAGCAGCACGTTGCCGCCGCGCTGGAGCACCTTGGCGAGGTGGACGCGGTTGCGCTCGCCGCCGGAGAGCATGCCCACCTTCTTCTGCTGGTCGCCGCCCTTGAAGTTGAAGGCCGCGCAATAGGCGCGCGAGGGGATCTCGCGCTTGCCCACATAGATCACCTCGTTGCCGCCGGAGATCTCCTCCCACACGGTCTTCTTGTCGTCGAGCGCGTCGCGGCTCTGGTCCACATAGCCGAGCTTGACCGACTCGCCGATGGCGATGGTGCCGGCGTCCGGCGTCTCCTGGCCGGTGATCATGCGGAACAAGGTGGTCTTGCCCGCGCCGTTCGGGCCGATGACGCCGACGATGCCGCCCGGCGGCAGCTTGAAGGAGAGATCGTCGATCAGCATCTTGTCGCCGAACGCCTTGCTCAGATGGTCGAAGGCGATGACGTTCTGGCCGAGCCGCTCGGCCACCGGGATGACGATCTGGGTGGCGGAGGGCTGGCGCTCGGAGGCGCGCTGCAGCAATTCCTCGTAGCGCTGGATTCGGGCCTTGTTCTTGGCCTGGCGCGCCTTGGGGGAGGCGCCGATCCATTCCTGCTCGCGGGCGAGCGCGCGCTGGCGCGCCTCGTCCTCGCGGCCCTCCTGGTGCAGGCGCTTCTGCTTCTGGCCGAGCCAGGAGGAATAATTGCCCTCATAGGGAATGCCCCGGCCGCGGTCGAGCTCCAGGATCCAGCCGGTGACGTTGTCGAGGAAGTAGCGGTCGTGGGTGACGATCAGGATGGCGCCGGGATAGGTGCGCAGGTGCCCTTCCAGCCAGTTCACCGTCTCGGCGTCCAGATGGTTGGTGGGCTCGTCCAGCAGCAGCAGCTCCGGCTGCTCCAGCAGCAGGCGGCACAGCGCCACGCGGCGGCGCTCGCCGCCCGACAGGCGCGTCACCTCCCAGTCGTCCGGCGGGCAGCCCAGCGCGTTCATGGCCTGCTCGACCTTGGAGTCGAGATCCCATAGGCCCTGCGCCTCGATCTCGTCCTGGAGCCGCGTCATCTCGTCCGCGGTCTCGTCGGAATAGTTCATGGCGAGCTCGTTGTAGCGCTCGAGGATGGCCTTCTGCTTGGCCACGCCGTCTTCCACGTTCTGGCGGACGTTCTTCGAGGGATCGAGCTGCGGCTCCTGCGGCAGGTAGCCGACGCGCACGCCCTCGGCCGGGCGCGCCTCGCCGGAGAAATCCTTGTCGATGCCGGCCATGATGCGCAGCAAGGTGGACTTGCCGGCGCCGTTGTTGCCGAGCACGCCGATCTTGGCATCCGGGTAGAAGGACAGGTGCACGTTCTCCAGCACCTTCTTGCCGCCCGGATAGGCCTTGGTCATGCCGTGCATGTGGTAGGCGTACTGATAGGGGGCCATGGGCCGCCGTCTCCTGAAAAGGGTGCGGAAAAGTTGGCGCCGTTCTAGCGTCCGGGGCGCGGCCGGGCAAGGCGGGCGGGATAAGCAGGCCCGTCCGGCGCCGCCGCGCGGGACGGGGCCGGGCGACGGGGCCGATGTGGAGCGGCGCAGAAAGCCTGTTGCATTCCCGCTTCGCTTTTGGCATAGACACCCACCTGCCGCGCGGGACACCGCCGGCCGATGGATGCGGGTGTAGCTCAGGGGTAGAGCACAACCTTGCCAAGGTTGGGGTCGAGGGTTCGAATCCCTTCGCCCGCTCCAAATTTTCCGAAGAAAATCAGACAGTTAGCAAGCGCCCTTCGGGGCGTTTCCTGCTTTCTCTGTCGTTGTCCGTGCGTCGCGGCACAAAATGGAAGCGGCGCGAGGCCCGTCGCCGGCAATCCCCGCGGGCGTCCGGCGGCTCTGTGCCGACGGACCTGCGGAGACGGTCGGCGCGCCCGGACGACGAGGCAGGACGCCTCGCTCAGGGGGTCTTGTCGCCCAGCAGGGGTGCGCTGCCGATGGCGGGAACGGGGCCGTAGGTGCGCGGCGCGCCCGCGAAGATCGGGCCAGGCGCCGGCAGGAAGACCGGGCCGTTTGGCGTCTCGACGGTGATCCGGCGCAGGTGCGGATGGCCCGAGAGCCCTGCCATGTCGTTGATGAAGGCAAAGGCGACGCCCGCCGCCTCCACCCGCTGCGCCGAGACGGCCGCATCGAGGGCGGCGAAGGCGGTCGCGACGGTGGTGTCGGTCTCCGCGCGGTTCGCGCAGCGGGCGATGTTGGTGGCAAAGCGCGGGTCGCCCGCAAGCTCCGGCGCCCCGAGCACGTGGCGCGCGAACGCGGCCCATTCCCGGTCGCTCTGCACTGAGATGAGGATTTGACGCCCGTCGCGCGTATCAAACACGCCGTAGGGCGCGATGGAGGGATGGGCAAGACCCATCCGGCGCGGCGGCTTTCCACCCTCGTGCTGCAGCAGCGGCACGGTGAGCCATTCCGCCGTCACGTCGAACATGGAGACGCGGATGTCCGCCCCCTGCCCGGTCGCGGCGCGGGCGATCAGGGCTTCGAGAATGGCCGCATGGGCGCTGGCGCCGGTGGCGATGTCCACCACCGATATGCCGACGCGGGCGGGCGCCTCCGGCCCGCCGGTGAGCGAGGCGAGCCCGCTCTCGGCCTGCACCAGCAGGTCATAGGCTTTGCGGTCGGACAGAGGACCCGTATCGCCATAGCCCGAGATGGAACAGATGATGAGGCGCGGATGGGCGGCCCTGAGCATTTCCCGCCCCAGGCCGAGGCGTTCCAGCGCGCCGGGCTTCAGATTCTGCACCAGCACGTCGGCGCTGGCGATGAGCGCCTCGACCTGCGCCCGGCCCTCGGGCGATGCGAGATCGACCGCGAGGCTTTCCTTGCCCCGGTTGAGCCAGACGAAATAGCTCGACTGGCCGTTGGCCACGTCGTCATAGCCGCGGGCGAAGTCCCCTTCCGGGCGCTCGATCTTGATGACCCTCGCGCCGGCGTCCGCGAGGCGGGCGGTGCACAAGGGTGCGGCCACCGCCTGCTCGATGGCGACGACCACATGCCCCGCCAGGGGCAACGGGGCTGGAAAAACCGGAGCCGGCTCCAACTTCGACCCCCGTCAGAACGATCGCGGCAGGTCGAGCACATGCTCGGCCACATAGCTCAGGATCAGGTTGGTGGAGATGGGTGCCACCTGGTAGAGGCGCGTTTCGCGGAACTTGCGCTCGATGTCATACTCGCAGGCGAAGCCGAAGCCGCCATGGAACTGGAGGCAGGCATTGGCCGCCTCCCACGAGGCCTTGGCGGCAAGGTACTTCGCCATGTTGGCCTGGGTGCCGCAAAGCTGGTGCGCGTCATAGAGCCGGCAGGCCTCGAACCGCATCAGGTTCGCCGCCTCCACCTCGATGAAGGCCTCGGCAATGGGGAACTGCACGCCCTGGTTCTGGCCGATGGGCCGGCCGAACACGACCCGCTCCTTCGCATAGGCCGTCACCTTGTCGATGAACCAATAACCGTCGCCGATGCATTCGGCGGCGATCAGCGTGCGCTCGGCGTTGAGGCCGGTGAGGATGTACTTGAATCCCTGCCCTTCCTCTCCGATCAGGTTCTCGGCGGGGATTTCGAGGTTGTCGAAGAACAGTTCGTTGGTCTCGTGGTTCACCATGTTGGGGATGGGGCGCACCTGCATGCCACCCTTCATGGCCTCGGCGATGTCCACGATGAAGATGGAGAGGCCTTCCGACTTCTTCTGCACCTGATCGAGCGGCGTGGTGCGCGCCAAAAGGATCATCAGGTCGGAATGCTGGACCCGCGAGATCCAGACCTTCTGTCCGCTGATGACATAGCGGTCGCCCCTGCGCACCGCCGTGGTGCGGATCTTCGTGGTGTCGGTGCCGGTGGTGGGCTCGGTGACGCCCATGGACTGCAGCCGCAGTTCGCCGGCGGCGATCTTCGGCAGGTATTTCCGGCGCTGTTCTTCCGAGCCGTGCCGCACCAGCGTGTTCATGTTGTACATCTGGCCGTGGCAGGCGCCGGAATTTCCGCCCGCCCGGTTGATCTCCTCCATGATCACCGACGCCTCCGTGAGGCCGAGGCCGGAGCCGCCGTGGTCCTCGGGGATCAGCGCCGCCATCCAGCCGGCCTTGGTCAGCGCATCGACGAACGCTTCGGGATAGGCCCGCGCCTCGTCCACCTTGCGGTGGTATTCGGCCGGAAAATCGGCGCACAAGGCCCGCACCGCATCGCGGATCTCCTGATACTGGCCGCTGCCAACGGTCTGCATGGTTCCTCGTTCCTCCCTGGCGGCTGCACGCCTCGAAATAGAGGAAGCCGGCTCGAGGTCGAACGGCAAGGGCCCGACCGCCTAAACCCGATATAAGCGGCCGGCATATGCGGCTCGGGGTGGCCTCATGTATCGCTGGCAGGCGGCCGCGGGCCGCTCTTGCGCGGGGATCCAGCATGGACGCGATACGACACTTTTCAGACCACGTGAGGGCGGTGCGGCTGCCGGATGTTTCTGCCGCGGTGGTGGCACGCGCAAAGACGTTCGTGCTCGACAGCATCGGCGTCGGGATCGCCGGCAGTGCCGGCCAATGGGCGCAGGAGCTCGCGGATTGCACCGCGGCCTGGGGCGCGGGAGAAGACGCGCGGGTCTTCGGGCGCCCCGGTCGATACCCCGAGGCGGTGGCGGCGCTCATGAACGCCTACCAGATCCACAATTGCGAGTTCGACGGCCTTCACGAGAAGGCCGTCGTCCATGCCATGACGGCGGTGCTGCCGGCGGCGCTCGCAACCGCTGAGCGCCGGGGCGGGGTGTCCGGCACGCATTTTCTGGAGGCCGTCATCGCCGGCGTGGACATCGCGTGCGCCATCGGCCTTGGCGGAACGCGGCCCATGAAGTTCTTCCGCCCGGGCGTCGCCGGCGGCTTCGGCGCCACCGCGGCCGCCGGCAAGCTCCTCGGCTTTGATGACGACACGCTGCAGAACGCGTTCGGCACCACCTTCGCCCAGTCGTGCGGCTCCATGCAGGCCCACGAGGAGGGCACCATGCTGCTCGCCCTGCAGGTCGGCTTCAATGCGAGGAACGCGCTGCAGGCCTGCACGCTGGCGGCCAAGGGTCTGAAGGCCCCGCGCGAGGTGCTGGAAGGCCGTTTCGGCTATTACGCACTGTTCGAGGACGGCCGCGACCTCGGCCCCGTGGTGGCGAGCTTCGGCAAGGTCTGGCGCATCGCCGAACTCGCGCAAAAGCCGTTCCCCAGTGGCCGCGCCACCCACGGCGCGCTGGAGGCGCTCGCCGCCCTCGTGGCGCACAATGCCGTCTGCGCCGATGCGGTCGAGGCCGTGCGCATCCGCCTGACGCCGGTGGCGCGCACGCTCGTGGGCCGGCCGCCGCGGGACGACATGGCGGCCAATTATGCCCGTCTCTGCATGGCCTATTGCGCCGCGCGGATGCTGGGCGGCGGACGTCTCGACATGGGGGACTTCACCGCACAGGCGCTGGCGGATGGGCAGACCCGGCGTCTCGCTGCGCGCATCCATGTGGAGGAACTCGACACCGCCAGCACCGACGCCTTCTCCCCCGCCGAGGTGGAGATCAGGCTGAAGAACGGGCGCCGGCTGTCGCAGACGGTGACGCACATCCTCGGCCACCCGCTCAATCCGCTGCCGCGCGAGGCGCATCTGGAGAAATTCAGGCGCAATTGCCGCTTGAGCGCAGCGCCCCTGTCCTGCGGAGCGGAGGATCGCCTGGTCGCAGCGGTGGATCAGCTCGAGGCGGTTCCGGACGTGCGGATGCTCATGGACCTCGCCGCCGTCCCCGCCTGAAATCGGGGGCGCGCGCCAAGGCGCCGCCCCCGCGTCGTCAGCCGGCCCGCGCTGCTCCACGTACCGCACCGGCGTCCCGCGCGAGGTCCAGCAGGACGCTCACGTCGGGCATCTCCTCCAGGTGCCACACGGCATCGAGCAGGCGGCGCCCGGTACTGTCCGGGAGAACACCGTCGGTGCAGGCGCGGAACTTGTCCTCGAGCTCCGCATCGCTGAGCGCATAAGCCGGTCCGCCGCGATAGCGCGCGTCCGACATGCGTGAGAACAGCGCCCCGGATTTGGTCACGACCTCGATGCGCGAGAGGATGCGATCGTGGCCCATGGCATCGATCCTGGGATCGAACTGCGTGCGCACGCGCCGCTGCATGGCCTGAACCTCCGGCGATCGCACGAAGGCATCGGTGAATTCCGCCTTTCCGGCCGTGCCCCGCAGGATGATGGCCGACAGCAGGAAGGCCATGGAGAACTTGCCTTCCAGTTCCGAGGTGGCGATCTCGTAGCGGATGGGGTGGAGGATGTTGTTGGCGGCGAACAGCGTCACGCTCTCGATCTCGTCGGGCGAAAGGCCGTGTTCCGCGATCAGCGCCTTCATGGCGTCCATGGAGGGGTGGGTGAGCACGCCGCTGGGATAAGGCTTGATGCTGATGCCCGGCGTCACCATCGAGAAGGGCTTGCCGAAGCGTCCCATCACCAGCTCCGGCTCGCCGCCGCGGCCGGCCACCGCAAGGTAGCCCCACTTGGTATCGAGCGCCTCCGCATTGAAGGTGAAACCCTCGCGCACGAGCAGCGCCGCGGTGACGCCGTTCTCGGCGGCGCGGCCCACATGCATCGGCTTGCCCATGGTGCCGAAGTTGGCCCGGATGCCCGCCGCCATGGAAGCGGCGCCGCCGATCGCCTTGGCGGTCGCAGCCGCATCGAACCGCAGGAGCTTGGAGGCCGCCACCGCCGAACCGAATGTGCCGATGGTGCCGCTGGTGTGGAAGCCGAGATTGTAATGGTCGGGATTGATGGCCTCGGCCACCTTGCACTCCACCTCGACCCCGCCGGCGAACGCGGCGATGAAGTCCTTTCCGCTGACCGGCCCGGCGATTTCCGACACCGCCAGCGCAGCCGCGAGAGGCGGCACGGTGGGATGGGTGAGAAGACCATAGGGGCGGCCGGGACCTTCGGCGAGCTGCGTGTCGTCCCAGTCCATGGCATGGCCCGCGAGGCCGTTCCAGAATGCCGCCTGCGGCGCCGAAAGCCGCAATTCCGCCCCGACGACGCGCGCCGCCGGCGGACCGGCGTGGCGTTCCAGGTAGCGGCGCGCCACATGCAGCGTCTCGTGGGTGGTGCCGGCCAGCATCACCCCGAGGCCATCGACGATGCAGCGCCGGGCGATCCGCACGGCCTCCGGCGGCAGGTGCGCATAAGAGAGGCCAGCGGCGAAGGCCGAAGCGTCCGCGGTGAGGGTCTGCTTCATGGGGCGTTTCCTTTCATTGGCCGCGCCTCGCCCCAGGACCGCACGAGGTCGGCGACGGTGGACACCACGCCGAAGCGGGCCTCGACGTTGCGCAACGTGGCGTGGTGGAGGTCGGTGTCCCAGGAGGCGCAGGCATCGCCCACGGCGCTCACGTAATAGCCGTGCTCGAACGCATCCCTCAGCGTGCTCTCGACGCACACGTTGGTGGACACGCCGCACACCGCCACCGCGGCGATGCCGCGCCCGCGCAGCACCATGTCGAGGTCGGTGCCCTTGAACGCGCTGTAGCGATGCTTGTGGACCACCACCTCTCCGTCGACGGGCGACAGCGCGGGCACGAAATCGGCGCCCGGCGTCCCGGCGATGGCGATCCGGTCCGATGCGTAGGCGGACCGCCGGCGCTGGGCGAGCCACGGCCCGGAATCCGAGAGGTGGCCCGGCAGCGTCCAAAAGCCCACATGGCAGACGAGGACGCCCGCCCGGCGCGCCGCCGCGCGCAGCGCGGCGATGGCCGGAACGATGGCCTGCGCCGCCCCGAGGGGCCGGCCGGCGGCGCTCGCCGCGAAGCCGTCCACGCAGAAATCGTTCTGCATGTCGATGATGACCAGGGCCGTGTGCGCCGGCGCGAAGCGCGCGGGAAAGGCCGCCAGGATGGCGGGCTCCGATGCGGTCATGGGCGCACCTGTGCGGAGAACCAGTCGGCGATGGCGGCGCCCGGCATGAAGCAGACGTCCGGGTGCCCGGCGAGAAGATCGACGATCCGCTCCAGATAGACGAAGCGGTGGGGCACGCCGATGAGGTGGGGGTGCAGCCCGATGCCGAGCACGCGCGGGGCATGGCGGCCGGCCTCCCGCGTGAGGCATTCCAGCGTCAGGCTCACGCGCGAGAACATCTCTTCCGAACGGTGCCGCTCCACGGCGTAGATCACGCTGTCGTTGAGTTCCAGCGTATAGGGCATGGCGATCAGCGCGCCGGCCCGGGTCGTCATCCGGCAGGGCAGGTCGTCCACCCCCCAGTCGCAGACATAATCGAGGCCCAGCTCGGCGAGGATGTCCGGGGTTTCCGCGCTCTCGCGCAGCCCCGGGCTGAGCCAGCCGCGCACCTTGCGGCCGCTGATGGCCTCGAGCCGGGCGATCGACTGTGCCACCACGTCGCGCTCGTGCTCGGCGCTTTGGAGGCTGGCCTGGTGAATACCGTGGCCGATGAGCTCCCAGCCGGCCTCGAGCACAGCCTCGACGCAGGCCGGATAGGCATCGGCGACACCGGCGTTGAGGCTGGCGGAGGCCGCGATGCCGCGCGTGCTGAACAGCCGCAGGATGCGCGACATGCCGGCCCGAAGGCCGTATTCGGCCCAGCAGAAGTTCGGCACGTCCGGAATCTGATCGACCCCGTGCGGCGAGGTGAGAATCCTGCGCGGCATGGCCTTATCAAAGGGCCAATATTCGATGTTGACCACGAAATGGACGATGATCGGCTTGGCGTCCGGTGCTTCCAGGTGCGGGCGCTGGTGAGCCATCACATAGGGAATGCGCGGGTTGGCCATGAAGCCCGCTTCGGTTCGATACATCAGATCTTCCTTCGGGCAGAAACGCCGGCGGCAGACCGGAGGGCGCTTTGACCGGCGCTCCCGGCTCAGGCCGCGACGGCACGCGGCACGATCCTGACAAAGGGGTATCGGCCGCGGCCACGCGTGGATAGAAGGCTTGGCATTCAACCAGTTATACGTTTTCTTGAAGGGCGCCCGGCGGCGCGCATGGCCTTAGCCGGACGGAACGGCGCCACGCCCGGGAAGGGCGGGTGGGCGGTGGGGGACGGTGGGGCATGGAACTGCGGCAGCTGCGGTATTTCGTGACGCTCGCGGAGACCGGCAGCGTCTCGCGCGCCGCCGTGCTGCTGGGGGTCGCGCAACCCGCCATCAGCCGGCAGATCCGGTTGCTGGAGGATGAGTTCGGCACCGCCCTGTTCTACCGCACCGGGCGCGGCATGGAGCTGACCGAGGCCGGGCATATGCTCGCCACCCGCGCTCCTGCGGTCCTCGCCGATCTGCAGCGGCTGCGAAACGACGTCTCCGACCTGCGCGGCGTGGCGGAGGGCCAGGTGACGCTGGGCGTGCCGCCGACCGAGAGCTACTTCCTCGTCTCGCCGCTGGTGCAGCGCCTGCGCATCAGCCATCCGGGCATCTCGCTGAAAGTGCTCGAAGCCTTCAGCGGCCATGTGAACGAATGGCTCGCCGCCGGGCGCATCGACGTGGCGTTGTTCTACCGGGCGCCGCGGACCACGCATCTGGAGGCGGACGAACTCGTCACCGAACGGCTCTACCTCGTCGGCGCGCGCGGATCGCTCGGCGACGGGCCGGCGCTCGGCCTTGCCGAGGTGGTGGACCGCGACTTCATCCTGCCGAGCCGCGCCCACGGCCTGCGCCTCCTGGTGGACGGGGTGGCGCAGGCGAAGGGCCTGGCGCTGAAGGTGCCGCTGGAGATCGATGCCCTCCTCACCCTCAAAGGGCTGACGGAGGCCGGCGTCGGCCTCACCATTCTGCCCCACCATGCCGTCGCGCGGGACGTCGAGGAGGGCAAGCTCGATGCGCGGCCGGTGGCCGATGGGGAATTGTCGCGCACGCTTCTGCTGGCGACATCCACCCAGCACCCGCTCTCGCTCTCCTCGCGCGCGGTCGTGCGCGAAATCCGGGCGCTGGTGCGCGACCTCGTGACCAGCCGCCGATGGGTGGGCGCAATGGCGGGCTGAAGGCGCTGAAATGGCGTCGGCCGACCTCCGGGAGATCGGCCGAGGGGGGCGCCGAAGGACCGAGGCGCCCCCGGGGCTAGAGCGGCGGGTTTTCCAGCATCTCAACCCGATAGGCGTGGCTCAGCCGGCGATCGAGGACGGGATCGACAAGCTCCACCTCGAAGCTCGGCGAGGGACGTATGCCACCGAGCGCCGGCGGCGTTCCGCACATGAACAGGCCATTCTGCGGCAGCGGCGCAACCGCCTCGGCCAGCTTCGCCAGCAAGATGTCCGGATGGAGCATCTCGGCGAGGCGGTCCTCCTGATAGACGACGCGCCTCCCGCTCTCCTCGATGAAGCTGCGGACCACGAGACGATCCCAGTGATCCGCCACCTCTTCCAGCGGCCAGAGCCCCTCGCCGATCGGCTTCGGGCAGAGTTGCTTGGACAGCGGGATATCGATGGTTTCCGCGCCGCGGTCCGTATGGTCCGAACCGACGCCGAGCCAGATGCCATCCGGCAGGGCGACGAGCACCGGTTCCACCTCGCCGGAGGTGCGCGGGCCGACCACCTGAATGCTGTCCGCCCGGGTGGCGAGATTGGCCGTCAGCCGGAAGAACACCGGCGCCCGGCCGGGTCGACGCACGCCGATGGCCTCCAGTTCCTCCAGATGCCGTTCCACCGAGTCCGGTGTCCCCGTGAGCCCCCCAAGCACCAGCGCCCGGACCGTTAAGCGCACATCTTCTTCGCCGGTCCGGCGGATTTTCCTGAAGGCGAGCATGGCCTTCAGTCCTTCAGGGGCCGGTTCGCGGTTTCCCGCGCTGCGAGCACCGACACGATGGTGATGGCAAGCGTCGCCCAGATGTAGGCCTTCAGCGGCAGCGTGCCGGGGAACTCGCGGTAGAGCGTGGTGAAGACGAGGGGCGCAAGACCGCCCCCCACCGCGCCGGCCAGCGTGTAGGCGAGCGAGCAGCCGGTGTAGCGCACGCGGGTGACGAACTGCTCCGCCACGAAGGAGGCCTGCGGACCGTACATGGCCGAGTGGAACACCAGAGCGACGGCGACGGCGACGATGATGAGCAGCGGCTCGCGGGTCTCGAACAGGACGAACAGAATGTTGATCCACAAGGCCGAGGCGATGGCCCCGGTTACATAGACCGGCCGCCGCCCGATGCGGTCTGACAGGGCCGAGAAGGCGAGACAGCCGAAGCCATTGGCGGCGACACCGATCATGACCGCGCTGATCGCCACCGTCCGGTTCACGCCCAGCGACTGGGTGAGATAGGTGAGGGAGAAAGCGACCATGAAGCCGAAGACCACGTCCGAGCCGATGCGCGATCCCGCAGCCATCAGCAGGCTGCGCAGGTGGCCGGTGAGGACCTCGGTGACCGGTGCCGCGGAGGTTTCGCCCTCTTTCGACATCTGTTCGAACGCGCCGGATTCCGGTACGCCGCGCCGAAGCCAAATGCCGAAGGCGACCACGAAGAAGCTCAGCAGGAAGGGCACGCGCCAGCCCCATTCCACGAAGCGTTCGTCGGAAACGAAGGCCGTGAACAAGGTCAGCATCGCCGTCCCGGAGAAGATGCCCACCATGGCGCCGACCTGAGCCCAAGACGCCTGGAAGCCGCGGTGCCGGACGCTCGCCTGCTCGGCCGTCAGCAGCACGGCGCCAGCCCACTCGCCGCCAAGCGCGACGCCCTGAATGAAGCGCAGCGCAACCAGCAACAGCGAGGCTCCCACACCGAGGGTCGCATAGGTGGGCAGGAGGCCAATGGCGAAGGTGCAGGCGCCCATCAGCACCAGGGTGAGCATCAGCACGTCGCGCCGGCCGAGCTTGTCGCCGAGGCGTCCGAAGATGAAGCCTCCGATGGGGCGGGAGAGATAGCCCACCGCGTAGGTGGAGAAAGCGAGGATGGTGCCCGCGAGCGGGTCGAACTGCGGAAAGAACAGCTGATTGAAGATCAGCGCCGCCATGGTGTTGTAGAGCGTGAACTCGAACCATTCGAGCGCGGTCCCGATCATGCTTGCGGCTGCAAGACGGGAACTCGAGTGCGACGGGCCGGCCGCCATTGCGGTGCTTCTGTTACAGACGCCCGATGTCGTGGTCATGGATGCTCGTCCCCTGGTTATTGCTCCCGCCTCGGCTGTCCGGATCCTGTGGATGCACGCTGCGTTCGGGAGAATCTCGGACCGGGAAGGATTCCGCTTTGATGCGGCCTCGCTTTCGGCCCACAGGAAGACTGTGATGCGGTTGATAGCCGCGCAACGGCTCGGGCGATCAATCAGATATAACCGGTTGTTATCCGTCCGCGCCGGTGATGCCGGCGAGGGCGGGGCGCGGCGGCAGGCGCGACCGCCTTTAAGCGGACCCGACGAATGGGTTTGGGGTCGTGCCTTTAGCCTCTCGGGTTCCGGGAATTGCCGCGATCCGCGACGGCGATGCTTGGAGGGGATCGATCGGCAGGCCGGCCGCACAGCGTTGCGCGGAATGGCGCCGGGCGCGCGGCTATTCGGTCTTTTGAACGGGGTGTTCAAGACCTGGCGTTGCCCCGACCTGACAGGCGAAGTTCGCCCGGGCGTCGACTGGGGCGAGGACGCAGGTTGCGTTGATCCAGATGCGCGGGACGGTGAGATCGAGCGCAATGAGGGCGTCGTCCGGGCGGCCGTCCTCGCGCTTGGCAAGAGGCGCATCCGATCGATGTGGTTGAAGAACGCGCGATGTGGGGTCTTGGCGGACGAGCGAGGGGCTGAAGGCGAAGATGCCCTTGCGCGGGATACGCGGTGGCGCCCTGGCGAAGGTGCGGGGCTCTTCGGATTTATCGTTCACGCGCGGTGGCGCAACTCCTCGGCGAGAAGATCGATGAAGGCCCGAACCTTGGGCTGCAGGTGCCGGCCGCTTGGATAGACCGCAAATACGTGACGGCTCGGGAGTTTGTACTGCGGGAGCAGCGCGACGAGAGCGCCGCTCGCCAAGAGTGGTTTGGCCAGAAAGGAGGGAAGGGCGCCGATGCCAAGACCGGCCACCAGCATGTCGCGCAGCAGGAGGCTGCTGTTGACGGAAAGCCGCGCCGGAATTTCGATCATCATTTCGCCTTCCGGCCCGTTCGGACGCCAGTGTCCCGGATAGTCTGCCAAGCTGTATGCCAAACAATTGTGCTGATAAAGGTCATCAAAGGATGTCACCATCCCATGAGCGGCGATATAGTGAGGCGAAGCACAGATGATCTGTTCAATCTCAATGAGGCGGCGCGCCACGAGGGAGGAATCGTCAAGTTTAGCGCGTATCCGGATGGACAGATCAAAGCCCGCCCCGATCATATCAATCAACTGGTCATTGAGCGTCAGCTCAATTTTTAGATCAGGAAATCGGGCCAGAAATTTTGGAATCAGGGGGGAGATCATCGTAAGCGCGAACGACAAGGGCGCATTCACCCGCAACCGGCCTCTGAGATTGGCGGATTCGCTCGAGAGGCGTTCTTCCAGCTCGTCGATTTCGTCCAGCAGCCGACAGCATTCGCCGTAATAAATGACGCCAGCGTCCGAAAGGCTCATGCTGCGAGTCGTGCGGTTCAGAAGGATGACGCCCAAATGATCTTCCAGGATACGGATCTGTTTGCTGAGCCCTGCCGGCGAAAGTCCAAGATCGTCGGCAGCCTTTCCAAAGCTGCCGCGCTCCACCACGCGGCGAAACGATCTCATTGCTTCAAAGCGGTCCAATTTTCGCTCTTCACGTGAGGGGGGTCGTGTCGGGGGTGATCGAGGGCGGGATCGCCGGCAGTCCCGGCGCAAAGCCAAGCGCCGGCTTCAAGAGTGTGTTGCGGATGCGCGACACGAGCGGACCGTCGATTTCGGTTCGCCGCTTCACCTCGCGCCAGCGCGGGTCGGCCGCGAATGCCGCCCATTTGGCTTCGCGCTCCGCGAGGCTCTCCCAGGCCAGCATGTATTGGAGGGTTTGGTCGCTCTCGCCAATTTCCGTGGTCCAGAAGCCCACGGGGCGAATGCCGACCTCACGCCACAACGGCAGGGCATCCCGTTCGAACCGCTGGAGCACGCTCGCCAGCCGCCCGGGCATGCACTCATAGGACCTCAGTTCGTAGATCACTCGGCCTCCTCCTGCTGATGCCGGCCCACCGATGGCAGCGGTGGGCGCTCGCCGAGGCGCGATCCTGCGCCGACGCGCCCGCCGATGAAGTCGATCAGCGCCCGCACCGCTGGCAGCACGCCCCGGCTGGAAGGCAGCAGAGCGCTGACCTCGAACGGCGCGCAGGTCCAGCCCGGCAGCACCCGGACCAGATCGCCGCGCGCGATCTCGCTCTCGCAGCACGAGACCGGGAGCAGCGCCACGCCCGGGCCGCCGCGCACCAATGAGAGGACGGTGCCGAGGTCGCTGCTCACCAGCCTGGACTTGGGTTCCAGCGCTATTCCTTGCTTGCCCTCGTGATCCGCCAGGAGCACCCGCGCCGGCCCTTCGGCGAGTATGCATAAAGGGTGGCCGGCAATCTCCTCAGGCCGCGTCGCGTGCTCGATCTGTGAGGCGTAGGCCGGGGCGGCGAAGAAGTGGCGCGGCTCGCTCTTGAGGCGGCGCCGGATCAGGCTGGAATCCTCGAGCGGGGCATCGTGGGCAACGAAGGAGACATCCGCAGTCCGCACGCCAACTTCGTCGAGGCGCGACAGGGTCCTCTGCTCCACACACACCTTGGGAAAGCGCGCGAGAAAGTCGGGCAGCGCGGCGTGCAGGCACAAGGCCGACGCCAGCGGCGAACAGGCGATGCGCAAGGTGCCGCTCGGCGCGGCGAGACGATTTCTTACGGCACACTCCGCCGCCTGGGCCTCGAGAAGTATCGTGCGGGCGTGGCCATAAAACTCCCAGCCGAGCTCGCTGACGAGAAATGTGCGGGACGAGCGTTGGATCAAGCAGGCGCCGAGCTGCAGCTCCAATTGGGCAATCCTTCGGCTCAGCGTAGACTTGGATAATTTGAGAAGTTTGCTTGCGGTCGTGATGCCTTGGCTATCCACGACATGGACAAAATAGCAATAATCATTGAGGTCTATCAATTCCTCCCCCTGCCGATCGTTGGCCGACCTGGCGACCGCGCGCGGTTCACGGGACATGGAAGGGGCGCGGCTTCTGGAAAACAGATGCCATAAAAATTCCTATGATGCAAATTTGATATGAAATTTGCGTATCAGCTTCTCTGCCAACGATGTTTCAGTTTCGGAACGATATATCCCGCTTTTGCCGACTTCCTGGATCGAGAATCCGATGCGAGCTTGGAAGCCGCCAATGCGGTGCTGAAGGCCTGTCGCCCCAGGCGGGCGATCGGGTCCGCCGCAGCAAACTGGAACAAGAAATGCTAAGTCCACTCCCCGACCAGAAGATCGACCACGTGCGCTTCTTCCATGCGCCGGACGATGGTCGCACCGTCGCCATCTTCATCGGCGCCAAGTTCGACGCGTTCGACCGGTTTCCGCCGTTCATGGAGACCGAGGCGGAGATCCGCCATGTGCAGGAGGCCTACAAGGTCGCCGATCCGTCGCTGGAACGCACCACGAAAGCGCACGTGACCGACAACGACTGGCCGCTCCAGATCATCATGCTCGAGCGGCATCCCGGCGCCACCACGCTGCCGCACTATCACGTGCCCAACGCGCCCCTGCCGGCTCTGCCGACGCGCCATCAGATCCTGGTCTGTCAGAGGGGCAAAGCGCGGGTTGGCATTTTCACGACGTCCGGTACCTCGCTCGGCGATGTCTATCTCGAGCCCAACGATCTGCTCCTCATGGCCGAAGGTCACGAGGTGGAGTTCCTGGAGCCCCGCACCCGGCTCATCGAGATCAAGCAAGGGCCCTTCCCCGGCTCCGATGCCGACGACAAGGTCGATCTTCCGAGGGTGGCAAAATGAAGCTCGCGACTTTTCGCATTGAAACCCCGGTGGGTCCGATCGACCGGTTCGGCCTGGTGATCACCGACACCGGCGCCGATGCCGCCATCGCCGCCGCGCGGGACGGGGCGGGTTGGATCGTGGATGCCAACGCCGCCTTCGCCGCCATGTCGGAGGCGACCGGCAAGCCCAACCCCTCGCTCCGCGCGGACGCCTTCCTGCCCCCGGAGCTGCACGCCACGGCCTCGCTCTATGGCCCGGCGCTCGATCCCGCGCGCGAGGTGGAGACGTTTGCTTCCACCCATTGGGATGCGATCTGCGCCGGCGCGCTGCGCGGCCCCCGGGGGGAGGCCATCGCCCATCGGCTTGCGGACGTGACGCTGCGGCCGCCGATCAAGGTGCCGGTCCTGCGGGATTTCGCGGCCTTCGAGGACCATCTTCTGTCCACCTTCGGCAAGATGGGGCTGAAGCTGCCGCCCGAGTGGTACGAACGGCCGTTTGCCTTCAAGGCCAATTCCACGTCGCTGGTTGGGCACGACCAGGACGTGCAGTGGCCTCGCTATACCGAGCGGCTGGACTTCGAGCTGGAGATCGCCGCCGTGGTGGGCCGGGCTGCGCGCAACGTGGATGCCGCGGAGGCCGGCGCCAACATCCTCGGCTACACCTTGCTCAATGATTTTTCCGCGCGCGACACCCAGCGCGGCGAGATGGCCAACAATACCGGCCCGTTCAAAGGCAAGGATTTCGCCTGGGGGCTCGGTCCCTGGATCGTCACCCCCGACGAGCTTCCGGATGTGCTGCGCACCCCCATGCGGGTGCTGGTGAACGGCGACGTCTGGGCCCAGTCCACGCCGGGCGACATGCAGTGGAGCTTCGAGGAGATGATCTCCTACACCTCCCAGGACGAGACGCTGAACGTGGGTGACGTGCTCGGTTCGGGCACGGTCAATCATGGCTGCGGCTTCGAGCTTGAGAAGTGGATCAAGGCGGGTGACGTGGTTGAGCTGGAAGCGGCGGGGCTTGGCGTGCTGCGCAACCGCATCCTCCCGCCGCGCGCGGACCGGGTGAGCTGGCGCGCCGCGCGGGCCGCGGGCTGAGGCAGGCGGGGAGGCGATTCCATGAAGATCCAGGCCGTCCACCCAAGGCCCGACGAGGCCGATCAGATGCCCTATGCCCCGGCCGTGGAAGTGCGGGAGGGCTTCGGGCTGCTGTTCATTGCGGGCGCCACCGCCTCCCCGCTCTACCACCAGCATCCCCACGTGGCGGAGGAGCACGTCCTGCCGCACGACATCAAGGAGCAGACCCGCATGGCGCTCGAGAACATCAAGCAGGTGCTGGACGCGCGGAGCCTCACCTGGGCCAACGTGGTGAAGATCACCAAATACGTCACGGACATGCGCGACATGGACGGAATGTACGAGGTGCTCTCCGAGCACTTCGGCTCCTGGCGCCCCGCCGGCACGCTCGTGGCGGTGAACAATCTCAGCGCCCCCGGTGCCCGGATCGAGCTCGACATGATCGCCGCGCTGCCGTCCGCCCTGTGACGCCCGGAACCAGCCCTGACCGGAAACAATGCCGTAGGACGGGCCGCAAGAAAGCGGAATAAACGGGCGCGAACTGAGGATGATCCCCGTCAGCATATGGCGATTGCCATAGATGAAGAGAAAGTCGTTCGCATTTACATGAGAATGGTGCCGGAAATCGGCATCTGAAGCACATGATATAAATAACGATACAACCGGGGGAGAAAAATGAAACGGACGACCTTGATTGTCGCGCTCGTCGCGGCATCTTGCGGGACCGCGTTGGGGGCGGATCTGCCCATCAAGGCCCAGCCGGCTGAGCATGTTAAGATATGCTCAGCATATGGGGCCGGGTACTTCTACGTGCCTGGGACGGATACCTGTCTCAAAATCGGCGGATACGTTCGATTTGATACCTATATCAATTCGATCGCGACATTCACCCCGTTGATTACGCCGATCGCCGGCGCTGCGTTCAACGGACCGGGAGCGGGCGCCATCGGCTTTCCCTTCCGGGACGCCGATGACGGCGACCTCTTCACCCGCACCCGCGCCGTCTTCGACATGGACGCCCGGACCCAGAGCGAATACGGCACGCTTCGCTCTTACGTGCGCATGGGCATGTCTTGGGACACACAGACGGCGCCCGGCTCCAATCCAGGCACGTCGTTGTATTTCGAGCGGGCGTTTGTTCAATTTTCCGGATTTACATTTGGCTATGTCCAGTCATTTTTTGATCTCGGACTGAATTACATGTATACGACTCCGATCGCCGGCTCGAGCAGGTGGACCACCGCGCTCGCCTACACTGCGATGCTCGGCAACGGATTGTCGGCGACTCTTTCGCTGGAAGATGCAGCCAATCGGACGACCGGCGTCCAGATGGCGGGCTCGACGCCGCAGGCATGGAACAATATCAGCACGACCACGACCGGGTTGGGCTACGCAAGCTATCAGGCCGGGCAGGACCTTCCCGACCTTGTCGGCAATATTCGTCTCGATCAATCCTGGGGTTCGGCCCTTCTTTCCGGTGCGGTTCACCAGGTCAAGGTCGAAGATCCCCTCTATGCCGGCTACGTTCCCGGCCTTGCATCATCCGGTGCTTGGGGATGGGCCGTTGGCGCCGGGGCGGAGATTAGGCTTCCGGCGCTGGCCAACGGGGACAGCCTGTTCCTCCAAGCCGGCTACGCCAGCGGCGCGGCGGCCTATCTTGGCCTTTCGGGCAGTTCGCAGGGGCTGGCCCAGGGGTTGGGTCTCATCAACCTCACCCAGATCGGCGCCCAGCTTTCCGGTTCGGGAGCCTTTTACACGGTCGCGGACGCCGTTGCGACCAACCTGCTCGGCGACTATGCTTTGACATCTGGCTGGTCATTGTCTGGTCAGTTGCGGCATTATTGGATCCCCGTCCTGCGGTCGACAATATATGCGGGCTATGTCAGCTACGATGTCCCCGCCAATATCGTCGCGGCGTCCGATTTCAGCCTGTGGCAGGTGGGGCTCAATACCATCTGGTCCCCCGTCAGGAACCTCGAGATCGGCGCGGAGATTTTGTATACGAAGCTCGACGGATCCATTCCACTTGGGAATTATGCCGCGGTCAGCGGCTCGGGAAGCCAGATCGGCTCCCTGATGGGAGGGTCAGTGGACACGTGGTCGGGCGGCTTCCGTGTTCAAAGGAGCTTCTAGCCACATCCCATGCGGAATTGCGTCTTCGAAGCCGATGCGGCACCGTCTCGAGGGTCGCAACGGCCTCTCCGGCCTGTGGAACAGAGACGGATTCACGGCCCAAATCGCAGCGCCCCGGGCGATTGGATTTGGGCCTATCCAGCCCTAAGGGGCGGGCCGGGCGGCGTTCGGCAGGTCGCTAAGATCTCTCGCGCCGCTTCTGGCGGCGCGGAACGAAGACTGAGCAGATCCTGGAGGGGAGACATCATGATCCAGAAGCCGGTGTCGGCTGACGCGCCCAGCCTCCTCACCGTGCGAGGCGTTGGAAAGTCCTATCCCGGCGTGCAGGCGCTGCGGGGCGTCGATATCGATTTGCGGCCTGGCGAGGTGCACGCCCTGGTGGGAGAGAACGGCGCCGGCAAGTCCACCCTCATTCGCATCCTGTCCGGTGCGACGCAGCCCGACGCGGGCAGCATTGCCGTGAACGGCACGCCGGTCTCCTTCGCATCGCCGCGGGAGGCGCGAAGCCGCGGCATCGTCACCATCTTCCAGGAGCTCGCCATCGTCCCCAGCATGACGGTGGCCGAGAACATCGTGCTCGGCAACGAGCCCGCCACCGGGCCGGGCCGCCAGATCTACGACCGGCGCGCGGCCGAGGCCCTGGCGCGGGACGCCCTCGCCGGGCTCGGCTGCGAGAAGGAAATCAGCCCCCGCACCCGGGCTGGCGCGCTGTCCACCGGCCAGAAGCAGATCGTGGAAATTGCCCGCGCGCTCGCCCTGAAGGCGCCCGTCATCATCCTCGACGAGCCGACGGCTTCCCTCTCCGGCAAGGAGGCGGATCTGCTGCTCGCGATCCTGCGTCGCCTGCGCGCCGAAGGCACCAGCATCCTCTATGTCTCCCACCGCCTGAACGAGATCCTGGAGCTGGCCGATCGCGTCACCGTGCTGCGGGGCGGCGTCCTGATCGGAACCCGTCCGACCAGCGCCTTCGGTGGTTCAATGGACCTGATCGAGATGATGGTGGGCCGGCCGCTCGGCGAACTGTTCCCGCCCCGCAATGCCAAGATCGGCGCGCCGGCGCTCAAGATCAGCGGGCTGCGCAGAAGCGGCCTGTTCGAGAACATCAGCTTCGAGGTGCGGGCCGGAGAGGTGCTCGGCTTCGCGGGGCTCATTGGCGCAGGGCGTACGGAGATCATGCGCGCCATCTTCGGCGCGGACCGGCGCGACGCCGGGCAGATCGAGAAAGGCGGGCGACGCCTGGCGATCCGCAAGCCATCCGACGCGATCCGCAGCGGCATCGCCTATATCCCCGAGGACCGCAAGGACCAAGGCCTCGTCACCAGTCTTTCGGGGCACGAAAACCTGCTGATGGCTTCGCTCGGCGACTATTGCACGGCCGGCATCGTTTCTTGGCGAACGGCGCGGCAGGCGGCCGAGGACATCGCCCGCCGCCTCCAGTTCCGCGGCCAGCTCGCCCGGGCGGTCCGCACCAATTCGGGTGGCAACCAGCAGAAGATCGTCATTGGCAAATGGATGCTGTCGAAGGCGGACGTCTTCATCTTCGACGAGCCGACCCGCGGCATCGATGTGGGCGCGAAGGCCGAGATCTACCGGCAGATCCAGGAACTCGCGGCGCAGGGCGCGGCCATCATCGTGGTGTCGTCGGAAATCTCCGAGCTCATGCACCTGTGCCACCGCATGCTCGTCGTCTCTGCCGGCCGGATTGAAGACGAGCTTGCATGCGAGGAATTCGACGAGCAGCGCATTCTTGCGGCGGCATTCAAAGGCCATGCTGCAGAGGCCGGAACCCACCAATAGACCTGAGCGGAACGATGCATACATACCGAGAAATGGCGGGAGATGGCATGAGGCTGGGAACCCGGCGGACAAGCCTGCTGGCGAGCCTTCGGGGGCGAGGCATGGAGCTGGTGCTTCCGCTCGTCACCGTGGCGATGATCGCGTTCTTTGCCGCCTCGTCGGAGGTCTTCCTCAGCGGCCAGAATTTCCGGAATATCGGCGTGGCAGCCGCCGGCCTCGCCGCGGTGGCGTTCGGGCAGACATTCGTCATCCTCACGGCCGGGCTCGACCTCTCCGTCGGCTCCGTCGTGGCGCTGACCAGCGTGGTCTCTGCGTTCGTCATGCGCGAGTACGGAATTGCGGCCGGGATCGCGGCCGCCCTCGCCTGCGGCGCGAGCGTCGGCCTCCTCAATGGCTTCATCATCACGCGCTTGCGGGTTTCGCCCTTCATCGCCACCCTCGCCACGCTCTCCGTGATGTCGGGATTGGCGCTCAACCTTGCCGGGGGCGTGCCCATTCTCGGCCTTCCGCCCGAGTTCAGCCTTATCGCCTACCAGTCCGTTCTGGGCCTGCCCGTGCCGGTGGTCATCGCTGCGGTCACGCTGTTGGCCGCTGAGGTGACGCTGCGAACCACCAAGTTCGGCCGCCATCTCCGGGCCGTGGGAGGCAACGAGGAAGCGGCTCGACTATCGGGCATCCCGGTGGAGAAGATCCGGATCGTCGCTTATGCCTTCTGCGGGCTCGCGGCGGCCATAGGCTCCATCATCCTTACCGCGCGCGTCGCCTCCGGTCAGCCCACACTTGGCGCGACGCTGCCGCTGGAATCCATCGCGGCGGTCGTGCTGGGCGGGGTCTCGCTCGCGGGAGGCCGCGGATCTGTGGTCAACGTCGCCGTCGGCGTCACTTTCATCAGCATTCTGGCCAACGGGCTGAACCTCCTCAACATCTCCTCTTACACGCAGATGATGATCATTGGCCTCGCACTGATTGTAGCGGTCGCTCTCGATCAGGCGAACATGAGACGGCTGTCCGGCAACTGATCACTCCGTCTCTGTCCACATATGAGCGTTACCAAACAACCAACCAGACGGAGGAGGAACCGCATGAGACCGACCCGCACATGGACAGCTGCCGTCTGCCTGCTGGCACTGGGCGTCGCAGGCATCGCCTCGGCAAAGGACACTGCGCAACTTATCGGCCTCTCAAAGCCGAACCTGAAGGGGCCATATCCGACGGCGGAGCTGTATGGGATCCTGGATGAGGCGAAGAAGGAGGGCTTCACCGTCATCGTTCAGGACGCCGGCGGATACAGCAATATCGACAGGCAGCTCGACCAGATTTCCAACCTGGTCGTCAAAGGCGTCAAGGCGATCCTGATCGACCCGAACGATCCGGCCGCCATGACCGGCGTCGCCATGCAGGCCCGGGCCGCCGGCGTTTTCCTTGTGGGAGCGGGCGTGAATGTGATCGCCCGGGGCGTCGAGCCGGACGCGGCTGTCTCCTCCAGCCATTGCAATATCGGCCGAGAGCTCGCGGCGGGCGCCAAGAAGCTGCTGCCTTCAGGCGGAAAGATCGGCATTCTCGCCGGACCGGCGGGCTCGTTCTGGGCGACCGAACGGCTACGCTGTTTCAAGGACGACATCGCAGGATCCGGGCTCAGGATCGTCGCGGAAATCGCCAGCGAGCAGGATGCGGCGACCTCTCTCACCCGAGCCAACGAAATCCTCCAACGCAATCCCGACCTCGACCTGATCTATGGAGCCGACGACGTTTATGGCGTGGGCGCCGCCCGCGCGGCTCGCAGCTCCGGCCGATGCGGCAAGATCAAGGTGATCTTCGCCGTGCTCGGCGACGAGGCGGAGGAGATGATGCGCGCCGGCTGTGCGGATTTTGTCGTCGCGCAGCAGTCGGTGCTCATCGGCCGAACGGAGGTGCGCACCGTCCGGGACCTCATCAAGGGCATCAAGCCCGACCCGAAGGTCATCAACGTGCCCCTCGTGGACGTGACTCCGGCGAACCTGGATTCCGTGGACAAGAGCACGCTCCAGCCGCCCAAGGGATGGCGGCCGTGAGGGACCGTCTGCGAGTCCGGCCAGCGTGTTTCTCGCGGCTGGTGCGCGTCATCCGGTCTTGCGGGTGCCCCAAAGCCAAGGTGAACCGCCAAGAATCTGATCCGACGCGGTTGAATCAACCTGATTGGTGACTGAGACTCGCGATCATTGATAGCGCACGTTCCGATCGGGTTGCGATGCAATCTGGCCGGAACGTGCTCTAAGGGTGTGACCCAAGCCCGCTCCTTCCCGAAGCGGGCAGCGCCGCCGCCCAGGGAGAGGCGGCTCGGAAACCAACTCAAGGTCTTTGACAGGCATGACAACGGGAACGAGAGCGAAGGCGGGGGCGCCGGTCAAGACGAGGGGAACCCGCCGCCAGGGCCGCCGTGCCGAGCCCGCGGCTGAGGCCCAGAAAGCTGCGGCGCGCGCATCGGCGGTCGTCGCGGAGCCGGGGCTCGAGACCATGCGGATCGGACGACGGCTGCAGACCATGCGGCGGGCTCAGGGCTTGACCCTCGCCGGCTTGGCGGCGTGCGCCGACTGCTCGCCAAGCCTCGTGTCCCGAATCGAGAACGGTCGGCTGTTGCCCTCTCTTTCCGTCCTTCACAAGCTGGTTGCGGGCCTCGGCACGTCGATGGCGTCGTTCCTGTCGGGCTCCGAGACGGAAGGCTGCATGGTGGTGCGGGCAGGGGACAGAAAAGAAGTGGCGCTCGACTATCTCGGCCTCCCAAAGCCGGGCGTTCGGATCGAACAGATCATCCCTCACGCCGCCGAGCGCATGCTCCAAGGCAGCCTTCTAACCATTACGGCCGGACACGGATCCGCCGGGGACTATTCCCATGTGGGGGAAGAGGCAGGCTTTGTCATCGAGGGCTTCATCGAGCTTACCATCGAAAATCAGACTCACGTTCTCGGCAAAGGCGATTCCTTCTGCTTCCGCTCGGAGATTTCGCATTCGTTCTTCAATCCGGGGCCCAGCGACGCCATCGTGCTTTGGATCAATACCCCTCCGACCTTCTAAGCGGGCGACGGCGCCGCTCAGCCTGCATGTGGAAAGCAAGCAAATGTCCGGCTCGCAACGCGAGCCGGACAGCTTTCGCCCGCCTTCGGCGAAGCGGGCTCAATTCCCCGGGCCGACTATTTGCTGTCCGCGCCCACCTTCATGTCGCTCGCATAGGTCGCTGCCATGCCCCATGCGCCGCCGTAGCGCTTGCCGATATCGATCACCTGCACCGCAGTCTGCTTCCGCACCCAATCGCGCTGCCATTCGAGCATGAGGGCGATCCAGCTGACAGGAGTCGCTCCCGCCTGGATGAGGCGCTGGATTGCATGCTCATGGGTAGCCGGATCGATATCCGCAGAAACGTCGGTGAGAACATAGACCTGATAACCGTCTGCCAGCGCGGAAAGGGCCGGCAGCATCACGCAGCTGGCCGTCCACAGGCCGCCGATGACGATCTTTTTCCGGCCGGTGCGGCGAACTTCCTCCACCACACGGCCGTCGTTCCAAAGATTGATGGCCGTACGATCATAGATATTCAGGTCTTTCCGGGCCGCGGTGACCTGAGGAAAGAATGGCCCCGCGAAAGATTTTGCACTGGCCGTAGCCAAGATGGTCGGCACGCCGAAGACCTCAGCCGCCTTGGCAATGCCGACCGCGTTGTTGACCAGATTGGTCTGATTGATCGAACTGATGGTAAGGCCGAACATCTCTTGCAAATCGACGAGTATCAGGACGCTGTTTTCGGCCGACAGCGGCTCCAGGTAGCCGCTCCGGGGCGAATTTTCGGCCGGCGCCTGCGCAAACGCCAGTCCGGCATCACTGGCGCACGCAAGAGCAAACATCGAGGCTGCAACAAGCGCTCGTTTCATGGCATCGTTTCTCCATAGTTTGATCGCTCCCATGTTGTCCACAGATCGGGGGCCAACCGGAACTAAACTTGATAATATATTGCATGTGCGAATACGGTAGTTCCTGAAACTCTGAATTCTCTCTTCACTGAGAGAAGAAAATGCCAAGCGTCCATTCTGGGAGGGGCATCTTCAGGATTCATCACGCGGTGGATTTCCCGATGTCGCGCGCGGCCTCCGCGGTCGAGGGAGGTTGCGGCGAAGGTGAACGACCAGCCAATTCCTGCGAGGCGGCGCACCGAGTTTCCGCGCAGACCGGCAACGGTCCTGATCCAGCCGGGCGCCTCCGCGGTCCCGACGCGGAGGCTGGCACCGAACCGGCGGCCCAGGGGCTCGCCTCGCTCGCCGCCGCCGCAAATGACCAATAGACAAATTGCGCTGCCCACGGCCTTCCAGCGGGGAGGCGGTCGCCCTCGCGGCGGCGAAACCCAGACCTCGGGCAACCGCGCCGGTCCTGCGCAAAGAGGCGCAAGGGCGCATGGCCTTGCGCTCCACCGTCTCGCGCAGCGCCTCCGCGCCTCCATCCGGCCTCACGGCATCAGGCGCAGATCCTCCAATGGGCGGTCCCGCCGCAGCATCCTCTGCACGACCCGATCGCGCGACAGCTTGATATGCTCGATCACCGCCCTGCGAGCCGCCGGGCCATCCCGTCTTGCGAGTGCCGCGATGATGTCGTCGTGATCGTGCCTGAGATCGTCAACCTCGTTCTCGCCCAGCCCAGCAAACAACACCCTTTGGATCTCGTCGAAGGTCTGCGTTGTCGCCCTCAGGAGACGGGTGTTGTCGGCGACGGCTGAAATCAATTCGTGAAACGCCTGGTTGGCGCGCATGAAGTTCCTGTAGCTCTGGGCATCGCCGACCACGAGGGAGGCCGACGACAGGCGCCGCATCTCGGTCACATGCTGGTCGGTGATCCGCGGGGCCGCCAATTCCGCGGCGGCCCCCTCGGTGATCATGCGCATCTGCACCAATTCGTGGAAATCGCGCAGCGTGAGTTCAACAACCGCGTAGCCCCGCCGCGGGATGACCTTGACCAGTCCGTCCTGGCGGAGCCGGGTCAGCGCCTCTCGCAGCGGCGAGGTGCTGACCTTGTAGCGCGCGATGAGATCGGCCTCGTTGAACACCTGCCCCTGCGGGATCTCGCCGAGCGTGATGGCCACCCGCAAATCCTCGTAGACCCGCTCTCCGAGGGAAAGTTTGGCTTCGGCCCTGCTCTCGTTCATCGATCGATCCGACTGCATCCTCGGCGGAGCGCAGCCGACGACATCGGGGCATGCGCGGCGATTCCGACCGATCATACGGTGCCCGGGGCGAAAAATCGCCGGGCGATAATAATTCCCAGGACGGCCACGACAACGACGAGGCTGACCACGAACAAGCCACCGGCGATGTCGCCGGTCTCGCTCGCCACAAGGCCGAGCCCATAGGGCGCGAGAAAGCCGCCCAGGTTGCCGAACGAATTGATGACGGCGATTCCGCCCGCGGCTGCGGTGCCGACAAAGAGCCGGTTGGGCATCTGCCAGAACACCGGGATCGTCCCGTAGGCCCCCGCAAGCGCGAAGGCAAAGGCGATGATCGTGACTGCCGCAGAGCTGTGGAGGCTAGCGGCCATAGCCGCTAGCGCGACGCTGGCGACCAGAAGAGAAAGCACGCTCAAGATGAGCGGGCGGCCGGTGCGGTCTGCGATGAAGCCGTTGAGGATCATGGTTGCGGAGCCGAGCAGCGAGGCTCCGGAAACGATCCATCCGATGGTCGGCAGATCGGTTACTCCCGCTCCGCTTATGATGGTCGGCCCCCAGAAGGCGACTGTGGCATTGGCGACGATCACGCAAAAATAGATGGCCGTGAACGTCCACAGGCGACGATCGCGGATCACCGCCCGGAAATGGCTCTCCCGGTCGCCAAGGCGGGCGTGGTCGCGTTCAAGGTCGGCGGCGATCGCGGCGCGCTCCTCCGACGAGAGCCAGTGCGCGTCTTCTAGGCGGTTGGTGAGATAGAACAGGCAGAAGATTCCGATCAGCACCGTCGGCAGCCCCTCGAGGACGAACAGCCACTGCCATCCCGACAGTCCCTGGTGGGCATGAAGCGCGCTCATGATGATCCCGGCAAGCGGCCCGCCGAACACACCCGACAGCGCCACCGAGGACATGAAGATGCCGAAGACCTTGGCCCTCCGGTCGCTGGGGAACCAGAGCGTGAGGTAGAGAATGACGCCGGGAAAGTAGCCCGCCTCGAACGCGCCGAGGAGAAAGCGGAGCGCATAGAAGGTGAACGGGGTCGTTACGAGGGCCATCAGCGCGCAGGTGACGCCCCAGCCGATGGCGATCCGCGCGATCGTGCGCCGCGCGCCGATCTTCTGGAGCAGAAGATTGCTCGGCACCTCGAAGAGCAGGTAGCCGATGAAGAAGATGCCTGCTCCCAGGCCGTAGACGGCATCGCTGAAGCGCAGCTCGTCAATCATCTGGAGCTTGGCGAAGCTCACATTGACCCGATCGATCCACGCCATGACCCAAAGCAGCATAAGGATCGGGATGAGCCGAAAGGCGATCTTCCGGTAGATCGGGCTCAGATCGTCCGCCGCGCGTGTCGGCACGGCCTCGGTGCTCACGACGCTACTCATTCTACCCTCCCCACCTGTCGCTGGATCGTGAAGGCGTCTGCGCGCCCCAAATAAAAACATCAAAAAAATTTCATAAAGTCAACTCAGGGCCGTTCTAGACCGGCTAGAAGGCGCTAGCCTGCCGGAGGTCGGAAATTTTTCAATTGACTGCGCCACGTCAACGCGCATCATTAAAATATCAAAAAAGTATGGAAATCAAAATGCGCGACTTTCCGGTACTGGCTGCCGCGGGGGACATCGTCATCAGGCACAGGCTTTTCGACGCCGGGGGCGCGCTCCACCGGGGCTACGCCGACACACTGGAATTCCTGCGTCGGTCGGACCTTGTCTGGGGCTCCTGCGAGGTCCAGTTCGCGCGCGAGGGCTACCGGACCGACGCGCCCATCGCCTACCTCGCCGATCCCGCCATCGCCGGCGATCTCGGGCGGGCCGGCTTCGGCATCATGACGGTCGCGACCAACCACACCTGCGACTTCGGCCCCGCGGCGTTCCTGGAGACGCTCGACCATCTGCGGGCAGCCGGCATCGCGCCGGTCGGTGGTGGGCGCACGATCGACGAAGCGATGGCGCCGAAGGTGATCACGGCCGCCGGACACCGGATCGGCTTTCTCGCCGTCTCGTGCCTGTTGCCGCCAGACTACGCCGCCACCGACGCGCGTCCGGGCATCGCCCCGCTCCGGGTGGAGCAGTGGGCCGAACTTCACCCAATCCTGCTGGCGACCGAGCCCGGAGCGCCGCTTGCCGTGCGCAGCCGGGTCCGGCCGGAGGACGTCGCGCGCCTCGTGGAGGCCATCCGCACGCTGCGACCGAGCGTCGATCATCTCGTGGTCAGCGTCCATTGGGGCTACGGCCGCGGCGACCCGCAGGCGGAGTATCAGCGCCCGCTGGGACACGCCATCATCGATGCCGGCGCCGACCTCGTCCTCGGCAATCACCCCCACAGCCCCGCCGGCCTTGAGACCTACCGGGGCCGGCCGATCCTCTACAGCCTCGGCAACCACATCGCGCAGCAGGACTGGGCGAACGCGACCCCGGTCCAGCGGGAAATCTTCTCCCAGATCGATCCCTGGTCGCTGGTCAGCCGGATCGCGTTCGGGCCGGCGGGCGTCCGGTCGATCGAGTTTCGCGCCACCGAATGCGATGCGCAGGGCATGCCGGTCATCGTCGCCAGCGAAGAGGCGGCGCGGCCGACCCTCGATCGGTTTCGCCGCCTGTCGCGGACCATGGGCACCGAGATCGAGATCGACGGCGCGCGGGCGGTGGCGCGAATTGCCCAAGCCGGCGCCATTCCCGATGCGGCCGCATCCTGACGCGGCCGTGCGCCGAACCCAGCAGCATCGAACGCCATGACCATCAAAAAGCGCATCTTGATCGTTTCGCTCGGCGGAACCATCGCCATGACGACTGACGCGGCGCCGGGCCTCGTGCCGACGCTCGCCCTCGACGATCTCCTGCGCCGATCCCCGGCACTGGCATCCCTCGGCGCGATCGAGACCTGGCCGCTGGCGGGCCTGCCCAGCGCCTCGCTGGCAATCGCCCAGATCATCGAGCTGGCGCACGGCCTGCGCCGACGGTTCGCCGATGGCTGCGACGGCGCGGTCGTGGTCCAGGGGACCGACACGCTGGAGGAGACGGCGTTTCTTCTCGATTGCCTCCTGCCCGGGGATCAGCCCGTGGTGGTGACGGGCGCCATGCGCGGGAGCAATGCGCCCGGAGCGGACGGCCCAGCCAACCTCGTCGACGCCGTTCGCGTCGCCACCGATGAGCAGAGCCGCGGCATGGGGACGCTTGTCGTCTTCGACGGCGAGATCCACGCCGCGCGGTTCGTCCGCAAGACCCACACGCTCAGCCTCGCGGCCTTCCGTTCGGTCGGACGCGCCGCGCTCGGGCGCGTGGTCGCGGACGAGGTGCATGTCTCGGCCGGCGTCGGCCGCGTGGCGGCGATCGAGCGCGTCGATCCGGCCCGCGAGTGGCCGGTCGCCCTGTTCCGCTTCGCCATGGGCGCCGACGACCGGGTTCTGAAGCGGCTGCCGGACCTCGGCTATGGTGGCCTCGTCATCGAGGGGGCCGGCGGCGGACACGTCTCCGCCTGCCTGATGCCGGCGGTTCGCGCGCTGGCCGCGAAGATGCCCGTCGTGCTCGCGAGCCGCTGCCCGGAAGGTCCCGTCCTGCGGGCCACCTACGCCTATCCGGGCTCCGAGATGGACCTCCTGTCCGCCGGCGTCCTGCACGCCGGCGATCTGTGCGGCCTCAAGGCCCGGCTGCTGCTGTCCCTGCTGCTGATGGCGCAGGAAGACGGAGCCGACCTGGCGGCCCGGTTCCGGGCCCGCGCCTGGAGCGGCTCCCAGCCCCACATGGAGACGATATCGTGAGCGTTCAGAACCCCTCAATGCGCTTGGAGCGGGATTCGCTCGGCGATGTAGCGGTGCCCTCGGACGCCCTCTACGGCGCCCAGACCGCGCGGGCGCTCGCCAACTTTACGGTCTCGGGCATCCCCATCGGCCACTTTCCCGACCTCGTCCTGGGCCTCGCGCTGGTCAAGAAGGCCGCGGCCCGCGCCAACCATCGCCTCGGCCTCCTGCCGGAGCACCTGGCGGTCGCGATCGAGGAGGCCTGCGACGCGATCATCGCCGGGCGGCACATGGAGGCGTTCGGCGTCGACGTGCTCCAGGGCGGGGCGGGCACCTCGTCCAACATGAACATGAACGAGGTCGTCGCCAATCTGGCGGCGGACCGGCTCGGCGTTCCGCGCGGCCGCTACGACGTCGTCCACCCCAACGACCACGTGAACCTGTCCCAGTCCACCAACGATGCCTATCCCACCGCGATCCGCATCGCCGTGCTCACGGGCAACGCCCGCCTGTGCCGGGCGCTGGACGCCCTGGCGCGCGAGCTGGAGGGGCGGGCGCGCGATTTCGCCGACATCCGCAAGCTCGGCCGCACCCAGCTCCAGGATGCGGTGCCGATGACCGTGGGCCAGGAATTGCGCGCCTTCGCCGCGAGCCTCCGGGAGGACATCGCACGGCTCGCCGAGATCGGTACCCTGCTGAACGAGGTCAATCTCGGCGGCACGGCCATCGGCACCGGCGTCAACGCCCCGGCGGCCTATCGCGCGATGGCCGTCGCCGAGCTTGCGGTGCTGTCTGGTCTGCCGCTGACATCGGCGCTCGATCTTGTCGAAGCGTCCTGGGATACGGGCGGCCTCGTCCTTTATTCGGGCATGCTGAAGCGGACGGCGACCAAGCTCTCCAAGATCGCCAACGACCTCAGGCTGCTCTCCAGCGGCCCGCGTGGCGGCCTCGGCGAGATCAGCCTGCCCGCCCTGCAGCCCGGCTCGTCCATCATGCCGGGCAAGGTCAATCCGGTGATCCCGGAAATGATCAACCAGATCGCTTTCCAGGTGATCGGCGCCGACCTCGTGGTGACGCTCGCGTCGGAGGCCGGCCAGCTCCAGCTCAACGCCATGGAGCCGGTGATGGCCTACAATATCCTCACCTCCCTCGACCTTCTGACGCGTGGTTGCCGGGCTCTGGCCGAGAAGTGCATCCGCGGGCTCGGCGTGAACGCGCTTATATGCGCGCTTCATCTCGACCGCAGCACCGCCATGGCGACCGAATTGGCCCCGCGCCTCGGCTACGCCAAGGCGGCGGAGATCGCCCACCGCGCGCTGTCGAGCGGCCGCAGCATCGCCGAGATCCTGGCCGAGGGCGTGGATGCCGGCCATGGATGACGTGATCGAGACCTGCGTCGCCTGGCGGCGCCACCTCCATGCCCACCCGGAATTGCTCTACGACCTGCCGGCGACGACGCATTTCGTCGCCGGGCGCCTCGCGGAGGCGGGCGTGGACGCCATCGAGACCGGCGTCGGCGGCAGCGGCATCGTCGCAGTGATCGGCGGCGCCGGGACATCCCGCCGCGTGGTTGGCCTCCGGGCGGACATGGACGCGCTGCCGATCAGCGAGGCAACCGGACTGCCCTATGCCTCGCGGGCTGCCGGACGGATGCATGCCTGCGGCCACGACGGTCATACGGCCATGCTGCTCGGCGCGGCGCGGCGCCTCGCCGCGACCCGCGACTTTTCCGGCACGGTGGCCCTCCTCTTCCAGCCGGCCGAGGAGGGCGGCGCCGGGGCCAGGGCAATGATCGAGGACGGCGTGCTCGACCGCTTCGGCATCGCTGAAGTCTATGGTCTGCACGCCATGCCGGGCCTGCCCGTGGGCCATTTCGCCACCCGCGCCGGCCCGCTCATGGCGGCGTCCGACCTCGTGACCATCACGCTGGGCGGACGTGGCGGACATGCCGGGGCGCCCCACCTCGCGGACGACGTGGTGCTTGCCGGCGCCGCCATCGTGCAGGCGGTCCAGTGGATCACCGCGCGCACGCTCGATCCGCTCGAATCTGCGGTGGTGTCGCTCACCTGCTTCCAGGCCGGCGAGCGGGAGAACGTCGTCCCCGCAACGGCGACGATCAAGGGCACCGTCCGCGCCCTCCACGAGCCGGCGCGCCGCGCCATCGAGGAGCGGCTCTGCGACATGGTGCCGAAAATTGCAGCCGGCTTCGGCGTCGCGGCGACTGTCCTCTACCGGCGCGAATACCCCGCCACCGTGAACGCCACAGACCAGGCGGCTCGCGCGGTCGAGGTGGCCGGCGCACTGGTCGGTCCCCAGGCCGTCGACGCGAACGCCCGCCCGATTCTTGCTTCCGAGGACTTCGCCTATTTCCTCGCCGAGCGGCCCGGCGCCTTCACCTTCCTCGGCAATGGCGACAGCGCGCCCCTGCATTCCCCCAACTTCGACTTCGCCGATGCGGCAATCCCGTTCGGCATCGGCTTTCTGTGCCGCCTCGCCGCCGCCGCGCTGGCGCAAGGGCCGCGGACTCTTCCCGGCGGCACCCATCGAAAGGACCGGCCATGACCTCCGTCCGCGACATGATCGGCTATGGCGAGATGCCCCCCGACCCGAGCTGGCCGGGAGATGCCTACCTCGCGCTCCAGATCGTCCTCAACTACGAGGAAGGCGGCGAGCGCTCCCCGCTTTACGGCGACGCCACATCGGAGAGCTATCTGTCCGAGCTCGTGGGGATCCCGCCTTATGTCGGCCAGCGAAACCTCAACGTGGAGTCGCTGTACGAATACGGCTCGAGGGCTGGCTTCTGGCGCCTCTGGCGCCTGATGACGGAGCGCGGCCTCAAGCTCACGGTCTTCGGCGTCGCCTCGGCCCTGGCGGCCAATCCGGCAGCGGTTGCGGCGATGCGTGATGGCGGCTGGGAAATCGCCTCTCACGGCCTGCGCTGGATCGACTACAAGGACTTCGCCCGCGCCGAGGAGGAGGCGCATTTCACGGCCGCGCTCGACCTTCACCGCCAGGTGACGGGCGCCCTCCCGCTCGGCTGGTACACCGGGCGCATTTCAGAGCAGACCCTCGACATCGTGATGGACCACGGCGGTCTTCTCTATTCGTCCGATTCCTATTGCGACGATCTCCCCTACTGGGTGGAGCGCAACGACAAGCGCCACCTGATCGTGCCCTACAGCCTCGACGTGAACGACATGCGCTTCGTCTCGCCGCAGGGCTTCAATTCGGGCGACCAGTTTCTCTCTTATCTGCAGGACAGCTTCGATTTTCTCTATGAGGAGGGCCGCAAGGGCGCTCCGAAGATGATGTCCGTCGGGCTGCACTGCCGGATCGCCGGCCGCCCGGGCAGGACCGCCGCGTTGGCGCGGTTTCTCGACCGGGTGGCGGACAATCCCCGCGTCTGGATAACGACCCGGGCGGACATCGCGCGCCACTGGCACGCCGGCCACCCCCGCTAGAGGCAACGGCATCCGAGCGTACGGCACCATGAACGGACCGGATACTGCGGCGCCGTCTTGCGAACTGAGGAACATCGCTCCCGGCGGATGAACCAGCTCGCCGGCATCGCCGCATCACGCCCGCGGAGCCGCGATCCTCCAAGAGGAGGACTGATGACCAAATACAAGGGAGGGGAGAAGATCCAATGAGGTTCCCGTTCATCACCCTGGCTGTAGACATGCTGCTTGCAACCGCGACGCTCGCCTCGATCGCCGCAATGCCCCTCGCGGCGCGCGCGGGCGCGGTCGGAAACGCCGTGAAGCTTTCCCATCTCGACGGCAGCCCCGCCGAAACCGGGATTGAAAACGTCAACCGGGTCCTGCGGCAGATCGGCGTCCATGTCAGCGAAGTTCCCATTCCGCCGGAAGCGCGCCCCATTCTCGATGCCTCCAGAACCCGCGCCATATCCGCCGACGAAACCAAGCAGATCGGCGCCCTCTTCGCGATGCACCGCGGGCAGCTCCTGGGGGAGATAAGCCACGCGGGGCGCCAGCCCGAGGCGCACCGCGGCGGCTATCTCTCGACCTCGGAGATCGGCGATGCGCCTTATCCCAAAGTCTTCGACATGAAGGCCATTCCCGCGAACATCCTGTATGCGGTCCAGGCCAAGTACGCCAAGCTCCATGTCAACGCCTCCGACGACGGCCGGGGCATCGACGAGGTGATGACCGTCGTTTCCGGCGGCCCGTGGACCTGGTTCTTCCGGCTGACCGGCGGCGAGATCGTGAAACTCTCGGTGGGTCCGGTGGATGGCGGCGGAAACGCCCTGCGGCTGAGCTATTCCGGGCTCGTCCCACACGCGGCCTTGCTCAGCGCCCCGAGCGGCCTGACGGTCGCCCACGCCCACGGCCCGCAGCATTTCGTCATGCGCTACGACGATCCCAGCGTCGCCGGCGCCGATGTGCTCGGCACCAATCCGTGGATCGATTTCAGCGGCGACCGGCCGAAGCTCGTCAAGCCGTGACGCCGTCGGAGGAAGTGCCGCGATGCGCCCCATGGCCTGGGCGCGCACGCACAAACCTCAAAGCGCAAAAATTGAAAGCATGTGCCGGTGTGGCCGTCCCGCTCTTGACCGTCCGACCGCCCGGCGGCGCCGATTATCTCTGTCGCGACGGCGCGGCCCGGGTGGGGCGGGGAGCCGGTGCGCCGCGGCTCGGCGCAATCAGGCCCAGGAGGTATTCCAAAAGCGCCGCGTCATCGGAACGCGTGTCGCCGGTGACAGCAATGGCGTCCTCCATCTCGATGTGGCTGTGAAGGAAATATTGGATGAGACCGCCGGCGGTGACCATTGCGAGACCTCGGTGAACTCATCGCCAACGGTGCGCTGATCGACCACCTCCTCGCCGGGCGCGACCGCCTCGGCCGGGGATTGCCGGACGGCCGCGCCGCGCCGCCCGCAGCCGAGCCCCTCCGTGTGGCCGATCAATGGGCTTTGGCGATGAGGTCGCGACGCTGGCCTTGCCGCCACCATCTTGAGCGTGGCTGTGACCAAATGGTGCATAGGGCTGCCTAGGGGTTGTATTGTAGTCTCGACGCGGGATGACGGGGACAGGCGTTCGGCCGTCATCGGTGTCAGGCGGGGGCCATCGTGACACATGCGGCCGCGAGCGATGTCGAGGCGACGGGGCTGGCCTCGCAATCCCGTTGGATTCTGCCGGGCGGCTTCGACAGCCTGGAGCTGGCGCCCGAGGCGCGCGACCTGCCGCCGGACGTCGCCGACGTCAGATACCCGCAGTTCTTTCTGCGTCCCGGCCTTGAGGTGTACACCTTCGCCGCGAAGGTGAGATCCCCGGTGGCCCTGACCTACGAGGTGCTGTCCGGCGAGTCCTACCTCTGGCTGGCGCTGAATTTTGCCGGCCGGAACCAGTATCTGCACGAGACCGGGCTGAGCGGCGCGGTGCTGCCCGACAGCAGCCACTGCGCCATGTTGCGCGATCCGGTCAGCACGTTCGACTATTCGGTGGAGGAGCACCGGACCGCGGGGATGGCGGTGACGCCCGCGCGGCTGGAGGAGATGCTGCAGGGGCAACGCCTGTGCCGCTCCATCAACGATTTTCTCGACGGCGGCTTCGACCCCGCCGTCCTCTCGTCGCGGCCGACGGCGGCCCTGCGCACCATCGCCGAGCAGGTGCGCAGCCATCCCTACCACGGGGTGATGGAAGCCGTGTTTCTGGAGGGCAAGGCCTTCGAGATGCTCGCGGAGAGCCTGCGCATCTTCTTCGACGACGGCGCCTGCCGGGACGGCGGGCTGGCCCGGCGCCATGCGCTGGCGGCGCGGGAGATCATGATGGCCGACCTCGCCCATCCCCCGCGCATCGAGGATGTGGCCCTTGCCGTCGGCCTCTCGCAGCGCCGCCTCAACGAGGTGTTCCGGGAAGTGTTCGAGGCGTCGCCGCTGCAATGCCTGGTGCGCTGGCGCCTCGACCTGGCGCGGCAGCTGCTGGCGTCCGGCGAGCTGAGCGTCAAGCAGGTGGCCCACCGGCTGGGCTATGCCCATGTGAGCAACTTCTCGCTGGCCTTCGCCCGCCGCTTCGGCCATCCGCCCTCGGGCGACCGGGACAGGGGGCGGCCCGACGGCCGCTGAACGCCATATCATTTCGGGGATTCCGCATAAGCCTATCGGGTGGAGGGGGTAGGCGTCATCCGATAGATTGCTGCAGCGCCACCATGGGTTGATTCTGCATTGTTTCTGTGTTGATTCACATCATGGTTGCTGCGGCTGATCTTGTGAATATTGAGCGAGATCGAAGGGGGGTCCGATGAACTTCAAGATCACTTTCTTGACGCTGAGCATCGCGGCGGGGGTTGCCGCGTGCGTGGTCGACGCGAGTCAGATGGCCATGGCGTGCAGCCTCATCCTGTGGAACACCAACGGCCAAGCGGTGGTGGCCGCGCGCACCATGGACCTTTATCTCGACGACAAGCCGCGCCTCGTCTATCTGCCGCGCGGCATAACCCGCCGCGGCGTCGCCGATGCCAATGCGGCGACCTGGACGTCGAAATATGCCAGCGCGGCCATGACCGCGCTCGATGCCGCCACCAGCGACGGCATCAACGAGGCCGGCCTCAGCGCGCATCTGCTCTACCTGCACGGGGCCGAGCACGAGCCCGTCGACCAGCGCCCCGGCGTCTCCAATCTGCTCTGGCCGCAGTTCGTGCTGGACAATTTCGGCACGGTGGCAGAGGCCCTTGATGGCCTCAAGAAGGTGCGCATCGTCTCGGTGGAGGCCCATGGGCGCGAGTGGCCGCTGCATCTCGCCATCGAGGATGCGTCGGGCGACAGCGCCGTGCTGGAGTTCGTCGGCGGCAAGCTGGTGGTGCATCACGGCAAGGACGTGACCGTGATGACCAACGAGCCGCCGCTCGACGAGCAACTGGTGAACCTGAAGCGCTACAAGCTGTTCGGCGGCACCCTCGCGATGCCCGGCGACATCGATCCCATGAGCCGCTTCGTGCGCGCCGCGTCCTATCTGAAGACCCTCCCCAAGCCGTCCGGGACCAACGAGGCGCTGGGCCATCTTGCCGGCGTGGTGCGGACGGTGGCCGTGCCGTTCGGCGCGGTCGACACTTCCGGGGGCGAATCCGCGGATGCCTGGCCGACCCGCTGGGCCACCCTCAGCGATCACACCAACAAGGTCTATTATGTGATGCCCGTGAACAGCCCGAACGTGTTCTGGGTGGACCTCGCCAAATTCAATCCGGACTCCCGGGAAATCCTCGCGGTCGATCCCTACGCGGCCGGTCAGAGCGGCGACATCTCGGCGAGCCTCAAGAGCTTCGGCTCCATCGACAAGGCCTATCCTCCGGGTCACTGACACCGCCGGCCGCCTGAACCTGCGGCAAAGGCTCAACCGGGCCGTCCCGCGCCAAGGATGGGACGCGGGACGGCAGATTGCCGAAGGTGTGTTCCGGCTGCTTCGGGCGCGCCACGAGATTCACGGGCCGGCCTTTTGCTGATCGGCCAATTTCAGCCGGGCGCGTGCGGCGACACCGCGGTCGCCGGCAAGCCGGAGGGGGGAATGGTTCGCTTCGCGCTTCGCGCGATCGCCGGTGTGCTGGCGCTGGCGGGTGCCGCTGTCCTCGCGCTCGTCCTCGTTGCCTATCTGCCGCAGGCGGAAGGGCTGCGCCGCGCGGCGGCGGAGCGGGCTCTGAGCCATCTGTGGGGCGAGCCGGTCGACGTGCCCGGGGCGGTGGTCGTCGAGCTGTGGCCGCGCGCGCGGATCGAGATCGCCGCCATCGATGCGCGCGGCTCCGATGGCGCCCGCGCCCGCGTCGATCGTCTGGCCTTCGCCACCCCGACCTATGCCGAGCTGATCGGCTTCCGGTTCGGTTACAGCCTCGCGGTCGAGGGCGCGCAATTCGACGTGCCGCTCGACGGCGCCGACGACGCCCGGCCCGGATCGCTGTTGGAATCACCCATTTACGTGTTGTCCCTGCTGCCGCACCTCGCGATCCGCGACACTTTGGTGCGCTTCACGGACACGACGAGGGGCTGGCTGTTCGAGCTCAAGGTGGCAGATCTCAAGAGCACGCTTGATGCGGGGCGCAACGTGCTCGCGGCCGATGCCATGCTCAATGGCCAGCCCCTCACCCTCGGCTTCGCCTTCGACCAGGAGGTGCAGGACGGTGAGGGCAAGCGTCCCTATGGCGCCGAGATCCGCCTCGCGGCGGCGGGCGCCTCCGGCCTCTCCGGCCGGCTCGACGTGCGCGCGCCGACGAAGCAATTCGACCACGGCCTGGTGATGGAGCTCAATGCCCAGGCCGGCAGCCTCGCCAAGGTGCTGACGCTGGCCGGCATCGCGCCGTCCATCGACGGAACCGGCACGGTCCGCGCCCACCTGGACGCCGAGCCGGACCGCCTTGGCATGAGCGATCTCAACCTTGCCCTCGTCCTCGCCGACGGCGAGCGCGTCACCGTCACCGGCCATGCGGCGGACCTTGCGAGCCTGGACAGCGCCGACCTGAAGGTGGTGGCCGATCTTACCGCCCGTTCGGCCCCCGCGGTGTCCCTGAGGGACATCGTCGTCACCCGCCTGTCCGGCGCGTTCAGAAGCCGCCCGGAAGGCATGATGCTGGACGACATCCTCATCCAGACCAACGCCTTCGACCAAAGCCTGCGGGAGATCGGCCCCATCAGCGTGCGCTCGGTGGAGCGCGATGCCGCCGGCCACGTGGCGTTCCGGGGCATCTCGGTTCTGGCCGGACCGGCCGATCGGCCCATCGCCCGGCTCCAGGGCAATGTGGACGACATTCTCGGCTTCGCCGGGGTCCAGCTGGCGGGCAACATCGACATTCCCGTCGCCAGCGTCTTTGAACTGCCGGCCGATGCGGAGAACAGGCTCGGGCGTTTCGTTGGAAGCCTCTCGGTATCCGACGAAGGCGGCGGGCTGGGGGTGGATTCGTTCGCTGCGCGCATCGACGGCAGCGAGCTGATCCAGGCCAGCCTCGCTCTCGTGCTCGACGATCTGGGAAAGCCCGGCGTCGCCACCTCCGCGCAGGTGGAGGCGCGGCTCGCGGTTCCCAACTACGCGGCCTTCGTCGCCGCCTTCGGGGACTCCTCCGATTTCCGCGGGCCGGTGAAGTTCGAAGGCCGCATGAGCGGCACCACCGATGCTCTGACCATGAAAGGCCGCACCGACATCGGCCGCACCCAGATCAACGGCAACCTCACCAGCCTCGTCGCGCCGGGCGGGCGCTCCTTGGTGAAGGGGTCCATCAGTTCGCCGCGCATCTATGCCGACGAACTCCTCGCCTTCTCGCGCCCGGAAAGCCAGCACAAGCGCAAGGCGGTGACGGTGGCGGGCGTCTCGGCGCCGGAGGGCGGCAGCCGGATCGATGTCATCGGCACGACCGACGCGGACATCACCATCGCCGCGGCGCGGATCGATGGTGACGGCGACAGCGCCACCGGCATCCAGGCCCACCTCGCCGTGAAGGACGGCGCCCTGCGCGTGGACCGGCTGCGCCTCGGCTATCGCGGCGGCGTCATCTCCGCCGTCATGGCCAGCGAAGGCCGCTCGGTGCTGCGCACCAAGGGCACGGGGGAGGGCTGGTCCCTGTCCACGTTCATGGGCCGCGGGTCCGGCATCCCGGTGTCCGGCAGCCTGCGCATCGTCTTCGATCTCACCACGCGGATGGACGCCGACGATCCCCTGAGCACGCTCGGCGGCACCCTCACCGCGCGGGTCGGCCGCGGCCGGCTGGGGACGGGGCTGCTGGACCTCGCCGGCGTGGGCCTCATCGCCGGCCTCTTCACCTCCTCGGTGCAGAAGGGCGAGACCGAGCTGCGCTGCGCGAAGGTGCCGCTCATCTTCAACAAGGGGGTGGCCCGCACCAATCCGCTGATCGTGGTAAATACCGAGCATGTTCAGGCGCTCGCCCGCGGGACCGTGGACGTGATGCGCAACCGCATCGACCTGCGCGTGGCGCCGCGCCCGCTCGATGCCCCCGATGCCGCGCCCGGATACAGCTTCACCATCAGGGGATCCCTCAGCAGCCCCTCCATTGCGCTGGCGTTCGGCGGCGGCGATCCCAAGGGTCGCTATGGCTGCGATTGAGGCGGCCGCCGCTCAAACCGGTGCCACGGCCGAGGGGCGCCGGGCCAAGCGGTCGGGACGCGCGATGCTGGCGCGAACGTCCTGCCCATGGTCCAGCGACGGCCGTGCGCGGCGCCACATTGGCGAGACCGTCGCGCTCGGCCGTCTCGGCGCCGATGGCATCGGGGTCCAGATCTTGTCGGCGAGAAGGATGCCGCGCTTTGCGGAGTTGGGCGCGTCACGTCTGCCGCTGCATGATGGCTCACGCAGAACGACCTCCGATCCTTTCAATCGTCATCGTGCCGGCCGGGAACCCGCTCAAGACGCGCGGGATCGAACTTCGCCTTCAGGCGCGCGCCCTGGGCGTTGGTGGCGCGGACCTTGTAGCAGCCGTCGTCGGAGCGGATGGAGAGCACCGTCCAGCCCTCCGCCTCCAGCTTCTTCTGCAGCGCCTCGCGCGGCTGCCACTCGGCCAGCGGCACGTTGCAGTCGCGGTCAGCCGCGGCCGGCGTCGCGGCCAGAGCGAGGCAGGCTGCAGCGAGCCACAATGCGTACCCTCGGCGTCTCACCGCGCATCCTCCTTGCCCCCGCGCCATGAACAGCACGCCAAGCTGACAACAAGCTGAACGCAGTAGCGGATTCCCTCGCCCCTTCCGCCTCCCGCCACGCTAGATTGCCATGCGGCGTGCCGAGGTGACAGATGCGTATCCTGCTGATCGAAGACGATCCCGTCCTGGGCATGGCGGTGCGCGACCAGATCGTCGCGGACGGCCACGGCGCCGACTGGGTGACGCGCCTCGCCGATGCCGCCGACGCCCTCCATGCCGCCGCCTTCGATTTGATCCTCCTCGACTTGATGCTGCCCGACGGGCGCGGCTCGGACTTCCTCAAGAAGCTGCGCAGCGCGGGCGACGCGACGCCGGTCATGGTGCTCACGGCGCGGGACCAGATCTCCGACCGCATCGCCGCCCTGGACGTGGGGGCCGACGATTACCTGGTGAAGCCGTTCGACCTGTGCGAGCTGTCGGCGCGCATCCGCGCCGTGGGCCGGCGCTATGCGGGCAATCCCAACCCGCTGGTCACGCTCGGCGACATCGAGGTGGACCTTGCCGCCCGCTCGGTGCGCCGCGCCGGGCAGGCCGTGGCTCTGACAGGGCGGGAATGGGCGCTGTTCGAGGCCTTCGTGCAGCGGCCGCACCAGCTCATGTCGAAGCCGCAGCTGGAGGAGCGGCTCTATTCCTTCGATGCGGAGGTGGAGAGCAATGCCATCGAGGTCTATGTGGCGCGCCTGCGCAAGAAGCTGGGCGCCGACGTGATCGAGACCGTGCGCGGCATGGGCTATCGCCTCGGAACGCCGGGGGGCGGCGCGTGAGCGGACACTGGAGCCTGCGCCGGCGCCTCGGCCTGTGGCTCGCGGCATCGGCGGCGGCGCTGTGGCTTGCCGCGGCCACCGTGGCGGGGCTGGTCCTGCGGCACGAGATCGACGAGGTGTTCGACAGCGCCCTCCAGGAGGTCGCCCAGAGGGTGCTGCCGCTCGCTTATTCCGAGCTGCTCGCCCGCGAGGACGGGGCTGGCGCCCAGCACATGGCGCCGGTGGGTGCGCACCGGGAATACATCACCTATGTGGTCCGCGATGCCGAAGGCCGCGTGCTGCTCCAATCCAGCGACGCGGAGCAGATGGCCATTCCCGCCGCCCCCGCCCCCGGCTTTCACACCACCGCGCGCCTGCGCACCTACACGGAAGCGGCGGTGCGGGGCACCATCGTCGTCACCACGGCGGAGGAGCTGGGCCATCGCGCCGCGGCGGTGCGGCGGGCGGTGCT
>NZ_JBDZDO010000005.1:0-431814 GCF_040049235.1 Xanthobacter luteus
GCGACAACGTGTCCATGGACGTGGCGCTCATCGTGCCGATCGCCATGGAGGAGAAGCTGCGCTTCGCCATCCGCGAGGGTGGCCGCACGGTCGGCGCCGGCGTCGTCGCCGCCATCATCGAGTGATCGCGGCCAGCGGCCCGTCCGCGACAAGCGCGAACGGGTTGCGGCGCCGGCGTCGTCGCCGCCATCATCGAGTGATCGCGCGGCTTTCGCGGATCGCCTGACGCGCGAGCGGCGCCCCTCGGGGCGCCGCTCCTTTTTGCGGCCCCGGCGCCGCCTTTGGGCTTATGGCGCCAGGGGGACAGCGCGGCGGCGCGGTGCGCGGCCCCTTTACAGGCGCCGCGCGGGCCTCTAAACACAGCCGTCCGCTGCGCTGGGATCGCTTCCCGGCGCGGCGGAGTCTACCCCGAACGCCGCCGGGCTCCGGCGCCGGATCGGGGGTCCGGGCCCCAGGCTCCAGAGTCCCGGCTCCAGGATCGAGGCCCCCGGCCCCAGGCCCAGCCCTCGGCCAGGATCGGGGCCAGTGTCTGGGCCGGCTCCGGGCGGTCTCCGGAAGGCCTTAGGAGTGTAGCTCAACTGGTTAGAGCACCGGTCTCCAAAACCGGGGGTTGGGGGTTCGAGTCCCTCCACTCCTGCCACCTTCGGGCGGCGGGCACGAGGTTGAAGGGTCAGGGCCGGATGGCCATGTAGGGTGCGCCCGCAAGGCGCACGGACGGCACACGCGGACGATGCGCCGCCGGGCCTGGGCGCGTCCGCCATCGGCAGTCCTGCGCAAGGGGCGTCCGGGGCGGAAAGAGGACATCGCGGCGCGCTCATTGCGGCGCGCGCGCAACGAGAGAGGTGGCGGCCACCGGGTCTTCCCAAGGGGCCGCCGTGACAGACATGGCGAAGCTCAGTCCGGTGGAGTTCTTCAACCAGGTGCGCGCCGAGACGGCGAAGGTCACCTGGCCGACGCGCCGCGAGACGCTCATCACCACCGCCATGGTGTTCGTGATGGTGTTCCTCGCCGCCATCTTCTTCCTCATCGCCGACCAGATCATCCGGTTCGGCGTGTCGACCCTCCTGACCCTCGGCCAGTGAGGAGAGACCCCATGGCGAAGCGCTGGTACATCGTCCACGCATATTCCAATTTCGAGAAGAAGGTGGCGGACTCGATCCGCGAGCAGGCGGACCAGCGCGGGCTGAGCGACCTGTTCGAGCAGATCCTCGTGCCGACCGAGAAGGTGGTCGAGGTGCGCCGCGGCCGCAAGGTGGACACCGAGCGCAAGTTCTTCCCGGGCTACGTGCTGGTGAAGATGGACCTCACCGACGAGGCGTTCCACCTCATCAAGAACACCCCCAAGGTCACCGGCTTCCTCGGCGCCGACAACAAGCCCATGCCGATCTCGGAGAACGAGGCGATGCGCATCCTGCAGCAGGTGCAGGAAGGCATCGAGCGCCCCAAGCCCTCGATCACCTTCGAGGTGGGCGAGACCGTGAAGGTGGCGGACGGCCCGTTCGCCTCGTTCAACGGCATCGTCGAGGAGGTGGACGACAGCCGCTCGCGCCTCAAGGTGGCGGTATCGATCTTCGGCCGCGCCACCCCGGTGGAGCTGGAGTTCGCCCAGGTGGAGAAGATCTGAGGCGCACGCCTCCACCTCCAATTGGTTTTGCCGAGGGCGCGGGCTTCGGTCCGCGCCCTTGGCGTTTGCGGCACCCGGCGCGGCGCTATAGCCGGATAACACCCGCCGCCCCGCCGGCGCGCCTATCCTTCCCCCGAGGCCCCGCGTCCGGGGTGAGGGAGGAAACCATGGCGGCAAAGCGCATCCTGATGATCGTCGGCGACTTCGTGGAGGATTACGAGGTCATGGTGCCGTTCCAGGCGCTCCTGGCGGTGGGCCACACGGTGCACGCGGTGTGCCCGGGCAAGAAAGCCGGCGACGTGGTGGCGACCTCGGTTCACGATTTCGAGGGTGCCCAGACCTATTCCGAGAAGCGCGGCCACAATTTCACGCTCAATGCCACCTTCGCCGAGGTGGACCCGGCGGGCTATGACGCGCTGGTGATCCCGGGCGGGCGGGCGCCGGAATATGTGCGCCTCGATGCGCGCGCCATCGAGATGGTGCGGCACTTCTTCGCGGCGGCAAAGCCGGTGGGCGCGGTGTGCCACGGCGCCCAGTTGCTGGCCGCCGCCCGCGTGATCGAGGGCCGCACCGTGTCGGCTTATCCCGCCTGCCGGCCGGAGGTGGAACTCGCGGGGGCGACCTATGCCGACATCGCCATCGACGCCGCGGTGACCGACGGCAACCTGGTCTCGGCGCCCGCCTGGCCGGCGCACCCGGCCTTCCTGGCGCAGTTCCTCGCCGTGCTCGGCACCGCCATTTTCCACGGCGCGGAGCGCCAGGCGGCGTGAGGCCGCGCGGCGCGCCCGGCGGCACGGGGCGGCTCGCGCGAAGGCGCGACCCGGCATAGGATCGGCAAGGCGGGCGGGCCCAGGGCCCGCCTGCGGCGGCGCGCGGGCGAGGAGCGGCGGTGAGACCCGCCGCCCGCGGCAGGCGCGCAAGGGAGGCACACCATGTGCAAGCTCTTCATCGAGGCCGACCCGGAGCTGTGGCAGACGCGGCTCAAATCGCTGCGCCTCAACGGCTACGCCACCAGCGTGCGGCTCGAGAACTTCTATTGGCGCGTGCTCGCCGAGATCGCCGCCCGTGACGGCATGAGCCTGCCGCAGCTTCTGGCGCGGCTGCACGGGGAGGTGGATGCCGCCCACAAGCGGGTGGAGAATTTCGCCTCGTTCCTCAGGGTGTGCTGCGGGCGCTATCTGGCGCTGCAGGCCGCGGGCGACGTGCCGCGCGATCTTGGCACCCCCATCCGCAGCCTGGACGCGGACGCGATCCTCGCGCGCGAGGCCCGCCGCGCGTCGCGCGGCGGGCTTTCGTCGGCCGCCTGAGGCGCAAAAAAACCGGCGCGCCGCGACAGCGCGCCGGGGTGGAGGATCACGAAGGGCGGTCGGACGGCCTCAGGCCGCCTTTTCGCTCGGGCCGAGCGAGAGCACCGATTCGAAGCCCTCGAACTCGGGGCCGCCGATATAGTTCACGCGGTTCGAGGAGGCGCCGGCATCCTTGTGGGCGAGGCGGAAGGCGTCCGACTTGGTCCAGGCCTCGAAGTCGGCCTTCGACGCCCACACGGTATGCGAGATGTAGAGGGTGTGGTCCTCCTTCTGCGCGCCCCGGCACAGGTCGAAGGCGACGAAGCCGGGCACCGCGGCGATGTAGCTGTCGCGCTCGCGCCAGACCTTCTCGAACTCCGCCTCGGAGCCGTGCTTCACCTTGAAACGATTGGTCGCAATGAACATTCCCTAACTCCAATGGTGCGCCGCCGGACCGGCGAGCCTATTTCACGTACTTCGCGGGCGTCGCCGCCGCGATCTCGCCTCCGCCGAGGATCACGCGCAGACCCGCCTTGAAGGTGAGGCCGGCGCTGGGCAGATACTGCTGGTATTGAGTGTACTGCTCGTTGAGCAGGTTCTCCACCGAGAAGGCAGCGGTCATCCACGCGGTGGCCTGATAGCCCAGATAGAGGTTCACGAGATTGAAGCTCGGCGTCACCAGGGCGTCGAGCTGCGCCGGGGTGAGGTCGTCGGGCAGCTGGTCGGCGGTCTTGGCCGCCACCCACTGCCAGCGCACCGCCAGGGTGAGCTTCTTGTCGAACAGGCGCGTGCCGAGGGTGGTCGCCACGTTGTTCGGCATGATGGTGGTGAGCGGCTGGTCGTTCTCGACGTCGTCGCCGCTCGAGACCGTGGCGTTGAAGCCGGCGAACCAGGTGCCGGTGTCGTACATGCTCTCGAACTCGAAGCCCTCGAGCCGCGCCGCGGCGATGTTCTGGTACTGGTAGCAGAACGCCCAGCCGGTGGCGGCGCAGGCGGGCGAGTCGCCGGCGGTCAGAAACACCGTGTTGATGTAGTCGTCGACGTCGTTGCGGTAGATGTTGGCCTTGGCGCGCAGCTTGTCGCCCTTCACCAGCAGGTCGTCATACTTGATGTTGACGCCGAGTTCCTTGTTCTTGCCGATTTCCGCCCGCAGATCGGGGTTGGGCAGGAAGCCGAAGTCGAAGAAGATGCTGACCGGCGGATGGACGCCGCTCACCAGCGCCTCGGTCACCGCCGGGGCGCGGTAGCCTTCCGCGTAGGTGCCGTAGAAGGTCAGCCACTGGAACGGCGAGATGCCGACCGTGAACTTGGGCGAGACGCGGTCGCCGCTGGTGCCGTCCACGGTGGCGCTGGTGAGCGAGTAGCTGTCCCAGCGCAGGGCGGCGATGGTCTGCAGCCAGGGCGTCCAATCGGCCTGCCACTGGGCGAAGGCGCCGCCCACGGAGCGCTCGCCCGAGGGGTTGTAGCCGTCGCCGAAGCCGAAATTGTCCACGTTCTGCACGTCGTCGTGGAAATAGTCGCCGCCGAGCGTGAGCGCGTGCTTGGTCGAGGCGAGGCGGAAGCGCGACGTGTTGTTCACGTCGAAGCCCAGCGTGTCGATGGTGAAGCTGCGCGGGTCGCCCTCGCAGCCGGTCACGTTGCTGCAGCCGCCGGCCACCTTCACCTGGTCCTGCTGGACCTGGTTCCAATAGGCGCTGGAGCGCCAGTTGAAGAGATTGTCGTTCGGATTGTTGTAGTTGTAGCTCGCGGTCACGGTCCGGTTGGCGACGTCGGTGGCATATTGGGTGGTGGCGGCGGTGGGATATTCGTTGGCGGTGGTGTAGGAGCTCTCATAGTCGAGCGCGGTGAGCTTGACCTCGTGATAGTCGGCCGGCCGGAAGGTGGCCTTGGCGATGCCGGACCAGGATTGGAAGCCGGTTCCGGGCACCTCGTTGCCGTCGCCGTCGACATATTCGGACCGGTTGCGCGCCGTGCCGCCGACGAACAGGTCGACGTTCTGGCCCACCTTGGCGGCGGCGAACAGCGATCCGTAGCCCATGGGCCCGTTCTCGGCGAACTCGCCGTTCGCCTCCACGCCCCAGGTCTGGCCCGCCTTGATGATGTCCTCGGCGTCCTTGGTGCGGAACGAGACCACGCCGCCGATGGCGCCCGAGCCGTAGATGTTGGAGACCGGGCCGCGCACCACGTCGACGCCCGCCAGCAGGCCGGGCTCGAGGAAGAACGAGCCGGCGCCGTCATTGTGGCCGAGCTGGGTGAAGTTCTGGCGTGCGCCGTCGATCAGCACGGCGACGCGGCCGAAATCCTGCAGGCCGCGGATGTTGATCGAGGCCTGGGTGGAATTGCCGTTCTGCAGCACCGTGGTGCCGGGCATGCCCCAGAACACGTCCTGCGTGGTGCTGGGCATGAGCTGGTCGAGCTCGCCCGGCCCGACGACGCTCACCGCGGCGAGGGAATCCACGGCGCGCTCGGCGCCCGAGCGGGTGGCGACCACGGTCAGCGTGTCGAGGGCGATCTCGTCGCTGGCCGCGCCGGCGGGCTGGGCGCTTTGGGCGAAGGCGCCCGGCGCCCCGGCGAGCAGCGCCGCGGACGCCGCGCCGGTGAACAGCAGCCCCCGCAGATGAGATGAAATGCCCGACCGCCTCGGCCCGTCCGCCATGACCTTCTCCATTCCGGATGATCTGGCTGGCTACCGCCCGAGGGGGGCGTGGCGCGCCGCAAGGAGTACCGCCTTGCCCTATTTCGGCTACCGTGCCGACGCATTGCGGTCAAGTAAATAACATGCATAGTACAAAACATGGGAACTAATACAAAGACGGTGCTGAGTCATCATCTGTTTAGATCTGTTCCAAATTTGAATGAATCAATATATGGCGAGACTCATGTTGGAATCAGTCGGGTGTAGGCCAATCTGGAATCTGTCGAATGTGCCCGCTTTGCGGATTGCGGTCCTGATTTGCGCCCTCGTCCTCGCGCTCGTCCTGGGCCGCGGCGCGGCGGCGGCGAGCGAGGTCCGGCCGCAGGACGCCGCCGCCGCGGGCGCCGCCCGCGACGCGCGAATCGTCGCCATCGGCGGCGCCGTCACCGAGATTCTGTTCGCCCTCGGCGTGGGCGACCGGGTGGTGGCGGTGGACCAGACCAGCCAGTTTCCCGCCGCCGCCCGCGCGCTGCCGCAGGTGGGCTACGCGCGCGCCCTGTCGCCGGAAGGGGTGCTTTCGGCCGGCCCCACCCTCATCATCGCCATCGAGGGGGCCGGGCCGAAATCCACCCTGGACGTGCTCAAGGCCGCCTCGGTGCCGGTGGTGATCGTGCCCGAGGTCCACACCGCGGAGGGGGTGGTGGAGAAGATCCGCGCCGTCGCCGGCGCGGTGGGCGAGGCGGCGCGGGGCCGGGCGCTGGCGGACGCCGTGCGCGCCGACTTCGCCGCGGTCGAGGCCGCGGTCGCGGCGCTGCCGACCCGTCCCAAGGCGGTGTTCGTGCTCGCCGCATCCGGTGGCGCCGCCACGGTGGGCGGCGCGGGCACCAGCGCCGACGCCATGCTGAAGCTCGCCGGCGCCACCAACGCCATGGCCGCCATCCACGGCTACAAGCCGGCGGTGGACGAGGCCGCCATGGCCGCAGATCCCGAGGCGGTGGTGGTGATGAAGGGCGGCGGCCAGGAGCTTCCGCCCGAGACCATCTTCGCGCTGCCCGCCTTCATGGGCACGCCCGCCGCGCGCGAGCGGCGCCACATCGCCATGTGGGGCTCCTATCTGCTGGGCTTCGGCCCGCGCACCCCGCAGGCGGTGCTGGACCTCGCCCGCGCGCTGCATCCGGGAGCGGCGCTTCCGGATCTTCCGCCGCGCGCCTGGACGCGGGACCAGTGAGCGCCGAGCCCGCGCCGGGCGCCCTGGAGATGGCCGCCCCCGGCGCCGCCGAGCGTCCCCGTCCGGTCGCGGCGGGGCTGGTCCTGTTCGCCGCTCTGGCGCTCGCCGCATTGCTCGGCGCGATCGCCATCGGCCCCTTCTCCATCGCCCCCGGCCGGGTGCTGGCGGTGATCGCCGACGCGCTGTGGGGCGAGGGCGGCGGGCTTGCCGGCGCCGCCTTGCGCGAGCGCGTGGTGGTGATGGACGTGCGCCTGCCGCGCGCGGTGCTCGGCCTCCTGGTGGGGGCGGGAACGGCGGTGGCGGGGGCGATCATGCAGGGCGTGTTCCGCAACGCGCTCGCCGATCCGGGGCTGGTGGGCGTCGCCCCCGGCGCGGCGCTCGCGGCGGTGACCTGGGTGGTGTTCGGCGGCGCGCTGGCGCACCTGCTGCCGCTCGGCCTCCAGGGGCTCGGTCTGTCGCTTTCGGCCTTCACCGGCGGCCTCCTGACCACGCTCCTGATCGCCCGGCTCGCCACCAGCGACGGCCACACCTCGGTGGCGACGCTGCTGTTCGCCGGCCTCGCCCTCGGCGCGCTGGCGAGCGCGGGCACCGGCGTGATGGTGTTCATGGCGAGCGAGCAGCAGACCCGCGAATTCCTGTTCTGGACGCTCGGCAGCCTCGGCGGCGCCACCTGGCTGAAGGCGGCGCTCGCGGCGCCGTTCGTGATCGCGCTGGTGGCGCTCACGCCGGTGCTCGCCCGCGGGCTCGACGCCATGGCGCTGGGCGAGGCGGAGGCCTACCACGTGGGCATCGACGTCAACCGCCTGAAGCGCGTCTGCGTGGTCGCGGTGGCGGCGGGGGTGGGCGCGGCGGTGGCGGCGGCGGGCGTGGTCGGCTTCGTCGGCCTTCTGGTGCCGCATCTGGCGCGGCTCGTCATCGGCCCCGGGCACCGGGCGCTGCTGCCCGCCTCGGCGCTGCTCGGCGCGGCGGTGGTGCTCGGCGCCGACATCGCCGCGCGCATGATCGCCGCGCCCGCCGAGCTGCCGCTCGGGGTGGTGACCGCGCTCATCGGCGCACCCTTCTTCCTGTGGCTGCTCATGGGCCGCCGGGCGTTCGCGGGCTAGGAGGCGTCCACCATGAGCCCATCCCTCCTCAGCGCGCGCGGCGTCGGCGTCGCCATCCGCGGCCGTCATCTGGTGGCGGACGTCGACCTCGACGTGGTGCCGGGCACCGTCACCGTCCTGGTCGGTCCGAACGGGGCCGGCAAATCCACCTTGCTCAAGGCGCTCACCGGCGAGATGCGGCTCGCCCGCGGCCGCGTCACCCTCGACGGCGCCGACGTGCACGCCATGGCGCCGCACGCGCTCGCTTTGCGGCGCGCGGTGCTGCCGCAGGCGGCCGAGGTGGCCTTCCCCTTCACCGTGGAGGAGGTGATCGGCGTCGGCCTTTTGGGCGCGGCGCGTCCCGAGCGCGCCGCCCACGTGGCGCGCCTGCTCCAGCGCGTCGACCTGCCGGGCTTTGCCGGCCGGCGCTATGACAGCCTGTCCGGCGGCGAGCGCCAGCGGGTCCAGCTCGCCCGCGTGCTGGCGCAGATCGACTGCGGCCGGCGCGCCTTTGCCGACGGCGCCGCGCCGCCCGCCTTCCTGTTCCTGGACGAGCCCACCTCCAGCCTCGATCTCGGCCACCAGCTCACCGTGCTTGCGCTCGCCCGCGCCCATGCGCGCGCCGGCGGCGGCGTGCTGGCGGTGCTGCACGACCTCAACCTCGCCGCCATGGTGGCGGACCGCATGGTGGTGCTGGCGGGCGGGCGCGTGGTGGCGGACGGCGCGCCGGCGGCGGTGCTCACCGACGCGGTGCTGGCGCGCGCCTTCGGGGTGCAGGTGAAGGTGGGCGCGGTGCCGCCGGGGCCGTTCGTGCTGCCGCAGAGCATCGGCATGGAGGGGCTCAGGCCCTGAGCCGTGCCGGCGGGCCGCGCAGCTCGACCCGGTCGCGCCCGGCGCGCTTGGCGGCGTAGAGCGCCATGTCCGCCCGCTCCATCACGTCGCCGACGTCGCGGTCGTCCGGCACCGCGAGGGTGGCGCCGATGCTCGCCGTCACCCGGATCCGGCCGGGGCCGATGTCGATGTCGCGCAGGTTGATGGCGGCCCGCAGCCGCTCGGCGAGGCTGAGGAGGCCCTCCGCCCCCATGTCGCGGGTGAGGACCACGAACTCCTCGCCGCCGATGCGGGCCGCGCGGTCGGCGCCGCGCACCTCGCCGGCGATCACCGCCCCCACGGCGGCGAGCACCAGGTCGCCGGCCTTGTGGCCCCAGGTGTCGTTGACCCGCTTGAAGTGGTCGATGTCCAGCATCAGCACGCCCACCAGATCGCTCGCCCGCGTCCCGGCGAGCGCCAGCGCCGCCTCGGCCTGGAAGGCGCGCCGGTTGAGCAGGCCGGTGAGGGCGTCGGTCTCGGCCAGCCGGCGCAGGTCGCCGATCGCCTTGGCGTGCTGGGCCGACTGGGCGCTGGCGCGCTCCTCGGCCGCGCCGACGCGGCGCAGCAGCGCCCGCAGCGCCCCCGACAGGCGCACCACCTCGCGGCTGCCGTGCTGGCGCGGCAGCATGGCGGCGCGCTCGGCGCGCCCCACCGCGTCGGCCCGCTTGGTGAGCTCGACCAGCGGCTGGGCGATGCGGCGCGCGAGCAGCGCCGCGGCGGCGAGGGTGAGCAGCAGCACCGCGAGCCCCACGGCAAGAATGCCGCCGGCGAGCGCCCACGCCTCGCCGAAGGCGACGCGGGCCGGCTGGCGGGCGATGACGATCCAGTCGATGAACGGGGCGTGCGCGTCGCCGTCCGCCACGGCGAAGCCGGTGAGCATCCGCTGCGCGCCCTCGCCCTCCACCAAGGCACCGGACTTCGCGGCCAGGAAGCGGGCGACGTCGGCGGCGTCGTAGGGCCGGCTCTCGGGACGCGGGCCGAGCAGCATGCGCCCGTCGCGCGAGAGCAGCCAGATCTCGGACGGCACGGGGCCGCCGCTCTCGCCCACCAGATCGCGGCGCAGCGCGTCGGCATAATCGAGCGACAGTTGGGCCACCAGGGCGCCGGCGATCTCGCCGCGGCCGGACGCCACGGGCAGCGCGAGCAGGGCGGCGGGCGGCGTCTGCGCCCCCGGCCGGGCGGAGGTGGCCGGCGCGGCGGCGCCGCCGCCGGTCAAATCGCGATAGGTGGGGCCGGCGAGCGCCTCGCGGAACCAGCTCTCGGACGCCACCGACTGGTTCTCCAGCGCGCCGCGGGTCGCCGAGGCCACGGTGCCGTCGGTCCGCACGAAGCCGATCCAGGCGCGCCGGTCCATGGCGGCGGCGAGCTGGTCGAGCACCGTGCGCAGCCGCGCCGGGTCGGCGCTCCACAGATCGCCCATCTGCTCGGAGGCGGCGAGCCAGCTGAGGTCGGAGAGGCGCTCGCGCATCTCCTGCTCCAGGCGGCCGGCGAAGCCCTTGGCGGTCGCGCGCATCTCGTCCTCGATGCGGGCGACCGCCACGTCGCGCGTGGTCGCCGCGGCGACGAGGGCCACGGCGGCGAGGCTGAGCGCGAACAGCACCCCCATGGCGAGGGCGATCTGCTGGGCCAGCGTCATGCGGTCGGCGAGGGCCGCTAGGCGCCGGCGCGGGCCGTCGAGCACGAAAGTCCTCCCCATCCTTCCCCGGCCCGGCGCGGCGCCGCAGGCGCCGCGCCGGAGCGTCCGGCCATGCTCAGGATACACGGTTTGCCGGCTGGGTTCAGGCGAGCGCCTGCGCCGCCGCCAGCACCTCGTCGGCATGGCCGGGCACCTTCACCTTGGGCCAGGCGCGCGCCACCGTGCCGTCGCGGCCGATCAGCAACGTGGCGCGCTCGACGCCCATATATTTGCGGCCGTACATGCTCTTCTCGCCCCACACGCCGTAGGCCTCCAGCATGGCGTGGGTCTCGTCGGAGCCGAGCGGGAAGTCGAGGTCGTATTTGGCCTTGAACTTGTCCTGGGCGCGGACCGGGTCGGCCGAGACGCCGAGGATGGCCGTGTCGGCCTTGGCGAAGGCGTCCTTGAGGCCGTTGAAGGCGATCGATTCCTGGGTGCAGCCGGGGGTGTCGGCCTTGGGGTAGAAATAGATCACCAGCTTGCGGCCGGAAAAGTCGGCGAGCTTGACCTCGCCGCCGCCGTCGCGCTTGAGGATGAAAGCGGGTGCCATTGCGCCGACCTCGGGAAATTTGCTCATTCGCCTTCCTTTCGACGTGTTCGGCGCCATAGGGGACAGGCGCCCATGTTGCGCCGGGGGTAGCCGACGCGGCTTGATCTACCTCATCTTTACGTCGCGCGGGCAGGATAGGTTCATTGAAGGCGTCGCGCCGCCGGGGGCGGATGGCGGGTCGACGCACGACGGCCGGCTGGGCATCCCGGCCGAAGCCGCCAGTTGCGGGAGGTGATGACAGACCCATGCGGGACACCGTGAGACAGCCGCCACCGCTCCGGCGGGCGCCGCGCCGCGCCCGCCGCGGGTTCGTGGGCCTCCTCGTTCCGCAGGGACGCTTCGCGCGGATCTTCATGGTCGCGTGCCTCGCCCTCATCGCCCTCGGCGGGCTGGCGGCGGTGGCGCTCTACGTGCTGGTCGCCACCGGCGTCGTCACCGCCAACATCGCCACGCCCTATATCGAGCAGGCGCTCGCCGAGCGCATCGGCGGCGGCCACAAGGTGGTCATCGGCTCCACCACCATCGAGACCGTGGACGGCGGCGCCACCGCGGTGGTGGTGCACGACATCAAGGTCACCGGCCCGGACGGCCAGCTGCTCGCCTCGGCGCCGAGCGCGGAGGTGGAGCTCGAGGGCTCGCTGCTCTCGCTGGCGCCCAAGGCCCGGCGCATCGACCTCGTGGGCGCGGAAATGACCGTGCGCATCGCCGCCTCGGGCCATCTGGCGGTGGCCACCGGGCGCGGCGCCAAGCCGATCTCGCCGGTCGCCCGCCCCGCCGCCGAGCCGCCGCCGGGCGCGCCGTCGCAGGGCGCGCCCGGAGCCACGGCCCAAGGCCCGGGGCAGGGGGCGGCGGTCCCCGCCGCCGGCGCCGGCGATCCGCTGGTGCTCACCGTGCTCGCCCGCTGGGTGGAGGAGCTGGAGGCCGCCGGCTTCGACGGCGGCGCGCTCGCCGACGTCGGTCTCAAGAACGGCACGCTGATCGTCGAGAACGAGAGTTCCGGCCGGCGCATCGTGTTCCAGAACATCGGCGTGCGCCTCGCCCGGCCCACCAGCGGGGGGGCGCAGCTCACCTTCACCTCCCAGGGGCCGCACGGCATCGCCACCGCGGTGGCGCGCATCGGCCCGGCCAAGGACGGCGAACGCGCCATCGAGATGAAGCTCGACAATGTCTCGACCCGCGATCTGGTCCAGGCGTTCTCGCAGGACCACCGCCGCTTCTACATGGACACGCCGCTCGACGCGACGCTCAGCGCCCGGCTCGGCCTCGACGGCGCGCTGAAGGCGGCGAAGGCGGACGTGAGCCTCGGCGCCGGCGCCATCGGCAATGGCGAGGCGGAGGAGGAGCGCTTCCACATCGACGCGGCGCATCTCGAGGCGGTGCTCGATCCGGCGCGCCGCACCATCGCGCTCGGCCCCATCGTCGCCAGCAAGGGGCAGAACCGCATCGGCCTGAAGGGCGCCGTCACCGTGCCGGCCCGGGTCGGCGATCCCTGGCCGTTCGTGCTCGGCCCGGACGGCATCGTGCTCGCCGGAGAGATGCCGGAGCCCCCCGTCACCCTCGACCGGGTCGAGGTCTCCGGCCGATGGACCAGCCCGGACAAGCGCCTCGTGGTCGACAAGAGCCTCGTCGGCGGCCCCACGGGCAGCATGACCTTCACCGCCGCCTTCGATTTCGGCATGGCGGTGCCGACCCTGTTCTTCGACGCCACCACAAGCCCTTTGCCGGCGGCGACGCTGAAGCGGGTGTGGCCGGTGTCGATCGCCCCGCCGGCGCGCCAGTTCCTGGTGGAGAACCTGTCGGCCGGCACCGCCGACAGCCTCACGGTGGCGGTGCGCATGCCGTTCGACCTGATCGGCCAGAAGCAGGTGCCGCTGCCCGAGGACGCGGTGGACCTCAAGGTCGCCGCATCCGGCGTCACGGTGCGGCCGGTCCAGGGCCTGCCGCCGGTGTCCGGCGCCAAGCTCGCCGTCGCCGTCACCGGCCGCAGCGTGCGCATCACCATGCCGTCGGGCACCGTGGTGACGCCGCAGAACCGCAAGCTCGCGGTCAGCGACGGCATCATGCTGATTCCCGATTATTTTCCCCGCGAGCCGACGTCGCAGATCTCGGTGAGGTTCGAGGGACCGGCGGATGCCGGCATCGAGATCCTCGGCATGGAGCCGCTGAAGGGGCCCACCGGCACCGCCTTCGACCCTTCCACCACGCGCGGGCGGCTCTCGGCCCTGTTGCAGGTGAACATCACCTTCCGCAAGGTGATTCTGCCAGCCGACATCGACTATTCCTTCGAGGCCTCGCTCACCGACTTCGGCGTCGACAAGGTGTTCCACCGCCAGCGCCTGGAAGGGGCGACGGTGAAGGCGTTCGCCTCGCCCGCCGGCGTGGTGCTGCGCGGCGAGGGCAAGCTCGGCGGCGCGCCGGTGGCGTTCGAGTACGAGAAGAAGAAGGACGTGGCCGATTCCGACATCCGGGTCAGCGCCAGCCTCGACGACGCCGCGCGCGAGCGCCTCGGCGTGGACGTGCCCGGCATCTCGGGCGTCCTCGGCGTGCGCCTCGTCGGCACCACCAACAACAAGGACACCCGCGCCAGCATCGAGGTGGACCTCGCCGCGGCGCGCATCCAGGACCTCATCCCCGGCCTCTCCAAGCCGGCCGGAAAGCCGCTGAAGGCCCGCTTCACCCTCAACGATAAAGGCGCCACGGTGCGCCTCGAGGACCTGGTCCTCGACGGCTCGGGCATGCTGCTGAAGGGCGCCCTGGAGCTGTCCGACGACGGCCAACTGGTGGGCGCGCAATTCCCCACCTTCCAATTGTCGGATGGCGACAAGGCCGCGCTGCGGGCGGAGCGCGCCGGCGACGTGCTCAAGATCCGCATCACCGGCGAGGTGATGGACGCGCGCGGCATCATGAAGAGCCTGGTCTCGACGCCGCCGTCCGCCAAGAAGCCGCAGAAGGTGCCGGACGTGGACGTGGAGGCCAAGATCGGCGCGCTCACCGGCAATTTCGGCGAGGTGCTGCGCCAGTTCGAGCTGCAGACCAGCCGGCGCGGGCTGGAGATGCGCGGCTTCGTGCTCACCGCCAAGGCGGGGCGCGACGGCGCGGTGGCGGGCGAGATGCGCGCCTGGCAGGGGCGCCAGCGGGCGCTGCACCTGTCGACCTCCGACGCCGGGGCGATGCTGCGCTTCCTCGACATCTACGCCAAGGTGCAGGGCGGCGAGGCGTGGCTGGTGATCGATCCGCCGCGCGCCGACCAGACGCCCCAGGAGGGGGTGCTGCACATCCGCGACTTCGCCATCAAGGGCGAGCCCGGCCTCGAACGCCTCGCCAGCGCCGCGCGCGACAGTTCCGGACGGGCGGAGCCGGGCTCGGCGGTGTTCGAGAAGGCGCAGGCCCAGTTCGCCCGCACCACGGGCAAGGTGACGTTCCGCGAAGGCGCCATCTGGGGCCCCTCGGTGGGCGCCACCTTCGACGGAACGCTGGATTTCGCCGGCGACCGCATGGCCATGCGCGGCACCTTCGTGCCGGCCTATGCGCTCAACAACATCTTCTCGAAGCTGCCGGTGATCGGCCTCTTTCTCGGCGGCGGCCCGAACGAGGGCCTGGTGGGCGTGACGTTCGAGATCGTCGGCCCGATCTCCTCGGGCCCGACGCTGCGCATCAACCCCATGTCGGCGGTCGCGCCCGGCTTCCTGCGCAAGATCTTCGAATTCCGCGATTCGAGCGCCCAGCCGCCGAGCCGCTAAAGCGCGGGCGAAGGGCGGGGCGGGCGCCGCTCGCGCCCTGCGCCGGCGGCCCTGCCGGGCCGGGCGCAACGGGGAATCCTCCCCCCTTGCGGGGGAGGGCAGGGTGGGGGGTATCGCCGCCGCACAGCGATTTTCCAGCGGCGCTCCGGCGCGGCGCTCAGCGCTCCACGAACGCCTTCTCGATCACATAGTGCCCGGGCTCGGAGGCGCTGCCCTCCTTGAAGCCGCGCTGCTCCAGCAACTCCACCACGTCCTTGAGCATCTGCGGGCTGCCGCAGAGCATCATGCGGTCGTTCTGCGGGCTGATCTCCGGCAGGCCGAGGTCGGCGAACAGCTTGCCGGAGGTGATGAGGTCGGTGATGCGGCCCTGGTTGCGGAACGGCTCGCGCGTCACGGTGGGGTAATAGAGCAGCTTCTGCGACACCATCTCGCCGATGAACTCGTCGTGGGGCAGAACGGTGGTGAGATAATCGTCGTAAGCGAGCTCGGCCACGGTGCGGGTGCCGTGCACCAGGACGATCCTCTCGAACCGCTCATAGGCCTCCGGGTCCTTCACCACCGAGAGGAAGGGGGCAAGGCCGGTGCCCGTGGAGAGCAGCCACAAGGTGCGGCCCGGCAGCAGGTTCTCCTGGATCAGCGTGCCGGTGGGCTTCCGGCCCACCAGGATCGTGTCGCCCACCTTGAGGTGCTGGAGGCGCGAGGTGAGCGGGCCGTTCGCTACCTTGATGGAGAAGAATTGCAGGTCCTCCTCGTAATTGGCGGAGGCCATGGAATAGGCGCGCAGGAGCGGGCGGCCGTCCAGGATCAGGCCGATCATGGTGAACTGGCCGTTGAGGAAGCGGAAGCCGGGGTCGCGGGTGCAGGTGAAGGAGAACAGGGTGTCGGTCCAGTGGCGAACGCTCTTCACCGTCTCTTCGTTGAAATTGCTCATGGCGAAATCCAATGTCGTGCGCCGCGCGGATTGGCGGCGAAATACCGATCCACATTGTGGGAAGCTTCAAATCCACCCTACAGGATGTGATCTGGCGGAAAAAGTGCGACGGCATGTCCCGAGGCCCTTTCCGCCGCAGGCTGCGGCGCGCGCTGCGGCGGAGCAGCATCGCGCGGCGGGGGCGCAGCCTCCGGCGCCGGCTCCGGCGGCGCGGCGGGGAGGGCCGCGACGGGCGCCGGCGGATCGGGCTCGGGCTCCGCTTCCCCGGGCGCAGAAGCGGCCAGGTCCGGCACGTTGCGCTCTGCCAGCAGCAGCGGGCCGAGGAAGGCGTCGAGGTCGCCGCCCTCGAACTTGACGGCGTCCACGCCGGCGGCGCGGCCGGCGCCCACGTCGCTGTCCTTGTCGCCCACCATCAGGCTCTTCTCGCGCAGCACCGGCCAGTGTTCCATGAGGTCGATCAACATCCCCGGCGCCGGCTTGCGCCAGCCGGTGGGGCGACGATAGGCCTCGATCAGCGCGTCGGGATGGTCGGAGCAGTAGCGCACGTCGTCGAGATGGGCGCCGAAGGCGCGCAAATGGCGCTGCAGCGTGGCGTTGCACTGCTCGACGTCGGCCTCGGTGTAATAGCCGCGCCCGACGCCGGACTGGTTGGTGACCAGGAACACGTAGAAGCCGAGGTCGTTGGCGCGCTTCACCGCCGCCGCCGCGCCGGGCAGGAACACCAGGCGGCCGGGATCGTAGACATAGCCGTAATCGACATTGAGCGTGCCGTCGCGGTCGAGGAACAGCGCCGGGCGGGGCGTGCGGATCTCGGTCGGCAGCTTGGCGGGGGCGGGGGCGAGCCGTCCGCCCAGCGTGCCGGCCTCGGCGAGGCGGCGCAAGGCGGCGGCGAGGGTCACCGCATCGCCGAGCCCCGCCAGAGCGTGGTTCTCGAGCAGGGCGAGGCCGGCGAAGCCGTGGCGCGGATCGTCGCCCTGGCGCCGGCCGGGGAGCGCCTGGTCCTGCTCCAGCAGAAACGGGGCGTCGGCCGTTCCCTCGTAGAGCGCCGCGACCCCGGCCCGCGCCGGCGCCACCGCCGCCATCAGATCGAGCCAGTTGACCTCCGGCAGCGTCAGCCCGCTCGCCACCAGGATGCGCTGGCCGAGATCGGGCAGGCGGGTGCGCAAAGTGGCGAACGGCGCGCCGGTGGCGAAGCTCTCCACCTTCGGCATGGGCACGAGAACCGGCAGGGCGGAGAGCGCCTCCTCCACCACGAAGGTGCAGGCCGGCGCGTGGAGGATGAGGACGGCGGAAAAGCCGTGGCGCCCCGCCTCGGCGATCAGCCGCTGCAGCCGGGCGACGTCGCCCTCGGCGGAGGTGTCCGCCGCGCCGAGCAGGACGACCGCCGTGTCGGGCGCGTCTTCCGCGAAGGCGTGGCCGGCCCGCATGGCGTCACCGGCCGGTCCGCGGGAACAGGCGCGCCTCCACCCGCTCGCAGATGGCGTGGGCGGTGGAGAGGTGCACCTGCTGGATCAGCGGGGTGGAGGCGGAGGGGGCGGCGAGCACGAGGTCGCACAAGGGCCCCATGTCGCGCGGGTCCTCGCCGGTGAAGCCGATCGCCACGGCGCCGCACGCGCGCGCCATGCGCAGGCCCTCCACCACGTTGGGCGAGCGGCCCGAGGTGGAGATTCCCACCGCCACGTCGCCGGCCTTGGCGAGGCCCGCCACCTGGCGCGAGAACACCTGCTCGTAGCCGTAATCGTTGGCGATCGCGGTCAGCACCGAGCTGTCCACCGTCAGCGCCAGCGCCGGCAGCGGGGCGCGGTCGTAGCGGAAGCGCGAGAGCAGCTCGCCGGCGATGTGCTGGGCGTCGCCGGCGCTGCCGCCATTGCCGAACAGCAGCACCTTGCCCCCGGCGCCGAGGCATTTCACCCACGCCTCGGTCACCGCGGCGGCGGCGGCGAGGAAGGCCGGCGCGGCAAGCGCCGCCTCCAGCGCCGCGCGGGACTGGTCGAGATAGTCGGCGATCGCCTTCTGGTCGCTGGTCTTCATGGTGTCCGGTCGGCGGTGCGGCGCAAGGGCGCCGCGGCCGCATGTCGTTTCTGGCAGCGGTTTAGCAGGGAAGGGCGCGGGCGCCAAACGATCTTCCTTCCCGCGATACCGTTAACCGCCGGAGCCGCTTGTCTTTTTGGGCCAGGAGGCCGCGCGCGCACTGTTATACTAAACCCTTGCTCCATTTGAGGCCGTCATGCCCCGGCTGGTCCGGGGCCGCCCCGGGGCCGCGCGCGCCGCGCCTCGGGAACCGGCGGCCGCCCGCCCGCAGGGCGGATCCCCGGACACGCCGGGGACGGACGGCGCACACGGGCGTCGGGAGTCCAGCTGCGTCCTTTGCCGCCTAGACGCCCTCGTCCGCGAGGCGGCTCAGGTACGCGCCGTAGGTGGACTTGGCGAATGCCTTCGCCTGGGCGCGCAATTGCGCCTCGTCGATGAAGCCGGCGCGGAACGCCACCTCCTCGGGGGCGGAGACCCGCAGGCCCTGGCGCTTCTCGATGATCTGCACGAACTGCGCGGCCTCGACGAGCGAATCCGGGGTGCCGGTGTCGAGCCAGGCAAAGCCGCGCCCCATCATGGAGACGTGCAGCTGGCCGCGCTCCAGATAGGCCTTGTTCACGTCGGTGATCTCGATCTCGCCCCGCGGCGAGGGCTCCAGGCCGGCGGCGATCTCCACCACCTGGTTGTCGTAGAAATAGAGCCCGGTCACCGCGAGGTTGGACTTCGGCTTCGCCGGCTTCTCCTCGAGCGAGAGCACGCGGCCGCTCTTGTCCATCTCCACCACGCCGTAGCGCTCGGGATCGGTGACCGGATAGCCGAACACGGTGGCGCCCGCGGTGCGGCGGGCGGCCTCCTGCATCAGCTCCGGCAGGCCGTGGCCGAAGAACAGGTTGTCGCCCAGCACCAGGGCCACCTGGTCGTCGCCGACGAAGTTCCGGCCGACGATGAAGGCGTCGGCGAGCCCGCGCGGATGCTCCTGCACCGCATAGGTGAGCGCGATGCCGAACTGCGAGCCGTCCTTCAGCAGCGCCTTGAACAGCGCCGCGTCGTGGGGCGTGGTGATGATCAAGATGTCCCGGATGCCCGCCATCATCAGCGTGCAGAGCGGATAATAGATCATCGGCTTGTCGTAGACCGGCAGCAATTGCTTGGACACGACGAGGGTGATCGGGTGGAGCCTGGTGCCGGAACCTCCGGCGAGGATGATGCCCTTCACTTTGCCTCCGCGCTGCCGGTCCCGGCCGCCTGGCCGAGGAGCTGGTCCACCACTTCGTCCACCCGCTGCGGCCATGGCGCCGCCTTGACGCCGAAGGTGCGCTCGAACAAGGCGCTCGACAGCTCCGAATTCCTGGGCCGCCGGGCCGGGGTCGGGTATTCGGCGGTGGAGATGGGCGCCACCTCGGGCTTGCGCCCGGTATGCCGGGCGGCGGCGGCGACGATGGCACCGGCGAAGCCGTGCCAGGTGGTCGCGCCGGCGCCGGCGAAATGGTAGGTGCCGAACCGCGCCTCGCCCCGGGCCGCCGCCTCCGCCGCCGTCAGCAGCGCCTCGGCGAGGTCGCGCGTCGCCGTCGGGCAGCCGCGCTGGTCCGCCACCACGGTCAGGCGGTCGCGCTCGCCGGCGAGGCGCAGCATGGTCTTGAGGAAATTGTTGCCGTACGGGCCATAGACCCAGGAGGTGCGCACGATGATGTGGCGCTCGGTGGCGGCCCGCACCGCCGCCTCGCCCGCCGCCTTGGTGCGCCCGTAGACGCCGAGCGGCGCCACCGGGTCGGCCTCCACATAGGCGCCCGGCTTGGTGCCGTCGAACACATAGTCGGTGGAGACGTGGACCAGCGGCGTGCGGTAGCGCCCGCAGCGCTCGGCCATGTGGCCGGGGGCGAAGGCGTTGGCGCGGGCGGCGAGCGCCGGCTCGCTCTCGGCCTTGTCCACGCCGGTATAAGCGGCGGCGTTGATCACCGCGCCGGGGCGGTGGGCCTCGAGCGCGCGGGCCACCGCCACCGGGTCGCACACGTCGAGCGCGGCGTGGTCGAGGGCCACCAGCTCGGTCCCGCGCGCCTGGGCGCGGTCGCAGATCTCGCGGCCGAGCTGGCCGCCGGCGCCGAACAGCAGGATGCGCGTCACGATGCGAGGCCCAGGCGCTGGCCCTGGTAGCGGGCGCGCAGCGGCTCCCACCAGTCGCGGTTGGCGAGATACCAGTCCACCGTCGCCTCGAGCCCGCTCTCGAAGCTGTGGCGCGGCGTCCAGCCGAGTTCGCGCGCGAGCTTGGAGAAGTCGATGGCGTAGCGCGCATCGTGGCCGGGACGGTCGGTGACGAAGCGGATCAGGCTCTCGCGCGGGCCGATCCGCGGGTCCGGCACGCGCCGGTCGAGCACGCCGCAGATGGCGCGCACCACGTCGATGTTGCGCCGCTCAGCTGCCCCGCCGACGTTGTAGCTCTCGCCCGGCCGGCCCTTGGTGGCGATCAGCACCAGCGCCTCGGCGTGGTCCTCCACGAACAGCCAGTCCCGCACGTTCTCGCCGGTGCCGTAGACCGGCAGCGGCGTGCCTTCGAGCGCGTTGAGGATGACGAGGGGGATGAGCTTCTCGGGGAAGTGGAAGGGCCCGTAATTGTTCGAGCAGTTCGACATCACCGCCGGCAGGCCATAGGTGTGGAACCAGGCCCGCACCAGATGGTCGGAGGCCGCCTTGGAGGCCGAATAGGGGGAATTGGGCTGATAGGGCGTGTCCTCGCGGAACAGGCCCTCGGGCCCGAGGCTGCCGAACACCTCGTCGGTGGAGATGTGGTGGAAGCGGAAGCCTGCGCGCTCGCCCTCCGGCAGCGCGCGGAAGTGGCGCAGCGCCTCCTGCAGCAACGTGTAGGTGCCGACCACGTTGGTATTGATGAACTCGCCCGGCCCGTCGATGGAGCGGTCCACATGGCTCTCGGCGGCGAGGTGCATCACCAGTTCGGGCCGGAAGGAGGCGAAGGCGGACCTGACCGCGCCGGCATCGCAGATGTCGGCCTTCAGGAAGGCGTGGCGCTCGTGCTCCATGACGCTCGCCAGGGTGCCGAGATTGCCCGCATAGGTGAGCTTGTCGAAGGTGAGCACCTGGTGCCCGAGCCCCATGAGGCGCCGCACCACCGCCGAGCCGATGAAGCCCGCGCCCCCCGTCACCAATACGCGCATGCCATCCGTCCGCCGTTACCGCCGCTCCGCCCGATGGGCGAAGGGGCTGTCGAAATCCTTGAAGCGCGGCAGCACCAGGTCCTTGCCGGACAGCACCGCCGCCTCCGCCGCGACCCCCCAGTCGATGGCGAGGTCGGGGTCGTTCCAGATGATCCCGCGCTCGCTCGCCGTGTCGTAGAGCCCGTCCACCTTATAGGCGACCCGGGTTCCTGGAGCGAGTGTGACGAAGCCGTGGGCAAACCCCTGCGGGATGAACAGCTGCTCGCCGCCCTCGGCGGTCAGTCTCGCCCCGGTCCACCGGCCAAAGGTGGGCGAGCCCTTGCGCACGTCAACGGCGACGTCGAACACCGCGCCGTCCAGCACCCGCACCAGCTTCGCCTGGGCGAAGGGGGGCGCCTGCAAATGCAGGCCGCGGATGGTGCCGGGAGTTTCGGAGAGGCTCTCATTGTCCTGCACGAAATCGGCGACGATGCCGCCGGCGGCGTAGCGCGGCTTGACGTAGGTCTCGCAGAAATAGCCGCGCCGATCGCCAAAGCGGCGCGGCGTCGCGAGGATCACCTCGGGGAGGGCGAGCGGGGTGAAGGTGGTCATGGCGAAGAGGCTCTTTGTCGAGCAAGCGGATGCCGGCGGCTCCGCGCTTCTAGAGCCGGCGCCGCCCGGAGGAAAGAGACCATTGCTGGCGGAAGCGGTTGAGGCGCGGCAAAGGTGGGGGAAGAAGTCGCCTTCGGCGGACGTCCTGCGCTGGGCCCCGGCTCGGCCTCTGCTTCGCTGCGGTCGGCTGGGGCACGCGGCAGCCGAAGGCGTCCGCGAGAGGGGCGCGGACACATGCCCATTCTCCGCACAGCGCCGGCGCAGCCGGCGCTGTGTTCCCCGGCCAAGCGCCGGCGCAGCCGGAGCGCAGAGCCAGGGTCCAGCGGGAAGCTCCGGCGCAGCCGGCAATCCCGCCTGTTCCGTCGTCGCCCGATTTTCGCGGCGCCGGCCGAGCCGCGGCCCTAGGCCGCGTCGGTCTCCACCGGCTTGCCGCTTGAGGCCCATTCGGTCCAGGAGCCGTCATAGAGCGCGAGCGGGCGCTTGCCGATGCGCTCCAAGGCGAGCCACAGGATCGCCGCCGAGACGCCGGAGCCGCAGGTGGTGATCACCGGGCGCGACAAATCGAGCCCGCTCTGCGCCACCGCCGCGCGGATGGTCTCGGCGTCGGCGAGCCGGCCGTCAGCTACCACCTCCGAATGGGGCAGATTGAGGCTGCCCGGCATGTGGCCGGAGGGCAGGCCGGCGCGCGGCTCGGGCGCGGTGCCGGCGAACCGCTCCTTGGAGCGGGCGTCCAGCAGCTGGGCGCTGCCGGAGGCGAGGGCGCGCTCCACCTGCGGCAGGCCGGCCACCACCGAATGGTCGAGGCGGGCGGTGAAATGCGCGGGCGCGCGGGTGGCGGCGCCAGCTTCGATCTCGCGCGCCTCGGCCAGCCACTTGGGCAGGCCGCCGTCGAGCAGCATCACGTCCGAGGCGCCGAAGGCCTTGAAGGTCCACCACACGCGCGGCGCCGAGAGCAGACCGAGGGCGTCGTAGACGACGATGCGCAGCCCGTCGCCGATGCCGAGCGCGCTCACCTCGTGGGCGAAGGCGTGCGGGTCCGGCAGCATGTGCGGCAGGGGACTGGAATGGTCGGAAATGCCGTCGAGGTCGAAGAACACCGCGCCGGGAATGTGCCGCTCCAGGAATTCCGCCCGCCCGTCGCGCCCGGTGGGGGCAAGGTGCCAGGAGGCGTCCACCACCACGAGGTCGGGCGCGCCGAGGTTCGCGGCGAGCCATTCGGTGGAGACGAAGGGGCTGGGGGCGGCAGGCATCCTGAGGGTCCTCCTGTTCTTGTTCTGGGGGCCTCAGACGAGCACGTTCGGCACCTTGCCATTGCGCTCGAGCCACCCGGGCACGGGCAGGTTCTTGCCACGAAGGAAGTCGGGATTGAAGAGCTTCGACTGATAGCGCGTGCCGTAGTCGCAGAGAATGGTCACGATGGTGTGCCCCGGCCCCATTTCCTTGGCGAGGCGGATGGCGCCGGCCACGTTCACCCCCGAGGAGCCGCCGAGGCACAGCCCCTCGTGCTCCAGGAGGTCGAACACGATGGGCAGCGCCTCCTCGTCCGGGATCTGGAACGCGGTGTCGATGGGCGCGCCCTCGAGATTGGCGGTGATGCGCCCCTGGCCGATGCCCTCGGTGATGGACGAGCCCTCGGAATGCAGCTTGCCGGTGGTGTAATAGGAGTAGAGCGCCGCCCCCATGGGATCGGCGCAGGCGACGCGGATGTCCTTGTTGCGGTCCTTCAGCGCCATGGCGACGCCGGCCAGCGTGCCGCCGGTGCCGACCGCGCAGGTGAAGCCGTCCACCTTGCCGGCGGTGTCATCCCAGATCTCCGGGCCGGTGGTGTCGATGTGCGCCTGCCGGTTCGCCACGTTGTCGAACTGGTTCGCCCACACCGCCCCGTTGGGCTCGCTCTTCGCCAGCGCCTCGGCGAGGCGGCCGGAGACCTTCACGTAATTGTTGGGGTTGGAATAGGGCACGGCCGGCACCTCCACCAGCGTGGCGCCGGCGAGCCGCAGCATGTCCTTCTTCTCCTGGGACTGGGTCTCGGGGATGACGATCACGGTGCGGAAGCCGAGCGGCGCCGCCACCAGCGCGAGGCCGATGCCGGTGTTGCCGGCGGTGCCCTCGACGATCACGCCGCCGGGCTGGAGCGCGCCGCGGGCCATCGCGTCCTGGATGATGCCGAGCGCGGCGCGGTCCTTGACCGACTGGCCGGGATTGAGGAACTCGGCCTTGCCGAGGATCTCGCACCCGGTCGCCTCGGAGGCGCGCTTCAGGCGGATGAGGGGGGTGTGGCCGATGGCATCCAGAATTCCGTCGCGGAGGGTCATGATGAATCCTTCAAGCAAATATCCGACGTAAATTAGGCAATCTCCCACATTCCATCAACTGAATATGGCGATGAATAATAATACTTTATTTTCTAGTGGATTGAAGAGCCCGCAGCGCCCGCTCCCGTGCCGCCCCGTGCTCCACGATCGGCTTGGGATAGGTGGCGCCGAGCCGGACGCCCGCCGCGGCGAGGGTGGCGGCGTCGGCGGTCCACGGACGGTGGATGAACGGCGCGGGAAGTGCGCGAATCTCAGGGACGAAGGCGCGGACATAGGCCCCCAAGGGATCGAACTTCTCGCCCTGGAGCACCGGGTTGAAGATGCGGAAATAGGGGGCGGCGTCGAGCCCGCTGCCCGCCACCCACTGCCAGTTGGCGGGATTATTAGCCGGGTCAGCGTCCACCAGCGTGTCCCAGAACCAGGTCTCGCCGGCGCGCCAATCCATCAGCAAGTGCTTGGAAAGAAAGGAGGCGACCACCATCCGGACGCGGTTGTGCATCCATCCGGTCTGCCACAGCTGGCGCATGCCGGCATCGACGATGGGATAGCCGGTGCGCCCGCGCTTCCAGGCCTTCAGCTCGCCGGGGGCCTCGCGCCAGGGGAATTCATCGAACCCGGACTGGATGTTGCTTCGCGCGATATCTGCTTGTTCTGCCAGCAGATGATGGGAGAATTCGCGCCAATACAGCTCCGCCTCGAACTTCGCCGCATCGCGCGCCGGAACGGCGCCGTCCGCCGCCGCATGGCGGATTGCAAACATCAGCTGGCGCGGCGAAATCTCGCCGAACCGCAGATGCGGGGAGAGGCGCGAGACGTGAGCGAGGTCGGGCCGGTCGCGCCCCTCCGCATAGCCATCAAGTCCTTGCGCGATAAAGGCGTTGAGGCGCTCCTGCGCGGCCCGCTCGCCGGGCGTCCAGGCCGCCCGCAGGCCGCCGGCCCAGTCGGGCGCGGACGGCTCCAGCGCCCATTCGTCGAGCGCCTCGCTCGCCACCGAAATGGCGAGGCCGCGCAGGTGCTTGGGGGCCGGTAAAGGCGGGGAGATCGGCCGTTTCAGGGCGGCGCGGTGGAAGGCGGAGAAGGTGCGCGGCATCCGCCCGGCCGCGCTCGCCACCGTGCCCGGCGGATGGAGAAGGTGCGCCTGTTCGCGCGCCACTTCCCGCGCTTCGCTTTTCAGGCGCTCGGCCACCGCGCGGTCGACCCTGGCCTCCGCCGCCCCGGCCCGCCCGTTGAAGGCGATGAGCCCGGCCCCGATCTGGGATGCCACCTCGCCCACCACCCGCGCCGCCGGCCCGCGCCGCAGGATCAGCGGCACCCCCTGGCGCGCAAGCTCGGCCCCGAGCGCGCGCAGGGAACCGGCGAGCCACCAGCGCGCCGCCCCGCCGAGCGGGCGGATGCCGGGGCTGTCCTCGTCGAGGACGAACAGGGCGGCGAGCGGCCGCTCCCCCCGCGCCGCATACGTGAGGGCGGGGTTGTCGGCGAGCCGCAGGTCGTCGCGCAGCCAGAGCAAAGCAGGGGTGTCGGACGGCATCTCGGCATGTCCTTACGCGGCCGCGGCCCGAACGGTTCAGGGCGCGCATCGCCGCCGCCCCCTTTTGGCCCGCCGCTCCGCTGCAGTGCACAAGATTAGACATGCAGCACCAGAGACATAGCGCGTTTTGCCGCGGCTGTTAACGCGCCGGCCTACTGGGCGGCTTCGGCTTCCGTCAGGTTGTCGAGCCCCTGGATGATGTGATGGGCCAGCGCGTCGGCGATCGGCGAGGGCTCGTGCCGGCTGCGCAGCAGCCCGATCTCACACGGCGGCAAGGACGGGTAGCCGTCGCCGGTGCCGAGCACCCGCATGCCCGGCCGCAGCGCCGATTCCGGGAACACGGATACGGCCAGGCCCGCGAGGACGGCGGCGGAGACCGCGCCGCTGTTGGGGCTGGTGTAGAGCACCCGGTGGCTGCGCCCGGCGCCGGACAGGCGCGCGATCGCGAGCGCGCGCCATTCGCAGGTCGGCCGCCCCAGCGCCAGCGGCACCGGCGTCTCCCGGTGCACCGCATGGCGCGCCGAGGACACCCACATGAGCCGCTCGCGGCGGATCACCTGGGCGTTGCGGGCGCTGGTCTCGGTGTTGGTGATGATGGCGATGTCGATGGTGCCGGCGATCACCCGCGGCGCGAGATCGCTCGACGGCTCGCAGATCACGGTCAGCTCCACCGACGGGTGGGTGCGCGAGAAGCGGGCCATGATGTCGGGCAGATACCGGTCGGCATAGTCGTCCGGCACGCCCAGACAGACGCGGCCAGAGAGGGCGGTGTCGGTGAAGCTCGAGACCGCTTCGAGATTCAGCTTCACGATGCGCCGGGCATAGTCGAGCAGCCGCTCGCCGTCCTCGGTCAGGCGCGAGGCCCGCCCGTCGCGCGAGAAGATGGGCCGGCCGACCCGCTCCTCCAGGCGCTTCATCTGCATGGAGACCGCCGACTGGGTCTTGTGCACAACCTCCGCCGCCCGGGTGAAGCTGCCGGTCTCCGCGATCGCAACGAAGGTGCGCAGCTGGTCCGGATCGAGGAGGACGCTCATGATCTGCTCCCGGCCAACCCTTGGGCTGTCACATGGCTCCCCGCCCCGCCACGCTTGGCGCAGCGGGCCCGCGCCGCCCGGGTCAATTCATCACGACTAATGATAGGTGAGATGAAAAACATTCGCTAGCGTGATTCATTGGTGCGGAGCAATAACACCGTCAGCAAGAGCGTGGGCGTGAAATCGGGTGGCTTTGAAGGCCGCGACCGACCGAGAAGGAGGGTCGGCGCCGGCACGCGTCGATGGAGATGAAAATGAGTGTCCATGGTGAAACCCGCAGCTCCGCCGTCGCCCCCGTGGGCGAACTGGTGGCCGCCATCGTGCTCGCCGTCGCGCGTGCGTTCGGTGCCGGCGTGACGGCGGTGGGCGGCATCGGCCGCGCCATGGAGCGCCGCCATGCCCTCAACGAGCTCGCCGGGCTCGACGACCACATGCTGTCCGACATCGGGCTGACGCGCGCCGACCTGCGGGACGCAACGGCGGGCCCGCTCCTGTCCGACCCGACCCGCATTCTGGCCCTGCGCGCGAGCGAGCGCCGCACCGCGGCCCGGCTTTCGCGCGCCGCCCGCTGAGGCGGCGCGCCACACGAACCGGCGGGCACGCCCCTCGGCACCGCCGCGCCTCGGCCCGCGCCAACCGCAACTGGCGCGGGCCGTTTTTATGTCCACATGTCGCTCCGGACGCCGGGAATGCTCGCGGAGGGCACCGCGGTTCTACCGGACGCCGTCAGAACGACTGGTAACGGAATCCGGGTCGAGGCGGCTCGCGCGGGTGCGGGCGGCGCGCGGCAGATGCCCGTAGCCGGCCGTCGGCCGGGCCGGCTAGGGACCGGGCCGGAGCGCTATTTGTCGGAGCTGCCCGGGTCCTTGGGCTTGGCGCCGGGCGGCGGCTCGCTCGCGGCCTCGCGCTTACCGCCCGGGCCGTCGATCTGGCGCGGCTTGCCGCCAGGCGCCGGCTCGGCCGACGAAGACGGCGTCATCATCTCCAACCAGTAATCGGGGAAGGCATAGCGCGGGGGCTCCTCGTCCACGCCGGGGAAGCGCGGGGGAAAGCCCTGGGCGAACATCTGCGCGAAATAGTCCTGGAACGGCAGGGAGGTGCCAGCAGCGGCCGCGGGCCGGGCGGCGCTGGGGGCGGGCGACCCCACCTGGGCCATGGTGCTCGCCATGGCGTTCACCACCTCCTGCCAGGCATTGCCGGCGCTGCGCGCCGGGGCAGCCGAGGGGGCGTATTGCATCATGGAGCGGGCGAACGCGTCGGCCCAGGGATTGCCGGTGGAGGGCATGCGCGGCTCCGGCGCCGCGAAGGCAAGGAATGCGTCGATCCATGGATTGCCGGTGCTCGGCGGCGCGGCGCGCGGCGGCTCCGCCCCCGGCATGCGGCTCAGCATCGCGGCGAGCATCTGCTGCAGCGCGCCCGACGCGGCGAGCGAGCGCGAGAGCCCGCCCACCATGAGCGCCGCGTAGGACGGCATCATCTGCCGCACCACGGCGACGCCGAGGCCGGTGGAGGCCGCGACCTGATTCGCCACGGCGCGGCTCACCTCGCCCGATCCGAACACCGCCTCGAGCGCGGTCTGGCCGGCGCGCGAGAGCTCGGACGGCGCGGCCGGCTGCACATAGAGCGCGCCGTAAGGCCCGTTCGCCATCAGCGACATGAGAAAGCCCATCGCCTCGGGCGACTGGGTCGCATGGCGGAAGCCCTCCGCGAACGCGGGAATCATGGCCTCGGCGGCGGACTGCGCCTGCTGGAGCGACAGCCCGTAGGCCCGCGCGAGCGCCTCCATGCCCTTGCCGCCCTGGGCCGAACTCAACATCCGGAGAAACTCGTCCATGGCGGCCTCCGTCGGAGCGGGTTCTTCTCGAAAGCCGCACCGCCACGGTGCCCTCGCTCCGACCCATCTCGGCACCCCGGGCATCGGCTCCGGCGCGGGCGGACTCACCCGCCGCATCAACCTTATGCCATGCTTCCGCCGAAATCACGAATGGATCGCAGCCGCTTCCGCTCACGTCTGCGCGGCTCGCGTCCCTGGGCGCCGCGCCGGCTCAGCCCGAGAATTCGGTCTCGTGGGTGAGGATGTCCTGCGCCTCCGGGTTGATCGGGCGCGCCGGCTTCTCGGGCGCGGTGAGCGGCTCGGGCTCCACCTTGCGCTTGGTCCACATGTCGTCGGTCGCGAAGATGCCTTCCTCCAGCTGCCGCTCGAGGCGGCGGCGGTCGCGCATCCGCACGTCGGCGACCCGCGCGGCGGCGGAGTTGGTGGCGAAGCCCAGCGCCTCCAGGGTGCGCCCGCCGAAGGCGAGGGCCGATTCGAGGGTCTCGCGGATCTCGAAGTCGACGCCCTTGCGCAGCAGGTCCATCGAATGCACCCGGTCGAAGGCGCGCACGAACAGCCGCGCGTTGGGAATCGAGGAGCCGACGATGTCGACGATGCGGTTGGCGTCCTCCTTGTCGTCGACGCACACGCAGATCACCTCCACCTGCTCCGCGCCGGCTGCGCGCAGCACGTCGAGCCGGGTGCCGTCGCCATAATAGATGTGCACGCCGAAGCGGCCGGCGGACTGGATCATCTCCACGTCGTTGTCGATGATGGTGACGCTCACCCCTTCCGCCAGCAGGCACTGGGCGACGATCTGCCCGAAGCGGCCGAAGCCGATCACCAGCACCGAGCCGTCGGCCTCGGCGAAGTCGTCGGGCTCGGGCTCGGGCGCCGAGGTGCGCCGCGCAATGCCCGGCGCGAGACGGCCCACGAGGGCGAACAGCAGCGGGCCGACGATCATGGTCAGCGCGGCGAGCGCGATCAGCAGGTCGGCCTGCGGACCCTTGAGGATGCCGGTGGCGAGCGCGAGCGGGAACAGCACGAAGGCGAACTCGCCCGCCGGCGTGAGCGCCACCGCGGCCAGCAGCGATTCCGCCGGGGCGATGTCGTCCTGGCGGAACACGCCGTAGACCACCACGCTCTTGATGCCGACCACGGCGAGGGTGGCGATCAGGAGCGCGACCACGTGCTCGCCCACCACCACGAGGTTCAAGGACATGCCGACGCTCATGAAGAAGAGCGCGAGCAGGAGGCCGCGGAAGCCGTCGAGATTGGCTTCGATCTCGTGCCGGAAGGTGCTCTCCGAGAGCAGCAGGCCGGCGAGGAAGGCGCCGAGCGCCATGGACATTCCGGCGAGCTGCATCAGCCCGGCCGCGCCCAGCACCACGAGCAGCGCCGCCGCCGTCATGGCCTCGCGCGCGCCGGAGCGGGCGAGCACGCGGAAGATCGGATTGAGCAGGAACCGGCCGGAGACGACGATGACGGCGATGGCCGCCGCCGCGCCCAGCGCCTGAAGCACGGTGGCGGTGGGATCCGTCGCCTGTTCGGCGGAGCCGGGCGCGAGCAGCGGCACGAGCGCCAGCAGCGGCACCACCGCCATGTCCTGGAACAGCAGGATGGAGAAGGTGCGCTGTCCGTAGGGCGCGCCGAGGTCGCCGCGCTCGCCCAGCAGCTGGAGCGCGATGGCGGTGCCGGAGATGGAAAGGGCGACGCCGCTCACCACGGCGGCGGCGAAGCCGAAGCCGAGGCCGAAGGCAGCCAGCAGCGCGAACAGGAGCGTGGTCACCACCAGCTGCGCCGCCCCGAGGCCGAAGATATAGCGGCTCATGGACAGGATGTGGGAGGGCTTCAGCTCGATGCCGATGAGAAACAGCAGCATCACCACGCCGAGCTCGGCGACGGTGGAGACAACCGAGGGATTGGCGACGTTGAAGCCCACCGGACCGATGGCGATTCCGACCAGCAGATAGCCGACCACGGGCGAGAAGCCGAGCCGCTTGGCGACCGGCACGGAGATCACCGCCGCGCAGAGAAAGGCGAGCGCAGCGATGAACAGCTCGTGGTCTTCCCCATGCATCCCGGCCATCCCTCCACTGCGCGCCGACCCCGGACCTTTTGGTCAGTGAGCATGTCCAAACCATGCCCGTCCTGCGGCCGAGCCAAGGCTTGCTGTCCGATCCGGACGACCGTTGCCGCATCGCCCCGTGCCGCCATCGCCGGCGATGCCCCCCGGGGGACATCGGGAGCCGGAACGGCGGGCGAACCGGCGAGCGCGCCGTCCGGCGCGCCCGGCTCACTTCAGCTCGTCGAACCCGCCGGCGAAGCCGTTGAGGGAGAGCGGCACGCCGATTCCCTCCTCGGGGGTCTGGAAGATGATGAAGATCGCCTGCTTGCCGGTCCGCAGGCGATTGACGAGGGCGTCGTCCATCACCACCTCGGCGACGCAGCCGTTCGGCAGGCAGCGCACGAAGCCGGCGCGGCCCACGTCCTGGTCGTCGACCTTGAGGCCGAGGCCCGCGGGCAGCAGCACGCCGAGCGGCGCCAGCACGCGCAGCAGCCGGCTCTTCTGGTCGGCGGTGCGCAGGACGATCACGGTCAGCCCCACATTGGGGCGGTCGTCGGCGAACACCGACTGGAGCAGCACGCACTGCTCGCCCTGCGCGCCGGGGGGCGTGTCGCAGCGAATCTGCCAGTCGCCATGCACCGACTTCACCACGCCCTGCGCCGCAACCGGCCGCGGCGCCGCCGCGAGCGCCAGCAGGATCGTGCCGACGAGCAGGCGGAGCACGCCGACGCGATTTCCGCTGCGCGCCATGGCGCGATGGTCCGGGAAGACGCGGGGGCGGGCGTGGAACGTCAGGACCATCGTGTGCTCCGGCTGGGACCCGGCTGAAGCCGGTCGGGTCTGCCTTACCTGAATTTTGTGAACCAATGCCTTAATGCGCTAGCCTTCCTGTCAACAATGGGGCAGCGGCGGGTCGCCGACGTCTGCGGCACGCCCGCGGCCCAAGGTTCGACATCGCCCGCGGGCTGCGCGGTATTTTGTCTCTTCCTAGGTATTTAGGTAGGACATGAAGGTTGCGTCGGGGCACTTCTCAACTCGCGAAAACACATATACATCAATACGTTGATCGGGGAGATGGGGAAGCGCCGGGAGCGGCGCCGGAGGGCCTTGGGCATTTTGCCCAATTGGGCGCCATCCGCGCGATTGCAAGGCGCGACCAATTGTGTTTGATGAATTCTAGGGAGCGTGGCGGCCGTGATCCGGCGCGCGCCCGCAGAGGCAAAAAAGACCGGAAGATTCACCGGAAAGACTCGGCGTCGTTCCGCCGACCAAGGAGTTTCCTGGACCATGATGTCGCTCGTTCGCGCCGCTGGACTTTTCATCGGCAGCCTTCTCGCGGCGGTGGTCGCGTCCGGCGCGGCCTACGCCCAGATGGGCCAGCCGGCCGACTGGCAGATCAACCTCCAGGACGCGGCCACGCCGGTCATGAAGGACATCCACGACTTCAACACCATGCTGCTCATCATCATCACGTCGATCGTGCTGCTGGTGCTGGTGCTGCTGGTGGTGGTGATCCTGCGCTTCAACGAGCGCGCCAATCCGGTGCCCTCCAAGACCAGCCACAACACGCTGATCGAGGTTGCCTGGACGGTGCTCCCGGTGATGGTCCTGGTGGTTATCGCGGTGCCGTCGTTCCGGCTGCTGCACCTGCAGCTGAACGTTCCGCAGGCCGACCTCACGGTGAAGGTCACGGGCCATCAGTGGTACTGGTCCTACGAATATCCGGACAATGGCGGCTTCGGCTTCGATTCGTACATGGTGGCCACCAAGGACCTGAAGCCCGGCCAGCCGCGGCTGCTCACCGTCGACAACGAGGTGGTGGTCCCGGTGAACAAGAATGTGCGCGTGCAGGTGACCGCCGCCGACGTGATCCACTCCTTCGCCGTGCCGTCCTTCGGCATCAAGATCGACGCCTTGCCGGGCCGTCTCAACGAGACCTGGTTCCGCGCCGCCCGCGAGGGCGTCTATCACGGCCAGTGCTCGGAGCTGTGCGGCCGCGACCACGCCTTCATGCCGATCGCGGTGCGCGTGGTGAGCGAGAAGGACTTCGAGGCCTGGATCGCCCAGGCCAAGGCCAAGTTCGCCTCCGTCCCGGACGCGAACGGCCTGCTCACCGTCGCCTCGACGCGGTGAGCTCGGGGCCGCTCCGGGTCCTCCCGGGCGGCATTCGATGAGGAACCGCCGGGCCTCAGCGGCCCGGCTCCGGTAAGAGCATATGCAGGGCCGGACCGCCGAGCGGCCGCGCCGGGCAACCGAGGATCAAGGGCATGGCGAGCTACGGCAGCGGGACCCAGGCGGCTTCCCACGACGCACACGACGATCACATCCCCACGGGGTGGAGGCGCTGGGTCTTCTCCACCAACCACAAGGACATCGGCGTGATGTACCTGCTCTTCGCCATCGTGGCGGGGATCGTGGGCGGCGCGCTCTCCATCGGCATCCGCATGGAGCTGCAGGAGCCGGGGATGCAGATCTTCTCCGATCCGCAGACCTTCAACGTGTTCACCACCGGCCACGGCCTCATCATGATCTTCTTCATGGTGATGCCCGCGCTCATCGGCGGCTACGGCAACTACTTCGCGCCGCTGATGATCGGCGCGCCGGACACCGCCTTCCCGCGCATCAACAACATCGCCTTCTGGCTGCTGCCCCCGTCCTTCCTCCTGGCGCTCGCCTCGCTGTTCGTGGAAGGCGCGCCGGGCTCGAACGGCTTCGGCGGCGGCTGGACCATCTACCCGCCGCTCTCGTCCAAGCTCGGCCATCCCGGCCCGGCCATGGACCTTCTGATCTTCTCGCTGCACATCGCCGGCGCCTCCTCGCTGCTCGGCGCCATCAACCTCATCACCACCATCTTCAACATGCGCGCCCCGGGCATGACGCTGCACAAGATGCCGCTGTTCGCCTGGTCGCAGCTGATCACCGGCTTCCTGCTGCTGCTGTCGCTGCCGGTCCTCGCCGGCGCCATCACCATGCTGCTCACCGACCGCAACTTCGGCACCACCTTCTTCGACCCGGCCGGCGGCGGCGACCCGATCCTGTTCCAGCATCTGTTCTGGTTCTTCGGCCATCCCGAGGTGTACATCCTGATCCTGCCCGGCTTCGGGCTGATCTCCCACATCGTCTCCACCTTCTCGCGCAAGCCGGTGTTCGGCTATCTCGGCATGGCCTACGCCATGGTCGCCATCGGCGTGGTGGGCTTCGTGGTGTGGGCGCACCACATGTACACGGTCGGCCTGTCCTCCGGCACGCAGTCCTACTTCGTCGCCGCCACGATGATCATCGCCGTGCCCACGGGGGTGAAGATCTTCTCCTGGATCGCCACCATGTGGGGCGGCTCGATCCAGTTCCGCACCCCCATGCTGTGGGCGATCGGCTTCATCTTCCTGTTCACGGTGGGCGGCGTCACCGGCGTGGTGCTGTCGAATGCCGGCATCGACCGCTCGCTGCACGACACCTATTACGTGGTGGCGCACTTCCACTACGTGCTGTCGCTCGGCGCCGTGTTCGCCATCTTCGCGGGCTGGTACTATTGGTTCCCGAAGATGTTCGGCTACATGATCCCCGAATTCTGGGGCAAGCTGCACTTCTGGGTCACCTTCATCGGCGTGAACCTGGTGTTCTTCCCGCAGCATTTCCTCGGCCTCGCCGGCATGCCGCGCCGCTATGCGGACTATCCGGACGCCTATGCCCACTGGAACTTCATCTCCTCCATCGGCTCGTACATTTCGGGCGTGGCGGTGCTGATCTTCCTCACCGGCACCGCGCTTGCCTTCATCCGCAAGGAGAAGGCCGCCGCGAACCCGTGGGGCGAGGGGGCGACCACCCTCGAGTGGACGCTGCCGTCGCCGCCGCCCTACCACCAGTTCGAGGTGCTGCCGCGCATCAAGTGAGCGCGGCGGCGGCCGGCCCTCGGAGGTTCGCCTTCCGGTGCGCGGCCGGGACCGGCCCAGGGGCGGAACGCTTGCTTCGGCTCCCGGCCCAAGCCGGGGTCCAAGCCGGCCGCTGGCCGCTGAGAAAGACCCACCGCAGGGGCTGAATCTGCGGGTGATCGAGGGCCATGTCACCCCGAAGCACGGCGCCAGAGCATCGGCGCCAGGGGAAACGGGGCGGTTTCGGATCTGCTCCGGGTCGAGGGTAACGAATGATGAGTGACGTGAGCGTGAGCCTTTCCAAGACCGACGCCGCGGCCTGCCGGCCGCAGGCGGGGGAGGGGCTCGCCGGGCCGGCCGACTTCGTGGAGCTGCTGAAGCCGCGGGTGATGTCGCTCGTCATCTTCACCGCGCTGGTGGGTCTCGTGCGCGCGCCGGGGGACATGCATCCCGTGCTCGCCTTCACCGCGCTGCTGTGCATCGCCGTGGGCGCCGGCGCCTCGGGCGCGCTCAACATGTGGTGGGACCGGGACATCGACGCCGTCATGACGCGCACCGCCCGCCGGCCCATCCCCTCGGGCCGGGTGTCGGCGGAGGAGACGCTGGCCTTCGGCCTCACCCTCTCGGCCTTCTCGGTGGTGGTGCTCGGGCTGCTGGTGAACGCGCTCGCTGGGGCGCTGCTCGCCTTCACCATCTTCTTCTACGTAGTGATCTACACCGTGTGGCTGAAGCGCTCGACGCCGCAGAACATCGTCATTGGCGGCGCCGCCGGCGCCTTCCCGCCGCTGGTCGGCTGGGCCGCCGCCACCGGCTCCGTGAGCCTTGAGCCGGTGCTGCTCTTCTCCATCATCTTCTTCTGGACGCCGCCCCATTTCTGGGCGCTCGCCCTCTACCGGGCGGACGATTATGCCCGCGCGGGCGTGCCCATGCTGCCGGTGAGCGCGGGTCCCGACGAGACGCGTCGCCAGATCCTGCTCTACACGCTGGTCCTGGTGCCGCTCGCCATCAGCCCGGCCGTGCTCGGCTTCGCCGGCGCGGTCTATGGCGGCGTGGCGACGCTGCTCGGCGCGGTCCTGGTCCATCTCGCCTTGCGCGTCTATCGCCGCCGGGAGGGCGCCGCGGCGGTGGCGGCCGCGAAGGCGCTATTCGGCTTCTCGATCCTCTATCTGTTCCTGCTGTTTGCGACGCTGCTGGGCGAGGCGCTGGTGGGACGGCTGCTGCCCGGCCTCACGGGCCTCGGCGCAGCATGAACGGGGACAAGGCTCCGCTTCCCCCCAAGGACGAGAAGGGGGAGGACGAGCAGGGTGTGGTTTTGACGCCGGAGCAGGTCCGGCGGCGGCGGGCGCGCAACATCGCGATCGCCTCCGTCCTCGGGTTCCTGGCGATCCTGTTCTATGTGGTGACGATCGTGAAGCTCGGCCCCAACGTGCTCAACCGCCCGCTCTGACGGGGAGCGAGGGGACGGGGCATCGGGCGGAGATCCGAGGGGAGGCAATCGAAGAAGGTGGACCGCGGGCGGGGCACGGGCTGGAAGGAAGACGCGAAGGTGAAGCTCAAGAAGGACCAGACCACGGGCGGTGGACCGGTGCGGGGGCTCGATGGCCGCCACCGGCTGATCGCGGTCGCCTGCCTCGCCTTCATCGCCGCCATGGTCGGCGTCACCTACGCCTCGGTGCCGCTCTATGCCATGTTCTGTTCGCTGACCGGCTTCGGCGGCGCGACCCGGGTGGCCAGCGGCGAACCGGCGCCGACGCCCATCGACCGTACGGTGGAGATCCGCTTCGACGCCAATGTGGCGCCGGGCCTGTCCTGGGCCTTCCGCCCGGTCCAGCGCAGCATGAGGGTCAAGATCGGCGAGACCTCGCTCGCCCATTACGAGGCCGAGAACCACACCGGCGTCGAGACCCGCGGCAATGCCACCTACAACGTCACGCCGGCCCAGGCGGGCGCCTATTTCGTCAAGCTCCAGTGCTTCTGCTTCGAGGAGCAGCGGCTGTCGGCCGGCGAGCGGCTCGACATGCCGGTGGTGTTCTATCTGGACCCGTCGATCGTCGACGATCCGGACCTCAAGGGCCTGAAGACCATCACGCTGTCCTACACCTTCTTCCCCTCCAAGGCGCCGGCGAAGCCGGGAGCGCGCGCGGAGGGCCCAAGCACGGGCCGGGACGGCAAGCCCCTCTAGGGCACGCGCCGATCCGCTTGCCTCGCACGCGGATCGGCGCATGTGTTCGGCGGTGGGGTGAGAGGGCGACAGAGAGATCCGCCGCGCGAGCGGCAGCGTCAACTGGGACCGGGCCGGAAGGCGGGTTCCGCTGAGATCGGGGAAGGGAGGCCGCCATGGCCGAGGCACACGTCAAGCAGCATGACTACCATGTGGTGGACCCGAGCCCGTGGCCCATCATCGGCTCGGTCTCCGCCCTCGTCGCGACCGCCGGCGCCGTCGTCTGGATGCATGGCGGCACCAGCCTGATCTCGATCGCCGGCATCCTCGGCATCCTCTACACCATGTTCGGCTGGTGGCGGGACGTGATCCGCGAGAGCCGCGCCGGCTTCCATACCCCCGTGGTGGTCATCGGCCTGCGCTACGGCGTGATCTTGTTCATCGCCTCGGAGGTGATGTTCTTCGTCGCGTGGTTCTGGGCGTTCTTCGACGCCTCTTTGTTCGCCGGCGAGGCGATCAACTTCCAACGCATGGAGTTCACCGGCGGCCAGTGGCCGCCCAAGGGCATCGAGGCCTTCGACCCCTGGCACCTGCCGCTGCTCAACACCCTGATCCTGCTCACCTCCGGCACCACCGTGACCTGGGCGCACCACGCCATCGTCCATGGCGATCGGGACGGCCTGAAGTACGGCCTGTGGTGCACCGTGGGCCTCGGCTTCATCTTCTCCCTGTGCCAGGCGTTCGAGTATTCCCACGCCCATTTCGGCTTCTCGGGCAACATCTACGGCGCCACCTTCTTCATGGCGACCGGCTTCCACGGCTTCCACGTGATCGTCGGCACCATCTTCCTCGCCGTGTGCCTGCTGCGCGCTTATGTGGGCGACTTCACGCCCAAGAAGCACTTCGGCTTCGAGGCCGCCGCCTGGTACTGGCACTTCGTGGACGTGGTGTGGCTGTTCCTGTTCACCTTCGTCTATGTGTGGGCGTCGGCCGGCACGGCCACCCACTGATGGGCGCGCTGGCGACGGGAGCCCGGGCGCCTGGGCGCGGCGGGAGGCGGCCGTGAGCGCCGGGGAGCCCTATCGCGCCCCCGTCTCCGCGCTCGCCGCCGGGCTTGGTTGCCGCTGCCCGCGCTGCGGCAAGGGCAAGCTGTTCAAGGGCTTCTTGGACCTCGCGCCGAAGTGCGAGGTCTGCGGCCTCGATTACGCCTTCGCCGATGCGGGGGACGGGCCGGCGGTGTTCGTCATCCTCATCGCCGGCTTCGTGGTGGTGGCGCTGGCGTTCTGGGTGGAGGTCGCCTACGAGCCGCCGCTCTGGGTGCACGCGCTGTTGTGGCTGCCGCTCATCCTCGTCGTCAGCCTCGGCCTGCTGCGGCCCCTGAAGGCCCTCATGGTGGCGGTGCAGTATCGCCACAAGGCCGCCGAGGGCCGGCTCGATCGCGGAGCCGGCTCCTGAGGGCGCCGGTCGGCGCATCCCGCCGCCGGCCGCGGCCGGGACCCTGACCGCCATGCGGCGCTCGCCCCTCCTCGCCTCCCTTCTCGCCCTCGCCGCCTTCGCGGTGCTGGTCGGCCTCGGCACCTGGCAGCTCGACCGGCGCGCCTGGAAGCGCGACCTGCTCGCGACCATCACGCAGCGGGCCGCCGCGACCGCGGCGCCGCTGCCGGCCGCCGCCGACTGGCCGCGGCTCGACCGCGCGCGCGACGAATACCGCCACGTGGCCATGCGCGGCACCTACGACCATGCCCGGGAGGCGCTGGTCTACGGCGTTGCCGGCGAAGACCTCGGCGCGCTGAAGGGCGCCCCAGGCTATTTCGTCTTCACCCCGTTGATCCGGCCGGACGGCCCGCCGGTGCTGGTCAATCGCGGCTTCGTGCCGCTGGCGCGGCGCGACGCCGCGAGCCGCGCCGAGGGACAGGTGACGGGCCCGCAGGCGGTGACGGGCACCCTGCGCTTCCCCGAGGAGACGAGCGTCTTCGTCCCCGCCAACGATCCCGCGCGCGATGCCTTTTATCGCCGCGATCCGGTGGCGATCGCCGCGGCGCGCGGCCTGTCGGGCGCGCCCCCCTTTTATGTGGAGCTCGACCGGGGCGCGGCGCCGGGCGGGCTGCCGGCGAGCCCCGGCGCCAAGGTGGACCTGCCCAACCGCCATTTGGAATACGCGCTCACCTGGTACGGTCTCGCCGCCACGCTGGCGGCGGTGGTGGCCGCCGTGGCATGGTCGCGTCGGCGCGGCGGGCGCGCGCCGAAAGGCTGAGTGCGAAGGCCCCGTCCTTGCATCAGGATGAGGGACCGCTGCAAGAGAGGGTGTCATGGCGCGGACCGACGTGGTGGTTCTGGGCGCCGGCATGGTCGGCGTCAGCGTGGCGCTGCATCTGAGGGCCCATGGGCGCGCGGTGGCGCTGCTGGACCGCGGCCCGCCGGGGGAGGGGACCTCGTTCGGCAATGCCGGCGTCATCGAGGGCAGCGCGCTGCTGCCGGTGGGCTTCCCGCGCGACATTCCGGTGCTGCTGCGGCACGCGCTCAAGCTCTCCTCGGAGAGCAATTATCAGATTGCCCCGCTGCCGGGCCTCGCGCCCTGGCTGCTGCAGTATTTCCGGGCTTCCGGCGCCCGGGGACTGGAGGCGACGGCGCGCGACCTGCGCCCGCTGCTCGCCGTGGCGCGGGCCGAGCACCACGCGCTCGCCGGCCCGGCCGGCGCCATGGGGCTGCTGACCCCGACCGGCTGGGTGAAGCTCTACCGCACCGCCCGGCAATTCGCCAAGACCAAGGCCGAGCGCGACCTCGCCGATGCCCTCGGGGTTGCCTACAGCGTGCTCGACACCGAGGCCGCCACGACCCTCGAGCCGGCCCTGCGCCCGGTGTTCGAGGCTGCCATCCATTGGCACGATTGCGACAATTGCTCCGATCCCGGCGGCCTCGTGAAGGCCTATGCGGGGCTGCTGGAGCAGCGCGGCGGCCTGCTGCTCCAGGGCGATGCGCGCACGCTCCGGCGCCAAGGCGGCGGCTGGCGGGTGGAGACCGCGGCCGGTCCCGTGGACGCGGACGAGGCGGTGGTCTGCCTCGGCCCCTGGTCGCTCGACGTGCTGCGCCCGCTCGGCCTGCCGCTGCCGCTCGCCCCGAAGCGCGGCTACCACGTCCATCTCGCGCCGGAGGGCGGCATGACGCTCGGGCGGGCGCTGGTGGACGTCGCGTATGGCTATGCGCTGCAGAGCACGCGCTACGGCATCCGCCTGACCACCGGCGTCGAGTTCGCAGGGGTGGAATCGCGCCCAAGCCCGGTCCAGATCTCTCGCGACGTGCCCCGTGCGCGCGAGCTGCTGCCGCTCGGCGCGGTGCGCGAGACCGAGCCCTGGCTCGGCCGGCGGCCGGCCTTCCCGGATTCCAAGCCGGTGATCGGCCCGGCGCCGGGCATCGGCGGCCTGCACCTCGCCTTCGGCCACGGCCATTGGGGGCTGACCCTAGGTCCGGTCACCGGCCGCCTGCTGGCGGAAATGATGACCGGCGCCACCCCCTTCACCGATCCCGCGCCGTTCTCGCCCACCCGCTTCCGCTGACGGAGGTCCGGGGGGCCGGCACGCGGGCCCCCGCCTTTCGCGGCAATGGGCGCCGGCCGCCGAGCCGGTCAGCGCTGGTAATAGGCGTTCGGCCGCGTGCCTTCCGCGAAATAGCCGAACACCGCGGCCGCGGTGGCGGCCTGGAGCAGCAGGTTGGGGAACAGCGCGGCAAAATCCATGACGTCGACCGCGCCCTGCTGGAGCGCGGAGCGGATGGCGAACTGGGCGTAGGCGGAGACCACCACCCAGGCCACCATCAGCCAGGGCACGACGGTGAGCGCGTGGCGCGAGCGGGCCACCGTGAGCAGCACCATGGCGGCGGCCCACACGAACAGCACCGCCTGCGGGATCAAGCCGAGGCGCAGCAGCTCGGCCGAGAGGCCCGGGCCGCGGAGCCCGTCGAGCAGCAGCGAGACGGTGGCTTCGGCGCCGACATTGGCGATCACCGAGAACAGCAGCGCCAGCGGCACGGCGGTGATGCCGCAGGCGCACCAGAAGATCACGGCGAGGGCACCGCCGAGGCGCCTCTGTCGCGGCTCGGGCGCAGACTGGCGCGGGGCGGCGGGGGGCAAATGGCCCGCGGGCGGGCTCGCAGGTGGGCTCATGGGTCGGCCTCCGGTGAAGGGATTGGCGGCGATCAGGCGCGAGCGAGGGGCGAGTCGAACAGGTCGCGCCAGGCGAGCTGGGCCTCGGCAAACGGCAGGCGGTTCGCCGCATGAACGCCGCGCGCCACGGCGCGGGCGAGCACCAGGCTCGCCACCGCGCCGAGCACGGCGAGATCGGCGAGCGGCGCCTCCAGCGGCCGGCGGCCGGTGGCGAGGGTGAACACGCAGTCCCCGTCGAGCGGCGTGTGGATGGGAAACAGCGACAGAGCAAGCCCGGCCTGCGCCATCACCGCGAGGCGGTGCGCCTGGATCGGGGTGAGCACCGCGTCGGTGGCGACCACGGCGATGGTGGTGGCCATGCGGCTCGCCCGCGACTTCAGCGGCGGCGCCACCGCCTCGTCGGGAAAGCGGGCCGGCAGGCCGAGGCCGCCGAACTCGCCGTCGCGCTCCCAGGGCGCGGCGCGAAAATGCGGCCCGGCGCCGACCAGCGGGCTGCCGACCGCGTTCACCGCCACCACGGCGCCCACCATGTGCCCCGCGGGCGTGCGCGCCGAGGCCGAGCCGAGCCCGCCTTTGACGGTGGCGGTGGTGGCGCCGGTGCCGGCGCCGACGCTGCCGAGGGCGAAGTCCAATGCGGCGGCATCGAGCGCTTCAAGGCCGAGGCGCCGGTAGGGCGGCTCCTCGCCCCAGGCCTTGTCGCCGCCGTCCAGCAGGTCGAACAGCACCGCCCCGGGCACGATCGGCACCCGCACCGGACCCACCGGAAAGCCGCGCCCCTGCGCCGCGAGGCGCGCCGCCACCGCCCCCGCCGCGTCGAGGCCGAAGGCCGAGCCGCCGGAGAGCGTGATCGCGTCCACCCGGTCCACGGTGGCGGACGAATCAAGCAGATCGGTCTCGCGCGTGCCCGGCCCGCCGCCGCGCACGTCCACCGCCGCCACCGCCGGTGCCTCGCACAGCACCACGCTCACGCCCGTGCCGGCCGAGAGGTCGGTGGCGTTGCCCACGCGGATGCCGGCCACGTCTGTGATGAGATTGCGCACGTCCTGGGCCTCCGCCCTCTACATAGAGCGGGACGAGGCGGGAGGAAACGCGGGAGGGCGCGCGCGCGAGGAGCGGGGCCTGTGCCGCACGGCCCGGAAGTCCCCGGCGGGCGCGCCGAATTTGCCCGGTGAAAGGCCCGCCCACTTCAAGTAAGACAACCCGCCAGCGTACGGGGAGGCTCAAGATGGCGCGCACGAGGCCGAATGTGGTGGAGACGGTGTCGCAACTGCGCGCTGCGGTGCGCGCGTTCCGGGGGGAAGGCGCGAAGGTGGCGCTGGTGCCTACCATGGGTGCGCTCCATGCCGGTCATGTGGCGCTGGTGCGCCGGGCGCGGGAGATCGCCGGACGGACGGTGGTGTCGATCTTCGTCAATCCCACCCAGTTCGGACCCACGGAGGATTTCTCGCGCTATCCCCGCACCTTCGAGGCCGACCTCGACAAGCTCGCCGACGTGGGGGCGGACCTCGTCTATGCCCCGGCGCCGGGGGAGATGTATCCGGAGGGCTTTGCCACGCGAATCGTGGTGGGCGGCCCCTCCGAGGGACTGGAGACCGATTTCCGGCCGCATTTCTTCGCCGGGGTGGCGACCGTGGTCGGCAAGCTGTTCATCCATTGCATGCCGGACTATGCCCTGTTCGGCGAGAAGGACTACCAGCAGCTGAAGGTGGTCACCCGCCTGTCGCGCGACCTCGACCTCGGCGTGCAGGTGGTCGGCATGGCGACCGTGCGGGAGGCGGACGGGCTCGCTCTGTCCTCCCGCAACGCCTATCTGTCGGCCGCCGAGCGGGCCACCGCCCCGGTGATCCACCGCTCCCTTTCGGCGGCGGCCGCCGCCATCCGCGCCGGCGGCGATCCCGCAGCGGCGGTGGCGCAGGCGGCCGACGCCATCGCCGAAGCCGGGCTCAAGGTGGATTATGTGGCGGCGCGCAACGCCGACACCCTCGCCGCGCTCGCCGGGCCGGGGGAGCCGGTGCGGCTGCTGGCGGCCGCCTGGCTCGGCTCGACCCGGCTGATCGACAACATCCCGGTCTGACCAGGGTCGGGTGGCGCGTCAGACCGCGCCCAGATAGCTCGCGACGAACGCCGCCGTCACCAAAGCGATGCCCGTGAGGAGCACCGTGAGCATGCGCCCGGAGCCGATGCCCTGGCGCGCCTTGGCGGCGGGTTCCACCGGCTCGCCGCCGGCGCCGCGCGTCTCGGGGGCGTGGAACTCCCGCTCCTCGCGGATCTCGTCGGCTTCCCGCATGGCTTTCTCCTTCATGGTCTGAAGGGGGAACGCTCCCATGCCGCGCCGGGTTTCAGGCCGCCCGCGGGGCGCGGCGCGCGGGCGCGGCCGAAAGCGCCGCCACAAGGTCCTCGAGGCTCTTCAAATCGTGCACCGGGCGCAGCTCGTCCACATGCGGCAGCATGGCGGCGATGCCGCGCGCGCGCGGCGCGAAGCCCTCGTAGCTCAGCAGCGGGTTCAGCCAGACCAGCCGGCGGCAGGAGCGGCGCAGGCGCGCCATCTCGGCGGCGAGCGCCTCGTCCACGTCGCGCTCCAGCCCGTCGGTGAACAGCAGCACCACCGGGTTCTGCGCCATCACACGGCGCGACCAGTCCTTGTTGAAGGTGGCGAGCGAGGGCGCGATGCGGGTGCCGCCCGACCAGTCCTTGGCGGCGCCGGCAACGGCGGCGAGGGCGGCGTCGGGGTCGCGGCGGGCGAGCGCGCGCGTGACGTTGGTGAGCCGGGTGCCGAACAGGAAGGTGGCCACCTTCCGCCGCGCCCCCAGCGCGTGGAGGAAATGCAGGATCGGCCGCGAATAGTCCGCCATGGAGCCGGAGATGTCGACCAGCGCCACCACCGGCGGCGGCTTCTCGGCCGGCCCCCGGCGCTTCAGCGGCACGAGATCGCCGCCGGTGGCGAGCCCGGCGCGCAGCGAGGCGCGCAGGTCCACGCGCCGCCCGCGCGGGTCGGCCGCGAGCCGGCGGGTGCGGGCGCGGTCGTCGGGCATCTTGAGCGCGGCGATGCGGCGGCGCGCCTCGGCGAGCTCGGCGGCGGACATCTGCGCGAAGTCCCGGGTGCGCAGCACGTCCTCGCTCGAGGCGATCAGCCGCGCCGCCACCTCGATCGGCGGCGGCGCCTCCCGCCGCCGCGCGGCGCCGACGCCGGAGAACATGGCCTCCTCCACCCGCCGCATCACGCGCTCGCGCGTCTGCGGCCGCTCGGGCACGGCGACCGGCGAGAGCATGGCGATCAGGCGCTCCTGATGGCCGCGCTTCTTCCAGAACAGGCGGAACGCCTGGTCGAACACCGGGCTGTCCTCGTGGCGCGAGACGAACAGCGCGTGGAGCGTCCAGTAGAGGTCCTCGCGGGTGCCGATGCCGGCGACCTCCACCGCCTTGACGGCGTCCACCACCCGTCCGGGCCCCACATTCATCCCCGCCGCCCGCAGCGCGCGGCCGAAGAAGGCGATGTTGTCGGGAAGGCGGCCGCTCATGGGGCTGCCGCCGCCGGTGCCGGAGCGGGCGCGTCTATCCCTCCCCACAGGGGGGAGGGGTTCTCCCGGCGCCGCCGGGCGGTTCCTTTTGCGCGCGCGGGGGAAGGATTTTCCCTGGAGCGGGCCTCCCTCACAGCGCCTCGGCTCGCGTGCGCGCCTCGGCGATCAGGCGCTCGATCACCGGGGCGGAGGTCTTGGCGATGTCGTCCTGGTATTTGAGCAGCACGCCCAGCGTGTCGCCGACCGTGCCGGGATCGAGCGCCACCGCGTCCAGCTCCACCAGGGCCGAGGCCCAGTCGAGCGTCTCGGCGACCCCCGGGGCCTTGAACAGGTCCTCGCGCCGCAACGCCTCGACGAAGCCCACCACCTGCGCCGACAGCCGCGCCGGAACGCCGGGCAGGCGCGCCCGCAGGATGGCGAGCTCGCGCGCCGCCTCGGGATAGTCCACCCAGTGGTAGAGGCAGCGCCGCTTCAGCGCGTCGTGGATCTCGCGCGTGCGGTTGGAGGTGAGGATGACGATGGGCGGGGTCGCGGCCTTCACGGTGCCGAGCTCGGGGATGGTTACCTGGAAGTCGGACAGCACCTCCAGCAGGAACGCCTCGAACGCCTCGTCGGTGCGGTCGAGCTCGTCCACCAGCAGCACCGGCGGTCCCTCGGCGTGGGGCTCCAGCGCGTCGAGCAGGGGGCGGCGCAGCAGAAAACGCTGCGAGAACACGTCCGCGGCGATGGCGTCCTTGTCGCGCTCGCCCGCCGCCTCGGCGAGGCGGATGGCGATCATCTGGCCGGCATAGTTCCAGTCATAGACGGCGGCGGAGAGGTCGAGGCCCTCGTAGCATTGCAGCCGGATCAGCCGCCGGCCGAGCGCCGCGGCCAGCGCCTTCGCCACCTCGGTCTTGCCGACCCCGGCCTCGCCCTCCAGGAGCAGCGGCCGGCCCATGCGCAAAGCGAGGAACACCACGGTCGCGAGCGCCCGGTCGGCCACGTAGCCGGCCTCCAGCAGCAAAGCGGCGGCGGCGTCGATGGAGGCGGGCAAAGGCGTGCTCATGGCACCAATCTAGAGCCACGGGCCAGCGATGGGAAAGGCTTCGGCCGCCGGCTTGTTTTCCCCCTTGGCGCGGCGGCTCCGCTCCCCGTTGTGGGGGAGGGTGAGGGGGAGGGGGTGGCGCAGCGGTCGCGGCGCCGATCGCGGCGGGGCCGGGCGCGAGACGTCCCAAGGGCGGGGAGACCCCCACCCCCGCCCCTCCCCACTGGGGGAGGGGTTTTCCGCTGAAGCGGGGGGGGGCTTTTTTCTCCGCCGCGAGCCGCCTCAGGCGAGGCTGCGGGTGGCGATGTCGGCCACGTCCGGCGACAGGCCGGGCGTGTCGGCGACCCGCCGCAGCGCGGCTTCCGCGTGTCCCCGGCGTCCCGGCTCCAGCTGGCGCCAGGTCTTGAATGCCGAGAGCAGGCGCGAGGCCACCTGCGGATTCTTGGCGTCGAGGCTCAGCACCACGTCGGCGAGGAAGGCGTGGCCGGCCCCGTCCGCCCGGTTGAACTGGGTGGGATTGCCGGCCGCGAACGCGCCCACCAGCGCGCGCACCCGGTTCGGATTGCCCATGGAGAAAGCGGGGTGGAGCATCAACGCGCGCACCCGGTCGAGGGTGGCCGCCTCGGGGATCTGCGCCTGCAGCGTGAACCACTTGTCGATCACCAACGCGTCGCTCTCGAAGCGCGCGAAGAAGGCCGCCAGCGCCGCCGCCCGCTCGGGCCGGTCGTGCTGGGCGAGGACGGCGAGCGCGGCCATGCGGTCGGTCATGTTGTCGGCCGCCGCGAACTGGGCGCCGGCGCGGGCGATGCCCGGGTCGGTGCCGGCGACCGCGAGATAATCGAGGCACAGGTTGCGCAGCGCGCGCCGGCCTGCGGCGGCGGCGTCCGGCGCGAAGGGGGCCTCCGTGCCCAGCGCCCCATAGGTCTCCTCCAGCGGCCCGGCGAGCGCCGCGCCGAGCCGGAGGCGCAGCCCCTTGCGGGCGGCGAACACCGCATCGGGATCGACGTCGGTGCCAAGCTCGCGGGCGATCTCGCTTTCGCCGGGCAGCGCCAGCGCCTGCGCCTTGAAGGCGGGATCGAGCGCCGGGTCGAGCAGCAGCCGGCGCGCCGCGTCGAGGAGCGCGCCCTCGTCCTGCCCCGCGCCGCCGCGCGCCGCCTTGGTCAGCAGGCCGAGCGCGAGGCCCTGGAGCGCGTCGAAGCGGTTGAAGGGGTCGCCGTCATGGGCGGCGAGGAACACCCGGTCCTGCGGGGTCAGGTCGCTCTTCAGGTTCACCGGCGCCGAGAAGCCGCGGTTGAGCGAGGGCACCGGCTTGGCGTCGAGGCCGGTGAAGAGGAAGCTCTGCTCCCGTTCGGTGACCTCCACCACCCCGCGCTCCACCGGCACGTTGCCGAGGGTCAGGGGCATGTCCGCCCCGTCCGGCCCGACGAGGCCGAGGGCGAGCGGGATCACCATGGGCTTCTTTTCCGGCTGCCTCGGCGTCGGCGGCACGGACTGCTTCACGTCGAGGCGATAGGTGCCGGCGGCCGCGTCGAAGGCGCCCTTCACCTCCAGCGTCGGCGTGCCCGACTGGGAATACCACAGCGCGAACTGGGTGAGATCGCGCCCGGTGGCGTCGGCGAAGGCAGCGAGAAAGTCCTCGATCGTGGCGGCGTCCCCGTCATGGCGCTCGAAATAGAGGTCCATGCCCTTGCGGAAGCCCTCCGCGCCCAGGAGGGTCTTTAGCATGCGCACCACCTCGGAGCCCTTTTCGTACACGGTTGCCGTGTAGAAGTTATTGATCTCGCGATAGGTTTCCGGCCTGACCGGGTGGGCGAGGGGGCCTGAATCCTCGGTGAACTGGGCCGCCTTGAGCATCCGCACGTCGGCGATGCGCTTGACCGGCCGGGAACGCTGGTCGGACGAGAATTCCTGGTCGCGGAAGACGGTCAGCCCCTCCTTCAGGCACAATTGGAACCAGTCGCGGCAGGTGATGCGATTGCCGGTCCAGTTGTGGAAGTATTCGTGGGCAATCACCCCCTCGATGCCCGAATAATCCGCATCGGTGGCGGTCTGCGGCGAGGCGAGCACGTATTTGTCGTTGAAGACGTTGAGGCCCTTGTTCTCCATCGCCCCCATGTTGAAGTCGGACACGGCGACGATGTTGAACACGTCGAGGTCGTATTCGCGGCCGAACGCCGTCTCATCCCAGCGCATGGAGCGCTTCAGCGCGTCCATGGCGTAGCCGGCGCGCACCTCCTTGCCTTCCTCCACATAGATGCCGAGCTCCACCGGCCGCCCCGAGGCGGTGGTGAAGCTGTCGGCGACCTTGGCGAGCCTGCCGCCCACCAGCGCGAACAGATAGGAGGGCTTCGGCCAGGGGTCGTGCCAAACGGCAAAATGGCGCGAGGTGCCAAGCACCGGACCGGACGCGACAAGGTTGCCGTTGCCGAGCAGGATTGGCGCCTCGTCCTTTTCCGCCTCGATGCGCGTGGTGTAGACCGCGAGCACGTCCGGCCGGTCGGGGAAATAGGTGATGCGGCGGAAGCCCTCGGGCTCGCACTGGGTGCAGTAATTGTTCGAGGTGCGGTAGAGGCCCATCAGCTGGGTGTTGGCGGTGGGGTCCACCAGGGTCTCGATCTCCAGCGTGAACGCGTCGGCCGGCGGATGGCGCAAAGTGAGCCGCTCGGGGCTCGCCTCGAAGCTCGTGCCGGCGAGCGGGACGCCGTCGAGGGCGAGGCGCACCAGCGTCAGCCCGTCGCCCTCGAGGATCACCGGCGCGCCCGCCGAGCCCTTGGGGTTGCGGCGCAAGGCGAGCTTGGCGGTCACGCGAGTCTGGGTGGGGTGGAGGGCGAAGTCGAGGTCCACCTTGTCCACCAGCCACTCCGGGGGACGGTAGTCGGCAAGGCGGACGGCACGGGGCTCGGCATCTCGCATCGAGGAGGCTCCTGGAATGGTCTTCGGCGCGGGCAGGTCTTCGCCGTGCGCCGGCGTCGACGGCAAGAGTAGAGCGCGACCCCGGCGGAAGAAAGCCGCCTCAAGGCAGGCGGGTGGAATGGTGCCAGATCTTCAGCGCCGCCAGCACCAGCATGGCCGCGAGCAGCGGCAGGATCACCGCGGCCGGCACCACCCCCAGCATCAGGCCGCCGATGGCGCTGCCCAGCATGGAGCCTCCCGTCAGGGCGAGCAGGAAGGTCTTCTGGGCCATGAGCACGGCGAGGCTCTGGTCGCGGCCGATGCGCGCAAAGCCCACCAGGATGGTGGGCAGCGCGATGACCAGCGAAAGGCTGCCGGCGGTCTTGATGTCGATGCCGAACAGCAGCACCAGCGTCGGCACCAGGAGTTCGCCGCCGGCCACCCCCATCATGGACACCACGGTGCCGATGGCGAACCCGGCCGCCACCCCCGCCATGCCGCGCCAGGGTTGGGTGAGGAGGGCGTGGTGCGGGGCCATCTCGTCGCCGAGCAGCAGCATGCCGGCGGTGAAGATCATGAGCAGGCAGATGACGCGGAACAGCGTGCGCGAGGCGAAGCGCGTGGCGAGCCGGGTGCCCACATAGGCCCCGGCGAGGCTTCCCGTGAGCACGGTCAGGAGGATGGTCCAGTGGCTCGCGACGGTGGAGAAGGGCACCGCGGCGGCGCGGAACGGCAGGGCGCACACCACCACCACGAGGCTCGTCGCCTTGTTGAGGATGACCGCGGGCAAGGCGTCGAAGCCGAGGCCGATGAGCACCGGCAGGCGGATTTCCGCGCCGCCGAGGCCGATGAGGCCGCCGAGGCCGCCAATGGCGAGCCCCGCCAGGAAGCCGACCACAAGGCGGGTGCGCGTCGGCGCGACGGTCGGCTCGATGGTCATGGCGAATCCCCCCGGCTGCGCAAGCATCGCATTGCGCAGCCGCGCGCGGAATGCGGAAGGCGGCGAAAGGCGGCTCAGCCGTAGCGCACGCCTTCGTGCTGGAGCGCCGTCAGGATGCCGCGCAGCTCGGCGAGGCCCTTCAGCCGGCCGATGGCGGGATAGCCCGGCTGGCCGCCGCGGCTGATGTCGTCGAGGATGTCCTGCCCGTGGTCCGGCCGGAACGGGATCTGCGCATCGGCCCGCCCCTCGGCGCGGCGGCGCGCCTCCTCCTTCAGCAGCGCGGCGATGGTGGCGACCATGTCGGTGGCGCCCTTCAGGTGCTCATCCTCGTGGAAGGAACTGCGGATCCCGTCCTGGAGCGCCTCGCGCCGCACGTTGCGCAGGTGCACGAAATGGATGCGCGGGCCGAGCCGGGCCGCCATGCCGGGCAGGTCGTTGTCGGCCCTGACGCCGAGCGAGCCGGAGCACAGGGTGACGCCGTTGGCGCGGCTCGGCACGGCGTCGAGGAAGACGCGGTAGTCGGCTTCGGTCGAGACGATGCGCGGCAGGCCGAGCAAGGGGAAGGGCGGGTCGTCCGGATGGCAGCACAGGCGGATGCCGAGCTTTTCCGCCGTCGGCACCACCTCGGCGAGGAAGTCCACCAGATGGGCGCGCAGGCGATCTTCCGAGATGCCGTCATAGAGCGCGATCTGGGCCCTGAGGCCGTCCAGCGTCCAGCCATCCGCCGCGCCCGGCAGGCCGGCGGTGAGATTGCGCGCCAGCGCGGCCTTGGCCTGATCGTCCATGGCGGCGAAGCGCCGGGCGGCCTCGTCCTTCAGGGCGTCGCCGAAATCCTCCCCCGCGCCGGGGCGCTCGAGGATGAACAGGTCGAAGGCGGCAAAGTCGGCGAGGTCGAAGCGCATCGCCCGCCCGCCATGGTCGACAGGATAAGCAAGGTCGGTGCGGGTCCAGTCCAGCACCGGCATGAAATTGTAGCAGACGGTGGAAAGCCCTTCGGCCGCAAGGGCTTCGAGCGAGGCCTTGTAGCTGGCGAGGTGGCCGCGGAAATCGCCGGTCTGGCGCTTGATGTCCTCGGAGACCGGCAGGCTCTCCACCACCTCCCAGGCAAGGCCGGTGGGCTGCCCGCCTGGGTGGACGGCGACCTCGCGCTTGCGGCGGGCGATCTCGGCGCGGGACCAGGGGGCGCCAGTGGGGATGTGGTGGAGGGCGGTCACGACGCCCTCGGCGCCGGCCTGGCGGACGGAGGAGAGCGGCACCACGTCGTTCGGTCCGAACCACCGCCAGGTCTGCCGCATCCCCTTGCCCCCGCACGCATTCTTCCGCCGCACCGCGCGCCCGCGACGGCGTCGCGGCGGCTGCCGACACTGGTATGGCAGCCTAAGCGGCGTGTCAAAACCCTTCGCCTGCAGCCGTTTGGCCAGTGGCACCGCGGGGCCGAACCGGCTATTGGGCTCAGGCGTGCTCCGAGGGGGCTGGCCGGCGGGCCTTGGGATCGGCGGGTGATGGACGACATCCTTCTGGTGGGCGGGGGCCTGGCCAACTGCCTGATCGCAGCGCGGCTTTTCGAGCGGCGGCCGGAGGCGCGCTTCCTGATCCTGGAGGCCGGGGCGGCGCTCGGCGGCAACCACACCTGGTCGTTCCACGACAGCGACATCGACCGCGGCAACGTCTCGTTCCTCTCGCCCTTCCTCGCCGCCTCCTGGCGCGGGTATGACGTGCATTTCCCGAACTTCTCGCGCACCCTCGACGGCACCTATGCCTCGATCGCCTCCGAGCGCCTCGCGGCGGTATTGAAAGACCGTTTTCCCGACCGCATCCGCACCGGGGCGACGGTGTCCGCCGTGGCCGCCGACCACGTGGTCCTGGCGGACGGCACCCGCCTTCCCGCCCGCGCCGTGATCGACGGGCGGGGGGCGCAGCCGAGCCCGCATCTCGACCTCGCGTTCCAGAAATTCCTCGGCCAGGAAATCCGCCTGCCGCACCCCCACCGCCTGACGCGGCCGATCATCATGGATGCGCGGGTGGCGCAGATCGACGGCTACCGCTTCGTCTATGTGCTGCCGCTCGACGCCACCACGCTGCTGGTGGAGGATACCTATTACGCCGACGGCCCGGACCTGCCGGCGGAGGCGGTGCGCGCCCGCGTCACCGCCTTCGCCGCCGGCATGGGCTGGCGCGGCACGGTGGTGCGCGAGGAGGAGGGGGTGCTGCCCATCGCGCTCGGCGGCGATCTTTCCGCCTGCCTCGACGCGGGGCCGCAGGGCGTCGCCCGCTCCGGGCTGCGGGCCGGCCTGTTCCATCCCACCACCGGCTATTCGCTGCCCGATGCGGCGGCGCTCGCCGACCACCTCTCGGCGCTGCCCGATCTGTCGGGCCCGGCGCTCGCGGCGGCGGCGCGGGCCTTCGCGCTCGCCCGCTGGGAGCGCCGCGGCTTCTTCCGGCTGCTCAACCGCATGCTGTTCCGCGCCGCCGAGCCGGCGCAGCGCTACCGCATCCTCCAGCGCTTCTACCGGCTTTCGCCCGGCCTCATCGCCCGCTTCTATGCCGGCCGCCTCACTTTGGCGGACCAGGCACGCATCCTTTCGGGCCGCCCGCCCGTACCCATCTGGCGCGCCGTGCGCTGCCTCACCGAGACCAGAGGTTCCTTAAGTCCCCCATGATGCCCGATCCCTCCCGCTCCCCCGCGCGACGCGCCGCCGTCATCGGCTCCGGCTTCGGCGGGCTCGCGCTCGCCATCCGGCTCCAGGCCGCCGGCTTCTCGACCACTTTGTTCGAGAAGCGCGACAAGCCGGGCGGGCGCGCCTACGTCTATGAGCAGGACGGCTTCACCTTCGACGGCGGGCCCACCGTCATCACCGATCCCACCTGCCTCGAAGAGGTGTTCCAGGCGGCCGGCCGCCGGCTTAAGGACTATGTGGAGCTGATCCCGGTCGCGCCCTTCTACCGGCTGCTGTGGGAGGACGGCGCGCGGTTCGACTATGTCAACGACCAGCCGGCGCTCGACGCCCAGATCGCCGCCTTCTCAGCGCAGGACGTGGAGGGCTATCGCCGCTTCCTGGCATATTCGAAGCAGGTGTTCGAGGAGGGCTACATCAAGCTCGGCGCAGTGCCATTCCTGCATGTCTCGGACATGATCAAGGCCGGCCCGAACCTGATGAAGCTCCAGGCCTGGCGCTCGGTCTATTCCATGGTCTCGACATTCATCGAGAACGAGCATCTGCGCGAGGCCTTCTCGTTCCATTCGCTGCTGGTGGGGGGCAATCCCTTCGCCACCTCGTCCATCTACGCGCTCATCCATGCGCTGGAGCGCAAATGGGGCGTGTTCTTCCCGCGCGGCGGCACCGGCGCGCTGGTGCGCGCCATGGTGCGCCTGTTCGAGGACATCGGCGGCACGATACGGCTCTCCACCCCGGTGGACGAGATCGTCATCGAGGGGGCGCGCGCCACCGGCGTCCGCCTGAAGGATGGCGAGACGCTGCCCTTCGACCTCGTCGCCTCCAATGCCGATGTGGTCCACACCTACCGGAGCCTGATGCGCGGCAGCGCGCGCGGGCGCGCCTACGGCAAGAGCCTGGCGGCCAAGCGCCATTCCATGTCGCTGTTCGTCACCTATTTCGGCGCCAATCGCACCTGGGACCATCTCCAGCACCACACGGTGCTGTTCGGCCCGCGCTACAAGGGCCTCGTCAACGAGATCTTCAGCGGGCCGCACCTGCCGGACGACTTCTCGCTCTATCTCCACGCCCCCACCGTCACCGACCCGTCGCTGGCGCCCGAGGGATGCACCGCCTTCTACGTGCTCTCCCCGGTGCCGCATCTGGGCAAGGCGGACATCGACTGGGAGGCGGAAGGCCCGCGCTACCGGGACCGCATCCTCGCGTCCCTCGAGCGGCGCCTGCTGCCGGGCCTCTCCGACGCCTTGGTGACGAGCCGCATCCTCACCCCGTTCGGCTTCCGCGACGAGCTCAACGCCCATCTGGGCTCGGCCTTCTCGGTGGAGCCGATCCTCACCCAATCGGCCTGGTTCCGGCCGCACAACCGCGACGACAAGATCGCCAACCTCTACATCACCGGCGCCGGCACCCATCCGGGGGCGGGGGTGCCGGGCGTGGTGGGCTCGGCCAAGGCCACCGCCTCGCTGATCGTCGCCGACTTTGCGGGGGCGCCGGCGTGAGCGATCCCAGCGGGACGGTGCTTGCCGCCAGCGAACAGTCCATCGCCCAGGGCTCGAAGAGTTTCGCCGCCGCCGCGCGCCTGTTCGACGCCCGCACGCGGGCGGATGCGGTGATGCTCTACGCCTGGTGCCGGCACTGCGACGACGTGGTGGACGGGCAGGAGCTGGGCATGGGCCGCGTCGAAGCGCCGGGCACCCCGGCCGAGCGGCTCGACCGGCTCTATGAGGACACGCTGCGCGCCTATCGCGGCGCGCCCTCGTCGCATCCGGCCTTCGCCGCCTTCGCGCAGGTGGTCGCGCGCAACGACATCCCCGAGCGCTACCCCCTCCAGCTGCTGGAGGGCTTCCGCATGGACGTGGAGGCGCGCCGCTATCAGAGCCTCGATGACACGCTGACCTATTGCTACCACGTGGCCGGCGTGGTCGGCGTGATGATGGCGCTCATCATGGGCGCGCGCGACGACGTGGTGCTCGACCGGGCGAGCGACCTCGGCCTCGCCTTCCAGCTCACCAACATCTCGCGCGACGTGATCGAGGATGCCGGCATCGGCAGGGTCTACCTGCCGGCGGACTTTCTGGCCGAGGCGGGCGTGCCCGAGGGCGCCGTCGCCGCGCCCGAGAACCGCGAGAAAGTGGCGGCCGTGGTGGCGCGGCTGCTGGACGGGGCGGAGCCCTATTACGACCAGGCGCTGATCGGCATCCGCGCCCTGCCTTTGCGCTCGGCCTCAGCCATCGCCACCGCCCGCGCGGTCTACCGCGCCATCGGCACCAAGGTGCGCGCCACCGGCCCCAGGGCCTGGGACGCGCGCGCCTCCACCTCCAAGGCCGAGAAGCTGCGCCTGCTCGCCGGCGGCGTCGCCGCGGCGGTCGCCTCGCGCTTCGCCGGGCCGGCGCCCGCGCGGCCCGCCCATCTGTGGACGCGGCCCTCGTGACCCATTTCGCCGTCGTCGCCCCGCCGCTGCCGGGCCATTACAACCCGCTGCTGGTGCTGGCGCGCGCGCTGGGCCGGCGCGGCCACCGCGTCACCTTCCTGCACATGGCGGACGCGGGGCGGCTGGTGGCGGGCAAGGGGGCGGACTTCCACGCGGTGGGGCAGGGCACCTATCCCGCCGGCGCGCTCAAGGCCTATGTGGATCGCCTCGCCAAGCCCACGGGGCTCATCGGCCTTCTGGGGACGCTGCGCGCCACCGCCGCGCAGACCGACATGCTGTGCCGCGATTTGCCGGCCGCTTTGCGCGCGATCGGCGCCGAGGCGATGATCGCCGACCAGACCGAGGCCGCCGGCGGCCTCGTGGCGCGCGCGCTCGGCCTCCCCTTCCTCTCCACCGCCACCGCGCTGCCGCTGAACCGCGAGCCGAGTGTGCCGCCGCCCTTCGTGCCCTGGCCCTACGACGTGAGCGAGAAGGGCCTCGTGATGAACAAGGGCGGCTATTGGGTCACCGATCTGCTCATGAGCCCCATGCGCAAGGTGCTGATGCGCCACGGCGCGGCGTTCGGCCTCGATCCGTTCGCCGACCAGGGCTTCTCGCCGCTCCTCACGGTCTCGCAGGTGCCGCGGGCGCTGGACTTTCCCAGGGCCGAGCTGCCGGCGACGTTCCACTATGGCAGCCCGTGGCGCGACGGGGCGAGCCCGGTGCCGGCGGCGCCGCTCGACCTCGCCCCGGACGATGGCCGCCCGCTGGTGTTCTGCTCGCTCGGCACGCTCCAGGGCGCGCGGGCGGACATCTTCCTGAAGGTGGCGGAAGGCGCGCGCGATCTCGGCGCGCGGCTGCTGATCGCCCATGGCGGGCTGCTGGTGCCGCGCGAGGTGGCGCGGCTCGAGGCGCTGTGCGAGGTGCGCGCCTTCGTGCCCCAGCAGGAGGTGCTGGCGCGCTGCAAGGCGGCGGTGCTCCATTGCGGCATGAACACGGTGCTGGACGCCATGGCGGCCGGCGTGCCGCTGGTGGCGGTGCCCATCGCCTTCGAGCAGCCGGCCACTGCGGCGCGGCTCGCTTATCACGGGGTGGCGCAGGTGGTGCCGGCGGGCAGGCTCAGCCGGCGCCGCCTGAGGGCGGCGCTCGGCGCGGTGCTCGGCGAACCGGGCTTCACTGCGGCGGCGCGGCGCGTTTCGGCGGCGCTGGTGGACGGCGGCGGGGTGGAGCGGGCGGCGGACCTGATCGAGGGGGCTGTCGGCGGTCGCTGACGCCTATTCGGCCGCTTCGGAATTGCTGTCGGACGCCTTCAGGCTGCCGCCGTGCAGCGTCTTGAGCTTCTGCTTCAGCGCCGGCACCGAGGGGGCGTAGAGGAAGCCGAACGAGACGCAGCCCTCCTTGCCCTCCACCGCATGGTGCAGCCGGTGCGCCTGGACGAGGCGCTTCAGGTAGCCCTGGCGCGGCACGTAGCGGAACGGCCACCTCTGGTGCGTCAGCCCGTCATGGACGAAGAAGTACAGGAAGCCGTAGACCGTCATTCCCACGCCCATCCACAGCAGCGGGCCGCCGTCATTGCGGCCGACATAGATCAGGATGATGGCGAGCACCGCGAACAGCACCGCATAGAGGTCGTTGCGCTCGAACGCGCCCTCGCGCGGCTCGTGGTGCGACTTGTGCCAGCCCCAGCCGAAGCCGTGCATGATGTATTTATGCGCCGCCCAGGCGACGCCCTCCATGGCCGCGACGGTCGCGACGACGATGAGGACGCTGAGGAGAATGGTCATGGTCTCTCGGCCTTGGTTCGCCGGCCTGCATCGGCCGGCCTCTCGCTTCCCGTCGGAGCCCCCGGAGTCACGCTGCCCGGCATCACGCCGTCCGGCGGCGATCCCTGCACCGGGGCGCCGGGACGCAGTCTAGCCCCACACGAAAACGCCGCCCTGCTCCAGATCAACGCGCGCGCCGGGCCTCACCCGAGCCGCACCGACCGGTGCACCAGGATCACCGCCAACACCCATCCCGCGCCTGCGAATATAAGGAGCGCGGCGAGCGAAGGCAAAAGCTGGAGCAGCGTTTCGCCGCGCCAGAGCGCACCTTGGAACGCCTCGATCCCCCAGGCGGTGGGCGTGAGGCTGCCCGCCTGCTGCAGCCAGTGCGGCATGAGGAAGCGCGGCACCATGCTGCCCCCCACGGCGGACAGCAGCAGCACGGCGAAGGTGGACAAGGTCTGCGCCTGGTGGCGCGTGCGCGATGCCGCGGCGATGGGCAGCGCGATGCCGGCGGCCGACGCCGCGGCGGCGAGCGAGACCACGGCGAGCGTCGCCGCATGGGCGAGCGCCGGCACGCCGTAGGCGATCTGCGCCACCGCCAGCAGCGCCGCCGAGAGCGCGAGGCCCTGGACGATCAGGAAGGCCATCTTGCCGCTCACCAGCGCGACCAGCCCGCCGCGCGCCATCACCACCCGGTCGAACACGCCGGAGCGGCGCTCGTCCACCAGGCTCGCGGCGCCCAGCACGGCCGAGAACAGCAGGAACAGCATGGCGATGGCGCCGGCATAATAGGCCGTGGTGGGTGCGTCGGTGAGGCGCGCCACCGGCCGGCGCTCGACCAGATCGGCGGCGCCGTCCGCGACCAGCTCCTTGGCCTTGGCGATGGACTGCTCCAGGCGGTCCTTCTGGTCGGGGGTGAACGGTCCCACCAGCACCTGGATCTGCTCCGCCACCCGCCGCATGGCGATGCCGGGCAGAACGTGGCCCAGCACCTCGTGCAGCCGCGCCAGCAGCAGCGAGCCCGCCACCGCCCGGCCGGGATCGCCGAGCACCAGCAGCGGCGGCTTGTCGGTGGCGGCGGCCGGATCGCCGCGCACGACGAGGCCGACGTCCGCCGCCCCGTCGGCGACGCGGCGCGCCACGTCCGCCTCGGCAACCCGCGTCACCTCGAGGTCCGGCGCCTCGGCGAGGGCGGCGAGCAGCGCCTCGGCGGCCGGCGCGTCGGTGCTGCGCGCCGCCGCCACCGTGACCCGCGCCGTGTCGCCGCCGGCGCCGGCGAAGATCGCGGCGAACAGCAGGAACAAGAGCGGCGGCAGCACGAAGGTCATCACCAGCGCGCCGCGGTCGCGCAGGGTGGTGAGCGCCTGGGCGCGCATGATGGCGAGCATCATGGCGTCAGTCCCCGCGCATGGCGTGGGCGTAGAGCGCGTCGAGCCCGGCCGCCTTGAGGGAAAGGGTGCGGGGCGCCGCGCCCATCGCCTCCAGCGCGGCGATGAGGGCGGCGACCGCGTGCGGATCGTCGGCGATCAGGCCGGCGAACAGCGCCGGCTCCTCGCCGCGCGCGAGGCCGAGGCTGGCGAGCGCGGTGGTGCGCGCGGCGTCGGGGACCGCGTCGAACGTCACCTCGGCCATGCGCCGGCCCTTGAAGCGCGCCGCCACCAGGTCCGCCAGCGCGCCTTCGAGGACGATGCGGCCGGCCTTGAGCACCGCCACCTTGTCCGCCACCCGCTCGGCGAAGGCGAAATCGTGGGTGACGAGGAGGATGGCGAGCCCGTCGGCGGCGAGCCGCAGGACGATCGCCGCGAGATCGTCGCGCGCCTTGGCGTCGATGCCCACCGTGGGCTCGTCCAGCACCAACAGGCGCGGCGCGCCCACCAGCGCGGCGGCGACGTTGGCGCGCCGCTGCCAGCCGCCGGACAGCCGCTCGACCCGCTCGCCGGCCCGCTCGGCGACGCCGGCGCGGTCCATCACCTCCGCCACCCGGGCCGAGAGCGCGCGCCAGGGCACGCCGGCGAGCCGGGCGAAGATCTCCAGATTCTCGCGGATGGTGAGCGGGCGGTAGAGCGCGATCTCCTGCGGCGCGAGGCCGATCAGCCGCCGGGCGGCGGCGTCCTCCGCGGCGATGCCGCAGATGCGCACGCTGCCGGCGCGCGCCGCGAGGCGCCCGCAGGCGGCGCGCAGCAGCGTGGTCTTGCCGGCGCCGTTGGGGCCGAGCAGCACGGTGACGGCGCCCGGATCGAGCCGCAGGCTGACGCCGGACAGCACCATGCGCGCGCCGAAGCCCGCGCTGAGGCCCTCCATCAGGAGCGGCGGGGCGTCGGCACGGTCGGTTCGGCGGGCATCGTCCTGGGGCGTGGCGCTCACGGCGCCAGCGGCCCCATCAGTTCGCCGAATGCGGCATCCATGAAATCGCGCAAAGGCTCCTGGCCCTCTCGGTTGGGTCCGAGGTCTTTAGAGGCTTGCAGCGCGCCCGCCAAGTGCTCGGCCAGCATCTTGCGCGCCCGGGGCGCGCCGAGCGAGGCGATGACGGTGACCTTGTGGGCGTCCTTGCCCACGTCCTTGCCCAGCGCCGCGGCGGAGGCGGAGGCGTCGAGGATGTCGTCGAGGATCTGATAGGCGCGCCCCACATGGGCGGCGAAGGCGCGCAGGTGCGCAAAGCGCGTCTCGTCGGCCGCGGCGACGTGGCCGGCGATCTCCGCGGCGGCGGTGAACAGCACGCCGGTCTTGCGGCGGTTCACGTCCTCGGTGGCGGCGACGGTGCGGCCGGGGGTCGGATGGAGGTCGTCGAACTGGCCGCCGCACAAGCCGAGCGAGCCCACCGCCAGCGACAGGATCGCCACCGCGTCGAGCCGCACCCGGTCGGACACGCCCGGCGCCCCGCCCGCCACCCCGAAGGCGCGCGAGAGCAGCGCCACGGCGGCGAGCATGGCCACGTCCTCGCCGTACTGCACGTGGGTCGTGGGCTGGGAGCGACGTACCGCCGCGTCGTCCATGCAGGGCAGATCGTCCATGATCAGGGAGGAGGCGTGCACCATCTCCAGCGCGCAGCCGAAGTCGAGCACCTGGTGCTCGGAGCCGTCGAGCTGGAGCACCCCGGCGATGGCGAGCAGCGGGCGCAGCCGCTTGCCCGGCGCCAGCAGGATGTGACGCATGGCGGCATGCAGGACGGCGGGATGGGTCGCCCCGGTGGGCACCAGCAGTCCCAGGCGCCGCTCGATCACGGCGCGCAGATAGGACAGATCCCGCGAGCGCAGTACGATGCTCGCCACCTCGTCCGAGGCCGGCGTCTCCTCCACCGGGATTGCGGGCCGCACATCCCGGCTTCCATTATGGCTCATGAACGCTCGCCCCTCTTTGGCGCCCGGCCGAAGTCAGGAATCCGCTCCGACAATACGTTATCTTGAACGACTTTAGATCACCCCCTAGACATTGACGCTAGAGCGCGATCCGATCGGCCGGGCGGAGCCCATGCGGCCGCCAGGCCGGTCAATTGCACCGTAGCAAATTGAAAGGAAATGGATTTTCCGCCTCCAAACGGATCGTCAGGCGATTCAAGGGAGGGGGCGGAACCGGCTCCAGAGGCGGGCGCACGCTGGCGGGACAGCGTGGCCTTCCGGGCACATGCCGCCCCAGCTCCCCCCGGCGTTGCGCCGGGATACCTCCCAATCCCCTCGGAGTCGCGTTCATGCATCTTCGTTCCAGGCGCACGCGCGGTCCGCTCCCGCAGGCAAGCGGGCGCCCATGAGCGGCCGGGAGGATGACGGCACCGACGCGCAGAAGCGCAAGCAGGACCATATCGACATCGTGCTCGACGGCGCGCGCGCCCGCTCGCGCGTTTCGGCCGGGTTCGACGCGGTGCGCCTCGTCCATTGCGCGCTGCCCGAGATCTCGTTCGATGCGGTGGACCTGTCCACCACCTTTCTCGGCCGCCGGCTGAAGGCGCCGGTGCTGATCTCGTCCATGACCGGAGGGCCGGCGCAGTCCGAGCGAATCAACGCCCACCTCGCCGAGGCGGCGCAGGAACTGGGCCTGGCGCTGGGCGTCGGCTCGCAGCGCATCGCCATCGAGCGGCAGGGCGCGGCGGGGCTGACCCGCGAGCTGCGGCGGCGCGCGCCCGATGCGGCGCTCTACGCCAATCTCGGCGTCGCCCAGTTCGTGAAGGGCTACGGCGTGGACGAGGCGCGCCGCGCGGTCGACATGATCGGCGCCGACGGGCTGATCCTGCACCTCAATGCGCTCCAGGAGGCGATCCAGCCCGAGGGCGACCGGGATTGGCGCGGCGCGCTCGCGGCCATCGCCGCGCTGGCGCGCGCGCTGGAGGTGCCCATCATCGCCAAGGAGGTGGGCTTCGGCCTGTCCGCCGACGTCGCGCGCGCGCTCCAGGGCGCGGGTGTCGCGGCGCTGGACGTGGCGGGGGCGGGCGGCACCAATTGGGCGCTGGTGGAGGGCGAGCGCGGCATCGGCGCGGCGAAAGCCGTCGCCGCCGCCTTCGCGGATTGGGGCATTCCCACCGTCGCCTCCCTCGCCGCGGTGCGCGGGGCGTGCCCGCAGATCCCGCTCATCGCCTCCGGCGGGGTGCGCCACGGGGTGGACATGGCCAAGGCCATCCGCCTCGGCGCGGACCTCGCGGCCCAGGCGGCGGGCACGCTGGAGGCGGCCCTGACGTCCACCGAGGCGGTGGTGGACCACTTCACCATCGTCATCCGCCAATTGGCGGTGGCCTGCTTCGCCACCGGCGCGCGCGACCTCGCGGCCTTGAAGAAGGTTCCGCTCGAGCGGGCGGAGCCCTGAGGCGGGCGGCGCCCCTCGGGCGCTCTCGGGGCGCTCTCGCGGCGCCCTTGGGCGCCCGTGGGGCTGACCTGGTGCGGCTGAGGGGCTGGCTTGGCTCCCCGCCCTCATTCCCCGGCCTGGCGCCGCGCCGGCGCGCCCTGGACGCGCGCCGCGCCCCTTCGCCCGCCCTCTCCCCGCCAGGAGAGGGGGCGGCGCGGTTCAGTTGCTCCAGTGCTCGAGCCAGATCTTCTCGCCGATGGTGCAGGAGATGCGCGGCGCGCTCTGGGCCACGCGCCGGATCGGGCTGGCCGCGTCCGGCACCTTGATGCCCGCCACCTCCAGCACCAGCTTGGTCTTGATGGCGCGCGCGAACTCCTCGCGCTTCTGCACCGGGATCACGAACGCGCCCGGCCCGCCGATGACGCAGTCCTCGTAATAGACATCGAGCTCCGGCACGTCGATGGCCGAGGAGGCCGAGCGCTTCAGCAGCAAGGGCAGGCCGTTGATGATGATGCCGCGCTGCAGCACCGCGTCGCGGGCGATCTGGACCGGCGGACCCTGGTTGTTCACGCCGTCTCCCGACACGTCGATCACCCGCCGGACCCCGGAATAGCCGTTGAGGTCGAACTGATCGGCGCTGAACAGCAGCGCGCTGGAGATCGAGGTGCGGTAGACCCGGCGCAGCGGCGCCGCGCGGATGGCATCGGCATAGGCCTGGGCGGTCTCGGGGCCGTCGACGACGCGCCAGTTGATCACCACCTGCTGCTCGTTGTCGCCGGCCCATTCCACATAGGCGATGGCGACGCGGCCGTTGAGCCCCTGCCGGAGGGCGTCGAGGAACTCGCGCGAGGTGAGGGCGCTGGCGTAGCCTTCGCGCTGCAGCGTCTGCTCTTCCACGTCCATGGAATAGGACACGTCCACCGCGAGCACGAGCTCGACGTCGACGGGTTCGTCCTTGGGTGACGCGGCGCCCGCCGGGCCGTGGAGCATGGCTCCCGCCAGGAGGGCGCCCAACCAAATCTTGACCTGAGACATTCCTTTCTCCCTTCCGATCGGGAAAGGCGCGACATCGCGTCGCGAGAATGCTCTCACCAAGCTCAGGGGGGAGAAAGCGATTAGCCGCCTATTTTCTCTCCGGGGGCCGCGCCGCGGCGCGGCATCCGGGCGCGCGGGTCTGCCGGAGCGGAATGTCGTCGTTTTGTCACAAGACGTTGGCGTCCGTGGCGCTGCACAAAATTAAAGCAGTGCAAAAAATCGCGATTAGCGGCGTCGTGGTGCCCGCGTAGGGCGCAACCCGGCGGGACGGCAACCTCGCGAGGCGAGGGCCGGCGATCGCCGTCGGTCGGCGGTGATTCGGCGCCGCGCGAATCCGCCCTCGGCCGGCGGATGCGGTTCGCCGCGCTTCGGCCCCGCCGGGCGATGCGCGGCCCGAAACGGGTCCGCCGCAAGGGTCAAGCCGCAGAAGCCAAGCCGCAGAAGCCAAGCCGCAGGGTCCGCCAAGCGCCGGGCGCTCCGGCCACCGGCGACTTGGCGCGGCGACTTGGGGGGACTTGTGTGGGGCAAACGGTTCCGGGGGAACCTGAATGGTCGGAGTGGCAGGATTTGAACCTGCGACCCCCACGTCCCGAACGTGGTGCGCTACCAGACTGCGCTACACTCCGATCCAGGCGGCTGCCTCTAGCACGCGCCCCTTCACCGAAGCAAGGGCCTCGGCATCGGCTTCGCTTGAACGGGGGATGGCCCCATGCCATAGGATGCCCGCCGCCGGCTCAGCCGCGCGGCGTCAAGGCGTTGGAATTTCGGAGTGCAGGACATGGCGACGGACGGTCTCGCGAGCGGTCTCATGAAGGGCAAGCGCGGACTGATTCTCGGGGTCGCCAACAACCGCTCCATCGCCTACGGCATCGCCAAGCAGGCGCGCGCCCATGGCGCCGACATCGCCTTGACCTACCAGGGCGAGGCGCTGAAGAAGCGGGTGGAGCCGCTGGCGGCGGAGCTCGGCGGGGCCCTGGTCGGCCATTGCGACGTGACCGAGCCCGACACCATGGACCAGGTGTTCGCGGAGACGCAGAAGCTGTTCGGCACCCTCGACTTCGTGGTCCACTGCATCGCCTTTTCCAACAAGGACGAGCTCGACGGCCGCTACGTCGACACCAGCGCCGACAATTTCTCCAAGACCATGCTGATCTCGTGCTTCTCCTTCACCGCGATTGCCCAGCGGGCGGAGAAGCTGATGCCGAACGGCGGCTCGCTCCTGACCCTCACTTATTACGGCGCCGAGAAGTGGATGCCGCATTACAACGTGATGGGCGTCGCCAAGGCGGCGCTCGAGGCGTCGGTGCGCTATCTCGCCGCCGACCTCGGTCCCAAGGCGATCCGCGTCAACGCCATCTCGGCCGGCCCGATCAAGACGCTCGCCGCCTCCGGCATCGGCGACTTCCGCTACATCCTGAAGTGGAACGAGCTGAACACGCCCCTGCGCCGCACCGTCACCACCGACGAGGTGGGCGACACCGGCGTCTATCTTCTGTCCGATTTGTCGCGCGGTGTGACCGGCGAGGTGCACCATGTGGACGCCGGATATCATATCGTCGGCATGAAGCACCCCGACGCGCCGGACCTCGCTCTGGTGCGCGATTGACCGGACCTGGAGCAGGGCCGGCCGGCGCGGGTGCGCGGGTATCGGGGCGTGGATGAGGAGATCGATCATGCTGCCAGCCTTCCGCCGTGCCTTCGCCGTTCTCGCGCTCGGCGCGCTGTCCGCCACCGGCGCGGCCGCCCAGAGCCTGCCGACGCTCGACCAGTATCCCCTGCGCGAGCGGGTGTTCGGCTCGGGCGGCGCCTTCTTTCCCGACTACGTGACGCCGAGCTATTCCGGCATCACCTACGTGACCGGCACCGGCACGGGCACCAAGGGCGCGATCTTCGCGGCCGGCACCACCGACTTCAATTGCCAGCAGACCCAGGTGCCCACCATCACGGTGCTCTCGGCGCCGGCGAAGGGCCGCGTCACCATCGGCTACGGCGCGTTCGTCGCCACCGGCCGCGACGGCGGCGCCATGAATCCGTGCCTGGGGCGCACCCTCAAGGGCCTGGTGGTCACCTACAAGGGGCCCGCCGCGCCGGGGGAGCAGGTGACGCTGCGCGTCACCTATCCCACCCTGGGCGCGTGGTACGACCACGTGGTGCCGGTTCGCGTCCGGTGATCGCCGCGCACCGCGCGCCGCGCACGGGCGGGCCGCCGGCGACGTCGGTCCGCGAGGGTTTGGCAGGGGACGCCGCATGAGCGATCCGCTCGCCGCCGCTCCCGGGCGCCGGCTGTTCTTCGTGCGCCACGGCGAGACCGACTGGAACGTGGCCGGCCGCCTGCAGGGCCGGCGCGACGTGCCGCTGAACGCCCTCGGCCGCATCCAGGCGGCGCAGGTGGGGCGGGTGCTGAACCAGCTGGTGGGCGACATCGCCGCGCTCGCCTATGTGTCGAGCCCGCTGTCGCGGGCGGTGGAGACCATGCGCATCCTGCGCACCACCCTCGATCTGCCGGCGAGCGCCTTCGCCAGCGACCCGCGCCTCGAGGAGATCTCGTTCGGCCGCTGGGAGGGCCAGACCTGGCCCGAGCTGCGCCGCCGCGACCATGACGGCGTGCGCCGGCGCGACCTCGACCCCTGGCGCTTCCAGCCGCCCGGCGGCGAGAGCTATCTCGATCTGTGCGCGCGGGTGCAGACGGCGATCGCCGAACTGCCCGGCGACGCGGTGATCGTCACCCATGGCGGGGTGGTGCGCGCCGCGCTCCATGTGCTCGCCGGCATGCCCCCGGGCGAGGCGGCGCTCCTGCCGGTGCGCCAGGGCGCGGTCTATGTGGTCGCCGGCGGCGTGTTCAAGGTCGCCGACTGAGCCGGCGGCGCCGGCCCGCTTGCCCGCTGGCACCCCTCTTGCTCCCTGTCCCGATGCGGGCCGCGCGCCTGTCGCGAACGCGACAGGGCCGGCCCTGCCGCGCCCGCTTCGTGCGCTTTGGGACAGGCCATGACCGACATGACGGAACTGCGGAACCGCAAGGTTCCCCTCAACCTCGCCATCGTCCATGTGGACCCCGGGGCCTTCCTCGCCCACTACATGGGCTGGCTGGAGATCACCGCCTTCGTCTCGGCGCTGCGCGCGGGCGATGTCGAGCTGCCGGCCGACGGGACGACGCCGGCGCTCGCCCCGGCGCAGCTGAAGGGCGGGGCGGTCCACGAGGTCGGCAACGACGCCGTGTTCGCGTTCTGCATGACCGCGGCGCTGAAGGGCGAAGGCGCGGCGGTGGATCAGATCGAGGGCGTGCTGAAGGACCGGCTCGGGCCGGACTTCCCCGGCTCGTTCGGCCTGTGGCACTTCCGCGCCGCCATCGACGCGCCCACCACGCTCGACGACTTTGTCGGCCAGGCCGGGCGCAAGATGCTCATGGGCGACATCCCGCCCCCGCCCATGCGCGCGCGCGAGAACTGGAACACCGGCCTGCGCTTCTTCGAGAAGGCCCGCAAGTCCAACTTCGTGCACGAGATCATGTACCCGCTCGCGCTATGGACCCGCGCCCGCTGGAGCGAGACCGAGGAGAAGGGCGTGTCGTTCCTCGCCCATATCGAGGACAATCTGCCGGTGCTGCGCGAGGTGCTCGCCGACGCGCGCAACGACGCCCCGTTCGTCGCCAACCTCCTGCTGCGCATGGCGCCGGGCGTCGACATGGAGCTGACCGACGAATATCAGGGCTTCCTGCGCTCGCTGGCGCGCCGCAACTGAGGCGGCGCCGGCGGCGCCTCACTCGTCTCCGACCACCTTCTGCCGGTGCAGGATGCGCGGGCGCGCCACCAGCATCTTGTCGATGCGCCGGCCGTCCATGTCGACGATCTCGAAGCGCCAGCCGAGCGCGTCGAACACCGCGCCTTCCTCGGGCAGCTCCTTCATGCACGCGAGCGCGAAGCCGGCCACCGTATGGAAGCCCTCCTCCAGCGGAAAGTCCACGTCCAGCAAATCGCGCAATTCGTCGATCGGCGTGTCGCCGGCCACCAGGAAGGAGCCGTCCTGCCGCTCGACGATGTTGCGCGAGACATGGGTCTCGGTGGCCACCGATCCGGTGATCGCCGCCAGCAAATCGTAGCCGGTGACGAGGCCGACCATGTCGCCATACTCGTCCACGACGATGCCCATGGGCACCTCGGCCCCGCGCAGGATGCGCATCGCCTCCAGCGCGCCCACGCCCTCCACCAGGAACGGCACGGTCTCGACGAAATTGCGCGGATCGGGGGTCTCGCCCTTGAGATAGGCGTTGAGCAGGCGCTTGGCCTGGATCACGCCGACCGTCTCCTCGGGCGAGCCCTCGCAGGCGGGCAGCCGGCTGTGGGGGGTCTCCAGCAGCTCGGCGCGCACCTCGTCCGCGGGCCGCGAGATGTCCACCCATTCCACGTCCGGCCGGGGCGTCATGATGGCGGTCACCGGCCGGTCGGCGAGCCGCATCACGCCCGAAATCATGCGCCGCTCGGCGGGATCGATCACGCCGGCCGATTCGGCCTCGGTGATGATGGCGCGGATCTCCTCGTCGGTGATGCCGCTCGAGCGCGAGCCGGCGCTGCCCATCAGGCGCAGCGCCGCCCGGGTGGAGGCGTCGAGCAGCCACACCGCCGGGGCCGAAACCTTCGAGAGGCCGACCATCAGCGGCGCCACGCGCACCGCGATCGCCTCCGGGTTGTGCAGCGCCAGGCGCTTGGGGATCAGCTCGCCGACGATCAGCGAGAGGTAGGTGATGGCGGCCACCACCACGGCGTAGCTCACCGGTGCCGCGACGCCCGGCGGTATGCCCGCCGCGCGCAGCGCGTCGCCCAGCTGGGCGCCGAGGCTCGCGCCCGAGAAGGCGCCGTTCAGGATGCCGATGAGGGTGATGCCGATCTGCACGGCGGACAGGAACCGGCCCGGCTCCGCGGCCAGGGCCATGGCCGCGCGGGCACCCGGCTTTCCCTTCTCGGCCATGGACTTGAGGCGCGCCGGCCGGGACGAGACGATGGACAGTTCCGCGGCGGCGAGAACGGCGTTCAGCAACACCAGAACGAGGACGATGAGGATTTCGAGAAAAGGCATGGCGGGGGCAATTGGTCTCCGTCAGCCCTCTCCATAGCACAAGGCGCAGGTTCCGCGCGATGGCGGGACGAAGGGGCGCGCAATGGCGGCGCCGGGCGCCGGTTTGCATGGGCGCGCGCCGCGTCCTATTGAGCCAGCGTCACGGGATCGGGACCGCCATGTCGTTCAACACCTTCGGCCACATGTTCCGCTTCACCACCTTCGGCGAGAGCCACGGGGCGGCCCTCGGCTGCGTGGTGGACGGCTGCCCGCCCGGCGTGCGCTTTTCTCGCGAGGACATCCAGGCGGCGCTCGACCGGCGCCGGCCGGGCCAGTCGCGCTTCACCACCCAGCGCCGCGAGCCGGACGAGGTGAAGGTGCTCTCGGGCGTCATCGACCATCCCGACGGCGGCCTCGTCTCCACCGGCACGCCGATCGCGCTTTTGATCGAGAACGTCGACCAGCGCTCGAAGGACTATGCCGCCATAGCCGGCGCCTACCGGCCGGGGCACGCGGACTTCACCTACGACATCAAATACGGCCTCAGGGACCATCGCGGCGGCGGGCGCTCCTCGGCGCGCGAGACCGCGGCGCGGGTGGCGGCGGGGGCGGTGGCGGCGAAGGTGCTGCCGGGGGTCACGGTGCGCGGCGCGCTGGTCGAGATCGGCGACATCGCGGTGGACCGCGCGCGCTGGGATTGGGAGGAGGTGCCGAACAATCCCTTCTTCTGCCCCGATGCCGGCACGGTGCCGCTCTGGGAGGCCGAGCTCGACCGCATCCGCAAGGCCGGCTCCTCCATCGGCGCGGTGGTGGAGGTGGTGGCCGAAGGCGTGCCCCCCGGCCTCGGCGCGCCGGTCTACGGCAAGCTCGACGCGGATCTGGCGAGCGCCATGATGAGCATCAACGCGGTGAAGGGGGTGGAGATCGGCGACGGCTTCGCCGCCGCCCGCCTCACCGGCGAGCAGAATGCCGACGAGATGCGCCTCGGCAATGAGGGCCGCCCGCATTTCCTGTCGAACCATGCGGGCGGCATCCTCGGCGGCATCGCCACCGGGGCGCCGGTGGTGGTGCGCTTCGCGGTGAAGCCCACCTCCTCGATCCTCACGCCGCGCCGCACGGTCGACCGGCTCGGCCAGGAGACCGAGATCGCCACCAAGGGCCGCCACGACCCGTGCGTCGGCATCCGCGCGGTGCCGGTGGGCGAGGCCATGATGTGGTGCGTGCTCGCCGACCACCTGCTGCGCCACCGCGGCCAGACGGGCGGCTTCGTGGCGTGGCCGTTCGCGGAATAAGCTGCGGTCAAGCTTGGGGATTTTACGTCCGTGCGGGAACGCGGGCGCCTCCGGCCTCGTTTCGTCCGTGTGTCACCCATTCGGAGGAGACGACGCAATGCACACGGACGTACGCAACCCCAACATCAAGGAAACCCACACGCTGGTCGCCAGCGACATGGTGGTGGGCACCTCGGTCTACGATCCCCAGGGCAACCACATCGGCTCGGTGGAGCGGCTGATCCTGGAGAAGGAATCCGGGCGCGTCTCCTACGCGGTGCTCAGCTTCGGCGGGTTCCTCGGCATCGGCACCGATTATTACCCGCTGCCCTGGTCCATGCTCACCTATGACGAGGGCCTCGGCGGCTTCCGCGTCAGCCTCACCAAGGAGCAGTTGGAGAAGGCGCCAAAATACGGCGCCGACGTGGACTACGACTGGTCCCGGGAGAACGGCCAGCGGATCCATGACTATTACGGCGTGCCGCCCTATTGGACCACCGTGATGTGACGCTTGCGGGACCTGCGGCCCCGGGGCCGTCAGACCGTGCGGGGGCCATCCGAAGGGGTGGCCCCTTTTTTTGGGCGAGCGCCCCCGCATGAAATTCATTCATAGTGAATGGATTTCTTTTTTCATTGTCACTGAATTTCGCGCTGGCTATCTTGCTGTCATGAAGCTCGCGGACTGGCTCTCGGCGACCGGCACGAAGCGCGGCGCGTTCGCGCGGATGGTCGGGCTGTCGCCCGCCTCCGTCACGGCGCTGTGCAACGACGAGCGCGCCTGGATCTCCCGCGAGACCGCCGAGAAGATCGCCGAGGCCACCGGCCACCAGGTCACGCCGAATGACTTTCTCGGCGTCTGCGTGCCGCCGCCCATTCGAGGTTTGCCCGTGACCGACACCAGCCAGGCCCGCGTCCAGTCCGCCATCGAAGCCTTCGCCAAGGGCGAGATCATCGTCGTCACCGACGACGACGATCGCGAGAACGAGGGCGATCTGATCGTCGCCGCCTCGCTCGCCACCCCGGAGAAGATGGCCTTCATCATCCGCAACACCTCCGGCATCGTCTGCACGCCGCTGCCGCCCTCGGAGGCGCGGCGCCTGCGGCTCGACCCCATGGTGTCCAACAACGACGCGCCCATGGGCACCGCCTTCACCATCTCGGTCGACCTCCGGCACGGCACCACCACCGGCATCTCCGCGGAGGAGCGCACCAACACCGTGCGCGCGCTCGCCAATCCGAACATGGGCGCCGCCGACTTCGTGCGGCCCGGCCACGTCTTCCCGCTGATCGCCAAGGAAGGCGGGGTGCTGATCCGCTCCGGCCACACCGAGGCCGCGGTGGACCTGTGCCGGCTCTCCGGCGTGCCGCCGGTGGGCGTGATCGCCGAACTGGTGAACGACGACGGCACGGTGCAGCGCGGCCCGCAGGTCGCCGCCTTCGCCGAGAAGCACGGATTGCTGCGCATCTCGGTGGCGGACCTCATCGCCTACCGGCAGGCGCGCGAGAAGCTGGTGGCCCGCGCCGCCGACTTCCCGGTGCCCACCTCCATCGGCGAGCTGCACGGCTTCTCCTATGTGACGCCCTTCGACACGGTGAACCACCTCGCTCTGGTGCACGGGCGCATCGGCGACGGCGAGAAGGTGCTGGTGCGCCTGCACCGCGCCGATCCCATCACCGACGTGTTCACCGGCGGCAAGGTGATCCAGAAGGCGCTGGAGCGCATCCGCGAGGAGGGGCGCGGGGTGCTGGTCTATCTGCGCGACGGCACCAGCGGCGTGCCGGTCTCCGCCATGGGCGCCGGCGAGAAGAGCGCCAGCGAGGTGGCGCGCGAGCGGCAGTGGCGCGAGGTCGGCCTCGGCGCCCAGATCCTGCGCGACCTCGGCATCCAGTCGATCCGCCTCATGGCTTCCAAGGCGCGCACCTATGTGGGCCTCGCCGGCTTCGGCATCGAGATCGTCGAGACCGAGCACCTGGAGGTCTGACCGCTTGCCTGCCCGGGCCGGGCGCGACCCGGCCCGAGGCCCGCGCTCAGGTCGTGCCCCGCAGCCGCCAGGCGGCGACCGCGAAGGCCCCGCACCCAAGCGCAGCCATCAGGGCAAAGCCGTGGCCGTGGGCGTGCATGAACAGGCCGGCGGCGAGCGGGCCGACGAGCGAGCCCAGCCCCCAGAAGAAGCCGGTCACCGCATAGATGCCCACGAGGTCGCCCCCCTGGCGGGCGCGGCAAATGTGCCTGCATGGGGCGCGAACGCAACCGCCCCGTGACGCCCGCGCGGTCTCCCGCGGGGAACCCTGCCGGCCGCGCCACCGTTTCCCTTGACGCTGGCCCAAGCAGGGAGACGCATATGAGCCACTCGGACCTCGATCGCCTGAAGGCGGACGCCTCGGGCAATACCGCCTTGTCCGAAGCGCTGGAGCAGGCGGTGGACGGCTTTTCCGACCCGCGCGAGGCGCTCGACTTCCTCGCCGCGCGCGGCTTCGAGATCGCGCCGGAGGCGCTCCAGAGCGAGGCGCGCGACGCCCCGGCGGAAGGCGAGGGCGGCTACGGCGCGCTCCTGCGCTTCCTCGCCGAGCGGCGCCTCGCCTGAGGCGCCCTAAAGGATGGTGCCGTGGAGGAACAGCCACGCCACCGAGAAATAGATGACGATGCCGGTCACGTCGACCAAAGTGGCGATGAAGGGCGCCGACGAGGTGGCCGGGTCGAAGCCGAGCCGCTTCAGGGCGAACGGCAGCAGCGAGCCGGCGAGCGAGCCGAAGGTGACGATGCCGATCAGCGCCACGCCGATGGTGACCGACAGCAGCTTCCAGTATTCGCCGTAGTCGAAGATGCCCGCCTCCTGCCACACGGCGATGCGGATGATGCCGATCACGCCGAGGATGGCGCCGAGCACGATGCCGGTGGGCAATTCGCGCACCGCCACCTTCCACCAGTCGCGGAGCCGCACCTCCTGCAGCGCCAGCGCGCGGATGATGAGCGAGGTGGCCTGCGAGCCGGAATTGCCGCCCGAGCTCATCACCAGCGGGATGAACAAAGCGAGCACGATCGCCTTCTCCAGCTCGTCCGAGAACACCTGCATCGCCGAGGTGGTGAGCATCTCGGACAGGAACAGCACGCACAGCCATCCGGCGCGCTTCTTGATCATCTGGAAAAAGCCGATGTCGAGATAAGGCGCGTCGATGGCCTCCATGCCGCCCATGCGCTGCACGTCCTCGGTCTGCTCGGTGATCATGGCGTCGATCACGTCGTCCACCGTGGCGATGCCGAGCACGTGGCCGGTGGTGTCGACCACCGGCACGGCCAGCAGATCGTATTTGGAGATGATGCGCGCCACCTCCTCGCGGGAGGCGTTGGGCGCCGCCGTGATGGGCGCGTAGGGCTGCGCCACCGTGAGGATGCCGGCGTCGGGCTCGCCGGAGATCAGGCGGCGCAGGGTGACGACGTTGGTGAGGCGCCGGCTCGCCGGGTCGAGCACGTAGATGGCGTAGACCGTCTCGCGGCTGCGCTCCACCTCGCGGATGTGGTCCAGGGTCTGGCGGACCGTCCAGTCGGAGGGCACCGAGACGAACTCAGTGGTCATGAGCGCGCCGGCCGAGTTTTCGGGATAGGTGAGCAGGTGGTCGATGGCGGCGCGCGCCTCGGGGGTGAGGCCCTCGCGCAAGGCCGATTTCTTGGGCTCCTCGATCCAGCGCAGCACGTCGGCGGCGCGGTCGGACGACATGCCTTCGAGGAAGGCCGCCGCCTTGTCCTCGGGCAGCGCCTCGATCACCTCGCAGGCGTTGCGGAACAGCGGCTGATCCAGCACCTCGATGCCCCAGGGCAGGGGCATGTGGGCGATGACCTCGGTGGCTTCCTCGACACTCTTGCCGTTGAGGAACTCGACGATGTCGGCCACATGCTCCCGGCCGAGCCGGGCGGCGATGGCGGACGGCTCGATGTTGTCCTGGATCATCCGGTCCACGTGCATCACGGCTCTCCCTTGGCCCCTGGCGCGACCCTGGCGCGCCGCGCCGCTTCCTGTCCGATGCTCCGGCCCGTCCGCGCGTCTTCCGGCGGACCGGCCGCCCCGGCCGGCGGGCCGCGGCAATCAGCAGATATGTCCCAAGGTCATGACAGGTTTAACGCGCCCGCAAGGCGACACCGGCCGGGCCGGCGCGGCCGACCGGGGGCGGCCCCCGAGGGCCGGCGGTGGCGCCGGCAGCCCCTCCCTTACACCAGGCCGGCGGCTCCGTCGCCCGTCAGACGGCGGCGAACTCGCCGTCCGGCCCGAGCAGCTCCAGCCGCCCGGTGGCGACGCCGAAATAGGCGCCGTGCAGCGTCAGAGAGCCTTCCTCGACCCGCTCGGCGATCCAGGGAAAGCCGCCGAGGTTGGACAGCGACAGCTTCACGCAGCACAATTCGCAGAAGCGCTGACGCGCCGTGGGCGGCAGGTCCGCCGCCTGCGCCATGCGGCGCGCCGGCTCGGCGATCGTCATCCAGCTGGCGACGAAGTCCTCCGCGCCGGGCGGGGCCCCGTCCAGCAGCGCCTGGACGCCGCCGCACTGGGCGTGGCCGAGCACCACCAGGTGGTTCACCTTCAGCACCCGCACCGCGAATTCGATGGCCGCCGACGTGCCGTGATAGTTGGCGTCCGGCAGATACGGCGGCACGAGGTTGGCGACGTTGCGCACGATGAACATCTCACCCGGCCCGGCGTCGAAGATCATCTGCGGGTCGACGCGGCTGTCGGAGCAGGCGATGACCATGGTCTGCGGGTTCTGCCCGCGTGCGGCGAGGCGTTCGAAGGTCTGCTTGCGCTCGGGCCAGGCCAGCTCGCGAAACCGTCTGTAGCCGGAGATCAGGTCGTCCACGCAGCACCCTCCTCTTGCAGCGCAGCAGGGAAAGGGGACATTTCGGCCCGCGTCAAGCGCCAAGGCGGCGCCGTCCCCGCCCGCAGGCGGGGCGGGATGCGCGCCGCCGCGCCGGCGCGGTTCCCGCCAGGCGCCAGAATTCTTTCCGCGGCCGATTGGAACGGCGCCACGCAGACTAACGTTCTTCCTTCATCTTACTGTAGGAGAATGGCACATGCGCGGCCTGCTCTTGTGGATCATGGGTGTTCCTCTGTCGTTGATCGTTCTGCTCTACCTGTTCAACGTGCTGTGACCGCACGTTCATCGTGCCGGGGCGGCGCGCTTGGCGCGCCGCTGCCGGCGCGCCGCCTCCGGCAGTGCCCAAGTTCTGGGCATGGGCATAGGGGCCCCCGCGGCTCGGCGGGGCCCCGGCCCGCAGCCGCGCGAGCGTCATTTGCGTTTGCCGCCCGCGCGGCGGGAGCCGCCGCGAGCGCCTCAATCCGGGCGATTGCACACAATTGTGCAGCCCGGCCTGCCCAATAATGCGCCTCTCCTTCTGCCCACCCCCTGTCGATGCCCAGCAATTAGGCTGACGCCGGTTTCGGAGCCGCCTCGCGGCGCCGCGGGCCGCGCAGCGCCACTGGCGTCGGGGCCCTGCCGCGCGCCACGTCGCGGGCGGCGCGCGCGCATTCCGCGGCGCCTGACCGGCGATGGCACGGGGCTTGCTGACCTCTGCCGCGGGCTGGCTCTCGCCGGCCGCACAACAGGGGAGAGAGCGAATGCTCGGTTTGCTGGGACAGGCGACCAAGGGGCTGGGGGCGCGTATGGGGGCCTTCGCCGTCGCCGCCGCCATCGCGGGTACGATGGGGATCGGCGCGGCCAAGGCGCAGGAGACCATCAAGGTCGGCATCCTGCATTCATTGTCGGGCACCATGGCCATCAGCGAGACCACGCTGAAGGACGCGATGCTCATGCTCATCGACGAGCAGAACAAGAAGGGCGGCCTCTTGGGCAAGAAGCTCGAGGCCGTGGTGGTGGACCCGGCGTCCAACTGGCCGCTGTTCGCCGAGAAGGCGCGCGAGCTGATCACCAAGGACAAGGCGGTGGCGGTGTTCGGCTGCTGGACCTCGGTGTCGCGCAAGTCGGTGCTGCCGGTGTTCAAGGAACTGAACAACATCCTCTTCTACCCCGTGCAGTACGAGGGCGAGGAGAGCGAGCGCAACGTGTTCTATACCGGCGCCGCGCCGAACCAGCAGGCGATCCCGGCGGTGGACTACCTCGCCAACGACGAGAAGGTGCAGCGTTGGGTGCTCGCGGGCACCGACTACGTCTATCCGCGCACCACCAACAAGATCCTCGAGGCCTACCTGAAGTCCCGCGGCGTGAAGGCCGAGGACATCATGATCAACTACACGCCGTTCGGGCATTCCGACTGGCAGACCATCGTCGCCGACATCAAGAAGTTCGGCTCGCAGGGCAAGAAGACGGCAGTGGTCTCCACCATCAATGGTGATGCCAACGTGCCGTTCTACAAGGAGCTGGCCAACCAGGGCGTCAAGGCGACCGACATTCCGGTGGTGGCGTTCTCGGTGGGCGAGGAAGAGCTCGCCGGCATCGACACCAAGCCGCTGCTCGGGCATCTCGCCGCGTGGAACTACTTCATGTCCATCGACACGCCCGAGAACAAGGCGTTCATCGAGAAGTGGCACGCCTTCACCAAGGACAAGAAGCGCGTCACCAACGATCCCATGGAGGCCCACTATATCGGCTTCAACATGTGGGTGAAGGCGGTGGAGAAGGCCGGCACGACCGATCCCGACAAGGTGATCGCGGCGCTGCCGGGCATCAAGCAGGCCAACCTCACCGGCGGCATCTCCGAAATGCTCCCCAACCACCACATCACCAAGCCGGTCTTCATCGGCGAGATCGAGGGCAACGGCCAGTTCGACGTGGTGTGGAAGACCAAGGACCTGGTGCCGGGCGACGCCTGGTCGGACTTCCTCGACGGCTCCAAGACCCTGGAAGCCGACTGGGTGAAGTATAATTGCGGCAACTACGACACCGTCCAGAAGAAGTGCCTGGGCGCCACCGCCGCCAAGTGACGGCAGCGGTGCCGGCAGCGGCCTGACCGGTGCCCGACGACAGCCGTGGCGGCCCCGCCGCCCGGTTGGTCTGACGGCCCGGCATGGCCGGCTTGACCCGACCCCCCGCCGCGCCCGGTGCGCGGCGGGGGCCGGTTTCCCGGAAGGGCGTGCCGCTCGGCAGGTCCGCGTCCCGCCGCCGCTCCGGCGGCAGCTCCCCCGCTGCGCGATCAAGGACGCCCGATAGCCCATGAAGAAGCCGCCCATGATGCTGCTGTCCATCGCGATACCCCCGCAGCTTCGCCGCCGCCTGCTCGTCCTGCAGCTCCTTCTTCCGGCGCTCCTCGTCGTCCTCGCGGCCCTCGGCAGCGCGCCCGCCCGCGCCCAGGGCGCCGACCTCGCGCCCATCGTCGCGAAGTTCGCGAACGACAGCTATGGCGACACCGCGGACGCGCTCGCCGCGCTCTCCGCCACCGGCACCGACCAGGCCGCCGCCATCGTCGCGGCGCTGGCGGACGGCCGGCTCCTGTTCGATCCCGCCACCAAGCAGGTGTTCATCCGCACCCCCCAAGGCGCGGTCGTCGACGCGGCGAGCGGGGCGGCGGTGGCGAGCCCGCCGTCCGGCCTCAGCGCCGTGCGCGCCAACAACCGCGTGCGCCGCGCCATCGAGGCGGCGGCCGGCGCGCTCTCGCTGCTCAATCCCGACCCCGCCAAACGCCGCGCCGCCGCCGCGGCGGTGTTCAAGTCGCGCGACGCGGCGGCGCTGGAGACCCTCGAGGCCGCCATCGCCAAGGAGCCGGTGCCGGACGTGAAGGCCGCCTTCGAGGAGGCCCGCGCCGCCATCCTCGTGTCCTCGACCACGGCCTCCGAGGCCGACCGGCTGGCGGCGGTCAAGCGCATCGCGGCGCGCGGCGACCAGGAGGCGCTGGCGCTGCTGCGCGGCGTGCCGGCCGACGCGCCGGCCGCGGTGAAGGCGGCGGCCGCCGCCGGCATCGCCGCGGTGGAGCAGAGCCTCGCCTTCTGGAACGTGGCCCAGAACGTCTGGTACGGCCTTTCGCTCGGCTCGGTGCTGCTGCTCGCGGCCATCGGCCTTGCCATCACCTTCGGCGTCATGGGGGTCATCAACATGGCCCATGGCGAGATGGTGATGCTCGGCGCCTACACCACCTTCGTGGTGCAGGAGCTGATCCGCACCTTCGCGCCCTTCCTGTTCGACTGGTCGCTCACCATCGCGCTGCCGCTGGCCTTCGTCTTCACCGGCCTCGTGGGCATCCTGATCGAGCGCACGGTGATCCGCTTCCTCTACGGGCGCCCGCTGGAGACCCTGCTCGCCACCTGGGGCGTCTCGCTGATCCTGCAGCAGGCGGTGCGCACCGTGTTCGGCCCCACCAACCAGGAGGTCGGCGCCCCCTCCTGGATGAGCGGCGCGTTCCAGGTGGGGCAGCTGTCCATCACCTACAACCGGTTGTGGATCATCGTCTTCTCGCTGCTGGTGTTCTTCGCGTTGCTGCTGATCTTGAAGCGCACCCCGCTCGGCCTCTATGTGCGCGCGGTGACGCAGAACCGGCGCATGGCGGCGGCCATGGGCATCCGCACCGGGCGCATCGACGCGCTCACCTTCGGCCTCGGCTCCGGCATCGCCGGCATCGCCGGCGTGGCGCTCTCGCAGATCGACAATGTGAGCCCCAATCTCGGCCAGGGCTACATCATCGACAGCTTCATGGTGGTGGTGTTCGGCGGGGTGGGGAACCTCTGGGGCACGCTCGTGGGCGCCTTCACGCTGGGGGTCGCCAACAAGCTCCTGGAGCCGGTGGCGGGCGCGGTGCTCGGCAAGATCCTGCTGCTCGTCTTCATCATCCTGTTCATCCAGAAGCGCCCGCGCGGCCTGTTCGCGCTCAAGGGCCGGGCGGTGGAATCGTGAAAAGCGGGCCGATGTTCCCCGCGCCTGTTCCCCGGACCAGCGACGGCGAAGCTGGAGCGCCGATCCGCGGTCCAGCGCAAGACACCCGCGAAGCGGCCTCATCCTATCGGGCCGGCGGGAAGGAGCCGCCGTCGGCGCACCGTCGCGCTGGGTCCCGGCGCTGCTTGCGCGCCGCTCTCGCTCCGCTCCCGTCGGCCGGGACGCGCGCGGCGCGGCAGGCCTTTTCCGGTAGCGTCAGGGGAGATCGCCGATGACCGGCTCGCGCATCATCGACCGCACCGGCGCCGTGTTCCTGCTGGTGCTGCTCGCCGTGGCCGTGCTGGTGCCGGTGCTGAACCTTCTGGTTCCGCCCGGCAGCCCCTTCCATGTGCCGGACTATATGATCCCGCTGCTGGGCAAATATCTCGCCTTCGCGCTGCTGGCGGTCGCGGTGGACCTGGTGTGGGGCTATTGCGGCGTGCTCTCGCTCGGCCACGGCGCCTTCTTCGCGCTCGGCGGCTATGCCATGGGCATGTACCTGATGCGCCAGATCGGCACCCGCGGCGTCTACGGCAACCCGGTCCTGCCCGACTTCATGGTGTTCCTGAACTACAAGGAGCTGCCCTGGTTCTGGTGGGGCTTCGACCTGTTCCCCTACGCCATGCTCATGGTGGTGCTGGTGCCGGGGGCGCTCGCCTTCGTGTTCGGCTGGTTCGCCTTCCGCTCGCGGGTGACCGGGGTCTATTTGTCGATCATCACCCAGGCCATGACGTTCGCGCTCATGCTTGCCTTCTTCCGCAACGACATGGGCTTCGGCGGCAATAACGGCCTCACCGACTTCAAGGACATCCTCGGCTTCCCGGTGCAGGCGGCCTCCACCCGCATGGCGCTGTTCCTCGCCACCGTGGCGGCGCTCGCGGCCGGCTATCTGCTGTGCCGGGCGGTGGTGACCTCGAAATACGGCAAGGTGCTGGTGGCGGTGCGCGACGCGGAGAGCCGCACCCGGTTCCTCGGCTACCGGGTGGAGAACTACAAGCTGGTGGCCTGGGTGCTCTCGGCCATGCTGGCCGGGGTGGCCGGCGCGCTCTACGTGCCGCAGGTGGGCATCATCAACCCGTCCGAGTTCGCCCCCGCCCAGTCCATCGAGATGGTGATCTGGGTGGCGGTGGGCGGGCGCGGCACGCTGGTGGGCGCGGCGCTCGGCGCGGTGATCGTCAATGCCGGCAAGACCTGGTTCACCGGCGCCTTGCCGGAGGCCTGGCTCTATGCGCTCGGCGCCCTGTTCGTGCTGGTGACGCTGTTCCTGCCCAAGGGCGTGCTCGGGCTCTGGTCGAGCCTCTGGGCGCGCCGCAGGAAGGCTCCGCCCGCCGTCCCCAGTCCCGAGCCGGCGGAGTGAGCGCCATGGCGTCCCCCCTTCTGCCCATCACCTCGTCCGACCCCTATGCGGTGAAATCGCCCGGCGTCTATTCGCTGGAGGCGGAGCTCGCCGACGTGGCGCGGGCGCAGAACCGCGTGCGCGACCCGCGCGCGGTGACCTCGGCGCTGCTCTATCTCGACAACATCACGGTCTCGTTCGACGGCTTCCGGGCGCTCAACGCGCTCTCGCTCGCCATCGACGAAGCCGAGATGCGCGCCATCATCGGCCCCAACGGCGCCGGCAAGACCACCATGATGGACGTCATCACCGGCAAGACGCGGCCGAACCAGGGCGTCGCTCTGTTCGCCGGCGTCAACGATCTCACCAGCCTCGACGAGGCGGCGATCGCTCAATTGGGCATCGGCCGCAAGTTCCAGACCCCGACCGTGTTCGACATGCACACGGTGGAGGACAATCTGCTGCTGGCGATCAAGGAGAGCCGCGCCCCGTTCGCCAATTTCTACTGGCAGCGCACCGCTTTCGAGCGCGAGCGCACGGACGAGCTGCTGGAGCGCATCCGCATGACCGACCACCGGAAGCGCAGCGCCTCCGAGCTCTCCCACGGCCAGAAGCAGTGGCTGGAGATCGGCATGCTGCTGGCCCAGGAGCCGCGCCTGCTGCTGGTGGACGAGCCCGCCGCCGGCATGACCGACCAGGAGACGGCGGACACCGCGGTGCTGCTCAAGGAGATCGCCCAGACCCGCGCGGTGGTGGTGGTGGAGCACGACATGGCGTTCGTGCGCGACCTCGACGTGAAGGTGACGGTGCTGCACGAGGGCTCGGTCCTGGCCGAAGGCTCGCTCGACCAGGTGAGCGCCAACGAGCGCGTCATCGAAGTCTATCTCGGGAGGTGAGGATGGCGTGTCGCACCCTCACGATGCCCCGGACAAGCGACGGCGAAGCCGGAGCGCCGATCCGGGGTCCAGGGAACAATCCGGCGCAGCCGGCCACAGTCCCTCCGGCCTCGGATAAGGCCGCCTTCGGCGCCCCCTTGCGCCGGGCCCCGGCGCTCCTTCAGCGGGCGCTCCGGTCGGCCGGGGCGCGAGGATGGTGCCTCACCCTCGCTTTCTCCCCGGCGGGGAGAGGCCATGCGACCGGTCCATGTGTGGAGCACGCGCCATGCTGAAAGTCGAGAATCTCGACCTCTATTACGGCGCCGCCCAGATCCTGAAGAAGGTGTCGGTGGAGGCGCGGACCGGCGAGGTCACCTGCGTGCTCGGGCGCAACGGCGTCGGCAAGACCTCGCTCCTGCGCGCCATCGTCGGGCAGCGGCCGATCGCCGGCGGCTCGATCACGTTCGACGGGCGGGAAATCTCGAAGCTGGCCACCGTCGACCGCGCCGCCCTCGGCATCGGCTTCGTGCCCCAGGGGCGGGAGGTGTTTCCGCTCCTCACCGTCAAGGAGAATTTGGAGACCGGCTTCGCCCGCCTGCCGGCGAAGGAGAAGTTCGTGCCGCCGGAGGTGTTCGAGCTGTTCCCGGTGCTCAATTCCATGCTGCGCCGGCGCGGCGGCGACCTGTCCGGCGGCCAGCAGCAGCAGCTCGCCATCGGCCGCGCGCTCACCACCCGGCCGCGCCTTCTGGTGCTCGACGAGCCGACCGAGGGCATCCAGCCCTCGATCATCAAGGACATCGGCCGCGCCATCGCCTATCTTCGCGACCGCGGCGACATGGCGATCGTGCTGGTGGAGCAGTATTTCGAGTTCGCCCGGGAGCTCGCCGACAGCTTCATCCTCATGGAGCGCGGCGAGGTGGTGGCGAGCGGCGACAGGAGCGGGCTCGATGGCGACGACGTCCGCCGTCTCATGGCCATCTGACGAGGCGGCGCGCGCCCTCCAAGGGCCATTCGGGGCCGCGGATGGGGCCGGCGGCGGGTCCGCGCCCGCGCCGGTGCGCCAGCGCAGCGAGGGCCGGGTGCGCATCGCCGCCGCCGCGTTCGGCGGCGCGACCCGGGTGTGCGATCTCGCCGAGGCCGGCGCCTTGCGCGTGCGGGTGCCGCGCGGGGGACCCGGCCTCGAGGCGGTGATGGTCAACGTGGCCGGCGGGGTGGCCTGCGGCGACCGCTTCTTCATCGAGGCCCGCGCCGAGGCCGGCGCGCATCTGGTGGTGACGACGCCGGCGGCGGAGAAGGTCTACCGCTCCGACGGGCCGCTGGCCGAGATCGCGGTCCGGCTGTCGGCCGAGGCGGGCGCCCGGCTCGAATGGCTGCCGCAGGAGACCATCCTGTTCGACCGCGCGCGCCTTGCCCGCAGCTACGAGATCGACCTGCACCCCACGGCCGCCTTCCTGTCCTTCGAGGCCTTGGTGCTCGGCCGCCTCGCGCACGGCGATGTGATGGGCGAGGGGCTGATCGCCGACCGCTGGCGCCTCAGGCGCGGCGGCGGCCTCGTCTATGCCGACGGCTTCCGGCTCAGCGGCGACATCGGCGCGCTGCTCGCCCGGCCGGCGGTGGCGGGCGGGCGCCGCGCGCTCGGCACCCTGCTTTATGTGGCGCCCGACGCCGAGGGCCGGCTGGAGGAGGCGCGGGCGCTGCTTGCCGGCGCGCGCGGCGATTGCGGGGCGAGCGCCTGGAACGGGCTGCTCTGCGCGCGCTTCCTCGCCCCCGACATCGAGACGTTGCGCGCCGATGCCACCTCGTTTCTCATGAGCTTCCGCGCGGCGCCGCTGCCGCGCGTGTGGGCGACGTGAGGGGAGGGGATCATGCATCAGTTCGACCGCTGGCGTGTCGGCTACGATCTCGACAACCGGTTGGGATTTGTAGAGCTTTGGCCGGTAGGGGTACCGTCCACCGCTGCCCCGTTCAGGTTGGCGCCCTTGAATCCGGACGATTTCACGGCCTGCTGCGGCGTGCTCAATGCGGCGCGCGTCGCGGGCGGTCGTCCCAGCTGGGACCCCGCCTCCCGCTCGCTCTTTTTCTGAGGACCGACCCATGAACCTCACCCCCCGCGAGAAGGACAAGCTGCTCATCGCCATGGCCGCCGAGGTGGCGCGCAAGCGCCTCGCGCGGGGGGTGAAGCTGAACCACCCCGAGGCCATCGCCCTGATCACCGATGTGGTGGTGGAAGGCGCGCGCGACGGGCGCACCGTGGCCGAGCTGATGGAGGCCGGCGCCAAGGTGCTCACCACCGCTGAGGTGATGGAGGGCGTGGGCGAGATGATCCACGACATCCAGGTGGAGGCCACCTTCCCGGACGGCACCAAGCTCGTCACCGTGCACCACCCGATCCGCGGCCTGCCCTCGGACACGGTCCCGGGCGAGGTGGTGCCGCAGGAGGGCGACATCCATTTCAATGCGGGCGCCGAGCGGGTGCGCCTCGCCGTGGCCAATACCGGCGACCGGCCGATCCAGGTGGGCAGCCACTATCATTTCTTCGAGACCAATCCCGCGCTCGCCTTCGAGCGCGAGAAGGCGCGCGGCATGCGCCTCGACATCGCCCCCGGCACCGCCGTGCGCTTCGAGCCCGGCGCCTCGCGCGAGGTGACGCTGGTGCCGTTCGGCGGCAAGCGCGAGGTCTACGGCTTCCGCGGCGCCGTGGCGGGGAAGCTGTGAGTGCCTTATATATGTGATGAGGTAAGGCGCCAAAGAATATGTAAGGAGTGGTCCATGCGGCAATATCGGCTCACGGTCACGAGCAAGGGCCAGGTCACGCTGCCCGCCAGCTATCGCAAGGCCGCAGGGATCGAGACCGGCTCGACGCTCAATCTGGTGGTGGACGACAGCGGCATAGCGCGCCTCCGCAAGACCCTGAGCCTCAGTGACCTCGCCGGTTCGCTGACCCATGGCCTCACCAAGGACCAGCGCAACTTTACCCAGGACGATATCGACGCTTCTGTGGATGAGGCCATGAACGCGCAGGCAGAGCGCGCGTCGGGGCGGCGGCGGTGATCGGTCTCGACACCAATGTTCTGCTGCGCATTTTCATTGAGGATGACCCGCCCTCAATGCATCACCGTGCGGTTGGCCTTCTCGAAGGGCTCGCCCCCGAGGCGGCGATGGTCAATCCCATCGTTCTGGCCGAGGCCACAAGAACGCTCGTCAGGCGCATGAAGCGGTCGCGTCAGGAGGTGGCGACATTCGTCGCCAGCTTGCTCAACGCCGATGTCATTGAGCTGTCCTGCGCCGATGCCGTCCGCCGCGCCTTGGGCGCCTATGCCGGAGGCAAGGCTGATTTCGCCGACTATCTGATCGCGGAACTCAATGCCGAGGCGGGCTGCCGCACCACCTATACCTTCGACATCGATGCCGGGCAGCACACCGGCTATTCCTCCGTTCCCTAGAAGGCCCGCTCATGTCCTCCTCCCGCATGCCCCGCGCCGCCTATGCCCACATGTTCGGCCCCACCACCGGCGACAAGGTGCGGCTCGCCGACACAGAGCTCTTCATCGAGATCGAGAAGGACTTCACGGTCTACGGCGAGGAGGTGAAGTTCGGCGGCGGCAAGGTGATCCGCGACGGCATGGGCCAGTCCCAGGTGGCGAACGCCGACGGGGCGGTGGACACGGTGATCACCAACGCCGTCATCCTCGACCATTGGGGGGTGGTGAAGGCGGACGTGGGCCTCAAGAACGGGCGCATCGCCAAGATCGGCAAGGCCGGCAATCCCGACGTTCAGGACGGCGTCGACATCATCATCGGCCCCGGCACCGAGGTGATCGCCGGGGAGGGCAAGATCCTCACCGCCGGCGGCTTCGACAGCCACATCCATTTCATCTGCCCGCAGCAGATCGAGGAGGCGCTGGCCTCCGGCATCACCACCATGCTGGGCGGCGGCACGGGCCCGGCCACCGGCACCTTCGCCACCACCTGCACCCCGGGCCCCTGGCACATCGCCCGCATGATCGAGGCGGCGGACGCCTTCCCCATGAACCTCGCCTTCGCCGGCAAGGGCAACGCCTCGCGGCCCGCGGCGCTGGAGGAGATGGTGCTGGCGGGCGCCTGCGCGCTGAAGCTGCACGAGGATTGGGGCACCACGCCGGCCGCCATCGACTGCTGCCTCTCGGTGGCGGACGCGCTCGACGTGCAGGTGATGATCCACACCGACACGCTCAACGAGAGCGGCTTCGTCGAGGACACCATCGCCGCCTTCAAGGGCCGCACCATCCACGCCTTCCACACCGAAGGGGCGGGCGGCGGGCACGCGCCGGACATCATCAAGGTGGCGGGGCTCGCCAACGTGCTGCCCTCCTCCACCAACCCGACCCGGCCCTATACCCGCAACACCATCGACGAGCATCTGGACATGCTCATGGTGTGCCACCATCTCGACCCGGAGATCGCCGAGGACCTCGCCTTCGCCGAGAGCCGCATCCGCAAGGAGACCATCGCGGCCGAGGACATCCTGCACGATCTCGGCGCGCTCTCCATGATGAGCTCGGATTCGCAGGCCATGGGCCGGGTGGGCGAGGTCATCATCCGCACCTGGCAGACCGCGGACAAGATGAAGCGCCAGCGCGGCAAGCTGAAGGGCGAGACCGACAGCGACAATCTCAGGGCGCGCCGCTACATCGCCAAATACACCATCAATCCTGCCATCGCCCACGGCATGTCGAAGCACATCGGCTCGGTGGAGGCCGGCAAGCTCGCCGATCTGGTTCTGTGGAGCCCGGCCTTCTTCGGCGTGAAGCCGGACCTCGTCATCAAGGGCGGCGCCATCGCCATGGCGCAGATGGGCGATCCCAACGCCTCCATCCCCACCCCCCAGCCGGTGCACTACCGGCCCATGTTCGGCGCCTATGGGCGGGCGCGCACCCGCACCTCCCTCACCTTCGTCTCGAAGGCGGCGCTGGAGGACGGGCTTGCCTCCCGCCTCGGCATCGCAAAGGAACTGGTGGCGGTGGAGAACACCCGCGCGGGCATCTCCAAGAAGAGCATGATCAACAACGACGCCACGCCCCATATCGAGGTGGACCCGGAAACCTATGACGTGCGCGCCGACGGCGAGCTCCTGGTGTGCGAGCCCGCCGAGGTGCTGCCCATGGCGCAGCGCTATTTCCTGTTCTAGGTCTGCGGGGACGCGCCGGCCGTTCCGGCTCCAGCGAAGGACAAGCCCATGATCCGCGCCACCACCGTGGTCCGCCGCCCCGCCGTCAAGGATGACAAGGTGGTGGACACCATCACCCTCGACCACCACGCCCGCCACCGGCGCCGCTTCGCGCTGACGGCGGACGGCGGCCTCGACTTCCTGCTCGACCTCGACAAGGCCGCCGTGCTCGATGACGGCGACGCGGTGAAGCTCGACGACGGGCGCCTCATCCGCGTGAAGGCGGCGCCGGAGGAACTGGTGGAGGTCACCACGGCGAGCCCGTTGCGGCTCATGAAGGTGGCCTGGCACCTGGGCAACCGCCACGTGCCGGCCGAGATCACCGAAAACGCGGTCTATTTCGTCGACGACCACGTGCTGACCGAGATGGTGCGCGGGCTCGGCGCCGCGGTGGCGAAGGTGAAGCGCCCGTTCCGCCCCGAAAAGGGCGCCTACGAGGCCGCCGAGGCGCACGGCCACGCGCACGACCATGCCGGGCACGAGCATGCCGGGCACGACCATGCGGGCCACGACCATGCGGGGCACGAGCACCACAGCCACGAGCACCACGGGCACGAGCACCACGGGCACGAGCATGGGCCGGACTGCGGCTGCGGCCACGATCACGGCCACGACCACGATCACGGCCACGACCACGACCACGGCCACGCGCACGGCCCCGGCGGCCACGCCCACAAGCACGGCTGAGGCATGCCGGCGCGCTCCCGCCGTCCGGCCGTCGAGGCCGCCGTGGCATCCCCCGCCCAACCCTGGGACGGCTTTGCGGCGGCGCCGGGCGGAGGGGACGGCGCGTCAGGCCCTTTGGACAGGGCGTCCGTCCCCTGTGAGGCGCTCCCTCCCGAGAGGGCTGGGGAGGGGCGTGAGCACGCGCTCCTCTTGCCTGAGCCTATCGGGGAGGGGGGCGCCGACCAGGAGAAGGCGCGCGAGTGCGCCGTCGATGCCGCCGCGGCCTCCCTGCTGCCGCTGTTCGCCTGGCTCTCGCCGGCCTTCCCGGTGGGCGCCTACGCTTATTCCCACGCGCTCGAATGGGCCGTGGAAGCGGGCGACGTCGCGGACGAGGCCAGCCTGCAGGCCTTCCTCGCCGACCTGCTGCTGATCGGCTTCGCCCGCTCCGACGCGATCCTGCTGGCGCATGCCCACCGCGCCGCCGCCGCCCGCGACGGCGCGGCGCTGAAAGAGGCGAACGCGCTCGCGGTGGCGCTCGCCCCGTCCGCCGAGCTTCGGCTCGAGACCTGCCAGCAGGGCCGCTCCTTCCTCGATGCGGTCGCCGCGTCCTGGCCCACCCCGGGCCTCGACGAACTCGCCGCTGTCCTCAAGGGGGAGGAGGTGGCCTATCCCGTCGCGGTCGGCCTTGCGGCCGGCCTGCACGGCGTGGCGCTGCCGCCGACGCTGGAGGCCTTCCTGCTCGCCGCCGCCCAGACCCTCGTCTCCGCCGCGGTGCGGCTCGCCCCCATCGGCCAGACCGCGGGCACGCGCGTGGTGGCGCGCCTCGCGCCGCGCCTCGCCGCGCTCGCCGGCGCGATTCCCGCGCTCACGCTGGACGAGGTCGGCGGGGCGACCTTCCGCGCCGACCTCGGCAGCATGCGTCACGAAACCCAGTATACGAGGCTGTTCCGCTCATGAGCTCTGCGAAATCCCCCTTGAGGGTCGGCATCGGCGGCCCGGTCGGCTCCGGCAAGACCGCGCTCATGGAGGCGCTCTGCAAGGCGTTCCGCGAGCGCTACGACATCTGCGCCATCACCAACGACATCTACACCAAGGAGGATGCGCGCCTGCTCACGGTCGCCGGCGCGCTGGACCCGGAGCGCATCCTGGGGGTGGAGACCGGCGGCTGCCCGCACACCGCCATCCGCGAGGACGCCTCCATCAATTTGCGCGCGGTGGCGGACATGCGGGCGAAGTTCCCGCACCTCGACGTGGTGCTGATCGAATCGGGCGGCGACAACCTCGCCGCCACCTTCTCCCCCGAGCTCGCCGACATCACCATCTACGTGATCGACGTGGCGGGCGGGGAGAAGATCCCGCGCAAGGGCGGTCCCGGCATCACCCGCTCGGACCTGCTGGTGGTCAACAAGACAGACCTCGCGCCGCTGGTGGGCGCCGACCTCGGCATCATGGAGGCCGATACCATCCGCATGCGCGCGGGCCGGCCCTATGTCTTCGCGGCGATCCGCCATGGCGACGGCGTCGCCGCGGTGGCGCGCTTCATCGAGGCGGCGGGCGGGCTCGCGCCGCCCGCCTGATCTGCCGCGCCTGCTGGCACCGGCGTCGAACGGCCTCGTCTCACTTGGCCTTGCAGGCGGCCTCGAACTGGGCGACGGCGGCGGCCGCGCCGTCGAGGGCGACCTGGCGCTTGGCGCCCTTGGTCTCGATGGTGAGCAGCTTGCCGCCCTTGGCCAGGGCCTTGAGGTCGGCCATCTTGCCCTTGGCCTCCACGTTGACGGCGCCGTTCTCCTCGTTCGTCACCGCCTTGCCGGTGAAGGTGCGGCTCACCGCGCCGGCGGTGAGGATGGCGCGGGCGGCCGCGTCCTTGGCGAGGCCCTTGGTGCCGATCATGGGCTGCACGACGATGTCCTCGGAGCCCTTGTCGCACAAAAAGAAGATCATCACCTCGTCGGTTTCCGGCACGCCGAACACCAGGGCGCCGCCCTGTTCGGTCTCGGAGGCGTGCCAGCTCATCTTCTGCTGGGCCGCCGCCGGCAGCGTGAAGGCGAGAAAGGCGAGGAGCGAAAAAAGCAGGCGGGGCATGGAGCGTATTCCTCTGGTGCGCGCGGCAGCGGGCGGCGCGACCGCCCGATGAAGGGTGCTCTGGCGTGCGATCGGACCCCAAGGGCGCCACCGCGGGGCTCCAGGGGTCGGTGATCGCCCTCCACCTCGTCGGTTCGAGACGGATCGGCTGCCGGGATTGAAACCGCGCGCGGCGATTTCGATTCCCGGCAGCTCCGGCTCTAGGTGTCTTCGGCGGAAATATTAAGGCGCGCGGCGGACCGGGAGGCGTCATCCACAGGTCGCGCGGAGGTGTCATGATCCGCCGAGGCAGACCCGCCGAAAGTCCGAGAGCTTCGCCTTGGCGCCGGCGAGCGGAATGGTCTCCCGGGTGCCGTCCATGGACACGGTGAGCTGCTCGCCGGAGGCGAACAGATCCAGGACGGCGTCCTCCAGCGTCACGGCCGCCTCCACCACCAGCCGGTCGCCGGTGCCCCGGAAGGCGGTGGCGGCGAGCTGCATGCGCCGCTTGCCGGCGGCCAGGGAGACGGCGACGCCATCGCCGGCCTTGACGCGCCCCGCCGGCACGTCGACGGTGAATTGCAACAGCGCCGCGGCCGGCTGGCAGGCGACGGCGAACAGGGGGTCGGCCACGCGCGAGGCGCCGTAACGCATGACGTAGGTATCGTCCGCCTTGACGATGGCCCACACGCGTGGATCGGCGGGCGCCGGCTTGGCGCCAGCCTTGGTGCCCGGCTTGGCATCCCGCGCGGCGGGTGCCGCGGCCGCCCGGTCCGGCGCGGCAAGGTCGATGACGGCGAATTGGAGCACGGCCAGGGGGAGCAGAAGGCCGAGGAGGACGGGGCGGCGCATGGGGTCTCCAGCCGAGGATGGACGGGTTGCGGCCGCGGCCGGGACGCGGCACGCCCGGACGGCCTTCCCGGCAAATGGGCCGGGGCGCGCGCCCGTCGGATCGAAGCGACCTGATCGGACCCGGCCCCGGTTCGGATACGAAGCAGCGCGGCAATCGGCCCACGCATCCCCCCACGGATGCCCGCCGCCCGCGCCAATGGATGGTGCCGCGCCGGCGCCCGTACGGGAATCGGCCGACGGTTTGCGCCACCCATCGCCTTCGCATATCACGGCGCGAACCGGCCCGCGACGGGCTTCGGAGCAGCCCTGCCGCGCGGCCCCTCACAATGATGAGTGATCTGTTCCCCCTTCATGACGGCGCGGCGCGGCACCACGGCGCCCGACGGGCCCGGCCCGTGGCGGCCGGCGTGCCGCGGCGTCGGGGGCGGAACACGTGAGCGGGCGGAGCCTGCCGCCGGTCCCCCGCACGCGCCTCGACCGGCTGCTGGTGGAGCGCGGCCTGTTCGAGAGCCGCGCCCGCGCCCAGGCGGCGATCGCGGAGGGGCTGGTCCAGGTCGCCGGCGCGGTGGTGCGCAAGCCCGCGGCCGAGGTGGCGGCCGATGCGCAGATTGCGGCGCAGGCGCCGCACGACTTCGTCTCGCGCGGGGCGCTGAAGCTGGCGGCCGGGCTCGACGCCTTCGCCATCGACCCGGCCGGGCTCACGGTGCTCGACGTCGGCGCCTCCACCGGTGGCTTCACCGAGCTGCTGCTGCGCCGGGGCGCACGCCACGTCTTCGCCGTGGACGTGGGCCGCGACCAGCTTCACCCCCGCCTGCGCGGCGATCCCGCCGTCACCAGCCTCGAGGCGACCGACATCCGCGCGCTCGCCCCCGGCGCGGTGGCGCCGGCCGACCTCGTGGTGGTGGACGTGAGCTTCATCTCGCTTGGCCTGGTGCTGCCGCCGGCGCTCGCCTTCGCCGCGCCGCGGGCGCGCCTCGTGGCGCTGGTGAAGCCGCAGTTCGAGGCCGGCCGCGCGGCGCTCAAGAAAGGCGTGGTGCGCGACCCGGCGATCCATGCCGAGGTGTGCGCGGCGGCGCGGGCGCGCATCGCGGCGCTGGGCTGGCGCGTGCTCGGCCTGATCCCTTCGCCGATCGCCGGCGGCGACGGCAATCTCGAATTCCTCGTCGGCGCGGAGCGCGGCTGATGGAGCTCCTCGTCACCCGCATGGGCGCCCAGGGCGACGGCGTCGCCGAGGGGCCGGACGGCCCGCTCTTCGTGCCCTATGCCCTGCCCGGCGAGCTTGTGCGCGTCGCCCGGGACGGCGAGCGGATGCGCCTCGATGAGGTGCTGGCGCCGAGCGTGGCGCGCGTTGCCCCCGTCTGCCGCCATTTCGGGCGTTGCGGCGGCTGCCTGCTCCAGCATTGGGACCTTGCGCCCTATTTCGCCTGGAAGCGCGGCCTCGTCGTCGAGGCGCTGGCGCGCGAGCGCGTCGCCGCCGCGGTCGGCTTGGTGGTGGACGCCCATGGGGCGGGCCGGCGGCGCGTCATCTTCCACGCCCGGCAATACGGGGCAAAGACCGTGGTGGGCTTCGCCGAGCGCAAGTCCCACGCCATGGTGGACCTTGCCGAATGCCCGGTTCTGGCGCCCGATCTCGATCAGGCTTTGCCGGCGGCGCGCGCGGTGGCGCAGGCGCTGGCTGGGGCGAAGAAGCCGCTCGACATCCAGGTCGTCGCCAGCGCCACCGGGCTCGACCTCGACGTGCGCGGCTCCGGCCCGCTGCCGCCGGCGCTGCTCATGGACCTCGCCGCGCTGGCGGAGCGCTTCGGCCTCGCCCGCGTGACGCGCCACGGCGAGCTGGTGCTCCAGCGCGCCGCGCCGGTGCTGATGATGGGCCGGGCGCGGGTGGAACTGCCGCCCGCCGCCTTCCTCCAGGCCACCGCCGAGGGCGAGGCCGGGCTCGCCGCGGCGGTAGGGCAGGGGGTGGCGGGCGCAAAACGGGTGGCCGATTTGTTCGCCGGCATCGGCACCTTCGCCTTGCGCCTCGCGGAACGCGCGCGGGTCCATGCGGTGGAGGGCAATGCGGCGGCGGTGACGGCGCTGCTCAAGGCGGCGCGCGCCACCGACGGGCTGAAGGGCGTTTCGGGCGAGGCGCGCGATCTGTTCCGCCGTCCGCTGCTGCCGGAGGAGCTTTCGGCCTTCGACGCGGTGGTGATCGACCCGCCGCGCCAGGGCGCGGAAGCGCAGGCGCGCCAGCTTGCGGCCGCGACGGTGGGGCGCGTGGTCTACGTGTCCTGCAGCGCCGCGAGCTTCGCGCGGGATGCGCGCGCGCTCATCGACGGCGGCTTCCGGCTCGGCACGGTGACGCCGTTCGACCAGTTCCGCTTCAGCCCGCACGTGGAGCTGGTGGGGGTGTTCGAGCGGTAGGCGCCCAAGGGCGCGGCGATCACGACCGGCGCCGCCGCCGCCGGCGCCGCCCGAAAGCCGCCGGCTATTTCTCGGCGCCGGGGGTGAGGCGCTTGGTGGCGATCACGTCGTAGGACTTCTGGATCGCCGCCAGCGAGGTCTCCCAGCGCGCCAAAGCGAGGCGCGCATAGAGCACGTCGATGACGAACAGCTCGGCGATGCGGCTGGAGAGCGCCTCCATGCGGTATTTGGTCTCCTGCGCCGCGGTGAACAGCACCACCTCGCAATGGTGCTGCAGCGGCGACTTGCCGTAATTGGTGATGCAGATGGTGCGCGCGCCCGCCTCCCGCGCGAGCCGCGTCGCCTCCAGCGTCTCGTGGGTGCGCCCGGAATGGGAGATGGTCAGCGTCGCGACGTCCGGCCCGGTAAAGGCGGCGCTCACCGCCTGGCCGTGGGAATCGGTCACCGCCTTGGTGTCGAGCCCGAGCCGCAGGAAGCGGTAGGCGGCGTCCTCGGCGATGGGGGCGGCGGTGCCGATGCCGTAGAACTCGATGCGCCGCGCGCCCGCCATCAAGGCGGCGGCGCGGTCGATGGCGGCCACCTCCAGCACCTTGGCGGTGTCCTCCAGCGCCACCGCGTGGCTCGCGGTGAACTTCGCCACCACGTCCGCCGTGCTGTCGCCGGGGGTGATGGCCTCGTGCAGCAGGGCGCGGGAGGTGGCGATCTCCTTGGCCACGGCGATCTTCAGCTCGGCGAAGCCGCGCGCGCCCACCTGCTGGCACAGGCCGATCACCGAGCCCTCGCTCGCCTGCGCGGCGGCGGCGATGTCGCTGGCCGACATCTCCGGCACCCGGTCCGGCTGCTCCACCATGAAGCTCGCGATGCGCCGCGCGGTCGGCGGCAGATCGTCGAGCATGGCCTTGAGGCGGGCGAGCGGGAATTCGAGCTGGGACATCGACCTCTTCCGATCACGCCTGCGGCGCGCGGCCGGCGGGCGCGCCAGCCCGGCCGGAATGCGCGTCAAAATTCAAGCAAGAGAACGCGGTATCCGATCCGACTGCATCGCGATCTAGCACATTTGCGCTCCCGGAGCGCGCAGGCCGATGCGAACGCCCCCGCGCGCCGGGCGTCAGACCACCTGGGGCGCGGGGGAGGTGCGCTGGGCCGTGCCGGCCGGGGCGGCGCCCGCCTCGTCCGCGCACGGCAGATAGATGCGCTGCGCCGAACGTCCGGCGCGCACATGGATCACGTTGGGGGCGACGCCCGCGGCGGCGGCGAGCTGATCCACCGGCAAATCGGGCCCGAACAGGACCGCGCGCATGCCGGTCCGCGCCGCGGCTTCCGGCAAATCGGTGACGTCGACGCTCATCAGGCTCATGGCGCTGGTGGAGACCACCGGCGCGCGGTGGCCATCGATCAGCACATGGGCCTGGGTGTGGAAGCGGTAGGGCACGCCGTCGCCATAGCCGATGCCGAGCTGCGCCAGCCGGCGCTCGCCGGTGGTGCGGTAGGCGCCGGAATAGCCCACCTCGCGCCCGGCCGGAACCTTGTGCACGCGCAGGATCGGCGCCGAGAGGGTGGCCGCGGCGACGATGGGCTGGGGCCGCGACGGCGTGGTCTCCACCCCGTAGAGCGCGCTGCCGACGCGGGCGAGGTCGCCGTGCCGCTCCTTCGGCCCGAACACGCCGGACGAGGCGCAAAAGCTCAGCGGCGCCGGCGGCAGATGCCGGGTCCAGGCCGAGAAGCGCCGCCACTGCCAGGCATTGGGGCGGGCGGCGGGATCGGAGAAATGGGCGAGATGGGTCACGTAGGCGGCGACGCGCAGACGCTTCGCGCGGTCCGGCGCGGCGGCGAGCCGGCGCACGTCCGCAAGGCCGAGCCCGAGCCGGTTGAGCCCGGTATCGAGATGGATGGCGCAGTCGGCGGGCGTCTCGCCGGCGGCGGCGGCGAGACGCTCCACCTCGGCCATGTCCACCAGCACCGGCACCGCGCCGAGCGCCCGGTAGTCGTACGGCGTGCCGCCGGCGAGCCCGTGCAGCACGAAGATCCGGCCCGCGGGGTCGGCGCGGCGCACCGCGATCGCCTCCGCCATGTCGGCCACCCAGAAATCGCGGCAGCCGAGCGCGGCGAGCAGGGGCACCACCTCGGCGATGCCGAGGCCGTAGGCGTCCTGCTTCACCACGGCGCCCACGCCGGCGCCGGTGAAGGACTGGCGCACGGCGCGCCAGTTGGCGCGGATCGCGGAAAGATCCACCACCAGGGCGCAGCGGTCCGCCGGAAGGGCGAGCGCGGTCATGGCCGGCCGGCCGCGGCGGGAGCGGCGGTGTAGGCGATCCGCACGCCCCCCGGGTCACGAATCATCTTTGAACCCCTCCACCCCTGCGCCAGGAGACGGCGCTGCCCCTCGAGATCGGCCGGGTCGAGCCATGCCTCGGCCCCCGCTTCCATCTGAAGGTCCTCATGTACCATGACATATCGAGGATAACCGCCGTAATACAGTTTCACGGCACGCACCGCGAACCCCTCCGCCATGAGGTTGCTCCAGCTGGCGAAATTGGCCGGCGCCGAGGTCGCGTAGAGCACGATCGGCGTGCCGGCGAAGGCCGTGCGCGCGAGCTGCACGCGCCGGGCGATGAGCGCGCGCTGCAGCCCGCGCCCGCGCGCCTCCGGCGCCACCGAGGCGCCCGCGAGCTTCACCCGCTGCACCGTGTCCGGAACGCCGAGGGCGGCGCGGGGGTCGTCGCTCTCGGGCAGCACGTGCTGGAGAATGCCGTAGGCAAGCAGCTCCTCGCCCTCGAAGCCGCCGATGGCGCGCCCGCGCCCGGCCAGGATGCCGGGGAAGAAGTCCGGCCCCTCGGGCTTCACCACGTCCGGGCCGGCGCCGCCGATGGCGCGCCGGTGCAGGGCCTCGATGGCCGGGAGGTCGGCAGGTCCGAGCGGACGCCAGGCCAGGGACTGCGCGCAGGGCATGAGCCGTCCGGGATCAGTTGGTGACGATCTCGGCGTAGTTCAGCATGGTGATGGGCGGGTAGATCTGCAGCTTGCGCGCCACCTGCATGTTGATGATGAGCGCGAAGCGCTTCAGCGTCTCGATGGGGATGTCCTTGGGCGCGCGGCGCTGCACCAGGATCTCCACCGCCTTGGCGGCGGCGAGCTGGCCCACCGAATAATAGCGGCTGACCAGGCCCACCAGCGCGCCGCCCTCGCGCACGCCGCGCTCGGCGGCGGCGAAAGTGGGGATCGAGTTTTCGAGCGCGGTGGGCGTGACGCGGTCATAGATGGTGCCGAGGAAGGTGTCCGGCAGCAGATAGAGCCAGTCGACGCCATCGGTGCGCATCTGGCGGATCATGTCCTCCACCCCGTCGGCGATGGGGCGTCCGCTGGCGTCGAGATTGAACGGCGTCGCCATCACGTTCGCGCCCATGCCGGCGCACACGCTCTTCACCTCGTCGACGATGACGCGGGAGTTCTGCTCGGTGGTGGAATAGAGCACGCCCACGGTCTTGAACGGCTTGTAGGCCTGCATGGCGCGCATGTGCACGTCGGTCGGCACCACGTGGACCGCGCCGGTGACATTGCGGCCGGACGAGGTGAAGCTCGGGGCGATCTTGGCGCGCACCGGCGCCGCCACCAGCGCGAACACCACGGGGATGTCGCGCACATAGCCCGGATCGGTCGAATCGTACGGGCCGACCACGCCCAGCGTCACCGGCGTGCCCCAGGTATAGATCAGATCGGGCTTCAGGGTGGCGAGATCGGCGATCAGCTCGGGCACGCGCCGGGCATCGCCGTTGGCGTCGCGGGCGATGATCTCGGTCTTGATCTCGTTGGCGGTGAGGAAGTCGCGGAAGCCGCGTTCCACGTCGGTCTCGCCGCGGAAGGTGAGCATCAGGATGCGGAAGGTTCGGTCCTGGCCGCTCTTGTCCTGGGCGAAGGCGCCCTTGAGGCCGAGGAGGCTCGCCGATCCCGCGCCGATGCCGAGGGAGAGGAGGGTTCGCCGGTCGATCACAACGCTTCGCCTTCATGTCTTGCCGCCCGAGCGGCGGCTGCCGCGCCCCACCACAGATAGCGCGAAGCGGCAGGCCGCCGCCACAGCGAAATGCCGGCCGGCGGTAGTCGGCAACGGATTTCGCGGCGGTGGCGGCCCGGCGCCATTCACGCTTGCGCGCGCCGGTCCGACCAAGAAGGCCTGCGTCGCCGCGGCCCTTGCCCTGGGTCCTGCCGGGGTGGGACAACACAGCCGAGAGGGTCCCATGGATCAGGCGGGAAGCAGGCAGGAGACCGCAGGGCCGCGGGGCGGTCGGGAGGCCGGCCCGCCCGCATACTGGCAGGAAGCGGAGGGCGCCCTCCTCGCCCGTCTCGGCAGCGGGCCGGACGGCCTCGCGCCGGCGGAGGCGGCGGCGCGGCTCGCCCGCTGCGGACCCAACACCACGGCGCCGCGCCGGCGCCGCAGCCTCGCCGCCAAGATCGGCAAGCGCCTCGCCGAGCCGCTGGTCGCCATCCTGCTCATGGCCGCCGCCGTTTCGGGGGTGACCGGGGACTGGCGGAGTTTCGTCGTCATCCTCGCCATCGTCCTCCTCTCGATCACGCTCGATCTGGTGCAGGAGCAGAAGGCCGAGGCCGCGGTGGAGGCGCTGCGCCGCTCGGTGGCGGTGACCGCGCGGGTGCGCCGCGGCGGCGTCGCCTGCGAACTGCCGGTGCGCGACATCGTCCCCGGCGACGTGGTCGAGCTCGCCGCGGGCAATCTCGTGCCGGCGGACGGGATCGTGCTCTCGGCCCACGGGGCGCTCGCCGACGAGGCGGTGCTCACCGGCGAGCCTTACCTCGTGGAGAAGCATGGCGGCCGCGCCACCGGCGAGAGCCCTGCCGATGCCTTCAACGCCCTGTTCGCCGGCACCACTCTCACGGCCGGGCAGGCGCGGATGCTGGTGGTGGAGACCGGCGCCAGAACCCGCTTCGGCGCGATCGCGGCCTCGCTCCAGGCGCGCGAGCTGCCCACCGCCTTCGCGCGCGGGCTGCATGCGCTCGGCATGCTGATCCTGCGCCTGACCGGCTTCCTGGTGCTGTTCGTGCTGCTGACGCAGATGCTGCGCCAGGGCCTCTCGCTGGAGAGCTTCCTGTTCGCCGTGGCGCTCGCGGTCGGCCTCACGCCCGAGCTCCTGCCCATGGTCACCACGGTGACGCTGGCGCGCGGGGCGGTGCGCATGGCCGCGCGGCAGGTGGTGGTCAAGCGGCTCTCCGCCATCCACGACCTCGGCGCCATGGACGTCCTGTGCACCGACAAGACCGGCACCCTGACGCAGGCGCGCATCGCCCTTGTCGGCAGCTTCGGGCCCGACGGGACGGCGTGCGCGCGGGTCGCAGATCTCGCGCGGCTCAACAGCGCGTTCGCCGCCGGTACCCGCAGCCCCCTCGACGACGCCCTGCTGGCCGGAAGCGCCCCCGAGGCTGGCTGGAGCTGCCTCGACGACCTGCCGTTCGACTTCGAGCGGCGGCGGGCCAGCGTCCTGCTGGCGCGGGGTGAGGGCGGGCGGCGCGAGCGGCTCGTGATCGTGAAGGGCGCGCCGGAGGCGGTGCTCGCTCTGGCGACCCACGCGGAGGGGCCGGACGGCGCCGCGCTCCCGCTGGACGCGGCCGCCCGCGCCGGCATCGCCGCGGGCATCGAACAGAAGGGCCAAGCCGGCCTGCGCCTCTTGGGCGTCGCGGTGCGGCCGGCGCCGGACGGGCGCGACACCCTCGAAGGCACCGACGAGGCGGGCCTTGTGTTCGCCGGCTGCGTCGCCTTCCTCGACCCGCCGAAGGCGTCCGCCACCGACGCGGTGGCGCGGCTGATGGCCGCCGGGGTGAAGGTGAAGATCGTCTCCGGCGACGGCGCCGCCGTGGTCGAGCACCTGGTGAGCGTGCTCGGCCTGCCGGCCCGCGGCCTGCTCACCGGCGAGGAGATCGCGCGCCTGTCCGACACCGCACTCGCCGCCCGCTGCGCGCATGCCGATCTGTTCGTGCGGGTTGCGCCCGATCAGAAGCGCCGCATCGTCCTCGCCCTGCGCCGGCGCGGCCGCACGGTGGGGTTCCTGGGCGACGGCATCAACGACGCCCCCGCCATCCACGCCGCGGACGTGGGGCTCTCGGTGGAGGGCGGTACCGACGTTGCCCGCGAGGCGGCGGACGTGATCCTGCTCACGCCCGACCTCGGCGTCCTGGCCGACGGGGTGAGCGAGGGCCGGCGCACCTATGCCAACATCATGAAGTACATCCGCATGGGCACGAGCTCGAATTTCGGCAACATGCTCTCCATGGCGTTCGCCTCGCTGTTTCTGCCCTTCCTCCCGCTGGCGCCGCTGCAGATCCTGCTCAACAACCTGATCTACGATTGCTCCGAGATCGGCATTCCGTTCGATGCTGCGGACCCCGAGGAACTCGCCGCGCCCCACGCCTGGGACATGGGCGCGGTGCTGCGCTTCACCTTGGTGATGGGCCCGCTTTCCTCGCTGTTCGACCTCGCCACCTTCGCGATCCTGACTTTGGGGTTCGCGGTGGACGTGGACACGTTCCGCACCGCCTGGTTCGTGGAATCCATCGCCACCCAGATCCTGGTGATCTTCCTCATCCGCACCGCGCGGCCGTTCTGGGCGAGCCGGCCGGACCCGATCCTCGCCCTGACCTCGCTCGGCGCGCTGGCGCTGGCGCTTGTGCTCGCGCTCACGCCGCTCGGCGCCATCGTCGGCTTCGCCGCCGTGCCGGCCGGGGTGCTGCTCGCCATCGGCGCCCTCACGCTGGCCTACCTTGCTTCGGCCGAGGCGCTGAAGCACCGCGCCATGGGGCTGCCGAAGCGGGGCTGAGCCTCGGGCACCCGCACCGCGGCGCGGATGGCGGCGCGAGTTGCCTCGCCGAGACCTGCCCGCTATAGGGTTCTGGCGCTGCGGGCGTGGCGGAATTGGTAGACGCAGCGGACTCAAAATCCGCCGTCCTCACGGATATGTCGGTTCGAGTCCGACCGCCCGCACCAGCCCAACTCCCGGGCACTGAGACACCGGGCCCGCGGGCCGCGCGGGTTGGCGCCCGCTCCGGGCGGGTAAGGGTGCCCCGATGGTGCGGTGCCCAGCGGACATTGGTGGAGCTGGCGAACGTGGGCGTCCCCGATGCGGCGAGCGCACTCTCACAGGTCCGCCGGATCGGCGGAGGCCCACCCCGCAATATGCTTTCGCCACGGCCGGAGCACCGGGTCAGCCCTGTCCGGCGGGGACACAGGCCGCAGGCCCTGCGCAGACGGTCCTTGGCGATCGCGGGACCTGGTCGAACCCTTGCGACCCGGCCGGGTTGAGCCAAGCCCGCGGCTGTCCTGCGGGCATGCCACTCTCCATTGTGCGCTGCAACATGCGATGTTGCGCCGCATTTGGCGCAGAATGGCGCAGGGATATAGGAAGAATTTGAAACCGCGCGCGTGATCCCGATGAACACCGACGACGAACTGCAAAAGGTTCTGCTGCCGCTTGTGCTGGTGGCAGCGCTGTTCGCGGCGGTCGCGCCTCTGGCAGGCGGGCAACCGCTGTCCTTGTCCGGCGCCGCGACTTCACTCGCCCATTGGCAGCAGGCCTACGCGGCTTCGGCGCCGATGCTCCAGCTGGGCAATTGACTTTCTTCCCCTTCGCCGGCGCGCGTCTTGCCAAGGCTGCCGGCCGATCGTGCGCTCCGCCGGAGGCCGGCGATCGTCGTGAGGACGCGATCTTCTTGAACTTTGTTGGGGAGAGGGAGGCGGCGGGCCTGCGCCGCCTCCGGTCCCATGGCGCGCTACTGCGTGGGCTGGCGCGCGGCTTCCGCCGGTGAGCGCTGGGCGATGCTGGAAGGACGCGGCGCCGGCGAGCGGATCGCCAAGGCCGAGAGCATCGACACCAGGGCGGCGAACACCACATAGGCGGCCACCTGCCAGGGCTGCCCGTCGCCGCGGGCGAGCAGGTAGGTGGCGATGATCGGGGTGATGCCGCTCGCGAAGATTCCGGAGAACTGGTAGACGAACGAGATGCCGGTATAGCGCACCCGGGTGTCGAACAGGTCCGAGAACAAGGCGGCTTCCGGCCCGTAGCACATGGCGTAGAGCACGCCGAACGGCACCACGATGCCGAGCGCGATCAGCGGCAGCGACCCGGTCGAGAACAGCCAGAAGGCCGGGAACGCCACCAGCGCCAGCAAAGCCGAGCCCACCGCATAGGTACGCGGGCGGCCCCATTTGTCGGAGAGCTTGCCGAACATCGGGATGGTGAACACCATCACGAAGGCGGCGAGCGTCACCAGCCACAGGGCGGTGGTGCGCGGCACCTTGACGTAGTTCGCGAGATAGACGATCGAGAACACCGCGAAGACGTTGAAAAACACGCCATCGATGTAGCGCACGCCCATGCCGAGCAGAATGTTGCGCGGATACTCCTTGATCATCGTGATGAACGGGATCGCCTGCGCCTTGTTGGCGACCTTTACCTGCTCGAACTCCGGCGTCTCCTGCACCTTCAGGCGGATGTACATGCCGACGAAGACCAGCACGATCGAGCCGATGAAGCCGACGCGCCAGCCCCAGCTCATGAACTGCTCTTCCGGCAGCATGGAGACGATGGCGGTGACGCCGGAGGCGAGGCACAGGCCGAGCGCAAGGCCGATCTGCGGGATGGAGGCGAAGAAGCCGCGCTTGTTCTCAGGCGCATACTCATACGCCATCAGCACCGCGCCGCCCCACTCGCCGCCGATGCCGATGCCCTGGGCGATGCGCAGGACCAGCAGCAGGATCGGCGCGGCGATGCCGATCTGGGCATAGGTGGGCAGGAGGCCGATGGCCACCGTCGCCACGCCCATGATCATCAGCGTGATGATGAGCATGCTCTTGCGGCCCAGCTTGTCGCCGAAATGGCCGAAGATCAGTCCGCCCACCGGACGCGCCACGAAGCCGATGGCGAACGTGGTGTAGGCGAGCAGGATCGACACCACCGGATCGTCGACCGGGAAGTAAAGCTTGTTGAACACGATGCCGGCGACGATGCCGTACAGGAAGAAATCGTACCATTCGATCGTGGCGCCGATGACGCTGGCGCCCACCACCCGCCTCAGTTCGCGACTTGAAGCTCCCGCTTGCCCAGCCATTGTTGTGTCCTCCCGTCATTGATCTGATTTGAGGCGTTGTCTCGCCCGGTACTGTTGTTCACGGCATCCTCGCGGATCATGTCGGCAGCCTTCTCTCCGATCATGATCGCGGGAATATTGGTGTTGCCGGACACGAGGCTCGGCATCACGGAGCAGTCCACCACCCACAGGCCGTCGACGCCGCGGACCCGCAGGCGCGGGTCCAGCACCGCCTCGCGGTCGCCGTCGGCGCCCATGCGGCAGGTGCCGACGGGATGGAAGATGGTGGCGCCGTATTCGCGGGCGAAGGCGAGCAGGCCGTCGTCGTCGGTGACGCCGGGACCGGGCTGCATTTCCTCCGCCACATAGCTCTTCAGCGGCTCGGTGGCGGCGAGCTTGCGGGCGAACGCCATGCCGGCGACGGCGCAGCGCCGGTCGGTCTCGGTGGCAAGATAATTGGCGGTGATCTTCGGCGGCTGGAGCGGGTCGGCCGAGCCGAGCCGCACCCACCCGGTGCTCTCGGGCCGCAATTGGCAGACCGAGAGGGTGAAGCCGGAATAATCGTGCACCTTGCCGCCGGCCATGTCGGCCGAGAGCGTGCCGATGTGGAACTGGATGTCCGGCGTCTGCGATTCCGGCAGCACCCGGGTGAACAGCCCGCCCTGGTTGATGCCGATCGCGAGCGGCCCGCCGCGGAACAGCAGATATTCGAGCCCCATCTTGAGGCGGCCCAACACGGAGTTCAGCGCATCGTTGGTGGTGATGGGCTTGGTGCAGCGATAGAGCAGGCGCAGTTGCAGGTGGTCCTGCAGGTTGCCGCCGACGCCGGGGCTGTCCACCTGCACATCGATGCCGTTGGCCCGAAGGTGCGCCGCCGGCCCGATGCCGGAGAGCATGAGCAGATGGGGCGACTGCACCGCTCCGGCGGACAAGATCACGCCGCGGCGTGCCCTGAGCACCGTGATGCGGCCGCCGGCGCTCACCTCCACCCCGGTGGCGCGGCCGTCCTCGAACAGCACGCGCAGCGCCTGCGTCTTCGTGAGGATGGTGAGGTTCGCCCGCCGCTTGGCGGGGGCGAGATAGGCCTTGGCCGCGCTCACCCGCAAGCCCTTGCGGGTGGTGAGCTGGTAATAGCCGGTGCCCTCCTGCCGGGCGCCGTTGAAGTCCGCCGTCTCGGGCACGCCGAGGGCGCGGCCGGTGGCCTTGATGGCCTCGATCAGCTCGTGCTTGCGCGCGATGGAGCTGACCGTCACCGGCCCGCCGGTGCCGTGCAGCGGATCTCCGGCGAAGCTGGGATTGTCCTCCAGCTTGCGGAAATAGGGCAGCACGTCCTCATAGGCCCAGCCGGCGCAGCCGCGCGCCACCCAGCCGTCGTAATCCTCCTTCTGGCCGCGGATGACGATGAGCCCGTTGATGGAGGAGCAGCCCCCCAGCACCCGCCCGCGCGGCCAGTAGATGCGCCGGTCGCCCATGGTGGGCTCCGGCTCGGTGTTGAAGCGCCAGTTGAGCCGGTCGTTCCACATGGTCTTCCCGTAGCCGATGGGCACGTGAATCCAGGGATTGGTGTCTTTCGGGCCGGCCTCGACCAGAGCAACGCGGCTCGTGCCGTCCTCGCTCAGCCGATTGGCCAGAACGCACCCCGACGACCCCGCGCCGATGACGACGAAGTCGAAGTTTTCCTCGCCTTGCATGGCCGTTTCCTCTCTACGGCGCCACGATGCGACGAAGGAATGAGACGAGTCAATCCACTTTTTGAACTGAAACGTCTCATTTAATGAGATTTACGTTGTGCAGTGCGAAGGCGCCCGTGTGCGTCTGCGTTCCGTCCGAAGTCCCTGCCAGAGGGTGGCCGCGGCCCTGTGCCCGTCCCCGCCGCGGGCGCCTGTGTGCAGCGGTAAATTCTTCTCTGCTCAACGGTTTAGAGTGCTCTTCCCGTCCGGACGGAAAGAGAAAAGGGTTCCCTCCGCGCCGATCGCGCTCTAAGGGTGGCGCTGCGGCGGACGAGCGTGGCGGTTCAGATGGCCAGGGCGAAGCAGCAGGCGGAGACGCCGGAAAAATCGGAAGAGCGCGACAACGCCTCGGCCATGCTCCGGGCACTGGATCTGCTGGGCGAGATCGCCCGCTCGGAAACGCCGCTCGGCGTCCCGGAGCTGTGCATGCGGCTTTCCCTGCCCAAGCCCACCGTGCACCGCCTGTGCCAGAAGCTGGAGGGCGAATCCTATCTCCTGCGCGAGCCGGACGGCCGGCGCTTCGCGGTGGGGCCGCGCTTCCTGCGCATGGGGTTCGACATGCTGCGCAACTCGGTGAGCATCGAGCGGCGCGGCATCCTGGAGGCATTGGTGGCGGTGGCGGGCGAGACCTGCAATTTTGTCACCCGCGTGGGCAGCGAAGCCATCTATCTGGAGCGCGTGGAGGCCGCCTGGCCGCTAAGGATGCACCTGGAGGTCGGTTCGCGCGTGCCCATGCACTGCACGGCCTCGGGCAAGCTCTTCCTCAACGCCATGCGCCCCGCCCAGCGCCGCCGCATCCTGGAGACGCTGCAGCTGAAGGCCCACACACCGAACACCCTCACCACCGTCCAGGAGCTGGAAGTGGAGCTGGAGCGCATCGCGAGGTGCGGCTACAGCATGGACGACCAGGAGTTTCTGGAAGGGCTGGTCGCCATCGCCGTTCCGGTGAAGGACCGGCGCGGCACGGTGGTGGCGGCGGTCGCCTGCCACGGCCCCGTGCCCCGCTTCTCGCTGGAGAAGGCCAAAGCCCTGGTGCCCAACCTGCTGGAAGCGGCGGAACGGCTGGCGGCCACCCTTCCCGATTCCGGCGACCGCGGCGCGGACAGCTGATGCGCCGCCGCTTGGCGGGAAGCGGCGGGGGCGACTTCCCCCGCGGGCGCGAACCCGGCGCTTGGTCCGTACCAGGTCCTGCCTTCATCGGCATCCATCCGCCGCCGGAGCGGATCGCCTACGGGTCTTCGCGGTGCGGATCGTCGGCGGGCAGCGTGTCGCGAATATAGTCCCGGCCCTTCCACTCCGGCGGCGGCGGCGTGCCCGCGCCGGGACGCGGCGGATGGAGCGAGGGCCGGTCGTGCTCGAAATCGGGCAGGTAGCGCGGGCAGTTCGGGTAGATCTCGCACGCCACCCGGACCACGAACTTCGCGCCGAAATGCCGCGCCAGCGTCCGCGGATCATCATGGAGCGAGGCGCGGCCATTGATCCGGATGCGACGGCTGGTGCCGTCGAAGCGCACGAAGAGCAGCCCGACATTGGGATTGGCGGCGATGTTGCCCGCGGTGCGGTACATGGAATTGCCATCATATTCGGGGTATTCGAGCTCGCCAGGACCCGTGATCTTCACGAAGCCCGGATCTCCCGACTTGATGTTGCAGTCGGTATACTCGCCGCTTGCCGAGCCGATGAAGAAGAACCGTGCCGCCTCGATCATGGCGCGCTCGTCCTCCCAGAAGGCGTAATGCTTGCGGTGGCGCTCCAGGGCGTCCGCCGTCCGGCGCCCGTCATAGCGGTCCTGAAGCGCCCGCGTGTCCTGGTGATAGAAGGGACGATCCCACACGGGCCTTACTCCGCCGCCGTCGTGAGCACCGCCGCGCGGACCCGCTCGTCGAGCGTCATGCTGAACAGGTCCGGCCGGGCGTAGTGGCCGGCCACGTCGAAGTCGAACTTGCCGCGCAGGATGTCGCGCACGTCGAGCTGCTCCACGAGGATGGTCTCGCCGGAGAAATCCGGGCCCGCCACCACGCGCCCGAGCGGGTCGACGATGAGGCTGCCGCCGCGCATCAGCACATCCCCGGCCTCCGCGGGCAAAGCGTTGTGCATGTTGGCGGGGAAATCGGCGCGGGTGAGGTATTGGCACGCCGAGAGCACGAAGCAGCGCCCCTCCAGCGCGATGTGGCGCATGGTGGCTTCCCAGGTATCGCGATCATCGGCGGTGGGCGCGCAATAGATGGCGATGCCCTTGCTGTACATGGCCATGCGCAGCAGCGGCATGTAGTTCTCCCAGCAGATCACCGAGCCCAGCGGCCCCCACGGGGTCGGCACCGTGGTCAGGGTCGAGCCGTCGCCGAACCCCCAGCACAGGCGCTCGGCCGCGGTCGGCATGATCTTGCGGTGCTTGCCGAGCAGGCTGCCGTCCGGCCCGAAGAACAGGACGGTGCAATAGAGCGTTCCCCCGTCCCGCTCGATCACGCCCATGACCACAAAGAGCTTGGCGTGTTTCGCCGCGCGCCCGAGCCTCAGGGTTTCCGGGCCCGGCACGAGGATCGCCCGGCAGGCGTAGGCGGCATATTCCTCGCGGCCCTCCGGGCGCCGCGCGCCGATCACCACGCCGAAATCGGCGCCTTTGGGATAGCCGCCGATGAACGCCTCCGGGAAGACCGCCACCTCGGCCCCGCGCCGCCCGCACTCGGCGATCAAGTCTTCCGCCTTGGCCAGGGTGGCGGCACTGTCTGCGCCCACGGTCCCGGCCTGGACCACGGCAGCGGTGAAATGCGTCATCGGTCGTCTCCGTCAGATTCCGAGATATGCGCGGCGGACTTCGTCGTTCCCCGACAGCTCCGCAGCCGTGCCCGACAAGGTGATGCGCCCGGCCTCGAGCACGTAGGCATGGCGCACCAGCTTCAGCGCGCCGACCACGTTCTGCTCCACCAGCAGCACCGAGATGCCCGCCGCCGTGACGCGCTCAATGGCGCGATGCACCTCCTCCACCATCAGCGGGGCAAGGCCGTGGCTCGGCTCGTCCAGCAGGAGCAGGCGCGGCTTCGACATCAGGGCGCGGCCGAGCGCCACCATCTGCTGCTCGCCGCCGGACAGCGTCCCGGCGCGCTGCGTCCGCCGCTCGCGCAGGCGGGGGAACATGTCGAAGCAGGCGTCCAGGTCGCCCGTCAGCCGCTCCGCCCGGCGGTGATAGGCGCCCACCAGCAGGTTGTCCTCGACGCTCATCTGCGCGAAGACGTGACGGCCTTCCGGCACCAGCGCGATGCCGAGAGCGGCCCGTTCATGGGCCGGCACGCGCGTGATGTCCTGGCCCTGGAACAGGATGGCGCCGCTGACGCGGGGCAGCAGCCCGGCCAGCGCGCGGATGAGGGTGGTCTTGCCGGCGGTGTTGGCGCCGAGAATGGCCACCGTATCGCCAGCACCAATCTCCACGTCAATGGCGCAGAGCACGTCGCGGCCGCCATAGCCGCCGCCGAGGTCACGCGTGATGAGCATGGTCCTGTCCCAGGTAGGCGCGGATCACGTCCGGGTCGGCGGAGACGCAGGACGGCGGGCCATCGGCGATGAGACGCCCGAAATTGAGCACGAGAATGCGCTCGCACAGGCGCATGATGGCCCGCATGTGGTGCTCGACCACCAGCAGAGTCATGCCGTCCTCGTCGCGCAGGGAGCGCATGGTGGCCATGACCTCGTCCATTTCCGCAGGCGTGAGGGCCGCCATGACCTCGTCGAGGAGCAGGACGCGCGGCTTGACGGCCAGGGCCCGGGCGAGCTCGGCCAGGGCCTTTTGCGGGAAGGTGAGATCGGCCACGTTGGCGAGCGCCGCCTTGCGCAGGCCGACCCGCTCGAGGCAGGCCTCGGCCGTGCGGCGCGCCGATTTCAGATCCTCGCGCACCACCGCCGCCGTCATGACGTTGTCCAGCAGGCTCATGCCCGGAAACAGGGCGGTGTTCTGGAACGTCTTCGTCATGCCGGCGCGGGCGATCACATGGGGCTTGCGGCCCTCGATCCGCGCGCCGTCGAGGCTGATGGAGCCCGCGGCGGGACGCACCAGCCCCACCAGCGTGCTGAACAGCGTGGTCTTGCCCGCGCCGTTGGGTCCGATGAGGCCGATGATCTCGCCGGCCGCGGCTTCGAAGCCCACATCGTTGACGGCGATCAGCCCGCCGAACCGGACCGTGACGCCCCGCACGCAGACGCGCGGGCTCATGGGCGGCCTCCCTCGGCCAGGCGCAGCCCCGGCAGGGAGGCAAGTCCGCGCGGCCGCAGCAGCACGATGGCGATCAGGACCAGGCCGAAGGTGAACGGCGCGATGCCGCCGATATATTGCGAGAGCGTCGCGCTCAGCACCTCCTCCAGCGGGACGATGGCGAGCGCGCCGAGGATGGGGCCGATGAGGGTGCCGACGCCGCCGACGATCGCGATCAGCGCCATGCGGATCGAAATGGCCGAGACGCTGAAGACGCTGTCGGGATCGATGAAGAAGGTGAACTGGGCGAACAGGGTTCCGCACAGCGCCGTCAGCGCCGCCGAGGCCAGGCTGCCGATGAGCTTGGTGCGCAGCGTGGCGACGCCGGCGACCTCGGCGGCATCCTCATTCTCGCGCAGGGCGCGCAGCTGATAGCCGATCCGGCCGTTGGCCAGCAGCGCGAAGACGAGGCTGGTGAGGGCGAACAGGCCGATGAAGACGGGCAGGTAGGTTCCCGGCGCCCGGAATTGCAGCATGGCCCAGGAATCGCCGAGGAAGGGGACCGACACACCCTGTGGGCCGCCGGTCATCGGCAAGGCGTTGGCCACCACCCGGCAGGCCTCGGCGAAGGCCAGCGTGGCGAGCGCGAAATACGGCCCCTTCAGCCGCATGGTGGGCAAGGAGAGCAGGAGCGCGGCGAGCATCGCCGCGGCCATCCCCGCCAGCGCGCCCAGCCACGGGCTGAGGCCGTAGGAGAGCTGCAGGATGGTCGAGGCGTAGGCGCCGATGCCGAAGAAGGCGCCGTGGCCCAGCGAGATCTGGTTGGCGAGGCCGCCGATGATGTTCCAGCTCTGCGCCATCGACGCGGCGAGCAGGATGAGGCACAGCACGCGCACCTCGTAGCTGCGTGCCGGCAGCTGGCTGCCGACGATCCAGGCGGCGAGCGACACGCCGGCGATGATGATGAGGGCGCGGATCACGAGCGGGCCTTTCCGATCAGCCCTTCGGGACGGAAGGCCAACAGGGCGATGAACACGACGAAGATTGCGAGGTTCTGCAGCTGGATCGGCAGCACGAAGCCGGACAGGGCCTGGATGATGCCCACGGCGAGCCCGCCGAGCAGCGCGCCCATGACGCTGCCGAGGCCGCCGAGCACGACCACCGTGAACATCAGCACCACATACTGGGTCCCCACCGCCGGGCTGGCCGTGGCGTAAGGCAGGATGATGGCCCCGCCGAAGGCGGTCAGCCCTGTGCCGATGCCCAGCGCGACGGCATAGATGCGGCCGGTATTGATGCCGAAGGCGCGCGCCGCCATCTCGTTCTGCGCCGTCGCGCGGATCGCGCGGCCGAGCCAGGTGCGCGCGAGCAGCCACCACAGGCCGACGGAGACCAAAACCGCGGCGCAGAAGGCGAGGAGATAGGGCACCGAGACGAACAGCGGGCCGAGCTTCAGGGCCGATGCCTGGTAGGGGGTCTGCACCGAGCGGAAGGTGGAGCCGAACAGCATCAGCGCCCCGTTCTCCAGCACCGCCAGCAGCCCGACGGTGAGAAAGATCTGGGCCACGTGGGGCGCGCGCATCACCCGCTGCACCAGGGTGACCTGCACCGCGGCGCCCAGCAGGAAGCCGACCGCGAAGGAGAGGACCGAGGCCAGGATCGGGTCGAGCCCGAGCCACGCCCACGCGAACCAAGCGACGTACATGCCGATCATCAGGAACTCCGCCTGGGCGAAGTTCACGATGCCGAGCACGCCGAACACGAGCGAGAGTCCGACGGAGATGACGCCGTAAACGCCACCGATCAGGAGGCCGTCGATGACGGCCTGAAGAAGCTGGGACATGGACGGCGTCTCCGGTCTTCGGCCCGACCTCAGTCGACCGTCTTGCCCTTCCACCGCGGCTTGGCCTTGGCCGCCGCGTCCGGATAGACGGTGTCGAGCCCGTCGCCGCGCCACTGCACCAGGACGGGGGTGGCGACGCTGGTGAGGCCCTTGGCGTCGAAGGCCGTGCAGCCGCCGGGGAGCGCCTTGGCGAAGCCTTCGCAGTAGCGCAGCTTGGCCACCGCATCGCGGATCGCCTCCGGATCGCGCGATCCGGCAAGATCGATGGCGCGCACCAGATGCTCCAGCGCCGCCGGGTACATCAGCGCCTCATGGGGGATGAAGGACCCATACTTCGCCTTGTAGCGCGCGTTGATCTCGGGCGCGGCGTCGTAATTGGCCGGGGCGATGGAGAACACGCCGTCGGCATAGGGGCCGAGGCCCTTCTCGAACTCGGCGATGATGTAGCCCGCCGCCCCGCCGACGGCGGGAACATCGATCTGCTGCTGGCGCATGGTGCGCAGGATCAGCAGCGCGTCGTGGAAGTAGGACACCGGAAACACGATGTCGGGGTTGGTCGCCCGGATCTTGTTGACCAGCGGCGCCACGTCGGTGATCCCGAGCGGATAGCCCTCATCGACGATGATCTCGATCCCCGCCGCCTTGGCGGCTTCGCGGAGCCCCTTGGCCTGGGCCGTGCCGTAGGCCGTATCCTCGTAAAGGATCGCGACCTTCTTCACGTCGACACCGGCCTTCTTGCCGATGGCGACGGCATAGCCGAACTGGTCCTTGCCGAAGCGGCTCGCCTTGGGAGAAACCTGGAAGATGTACTTGTACCCGCGCTCGGTGATCTGGTCCGCGAACGAGTGGGTGATCATCGGCACGCCCGCGCGCTCGGACACCTCCGAGACGGCGAGCGTGATGGACGACACGAAGGAGCCGATGAGGCCCACCACCTGGTCCTGGCTGAGGAGGCGCTGCGCCGCCGCGCCGGCCGCGTTGGGCGCCGGGACGTCGGCATAGACCAGCTCCACTTTGGCGCCGCCCAGAGACTTGATTCCGCCGGCGGCGTTGATGTCGCTGAGCGCCAGCTCCAGCCCGTTGCGAATGTTGATGCCGAACTGCGCGTTCGGTCCGCTGAGCGGCAGCGGCACGCCGATCTTGACCGGCTGCTGCGCCTCGGCTCCAGCAACCATTGCCCCAAGCCCGGCCGCCAGGGCCAGGGCGAACACCATTTTCCGAGCCATCGCCAAACTCCCTCCGGTCATTTTGTCGAACTTCATCGACTCCATCGAAGCAAGTCAAGGCGATCGGGCTGGATAATTGCATCAATATCCACCAAAGATGCCCAAATTTTCACTCATTTGCCGCTCTTGAAGGTCGACCGCGCGTCCCATTGACTGTCGAAAAAAAATGACACAAGGTGGCCGCATGATCGATGCGCGTCTTGAGCAACTGGGCCTGAACGACAAAGAGCAGCGCTTCTATCGCGCCGCCCTCGAGCTCGGCTCGGCCCCCATCACGGCCGTCGCGCAGCGCGCGGGGGTCACCCGAACCAGCGGTTACGATCTCCTCGCCCGGCTTGCGGCACGCGGAATGGTCACCGAGCGGGACGTGGCCGGCGTGCGCCACGTGGTTGCGGAGGATCCTTGCGTTCTCATCGGCGAATGGGATCGCACCCGGGCCATGCTCGACGACCTCGTTCCGGAACTGCGCTCGCTGTACAACGGGGCGCAGTTCAAGCCGCGGGTGCACTATCACTCGGGCGCGGAAGGGATCCGGCGCGTCCTGTGGGGCGTGCTCGAAACCCAGTCGAAGCGCATCCGCGGCATCCTATCCATGGGCGAACTGCTGGAAGTGCCGGGTGCGGAGGAAATGTCGCGCTTCATCGCCGAGCGGGCGCGGCGGGAAATCAAGCTGGAGGTCCTGCGCTCGCGGTTGCGGGAAACCGAGGCGATGTGGCCCAGCTCCGAAAGCGAATTGCGGGATCTGCGCTATGCCCCGCCCGGCATCGATCTCGGCATGACCATGTTCCTGCACGACGACGTTGTCAGCTACATCTCGTCGAAGAATGAGAATTACGCATTCAGCATCGAGAGCCGCGAGCTCGCCATGCTGAACAATGGGATCTTCGAGGTCCTTTGGCGCTCCGCCGCCCCGTCGGACGGTCCCTCCGCTGGAGCGCCGCCCGATCGGTGATAAGTTGGATTCGACTGGATTATGGTCCTTGCCGACCACTCCCGTGAATGCGGCTTTGCCTTCAATCGCTGGGGTTTTGCTTGCAATGACGAGCAGCGTGCCGGCCCAAGCGTTGGGCACATATTCAGCTGACGGTGCGGCGCCGGGCGGAAGGCGCCTTCCTATGGCGCGCAACCGCTCTTCGACGCTGCAGGCGATGGCCTATGCCGCAACCGCGTGATTGTGTGCATCCGCCTGTGAGACGGCGCCGCCAAGCAGGCACCCCACCGCGCGACCTTGAGCAAAACCGATGCGCACCCGGATCTCCGACAGACGGCGCATGGCACGTCCCTGAAGCACCCGGATCGTGCGATCGTCAGGGGTAATCAGACCATCCCGCAAAAGGCCGAAGGCCAGCGCCGCCGCCGCGATCCCGGTTGCCGCATCCTCCGGATATCCCGATGCGCGGGGGAATTGACGTGCTTCGAACACGCGCGCGCTCTCATCGGCCACTGCATAGGGGTAGAGGCCGGTGGAGCCGATCAGGCGGCAGGCCGACTCCACTGCCGGCACGTTCGCGACAAGCGCGTGCAGACGCTCAACATCACGCATGGGCACGAGGGTTTTCACCCGCGACGTCACCGCATTGTGCAGCGGCAGGTCGGCCAGCGCATCGCGCGTCACGCCGAGGGCGTGGAGCACTGCATCGCCCTGCGCGTTCGTCAGAGGGACGACCTTGCCGGCGGGCTGCGTTATCTCGATCGCGGGCGCGCCGTCCTCATCCCTGCCAACATAGCCGGTGACGGGTCCGCTGCGGGTCGAGATGCGGATCGCGCTTTCGGTCAGGCGGTTCTGCTGTGTAAGAACCCAGAGCGCGCCTATGGTGGCGTGCCCGCACATCTCCATCTCGTGGTTGGGAACGAAGAAACGAAAGGCAAAGTCCACATCGTCATTTTCGGTTGGGAAGACGAATCCTGCCTCGTGTCCGTAATGTTTGGCTATGGCCTGCATATCGTGCGCGCTCATTCCTTGGGCGTCGGCGACCACGGGACAGGGATTGCCACCTTGCCCTGAGAGCGTGAAGACATTGACGAAGTCAACCTTATGCATGGTTCTTCTCTTGCTGCTCAACCCTTCACGGGAGATATGGAGTCAACGATTTCGTTGGTGAAGCTCTTCTCCAGGGGTACAGAAACCGCCTTGCCGTCCCCTTCGTGCAAGAAATCGTAGTTCTTCCGCATGCCGGCTGCGGTAATGCGCGGCGATGCGGGGAATGCGGGAAGGTTCTGCTGCCAGGCAAGGTCGAACTCGCCGGAAGGTGTCTTCTCGAAGAACGTCCGTACCGCGGCTTTCGCGTCCTCCGGCTCGTCGCGCAGCTGGACGAGGCCCTTCCATAGCGCGCGCACCACCTTCTGCGCCTTCTCGCGCTGCTTGAGGATGAAGTCGTCGCGGGCGATGAGGGTATAAAAGAGGAAGTCCGCGAAGGGGGGGTATTCGCCCCTGGCGAAGTCGAAGACGTTCACGCCGCCGAACCGTTGTATTCCGGCCGTGGATGTTGGGGCGGACAGCGCATAGCCGTCGATGCGCTTTTGGCTGAACGCGGCGAGCATGTTGGCGCCGCCACCGATGGGGGTGATGGTGAGGTCGCGATCCGGGTCCAGGCCGCCGTAACGGGCAATATGACGAACCATGAGGTCAGTGAGGCTGCCAGGCCCCGCCACCGCAATGGTCAGCCCCTTGAGGGCTGCAGCCTTGGCTTTCGGATCCCGGAGTCCGGGGAGGCCGATGCGTTGGGCCGCCTCGCCCGAAATCACCAGGTCGGACCCGAACTGGGTCTCCACGGCGGCGAAGCTCGTCACCGCCTGCCCCTTCTCCTGTGCGCGAAGCTGGATGCCGGGGTTTCCCACATAGATGTCCGACTGTCCGCCAAGTACGGCGGCCATCGCCTCGGCGCCGCCCTTCTGAAAAACGATGAACTCGGCATCGAGGCCGTTCTGGGTGAAGTAGCCCTTCGCCCGGGCGACGTAGAGGGGAAGATAGATGAAGCCTTCGGAGGGCTGGCCGATCACCACCTTCTGGCCACTCCCCTGCGCGAAGGCGGGCTTTCGCAACGCGCCGGCGAGGGATGCCATGGCGCCAACGCCGAGGGCAAGGGTTTGGCGACGTGAGATGCGCATGGAGTTATCCGTTAGGTTCGATGGACTGTGCCGGGCAGGGTGGTTCAGACGGTGACCTCGCGAAGACCTTCCGAGGCCTTCCAGGGCATCAGCCAGCGCTCCGTCTGCTTCACCGCCACATTGAGCACCATGGCGAGCATCACGATCCCAACAAGCGCTGCAAAGACACCGGCGGTGTCGAACTTGGAGGCGGCGTCGGATACGAGGAAGCCGAGCCCGCGGTTCGAGGCGATGATTTCTCCGACAATGGCGCCGATCAGCGCGTAGGGAACCGACAGGCGCAACCCCGCGAAGACCCATGTAATAGCGGAAGGTAGGACGACTTTCGTGAGCAGATGACCCTCGTTTGCCCCCATGATGCGAATGACGGTAAGCTGTTCCCGGCTCACATTGCGCACGCCCGTATAGGTGTTGAGAAACACAAGGAAAAATACGGTCACCGCGGCGAGAATGATCTTCATCTCAATGCCGATGCCGAACCACAACACAAACAGCGGCGCGAGTGCGACCTTCGGCAGGCTGTAGAATGCTGTCAGGAACGGATCAAGGACGTCGGCCAGGAATTTGGAGCGGCCGAGCCCCACCCCAACAAGCATGCCGGCGCCACCGCCGATCGCGAAGCCGAGAAAGGCCTCGGCGGTGGTGATCGACGCGTGAAACAGGAAGGCGCCCGAGCGCAGAAGGTGCCAGAAGCTCTCCCCGATGGCGATGGGGCTCGAGATGTAGAACTCGAAGCCACCACGCGTTGAGCCGACTTGCCACAGCGCCAGAAGCGCAAGCAGAAAGGCCAGCCGGGTCACGTAAAGCAGATTTCGGTGGGTTGTCATGGGGGAAATGCCTTCAATGCATCTGGGCTGCGCTCGACGCGGGCGGCACGGCAAGGTCCGGGGTCAGCATTGCCCAGAGTTCGTTGGTGAAGGCGTGATGGCGCGGATCGAACCGCAGAGCGCGCAGATCACGGTCCTTCGGCAGCGGGTTCTCGATCACTTTGGCAATCGTGCCCGGCAGTCCCTGGAACACGACGCATACGTCGGCCAGGGCAGCGGCCTCCTCTATGTCATGGGTGACGAAGAGAACCGTCTTGTTGAGCGCGCGGCAGACCTGGAGGAGCTCGACCTGCAGCGTCAGCCGGAGCTGGGCATCGAGAGCGCCGAACGGCTCGTCCAGAAGCAACGTCTCGCGATCCGCGGCGAGCAGGCGGGCGAGCGCCGCTCGCTTCCTCATGCCGCCGGACAACTGGTTCGGATAGGAACTCGCGAAATCCGAAAGGCCGACCAGGGCAAGAAGTTCGGCCACCCGCGCGGTGCGCTGGGCGCGCGATACTCCGGCGATCTCCAGCGGCACGCCGACGTTGCCGGCAACCGTTCGCCATGGGAAGAGATGATCGGCCTGCGTCATGTAGGCGACGCTTGCGTTCAAGCCATCCATCGGCCGGCCCGCATAAAGAACCTGCCCATGAGTGGGTGCAATCAGGCCTGCTGTCAGGTTGAGGAGCGTGGATTTTCCGCAGCCTGACGGCCCTAGCAGGATGACGATGTCGCCGCGCCGCACGCGCAGGGTTACGTCTTTGATGGCCGTGAAACTGGCCGCGCCCAGCGCGAAGGTCTTCGTGACCTCGGTAAAGATCACCAGGTCGCCCGAGCGGACTTCTAGCAAACCCATGTCCCGTTCCGATCTCTGATTGTTATTCGGAACAGGCTAGAAAAAATCGCCCAGGTGCGCGCTTCCGCGCGGGCCCTAACTATTGACCGAACGGGCCATGCCGGCGCGCCGAAGTCGGGTTGGCGAGGAGCCCTCCTGTCGCCGCATGGCCCGCGAGAGCGCGGAGCAACTCTCGAAGCCGACCCGGTAGGCGATCTCGCTGACGGGCAGGTCCGTCTCGACGAGCAGGCGGCGCGCAGCGGCCAGTCGGGTGGCGGCCTGGAACTCGCCGATGGATTGCCCGGTTCTGTCGCGGAACAGGCGGGTCAAATGCCGGCGGGACACGCTGAAGCGGCCGGCAAGCTCATCAAGCGCAAGGTCTTGCCCGATGCGCGTTGCGATGTAGGCCTTCAATTCCGCGACAAGACTGCCGCCGTGGGCGCGATGGGACGCGGGCGGCAGCATCTCTCCCCGCTCCACCACGGCAAGGCACCCGATCAGGAGCGCGGCCGAAAGGTGGTGGCGCATGGTCTCCACGCCGAGAGGATTCGGGGATTCGTCCTGGCACAAGGCCTGGAGGGCGCGGATCTCCGGCGTGACGGGAAAGAGCCCCGTGGCATGGGCAAGGCGCCGGACGCCCGCGAGGGAGCCCAATTGGGACTCCATCCGCGCGAGCGCCGTGTCCGTGACATAGAGCGCCACGTGCGCATGGGGCTCGCGCCAGGCACACGTTTCATGGGCCCGATGGGCCGGGACGAGCGCAAATCGGTCTTCAGAGACCCAGACACCGTCCCGCTGGTCTTCGTGCCGCAGGTCGAGTGCTCCGACGCTCGGCAAAATGAGCATGAGACAATCATGCCAATGCCACGGCATGGCATAGCTGCCTCCGCCTTTCAGCACGGCGCGCTCCTCATCCGCCGAGATCACGGCAGCGGATGTCGCGCTGTGTCGGAGCAAGTCAAAGGACCTCAGCATCCCGGCAAACTACATCAGATTGGCCGACGGTAAAGCCATCATGAGGTGGCCTCCGCAAGTCATCCATGGCGAAACCGAGGTGGGCGCTTTTCCACGAAGGCTGCCATTCCCTCCTTTTGGTCCAGGGTTGCAAAGAGCGCGTGGAAGGTCCGGCGCTCGAACAAAAGCCCCTCCGAGAGGGAGGTCTCAAAGGCGCGGTTGACGGATTCTTTGATCGCCATCGTATTGATGCGGGATTTTGCTGCAATTTCTTCGGCGACGGCCTGCGCCTCGGCGAGCAGAGCCGCGGCGGGTACGACACGCGAGACCAGCCCGGAGCGCTCCGCCTCCGCGGCGTCCATCATCCGCCCCGTCAGGCAGAGATCCATGGCCTTCGCCTTGCCGACGGCGCGGGCGAGGCGCTGGGTGCCGCCGGCGCCCGGCATGACGCCGATCTTCACTTCCGGCAGGCCGAACCGTGCCGTATCCGCAGCGATCACGAGGTCGCACATCAGCACGATCTCGCAGCCGCCGCCCAAAGCATAGCCCGCGACCGCGGCGAGCACCGGCTTGCGCACGCGCGCGATCGCATCCCAGGAGGCGAGAAAGTCCTCGAGAAACGTCTCGGGATAAGTGCGATCCGCCGCCTCCTTGATGTCCGCCCCCGCCGCGAAGGCGCGCTCGGAGCCGGCCACCACCATGCAGCCGATATCGGGATCGCCGCCGAACCCGGCGAGGGCGCGCGCGATCTCCTCCACCATCGCGGCGTTGAGCGCGTTCAGCGCCTCCGGGCGGTCGAGGGTGATCCATCCCACGCGGCCGCGAACCTCTGCGCGGATGGATTTGAATGCCGCCGCCTGCCGCTGCGGAGATGCGTTCATCGCGTGCGCTCCCTGTGTCCCACCGATGGCACGGCGCGCGCCGGACGGGCGGCCGGCGCGCTGACCGGTCACTTGCCTTGCGGCCCGATCTGGGCCTGGAGCGCGCCCCAGGTGTCGGGGAATCGCGCCGCGAACGCGGCCCCGATCGGGGCCACGGCTTCGCGCCACGGCTTGAGGTCGGCGACCGTGATGATCGCCGCGCCCTTCGTCGCCATGTCCTTGAGGATGGCGGCGTCATCCGCCTCCATGCGTCCCCACCCTTCCGTGATGTCCGCGCGGGCGGCAGAAAGCAGCGCCTCGCGATCGGCCGGCGCCAGGCGTTCCACTGCGTCCTTGCGAGCGACGAGAACGTAAGTGATCATCATCAGGCCGGGCGCATGGGTGGCCTTGGGGGCACCCATCCCCAGCTGCGACATCCAGGCCCCGGGCGAGGTGAACACGCCGTCGAGGGTGCCGCGCTCGAACGCCGGCTTCATCTGGGGGATGGGCAGAACGACCGGCTCCGCGGAGAGGCGGCGCATGATCTCCTCATAGGTGCCGGCGCCGGCGACGCGGATCTTCAGGCCCTTGAGGTCCGCCGGTGCGGCCACGCGCTTGTCGCGGAAGATGAAGAGCTGGTCCGCCCCGCGCATCAGGCCGATGACCCGCAGGTCCTGCTTCTGCGCAAGGCTGTCGAGCAGCTCCACCACGCCGCGCCGCGTGGCGGGCCGGGCCATGGCGGTGTCATCGAGGGCGAAGGGCAGGTTGACGAAGCCGAAGCGCGGATCAAGCCGCTCGAGGTTCGCGGCATTGACGAAAGTGAGCTCGGCTTTGCCGTCCTTCAGCGCCTCGATGGAGGCATAGCCGGGATAGATGGTGCCGCCCGGATTGGCCGTCAGCGTCAGCCGGCCGGAGGTCGACCGCGCCACCGCATCGGCCATGGCGGTGAAATAGGGAACGCGCGGATGGTTGAGCGGGATGTCGAAGACGAGCCGCAATTCCTCGGCCGCCGCTGGCACCGGGACGGCAGCAAGGGGCGCGAGCGTCATCAGCGCCGCCAGCGCGAGGCGGCGGTAGACTTTCTTCATGGCGTTTCCTCCAGTTGCACGCGCTTTGGTGCGCGTTGTTCGGCGCGGCCCGGGGGGCACTTTGGGCCAAGCTCAATAGGGCAGGGGCCAGCGGCGCAGGCGCTCCTTCGCCTTCACCGCGAGGCGGGCAAGGCCGCTCGGCTCGATGATGAGGAAGCCCACGATCAGCCCGCCGAAGATCATCAGCTCGAGATTGGCCAGCACGTCCGGCTTCAGCGCCGCGCCGAACATGGTGGCGGCGTTGGCGATGGCCACCGGCAGCAGCACGATGAAGGCGGCGCCGAGGAACGAGCCGAGGATGGAGCCGAGACCGCCGATGATGACCATGAACAGGATCTGGAACGAGCGGTGCAGCGAAAAGGCCTCGATCTCCACGTTGCCGAGATAGAGGAAACTCCACAGCGCCCCCGCCACCCCACAATAGAAGCCGGAGACGGCGAAGGCGGTGAGCTTGGCGCGGGCGGTGTCCACGCCGGTCAACTCGGCGGCGGTCTCGTGGTCGCGCACCGCCATCAGCGCGCGGCCGGCGGAGGAGCGCACCAGATTCTTGGCGAGGAGCGCCAGCACGACCACCGTCGCGAAGGCGGCGAGATAGCGCGCCGGCACCGAGGAGAAGTCGACGCCGAACAAGAAGAGCGTCGGGGTGGAGACGACGCCGGAGGGGGTGTTGAGCACCAGCCACGGAACGTGGGTGCAGAACCATTCGATGAAGAATTGCGCGGCGAGCGTCGCCACCGCCACGTAGAAGCCGCGGATGCGCAGGGAGAGGAGCCCGAAGGCGAGGCACGCGGCCCCGGCCACCATCCCGGCCAGCGCGAAGGAGACCGGGAACGGCAGCCACGGCAGGCGGATGACGAGGTTGATCGCCGCATAGGCCCCCACCGCCATGAAGGCGCCGGAGCCCAGGGACAGCTGGCCGGCATAGCCGGTGAGGAGGTTGAGGCCGATGGCGGCGAGCGAGAGGATCAGGAAGGGCAGCAGGATGGAGCCGAGCCAGTAGGGCCCCGCCACCAGCGGCACCACCAGCGCCCCGACCGCCAGCACGATCGCCACCCCCCAGCGATCGAGGGCGACGGGGAAGATCGCCTGCTCCTGGGCGTAGGAGGTCTTCAGCGCCCCGGCGTCACGGTAGAACATGGCTCAGACCCTCGCGATGCGGGCGGCGCCGAACAGGCCGGCGGGGCGGATGAGGAGGACGGCGATGGCCAGCGCATAGGGAAACCAGTTCTCGATGCCGCCGCCGATGATCGGGCCGAGATAGATCTCGGCGAGCTTCTCGCTGACGCCGATGACGAGCCCCGCCACGATGGCGCCGGCGATGGAGTTGAAGCCGCCGAGGATCATCACCGGCAGCGCCTTGAGCGCCACCAGGGTCAAGGCGAACTGCACCCCGAGCCGGGCGCCCCACACGAGGCCGGCGACCAGCGCGATGAAGCCCGCCGCGCCCCACACCACCGCCCAGATGAAGCCCAGTGGCACGCCGGCCACCTGCGCCGCCTGGGTGTCGTCGGCCACCGCGCGCAGCGCGCGGCCCACCTTGGTGTAGGAGAAGAAGGCCGAGAGCACCGCCACCAGCGCCGCCGCCATCGCCGCGGCGGAGAGGTCGAACTGGGAGATCAGGATGCCGCCGATCTCGATCGGCTCGTCGGAGATGCCGAGGTCCAGCCCGCGCACCCTTGTGCCCCAGATGAGCTGGGCGAAGCCCTCCAGGAAGATGGACAGGCCGATGGTGGCCATGAACAGGATCATGTGATCCTGCCCGACGAGCGGGCGCAGCACCGTGCGCTCGATGGCCACCGCCAGCACCAGCATGGCGGCGAGCGCCGCGAGGAAGGCGGCCCACGCGGGCAGGCCGAATTCCAGGAAGCCGACGAAGGTGAGCGCGGCGAACAGCACCATGGCGCCCTGGGCGAAATTGAACACGCCCGAGGCCTTGAAGATGAGCACGAAGCCCAATGCCACCAGCGTGTACATGACGCCGGACAGCAGGCCGCCCACCAGGACTTCGAGGAAGAAGGAGAAGTCGCTCATGTGCTGTTCCTTCAGGCGGCCTCGCCCACGGCGACGGAGCCGAGATAGGCGGCGATGACCTCGGGATTGGCCCGCACCTCGGCCGGCGTGCCGTCGGCGATCTTGCGGCCGTAATTGAGGACCGCGACGCGGTCGGACAGGCCCATCACCACGCCGATGTCGTGCTCGATGATGAGGATGGTGGTGCCGAAGCTCCCGTTGACCCGGCGGATGAAGCCGCACATGTCGCGCTTCTCCTCGTGGGTCATGCCGGCCATGGGCTCGTCGAGCAGCAGGAGCCTCGGCTCGGTGGCGAGCGCGCGGGCCAGCTCCACCCGCTTCTGGATGCCGTAGGGCAGGCTCGCCACCCGCTCCTTGCGCAGATGCTCCAGCTCCAGGAAGGCGAGGATGCGCTCGGCCGCCTCCCGCTCGCGGCGCTCCTCCGCCGCCGTGGAGGGCAGGCGCAGCAGCTTGCCGAGGAGCGCACCCTTGAAGCGCGCGGCGCGGCCCACCAGCACGTTGTCGATCACGTTCATGCCCTTGAACAAGGCGACGTGCTGGAAGGTGCGGCCGATGCCCGCGCGCGCGGCGAAGGCCGGGCGCATGCGGGCGCGCGCCTTGCCGGCGAAGGTGATGGTGCCGGAGCGCGGATGGTAGACGCCGTTGATGACGTTGAGCAGCGAGGTCTTGCCGGCCCCGTTCGGCCCGATGATGGAGAGGATCTCCCCCTCATGGACGGCCAGCGACACGTCGGTCAGCGCCCGCACCCCGCCGAAGGCGACGTTGACGCCGCGCACGTCCATCAGCAGCACGCCGGCGCCCCGCCCGGCCGGCGCCCCGCGGGGCGCCTCCGCGGCGGCCGGGAACGGCGCGGAGGCGGCATGGCGGGTCTCGCCCTCCAGCGTCAGCTCGTCCGGCGCGAAGCCTCCGGCGGCGATCTCCACCGAGGTGATGGCCTCCGCTCCGGCTTCGGCCGCAAGGCGCGCATTGACCCGCTGGGCCGCCGCCTCGGCGCGACCGGCGCCGGCGCCGCCGTCGGTGGCGCTTCCGGCGGGCATGAGCGCGAGGCGGGCGAGGAGACCGTCCCCGGCCCGGGTTACGCGGGCGCGGTCGATTCCGTCTTCCCCGCGCAGCAGGGCCTCCACGCGCCGCAGCAGGAGCGCATCCCCCGCGGCAAGCGCCGCACGGGAGAGCGGCGCGCCGTCGCCGGCCAGGGCGAGGTCGAGATCGAGCGGCAGGCCCCAGGCCTCCAGCCGGGCGCCGCAGCCCGGTTCCAGCGTGCCGGAGGTGACGAAGGCGAGGCGGCAGCGGCTGAGCCCGAGGGCGTTGCGCAGCGGCGCCGCGAAGACCGGCCCGGAGCCCGGCGCGCCGCGCTCCGCCCGAGCTGCGAGCACCCGCGCCAGTGGCCCGCCGGCGGCGAGGCGGCGGCGGGCGTCGCGCTCCAGAAGCTCCAGCGCACGGGCCGGCGCGGCCAGCACCGTGGGCGCCACATCCCGCATGTCGCTCGGGAGGCTCGCCGGCCCTTCGACGCAATGCACCGTCGCGCCGCAGAGGAGCGGCGCGAGGAGGCTGAAGGCGGCATCGGCAATGCCCGACACGGGCAGGAACGCCATGAGCCGGTCGGAAGGTCCAAGGGCAAGCCGGGCCACGAGCGCCCTTCCGGCACCGAGGAGATGGCCATGGGAGAGCGCCACCGGCCGCGGCGGCCCGTCCGCGCCATCTGTCTGCAGCACGAGGGCGGTGCCCGCGCCCTCCACGGTGGCGGCCCGCCTGGCGAACCACGCGACCGCATCGTCGCCGGCCCCGCTCGGCGCCGCAGCGAGCTCGTCGAGCCTCCGCACCGTGCCGGCGCCGCCGAATGCGCGCCAGGCGCGCGCGGCCTCCTCGCTCTCGCAGATCATCAGCGCAGGCGCGGCCTGCGGGGCGCCGAAGCGGCGCAGGAATTCCGGCGCGAGCGGCATCACGGCGGCGCCGAGCCCCTGCGCGGCCAAGGTGGCGGCGTAGAGCTCCGGCCGGTTCTCGCCGAGGATCGCGACGAAGCCGCCCGACAGGCCGTCCCCCTCGAGCGCGCGGGCCATGGCGGCGACGCGGGCGAGCGTCTCCTCGAACGTCCAGCTGTGCCAGATGCCGCCGCGCTTGTGGCGCAGGGCCGGCTGCCCCGCATGGCGGCGGGCGGCGGCAACGAGCGCGCCCGGCAGCGCCTCCCTGAGGGAGGCGGCGGCCAGCGCGGCATGGTCCGGGGCGAGGTTCATGGCGGGGTCTGTCTCTTCGACCATGGCCGGATCGGCGGGGATGCGGATCACGAGAGCCAGCGCAGACGGCGCCGCGCGGCAAGGGCCGCGCCGTCCGCCGCGGCGGAGGCATCGAGCCCGAGATAGGAGGCGCGGATGTCCGGATCGGCGGCCAGCGCCGCGGCCGGTCCCTCGCGCACCACCCGGCCGCTCTCCACCAGATAGGCATAAGTGGCGTAGCGCAGGGCGACGGCGGCGTTCTGCTCGGCGAGCAGGAAGGTCACGCCCTCCTCGGCGTTGAGACGCCGCAGGGTGGCGAAGATCTCCTCCACCAGCAGCGGCGCGAGACCCATGGAGGGTTCGTCCAGGAGGATCATGCGCGGCCGGGCCATGAGGGCGCGGCCGATGACACACATCTGCTGCTCGCCGCCGGACAGCAGGCCGGCCTGCTGCCGCCGCCGCTCCTTCAGGCGGGGGAAGGTGCGGTAGACCAGATCCAGGCTCTCGGCCACGGCGCCGTCGCGACGCGAGAAGGCGCCGACCTTCAGATTGTCCTCCACCGAGAGGGTCGGGAAGGCGTGGCGGCCCTCCATCACCAGCGACAGGCCACGGCGGGCGAGGTCGGAGGCTTCGAGATGATCGATGCGCGCGCCGTCGTAGTGGATCGCGCCCTTCGTCACCTCGCCCCGCTCGGCGCGCAGCAGGTTGGCGATGGCCTTCATGGTGGTGGTCTTGCCCGCGCCGTTGGCGCCCAGAAGGGCGACGATGCCGCCCTTCGGCACGGCCAGGGTGAGGCCGCGGAGCACCAGCGCGAGGCGCGCATACATCACCTCGATCCCGGCGACGGACAATAACGGTCCCTGCCCGCTCATGGCGTGCCCCGTTCAGTGCTTGGCGTGGGAGGGGGCCGATGCGCTGGCGCGTCGGCACGGTGCGCGGGAACGGCCGATGCGCCGGCGCGCATCGGCCTTGGCGTCAGTTGGTCTCGCTGGCGCAGTCGCGGGGCGCGATGCCCTTTTCCTTGGCGAATTGCGCGGCGGACGCCTCGATCAGCGGGCGCACCATGGACTGGTCCGACTTGATCCAGTCCGAGATCATCACCCATTTGGCGCCGTCCCATTGCTGGAAGCGGATGGCGCCATCGCCCTCGTGGTCGGCGCAGGTGACCTTGATTTCCGGCATCAGGCCTTCGAGGCCCAGTTCCTTGATGCGGTCGGCGGTCATCACCAGATGCTCGAGGCCCCAGCGCACCTCGTCGCCGGTGAGCGGCCGGTTGCCGAACTTCTTCATGGCGGTGCGCATGGCCTCGGTCACGGCGACCCCGTGCAGCACGCCGCGCACGTAGTAGACCGAGCCGATGCGGTTCTCCTCCACATTGCCCTGGCCCTTGGCGTAGACGTATTTCTTGATGTCCTCGAACACCGGATAGTTCGGCCCGGTGGCGTGGAACTGGGCGGTGATGAAGCCCTTGGCGGCGTCGCCCGCGGGGGTCACGTCTTCCTCGGAGCCGGACCACCACCAGCCGATGATGCGGTCGCGGGCGATGCCGGCACGGGCGGCTTCCTTGATGCCCGTGGGGGTGGCCGCGCCCCAGCCGCGGAACAGCACCCAGTCCGGGCGATATTGGCGCACCTGCAGCCACACGGCGCGCTGGTCGAGGCCGGGCGGGGCGATGGGGAAGGTGGTCACCTCGAAGCCATAGCGCTTGGCCTGGGCATCGAGGATGGCCTGGGTCTCGCGGCCGGCGGCAAAGTCCATCACCACATTGGCGATCTTCTTGCCCTTGAGCTTCTCGAGGCCGCCCTCGCGCCCGGCGATGTAGCGCAGGGTGGCGGTGTTCTCGCTCCAGTAATTGGAGATGAGCGGGAAGAAATAGGGGAAGACCCGCCCGTCGGAGGAATCCGTGCGGCCGTAGCCGATGGTGACCGAGGGGATCTTGTCCGCCGTCATGCGGTCGATGAGGGCATAGACGCCGCCGGTGCCGGAGGGAGTGAAGGCGGCCGCTCCGGTGGGGCCCTTCCCCTTCTGGCGCTCGTAGCACTCGATCATGCGGTCGGGCTGGTAGCCGGTCTCGCACTCCTCATAGACCAGCTTCACGCCGTTCACCCCGCCGTCGCGGGCGTTCACCAGCGCCAGATAGTCCGCATAGGCGCCGTAGATGCCCGAGCCGCCCGGGGCGTAGGGGCCGGTGCGGTAGATGGCGATCGGCACGAACTGCTCCATCGCTTTGGCCGCGCCGGGCGCAGGCGCTTGGGCGGCAGCGGGCAGGGACTGCGTGGCGGCAAGGGCCGCGACACCGAGAGCACAGGCGAATGCAAGGGTCGGCACGCGGCGCGTGCCAGGGCGTCGAGACATTGGCGCTTCCTCCCGAGACCGGTGTTTTGATCCGGCATTTTGATCTGATAGTCAGACCATAAATCGAAGAATGGTCAATCGTCAATAGACCGGTGTCTGGGGCTAGGACTGAGCTTAAATATTTGTTTTATATGTATTTATCTCATATCAGAGACGAGGTTTGCTGCGTCGCAGTGACGAATTTTCACTTGACCAAACTTTTTCAGTCGGACAGTTTTGGTCCGACAAAACCCCAACCGGTGCTCCATGGTCGAAGCCGAACGCATGCCCCCTGGTCTGCCATCGCCGTCTCCGGACGAGGGGCCCGCGGCGGTCCCGGCCCGTGGGCGGCAGGCTCCGTCGCCGCCGCCGGGCGTGGCCCTGCGCAGCCGGGCGGAAAGCCGGGTGCTCGACTGGGATGCGGTGGCCATCCATCTTGCCGGCCACGGCATCGGGCTTGACCGCGCGTTCGCGCCACGCCAGTTCGCGGGCGGGCTTGCCAACCTCAATTACCTGGTCCGCCTCGATGGCGGCTGGGCGGTGCTGCGCCGTCCTCCGGACGGCCCCCTGCCGCCCGGTGCCCACGACATGGCGCGCGAGCACCGCATCCTCTCGAACCTCTGGCGGGAGCTGCCGCTGGCGCCCCGCAGCCTGCATCTGTGCGCCGATGCCGGGATTGCCGGCGCCCCCTTCCAGCTGCTGGAATTCCGCAATGGCATCGCCCTGCGCGGCGACAGCCTCGCGCCCTTGCCCGCCACGGCGGAGACCGGCGTCGCGATCTCGCGCCTGCTGGTGGAGACGCTGGCGGCCATCCACGCGGTGGATCCGGGACGCGTCGGGCTGGGCGACCTGGGCCGGCCCGCCGGCTTCTTCGCCCGCACCGCCGCCGGCTGGATCGGCCGGGCCGAGCGGGTGGCGACGGGCGCGCTCTCGCCCGCCGCCCGCGCGGTGTCGACCTGGCTGGCTGCCGCCGAGGTGGCGGACGCCCCGTCGCCGACCTTGCTGCACAACGACTTCAAGCTGGACAACGTCCTGCTCGATCCGGCGACCCGCGCTCCCGTCGCCGTGGTGGATTGGGACATGGGCACCCGCGGCGACCCGCTGTTCGACCTCGCCACCCTGCTCAGCTATTGGACCGAGCCGGGCGATCCGGCGTGCATGCACGATCTGGCGCAGATGCCCACGGCCTATCCCGGCTTCCCGACCCGCGCAGAGGCGGCGCAGGCCTATGCCCGCGCTACGGGGCGGGACCTCTCCCAGCTCAAGCCCTACCGGGTGCTGACCATGCTCAAGCTCGGCGTGGTGTTCCACCAGCTCCATGCCCGGCACCTCGCCGGCGAAACGGCGGACCCGCGCTATGCCGGCTTCGGCCAGCTCGCCGAAGCCCTTTTCGATTTCACCCTCGACATCGTCAACGACAAGACATTCTGAGGCGACGCCCCATGGATTTTGCGCTTCCCCAAGAGCTTGCGGCGCTGGAGGCCGAGACGCAGGCGTTCGTGCGACAGGAGGTCCTGCCCTTCGAGGCCGACCCCCGCCGCACCGCCCACGGCCCCACCGACGATCTGCGCCGCGACCTGGTGGCCAAGGCACGGACCGCCGGCCTGCTGAGCCCCCATGTGCCGCGGGGCTGGGGCGGGCTCGGCCTCTCCCACCTCGGCAAGGCGGTGGTGTTCGACGCGGCGGGCTATTCCATGCTCGGCCCGGTGGCGCTGAACATCGCCGCGCCGGACGAGGGCAACATGCACCTGCTCGCCGAGGTGGCGAGCCCTGAGCAGAACGCGCGCTTCCTCGCGCCCCTGGCGGCGGGCGAGACCCGCTCCTGCTTCCTGATGACCGAGCCCCATCCGGGCGCCGGGGCCGATCCGTCGCTCATGAGGACCACGGCGGTGAAGGAGGGCGACCACTTCGTCGTCAACGGCGTGAAGTGGCTCATCACCGGCGCCGAGGGCGCCGCCTTCGCCATCGTCATGGCGCGCACCGTCGTGGATGGCCGGGACGTGGGCGCCACCATGTTCCTCACCGACCTTCCGGCGGAGGGCTTCCGCATCGCCCGCGCCCTCGACACCCTCGACAGCTCCTTCACCGGCGGCCATGCGGAGGTGGCGCTGGAGAATGTGCGCATTCCCGCCGCCGACGTGCTGGGCGCGGTGGGCGAGGGCTTCCGCTATGCCCAGGCGCGCCTCGTGCCGGCGCGCCTCACCCACTGCATGCGCTGGCTCGGCGCCGCCCGGCGCGCCCACGACATCGCCACCGAATATGCGGGCCGGCGCGAGGCGTTCGGCGGCACGCTGCTGTCGCACGAGGGGGTGGGCTTCATGCTCGCCGACAACGAGATCGACCTTCACACCACCCGCCTCGCCATCCGCCACGCCGCCTGGCTGCTGGACCAGGGCGAAAAGGCGAACGTGGAAAGCTCGATGGTGAAGGTGTTCGCCTCCGAGGCCATCTTCCGCATCGTGGACCGGTCCCTGCAGGTGCTGGGCGGGCTCGGCATGACGCGGGACACGGAGGTGGAGCGCATCTTCCGCGACGTGCGCGGCTTCCGCATCTATGACGGCCCGTCCGAGGTGCACCGCTGGAGCATCGCCCGGCGCCTGGCGCGCGGCGCGGCGGCCAAAGCCATGCCGGCGGGGAGGGCGGCCTGATGAGCATCGCCGTCGCCATGCCTGACCGTGCTCTGGCCCCCGCAGCGCCGTCCGTCGCCGGCCTTCAGGGCAAGGTCGTCATCGTCACCGGCGGGGGCAGGGGGCTCGGCCGCGCCATCTCGGAGGGCTTCGCCGAGGCCGGCGCCCGCGTGGTGCTCACCGGCCGCACCGCCGCCACCGTGGAGGCCGCCGCCGCCGCCATCGTCGCGCAAGGCGGCACGGCGCAGGGCATCGCCGCCGACGTGTCCCGCGAGGACGACGTGGAGGCGCTGTGCCGGGCGGTGGTGGCGCGCCACGGCCGCATCGACGCCCTCGTCAACAATGCCGGCGTCAATCCCTGGTACAAGACCGCCGAGGACACCAGCCTCGAGGAATGGCGCGCCGTGGTGGACACCAACCTCACCGGCGTGTTCCTCACCGCCCGCGCCGCCGGCCGGGTGATGCTGGCCCAGGGCGAAGGCGCCATCGTCAACGTCAGCTCGGTCGCCGGGCGGGTGGGGCTGGCGCGCACCACGGCCTATTGCGCCGCCAAGGGCGGGGTGGAGCTGATGACCCGCCAGCTCGCCCTCGAATGGGCGAAGAGGGGCGTGCGGGTGAACGCCGTCGGCCCCGGCTATTTCGAGACCGAGCTCACCGAGGGCCTGCGTCAGAACCCGAAGCTCGCCGAGCGCGTCACCGGCCGCACGCCCATGGGGCGCTTCGGCCACCCCCGGGAGCTGGTCGGCGCCTGCCTGTTCCTCGCCTCGCCCGCGGCCTCCTACATCACCGGCGCCTCGCTGGCGGTGGACGGCGGCTGGACCGCCGCCTGATCCGAAAGACCACCCATGAACGCCCTCACGCCCACCGCCACGCCGCTCGCCCTCGCCGGCCTCAAGGTGCTGGACCTCACCCGCCTGCTGCCCGGCGCCTTCTGCTCCCTGATGCTGGCCGACCTCGGCGCCGACGTGCTCAAGATCGAGCAGCCGGAAGGCGGCGACTACAACCGAACCTTCCCGCCGCTGAACCGGGCGGAATCGGGCTCCTTCCTGCTGCTCAACCGCAACAAGAGGAGCCTGACGCTGAACCTGAAGTCCGAGGCAGGCCGCGCCATCCTCCTCAGACTGGTGGAAGAGGCCGACGTGCTGCTGGAGGGCTTCCGGCCGGGCGTGATGGACCGCCTCGGCCTCGGCTACGGGACGCTGGCCGAGATCAACCCGCGCCTCGTCTATTGCGCCATCTCCGGCTACGGGCAGGACGGGCCGAGCCGGCTGAAGCCGGGGCACGACCTCAATTACCTCGCCGAGGCGGGGGCGCTGCAACTGTTCGGCAAGGCAGGCGAAGGCCCCATCGTGCCGGGCCTGTCCATCGCCGACGTGGGCGGCGGCTCGCTCATGGCCTCCACCGGCATCCTCGCCGCGCTGCTGGCGCGGGCGACCACCGGGCGGGGCCAGTTCGTGGATGTGTCCATGCATGACGGCGCCATGTCCTGGCTGTCCCTGCACGGCGCCGACCACCTGTTCGCCGGCATCGAGCCGAAGGGCGGCGAGCGGCCCTTCATCGGCCAGGCGCCCTGCTACAATGTCTATGCCTGCGCGGACGGAAAACATGTGGCGCTGGGCCTCATCGAGCCGCATTTCTGGCACCGCTTCTGCGACGCCGTCGGCCTGCCCGCGCTGAAGGACGAGCAATGGCCGCAGGGCGAGCGCGCGGTGGCGCAGAAGGCCATTCTCGCCGACCTCTTTGGCCGCAAGACGCGCGACCAATGGGTGGTGGAACTTGAAGCCGCCGACATTCCCTTCGGCCCGGTCTTCTCCATGGCGGAGGCGTTCGCCGACCCCCACGCCCGCCACCGGCAGATGCTGCTGTCCATGGAGCATCCGGTGGAGGGCACCATTCCCCAGCTCGGCTTTCCGGTGAAATATTCCGGCACGCCCTGCACGCAGCGTTCGCCGCCGCCCTTGCTCGGCGAGCACACTGGCGAGGTGCTGGCGCGCCTCGGCTATTCGCAGGACGAAATCGCCGCGCTCAAGACGAGCAAGGTGATCTGAAAACGAGAGAGCGCAATGCTCCGGGAGGAAGCCATGGCCCCCAGTCCGACCGCCCCCAACATGACCGACTATGCCGAGACGGTCCGCACCTTCCGCTGGAACGTGCCGGAGACGTTCAATTTCGGCGCCGACGTGGTGGACCATCTCGCCGGCACGGCCGACGGCCCGGCCCTCATCTGGGCCAATGCGGCGGGGGAGGAGCGGCGGTTCTCCTTCTCCGACATCTCCCGTCTCACCAATCGCTTCGCCGCGGCGCTGGCGGCGCGGGGCATCCGCAAGGGCGACCGGGTGCTGGTGATGCTGCCGCGCATCCCCGAATGGCAGGTGGCCATGGTGGGCTGCCTGAAGCTCGGGGCGGTGCCGATCCCCTCCATCGAGATGCTCACCGCCAAGGACATCGCATACCGTGTCCGCCACGCCGGGGTTCGCGCCGTCGTCGCCCGGGCCGAACATGCGGCAAAGTTCGCCGATGTGATGGGCGAGGTGCCGGTGCGTCTTGCGCTTGCAGGCCCCCTTGGCGGCGCGCCCGGCTTCGAGCCGCTGGAGGAGGCGCTGGCGACGGGCGACGAGAGCTTCGCGCCGGTGGCAGTCAAGGCCGAGGACCCGGCTGTCCTCTATTACACCTCCGGCTCCACCGGGCAGCCGAAGGGCGTGCTGCACGCCGCCCGCGGGCTCTATGCCTGGCGCGGCTCGGCGGTCTGCTGGCTCGACCTGCGCCCCGGCGACACCATCTGGTGCACGGCGGATACCGGCTGGAGCAAGGCCGGCACCTCCATCCTGTTCGGGCCGTGGAGCTGCGGCGCCGCGAGCTTCTTCTACGACGGTCCGTTCGACCCGAAGGAGCGCCTGCGCCTGCTGGAGAAATATGGCGTCAGCGTCTATTGCGCGCCGGGCACCGAGCTGTTCCGGGTGGTGGATGCGGGCGTCGCCGAGCACGACCTCTCGCGCCTGCGCCACACCGTCTCCTCGGGCGAGACGCTGAATCCGGCGGTGGCGGCACGCTGGCAGAAGGCCACCGGCATCCCCATCCTCGAAGCCTATGGCCAGACCGAGACGCTGATGACGCTGCTCAATTATCCCTGCCTGCCGACGCGGGAGGGCTCCATGGGCAAGCCTTTGCCGGGGCTCGACCTCGCCGTCATCGACGACGCGGGCAACCGCCTTCCGCCCGGCGTGGAGGGCGACATCGCCCTTCTTACCCCGAACCCGCAGATGATGCTCGGCTATCTGGACGAGCCGGAACGCACCGAAGCCGCCCATGTGGAGGGGCCGGAAGGACGCTGGTTCGTCACCGGCGACCTCGGGATGGTGGATGCGGACGGCTATTTCTACCATCGCGGCCGCAATGACGACGTCATCAACTCCGCCGGCTACCGCATCGGCCCGTCCGAGGTGGAGAACGCTCTGCTCGACCATCCGGCGGTGCAGGAATGTGCGGCGGTCGCGGCACCCCACCCGGAGCGTGGCGAGATCGTGAAAGCCTTCGTCGTGCTCCGCCCGGGCTTCGCCGGCGACGAGGCGCTGGCCGCCGCCTTGCAGGATCACGTGAAGCGTGTCACCGCTCCCTACAAATATCCTCGCGCCATCGCCTTCATCGACGAGCTGCCGAAGACCATGACCGGGAAGGTGCAACGCAAGGTGCTGCGTGATCTGGAGAAGGCCCGCGCGGCCGAGAGGACGATCGCCGATGTCGCTCGCGCTTGACCCGGTGCTGGTGGAGCCCGCCTTCCGCCTCGTGGCCCGCACCATCGAGGGCAAGATCCTGTCGGGCGAGATCGCGCCGGGGGACTTGCTGCCCTCCGAGGCGGGGCTCGCGGAGAGGCTGGGCGTCAACCGCTCCACCATCCGCGAGGCCATCCGCGTGCTGGAGCAGAACGGCTTCGTGAAACGCGAGGCGGGGCGCAAGAAGCTCTACGCCTCCATCCCGCACTCGGGCGACATTTCCAAGCGCCTCACCGCCGCCATGGTGCTGCACCAGGTGACGTTCGAGGAATTGTGGGAAGCCATGTATGCCCTTGAGCCGGCGGCTGCGGCCTCCGCCGCCCAGCGCAGCGATGCGCAGGATATCCAGAACCTGGAGCGGAACCTGGAAGCCACGCGCAAGGCGCTCAAGGATTCCACCAGCCTGACCGCGCTCGACATCGAGTTCCACGATCTCGTCGCCCGCGCCACCCGCAACCGCGCCATCCAGGTGGCGCGCATGCCGATCTCCGAGCTGTTCTACCCGCCCTTCCTGAAGGTGATGTCGCGCCTCAATGCCGGCGAGCGCCTGTTGGTGGCGCACGAGGCCATCTATGCCGCGATCCGCGACCATGACGAGAAGCGGGCGCGGGAATGGATGGAGAAGCACATCCTCGATTTCAAGCGCGGCTACGAGCTCGCCAATCTCGACATGGCAACCCCCGCGGACATGCCCGAAAAATGAACGCCCCGCCTTCTGCGCCCTCCGCCCCACCGGCCCGAATCCCCATGTCCGTCGAGGAGGCGATCCGATCGCGCCGTTCGGCGCGTGCCTTCCTGTCGACGCCGGTGCCGGACGCGACGGTCGCGCGCATCCTGGAACTGGCGGCGCGCGCGCCGTCGGGCACCAACATCCAGCCCTGGCGCGTGCAGGTGCTCAGGGGCGAGCCGCTGGCCGCTCTGGCGCGGGAACTCCACGCCCTGGCCCTCGCCGGCGATCCCGGCACGGAGGAATTCGCCTATTATCCCCGCCGCTGGCGCGAGCCCTATTTGTCCCGGCGCCGCAAGGTGGGCTGGGACCTCTACGGTGCGCTGGGCATCGCCAAGGGCGACGCCGAGCGCATGCGGCACCAGCACGCGCGCAACTTCCTGTTCTTCGATGCGCCGGTGGGCCTCATCTTCACCATCGACCGCGACATGGAACGCGGCTCCTGGCTCGATTACGGCATGTTCCTCGAGAACATCATGATCGCGGCGCGCGCGTTCGGCCTCCATACCTGCCCGCAGGCCGCCTTCATGACCTATGGTGCGGTGATCGCCCGGCGCCTGGTCATTCCCGACAGCGAGATGGTCCTGTGCGGCATGGCCCTCGGCCACGCCGATCCCGCGGCGCCGGAGAACAATTTCGCCACCGAGCGCGAGCCGCTGGAGCGCTTCGTGCGGTTCGTCGACACCCTCGCCTGAACCCGCCGCACGGCCGCCCCCCGGCGATCCGCCGTCCTTCCGAGCGGCGGAACGGTTCCGCACGCCTGAAGGAATCCACCATGGCACCGACCGACACCCCTGCGTCCATGCTCCGCCCAGACACCTTCGCCCCCGACACCCTCGCCATCGTCACCGGCGCCGGCTCCGGCCTTGGCAACGCCACCGCCCGCAGGCTCGCCGCCATGGGCGCGCGGCTCGCTTTGGTGGATTTGAAGGCCGAGGGCATGGCCGCCCTCGCCGGCGAGACCGGGGCCCTCGCCCTCGCCTGCGACGTGGCCGACGGCCCGGCCTCGCAGGCCGCCTTCGCCCGCATCCTCGCCGAGCGCGGGCGGCCGCGCGTGCTGGTGAACTGCGCCGGCATCGCGCCCGGCGCGCGCATCATCGAGGCGGACGGGCCCGGCCCGCTCGAGGCGTTCGAGCGCATCGTGCGCGTCAACCTGTTCGGCACCTACAACTGGCTGCGCCTCGCCGCCTGCGCCATGGCGCAGAACCCGCCCGACGCCGAGGGCCAGCGCGGCGTCATCGTCAACACCGCCTCGGTCGCCGCCTTCGAGGGCCAGATCGGCCAGGCCGCCTATGCCGCGGCCAAGGGCGGGGTGGCTTCCCTGACCCTGCCGGCGGCGCGCGAGCTGGCGCGGCACGGCATCCGCGTCGCCGCCATCGCCCCCGGCCTGTTCGGCACGCCCATGGTGGAGGCGATGGCCGACGAGGTTCAGGCGCGGGTGCGCGACATCATCCCCTTCCCGCAGCGCCCCGGCCGGCCCGACGAGTTCGCCCGGATGGCGGTGGAGATCATCACCAATCCCATGGTCAACGGCGCCGTCCTGCGGCTCGATGCCGGGCTGCGGATGCAGGCGCGCTGAGCCCGCGCGGCCCGCGCGATCAGTTCGAATGGCGCGCGGTGCCACCATCCACGGGCTGGTTGATGTCGAAGTCGGCCAGTTCGTAGCCGCGGCGGAAGTCCATGATGTGCTTGTCCATCCAGACCGCGGCGTGCCGGGGATCGCCGTTCTTGATGCCGTTGACGATCTCGCGGTGGGCGGCGAGCATCCGCTCCTTGGCGTTGAGGCGCGACATGACCCGGTAGAAGGCCGGGTAGAAGAACTGCCCGATGGGCTCGCGCGCCAGCAGCAAAGCGCGGTTCCGCGAGGCCTTGGCGATGATGTAGTGGAAGGCGATGTCGAGCGCGACGAGCTCGGCCTCGTGCTCCAGGCAGCGGCTGGTCGCCGCGAGGTTGGCTTCGAGCAGGGCGATCTCCTCCGCGCTCGCGCGCTCGGCGGCCAGCTCGGCGGCCCTCACCTCCAGCGGCAGCATGACCTCCCACAGCTCGAGGAAGGTGATCTCGTGCAGGATCATGGCGCGGGTCATCTGCTGCGCCAGATCCTTTTCCTGCGGCACGCTGATGACGAGGCGGCGCGCGCTCTTGCGGAAGACGAGGCCGTTCTGCTCCAGCACGCGGATCGCCTCGCGCACGGTGGAGCGGTTGACGCCGAGCTGCTTCGCCAGATCCAGCTCCGACGGCAGTTGCTGCCCCGGCGTGAACACGCCCTCGAGAATGCGCTTCTCGATGGAGGAGGCGACGAGCTGATAGGTCGGTAACGTCTCGACACGCTCCAAAGCGAGCGTCTCGTTCCGGGCCTGCCCCATGATCCTGCTTTCGCTTCCATGATCGCCCCGACGGTCGATTTGTCGGGGCATGTCTCACCATAGTCACGGCGTGGCGGCGAGCAACCCGAATCGGTGCAGGCGCGCCCCGTCTTCTATATCATATTGATATTAATAAATAATACTGAGATTCGGCTGCGCCCGAGCGCATCGCGCCATCGGCCTCCTGCCGCTGGACAGGGCCGATTGCGCAAGTTATAGTCCGATAGTCCGACTATAAATGAAGGTGTGCCCTCCCAGACCCGCGCACCGGCCCGCGTGCCGCCAAGCACCGGCCGGACCTGTCGAGCCGCTCGAAAAACGGAAAGTCGATCAGCGGCCTGAACAAGCGGCGGCGGCGCAGCACCTCGGACGACCGGAGGAAGCCCCATGCACGACGCCCAGCCGATTTCCGCCAGCACCCGTCCGTCCGGAGTCCCCGATGGCCCGACATCGTCCGCCCCTTCGCGCCGAGCGCTCCTCTCCACCGCCGTCGGCGCGCTGGGGAGCCTTGGCATGATGGCGGCCGGGCCCGCCGTCGCCGCCACCGGCAACGACACCGCCGACACGCGCTATGCCCGCGGCATCGACGTGCTGAAGCGCATCGGCGGCGCAGGCTACGACATTCCCGTGAAGCGCCTCGCCGAGGTGGCGCCGGACCTTGCCCGCTTCACCGTTGAATATCCCTATGGCGACATTCTCTGCCGCCCCGGCCTCGATCTGCCGACCCGCCAGATCTGCACCCTCTCGGCGCTGATCGCCAACGGCAGCGCCCAGCCGCAGCTCACGTTCCACCTCACCGGCTTCCTCAATGCTGGCGGCAAGCCGCGCGAGCTGGCGGAGCTGATGTTCGTGGCCATCGCCATCTGCGGCTACACCGCGGCCATCAACACCGTCGGGCTGCTGCGCGAGGTGTTCAAGGAGCGCAACATCGCCTTCGAGGCGCTGGCGCCCGTCACCGACGATGGCTCGCAGCGCTATGCGCGCGGCATGGCGACCCTCATGGCGTGGTCGCAGAAGGGGCCGGACGCGGTCACCGGCCCCATTGCCAAGGTGTCTCCCGACCTCGCCCGCTGGGTGGTGGAGGTGGCCTATGGCGACCTGCTCTCCCGGGACGGGCTCAGCTATCAGATGCGGGATTTGGCCATCGTCTCCATGCTGACGGCGGCGGGCAATCGCGCCGACGCGCTGCGCTTCCACATCGAGGCGGCGTTGCGCCACGGCGTCACCAAGGACCAGCTGATCGAGGCCATCACCCAGCTCAGCGTCTATGCGGGCTTTCCCGCCGCCCTCAACGCGTTCGGCGTCGCCAACGCCACCTTCAAGGCCTGGAGCAGCGATGCCGCCCAGGGTCCGGCGCCGGCCGCGCCGGCGGGCCCGTCCGAAACCCGCGAGGCCCGGCGCAAGCGCGGCTCGGAAGTGCTCTCCAGGACATCCGCCGCGGCCGGCGACGCGGTGGTCCGCAGCTTCGCCGACATCGCGCCGGACATCGGCGCCCTGATCGTCGAAAACGCCTATGGCGACGTGTTCGGCCGCCCGCAGATCACCTCCAAGACGCGCGAGCTGACCGCCTGCGCGGCTTTGGCCGCCGTCGGCAGCAAGACCATGGAAACGCCGCTGCGCGTCCATGTGAACGCCGCGCTGACCGCCGGGGCCAGCCGCGAGGAGATCATCGAGACGCTGCTGAACCTCGTGCCCTATTTCGGCTACCCGGTGGTGGAGCAGGCGGTCCGCATTGCCGGCGAGGAGATCGCCAAGCGACCCACCTGATGCGGCGCCCCACCTGACGCGGCGCCGCACCGCGCCGGCCTGCACCTTGACCGACGTGCCTCCCGGCCCGCGACCCGGCGCCGGCCGGGAGCCGTGCGCCCGCCATCCCGCCCCTCGGAACGAAAGCTCCCCCATGGCCCTTCCAACCAAGCTCCTCATCGACGGAAACCTGATCGACGGCGCCGGCGTGCTGAGCGTTGTCGATCCGTCAACCGGCGCGCCCTTCATCGAGGTTCCGCGCGGGTCGCAGGGCGAGATGGAGGCGGCCATCGCGGCGGCGAAGCGGGCGCAGCCCGGCTGGGCGGCGACGCCCCTCGTCGAGCGCCACGCACGGCTTGAACGCTTCGCCGACGCCGTGCACCAGAACGCCGACGAACTCGCCCGCACGCTGGTGATGGAGCAGGGCAAGCCGCTCGGTGAGGCGCGCACGGAGATCGCCCATGCGGAATTCTTCCTCCGCCATTTCGCCGCCGCCGACCTCCCAGCCGCGGTCGTGCAGGACGACGCGGCGCTGCGCGTCGAGGTGCACCATCGCGCGCTCGGGGTGGTCGCCGGCATCACGCCGTGGAATTTTCCGGTGCTCATCGCCTGCTACAAGCTCGGCCCCTCGCTGCTGCTCGGCAACAGCTTCATCCTCAAGCCGGCGCCGACGACGCCCGTCACCTCGCTCATGCTCGGCGCCCTGGCACGCGACATCTTTCCCGCCGGCGTGGTCAATGTCGTCACCGACGCCAACGACCTCGGCGCGCTGCTCACCGCCCATCCGGACGTGGCGAAAATCTCCTTCACCGGCTCGACGCCGACCGGGCGGCGGGTGATGGCGAGCGCGGCCTCGACCCTGAAGCGGATCACGCTGGAGCTCGGCGGGAACGATGCCGCCATCGTGCTCGACGACGTGGATGTCGCCGCCGCGGCGCCGAAGATCTTCGCCGGCGCCTTCCTCAATGCCGGGCAGGTTTGCATCGCCATCAAGCGGCTCTACGTCCACGATCGGATCTATGACGCGCTCTGCAGCGCATTGGTGGCGCAGGCCGGCACCACGGTGCTGGGCAACGGCCTCGACGGCGGCACCTCCATGGGGCCGGTGCAGAACGCCGCGCAATACGCCAAGGCGCGGCACCTGCTCGACGTGGCCGAGGCCGATGGCAAGATCGTCGCGGGCGGCATCGAAGCACGCAACGGGGGCTACTTCGTTCGGCCGACCATCGTCCGCGACATTGCCGACGGCAGCGCGCTGGTCGACGACGAGCAGTTCGCCCCGATCCTTCCCGTGGTGCGCTTCGACGATGTCGACGCCGTCGTGCGCCGCACCAACGCCTCGCCTTACGGTCTGGGAGGCTCCGTATGGTCCGATGACCTCGACCGCGCCTACGCACTGGCGCAACGGATCGACAGCGGCACCGTGTGGATCAACCACCACCTGCATTTCGGCCCGCACATTCCGTTCTCCGGCGCCAAACAATCGGGCTACGGCGTCGAGTTCTCCGAGGCCGGTCTCGCGGAGTTTGGCCAGACCCACGTCATAAGCATCGCGAAGTAAAAGGATGGCTGGGCTTCGATCGGACGGGACGGCGGCTTGTCGCCGACCGACGCTCCAACCGGGTTTTCGCCCTTCGACACCGCCAAGACCCGCAGCGTGGCTGGCTCTGGTCGCAGAACGCCGGCCGCACTCACGCGGCCGGCACGTCCCGATTTTTGTCGGGCGCGATGGGCCGGCGGCACCGTGCGCGCCGGTCAATCCATCAGGCTCCTAGAGCGGGCGGGATCGGGGGCGGGGACGCCGTCCGCTCCGCGCCGTCCGCCTCCAGAGCGGCGCGCACGGCCCGGCGCATGACCTTGCCGAAGCCGTCGCGCGGAAGCGCAGGACGAACGGTGAGGCCCTTGGGCAGCTCGGCCGCCGTGAGCTGTCCCGCGCAGTGGCGACGCAGGGCGGCCAGATCCGGCGGCGCCCCGGCATCCACGGGCTCGGCGACCGCATGCACCGTCTCGCCCCATTCGCGGTCCGGCAGGCCGATCACGACCACGTCGCGCACCGCCGGATGGGCGAGCAGGACCGCCTCGATCTTCTCGGGATGCACCTTGATCCCGCCGGTATTGATGACGTCGTCGCGCCGCCCGGCGAGGTAGACGTAGCCCTCGCCATCCATGCGCGCCATGTCGCCGATGCTGGTGAAGCCGTCCGCGTCGGTGCGCATCTTCGCCTCGGGATCGAGATAGCGCACCGTGCCGTCATCGGCCTGGCGGCGCATGAAGAGCTCGCCCACCGCGCCGGCGGGCACAGGGCGGCCATCGGGGTCGAGGATGCGCGCGTCGGTCTCGAAGGGGCGGCCCACCGTGCCGGGATGGGCCAGCCAGTCGCGGCCGCCGACGATGGTCTGGCCGACATTCTCGCCCGAGCCGTACATCTCGAACACCCGGTCGGGGCCGAGGATGTCGATCCAGCGCCGCTTCAGCCATTCCGCGCACGGCGCGCCGGTATGATAGAACGAGCGCAGCGCGGACCAGTCGCGGCGCTCGATGCCGGGCAGGTCCGCCATGCGCACCATCATGGTGGGCACCGCCACCAGGAACTCGACCCGGTGGGTCTCGATGGCGGCGACCGCGCGTTCGGCCTCGAATTGCTCCAGCACCACCAGATGATGGCCCTCGAACAGGCCGATCTGCGCCCAGGTGAGCGCCGCATTGTGCGACATGGCGGCCGCCACCAGTTGGACCTGATCGGGGCAGAAGCCGAGCGCCGGCGCGACGTTACCCCAGGCCCGGCCCGGCGCGCGCTGCCAGGGCCGATCGTCCGCCATCAGCTTGGGCACGCCGGTGGAGCCGCCCGACTGGACGATCTTGCCCGGCAGCGGCACCAGGTCGGCGACCGGCGCGGCGGCAGCCGCAAGGCAGGCCTGCTCGAAGGCGGAGCGCTGCACGAAGGCGATCCCCTCGACGCTGCGCCCATCCTCGGCGAGCGCGAACCGGGCGCCGGCGCGGCGCAGCACGTCCGCGGCGCGGGCCGCCGGCTGGGCCGCATCGAAGGTGATGATGGTGGCGCCGAGCCGCCAGGCGGCGAGCACGGCGACCACGTGGGCGAGGCAATTGCGCAGGCCGATGCCCACCACCATGCCGGGGCCGACGCTCCGATCCGCCAGCACGTGGGCGGCGCGGTCCACGAGTTCGTCAAGGCCGCGCCAGCTGGCCGCGGCCGGGAGCAGGCCGGGCCCGGTGCGGGCGTCGACGACGGTCACCGCGGGCGCGTCGCCGCGCCGGGCGGCCTGCTGGCGCAGGCGCGCGCCAAAGGAGATTTCGCTGTCGGCGGAAGGGGCGCTGGGTTGGTCGGGCATGGCCGCAAAACTGCCGCCGGGTGTTCGCGCCTGTCAAACCCGGCCGGCGCCCGTTTCGGAGGCGGTCCATCCCTTAGGCCGCGCGATCGCTGCCTGTCCCCGGATCGCGCCGGCCGGCGTAAAATCACATGAAACCATATGGTTAGCGCCGAACGGTGGGGAGCGGACGCCGCTGGCCGCGGGAGGCAGAAAATATCTAAATCGAATAGTGTATGGCGTTATAATAATAATCCTATATTCTTTACCCGGCCGGTCGCCGGGCCCTAGGTTGGGGGTCATCGGGCGCCGGACGTGATCGGCGCCCTCCCACCAAGAGGGCTCAGATGGATCTCCTCGCCGGCGTGCGGGTCGTCAGCTTCAACCATTTCCTGAACGGCCCCGTCGCCGCGCAGATCCTTGCCGACCTCGGCGCCGACGTCATCGCGGTGGAACCCGTCGAAGGCGCCTTCCACCGCAACTGGGCGGTGGCCGACCGCTTCGTGGGCGGCCAGAGCGTCAATCTGCTCACCAGCGGCCGCAACAAGCGCAGCCTCGCGGTGGACCTCAAGAGCGAGGAAGGCCGCCGCGTGGCCCGCCGGCTCATCGCCGGGGCTGACGTGGTGATGGAGAATTTCCGGCCCGGCACCATGGAGCGCCTCGGCCTCGGCCAGGAAGCGCTCCGCGCCGAGTTCCCGCGCCTCATCTATGCGGCGGCGAGCGGCTATGGCTCCGACGGCCCCGATCGCGACAAGCCGGGCCAGGACCTGCTGATCCAGGCGGCTTCCGGCCTGGCCGCCCATACCGGGCGCGCCGACGGGCCGCCGGTGGCGGTGGGCTCGGTGGTCATCGACCACCATGCGGCCGCCTTCTATGCCATGGGCATCATCGCCGCGCTGTTCGCCCGCGCCCAGACCGGCAAGGGCCGCCTCGTGGAGGTGAGCCTGCTGCAGGCCGCCCTCGATTTGCAGGGCGAATCCATCACCGCCTGGGTCAACGGCGCGCGCACCGCTTCGCCGCGGGCGCCGGGCGGGGTCGCCGCCTGGTTCAGCCCCGGCCCCTACGGCATCCACGCCACGGCGGACGGGCACATCGCCTTGTCGCTGTCGCCGCTGAAGGACCTCGCCGGCGCGCTGGAGGTTCCCGCCCTCGCGGCGTTCAGCGCCGAGGAGAGCTTCAGCCGCCGCGAGGAGATCACCGCCCTGGTCGCCGCCGCCCTGAAGGCCCGCGCCACCGCGCAATGGGTGCCGCGGCTTGATGCCGCCAAGGTCTGGTATGCCGAGGTGAAGGACTACGACGCCCTCCTGGACGACCCGCAACTGAAGCATCTCGGCGTGTTCGAGACGCTGGAGGGGGCGGGCGGTGCGCCCGTGACCCTGCTCAAGCACCCCGTGCGCTATGACGGCGTCCTGCCGGAGGTGCGCCTCGTGCCGCAGCCGCTCGGCGCGCAGACGCGGGAGATCCTCGCCGAGGCCGGCCTCGGCGCGGACGAGATCGCCGGCCTCGAGGCGCGTGGCGTCATCCGCTCCACCCCCGCCGGCGCGGAGGACCGCCCGTGATCGACTTCGCCATTCCCGAGGACATCCGCGCGGTGACCGACACGGTGCGCCGCTTCGTCGAGACCGAGGTCCAGCCTTTGGAAGCGGAGGTGGAGGCGCAGGCCGCGATCCCGGCCGAGAAGCTGAAGGCGGTGAAGGCGAAGGCGCAAGCCCTCGGCCTCTATGCCATGAACATGCCCGCCGAGGTGGGCGGCGGCGGGCTCTCCACCGTCGAGATGTGCCTGGTGGAGGAGGAGTTCGGCAAGACCTCCGACGCCTTGATCCGGCGCGTCTTCGGGCAGGTCTATCCCATGCTGCTGGCCTGCACGGGGGACCAGCGCGCGCGCTATCTCCTGCCCACGGTCTCGGGCGAGAAGATCTGCGCCATGGCCATCACCGAGCCCGGCGCGGGCTCGGACGCCGCCGCCATCTCCACCACGGCGCGCCGCGACGGCGAGCTATGGGTGATCGACGGCACGAAGCACTTCATCAGCGACGGCGACATCGCCGACTACGTCATCGTCATGGCGGTGACCGACAAGGAGAAGCGCGCCCGCGGCGGCATCACCTTGCTGCTGGTGGACAAGGGCACGCCCGGCTTCAGCGTGGCCCGCCACCAGCCCATGATGGGCCATCGCGGCTACGGCCATGCCGAGCTCGTGTTCGAGAATTGCCGCATCCCCGCCGCCAACGTGCTGGGCGAGGTGGGCGAGGGCTTCCGCCTCATCATGCGCTCGGTGAGCGCCATCCGCCTGTGCCACATCGGCGCGCGGGCGGTGGGCATGGCGCGGCGCGTGCTCGCCATGATGGCCGAGCACGCGCAGAGCAGGCGCCAGTTCGGCCAGGCGATCGGCGAGTTCCAGATGGTGCAGCAGATGATCGCCGACAGCGCGATCGAGATCTTCGCCACGCGCTCCATGGTGCTCAACGCCGCCTGGGAGATCGACCAGGGCCTCGAACCCCGCGACAAGGTCTCCATGATCAAGGTCTACGCCTCCGAGATGCTGGGCCGGGTGGCGGACCGCGGCATCCAGGTGTTCGGCGGCTCCGGCTTCTCCAAGGACCTGCCGCTGGAGCGCATCTACCGGGATGCGCGCGTCACGCGGATCTATGACGGCACCTCCGAGGTGCACCGCATGCTGATCGCCAAGAGCGTCATCAAGAACGGGCTTCCCCTATGACCAGCGCGCCCTCGACGCCGGCTGTCGGCGACCGCGTCTCCTTCCGCAAGACCATGACCGTGGCGGAGCAGGCCATGTTCACGGGCATCAGCGGCAATCTCGGCCCGCTGCATGTGGACGAGGTGCGCGCCCGCGCCGCCGGCGCCTCCGGCATGGTGGCCTTCGAGCTCGCGGTCGCGGCCCTCGCCACCACCTGCCTGTCCCGCCTCGGCGGGCCGGCGCGGCGCATCGGCCGGCTCGATCTTGCTTTCCCCGCCATGGTGCCGGTGGGCACCACGGTGGAGGCGAGCGCGCTGGTGACCCGCGCCGCGGACGGCATCCTCACCTGCCGCATCGCCTGCATCCTCGATGGCGGTCCGGTCGTCGTCGAGGGCACGGCCGACCTCGTGCCGGTCGCCGGGGCCTGACCATGTACGACGTCAAGCCCTTCGACAGCCTCGCCGTGGGCGACCGGGTCAGCGTCTCCAAGACCGTGACCGAGGCCGACGGCGCCCTCTACATCGCCGCCACCGGCGATTTCGGGCCGGTGCACATCGACGACGGCTATGCGGCGGGAACCCGCTTCGGCCGCCGCCTCGCGCCCGGCATCATGGTGGCCGGGCTGTGCACCTCCGTGCTCACCGCCGAGCTCGCCGGGGTGCTGGGGGTCTCCATCGAGGACCGCTTCTGGTTCACCGGGCCGGTGTTCTACGGCGACACCATCACCATCGACGTGTGGATCGCCGCGCGCGAGCCGGAGACCCGCACGCTGGTGTGGGAAGCCTCGGCCCGCAACGAAGCCGGGCTCGAGGTGCTGAAGGCCCGCGCGACGCTGAAATATCCCCGCCCCAAGGCGGCTGCGCCCGCCAATCCCGCCTGAGGAATTCCATGTCCAGCCTTGATCTGCGCGGCGTCACCGTCGCCACCGTCCTGCCGTTCCACGCCGACGGCGCCATCGACTGGGACGGCTATGCCCGCGTGCTCGATTACTGCGCCGTGCCCGACGCCATCGCCGCCGTGTTCGTGAACGGCCATGCGGGCGAGGGCGGCTCGCTGACGCACGCGGAGCGCGCCGAGGTGATCGTGCGCACCCGGCGGCAGATCGGCGCCAAGCCGCTGCTCGCCGGCATCATCGCCCACGGCACCGCCGAGGCGATGGCCGAGGCGCGCCGGGCGGAGGCCGCGGGCGCGGACTGCGTGGTGCTGTTCCCGCCCGCCCCCCTCGGCGGCGGCGCCGCCGCCACGCCGCGCGCGCCGGTGGCCTATGCCCGCGCGGTCGCGCAGGCGGTCGGCGTGCCTGTCTCCCTGTTTCAGTATCCGCTCGCCTCCGGCTTCGGCTTCTCCACCGAGACCCTGGTGGCGCTGGCGCAGGTGCCGGGCGTGATCGCGGTGAAGGAAGGCAGCGACGACATGCGCGCCTATGAGGAGAACCTGCGCGCCATCAAGGCGGTGGCGCCGCACGTGGCGATCCTGCCCTCCAACTACAACTGGTTCTTGGCCCAGCTGGCGGTGGGCGGCGACGGCCTGCTCTCCGGCCTTGCGAGCCTCACCCCGCTCTGGCTGGCGGACCTCTGGCGCGCCAGCGAGGCGCAGGACCTTTCCGCCATGCGCCGCGCCGCCGACCGGCTCTATCCGGTGGTGCGCGCCATCTATGCGGCAAAGCCCGTCATCGACATGCACACCCGCATCAAGGTCGGCCTCAAGGAACTGGGCATCATCAAGGACGCCACGCCGCGCCCGCCGCTGCTGCCGGTGCTGCCGGAGATCTGCGCCGACATCGCCCGCATCGTGGCGGAGAGCGGCCTCAAGGCCGCCGCGCGATGACCCGCCGCGCGCCGGAGAGCTTCCGCGGCATCTATGCCTCCATCGTCTGCCCCATGCGGGCGGACGGCTCGGTGGACGAGGCCGCCCTGGCCGCCCACGCCGCCGCGGTGGCCGGGGTGCCGGGCATGGCCGGCCTGCTGGTCAACGGTCATGCGGGCGAGAACGCGCTGCTGACCCGCGAGGAGGCGCGCGGCGTGCTGCGCGCGGCCCGCCGAGCGGCGCCGGGCGCGCGCATCGTCGCCGGCATCAATGCGGAGGCGAGCCAGGCCGCCGCCGCCTTGGCGCAGGACGCCGAGGCCGAGGGGGCGGACGCCGTGATGGTGTTCGCGCCCTTCTCCTGGGCGCTCGGCGCGGACCGCAGGACCATCGTGCGGCACCACCAGACCATCGCCGGCGCCACCGGCCTGCCGCTGTTCCTGTTCCAGGGCTCGGTCTGGGCGGGTCGCCTTGCTTATGACGCCGGGACGCTAGAGGCGCTGCTGGCGCTCCCCGCCGTCGTCGCCATCAAGGAAGGCAGCTGGGAGACCTCGGCCCACGAGGTCACCTGCCGCATCGCCGGACGCTGCCGTCCCGACGTGCTGGTGATGGCCTCCGGCGACGAGCACCTGCTCTCCACCTTCATGCTCGGCAGCGCCGGCAGCCTCGTGAGCCTCGCGGCGGTCGCGCCCGAGCTGGTGGTGGCGCTCGACCGGGCCGTCACGGCGCAGGATTTTGGCGCCGCGCTCGCCTGCCACCGCCGGCTCACGCCGCTGGCGGAAGCCATCTACCGCGCGCCCCCGCCGGGCCTCGTGGCGGCGCGGCTGAAGGCCTGCCTGCATCTGCTCGGCGCTCTCGCGGCGCCCGCCTGCCGGCCGCCGGTCGGCCCGCTCTCGGCGGCGGAAATGGCGGCGCTCGCCGAAGCTTTGGAGGCCGCCGGCCTCCCTCCTGCCAAGGACGCCACGCCATGAGCGCCGAACGCCATCTGCACATCGTCCGCGTGGACGTGGACCCGCAATTCGAGGCGGCGTTCAACCGCTGGTACGATGAGGTGCACCTGCCGGCGCTCCTCGCCTGCCCGGGCTGGCTCTCGGCGCGGCGCTTCGTGGCCGTGGACGACGGGCCGAAATACGCCGCCGTCTACGAGATCTCCGGCCCCGAGGCCTATGACACGCCCGAGTTCCACCGCGTGAAGGGCTTCGCGGAATTCACGCCGCACGTGCGTAATTTCACGCGCCTGCGGCTGAAGCCGGTTGACACGATGTGACGGACAGGGGTCTGTTGCCCCCGCAAGCGTGGCGGGGAAGCCAAGGTCCGTCGATGAATCTGCGTCAGCTCGAGATCCTGCGCGCCGTCATGCGCTGCGGAACGACGGTGGACGCGGCGCGCGAGCTGGGCATGTCCCAGCCGGCGGTCAGCAATGCGGTGAAGCACGCGGAATCCCAGCTCGGCTTCGTCATGTTCGACCGCCAGAGCAACCGCCTGCTTCCCACGGAAGAGGCGAAGATCCTGCTCGCCGAGGCCGAGCCGCTGTTTGCCGTGCACGAGGCGGTGCTCAGGACCGCCCGGGACCTGCGCTCGCGCAAGCGCGGGCGCATCCGCATCGTCGCCACGGCGGAGTTGTCCGCGACGCTGATGCCGCATGTGCTGAAACGCTTCCTGCGCCGCGATCCGGACGTGGACGTGACGCTCGACACCCGGCTGCTGGGCGAGGTGGTGGAGGCGGTGGAGCTCGGCACCTTCGACGTGGGCATCGCCATCGAGCCCTACGGGCGGCCGGACCTGACGCTGACGCCGCTGATAAAGCTCGACATGATGTGCATCTGCCCGCCGGACAGCGCGGTGGCGCAGCGCGCCGTGGTGACGCCGGAGGACCTCGCGCACGAGCGCCTGATCGGCCTCCACACCACGAGCCGCCTCAAGGCCATGATCGAGGATGCCTTCCGCCGGCGCGGCGAGACCTTCCAGCCCAATATCGAGGTGCGCTTCTTCAACATCTGCGCGGCGCTGGCGGCGGAGGGGATCGGCGTCGCCATCGTCGATTCGCTCACCGCGCGCTCGCCGGCGGCGGTGCCCTTCGTGGTGCGGCCGTTCGAGCCGGCGATCCAGGTGACGCTCTCGGCGGTCACCGCCAAGGACCGGCCCCAGTCGCGCCTGGTGCGCGCCTTCCTCGAGGATCTTTCGGCGGTTCTCGCCGCGGGCTGAATCTTGCCTGGCCGAACGGTGCGGCGGCCGGGCGCGTCGTCAGCGCGCCGCGCTTTCATCCGGCTCCGGGGCCAAAACCGACGACGCGCTCCCATCGATCGTGAAGGGGCGATCGAGCCGGCGGATCTGCGTGTCCGGCAGATCGCCCGACCAGGTCGCCATCTGGAACTGGCCGGCCCTGTCCAGGCTCGTGAGGCCGAGGTGCCAGACCCCCGGTGCATAGAGGATGCCGTCGCCCGGCGCCGCGATGAACGCTGCCATGGTGTCGAGATCGACGTCGCCCTCGGCCGTCGTGCCGGCCACGACCACGAGCGCCCGGCATGGGGAGACGGGCAGGAAGACCTGGGCCGAATAGGGATGGCGTTCAAGCTCGGAAATGACGATGAACGCCGGGCGCACGCCGACGTCGAACAGCGACAGGCACAGCCGGGCGCTGGGATCGCTGCAGGCTAGGTCGGCGAGCGCATCGCTGCGGGTGGCGAAGCCGTCATTCACCCGGACGGGGTCGCCGCGGCGCAGCACCGAACCATAGGGTGCGAAGGCGTCCTGCGACAGGCGCACGGGAACGAGACGGTCCGGTCCGCCCGCGCCGGCGCGCGAAGACGTGCGGGGCCGCACGGACGTCGCCGCTGTCCCGGGGACGGAGGAGGGGGGTGGGGATTGCGCCTGCGTCGTGCCTGGTGCGTCGAGAGAGGGTCCGCGAGCATCGTCGTCGGGAAGCACTGTCTGCCTTTTCGCGTTTTGACCTGGATCCCAAGCCGGAATCCGAAAATAACATATCTTACCGGTCTGACCAGATGGGCTTGTGCGGATTTTCGTTATGGGTCAAGTCTTCGGCATCCGCCGCGGGCGCAGACCGGCGGGACGGGAGGACGAACGGGATGATGAAGAGCTTCGAGCGGACGCGTCAGCCGGTCCCCATGAAGACCGCCGAGGCGATCCACGAGATGATCCGGGAGCGCAATCTCAAGCCGGGCGACCAGCTGCCCTCGCAGCGGGAGCTGGCCCTTGCCCTCGGCGTCTCCCGCCCCTCTTTGCGCGAGGCGCTGTCGGTGCTCGAGACCCTCGGGCTGATCAGCATCCAGGCCGGGCGCGGCGTGTTCGTGGCCGAGGAGCGCAGCGAGGTGGCGCCGGCGGAAAGCTGGCGCTTCGGCGCCCATTATTCCCTGCGGGAGGTGTTCGAGATCCGGCGCGCCATAGAGGGCGCCGCGGCCTTCCTCGCGGTCCCGAACATGGGGCCGGAGGATCTTGATATGCTTGAGGAAATGAGCCGCGAAATCGAGACGGCCGCGGCCAACCGGGACGTGGTCAAGGTCGCCGAGAACGACGTGCGGTTTCACGATCTGATCTTCGCGCGCTGCGGAAACCGGCTGTTCCGGGACATTTATGCGGAGGTCCGGCGCTTCGTCGTGGAAAGCCAGAAGGTGCCCATGCTCGAGCGCAACCGCCTCGCCGAGACCGCGAAGGAACACCGGCGCCTCGTGGAGGCGTTCCGCGCCGCCAATGCCGACGGCGCGCGCCGCGCCATGGAGCAGCACATTCGCGGTGCCGCGGAGCGGGCGCGCATCTTCCTTTAGCGCCCTGCGCCATCGGGCCGCCGCCGTCGCGGGACGCTCGGAGGACGCGCCTTCCGGCCGCGCTTCGGGCAAAAGCAGGCGCGGCGCCGATGCGCGCGCGAGCTGCATTGCCTTCCCGCCCATCGCCGGGCTCCCGGCGGGGATTGATGGAATTTAGTGCATCCGGCGCCAAAAAATAGGTCTTGCCTGTGATATGGGCTTCGAGACAGACTGTGGTCTGACCAGTCAGAACTGTTGACCTGGACGTTTCTGGATCCCTGACCGCCGGGCATCGACCCGCACCACCCGCCTTCCCTGGACGAACGGACCACGCGCAATGACCAAGACATTGAGCACCCTCTTCGCTTTCGCCGTCCTGTCCGCGACCGCGCTTCAGGCCCGGGCCGCCTGCATCGCTGAGATCAAGCCTGAGGATCTGGTGACGGCGGGCAGCGTGCAGCTCTCCATCAACCCCACCAATCCGCCGCAGCAATATGTGGATTCCGACGGCACCCTGAAGGGGCTCAACGTGGAGCTGGCGGCCGAGATCGCGAAGCGGATCTGCACGCCCGTCATCCTGGTGCGCATGGACTTCCCGGGCATGATCCCGGCGGTGAAGTCCGGGCGCCTCGACGGCATGAACACCGGCATGTTCTGGAACGAGGAACGCTCCAGGATCCTGTTCATGGTGCCGTACGGCACCCAGGGCATGTCGATCGTCGTGGCGCCCAAAGGCGAGGCCGCAATCAAGTCCGCGGCCGATCTCGCCGGCACCGCGGTCGGCGTCGAGAACAACAGCTTCCAGCAGAAGTGGATGAACGAATACAATGCCGCCCAGGTGGCGAAGGGCGCCAAGCCCATCACCATCCGCTCCTTCAACACCGCGACCGACGTCACCGGCGCGCTTCTCGCCGGGCAGGTGGACAGCGCGCTGCTGATCGACAGCGTCGCGCGCGTCCTGGTCGAGAAAGGCCGCGCGCGCGAGGCCGTCACCGGCCTTGGCGAAAACCGCATGTCCATGGCCTTCCGCAACAAGGCCGTGGCGGACGCCGTGGTGAGAGCCTTCAATTCCATGCAGCAGGACGGCACCTACAAGGCGCTGTTCGACAAGTTCGGGCTCAGGGGCCTGCCGGACGGGCAGATGGTGGCCATCGTCGGCCCCGGCCCGCAGTAAAGCGCGCCCGCCATGCACGTTTTCAACGTCGACGCGTTTCTGGGATATCTCGGCAACTGGTTCCTCATCGGCGGCGTCGGCGTCACCATCGCCCTGACGGGCGCCGGCGTGGTCGGCGGCCTCATCCTCGGCATGGGCATCGCGCTGATGAAGATGGCCGAGGCGCGTCCCCTGCAATGGATCGCCGGCTTCTACATCTGGCTGTTCCGCGGCACCCCGCTCTTGGTGCAGCTGGTGGTGATCTATACCGGCCTGCCGCAGCTCGGCATCAAGCTCGGCGCGGTGGAATCCGCGCTCCTGGGCCTCGTTCTGCACGAGGCGGCCTACATGGCGGAGATCATCCGCTCCGGCTTCCTCTCGGTGCCCGCCGGCCAGCGCGAGGCGGCCTGGGCCCTCAGCCTGAACGGCGGCACCGTCTTCTGGCGGGTGATCCTGCCGCAGGCCTTCCGGCTGATGATCCCGCCGCTCGGCAATTCCATCAACGGCCTGCTGAAGGCGACCTCGCTCGCCTCGGTGATTTCGGTCGAGGAACTCATGCGGCGCAGCGAGATGCTGATGCAGGAGCAGTTTCTGACGCTCGAGGTCTATGCGGCGGCGGCCGTCTACTATCTCGCGCTCACCACATTGTGGGATCTCGTGCAGCGGCCGCTGGAAAAGCATTTCGGCCGTTTCGTCCAGAAGAAGAGCCGGTGATGCGCCGACGAGAGAGGATCCGGCCGTGAGCAGATATGTCGACACGTTCAATATCCCCGCCGATGAACGGGCGGTGCGCATGGAGGCCGTCTATAAGAGCTTCGGCGACTTCACGGCGCTGCGCGAGATCGATCTCACCGTGCGCAAGGGCGAGACGGTGGTGATCTGCGGCCCCTCGGGCTCCGGCAAGTCGACGCTCATCCGGTGCGTCAACCACATCGAGAAGCACGACCAGGGCCTCATCTTCGTCAATGGCGTCGAGCTGAAGAGGGGCAATGTGGACCGGGTGCGCCGCGACACCGGCATGGTGTTCCAGAGCTTCAATCTGTTTCCCCACATGTCGATCCTGGAGAATTGTATGCTGGCGCCCATGAGCGCCCTGAAGATGCCGCGCAAGGAGGCCGAGGCGGTGGCCATGGCGCAGCTCGAGAAGGTGCATGTGGAGGACCAGGCGCAGAAATTCCCGAGCCAGCTGTCCGGCGGGCAGCAGCAGCGCGTCGCCATCGCCCGGGCGCTGAGCATGAACCCCAAGATCATGCTGTTCGACGAGCCCACCTCCGCCCTCGACCCCGAAATGGTGAAGGAGGTGCTCGAGACCATGAAGCGTCTCGCGCTGGAGGGCATGACCATGCTGTGCGTCACCCACGAGATGGGGTTTGCGCGCGAGGTATCGGACCGCGTGATCTTCATGAACGACGGACAGATCGTCGAGGTCGAGCAGCCCGAAGAATTCTTCCGCAATCCGAGGTCGGAGCGCGCGAAGCTGTTTCTCAGCCAGATCATCCACTGACGGCGCCAACATCCCGGCGCAAGGACGGCCCATGCCCTATGTCGAAATCCTCTCGTCGGCCGACGCCGCAGCGGCCGCGAAGCAGGCCCTGGTGCGCGCGATGACCGACGCGATCACCGGCGCGTTCAACGTGCCGCCCACCGCCGTCACGGTCTTCTTCCTGCCGGTGGCGCCGGAGAATTACGGGTATCGCGGCGCGTTGGGCGAAGCCGGGGACGGGCCGCGCGTGTTCATCAAGATCCACGCCTACCAGCGCCCGGCCGGTCCCCGCCGGGCGGTGGCCCTGCCGATCTCGCAGGCCGCGAGCACCTGCTTCGGGACGCCCCTGAAGCACGTTTCCATCTACTTCCTCGAGCGCGCTTTCGACGAGGTGGTCCACGACGGACACCTGGTCTGCGATGGCCCGGCACCCGTGCTGTGAAACTTTGAAAAGACGAAACACCGCCATGCCGGCTTTCCTCACCGACGACCAGCGGGCCGTAAGGGATGCGGCGCGCCGCTTCTCCGACGCGCAGGTGGCGCCCATGGCCCGGGCGCTCGACCGCGACGACACGTTTCCGCGCGCCATCTACGCGGCCATGGCCGAGCTCGGCTTCTATGGCCTGAGCCTCGCCGAGGATCTCGGCGGGGCGGGCCTCGATACGCTCTCCCTGAGCCTCGTGATGGCGGAGCTCGCGCGCAATTCCGCCGCCGTCGGCAATGCGTTTGCGATCCCCGTGGAGGCGGCGCTGTTCCTGGCGCACCACGGCAGCGCCGGCCAGCGGGCGCTGATCCCCGACATCCTCGCCGGCCGCCTCGTCTTCGCCACCGCCATGACCGAGCCGGATTTCGGCTCCGACGCCGCCGGCATCCGCACCCGGGCGCGGAAGGTGGAGGGCGGGTTCCGCCTCACCGGCACCAAGGCCTGGGTGACGCTGGGCGGCGTGTGCGACCGCATCATCGTGTTCGCCCGCACCGGCGAGGGGCCGGGCCATAGGGCCATGAGCTGCTTCCTCGTGGATGCCCACGAGGCCGGTGTCACCCGCGGCAAGGCCGAGGAGCTGCTCGGCATGCACGGCCTCGAGGATTGCCAGATCGTCTTCGAGGACGTCTTCGTGCCGGACGCGGGGCTGATCGGCCCGCGCGACGGCGCCTTCAAGCTCGCCATGGAGAATTTCAACTTCTCCCGCCTGCTGATGTCGTCTCTGGCGCTCGGCGTCGCCCAAGCGGCGCTGGAGGACGGCGTCGCCTATGCGCGCACGCGCAAGCAGTTCGGCGCGCCGATCCTCTCGTTCCAGGCGGTGCAGTTCATGATCGCCGACACCTCCACCGAGGTGGACGCCGCGCGCCTGCTCATCCACCACGCCTGCCGGCTCCACGACGCCGGGCTGCCTTATGTGAAGCAGGCGGCGCAGGCAAAGCTCTTCACCACCGACATGGCCCAGCGGGCGGTGACGAGGTCGCTGCAGATCCACGGCGGCAACGGCTATTCGCGCGACTACCGCATCGAGCGGCTCTATCGCGACGTGCGCCTGACCCAGATCTATGAGGGCACCAACGAGATCCAGCGCCTCATCATCGCCCGGCAGGTGGAACAGGAGCTGGCATGATGGACGGCGCCCCGATCCGCACCGAAATCCCGCGCGACGTCCATTTCGAGGACGTCGAGATCGGCGCGCGCTACCGCACCCCCGCGCGCACCATTTCCGCCGGCGACATCCGCGCCTTCTGCGACCTCACCGGCGACCACCACCCGCTTCATACGGACGCCGCCTATGCCCGCAGCCAGGGCTTTGCCGACATCCTCGCGCACGGCCTCTTCTGCCTGTCCCTCATGGAGGGGCTGAAGACCGCGAGCGGCCTCTACGAGCACACCTCGGTCGCCTCCCTCGGCTGGGACGCGGTGAAGTTCCTCGCCCCGGTGGTGGCGGGCGACACGGTGCACGTGGAGTTCGCCTTCGCCGCCAAGCGGCCCTCGGCCAAGGGCGGCCGCGGGGTGGTGACCGAAGAGGTGCAACTCATCCATCGCAACGGCCGCGTGCTGGTCGGCGCGCGCCATGCGGCGCTCGTGATCATGCGCCTGTCCGCAATCTAAAGCTGAACCGGAAACAGGAGACCATTTCATGCGCAGGCTGCTCGCTCTCTCCCTCTTGCTGGGCGCGCTCGGCGCCGCCCCGGGCGCCCTGGCCCAAAGCGCCCCGGCCCAAGGCTGCGCGCCCAAGGTGTCGGCCGATCACCTGGTGGCGCCGGGCAAGCTGCAGATGTCGATCAACCCGACCCTGCCGCCGCAGCAATTCCTCGACGAGAAGGGCGAGCTGCAGGGTCTCAATGCCGAACTCGGCAAGGCCATCGCCGCCAAGCTCTGCCTCGAGCCGGAATTCGTGCGCATGGACATGCCGCCCATGATCCCGGCGCTGAAGGCGAGGCGCTTCGACGCCATCAATACCGGCCTGTTCTGGACCGAGGAGCGTTCGAAGCTCCTGTTCATGATCCCCTACGCGCAGCAGGCCATCAGCATCTACACGCTGCCGGACAGCCCCCTGAAGATCGCGAAGTTCGAGGATCTTTCCGGCCACTCCGTGGGCATCGAGACCGCCACCTACCAGGAGCGGCAGGCCAAGGTGCTGAACGAGAGGATGGTGGCGCAGGGCCTCAAGCCCATCGACTTCCGCTCCTTCAAGACCGCCTCCGAGACCACCGCCGCCCTCAAGGCCGGGCAGATCGAGGCGGGCATCAACATCGACGAGACGGCGCGCGTGTTCGAGGAGAAGGGGCTGGTCAAGATTTGGGTGCAGGGCCTCAACGGCACCGACATCACCCTCGACTTCATCGACCGCCCGCTCGCCGAGGCGGTGGCCAAGGCGCTCGCCGAGCTCAGCGCCGACGGCACCTACGACAAGCTGTTCGACAAGTTCAAGATGACGCGCCTGAAGGATCGCGCCTTCGCCATCCGCGGCACCGGCCCGGCGCAGTAAGGCCTGAGGCCGCCGCCGCATCCTGCCGCGGGCATGCGCGGTGCGGCGGCAACGCCCTGGGGCGCGTGAGGCTGCGCGCGTCCGTCGCAGAGGTAGCCTCCGGGCTTGCCGCCACGGTATGTAGGACGGCGGGAGCGCGCGGCAGGGCAGGGGCGGTGGCGGCCGCGCCGACGACCGCCGCACCGGAGCCGGAGGCCATGCACCAGCCGAGCGCAGCACGCAAAGCCGCCGGGTCGTCGACGGGGCACAACGCGCCGCCCGACCGGTCGGCCCCCGCCCCCGCCTGGCATGCTCTCGCGCCCGATGCAGCGCTCCACGCGCTTCGCACCGGCCCCGACGGCCTTAGCGAGGCGGAGGCGGCGCGCCGGCTTGCGGCCCATGGCCCCAACCGCCTGCCGCAGGGGCGCCGCCGCGGCGCGCTGGCGCGCTTCCTGATGCAGTTCCACAACCTGCTGATCTATGTCCTCATCGCCGCCGGGGCGCTGTCCGGGGCGAGCGGCCACGCCACCGACGCGCTCGTGATCCTCGCCGTCGTGCTGCTCAACGCGGTCATCGGCTTCGTGCAGGAGGGCCGCGCCGAGGCGGCGCTGGACGCCATCCAGGCGATGATCGATCCGCAGGCCGCGGTCCTGCGCAATGGCCGCCGCGTCACCATCGCCGCCGACGCCGTGGTGCCCGGCGACATCGTTCTGCTGGAGGCCGGCGACCGGGTGGCGGCGGACCTCCGGCTGGTCAAGGCCCGCAGCCTGCGCGTGGACGAGGCCGTGCTGACCGGCGAATCCCTGCCGGTGGACAAGGCGGTGCGCGCCGTCGCCGCTGCCGCCGCCCTCGGCGACCGCCTCTCAATGGCGTTCTCGGGCACCTTCGTGACCGCCGGACAGGGCGTTGGCGTCGTCGTCGCCACCGGCCCGGCCACGGAGCTCGGGCGGATCAGCAGCCTGATCGGCGGGGTGAGGCAGCTCACCACGCCCCTGGTGCGGCAGATGGACCGGCTGGCGCGCCAGATCACGGTGGCGGTGCTCGCCGTTTCCGCGCTGGTCTTCGCCTACGCCACCCTGGCCCGGTCCTTCGGGCTGGACGAGGCCTTCATGGCGGTGATCGGCCTTGCCGTCGCGGCCATCCCCGAGGGTCTGCCGGCGGTGATGACGATCACGCTCGCCGTCGGTGTCCGGCGCATGGCGCGCCGCAACGCCCTGATCCGGCGCCTGCCGGCGGTCGAGACTCTGGGATCGGTCTCGGTGATCTGCTCCGACAAGACCGGCACGCTCACCCGCAACGAGATGATGGTGGGCGCGGTGGTGACCGCCGACCGCCAGATGACGGTCGAGGGCGCGGGCTACGCCCCCGAGGGCGGGTTTCGCACCGCAAGCGGGGCGGCGGTCGATCCGGCGGCCGATCCGCTGCTGGAGGAACTCTCGCTCGCCGCGCTTTTATGCAACGACGCGCATCTCAACCGGCGCGGCGCGGTCTGGACGGTGGAGGGCGATCCCATGGAGGGGGCCCTGGTCGCGCTCGCCGCCAAGGCCGGGCACGACGTCGCCGCCGCCCGCGCCGGCTTTCCCCGGCTGGACGAGATCCCATTCGATTCGCGCCATCGCTACATGGCGACGCTCCATGCCCGCGACGGGGATCCGCCCGTGGCCTATGTGAAGGGCGCGCCCGAGCGCATCCTCTCCCTCTGCACCCGGGAGGCGACGGGCGGCGGTGACCGCCCGCTCGATGCCGCCGCCTGGCATCGCCGGATCGATGCGCTCGCCGCCGGCGGGCAGCGCGTCATCGCTTTGGCCCGGCGCCCGCTCGACGCCGCCTCGCGGGAGGTCTCCCCGGCCGCGCTCGGCCGCCATCTCACGCTCATCGGCCTGGTCGGACTGATGGATCCGCCGCGCCCGGAGGCGATGGCGGCGATCGCCGAATGCCAGGCCGCCGGCATCGCGGTGAAGATGATCACCGGCGACCATGCCGCCACGGCGCGCGCCATCGCGGTCCAGCTCGGCCTCTCCGCCGATCCCGAGACGGTCACCGGCCAGGACCTCGACGCTTTGTCGGATGCCGACCTCCAGCGGCGCGCCCGGGAGGCGAGCGTGTTCGCCCGCACCAGCCCCGAGCACAAGCTGCGCCTCGTGGAGGCGCTGCAGAAGGATGGCTCGATCATCGCCATGACCGGCGACGGGGTAAACGACGCGCCGGCTCTGAAGCGCGCCGACGTGGGCGTGGCCATGGGCCGCAAGGGGACCGAGGCCGCCAAGGAGGCGAGCGAGATGGTGCTCGCGGACGACAATTTCGCCACCATCGTCGCCGCCGTGCGCGAAGGGCGCACGGTCTACGATAATCTCACCAAGGTGATCGCCTGGACCTTGCCCACCAATGGCGGCGAGGCGGCCACCATCGTCCTCGCCATCCTGTTCGGGCTGACGCTGCCCATCACGCCGGTCCAGATCCTGTGGATCAACATGGTCACCGCCGTCGCGCTCGGCCTCACCCTCGCCTTCGAGCCGACCGAGCCGGGCGTCATGCGGCGCCCGGCGCGCCCGGCCGGCCAGCCGCTGCTCTCGGGCCGCCTGCTGTGGCGCATGCTGTTCGTATCGGCCCTGATGGTCGCCGGCACCTTCGGCATCTATGGCTGGGCCACCGCGCGCGGCCTCGGCATCGAGACCGCGCGCACCATGGCGGTGAACACGCTGGTGGTGATGGAGATCTTCTACCTGTTCAGCGTCCGCTACGTGCACGGCACCGCGTTGACCTGGCAGGGGGTGCTCGGCACCCGCGCCGTGCTCGCCGGCGTCGCCACCGTGGCCGTGGCGCAGGCCGCCTTCACCTATCTGCCGGCCATGCAGGCGGTGTTCGGCAGCCGCGCGGTGTCGCCGGGCGATGCCATCGCCGTCGTCGCCACGGGCATCGCGCTGCTGGCCGTCGTGGAGGCGGAGAAGAGCCTGTTCGCCCGCTGGGCCGGGAGAGGCGGCTGAACCGGGCGGTCGATGCGCATCTGCGCGTGCCCGCATGTCATGCTAGAAGCGGATGCGGTCACATCGACGGCGACTCGGCATCGCGACCAGGGACGCCAATCTGCGGAGGAAACGCGATGGTGAAGAACGTGCTGCTCCTGCTCGGCGAGAGCCCCTCCGGCCTTGCGGCGCGCGCCTGCGCCCGCAAGCTCGCCCGGGCGCAGGACGCGCGGATCACGTCGCTGTCCGGCGTCGACCTGGCCTTCATCGAGGCGCCGATGCCCGGCGCCATTGGCGGGGCGGCCTACCACGCGCAGATGGAGACCAGCCTCAAGACCGAGGCCGTCGCGGCGCGCCGGCGCGCCGCCGAGACCTTCGCGGCGGAGTGCGCCGGCGAGGGGCTCGCGCCGATCCATGTCAGCTTCGACGGCGATCCGTTCGAGCAGGTGACCGCGGCGAGCGCCACCGCCGATCTGGTGATCACCGGCCACGACGTCACGTTTCGCGGCACCGGCAGCGAACCCCATTCGGATACCCTCAACCGGCTGCTGTTCACGACGCCGCGCCCGGTTCTCGTCTGTCCCGATGACCTGCCGCCCGAAGGCGAGGTCCTGGTCGCCTATGACGGCAGCCTGCCGGCCATGCGCGCGCTGCAGCTGTTCGTGCTGCTGGGCGCCTGGACGGGCCGCCGGGTGCAGGTCGTGTCCGTCGACACCCGCCTCGAGACCGCGCGGCATCTGGCCGAGCGCGCAGCCGAGTTCCTCAAGCTTCATGGCTACGACGCCGCTGCCCGGCCCCTGCGCTCGGCGGAGCCGGCGCCGGAGGTCCTCGCCGCGCAGGCCGCGCTCGGGACGGTGGAGCTGCTGGTCATGGGCGCCTACGGCCACCGCGGGCTGAAGGAGCTGCTGTTCGGATCGACCACGCAGAGCCTCGTCGGTGCGCCGAGCTGCTGCATCTTCCTCTATCACTAGGACGCCGCCCGCGCGCCAGCGCCGGCACCGCCGCAGCGCCGGCCGCCTCCCGCCCCCGCCAACCGGCACTTGAACCAACAGGACTTCCACCAACAGGACTTCCACCAACAGGACTTCCACCAACAGGACTTCCACCAACAGGACTTGCACCAACAGGACTTCCGCCGGGGCTCCGCGCGAGCTTCATCCACCTGACCCTCCGCCAGGCGTGACGAGGCAACCGACGATGACATTGCTGCTTGTGGTCCTGATCCCCTTCCTCGGCGCGCTCATCCCGCCGCTGGTGATCCGCGCCGGCCGCGACACCTGCGCCCTGGCCACCGGCGGCGTGACGGCGCTGTCCCTGGCTCTGCTCTTGTCCCACGCGCCGGCGGTGTTCTCGGGCGCGGTGCCCAAGGCGGGCGTCACCTGGGTTCCAGCCATGGGGCTGTCGCTGTCGGTGTTCGCGGACGGGCTCGGCTTCTTCTTCGCGGCCATGATCCTCGCCATCGGCCTTCTGGTGATCGTCTATGCGCGCTTCTATCTGTCGCGCGAGGATCCCATGGGCCGGTTCTTCGCCTATCTGCTGCTGTTCCAGGGCGCCATGGTGGGCGTGGTGCTGTCCGACAACGTCATCCTGCTCCTGGTGTTCTGGGAGCTGACCAGCCTCACTTCGTTCCTGCTGATCGGCTTCTGGCGCAAGCGCGCCGATGCCCGGCAGGGCGCGCGCATGGCGCTGGTGGTCACCGGGGGCGGCGGGCTCGCGCTCATCGGCGGGCTGCTGCTGGTGGCAGAGGCGGCGGGCACCTACCAGCTCTCGGAGATCCTTTCCCGCGGCGAGATGGTGCGCGCCTCGCCGCTCTATCTGCCGGCGCTGGCGCTGGTGCTGGTCGGCGCGTTCACCAAGTCGGCCCAGTTCCCGTTCCATTTCTGGCTGCCCCACGCCATGGTGGCGCCGACCCCGGTCTCGGCCTACCTGCATTCCGCCACCATGGTGAAGGCCGGCGTGTTCCTGCTGGCGCGCCTGTGGCCGGTGCTCGCCGGTACCGAGGTCTGGTTTCTCGTCGTGGCGCCGGTCGGCCTCGCCACCATGCTGATCGGCGCCGTCATCGCCCTGTTCAAGGACGACCTGAAGGGGCTGCTCGCTTATTCGACGGTGAGCCATCTCGGCCTGATGACCATGCTGCTCGGCCTCGGCACGCCGCTCGCGGCGCTGGCGGCGGTGTTCCACATCCTCAACCACGCCACCTTCAAGTGCGCGCTGTTCATGAGCGCCGGCATCGTCGACCACGAGGCCGGCACGCGCGACATCCGCCGCCTCGGCGGCCTTTTGGTGCTCATGCCGGTGACCGGCACGCTGGCGCTGCTGGCGGCCGCCTCCATGGCCGGCGTGCCGCTGTTCAACGGCTTCCTCTCCAAGGAGATGATGCTGGAGCACGCGGCGCACACCTCCTATCTGGGGCTCGACTTCCTGTTCCCCGTTCTGGCGACGCTGGCGGCCGCCTTCTCGGTCGCCTATTCGGTGCGCTTCGCCTTCGGCACCTTCCTCGGCCCGGCCCGGAGCGACTATCCGCACCCGCCCCACGATCCCGCGCTTGGCATGTGGCTGCCGGTGGCGGTGCTGGTGGTGCCGGTGGTCGCCATCGGCCTCGTGCCGGGGCCGATCGCCGGGCCGCTGGTGGCGCTGACCGCCGGGGCGGTGATCGGCGGGCCGGTGCCGGAGCATCACCTTGCTCTGTGGCACGGCGTCACGCCGGCGCTGGTGATGAGCCTCATCGCCTTCGCCGCCGGCGCCGCGCTCTTCCGCGCCTTCCGCCAAGCGCAGGCGCTGCGCGCGCGGCTGCCGAGGTTCGAGGCGAAGGACCTGTTCGAGCAGGTGACGGGCGGGCTGGTGCTGGCCTGCCGGCGCACCCTCGGCCTGCTGCATGACGGCGCTCTGCCGCGCTATCTGGGCGTGATCCTCGCCACCCTGGTCGCGGTCGGCGGCTATGGCTTCTGGAGCGCCACCCACGGGCCGGGGACGCGCCCGCCGCTGCCGGTGAGCGTGCCCGCCGTGACCGCCTTCCTCGCCCTCGTCCTGGCGAGCGGGGCGGTGCTGCTGTTCCACGCCGAGCGGCTGACGTCGCTGATTCTCACCGGCGTGGTCGGCGTGGTGGTGGCGCTCGCCTTCCTCCAGTTCTCCGCGCCCGACCTTGCATTGACGCAGATCTCGGTGGACGTGGTGACCACCATCCTGCTGCTGCTCGCCCTCAATCTGCTGCCCAAGACCACGCCGCCGGAAGAGCGCCGCGCCGTGCGCTGGCGCGACGGGCTGCTTGCCGGCCTCGCCGGGCTCGGCGTCGCCGGGCTCGCTTATGCGGTGATGACGCGCAGCGGCACCTCGATCTCGGACTTCTACCTCGCCCAGTCCAAGCCCGGCGGCGGCGGCACCAACGTGGTCAACGTGATCCTGGTGGACTTCCGCGGCTACGACACGTTCGCCGAGATCATCGTGCTCGGCATCGCCGCGCTCGCCATCTACGCGCTGCTCGATCCGCAGCTGAAGGGCGCGGCGGTGCGGCGCATCAAGGCCCTGCTTCCCGACGAGGAGGCCAAGGACGCCCATCCTTTGATCCTGGTGGTGGCGACCCGGGTGCTCCTGCCGTTGTCGCTGGCGGTCGGCGCCTACATCTTCCTGCGCGGCCACAACGAGCCGGGCGGCGGCTTCGTCGCCGGCCTGGTGGTCGCCATCGCCCTGATCATCCAGTACATCGCCTCCGGCTACGGCTGGGCGGCGGAGCGCATGAAGGTGGATTCCCAGACCCTCATCGGCGCCGGCGTCGCCGTCGCCGGCCTCACCGGCATCGCCGCCTTCGCCTTCGGCCGGCCGTTCCTCACCTCCACCTTCGGCTATTTCGACTGGCCGATCGTCGGCCATTTCGAGCTCGCCTCGGCCATGGGCTTCGACCTCGGCGTCTTCCTCACGGTGGTCGGGGTGATGCTGCTGTCGCTGGCCCAGCTCTCCCGGGTGGCGCGGCGCATCGATCCGACGCCCGAGAGCGCGAGCCCCATGGACGTGCCGCTGGAAGGCGCCGCGTCCGGCGCCGGCAGGGAGGGCTGAGCCATGGAGCTGCTCGTTGCCGCCGCCATCGGCCTGCTCACCGCCGTCGGCCTCTACCTCCTGCTGCGGGCCCATACCTTTCCGGTGATCCTCGGCCTTACCTTCCTGTCCTACGCGGTCAATTTGTTCCTGTTCACCATGGGGCGCCTCGTCATCGACCTGCCGCCGGTGATCGCGCCCGACGCCCGCGCCTATGCCGATCCGCTGCCGCAGGCGCTGGTGCTCACCGCCATCGTCATCTCCTTCGGCATGACCGCGCTCATCGTGGTGCTGGCGCTGCGCGGCTATCTGGAGACCGGCTCCGACCGCTGCGACCTCGACGCGCCGCGCCACGGCGGCGAGGAAGGCGGGGCATGATCTTAGCCCGCGACCAGCTCATGATCCTGCCGGTGCTGCTGCCGGCCATGACGGCGGCGTTCCTGGTGCTCGCGCTGCGCCACCATCTGAGGCGCCAGCGCATCGTCTCCATCGCCGCGACGGGGCTGCTGGTGGTGCTCGCCGCCATCCTGTTCGCGCAGGCCGCCGACGGCACCATCCGCGCCTACCGGCTGGGCGACTGGCCGGCCCCCTTCGGCATCACGCTGGTGCTGGACCGGCTGTCGGCGACCATGCTGCTGCTCACCGCCGTCCTCGCCTTGGGCGTTGTGCTCTATGCGGCGGGCGGGGTGGACGGGCGCGGGCGGCATTTCCACCCGCTGCTGCAGTTCCAGCTCATGGGCATCAACGGCGCGTTCCTGACCGGCGACGTGTTCAACCTGTTCGTGTTCTTCGAGGTGATGCTGATCGCCTCCTACGGGCTGATGCTGCACGGCGGCGGACCGGTCCGGCTGAAGGCGGGGTTCCAGTACGTCGCCATCAATCTTCTCGCCTCCACGGTGTTCCTGGTGGCGGTCGGGCTGATCTATGCCGTCACCGGCACGCTCAGCATGGCCGACCTCGCGGTGAAGGTGCCGCAGGTGGCGGCGGCCGACGCGGCGCTGCTGAAGACCGGGGCGCTGCTGCTGTTCCTGGTGTTCGCCACCAAGGCCGCCTTGGTGCCGCTGCACTGGTGGCTGCCGGCGACCTATGCCGGGACCTCGGCGCCGGCCGCCGCCATGTTCATGATCATGACCAAGGTGGGGGCCTATGCCATCGTGCGGGTCTACGGCCTCGTGTTCGGCGCCGATGCGGGTCCGCTGGCGCTGGCGGCGGCGCCGTTCGTCCTCCCCGCCGCCCTCGCCACGCTGGTGGTCGGCACGGTCGGGCTCCTCGGCAGCCGCACCCTGCGCGACCTGTCGGCCTTCGCCGTCATCGCCTCCATGGGCACGCTTCTGATCGCGCTCGGCCTGTTCGACGCGGCCGGATTTGCCGCCGGCTTCTACTACCTCGTCCATTCGACCCTCGCCGGCGGGGCGCTGTTCCTCGTCGCCGGCCTGGTCCAGGAGGGGCGGGGGGCGGCCAGCGACCGGCTCGTGCCGGCCCCGCAGATGGGCGCGGAGACGCTCATCGGCGGCCTGTTCTTCCTCGCCGCCATCGCCCTCGTCGGCCTGCCGCCGCTCTCCGGCTTCCTCGGCAAGGTGATGATCCTTCAGGCCGCGCAGGCCTCGTCCTGGTGGCCCTTCATCTGGGCGCTGATCCTTGCCGCCAGCCTCGTCATGACCTTCGGCTTCGCGCGGGCCGGCTCGGTGCTGTTCTGGGCCAGCGGCCCGACCACCGGGGAGCGCCCGCCGCCGCCGGCCGCGGGGCTCGCGGCGGTGGTGCTGCTGCTGGCGCTCACCGTCGGCTGGACGCTCGCCGCCGGCCCAGCCATGGAGGCGCTCGAGGCCACCGCGCGGCAGGCGCTCGACCGGGCGGCCTATGTCGGCGCGGTGCTGGGGCCGGACGTGCGCCTCGCGGGGGGAAACTGACATGCGCGCGCGGCTTCTGCCCCATCCTTTGCTCACCGTGCTGGTCACCCTCGTGTTCATCCTGCTGATGAACGCGGTGACGCCGGGCGTGGTGGTCCTCGGCCTGGTGCTCGGCATCGCCATTCCGCTCGTCACCGCGCCGTTCTGGCCCGGCCGGCCGCGGCTGAAGGCGCCGCTCGCCATCGCCGAATATGCCGGGCTGGTGCTGTGGGACATCGTGGTGTCGAACATCGAGGTGGCGCGGCTGATCCTGTTCCGGCGCGGCGACAGCCTCAGGACCCACTACGTCGCCGTGCCGCTCGATCTGTCGACGCCGGAGGCCATCGCCATGCTGGCCGGCACCATCACCATGACGCCGGGCACCGTGAGCGCCGATTTGTCCGCCGACGGCAAGGCGCTGCTGGTGCACTGCCTGGAGACCGCCGACCCGCAGGCGACGGTCGCCGCCATCAAGGCGCGCTACGAGCGCCGGCTGAAGAGGATCTTCGAATGATCGCCGCCGCCGTCACCATCGCCGGGGCCGCCATCTGCCTCGCCATCGCGCTCACGCTCTACCGCCTCGCGGTGGGGCCGGACGCCACCGACCGCGTGCTGGCGCTCGACACCCTGGTGATCGAGACCATCGCCCTCATCGTGCTCGGCGGCATCGCCTACGGCACGGCCATGTATTTCGAGGCGGCGCTGCTGTTCGCCATGGTGGGGTTCGTCACCACCGTGGCGTTCTGCAAGTTCCTGCTGCGCGGCAACGTGATCGAATAGGAGACGCTCATGCCTGTCCTCATCGAGGCGCTGGTCGCGGCGCTGATCCTCGTCGGCGCCTTCTTCCTTCTGGTGGGCGCGCTCGGCCTTGCCCGACTGCCGGACATGATGCGCCGGCTGCACGGCCCCACCAAGGCAACCACGCTCGGCATAGGCGCGCTGCTCATCGCCTCCATGGTCTATTTCGCCGGCGTGCGCGGCAGCTTCTCGATCCACGAGCTGCTCGTCACGCTGTTCCTGTTCCTCACGGCGCCGGTGAGCGCGCAGATGCTGGCCAAGGCGCACATCCTGCGCGCGCGGGCCGAACGCAAGCGCCTGCCGCCCACCGGGACCGCCACCGGGTGGGCGACGCTGGACGCGGGCGAGTAGGGCCCGGCAGGACCCCGCCGGCGCGCGGCGGCGCGCCGGGGCTCGCGCGGCCGCGGCGGGGAGGGTACGATCCCGCCTGTTCTCCCCCCTGGCGCCGCACCAGCCACCTCCGGAGCCTTGACCGATCCATGGGGCATCTCCAGCGCACCATCCTCGCCGGCATCCTCGCCTTCCTGCCCCTCGCCATCACCATCTGGGCCGTCGGGCTGATCCTCGACCTGCTGTCGGGCGTCGGGCGGCCCTTGGTGAACGCGCTGGCGGGCTGGGCCGGGATGGTGGTGCCGAAGCTCACCGACGTGCTGACCAGCGACACCGTCGCCTGGGCGCTTGCCATCGTCACCACGATCCTCCTGTTCTACCTGCTCGGCCTGCTGACGCGGGCGGTGATCGGCCAGCGGCTCCTCGGGCTGGTGGACACCGTCATGAACCGGGTGCCGGTGGTGGAGAGCCTCTATCGCGCGGTGCGCCAGCTCCTCGCCTCGTTCGAGGCCCGGGACGGCGGCAGCCAGCGGGTGGTGCTGATCGAGTTTCCCTCGCCGCAGATGAAGACCATCGGCCTGGTGACACGGGTGTTCACGGACGTGGACAGCGGCGCGCAGATCGCCGCCGTCTACGTGCCGACGACGCCGAACCCGACCTCGGGCTACATGGAGCTGGTGCCGGTGGAGCGCCTCGTCTGGCTCGACTGGACGGCGAGCGAAGCGATGCAGTTCATCGTCTCGGGCGGAACCGCGGCGCCGAACAGCATCCGCTTCAACGGGAACACCCCTCCGCCGCCTGCCGGCTGACGGCGCGGCGGCGCCGGCCGGTTCCCATTTGACGGGGCGGGCGGGCCTGACTACCTGTGCCTCAGCGCCCGCGTCCGCGGCGCGCGCCCGGAGGCCTGAAGGTGTCGCTCGTCGCCACGATCCGCAAGTCGCTCGTGCCCGTGCATCGGCAGGGCTACCCCTTCATCGCCGGAGCGGCGGTGATCGCGCTCGCCATCCTCTCGCTCAACACCTTCTTCGGCATGATCGCGGTGGGCCTCGCGCTCTGGACGGCGCTGTTCTTCCGCGATCCGGTGCGGGTGACGCCGGTGCGCGAGGGCCTGGTGGTGGCCCCCGCCGACGGCACCATCTCCTCGATCGGTCCGGCCCGGCCGCCGCGCGAGCTCGACCTCTCGGACGAGCCGCTGCTGCGCGTCTCCATCTTCATGAGCGTGTTCAACGTGCATGTGAACCGGGCGCCGGTGACCGGGCGCATCGAGCGCGTCGCCTACAAGCCCGGCATCTTCCTCAATGCCGACCTGGACAAAGCGAGCGAGGACAATGAGCGCAACGGCCTCGTCATCCGCACCATGGCGGGGCGGGTGGGCTGCGTGCAGATCGCCGGCCTGATCGCCCGGCGCATCGTGTGCTTCGTGCGCGAGGGCGAGGAGATCGGCGCCGGCGATCGCTTCGGCCTGATCCGCTTCGGCTCGCGCCTCGACATCTATCTGCCGCCAGGCACCAAGGTGCAGGTGGCGGAGGGCCAGCTCACCACCGCCGGCGAGACCATCATCGCCGACCTCACCGGGGCGGGCGCGCGCGACGTCGCCTACCGGGTGTCCTGAGCCATGGAGACGCCGTTTCCCCCCTTCGACCCGGAGGGCCGCCCGCGCTTCGGCCGGCTCGGCCGCATCCCGCTGCGGGTGCTGCTGCCGAACCTCGTGACCCTGCTGGCCCTGTGCTCGGGGCTCACGGCGGTGCGCCTCGCCATCGAGGAGCGCATCGAGCTCGCGCTCGCCGCCATCGTGTTCGCCGCGCTGCTGGACGGCATCGACGGCCGGCTCGCCCGCGCGCTCAAGGGCACCTCGCGCTTCGGCGCCGAGCTCGACAGCCTCGCCGACTTCGTGAACTTCGGCTGCGTGCCGGCGCTGATGCTCTATTTCTGGGGGCTCAACGAGGCCGGCGCGTTCGGCTGGATCGCGGCGCTCACCTATGCCATCTGCGCGGCGCTGCGCCTCGCGCGCTTCAACGTGATGCTGGACGACCCCGACCGGCCGGCCTTCGCCGCCGACTTCTTCACCGGCATCCCGGCCCCGGCCGGCGCCATCACCGTGCTTTTGCCGGTCTATCTGGAGCTGCTCGGCGCGCCGCACGGCTTTTGGAGCGCGCCGCTGGCGCTGATCTACTGCCTCGCCATCGCCTTCCTGATGATCTCCAACGTGCCCGCCTGGTCCGGCAAGACGCTGGGCGGGCGGGTGCGCCGCGACATGGTGCTGCCGCTGTTCGTGCTGGTGGCGCTCTACTTCGCGCTGCTGGCGAGCTTTCCCTGGGCGGTGCTCGCCACCTGCTCGGCGATCTATCTGGCGCTGCTGCCGGTGTCGGCGCTGCGCTACCGCAGGCTCATGGCCGCGCATCGCGCCGAGAGCGCCCAGCACGGCCGGCCGCGGAGCGAGCGGGCGGCCGAAGACCCCGCAGCGCCCGCGCCGCCGGCGCCCGGCCCTTCAGCCTGACGCCTGCCGCGAACACAGGCGGCGCAGCGGCCCGCGGTGCCGCAGCGCCTACGCTGCGGGCGGTTATTGTATGCAATGTGCAGCTAATGACTAAATTCTGCGCATTATTGCACTCCGAAGCTCCCCTCCGATTGAACTCATTGTGAAAAAACTTCAATAAAATCAATATATTATAAATTATTGCATACAACTGGCACGACCCTTGAATGGGGATGGGCAGGATTCGCTTGCCATCCGCCATGAGGGGACATCGCCACATGAACCGCCGCGAGTTTATGACCTCCGCCTCCGTCACGGCCGTCGCCACCGGCGCGGGCGTCGCCGCGCCCGCCGTGTTCTCTCCCGCCAAGGCGCAGGCGCGCAACGAGACGCTGCTCATCGTCTCGGAGAGCGGGCCGAACAATCTCGACATCATGGGTGTCGGCACCAACGTGCCCGGCTACGAGGCGAGCTGGAACTGCTACGACCGCCTGATCACCCACGAAATGACCGAGAAGGACGGAGTGCGCTATTACGACCGCGACAAGCTCAAGGGCGAGCTGGCGGATGACATGAGCATCGGCGACATGTCGGCGACCTTCAAACTGAAGAAGAACGCCACCTTCCAGGACGGCACCCCGGTCACCGCCAAGGACGTGAAATGGTCGCTCGACCGCGCGGTCTCGGTGGGCGGCTTCCCCACCTTCCAGATGAAAGCGGGCTCGCTGGAGAAGCCGGAGCAGTTCGTGGTGGTGGACGACCACACGGTGCGCATCGACTTCATCCGCAAGGACCGGCTCACCATTCCCGACCTCGCGGTGATCGTGCCCTGCGTGGTGAATTCCGAGCTGGTGAAGAAGAACGCCACCGAGAAGGACCCGTGGGGCCTCGAATACACCAAGCAGAACACCGCCGGCTCGGGCGCCTACAGGGTCACCAAATGGACCTCCGGCACCGAGGTGGTCTATGAGCGCTTCGACGACTGGAAGGGCGGCCCGCTGCCCAAGATCAAGCGCGTGATCTGGCGCATGGTGCCGTCCGCCGGCAACCGGCGCGCGCTTCTGGAGCGCGGCGATGCCGACATCTCCTACGACCTGCCCAACAAGGATTTCGTGGAGCTGAAGCAGGCCGGCAAGCTGAACATCACCTCCGTGCCCTATTCCAATGGCCTGCAATATATCGGCATGAACGTCACCAAGCCGCCGTTCGACAACCCGAAGGTGCGCGAGGCGGTGGCCTATGCCATTCCCTACCAGAAGATCATGGACGCGGTGCTGTTCGGCCTCGCCAAGCCCATGTTCGGCGCGCCGGCCGACTATCAGACCAAGGTCGCCTGGCCGCAGCCCACCAAGTTCAACACCGACCTCGCCAAGGCCAAGGCGCTGCTCGCCGAGGCGGGCTATCCGGAGGGGTTCGAGACCACGATCTCGTTCGACCTCGGATTTGCCGGCGTCAACGAGCCGATCTGCGTGCTGCTGCAGGAGACCCTGGCGCAGATCGGCATCAAGACCACGATCAACAAGATCCCCGGCGCCAACTGGCGCGGCGAGCTGACCAAGAAGACGCTGCCGCTCTACACCAACGTGTTCTCGGGCTGGCTCGATTATCCCGAATACTTCTTCTTCTGGTGCTATCATGGCAACAACGCCATCTTCAACACCATGAGCTACCAGTCGAAAGCCATGGACGCCTTCATCGATGCCGCCCGCCAGTCCGCGGCGGTGGGTGACAAGGGCGCCTATGACGCGGGCGTCAAGGGCATGGTGGACCTCGCCTTCGCCGACGTGCCGCGGGTGCCGCTCTACCAGCCCTATGTGAACGTCGCGATGCAGAAGAACGTCACCGGCTACGAATACTGGTTCCACCGTCGGCTCGACTATCGCGCATTCGCCAAATCCTGAGGCGGCGCGATCCCGAGGTCGCGCCTCGCAAGGTGCGCGCGGGAGGGGTGGCGCCGGAGGGGCGCCGTGCGTCACCCCTTTCTCCGTTCCCGGGGCGGCGCCGGGCCCGGGAGGCAGGCTCCGGCCGGGCCGGAGCATGATGCAGGGGCAGCGGGCGGGCCGAGCCGTCGTGCCGCACGCCCGGGACCATACGAGGAGAGGGCCATGCTGAAGCTCATCGCCAGCCGTCTCGCCACAGCCGTGCCGAGCCTGATCGGCGTCGTCATCGTCACCTTCCTGCTGACGCGGGTGCTGCCCGGCGATGCCGCGGCCTATTTCGCCGGGCCCGCCGCGACGCCGCAGGCGATCGCCGAGATCCGCGCCAAGCTCGGGCTCGACAAGCCGCTGCCGGTGCAGTTCGTGGACTATGTGGGGGCGCTCGCCGCCGGCGACCTCGGCACCTCGCTGTCCACCGGCCAGCCGGTGGCGCAGGAGATCGCCGCCCGGCTGCCCGCTTCGGCCGAGCTGACGCTCAGCGGCCTCGTCCTCGCGCTCGCCATCGCCGTTCCGTTCGGCATCATGGCGGCCGTACGGCAGGGCTCGTGGGTGGACCACGCCTGCCGGCTCATCACCACGGCGGGCGTGTCGCTGCCGGTGTTCTTCACCGGCCTGCTGCTGGTCTATGTGTTCTACTTCAAGCTCGGCTGGGCGCCGGCGCCGCTGGGGCGGCTCGACGTGTTCTTCTCCGCCCCGCCCACCATCACCGGCTTCTACCTCATCGACAGCCTGCTCACCGGCGAGTTCGAGACCTTCCGCGCGGCGCTCGCGCAATTGGCCGTGCCCTCCATCACGCTCGCCATCTTCGCGCTGGCGCCCATCGCCCGGATGACGCGCGCCTCCATGCTGGCGGTGCTGTCCTCCGAGTTCGTGCGCACCGCACGGGCGGCGGGGCTGACCGACTATACCGTGATCATCACCTACGCCTTCAGGAACGCCATGCTGCCGGTGATCACCACGCTCGGCATGGTGTTCTCCTTCCTGCTCGGCGCCAACGTGCTGGTGGAGAAGGTGTTCGCCTGGCCCGGCATCGGCTCCTACGCGGTCGAGTCGCTCATCACCTCGGACTATGCGCCGGTGCAGGGCTTCGTGCTCGCCATGGCGGTGCTCTACGTGGCGCTGAACCTCGTCATCGACATCACCTACGGCATCATCGATCCCCGCGCGCGGAGCGAAGCATGACCATCGCCTCGGTCGAAGAGACCCATCAGAGCGGCCTGGCCGCCACGCTGAAGCATGCCCGCTACGTGATCTCGGACAATCCTGTCACCGGCGTCGCCTTCGGCATGGCCCTGGTGCTGGTGGTCGCGGCGCTGATCGGGCCCTATGTGGTGCCCTACGACCCGCTCGCCAGCGACACGGCGGCGGCGCTGAGCCCGCCCTCGGCCGCCCACTGGTTCGGCACCGACAATCTCGGGCGCGACATCTTCTCCCGCGTGGTGGCGGCGACCCGGCTCGACCTCGCGATCGCCGTGTTCTCGGTGGCCCTGGTGTTCGCGGCGGGCGGCGTCGCCGGCATCGCCTCCGGCTTCTTCGGGGGGTGGACCGACCGCATCGTCGGGCGCATCTCCGACACCATCATGGCCTTCCCGCTGTTCGTCCTGGCCATGGGCATCGTCGCGGCGCTGGGCAATTCGGTCACCAACATCGTGATCGCCACCGCCATCATCAACTTCCCGCTTTATGTGCGGGTCGCCCGCGCCGAGGCGGCGATCCGGCGGCAGGCGGGCTACGTGCAGGCGGCGCGCCTCACCGGCAATTCGGAATGGCGCATCCTTTTGACGACCATCCTGCCCAACATCATGCCGATCATGATGGTGCAGATGTCGCTCACCATGGGCTACGCGATCTTGAATGCGGCGGGCCTTTCCTTCATCGGCCTCGGCGTGCGCCCGCCGACGCCGGAATGGGGCATCATGGTGGCCGAGGGCGCGGCCTACATCGTCTCCGGCGAATGGTGGATCGCGCTGTTCCCGGGCCTCGCGCTGATGTTCGCCGTGTTCTGCTTCAACCTGCTGGGGGACGGTCTGCGCGACATCGTCGATCCCCAGCGCCGCACCTGAGGGAGGGGAGAATGCACGGCGTCGCCGATCTGTCCGCCGCCTTGTCCGCCCCCGTCCGCGAGGTGGCCGGCGGGCCGCTCCTGGAGGTCCGGGACCTCACCGTCGAGTTCCTCACCCGCCGCGGCATCGTCACCGCGGTCGAGAAGGTGAACCTCACGCTCGCCAAGGGCGAGACTTTGGGCATCGTCGGGGAAAGCGGCTCGGGCAAGTCGGTCACCTCCTACACGGTGATGCGCATCCTCGACCGTGCCGGGCGGATCGCGGAGGGCTCCATCACCTTCTCGGGGCTGGACGTGGCCCACGCCCCGGAAAGCGCCATGCGCGATCTGCGCGGGCGCGAGATGTCCATGATCTTCCAGAACCCGCGGGCGGCGCTGAACCCGATCCGCAAGGTCGGGCACCAGATCGGCGACGTGCTGCTCCAGCACGTGCAGGCCGATGCGCGCACCGTGAAGGACAAGGTGATCGAGATCCTGGAGCAGGTGCGCATCGCACGGCCGCAGGAGCGCTACCATGCCTATCCCTTCGAGCTGTCGGGCGGCATGTGCCAGCGCATCGTCATCGCGCTGGCGCTCGCCTGCCGGCCGCAGCTGATGATCGCCGACGAGCCCACCACCGGCCTCGACGTGACCACCCAGAAGGCGGTGATGGACCTCGTCACCGAGCTCACCCGCGCGCGCGGCATGTCCACCATCCTCATCACCCACGACCTCGGCCTTGCCGCCGCCTATTGCGACACGGTGATGGTGATGGAGAAGGGCAAGGTGGTGGAGACCGCGCCCGCCGAGCGCATCTTCCGCGACCCGCAGCACGCTTACACCAAGAAGCTCATGCGGGCGACGCCACGCCCGGGCATCACCTTGAAGGACCTGCTGCCGGAGGGGGAGGCGGATGAGACGGCCGGCGCGACAGCGCCGCAGGCGGCGCCCCCCTCGCCGGCGGCGGAACCCCTCACCCCCGGCCCCTCTCCCGCAAGGGGAGAGGGGAGCAAGGTCGCGCCGGCGACACAGGGCAGCGCCCTTGCCGGCGAACCCCTCCTCAAGGTGGAGAACTTGCTCAAGGAATATCCCCGCCAGGGCGCGCCGATCGCGTTCCTCGCCGGCCTCACCGGCAAGAAGGCCCCGGCCGAGGACACCATCTTCAAGGCGGTGGACGGCATCTCGTTCGAGATCCGGCGCGGCGAGAGCGTCGGCCTCGTGGGCGAATCGGGCTGCGGCAAGTCCACCACCTCGTCCATGGTGATGCGCCTGCTCGATCCCACGGCGGGCAGGATCACTTTCGACGGGCAGGAAATTTCCGCTATCCCCGCCAAGGACTTCGCCGGCCACCCGCTGCGCCGGCGCATCCAGATGGTGTTCCAGGACCCGACCGAGAGCCTCAACCCGCGCTACACCGCCGCCCGCGCCATCGCCGACCCGCTGATCCGCATGGGCAAAGTGGGCGGCGGCGCACAGCTGCGCGCCGAGGTGGAGCAGCTTGCTTGCATGGCCGGCCTGCCGCTGAACCTGCTGGATCGCTTCCCGCACCAGCTCTCGGGCGGGCAGAAGGCGCGCGTCGGCATCGCCCGCGCCATCGCGCTGAAGCCCGACCTCGTGATCCTCGACGAGCCCACCGCGGCGCTCGACGTGTCGGTGCAGGCGGTGGTGCTGAACCTGCTCGACGAGCTCAAGCACACGCTCGGCATGAGCTATCTCTTCGTCTCCCACGATCTGCACGTGGTGGGGCTCCTGTGCGACCGCGTCATCGTCATGCGCCAGGGCCGGATCGTCGAGGAGGGCGGCGCGCAGGCGATACTCGAACGCCCGAAGGACGCCTATACACGGGAGCTGATCGCCGCCATTCCCCATCCGCCCGTGTGAGCCGCCCATGACCATCGATCTGTCCGAGGACATGCCCTTGCCCAAGGCGCCCGACGCGGCGCTGGCGCAGATGCTCGACGGCGCGCTCGCTGCCCACGGCATCCGCCCCGAGCCCCACTGGCGCGCCGAGGCGCTGATGCACCTGCGCGCCATCGCCGATGCGGCGCACCTCGTCTATTCCCTCGACCTCGGCGACGCCGCCGAGCCGGCGCCGGTCTACCGGCCATGAGCACCGTCGGGGACGTGCCCTTCGACCTCGCCACCGCCGATGCCGCGTCGATCGCCGCGGCGGTGCAGTCCGGCACGGCGAGCGCCCGCGCGGTGACCGAGGCCTGCCTCGCCCGCATCGCCGCGCTCGACGGCGCCGTGAACGCCTTCACCGACGTGACCGCCGCCCGCGCCCGCGCCACCGCCGATGGGCTCGACGCCCGCCGGGCGAAGGGCGAGGCGCTCGGCCCGCTCGCGGGCGTGCCGTTCGCGGTCAAGAACCTGTTCGACATCGAAGGCCTGCCGACCCGCGCCGGCTCGAAGATCAACCGCGACCGGCCCGCCGCCGTGGCGGACGCCACGCTCATCCGCCTCTTGGAGGGGCAGGGCGCGGTGCTCGTCGGCGGGCTCAACATGGGCGAATACGCCTATGACTTCACCGGCGAGAACCTCCATGACGGCGCCTCGCGCAACCCGCACGCGCTCGACCACATGTCGGGCGGCTCCTCCGGCGGCTCGGGCGCGGCGGTGGCGGCGGGCTTCGTGCCGCTGGCGCTCGGCTCCGACACCAACGGCTCGATCCGCGTGCCCTCGGCGCTGTGCGGCACCTTCGGGCTGAAGCCCACTTTTGGCCGGCTCTCGCGCGCCGGCAGCTTTCCCTTCGTGTCGAGCTTCGACCATCTGGGTCCGTTCGCCCGCACGGTGGAGGATCTGGCGCTGGCCTATGACGCCATGCAGACGCCGGACCCGGCGGACCCCATGCAGGCGCCGCGCCCGTTCGAGCCCACGCTCGAGGCGCTCGGGGCCGGCGCCGGGGATTTGAGGATCGCGGTGGCGGACGGCTATTTCCGCGCCCGCGGCCTGCCCGAGGCGTTCGCCGCCGTGGACAAGGCGGCGGCGGCGCTGGGCGTCACCCGGCGGATCGAGGTGCCCGACGCCGCCCGCGCCCGCGCCGCGGCCTATGTGACCACCGCCGCGGAGGGGGCGAGCCTTCACCTGCGCCGGCTCGCCGCGCGCCCCGCGGATTTCGACCCGGCGGTGCGCGACCGGCTGCTCGCCGGGCTCGCCATTCCCGCCGCCTGGGTGGATGCCGCCCAGCGATTCCGGCGCCGGTTCCGCGAGGAGATGCTGGCGCTGTTTGCCACCTGCGACGTGATCCTCGCCCCGGCAACCCCGTGCCGGGCGCCGAAGATCGGCCAGAAGACGTTCGTGCTCGATGGCGAGACGCTGCTGGTGCGCCCGAACCTCGGGCTCTACACCCAGCCCCTCTCGTTCATCGGCCTGCCGGTGGCGGCGGTGCCGGTCTGGCTCGACGGGGGCCTGCCCTTGGGGGTGCAGGTGATCGCCCCGCCGTGGCGGGAGGACCTCGCCTTGCGGGTCGCCAAGGCGCTTCAGGATACCGGCGCCGCCGCGGCCAGGGTGGCGGCGCTGTGAGGCAGAAGAACGTGGCGGAGGAAAACGTGGCGGAAACGATCGCGGCGGCGAATGACGGGGGCGGGGCCGGAGCGGCGCAGGCCGGCATGGAGATCGACCTTCCCGAAGTGAAGGCGGAGGTGGCGGCGGCCTTCGCCGGCTACGAGGCGGCTTTGATCGCCAACGACCTGGAAGCCCTCGACGGATTCTTCCGGGCCGACGGGCGCACCATCCGCTTCGGCGCCGGGGAGAATCTCTACGGCATCGAGGAGATCCGCGCGTTCCGGCTGGGGCGCAGTCCCGTGGGCCTCGCACGCACGCTCTCGCACACCGTCATCACCACCTTCGGGCGCGACTTCGCGGTCGCCTCCACCTTGTTCAAGCGCGTGGGCGACGGCGGACGCGTCGGCCGCCAGCAGCAGACCTGGGTGCGCTTTCCCGAGGGCTGGCGCGTGGTGGCCGCACACGTCTCGGTGCTGTCGGCGGGTATGCCCTGAGGGTGATTGCGGACTTTCGCGATGTCACAGAATCCCGGTAACCTTTTGATCCATGAGCCTCGCATCGACCACCGCCCCGCATGAGGGCGCCTCGGCCCCGCGCCGCAGGCGCGGCGCCCGGCGCGCGGTGACGCGCACCGAGGAACTGCGCCTGCAGATCGCCGACGACATCGTGCGCGGACGCCTGGCCCCCGGCACGGCGCTCGAAGAGGTGGACATCGCCAAGCGCTACGGCGTCTCCCGCACCCCGGTGCGCGAGGCGATCCGCGACCTTGCCGCCTCGGGCCTGGTGGAGGCGCGGCCCCATCGCAGCGCGCTGGTCGCCCAGCCCTCGCTCGACCGGCTGCGCGGCATGTTCGACGTGATGGCGGAGCTGGAGGCGCTGTGCGCCGGCCTGTGCGCGGTCCACATGACGCCGACCGAGCGCGCCCATTTGCAGGCGATCCATGCCGAGCTCGCCGACCTCACCCGGCGCGGCGACCAGGCCGGCTACACGGTGCTGAACGAGCGCTTCCACACCACGCTCTATGCCGGCGCCCACAACGACTATCTCACCGAGCTGACGCTGGCCACGCGGGCGCGCCTGCAGCCGTTCCGGCGCGCCCAGTTCCGCAATCTCGGCCGCCTGGCGCTCTCCTACACCGAGCACGACCGGGTGGTGAGCGCCATCCTGCGCGGCGACAAGGCCGAGGCCGCGGCCGCCATGCGCGCCCACATCAACACCGTGGAAGTGGCCTACGAGCGCTACGCCGAGACCGTGTGAGCGGCCCCGGCCCGGCTCACACCAGCGTCGCGCCGCCGTCGACGAAGATGGTCTGTCCGGTGCCGTAGGTCTGGCGCATGGCATAGAGATAGGCCTGCGCGACCTCCTCCGCCTCGCCCACATGGCCCGCAGGCAAGGCGGCGGCGGTGGTGCTGTAGAGCGCCGCCCGATCGGCGTCGGGCATCGCGTCCCACAATGCCGTGCGCACCACGCCGGGCGAGACGATGTTGACGCGCACCGGCGCGAGCTCCACCGCCAGCGCGCGCGTCAGCGCCTCCATGGCCGAGCAGATGCTGGCCGCCACCGACCATCCGGCCCGCGGCCGCACGCCGGCAATGCCGGAGGTGAAGACGATGGACCCGCCAGCGGCGATGCGCGGCGCCGCGTGCTTGGCCGCCGCATAGGCGCCGAAATAGCGCAGCGCGAAGAAGCCGCGCGCCGCGTCGAGACCGGTCTCGCCGATCGGGCCGAGCTTGAGGCTCTCGCCGGCGGTGTAGACCAGATGGTCGAGCGGGCCGAGCGCGGCGAAGAAGGCCGCGACCGCCGCCTCGTCGGTGAGGTCCAGGGCCGCGCCCGCGCAGCCCGCCGGCAGTTCCTTCCGCGCGGCGTCGACGCGGGCGCGCCGGCTCGATGCGATGGTGACGCGCGCGCCCTGGGCGGCCGCCGCCTTGGCCGTGGCGAGGCCGATGCCCGAGCTGCCGCCGAGAACGACCACATGCTTGTTCCGAAGGTCCATGACACTGCTCCCTGATGGCTGGTGAAGGCAGTGTCCCTTGCCCGTCGGCATGCATTCAACGCATCTTTGTCCGATCTAAAATGATGGAAAATCATCATGGATAGGCGTCTGCTCAGCGGGATCGGCGTCCTCGTGGCGGTGGTGGAAGCCGGCAATTTCGTCCGCGCCGGCGCGGCCTTGGGGCTCACCGCCTCGGGCGTGAGCCGGGCGGTGGCGCGGCTGGAGGCGCGGCTCGGCGTGCGCCTGTTCGAGCGCACGCCCCGCGCCGTGGCGCTGACCGACGAGGGCCGGCGCTTCCATGCCCAGGTCGCGCCGCTGCTCGCGGCCATGGACGAGGCTGCGAGCGAGGCCGGCGCGGCGCGGGGCACCGTGCGCGGCCGTCTGCGGGTGAATCTGGACCCCTGGTTCTCACGCCTCGTCCTCGCGCCCCGCCTTCCCGCCTTCCTGGCCGCCCATCCGGCGCTGGAGATCGAGCTGATGGTGCGCGACCGGCTCGGCGACCTGGTGGGGGAGGGGGTCGACGTGGCGGTGCGATTCGGCGAGCCGGAGGAATCCGGCCTGATCGTGCGCAAGGTGCTGGAGACCCGGATCGTCACCTGCGCCGCGCCGGCCTATCTCGACCGACGGGGCCGGCCGCGTCATCCGCGCGAGCTCGCGGGCCACGAGTGCCTGATGTTCCGCGATTCGGCCACGGGCCGGCCGTTCCCCTGGGAGTTTCACCGCGCCGGCGAGGTGTTCGTCGCCAAGGCGTCCGGGCGGCTCCAGGTGAACGACGCGGCGAGCGCGGTTGCCGCCGCCATCGCCGGCCAGGGCCTGTTCCAGCCCATGGTGATCGGGATGGAGGAGATTTTCGCCGCTGGCGCGCTCGAGCAGGTGCTCGCCGATTGGGCGGAGGAGCGGTTCCCGCTCTATGCCTATTATCCCTCGCGGCACCAGCCGCCGGCCAAGGTGCGCGCCTTCCTGGACTTCCTGGTGGCGAGCATCGCCGAGGGCGGGCACGGTGTGTCGTGAAGGCCGGGCCGCCCCCGCGCCGGTCCCAGCCTGTGGATGATGGTGAAGATCTGGGGTCGTCGCCCGGGCCGTGATCAGCCCGTCACAAGGCCGCGAACGGGTGCAAAGCCAACGCCGTTAGGGGTTTGTTAAAGACCCGGGGTGCACCATATGTAGTGGGTAACGGGTCAAGCGCCCCCCAGATCAAGGCGAAACAGTGTTTGACGGAAGACCGAGACTCGCACTAGCGTTCTCCCCCTGAGCGACGGGCATTCCCGTGCGGCCGAAGGCCGGATGTGGGCGCCTCGTTCTTCCGAACACTGCGGTCCTTGTCCCGGGACGGCGCGCTGCGCCGTACCCGTAGCCTCGTCACGGCTGCCACATTCACTTGCTAGATTGTTCGGCCCGCCGAGGCCGACCCAAGGAGCACCGGTCATGCGCGTCGAACGCCGCTACACGCAAGAGGGTCGTTCCCCCTATGCGGACATTCCGTTCCGCGACACCGTGAGCGAGATCCGCAACCCCGACGGCTCGGTGGTCTTCCGCCAGGAGGGTATCGAGGTGCCCGCGCAATTCTCGCAGGTGGCCTCCGACATCCTCGCCCAGAAGTATTTCCGCAAGGCCGGCGTGCCGGCGCGCCTCAAGAAGGTGGAGGAGAATTCCGTTCCCTCCTTCCTCTGGCGCTCGGTGCCGGACGAGGCGGCGCTCGCCGCGCTGCCCGAGAAGGAGCGCGTGGTCGGCGAGACCTCGGCCAAGCAGGTGTTCGACCGGCTCGCCGGCACCTGGACCTATTGGGGCTGGAAGGGCGGCTATTTCGACACCGAGGCCGACGCCCAGGCGTTCTTCGACGAGCACCGCTACATGCTCGCCATGCAGATGGCCGCGCCCAACTCGCCGCAATGGTTCAACACCGGCCTCCACTGGGCCTACGGCATCGACGGGCCGGGCCAGGGCCATTTCTACGTGGACTACCAGACCGGCGAATTGACCGCCTCGACCTCGGCCTACGAGCACCCGCAGCCGCACGCCTGCTTCATCCAGTCGGTCAGCGACGACCTCGTGAACGAGGGCGGCATCATGGACCTGTGGGTGCGCGAGGCGCGCCTGTTCAAGTACGGCTCGGGCACCGGCTCGAACTTCTCCGCGCTGCGCGGCGAGGGCGAGAAGCTGTCCGGCGGCGGCCGCTCAAGCGGCCTCATGAGCTTCCTGAAGATCGGCGACCGCGCGGCGGGCGCCATCAAGTCGGGCGGCACCACGCGCCGCGCCGCCAAGATGGTGGTGGTGGACGCCGACCATCCCGACATCGAGACCTATGTGGACTGGAAGGTGATCGAGGAGCAGAAGGTCTCCGCCCTCGTCACCGGCTCCAGGCTCAACGCCAAGCACCTCAAGGCCATCATGAAGGCCTGCGTGAACTGCGAGGGCGAGGGCGATGCCTGCTTCGATCCCGAGAAGAACCCGGCGCTGAAGCGCGAGATCAAGGCGGCGCGCAAGTTCGCCATCGCCGATGCCGCCATCCGCCGCGTGATCCAATATGCCCGCCAGGGCTACAAGGACATCGACGTCGCCATCTACGACACCGACTGGGACGGCGAGGCCTACATCACGGTCGCGGGCCAGAACTCCAACAATTCCGTGCGCGTCACCGACGATTTTTTGCGCGCGGTGGAAGCGGATGCGGACTGGAGCCTCATCCGCCGCACCGACGGCAAGGTGGCGAAGACCATCAAGGCGCGCGAGCTGTGGGAGAAGATCGGCGCCGCCGCCTGGCACTGCGCCGACCCCGGCATCCAGTTCCACACCACGGTGAACGACTGGCACACCTGCCCGGCGGGCGGCGAGATCCGCGCCTCCAATCCGTGCTCGGAATACATGTTCCTGGACGACACGGCGTGCAACCTCGCCTCGCTGAACCTGCTCCAGTTCAGGGACGCCGACCGTCAATTCGACGTCGCCAGCTACGAGCACGCGGTGCGGCTTTGGACCGTGGTGCTGGAAGTCTCGGTGCTGATGGCGCAGTTCCCCTCGCGCCGCATCGCCGAACTGTCCTACGAGTACCGCACGCTCGGCCTCGGCTACGCCAATATCGGCGGGCTGCTGATGTCGTCCGGCATCCCCTATGACTCGCCGCAGGGCCGCGCCATCTGCGGCGCGCTCTCGGCCATCATGACCGGCGTGTGCTACGCTACCTCCGCCGAGATGGCCAAGGAGCTGGGGCCTTTCCCGGCCCACGGCGCCAATGCCGAGACCATGCTCAAGGTGATCCGCAACCACCGCCGCGCCGCCCACGGCCATGCGGACGGCTACGAGGCGCTCTCGGTCGCCCCGGTGCCGCTCGACCATGCCTCCTGCCCGGACGCCCGCCTGGTTTCCGCCGCCACCGCGGCGTGGGACAAGGCGCTGGCGCTCGGCGAGCGGCACGGCTTCCGCAACGCCCAGGTCTCGGTGATCGCCCCCACCGGCACCATCGGCCTCGTCATGGACTGCGACACCACCGGCATCGAGCCCGACTTCGCGCTGGTGAAGTTCAAGAAGCTGGCCGGCGGCGGCTACTTCAAGATCATCAACCGGGCGGTGCCCGAGGCGCTGCGCGCGCTCGGCTACGGGGAAGCCGAGATCGCCGAGATCGAGGCCTATGCGGTGGGCCACGGCTCGCTCGCCCAGGCCCCCGGCATCAACCACACCACCCTGCGTGCCCGCGGCTTCGACGATCAGGCGATCGCCAAGGCCGAGACGGCGGTGAAGAGCGCCTTCGACATCAAGTTCGCGTTCAACCGCTGGACCTTCGGCGAGGAGTTCCTGGCCTCGGCGCTCAAGGTGCCGGCCGAGGAACTGGCGAACCCGAAGTTCGACCTGCTCACCTTCCTCGGCTTCTCGAAGGCGGAGATCGACGCCGCCAACGTCCACATCTGCGGCGCCATGACCCTCGAGGGCGCGCCCCACCTGAAGCGTGAGCACCTGCCGGTGTTCGACTGCGCCTCGCCCTGCGGGCGCATCGGCAAGCGCTACCTCTCGGTGGAGAGCCACATCCACATGATGGCGGCGGCGCAGCCCTTCATCTCGGGCGCCATCTCCAAGACCATCAACATGCCCAACGAGGCGAGCGTCGACGACTGCAAGCAGGCCTATCTGCTGTCCTGGCGCCTGGCGCTGAAGGCCAATGCGCTCTATCGCGACGGCTCCAAGCTCTCCCAGCCGCTCAACGCCCAATTGGTGGCGGACGACGAGGACGAGGACGACCAAATCGAGGCGCTGGTGGCCCAGCCCAATGCGGCGCGCGCCGCCACCGTCACCGAGAAGATCGTCGAGCGGGTGGTGGAGCGCATCATCGAGCACCGGGTGCGCGAGCGCGAGAAGTTGCCCGACCGCCGCAAGGGCTACACCCAGAAGGCGGTGGTGGGCGGCCACAAGGTGTATCTGCGCACCGGCGAGTACGATGACGGCCGCCTCGGCGAGATCTTCATCGACATGCACAAGGAAGGCGCGGCGCTCCGCTCGCTGCTCAACAACTTCGCCATCGCCATCTCGCTGGGCCTCCAGTACGGCGTGCCGCTGGAGGAGTATGTGGACGCCTTCACCTTCACCCGCTTCGAGCCGGCGGGCCCGGTGCAGGGCAACGACACCATCAAGTACGCCACCTCCATGCTGGACTATGTGTTCCGCGAGCTGGCGGTGAGCTATCTCGGCCGCAGCGACCTCGGCCATGTGGACCTGGCCGAGACCGGCTTCGACGCCCTCGGCAAGGGCGTGGACGAGGGCAAGGCGCCCGCCAGCCAGGCCTCGCGTGTGGTCTCCAAGGGCCTGGTGCGCGGCAAGAGCGTGAGCCTGCTGGCGGCCCAGCCGGCGCCCGGCGAGCCGCGCGCCGCGGGTGACAACGTGACCCTGCTGCGCGCCTTGCGCACCGACGGGGCGACGGCGCTGAAGGCGGAGAGCGCCCACCTCCTCGACCCCGTCCCCGAGCCGGAGGAGATCGAGGCCGCGGTGGAGAGCCTGATGGAGAAGCAGCTCCCCTGGTCCGCCTCCGCCCGCAAGGACGAGGCGCGCGCCGAGGCCCGCGCCAAGGGCTATGAGGGCGAGGCGTGCCCGGAATGCATGAACTTCACCCTCGTGCGCAACGGCACCTGCCTGAAATGCGATACCTGCGGCGGCACCACCGGCTGCAGCTGAGCACATGCCGCCCCGAGCTTTGCTCGGGGCGGCAATAACCCTTGGAGAACAAAACGAGATACAACTACAGAAAGAAAAAAGCGCTGGAGCAATTGCTCCAGCGCTTCTACCCACGAAGTTGTGCCGTGGCACTTGTGGGGGCGAACGTAAGCCGAGGCATTACGTCTTCCTAGCACTTAGACCGTATTGATTCTGGCTTAGAGCGTCCAGCGGAAACCATGGTCCTTGCTCGAAAGTTATAAGCTATGGCAAAGAACGAAACTACGTCAAAGTCCGTTGCCTCAAAGGCGTCGCAAATTCTCCGCGACCCGAAGTCGACGAAGGCAGAAAAGTCAGTAGCTGCCTCCGCGCTGACGCAGACGCCCAACAAGAAGGGAAAATGACAGACAAAATGTCTGTTGTTAATGTCTCTGCCGCAAAACGCGGATGCCCAGGGGCGACCCTGGGCATCTGCTTTTAGATGCTGTCGCAATTGATCAGCCGTTCGTCGTGCTGGTAAGTATGTTCTAATGAAGGTACTCCGCGAGGAAAGCCGTCATGGTCGCTTTGAAGCTCGCCAAGGTGGGAGACTCGGTCGGGGCCATCATCCCGAAAGAGGTGCTCCAGCGTCTGAACGTGGGCGAGGGCGACACGCTCTATCTCACCGAGACGCCGGACGGCTATCGGCTTACGACCTGCGATCCCGAGTTCGAGGAGCAGATGGTGGCCGCCCGCCGCGTCATGGCGCGCCGCCGTCGCGCGCTTCAGGTGCTGGCGCAGTCGTAGCGCGCTTGCGCTTTCTCTCCCGGCCCGGCCATCCTCCGCTCGACCGCTCCGAGCCAAGGCGCCCCGTGCTCACCCTCTATTCCTACCCCTCCTTGTTCGGCGTCGCCGACAACAACGGCTACGGACTGAAGGTCTATGCCTTCCTGAAGCTCGCCGGCGTGCCGTTCCGCCACGAGCATCTGTTCGACGCCGCGCAGGCGCCGCGCGCGCAGCTGCCTTATGCCACCGACGACGGCGAGACGATCGGCGACAGCGAGGCCATCATCGCTCATGCCACGCGCGCATATGGCGTGACGCTGGACGACGCCCGCACGCCGGCCCAGCGCGACATGGCGCTCATGATCTTGCGGCTGCTCGACGACCTCTATTGGGTCATGTCCTATTCGCGCTGGAAGGACGAGGCCTTCTGGCCTCTGTTCGCCGCCGCGCTGAAGCGCGAGCACCCGCGCCTGACCGACGCGGACCTCCTCGCCGCCAAGGAGTTCAACGCCAAGCGCTACCATTTCCAGGGCATCGGCCGCTACGATCCGCCGGACGCCTATGCCCGCGGGCTGAAGGATCTCGGCGTGCTGGCGAACCTCGTGCCGGCCGAGGGCTTCGTGTTCGGCCCGACGCCCACCAGCACCGACGCCGCCATCTACGGCTTCATCGCCAACATCTTCTTCTACGCCATCGAGACGCCGCTGAAGGCGTTCGTGGACGCGAACGGGAACCTGGTGCGCCACGTCACCGACATCCACGCCCGCGTCCAAGGCGGCTGAGCGCGCGCGCGGCGAACGGCGGGCGCCGCGCCCGCCCCGTCCCGCTCAGGCGGCCTTGAGCGCCATCCCGTCGGCGAACGACATCTCCTTGTAGTCGGATGGCGAATCGTACTTCAGCCCGATCTCGGCCAGCGCGTCGAGCTTGGCGGCGGTGTCGAACTTCTTCAGCTTCATCTTGTCCACGTAGAAGGTGTCGATCAGCTCGTTATAGACCGAGGTGTCGTCGAGGAAGATCACGTGCACCTTCACTTCGCCGAAGCGCACGATCATCCGGTTGCCGCGCGGCAGATCGGACACGTAGATGAAATAGTTGCCGGCCCCGTCGAGCGCCGCCCCGAAGGTCTCCACCAGCTTGGGCAGGGTCTCGAGCCGGGCGATGGAGCCGGCCAGGAAGCCGATCGCCGGCTTGCCGCTCTCGCAGACCGAGAACACCTCCTTCAGCACGGTCTCGGCATCGTCATAGGCGATCTCGCCGCGAAACCCGAAGCGGCCGGGCACGTGGGTGTCGGCATTGAGGGCGGGCTTCAGCAGCCGGCCCTCCGCGTCGAGCTTGGCGAACGGCGTGTCTGCGACAACGGTCATGGATCATGTCCTTGTTTGAATGGGGCGTGTCGGCCGGGAAATGGCCGTGCCTGCCCGGCGCGCGCCGGCGCCGGGACGTCGCGTCGGCGTGCCTTTTCTGTCTGAAGGGGAAAGCGGTGCAGCGCCGGGCGTCTCAATCGCCGGTGATCATCACCTCGGGCACCGCGTTCGGGTCCTCGATGTCCATGCCGTCCTCGTCGGCGAGGTCGACGCCGGAAAGGCAGATGTCGCCGTCGTCGATGATCAGCGGGATCGCCGTCAGCGCCTTGCCCTGGCAGGGGCCGATGAAGCAGTGGCCGGTGTCGAGGTCGAACTGGGCGTGGTGCCTGCCGCAGGTCAGGAAGTTGCCTTCCTCGTCCAGGAATTCGCCGGGCACGGTGTCCAGGCGCTCGCCTTCGTGCGGGCAGGCATTCTCGAAGCCGTAGAAATGGTTGCCCTTGCGGGTGACGATGATGGGCCAGCGCACGATGGCGCCGGCCGCGTCCCGCCTCGCGAGCACGAAGCCGCGCGCGCCGCCGTCATCCACCTCGTAGGTGGCGCAGATGGCGAAGATGTCGGTCATGGCCTGTGCCTTTCGAGACATGCGGGCGGCTCCCGGCGCGGGGCGGCGGCGCTCCGCATCGAAGCTTCGGAACACCAAGCAAGTCCCGCGCCACGCCGATTGTCGGGTTTGCGCCACCGGCTCGCCGCCGGTGCCGGCCCACGCCCGTCGCGCGCGCCCGATCGCGCGCCGATGCCGCCCATCCTCCGGTATGGAGCCTACCCCTCCGGGTATAGTCGGCGCGTCCTTTGGATGAATACGGGGCGTGCAAACGGGAAATACTTGCCGGGTCGCGCCGCCATGCTGCCGGAACCAGGACGGCGCGCGCCCGGCGCGTGCCCCGCAGAAGGAGACGCACCATGGACCAGCTTTCCCGCCGCTCGCTGCTGGCGCTCGGCGCCGCCGGCAGCGTGCTCGCCGCCGCGCAGGCGCAGGCCGCCTCCTTCGGCAATCCGGACGCGCCGCCCCAGGGCGCGATCAATTCCACCCCCGGCGCGCTCTCCGAGCCCGGACCGCGCAGCCCGGCGCTCCAGGACCAGCTGCCCTCGTTCCAGAATCCCCCGGCGACCGATGTGGGCAACTCGCCCCTGCTCTGGTCGTCCTTCAACATCATGCCGAAGCGGGTGCAGGGCGGCGGCTGGGCGCGCCAGATGACGGCGGCGGAATTCCCCGCCTCGCGCGCGGTCTCGGGAGTGAACATGCGCCTCGGCCCGGGTGGCATCCGCGAGCTGCACTGGCACCTCGCCGGCGAATGGGCGCTGATGACCAACGGGCGCTGCCGCATCACCATGCTCGATGCCGAGGGGCGGGCCTATGTGGAGGACGTGGGCGCGGGCGACCTGTGGTTCATCCCGCCCGGCTTTCCCCATTCGCTCCAGGGGCTCGGCCCGGACGGCTGCGAGTTCCTGATCGTGTTCGACGACGCCTTCCAGTCGGAGTTCAACACCTTGCTCGTCACCGACTGGCTCGCCCACACGCCGCCGCAGGTGCTGGGCCAGAATTTCGGCGTGCCGCCGGAGGCGTTCGCGCGCATCCCCCTGCAGGACCTCTGGATCTTCCAGGGCAAGGAGCCCGGCCCGCTCGCGGCCGACCGGGCGGCGGTGGCCTCGGGCGGCACCGTGCCTGAGCCCTTCACCTTCCCGCTGACCGCGACCAAGCCGGTGAAGGAGACCGCCGCCGGCCGCATCCAGCTCGCCGACAGCCGCACCTTCAAGGTGTCGACCACCATCGCCGCCGCCATCGAAACCATCAAGCCGGGCGGCCTCAGGCAGATGCACTGGCACCCCAATGCGGACGAATGGCAGTACTGGATCAAGGGCCGGGGTCGCATGACCGTGTTCGATGCCGGCCCGCGCGCCGAGACCATCGATTTCCAGGCCGGCGACGTCGCGGTGGTGCCGCGCAGCCAGGGTCATTACATCCAGAATACCGGAAGCGAGGAGGTGCAGGTTCTCGCCATCTTCAAGACCGCCCAATACCAGGAGGTCGACCTGTCCGACTGGCTCACCCACGCGCCGCCGGAACTGGTGGCCCAGCACTTCAACATCGATCCGGCGCTGATCGCGCGCTTCCCCGACACGCCGCTCGGCATCCAGCCGGGCTGAGCGGCTGCGCGCGCGCCTCAGGCGCCCTTGAAGGCGGGCGCGCGCTTTTCGAAGAACGCCTTCTGGCCCTCGGCGAAGTCGTCCGAGGTGAACAGCAGGCCCTGGCCGTCGGCTTCGGCGCGCAGGAAGGCGTCGAGCGAGGCGGGATGGCGCGCCAGCATGGATTTGGCGAGGCCGAAGGCGCGCGTCGGCCCGCTTGCGATCTCCGCGGCGCGCGCCAGCGCCACCTCGAGCGCCGTGCCCGCCGGGCAGGCGATGTCGGCAAGCCCCGCCGCGGCCGCCTGGACGCCCGAGAAGGTCTCGCCCAGGAACACCAGCCGGCGCGTCGGGGCCGGCCCCATGCGCCAGGGCAGGGTCCACAGCGCGCCCATGTCGGGCATCAGGCCGATGCGGCCAAAGGCGCTGAGGAATTGCGCGGTCTCGGCGGCGACGACGATGTCGCAGGCCGCCGCCAAACCGAGGCCGGCGCCGGCCGCGTGGCCCTCCACCGCCGCCACCACCACCTTCGGTCCGCCCACCAGCAGGCGGGTGATGCGCTGGAGCCGCTCCACCCGGTCGCGGCTGGCGATTCCGGCGCCCGGCTGCATGATCGCGATGTCGCCGCCGGCGCAGAAGGTGCCGCCGGCACCGGCGAGCACAATCGCGCGCACCGCGCCATCCTCCATGCCCGCGGCGAGGCCGTCGTGCAGCGCCTCGCGCAGGCCGAGCGAGAGCGCGTTGCGCCGCTTGGGATCGTTGAGGGTGAGGAGCAGGACGGCGCCGCGCCGCTCGGCGCGCACCAGGTCTTCGGTCGTCGTCATAGGCGCACCACGGCCTTTCCGAGCTGCTGGCGGGCGGCGATGCGGCCGAGCACGCCGGGCACCGCCTGAAGGCCCTCCACGATGGTGAGCGGCCCGTCGAGGGCGCCTGCGGCGATCGCCGACAGCACCCGATCCGCCGATCTAGCAAGCACTTGCGGCTTCTGCCAGCGATAATAGCCGAGCACCATGCCGAGCACCGCCCGGTTCTTCACCAGCAGCCGGTTGGCGGCGAAGCTCGGCACCGCGCCGCCGGCAAAGCCGATCACCACGTAGCGCCCGTCCCAGTCGAGCAGGTTTGCGGCCGCCTCGGCGAAGGCGCCGCCCACCGGGTCGACGATCACGTTCGCGTCGCGCTCGCCGTTGAGGGCGCGGAAGCGCTCGCGGAACCCCTCGCCATAGGTCAGCGCCGCATCCGCGCCGGCCGCCAGCGCCACCGCGTTGCGCTCCTCTGCGCTGGTGGCGGCGATCACGCGGGCGCCCATGCGGCGGGCGAGCTGGACCGCGCAGATGCCGACCCCGCCGGCCGCCCCGCTTACCAGCACGCTTTCGCCGGCTTCCAGGTGGGCGCGCTCGGCGAGCGCGAGGTCGGCGGTGAGCGCGACCGAGAGCAGGCCCGCGGTGCGCACCGGATCGCAGCCCTCCGGCAGAACGAAGGTCTCGCTCACGCTCGCGGCGACGAAGGGGGCATGGCCGCCGTCATAGACCAAGGCCGCGACGCTCTGGCCGACGGCGAAGCCGGTCACGCCCGGCCCGAGGGCGGCGATGCGGCCCGCCACCTCCATGCCGGGCGAGAACGGGGTCTCGTGCTTGTTCTGATGGGCGTTGCGCACCATCAGCACGTCCACATAGGAGATGCCCGCGGCCTCCACCGCGATCAGCACCTGGCCGGCCTTGGGGGCGGGCACCGGGGCGGGCGCGAGCGCGAGGCCGGAGGGCTCGCCGTGGGCGGCGCAGACCAGCGCCTCCATGGTTTCGAGCGTGCTCATGGGGCGGCCTTTCCAGCGGCGGGGACGATGACGGCGTCGAGCGCCACCGCGCCCCGGCCTTCGGGGAAGACGAGGAACGGGTTGACGTCGATGCTCTCGATCCGGTCCGCGTTGGCGGCGGCGAAGCGCGCGAGCGCGACCAGCGCCGTGGCGAGCGCCTCCTTGTCGGCGGGCGGGGCGCCGCGCACGCCGTCGAGCAAAGCGGCGCCGCGGATCTCGCCGATCATGGCGCGCGCCTCCTTGAGGTCGAACGGCGCGCGGCGCAGCGCCACGTCGCCCATCACCTCCACCAGCACGCCGCCGAGGCCGAACATCACCATCGGCCCGAACACCGGGTCCACGGTGGCGCCGAGGATGGTCTCGACGCCGCCCTTCGGCATCATGGGGGCGACCAGGAGGCCGTCGATGCGCGCCTCCGGCGCCGCGGCGCGGGCGCGCTCCAGCACCGCCGCGCCCGCCACCTGCACCGCCTCGGCGGTGGCAAGGTTGAGGGCGACGCCGCCAATGTCCGACTTGTGGAGGATGTCGGGCGACAGGATCTTCACCACCACGGGAAAGCCGATCGCGGCGGCGACGCGGGCGGCCTCCTCGGGCGTCTTCGCGACGCGGGTGCCCGGCCCCGGCAGGCCGGCGGCCTCGAGCAGGCCGAGCGCCTGGTGCTCGTTGAGGGCGCGCGCCGGGATGTCGGCGGGCGCGCCAGGCGGGCCGGCCGGGGCGGGGGCGTCGGCGAGGCGGGCGGTGATCCGCGCCATGCGGGCGGCGGTGGCGACCGCCGTGTCGGGCGCGGTGAAGACCAGGCATCCCGCCGCCTCGTAGGCGTGCTGCACCGCCGGCGGGGTCGCGCCCGAAATGGCGATGTAGGCGTCGGGATGATGCGCCCGCACGCTCTCCCACACCTTCTGAATGCGGAACCCGCTCTCCTCGCGGTGCCCGGCGCCGGCATTGAAGCCGACGATGGAGCCGAAATCGTGCTCGGCCAGCACCACCTCCACCATCTTCTCGAAGCCGGCGAGGTCGCCCAGCATCTGCCCGGTGACGTCCACCGGGTTGCGGGCGCCGGCGAACGGCACGATCTGACGGATGCGCGCCTGCGCCGCCGCGCTCAGGGGCACCGGATCGAGCCCGCCCGAGGCCGCCTCGTCTGCCATCATCACGCCGACGCCGCCGGAGACGGTGACCAGGGCGACGGCATTGTTGCGGGGCGGGCGGCCGACGGCATAAGCGTAGCCGAGGTCGAACCATTCGGCGATGCTCGAGGCGCGGTAGGCGCCGCATTGGGCGATCACCGCGTCATAGACCGCGTCGGCCCCCGCGAGCGAGGCGGTGTGCGAGGCAGCGGCCTCGGCGCCGACGGCGGTGCGGCCCACCTTGAGGACGATGACCGGCTTGCCGGCGGCGCGCGCCATTTCCAGCGCCTGGACCAGGCGCGCGCCGTTCCGCGCGCCCTCCATATAGACCAGGATGACGCGGGTCGCCGCGTCCTGGGCCAGATAGGCGATGCCGTCCGCCACCTCCACGTCGGCCTCGTTGCCGGTGGTGATCCACTTGCTGAAGGACAGGCCGCGGTCCTGGGCGAGGTTCGCCACATAGCCGCCGAACGCGCCCGACTGGCTGACGAGGCCGACCGCGCCGCCGGGCGCGAAGCGCGGCTTGAAGAACGGGCAGAAGCTCGCCACCAGGCCGGCATCGATGTTGGCGACGCCGAGCGCATTGGGGCCGAGGATGCGCAGGCCGCGGGCGCGGGCGAGCGCGGCGAGCGCCTGCTGCGCGGCGCGGCCCTCCTCGCTCACCTCGGCAAAGCCGGAGGAGAACACCACGGCCGCCCGCGCGCCCTTGTCGGCGCAGCGGGCGAGCGCGTCGAGCACGCCCGCCGCCGGGATCGCCACCACGGCGAGGTCGATGGAGCCGGGGATCGCGTCGATGTCGGGCACCGCCTGGTAGCCGAACACGTCGTCGGCCTTGGGGTTGACCGGGTACACCGTGCCCGGGAAGGCGTATTCGCGCAGCATCGCCACCGGCACCGCGCCGATCTTGCCGGGCACGGTGGAGGCGCCGACGATGGCCACCGAGCGCGGCTCCAGGAGCGGCTTCAGCGAGGAGGTGTCGATGGACGGGGCGGCGGGCCGGACGGGGAGGGGCTCGGCCGACGCGGCGGCTCGCGGAAGGGACATGCCTCGACCTCGGGCGTTGGGGATTTGGCGTTTGGGTTCTTCGGGCGGGCGCCCGATCATTCGTGTTTGGGCGCCGGCGGGCAAGCTGTCGCAGGGGCCTGGTCGCATTTAATACATATGAATTAAATTGGCCTGTCAAGGCGCGGCGCGGCGCGACAGGGCGCGGCTGCATTTCCCTCGTCGGGCAGGGTGAAGGGCGGGCGCGCGCGTTCTCGGGCGGGTCGCCTCAATTGCCCGGGCGGGTTCGTCCGTCGACGCCGCGGGGGCCGGCGGCCGTGCGCTTGGCGCTGTCCAAGGTGCCGTCGGGCGCCAGCGCCTCGATGATGCGCAAGGTGGCCTCGCCGGTGCGCGAGAGCTTGGCGATGATCGCCCGCAGGCTCTTGAATTCCTTGGCCGTGAGCGGCTCGAACAGGGTGTCGTTGGCGGGGCACTGCACCAGGATCAGCTCGGCCAGCAGCCGCTCCGCTTCCGGGGTCGCCGCCAGCACCACGCGGCGCCGGTCGTCGGGATTGGTGGTCTTCTCCACCAAGCCTGCCGCCACCAGCTTGTTCACCTCGATGGTCACGAACGCGCCGGACAGATGCAGGTGCTCGGCCAGCTGGTTGACACCCAGCTCCGGGGCCTCGCGGCTCAGCCGGGTGATGGAGCTGAGGATGGTGTACTGGGTGCCCGACAGGCCGATCAGCCCGCCGAGGCGGTTGCGCACCTCGACGATGGCCGAGGCGAACGCCAGCATGTCGTGCACCAGGCCGCGGAACTCGGTGTCGGAGCCATCCGCCAGCAGCGAGGGGCGGGAGGCGGTGAGCGGCAGGCCCGGCGGCTGCGGCGGCGCGGGCGCCGCCGGCGGCCGGGGCGGGCGGGCGTCGGTGGGCAGCGGCATGGGCGGCAGCGCCGCCGAGGCCAGGGTGCGCGGCCGCGCGGGCGCCGTGCCGGGGGGCGCCGTGCTCTCGGGCTCTGTCCCCTGCGGCTCCGGCCCGTCGGCCGGCACGGAGTTGGGCAATTTGGGCGGCATGAACTCGGCTCCGTCCGCGGCGTGGTGATTCGGAGGTCCGACTGGCGCGCCCGCCTCGGACCGGGGGCCGAAGGGTCGCGCGGACCCCTGATCCCCGCTCCAAGTCGCAGGCCGAAGAACGCGTCCTCCGATCCGCTCCGCATCCGCGAGCCGATCGGCGCGTGCTCCGGCGCGCCGGAAACGGCCACCGCCCCGTCCTGTCATAAGGAAAGGTCCGGCTTGACGTCCATTGAATTCCGAAATATCTTTGTCACAAAGCTAATTTCGAATGCCTACCATGAAACGCCAAATCGCCGACGAAATCGATCCTTCCTTCGACCCATTGGCATTGCGCCGGGTGCTCGGCCGGTTCGCCACTGGAGTCGCCGTGGTGACCGCCGAGGGCGGGCCGGCCGGGCAAGAGGCCATGGTCGGCATGACCATGAGCTCCTTCAACTCGGTGTCGCTCGACCCGCCGCTGGTGCTGTTCTCGGTGGCGCGCTCGGCCCTGTCGCTGCCCGCCCTGCGCGCCGCGCCGGGCTACGGCATCTCGATCCTGGGCCGCCACCAGGAACATCTGTCCAACCGCTTCGCCCGTCCGCTCGCGGACAAGTGGGCCGGGGTGGAGGTGCGGCGCGGCGAGAGCCGGGTGCCGCTCATCGAGGGGGCGCTCGCCCACCTCGAATGCGCCCCCTACGCCTGTCACGAGGGGGGCGACCACGAGGTGTTCATCGCCCGCGTGCTGCGTTTTTACGCCGCCGAAGGCGGCGACCCGCTCATCTTCTTCGGCGGCCGCTACCACGCCCTCGCTTCCGGCGAGGCCGAGCGCGGCCGGCCGTCCCACGCTTGCTAGGGACAACGCCCATGATCAAGACCGGTGCCGAGCACATCGCCAGCCTCAAGGACGGGCGCCAGATCTTCCTCGACGGGGAGATCGTCAAGGACGCCACCGCCCACCCCGCCTTCCGCCGCTCCGTGGCCTCGGTGGGGCAGATGTTCGACTTCCACAGCGCCCCGGAGAACCGGGAGCTGATGACGTTCGAGACCGACACCGGCACCCGGGCGAACCGGATCTGGCAGCTGCCCACCTCGTATGAGGAGCTGGTGACGCGCCGGAAGGGCCTGGAGGCCTGGACCGAGCTGCATGCCGGCTTCCTCGGCCGCGCCCCGGATCACGTCGCCTCCTGCATTGCCGGCATGTATATGGGCCTGCCGGCCTTCGAGGCCTATGATCCGGCCCGCGCCAAGGCGCTCGCGGACTATTACCGCTACGCCCGCGACAACGACCTTTACCTCACCTACGTCATCATCAACCCGCAGGCGGACCGCTCCAAGAGCGCGGCGCAGCAGAAGGACCCGTTCCTCTCCGCCGCCATCGTCGACCGCGACGCGGAAGGCATCACGGTGCGCGGCGCCAAGATGCTGGCCACCGGCGGCATCATGGCGAACGAGGTGTTCGTCACCTGCATCCAGCCGCTGCAGCCCGGCGACGAGGCGCATGCGCTCTCCTTCGCCATCCCCATGAACACCAAGGGTCTGAAGATCCTCTCGCGCAAGTCCTACGAGGCGGGCGCGCCGTCGGTGTTCGACAATCCGCTGTCGAGCCGCTTCGACGAGAACGACGCGGTGCTCTATTTCGACGACGTGAAGGTGCCGTGGGACCGGGTGTTCATCGTCGACAGCATCGACATGACCGCCAAGCAGTTCCACGCCACCCCGGCGCACGTCTACCAGAACTACCAGGCGCAGATCCGCCTCAAGGTGAAGATCAAGTTCCTGCTCGCCATCGCGCGGCGCACCTGCGAGATCAACGGCACCACCAACTTCCCCCAGGTGCGCGAGACCTTGGGCCAGCTCGCCGCCGAGGCGGCCATGGTGGACGCCTTTGTCGCCGCCATGGAGGCGAAGGGGTCCATGGTCGGGCCCTATTTCATCCCCGACCGGCACACCCTGTACGCCGCGCAGACGCTGGCCCAGCAGCTCTATCCGCGCTTCATCACGGCGCTGCGGGACCTTGCCGGCGGCGGCATGATCATGCTGCCGTCCTCGGTGCACGACTATGAGAACGCCGAGCTCGCCGGCCTGATCGAGAAGACCCAGCAGTCGCCCGCGGCGAACGCCGAGGAGAAGGTGAAGTTCTACAAGCTCGCCTGGGACGCGGTGGGCTCCGAGTTCGCCTCGCGCCACGCCCAGTACGAGATGTTCTATGCCGGCGCGAGCTTCGTGGTGAAGGGCCATTCCTTCCGCACCTATGATTGGGACGGCGCAGGGGCGCTGCTCGACCGCATGCTCGGCTCCTACGCGCTCGCCGACGAGATCGGCGTGTCGCAAAGCCCGGCGCGCGCCGCCGAGTAAGAGACGATGGCACACCGGCGATGGGATGAAGCCGGCCGCCAAATGTGAAACCGCCGTCATCCCCCGGCTTGTCCGGGGGATCCACGTCAGGCCGGGATGGCGCTCGACTTCGCCGGCCGCCGGGCGAATGGAGGGGTGGATGCCCCGGACGAGCCGGGGCATGACGGGCGAAGGACGGAGCCAGGCTGCTCCGTAGAGTTCAGGACAATTCTAAGACTGCCCTCAGAGAGGACCACGACCAGATGGCCATCAACAAGCTGCACGACGAGTTCCGCGCGGTCGACTTCAGCACCGGATGGGAGGTTCCCCCCGGCTATCCCGAGGGCATCAAGCAGAAGATCCTCTCCGGCGCCCTCGACGAGGTGAACAAGACCGGCTCGCGCACCCGCATCCTCAAGTTCGATCCCGGCGTGTGGACCACCAAGCCGTTCGTGCACGAATATTGGGAAGAGGTGTTCCTGTTCTCCGGCGACCTCACGGTCGGCAACGACGAGAACGGCAATGGCGGCGAGGCGTTCAAGCCCTACACTTATGCGGTGCGCCCGCCGGGCGTCTATCACGGCCCGTTTAAGTCCGAGACCGGCGCCATGATGATCGAGATCCACTATTTCGATCCGGCCTGACCGCTCGCCTGCCGCCGCTTCTCCTCCTTCAGCCCGTCCGGACCTCCGGGCGGGCGCAGCCGTTCCGGGTCCCATGGCGCCCTCATCCTCCCCTCTGCCGCCCCGTCCCACTTTGGCTGAGCTCGCCGCCGCCCTCGCGGCGGGGCGCGTGAGCGCGCGTGCGCTCACCGAGGCCTGCCTCGCGCGCATCGACGACCCGCAGGGGGAGGGGGCGCGCGCCTTTGCCTTGGTGGATCGGGAAGGAGCCCTGAAGGCGGCGGACGCGCAGGACGCTCTGCGCCAAGCGGGCGCCGCGCCCTCGGCCTTCGCCGGCATACCCATCGGCGTGAAGGACCTGTTCGATATCAGGGGCCAGGTGACGACCGCCGGCTCCAGGGTGCTCGCCGGCAATGCGCTGGCGGAGGCGGACGCGATCGCGGTGGCGCGGCTGCGCCGGGCCGGGTTTGTCGTCATCGGCCGCAACACCATGACCGAGTTCGCCTATTCCGGCCTCGGCATGAACCCGCACACGGGCGACCCGCGGGCGCCGTTCGAGCGCGCGGTCGGCCGGGTCTCCGGCGGCTCCACCTCCGGCGGGGCGGTGGCGGTGGCGGACGGGATGGCCCACGCGGCGCTCGGCACCGACACCGGCGGCTCGTGCCGCATCCCGGCGGCCTTCTGCGGCCTCACCGGCTACAAGCCCACGGCCGACCGCATCCCGAAGGACGGCGCCTTCCCGCTCTCCGGCACGCTCGATTCCATCGGCTCCATCGCCCGCTCGGTCGGCTGCTGCGCGGCGCTCGACGCCATCCTCGCCGGCGCGGAGCCGGACGCCCTCGCGCCGCGCCCGGTGGCGGGGCTGCGGCTTCTGGTGCCCCAGACCGTGGCCTTCGACGAGATCGAGGATGCCGTTGCCGAAGCCTTCGAGGAAGCCTTGGCGCGCCTCGCCGCGGCCGGCGCGCACGTCGTCCGGGCGCCGTTCCCCGAATTCGGCGAGATCGCCGGCCTGAACGCCAAAGGCGGCTTCACGGCGGCGGAGAGCTTCGCGGTGCACCGCGCGCTACTGGCGGAGAAGGAAGCCGAATACGACCCGCGCGTGTCGGTGCGCATCAAGCGCGGCGCCGGGCAGAGCGCGGCGGACTATCTCGACCTCGTCGCCGGCCGGCGCGACCTCGTTGCGCGGGCGCGGGCGCGGCTTGCGCCCTTCGACGCTCTGGCCCTGCCGACCACGCCGATCCTGCCGCCCAGGATCGCCGACCTCGCCACCGACGAAGCCGCCTATGGCCGTGTGAACCTGCTGGCGCTGCGCAACCCGACCCTCATCAACATGATCGACGGCTGCGCCATCTCCCTGCCGCTGGCGGGCCAAGGCGGCGCCCCGGTGGGGCTGATGCTGGCCGGTGCGCCGGGCGCGGACGCGGCGCTGCTCGCGCGCGCCGCCGGCGTCGAGGCTTTGCTGGCGGGCTGAGCCTCACACCGGGAACAGGTTCCGCCGCACGCCCGTCATGTGGCGCAGCATCGCCTCCCGGGCGGCCGCCTGGTCGTGGTCGCGGAGCGCCTCGAACACATCGCGGTGCTCCACCAAAACGTCCGCCTTGCGGCCCGGCGCGTCGAGATTGCGGCGCAGCTTCAGCGCGCGCCATTCGCCGCTGGCCCTGAGCCCGCAGATGAGATCATAGGCGGCGATCAGCAGGCCGTTGTGGGTGGCCGCGGCGATGGCCGCGTGAAAGCCGTGGTCGGCGGCCTCGAAGGCGTCCACGTCGCCCGCCGCGGCGCACTTGCCCAGCCAGCCCTCGATCTGCTGCAGGTCGGCCGGCGTCGCATTGGCCACCGCCACCGCGGCCAGTTGCGGCTCCATGACGATGCGCGCCTCCAACAGCTGATGCAGGCTGACGCCGGTGAGCAGCGCCGCGGCGCCGACGCGCTCCGCCACATAGGTGCCGGAGCCCACCTTGCGCGTGACGTGGCCCTCCACCTCCAGCGCCGCCAATTCCTTGCGCACGGCGGCGCGGGACAGGCCGAGCCGTGCCGCGAGCGCGCGCTCGGTGGGCAGCTTCGCGCCCTTGGGCAGCGTGCCGTCGGAGATCGCGGCGAGGACGAGGTCCCGGATCGGGGTCGATCCGCGGGAGCGATGGAGGGCGTCGAGCATTTGGGCGACCATTTTCCGCCGAGTGCCGCAACCTATCCAGGAGAAAGATATGGCGCAAGCGGCTTGACAATTGGTCCGGCAGGAGGGTTCGATTGGGCGATCAAAATGGCATTTTGTCCAAAAATGGTCGCCCAATAGCCCGAGGAGATGTTCATGAGGCTCGCCACCTTCCGCCCGCCCGGCGCAGACGGGGCACCTGCGGAAGTCAGCTGGGGCATCGTCCTCGGCGAGGCCGTGGTGGACGTGCCGCGCGCCACCGCCGGCGGGCCGGATGTGGACCGGTTCGCCCCCACGCTGAAGGGGCAGATCGCCCGCTTCGGCACCGACACGTCCGCGCTTGCCGATCTTGCCGCGGCGCTCCTGCGTGATCCGGGTCTCGCGCCCGAGGCGCGGCATCGGCTCGATGCGGTCGCCGTGCTGCCGCCGCTGCCCGATCCCGGCAAGGTCATCTGCGTCGGCAAGAACAATCGCACCCACTTGGAAGAGTTGAAGCGCAACCAGCTCATCACCGAGATGCCGGACGAGCCCACCGGCTTCGTGAAGCTCAATGCCTGCCTCACCGGCCAGGACGCCGAGGTGGAGCGCCCCGAGGGCATCGTCGAGTTCGACTACGAGCCGGAACTCGCCTTCGTCATCGCCCGCCGCGCTTACAAGGTGAGCCGGGAGGAGGCGATGGGCTACGTGTTCGCCGTCAGCCTCCTCAACGACCTCACCGCGCGCGAGGTCCAGCGGCGCGAGGTGCGCTCCGGCACCCGCTTCTGGACCGCCAAGAACATGCCCGGCTTCGGGCCGTTCGGCCCCTTCCTGGTGACGCTCGACGAGAGCGGCGATCCGGCCGACATGTGGATCAGCTGCGCGGTCAACGGGCGCGAGCGGCTGCGCTTCCACACCGGCGACCAGATCTTCCAGATCCCCGACATCATCGCCCACTTCTCGCGCCACGTGGTGCTGGAGCCGGGCGACGTCTTCACCACCGGCTCGCCGCACGGCGTCGCGGTCGGCCAGCCCAATGCCAGCGCGCTGTACCTGCGCCCCGGCGACCGCGTGGAGGTCGCCGCCGAAGGGCTCATGACGCTGCGCACGTCCATCGTGTGAGCCCGCGCCCCGATTTTTTAAGAATTCGAGCATCGAGGAGAAGAAGATGGCCAGCAAGATCACCCGCGGAAACCCGAAGAACCTCGCCAATGTGCGGTCCACCATCTACCACCATTATATTCGCATCGACAATCCGCAGTCCCTCATCTTCCTGTCGGGCCAGCTGTCGCGCGACGCCGAGGGCAAGCTGGTGGGGCCGGGGGACATGGCGGAGCAGACCCGCCAGGCGATCCGCAACATGGACCTCATCATGCGCGAGGCCGGCGGCACGCTCGAGGATATCGTCTCCCTCGTGGTCTACACGACCGACATCCGCCAGTTCAAAGAAATCGTCGCCGCGCGGATGGAATTCTTTAAGGACAAGCTGCCGACGAGCACCATCGTCGAGGTCAATCATTTGGCCGATCCCGGTCTCCTGATCGAGTTTCAGGCCACCGCCGTGCTGTGAGTGCTTCCAAAAAGAAGGGGAACGATAAGATGATACCGAACCGACGATCCGCATTGGCCCTGGCCTGCGCCGGGGCTCTGCTCGCGCCGCTCGCGGCGCCCGCCGGCGCGGCGGACTATCCGACCCAGACGGTGACCGTGGTGGTGCCGTTCGCGCCCGGCGGCGGCACCGACCTGCTCGGCCGGCTGATCGCCCAGGACCTGCAGAAGCGCCTCGGCCAGACCTTCGTGGTGGAGAACCGGCCCGGCGCCGCCGGCACCACGGGCGCCGCCGCCGTCAGCCGCTCGGCGCCCGACGGCTACCGCCTGCTGATGGCGGCCACCGGGGCGCTGGCGCCGTCCCCCACGGCCGCCTCCGCCTCCTACGACGTGAAGGCGCAATTCTCGCCCATCGCGCTGGCCGCGGCGCCGCCGTACCTGCTGGTGGTGAACGCCGATTTCCCGGCGAATTCGGTGAAGGAGCTGATCGCGCTCGCCAAAGGCAAGCCGGAGAGCGTCGCCTTCGCCTCCTCCGGCGCCGGGGCGGCGTCCCATCTCGCCGCGCTGCTGTTCGAGGCCAAGACCGGCACCAAGCTGCTGCATGTGCCCTATAAGGGCGTGGGGCCGGCCATCACCGACGTGGTGAGCGGGCAGGTGGCGGCCATGTTCGCGCCGCCGCCGGCCGCGCTGCCGCACGTCAAGGCGGGCCGCCTCAAGGTGCTCGGCGTCACCTCCGCCGCGCGCTCGGAGCTGTTCCCGGATTATCCCACCGTGGCCGAGGCGGGGGTGCCGGACTATGAGGCGGTCGGCTGGTTCGGCCTGTTCGGCCCGGCCGGCATGGATCCGGCCATCGTCGGCCGCCTCAACAAAGAGGTGATCGCTTTGCTCGGCACGCCGGAGATGAAGACCCAGCTCGCCAATATGGGGGCGGTGCCCAACACCATGTCGCCGGCGGCGTTCGCCAGCTTCATCGACCAGGACACCACCAAGTGGACGCAGCTGATGCGCGCCGCCGGCATCGAGCAGAAATAGCTCTCGCTCCCCGGCCGAGCGACGGCGAAGCCGGAGCGCCGAGCCGGGGTCCGGCGCAAGGCTCCCGCGCAGCGGGCAAGACCCGAGGGCGGTTGGTTTTACAAGCGCCTTCGGCGATCTCTTGCGCTGGGCCCCGGCTCTCCTTCCACGGCGCTGCGCGCCGTTGCAGTCGGCCGGGGCGCGAGGGCTGTTCCCCGGCCAAGCGATAGCGAAGCCGGAGCGCCGATCCGGGGTCCGGCGCAGGACTCCCGCGCCGCGGGCCGCTCGCCCTCTGCGCCGCAGACGCACCCCGCCACCACCACATCCGGTGCCGTTGACTCCCATCCGGAAAGCGCTTTTCATAAGAACAAAAGAGGAACATGAAATGACAGCGCAGCCCGAAGGGGCGTTCGCGCCGCGGCGGAGCCTTGCCGCGGCGACGGGCGTCGCCGTCCTTGCGTCACCACCGGAGCCGGCCGGCCGCGCGCCTGTCCGGATGCGGCCGGAAGGCGCGCGGGCGGAGGGGGCGTCTTCCCCCGCCGCCGCTTTGCCCGCGCCGGCAGCGGCGGGGGGTGGTGCCCCGCACCGCCGGGAGGACCCCGCGCCCGCCGCCCTCGCGGCCCTGCGCGGCCTGTGCGGCAGCCCGGCGGCGGCGCCGGCGCGGCGCCACCTGCTCGGCGCGCCCTTGGATGCGGCGCTGGGCGGCGGCCTGCCGCGCGGCGCGCTGCACGAGATGTTCTGCGGCGCGCCCGGCGCCCACGGCGCCATGCTCGGCTTTGCCGCCGCCCTCGCCGCCGGCCTGGGCGGGCCGGTGGTGTGGGTGCGCCAGGACATGAGCGTGCGCGAAGGCGGGCGCCTTTATGCGCCGGGCTGCGCCGAGCTCGGGCTCGACCCGGCTTTTCTGGTGCTGGTGGAGGCGGCGGACGCGGCAAGCGTGCTGCGCGCCGCCGAGGACGCGCTGCGCCATGCCGGTCCGGCGCTGGTGATCGCCGAGCCCTGGGGCACGGCGCGCGTCCTCGACCTCACCGCCACCCGCCGGCTGGCGCTGCGCGCCGGCGAGCGCGGGGCGCTCGCTCTGCTGCTGCGGCCGGGGGCGGAGCCCGAGCCCTCGGCGGCGGTGACACGCTGGCAGGTGGCGCCGGCCGGCGCGCTCTGTCCGCTGCCGTTCGGCCTCGGCCCGCCGGCCTTCGCCTTGGAACTGGTGCGCAGCCGCCTCGGACCTACCGGACGCTGGATTGTGGAGTGGAACGCTCATGCCCGACGCTTCAACCCCGCGGCGCCCGGCGCGGCGGCTTTTGGCCGTGTTCCTGCCGCGCCTTTCCACCGACCGGCTGGCGATGGCGGCACGCCGGCGCGGCGCGCGGCTTCCTGACGCGCCGGTGGTGGTGGTGCGCCAGATCGCCAACGCGCCGCGCCTCGTGGCCATGGACGCGGCGGCCGAGCGGCTCGGTCTGACGCTCGGCCTGCCGCTCGCCGACGCCCGCGCCCGCGTGCCCCGGCTCGCGGTGGCGCAGGAGGACCCGGCGGCGGACGCGGCGCTGCTCGCGGCGCTCGCCTCCTGGTGCGAGCGCTGGACCCCCTTCGCCGCCCTCTCGGGCGAGGGCGGCCTGATGCTGGACATCACCGGCTGCGCCCATCTGTTCGGCGGCGAGGCGGCGATGCGGGAGGACGTCACCGGCCGCCTCGGCGCCCTGGGCCTCGCCGCCGCCGGCGCCGTGGCGGCGACGCCGCGCGCCGCGCGCACGCTCGCCCGCTGGCGCCCCGGCGCGGCGCCGGCGGCGGGGGAGGCGCAGGCGCTGACCGACCCGCTTCCGGTCGCTGCCCTCGAATTGCCGGAGGCGGCGACGCGCGCCCTCATGGGCCTCGGCCTCGCGACGCTGGGCGCGGTGCGGGCCCAGCCGCGCGCCGCGCTCGCCGCCCGCTTCGGGGCGGAAGTGACGGACCGGCTCGACGAGCTGGCGGAGCGCCTCGATCCCCCCATCTCACCGCTCCGGCCGGTGCCGCTCACCTTGGCGGAGCGGCGCTTCCCCGAGCCCATGGCCGACAGGGAGACCGCCCTCAAGGTGCTCGGCGACCTTTCGCGCGAGCTGTGCGCGCTGCTGGAGAAGCAGGGCCGCGGCGCGCGCCGCCTGGAGGCCGCCTTCTTCCGCAGCGACGGCGCGGTGCGCCGCATTCCCGCCGCCACCGCCCGGCCGGTGCGCGATCCCGCCCGCTTGGCCGGCCTGTTCCGCGAGAAGCTCGCCGCGCTCGCCGATCCGCTCGACCCCGGCTTCGGCTTCGACGTGCTGCGCCTCTCGCTGCTCGCCAGCGACCCGCTCGAGGCGCGGCAGCAGGCCTTCGCCGGCGCGGCGGCGGGGGAAGGGGACGCGCAACGGGACGCGGAAATGGAGGCGGAGGTGGACGCGCTGGTGGACCTGCTCTCCGCCCGCCTCGGGGCGCACCGGGTGATGCGCTTTGGCGCCCACGACACCCACATTCCCGAGGCCGCCGCCCGCCCCCGACCGGCGCTCGCCGAACCGGCCGCAGGCGGGATGGCGGCGCCGGACTGGCCCGCGCCCTTGCCGCCGCTGCTGCCGGCGCGCCGCCCGCTCGCTTTGTTCGAGCGGCCCGAGCCGGTGGAGGCGCTGGCCGAGGTGCCGGACGGCCCGCCTTTGCGCTTCCGCTGGCGCCGCGCGCTGCACGAGGTGGCGCGCGCCGAGGGGCCGGAGCGCATCGCCCCCGAATGGTGGCAGGCGGAGGCGGGGCTGACGCGCGACTATTTCCGCGTCGAGGACCAGGAGGGCCGGCGCTTCTGGCTCTATCGCGAGGGCACCTACGGACGCGAGACCGCGCGCCCGCGCTGGTTCCTGCACGGTCTGTTCGCATGAGCACGGCGCGCGCCGGCGCCGGGGCGGGGCCGCTTTATGCGGAGCTTGCCGCCGCCTCGCATTTCTCCTTCCTGCGCGGCGCCTCGGCCCCCGCCGATCTGGTGGCGACGGCGCTGGCGCTCGGCCATTGCGGCCTCGGCATCGCCGACCGCAATTCGGTGGCCGGCGTGGTGCGCGCCTTCGCGGCGCTGCGCGCCTTGCGCGAGGGCACGGTGCCGGTGCGCCCGGTGCGCCACGGCTCCGCGCCCGGCGAGATGGAGGCCGAGCCGGCACTGCCCGAAGGCCCGTCCCACGCCGAGCTGTGCCGGCGGGCGCAGGGCTTCAAGCTCGCCGTGGGCGCCCGCCTCGTCTTTGCCGACGGCACGCCGGACATCCTCGCTTATCCCAAGCATCGCGAAGGCTGGGGGGCGCTGTGCCGGCTGCTCACCACGGGCAACCGGCGGGCGGAGAAGGGCGAATGCCGCCTCTATCTGGAGGACCTCCTCGCCGCCGCGCCGGGCCTGCTGCTGGCGGTGCTGCCGGAGCGCGACCTTTCCCCTTTGGCCGACCTCCTGCCGCGCCTCGCCGAGGCGGCGCCCGGCGCGCTCTGGCTCGGCGCCGCCTTGCACCTTCAGGGCGACGACCGGCGCCGCCTCGCGGCGCTGCAGGCGGCCGCCGACGCCGCCCGCGTGCCGCTGCTGGCGCTCAACGACGTGCTCTACGCGACGCCTGAGGAGCGCGATTTGCAGGACGTGGTCACCTGCGTGCGCGAAGGTGCGCCCATCGCCGCCGCCGGCCGGCGGCTCGCGGCCAATGCCGAGCGCCATCTGAAGTCCGCCGCCGAGATGGCGCGCCTGTTCCGCGACGCGCCGCAGGCGCTCGGGGAGAGCGGACGGCTGCTGGCGCGGGTGGACTTCTGCCTCAGCGAGCTGAAATACGATTATCCCGACGAGCCGGTGCCTGCGGGCTGGGCGCCCCAGGATTGGCTCGCCGAGGAGGCGCGGCGCGGCGCGCGGCGGCGCTATCCGAAAGGCGTGCCGGACAAGGTCGCGCGGCTCATCGCGGCCGAGCTGGCGCTCATCGCCAAGCTCGATTATGCCCGCTATTTCCTCACCATCCTCGACATCGTGCGGTTCGCGCAGGACGCCGGCATCCTGTGCCAGGGGCGGGGATCGGCGGCCAATTCCGCGGTCTGCTTCGTGCTCGGCATCACCGCCGTGGACCCGGCGGAGAACGACGTCTTGTTCGCCCGCTTCATCTCCGAGGAGCGGCGCGAGCCGCCCGACATCGACGTCGACTTCGAGCATGAGCGGCGCGAGGAGGTGATCCAGTACATCTACGGCAAATACGGCCGCCACCGCGCCGGCATCGCCGCCACTGTGATCAGCTATCGTCCGCGCAGCGCCATCCGCGACGTGGGCAAGGCGCTCGGCCTCACCGAGGACATCACGGCGCGCATCGCCTCCACCCAATGGGGCAGCTATGGCGAGGCTATCCCCGACGCCCACATCGTCCAGGCCGGGCTCGATCCTTCCAACCCCATGATCCGCCGGGCGGTCGCCTTCGCCACGCGGCTGCTCGGCGCGCCGCGCCACCTCTCCCAGCACGTGGGCGGCTTCATCCTCACCCACGGCCGGCTCGACGAACTGGTGCCGATCGGCAATGCCGCCATGGCGGACCGCACCTTCATCGAGTGGGACAAGGATGACATCGACACCCTCGGTCTGCTCAAGGTGGACGTGCTGGCGCTCGGCATGCTCACCTGCATCCGCAAGGCGTTCGACCTGCTGAAGGAGCATGAGGGCCGCGCCGTCGGCCTCGCCGATCTGCCCCGGGAGGACCGGCAGGTCTACGACATGCTGTGCCGGGGCGATTCCATCGGCGTGTTCCAGGTGGAGAGCCGGGCGCAGATGAACATGCTGCCGCGCCTGAAGCCGCGCACCTTCTACGACCTCGTGATCCAGGTGGCGATCGTGCGGCCCGGGCCGATCCAGGGCGACATGGTGCATCCCTATCTGCGGCGCCGCTCGGGCAAGGAGAAGGTGGAGTTTCCCTCGCCCGCCCCGGAGCACGGGCCCAAGGACGAGCTCCATCAGGTGCTGCACAAGACGCTGGGCGTGCCGCTGTTCCAGGAGCAGGCCATGCGGCTTGCCATGGTGGCGGCGCGCTTTTCCGACGTGGAGGCGAACGCGCTCCGGCGCGCCATGGCCACCTTCCGCAACCTCGGCACCATCCACGCCTTCGAGGGCCTGATGGTGGGGCGCATGGTGGCGCGCGGCTACACCGAGGACTTCGCGCGGCGCTGCTTCGAGCAGATCAAGGGCTTCGGCAGCTACGGCTTTCCGGAGAGCCACGCCGCCTCGTTCGCCAAGCTGGTCTACGTCTCCGCCTTCATCAAGTGCCACCACCCGGCGGTGTTCGCCTGCGCGCTGCTCAACAGCCAGCCCATGGGCTTCTACGCCCCGGCGCAGATCGTGCGCGACGCGCGCGAGCATGGGGTCGCGGTGCGGCCCATCGACGTGTCCCACAGCCAATGGGACAACACGCTGGAGCGTGGGCCGGACGGCGCGCTCGCGCTGCGCCTCGGCCTGCGCCAGATCGACGGCTTCCAGGCGGCATGGGCTGAGCGCATCGTCGCCGCGCGGGCGGCGGGGGAGGGGATCTGCCTTCCCTCGGGCGTTTCCCCGCCCCGCGAGGACGAAGGGCTTGGCGCGACGCCGGGGAATTCCCCTCCCCCTTGTGGGGAAGGGCAGGGGTGGGGGTGTCGCGACGTTCGCGAACCGCGCCGCGCTGCGCCCCGGTTGGCGCGCGGCCCCCACCCTTTGCGCGACCCCCACCCCCTCGCCCCTCCCCACAGGGGGGAGGGGAGCCGCACTGCGCCCGAGCGTGGTGCCTCTGGGGCGGCGGAGGCGGGACCCGTGGAGCATCAGGCGGCGCCCCGCGACGGACCCGCGCGCCTGGAGCGGCTCGCCCGCCGCGCGGCGCTGCCGGCCCGCGCGCTGGCCCTGCTCGCCGAGGCGGACGCCTTCCGCGCGCTGGGCCTCGACCGGCGTGCCGCTTCCTGGGTGGTGCGCGGCCTGCCGGACGACGATCCGCTGCCGCTGTTCGCGGCCGCGGACGCGCGCGAGACCGGCGCGGAGGCGCAGGCCACGCTGCCCGAAATGTCGCTGGGCGAGCACGTGGTGGAGGATTATCGCAGCGCCCGCCTGTCGCTGAAGGCCCATCCCATGGCGCTGCTGCGCGCGGTCTATGATCGGGAGAAGCTGCTCACCTGCGCCGCGGTGGCGGCGCGGCGCGACGGCGCGCTCGCGCGCACGGCCGGCGTGGTGCTGGTGCGCCAGCGGCCGGGCAATGGCAAGGCGATCTTCATCACCCTCGAGGACGAGACGGGGATCGCCAACGTGGTGCTGTGGGCGCGCACCTTCGAGCGTTTCCGCCGCGAGGTGATGGGCGCGCGGCTGCTGCTGGTGGAAGGCCTGGTGCAGAAGAGCGAGGAAGGGGTGGTGCACCTCATGGCGCGCCGTCTCACGGACCGCAGCGCCGACCTCGCCGGTCTCGGCGCGGCGCCCCCGCCGGCGATCGAGACCGCCCGGGCGGACGAGGCGCGCCGCCCCCAGCTCCCCCGCGCCCGCCACCCGCGCGCGGCGCGCATCCTGCCGAAATCGCGCGATTTTCATTAGAGCGCGATCGGGCCGCAGGGAACCGCGCCGCGGTCCCCATGGTCGGGCGGACCGCCTCCACCTGGTTGAACAGAGACGGGTTCGCTCCTGACACCGGATCGCCCAAGCGATTCGGTATCGGGCGATCCGTCTTTCGGGAGGGCAATGCGGCGCTGCCGGTGGGCAGGATCCCGCCACTGGCCTTCGGGCGTACGACGGATGAGCCTTCCGGGCAAGCCGGAGGCGGCGGCAGGAAGGGGGCGCCGCCGCCAGGCTCAGGCGGCGCTGTCGGTGCGGGTGCCGGGCAGGCGCTTGTCGAGATAGGTGCCCACCACCTCCATGAGCTCGTCGGTCTTGCCGTCGAAGAAGTGGTTGGCGCCCGGCACGACCTGCTGCTCGATGACGATGCCCTTCTGGGTCTTCAGCTTCTCCACCAGGGTCGCAACCGCCGAGGTGGGCACCACCGCGTCCTTGTCGCCGTGCACGAACAGGCCGGAGGACGGGCAGGGGGCGAGGAAGGAGAAGTCATAGAGGTTCGCCGGCGCGGCCACCGAGATGAAGCCCTCCACCTCCGGCCGGCGCATGAGCAGCTGCATGCCGATCCAGGCGCCGAAGGAGAAGCCGGCGATCCAGCAGGCGCGGGCGTCCGGGTTCACCGACTGCGCCCAGTCGAGGGCGGCGGCGGCGTCCGAGAGCTCGCCTTGGCCGTGGTCGAACGAGCCCTGCGAGCGGCCCACCCCCCGGAAGTTGAAGCGCAGCACCGAGAAGCCGCGGTTCACGAACTGGTAATAGAGGTTGTAGACCACCGGATTGTTCATGGTGCCGCCGAACTGCGGGTGCGGATGCAGCACCACGGCGATCGGCGCATTGCGGCTCTTGGCGGGCTGATAGCGGCCTTCGAGCCGCCCCTTCTCACCGGGGAAGATCACTTCAGGCATGGGTCTGGGCAACCTCTTGATGGCGGCGCGCGCATGCGGGTTGGGAAGCAGGGCGGCCCGGCGCCGGGGCGCCCATCGGCGGAGATCGCCGAACTTGCCCCAAGGGCAAGCGGGCACAAGCGTCATGGGGCACGGATCGCTCTCCCCGCGATGAACCAAGTGGGCGCGCCCGCCGAAAGTCACGTCCGACGCCGTTCCGAGGCTTGACGGCATGGCGGTAATGACTTGACTTAGGGAACGACGCGCCTTAACAATTTAGAATAATTCTAATCTATTCCCGCCGGCTGCGCAAACCGAAGGGCGCTGCAATGCGGGAACGGGTGGAGTTTGACCTATGACCGAGATCGCCGGCAATTGCAACCCTCGGCGCCGCCCCGCGCTTGGGGCGCGACGGTTGCCGCGATGAGCGCGGACCTCGCCGGCGCGGCGCGCGCCTATCTCGATCACAATGCCTCGAGCCCGCTGCGGCCGGAGGCCCGCGCGGCCATCGTCGCGGCGCTGGACGCGGGCGGCAATGCTTCGTCCGTGCATGCGGACGGGCGCGGCGCGCGGGCGCGGGTCGAGACCGCGCGCGGTCAGGTGGCGGCGCTGGTGGGCGCGCTGGGGCGGCAGGTGACCTTCACTTCCGGCGCCACGGAGGCGCTCGCCGGCGTGCTGCATCCGAAGGTGGAAGTGGCGGGCCGCGCGATGGTCTGCGACGTGCTGCTGGCGAGCGCGGTCGAGCACCCGGCGGTGCTGCGCGGCCATCGCTTCCCCGCCGGCGCGCTGGAGATGATTGCGGTGGACCAAGACGGGCGCATCGATCTGTCCGCGCTCGATGCGGCGCTGGCGCGCCATGCGGGCGCCGGGCGCCGCGCCATGGTGGCGCTCATGGCGGCCAACAACGAGACCGGCGTTCTGCAGCCGGTGGCCGAGGCGGCGCGCGCCGTCCACGCTCATGACGGCGTCCTGGTGTGCGACGCGGTGCAGGTGGCCGGCCGCATCGCGTTTCCCATAAATGCCCTGGCGGTGGATTTCCTGTGCCTGTCGGCGCACAAGCTGGGCGGACCCCAGGGCATCGGCGCGCTGGTCGCCGGCCATCCGGACAGCCGCATCACCCCGCTCATGACCGGCGGCGGGCAGGAGCGCGGCCAGCGCGGCGGCACCGAGGCGGTCGGCCTCATCGCCGGCTTCGGCGCGGCGGCGGCGGCGGCGCGCCACGGCTATGAGAACGCCGCCGAGCGCGAGCGCCTCGCCGGCCTGCGTGACCGGTTGGAGGCCGAGATCCGCGCCCGCATCCCCGGCGCGGTGGTGATCGGCTCCGGCGCGGCGCGGATTCCGAACACGAGCCTTATTGCTTTTTCCGGCGTGAGGGCCGAAACCCTGGTGATCGCCCTCGACCTTTCCTACGTAAGCGTCAGTGCCGGATCGGCCTGCGCCTCGGGGAAGGTGGGCGCATCCCACGTTTTGACCGCCATGGGCGTCGACGGGGACCTGGCGTCCGGAACTGTGCGCCTGTCCCTCGGCTGGTCGTCCACGGCAGCGGACGTGGCGCGCGCCGTGGCGGCCCTTGAGAAGGCCGTGTCGCAAGCGCGCGGTCGCCCGGTGCGGGCCGCGTGAAGCGAGACCGCCGGCATTGGGGCCGGGAGGACGAGAATCTCCGCCTTTCAGGGGCGGACGGAAATCGCCGCCCCTCAGGGCGGATCGGGACTTGACCCGCGGGCCTTGACCCCGCGCGGGAGAGGAGAAGAGACGATGCCTGCCGTTCAGGAGACCGTCGAGCGCGTGCGCGCGATCGACGTGGACCAGTACAAGTACGGGTTCACCACCGACATCGAGTCCGACATGGCCCCCAAGGGCCTCGACGAGGACACGGTCCGCTTCATCTCGGCCAAGAAGAACGAGCCGGAATGGATGCTGGAATGGCGCCTCGACGCCTTCCGGCGCTGGCTTACCATGCGCGAGCCCACGTGGGCGCGGGTGAGCTATCCGAAGATCGACTTCCAGGACCTCTATTACTACGCCGCGCCCAAGGCCAAGGCGGGGCCGAAGTCGATCGACGACATCGACCCGGAGATCCTGAAGACCTACGAGAAGCTCGGCATCCCGCTGCGCGAGCGCGACGCGCTGCTCGGCATCGAGAGCTCCGGCGGCTCCAGGGTGGCGGTGGACGCGGTGTTCGATTCGGTGTCGGTCGCCACCACCTTCAAGGCCGAGCTCGCCAAGGCGGGGGTGATCTTCTGCGCCATCTCGGAGGCGATCCGCGAGCATCCCGAGCTGGTGAAGCAGTATCTCGGCTCGGTGGTGCCGGTGTCCGACAATTTCTACGCCACGCTGAACAGCGCGGTGTTCTCGGACGGCTCGTTCGTCTACATCCCCAAGGGCGTGCGCTGCCCGATGGAGCTGTCCACCTATTTCCGCATCAACGAGCGCAACACCGGCCAGTTCGAGCGCACCCTCATCATCGCCGAAGAAGGCGCCTATGTGAGCTATCTCGAAGGCTGCACCGCGCCCCAGCGCGACGAGAACCAGCTGCATGCCGCGGTGGTGGAGCTGGTCGCGCTCAAGGATGCCGAGATCAAGTATTCCACGGTCCAGAACTGGTATCCCGGCGACGCCCAGGGCAAGGGCGGCATCTACAATTTCGTCACCAAGCGTGGCGACTGCCGGGGCGACAATTCCAAGATCTCCTGGACCCAAGTCGAGACCGGCTCGGCCATCACCTGGAAGTATCCGAGCTGCATCCTGCGCGGCGACAATTCCCAGGGCGAGTTCTATTCCATCGCCATCTCGAACGGCCACCAGCAGGTGGATTCCGGCACCAAGATGATCCATCTCGGCAAGAACACGTCGAGCCGCATCATCTCCAAGGGCATCGCCGCCGGCCATTCGGAGAACACCTATCGCGGCCTCGTCTCCGCCCACCGCCGGGCGACCAATGCGCGCAACTTCACCAACTGCGATTCGCTGCTGATCGGCGACACGTGCGGCGCGCACACGGTGCCCTACATCGAGGCCAACAATTCCTCGGCCAAGTTCGAGCACGAGGCCACCACCTCGAAGATCTCCGACGACCAGAAGTTCTACTGCCTCCAGCGCGGCCTGTCCGAGGAGGAGGCGGTGGCGCTGATCGTCAACGGCTTCGTCAAGGACGTGCTCCAGCAACTGCCCATGGAGTTCGCCGTGGAGGCGCAGAAGCTCATCGCCGTGAGCCTGGAGGGGAGCGTCGGCTGACGCGCGCCCGCTCCTGCCGCGCTCCTCGTTCCGCGACCGCGCAGCGCCCTGAGGGCGCGCCCGCACGACTTCCGAAGGACAACAGTCTCATGCTCGACATTCGCAACCTGCACGCCTCGATCGACGACCGCGAGATCCTCAAGGGCCTCGACCTCACTTTGAACGCGGGCGAGGTGCACGCCATCATGGGGCCGAACGGCTCCGGCAAGTCCACGCTCTCTTATGTGCTCGCCGGCAAGGACGATTACGAGGTCACCGCGGGCACCGCGACTCTCGACGGCGCGGACCTGCTCGCCATGGCCCCCGACGCACGGGCGGCCGCTGGCCTGTTCCTCGCCTTCCAGTATCCGATCGAGATCCCCGGCGTCGCCAACATGACGTTCCTGCGCACGGCGCTGAACGCCCAGCGCAAGGCGCGCGGCGAGGCCGAGATCTCCACCCCCGATTTCCTGCGCCTCGTGAAGGCGAAGGCCTCCGACCTCGGGATCTCCCAGGAGATGCTCCGGCGCGGCGTGAACGTGGGGTTCTCCGGCGGCGAGAAGAAGCGCAACGAGATCCTCCAGATGTCGGTGCTGGAGCCCAAGCTGTGCATCCTGGACGAGACCGATTCCGGGCTCGACATCGACGCGCTCAAGATCGTCGCCCAGGGCGTGAACGCGCTGCGCAGCCCGCACCGCGCCATGCTGGTCATCACCCACTACCAGCGCCTGCTGGACCACATCGTTCCGGACGTGGTGCACGTGATGCACCAGGGCCGCATCGTGCGCTCGGGCGGCAAGGAGCTGGCGCTGGAATTGGAAGCCTCGGGCTACGCCGCCTACGGCGACGCGGCGTGAGGGCGGGCGAGATGAGCATCGATTTTCGCAATCCGCGCACCGCGGGCGAGGAGGCTCTCGCCAAGGCGGTTGAGGCGCGCCTTGCCGCCGAGCCCATTTCGGGCCGCGTGGGTGAGCTGCGCCGCGCCGCCGCCGCTGCCTTCGCCGAACACGGCCTTCCCACCCGCCGGGTGGAGGAGTGGAAATATACCGATTTGCGCGCCGCGGTGCGCGAGGCGGCGCCGCTTGCCGGCGCGGTCACCGCGTCGGCCGAGGCCGAGGCCGGCCTGCGCGCCATCGCCTTCCCTGGCGCCGAGCGCGTGCTGTTCGTGAACGGCGCCTACGGGCGCGGCGCCTCCCCTCTCGGCAAGCTGCCGGCCGGGGTCTCCGCCGTGCCGCTCGCGGCCGCGCTCGCCTCCGGCAGCCCGCTGCTGGAGCGCATCGGCGCGCTCGCGCCGCAACGCTACGACGCGGCGCTGGCGCTCAACACCGCCATGCTGCGCGAGGGGCTGGTGATCCACGTCGCCGCCGGCGCCAAGGTGGAGACGCCGATCCACATCGCCCACGTCTTCACGGCGGACGCGCCGCTCGCCACCTTCACCCGCACCCTGGTGGTGGTGGAGGAGGGGGCGCAGGTGGCGATCATCGAGAGCCACCAGGGCCCCGCCGGCGTCGCCTATCAGGCCAATGCGGCGAGCGAGTTCTACATCGGCGACGGCGCCCATGTGGACCTCGTCCGGGTGCAGGCGGAGGGCGACGGGGCGCTCCATCTCGGCACGCTGGTGGTGGACATGGGCCGGGAGGTGGCCTTCCACGCCTTTCAGCTCGCCACCGGCGCCGCCACCGCCCGCCTCAGCCTCCATGGCCGCTTCTCCGGCGCCGGCAGCCATGCGGGCATCCGCGGCGTGAACCTGCTCACCGGCCGCCAGCACGGCGACGTGACCATGGTGATGGACCACGCGGTGCCCCATTGCGAGAGCCGCGAACTGTTCAAGACCGTGCTCAAGGACGAGAGCCACGGCGTGTTCCAGGGCAAGATCATCGTCCGCCCGGACGCCCAGAAGACCGACGGGCGCATGATGAGCCAGGCGCTGCTGCTGGGCGAATTCGCCCAGATGGACAACAAGCCGGAGCTGGAGATTTTCGCCGACGACGTGCAGTGCGGCCACGGCGCCACAGCCGGCGCGCTCGACGACGATCTCCTGTTCTACCTGCTCGCCCGCGGCATCCCGCCCGCGGAGGCGCAGGCGCTGCTGGTGCAGGCCTTCGTCGGCGAGGCGGTGGAATATGTGGAGCAGGAGGACCTGCGCGAGGCGCTCATGGCGCAGATCGTCGCGCGGCTCGGCGGGGCGCCCTGAGGCGCTCCCGGTGCTTAGCCCCTCTCCCTGGTGGGGAGAGGGCCAGGGTGAGGGGCCGGAGCGCGCTTCGCGCCTCACCCTCACCCTCTCGCGGGCGGAGAGGGAGCCCGGCCGGCTCCCGGCCGCTCGGGCGCCGCTCCCGCAGGCGGGAGACGGCAGTGACGACGCCATGGGCTGAACGAGGAACATCCGATGACCGCCACCCGCCTTGCCTCTCTTCCCGCCGCCGGCGGATACGACGTCGCGGCGGTGCGCGCGGACTTCCCCGCCCTCGCGATGCAGGTGAACGGCCATCCGCTCACCTATCTCGACAACGCCGCCTCGGCGCAGAAGCCGCGCCAGGTGCTCGAGCGCATGACCCGCGCCTATGAGAGCGAATATTCCAACGTCCATCGCGGCCTGCACTATCTCGCCAACGCCGCGACCGAGGCCTTCGAGCACGCGCGCGAGACCGCGCGCGCCTTTCTCAATGCCGGGTCGGTGGACGAGATCATCTTCACCCGCTCGGGCACCGGCTCGATCAATCTGGTGGCCAACTCGCTCGGCCAGTCGATCGAGGCGGGCGACGAGATCGTGCTCTCCATCATGGAGCACCATTCCAACATCGTGCCCTGGCATTTCCTGCGCGAGCGCAAGGGCGCGGTCATCAAGTGGGTGCCGCTGAAGGAGGACGACAGCTTCGACCTCGACGCCTTCAAGGCGCTGCTGAGCGAGCGCACCAAGATCGTCGCCGTCACCCACATGTCCAACGTGCTGGGCACGGTGACGCCGGTGAAGGAGATCGTTGAGGCGGCCCACGCGGTCGGCGCCAAGGTGCTGGTGGACGGCTGCCAGGCCATCGTCCACATGCCGGTGGACGTGCGCGAGCTCAACGTCGACTTCTACGCCGTCACCGGCCACAAGCTCTACGGCCCCACCGGCATCGGCCTGCTCTACGGCAAGCACCATCTGCTGGCGCAGATGCCGCCTTATGAGGGCGGCGGCGAGATGATCCGCGAGGTGACCGAGGATTTCGTCACCTACGGCGTCCCGCCACACAGATTTGAGGCTGGAACCCCTCCAATCGTCCAGGCCATCGGCCTCGGCGCGGCCATGGACTATGTCAGCGCCATCGGCCGCGCGGCGATCGCCGCGCACGAGCACGACCTTGCGCTCTATGCCCAGGAACGGCTGGGGGCGCTCAATTCCGTGCGCATCATCGGGCGCGCGCCCGGCAAGGGCGCCATCGTCTCGTTCGAGATGAAGGGCGCGCATCCGCACGACGTCGCCACGGTCCTCGACCGCTGGGGCGTCGCCGTGCGCGCGGGAACCCATTGCGCTCAGCCGCTTTTGGCACGATATGGTGCCACGGCCACCTGCCGCGCGTCGTTTGCCCTCTACAACACGCGCGCCGAGGTGGACCGGCTTGCCGACGCCCTCGTGAAGGCGCAGGATTTGTTTGCATGAGCGATACCACAACCGATACGGCGCATATGCCGCTGATCTCCGGCGCCCTGCCGGACGCGGAGATCTCCCGCCTGACCGACGAGATCGTCGGCGCGCTGAAGAGCGTCTACGATCCCGAGATCCCGGTGGACATTTACGAGCTCGGCCTGATCTACAAGGTCGACATCGCCGACGACCGCACGGTCGCGGTGGAGATGACCCTCACCACCCCCAACTGCCCCGCCGCCGCCGAGCTTCCCGGCATGGTGGAGAGCGCGGTGGCGGCGGTGCCCGGCGTCGCCGATGTGAAGGTGGACATCACCTTCGATCCCCCCTGGGACCAGGGCCGCATGTCGGAAGAGGCGCGCGCCACCCTCAATCTGTGGTGACGGGCGCGTGGTGAGGGAGGGTTCGCCGCCCGGCTCCGCAGCCCCGCCGCTCGGCGGGGTGCTGGAGACCGGCCTTTATGTGGCGGATCTGGCCCGCGCCGCCGCCTTCTACGAGGGCGTCCTCGGCCTTGCGCCCATGCTGGCGGATGAACGCTTCATCGCCTATCCCGTCGGCGCCACGGTGCTGCTGCTGTTCAAGCGCGGCAGCACCGCCGAGACCATAAAGATGCCGTTCGGCACCATCCCGCCCCATGACGGCGCGGGGCGGCTGCACTTCGCCTTCGCCGCGGCGGAAGCCGACCTGCCGCGATGGCGCGCCCATCTGGCGGCGCACGACGTCGCCATCGAGGGCGAGGCGCGCTGGCCCAAGGGCGGCTCGAGCCTTTATTTCCGCGACCCGGACGGCAACCTCGCCGAGATCGCCAGCCCCGGCCTCTGGGCCAATTACTGATCGGCCGCGGGACCCTTGCGCGACGCGGCCCGACCCTTGCGCGGCCCTGCCGGGCCGGAGCGGGATCTGTCCGGCGCGGGCTTTGCCGGCGCGGGCTTTGCCGGGGTGGGCTTGGCGGGGGCGGGCTGCGGCTCCAGTTCCTCGCGCACCTGACCGTGGGCGCGCAGCGCGAACAGCGCCGCGCCGCCGATCACGTTGCCGATCAGCAGCGGCAGCAGGAGCCGCACGGCGCCGTCCAGGATGCCCAGCTCGCCGCGCAATTGGAGGTAGAACACCTCCACCGAGCCGGAAATCACGTGCGACAGATCGAGCGCCGCGATCATGGCGGTGAGCAGCGCGATGATCCAGATGCGCGCCGCCTCGGCCGAGGGCAGGAGCCAGACCACGGTCGCCACCAGCCAGCCGGCGACGATGCCGCGCACGCAGGCATCGGTTGCGGTGAACGCCGCCACATGATGCGCCACCGCGGCGATGCCCGCCATCTGCGCCGGCGGCAGCACCCCGTGGCTGGCGAGCGCGAGGGCGAACAGGAAGGTGCCGACGAGATTGGCCGCGAGCACGGTGGCCCACAGCCGCATCAGCGCCGCGAGCGCCTGGCGCGAGGGCTCCGCCAGCACCGGAAGCACGGCGGTGAGCGTGATCTCGGTGAACAGCTGGTAGCGGCCGAGGATCACGATCAGGAAGCCCACCGCATAGCCGAGGCTGGCGAGCAGGCCGCGCCAGGGCGCCTCGGGCAGGGCGGCGTGGAGGGTGCCCTGGGCGACCACCGAAAAGCCGATGGAGAGCCCGGCGGTGAGCCCCGACCACCACAGGCTGGGGATCGGCCGGGCCAGTTCCTCCACCCCCTCGCGGCGGATCACCTCATGGACCGCGAGCGGGCGCAGCGGCGCATGCTCCTCCACCGCCAGCTTCTCCTCGGCGGAGAGGTCCTCCGGCGCCGCCTCGGCGAGGCCGAGTTCCGCTTTCTGCTGCCGCGCCATGGGGGCCTCCGGTGCCGGGCCGCTCCGGCCCCTCAGGCTTGAACGCTGCAAGGCGGGGACGGGTTGCATCCGGGGGCGGGTCGACGTCAGGCCGCCTCGTCCACGGCGACGCAGGCGAGGCAAATCGCATCCACGTGCCGGTGATCGGTGCCGCAGCATCCGCCGAGGATGGTGATCTGCGGCAGGCGCCGGCGCAGGGTGCGGTAGAGCTGGCCGAGCTCGGCCGGATCCCCCGCGTCGAGGTCGGCGGCCGCGTCGAGCTCCGCGTGGCTGCGGCGCGAGGCATTGGCGCGCAGGCCCCGCAGCCGTGCCGTCCACGAGGCGCCCTCCTCCAGCACGTGGGCGAAATGGGTGGGGTGGGCACAATTGACGAGGTAATAGGCCGGCGCTCCGCCGGTCTCGGCATCGGTCTGAAGGATCGCCTCCTTCAGCCTCTGGCCGGAGGGCAGGCGGCCGTCCGTCTCCAGGGTGAATGAGATGGCGCAGGGCAGGCCCTCATCCTTCGCCGCGCCGGCAATGCCGATGGCTTCCTCCACGTGGGTCAGGGTGTAGGCGGACACCATGTCGGCGCCGGCTTCGGCGTGGATGGCGATCTGCCAGGCGTGGTAGGCGCGCGCCTGCGCCGCGCTCATGCGCGGACGAGCTGAACGAGGACCCGCTCCATGGCCTGCTGGTGGCGCTCAAGCTGTTCGCGGAAATGACGGCGAGCCTGCCCGAGGTGCATCCCGGCTGTCTCGCCGCCTCCTTCTGCTACCAGGATCAGCTGTTCAGCCGCGAGATCCGCGAGCTGAACGCCGAATCCATGCTGGAGTGGCGCCGCCGGTTCCAGGCGCGGTTCGAGGCCATCGCCAGGCTCTATCCGCCGCGCGAGGAGGTGGACCTCGCCGCGCTCGCCGACGCCATGGCGACCGTGGTGGAAGGTGGCCTCATCCTCGGCCGCGCGCTGCGCGACGGCTCGATCCTGCCGCGCCAGGTGCTCCAGTTCCGCACCCTGGTGCGCCTCGCCTTCGCGCCGGGCCGAGCGGCGGCCCGATCAGGGGGGCGCGGGAGCGGCGGCTGGGTCCGCGGCGGCGGACAGCCTGCGCGCGAGCCTCGCGAAGTCGTCGGGCGGCACCGGTCGGCTCCACAGATAGCCCTGGCCGAGCGCGCAGCCATTTTCCCGCAGAAAGTCGCGCTGCGCTTCGTTCTCCACGCCTTCGGCGAGGATGGTGAGGTTGAGCGCCCGGCCAATGGCGATCACCGCCCGCACGATCTCCCCGTCCACCGCCGAATGCGGAAGGTCGCGCACGAAGCTCTTGTCGACCTTCAGCTTTCCGATCGGGAATCGCTTGAGATAGGAGAGCGAGGAATATCCGGTGCCGAAATCGTCCACCGCCACCTTCACGCCCATGGCGGAGAGTGCGTTGAGCTTCGATTCAGCTTCTGCCGCCCGGTCGATGAGCAGGCTCTCGGTGATCTCGACCTCCAGCCGCTCCGGCGCGAGGCCGCTCTCGCGCAAGATCTCGGCGTAGCGTGCGCAAAGGTCCGGCTGGTTGAACTGGCGCGGCGAGAGGTTCACCGAGATCATCGCGCAGGTGATGCCCTCGGCATCCCACTCAACCACTTGCCGGCAGGCGCGCTGGGCGACGTACTCGCCGAGCGCCACGATCAGCCCGGTCTCCTCGGCCAGGGGAATGAACTGGTCCGGCATGACGAGTCCGCGGGGGCTGTTCCAGCGCACCAGCGCCTCGGCGCCGCTCAGGCGGCCGGTGGACAGCTCCATGATGGGCTGGAAATAGACCGTCAGCTCCTCGCGGGCGAGGGCACGCCGCAGCTCGCCGACCATGCCGACCCGGGCCTTGGCCGTCGCCGTCATGGCGCCGGTATAGAAGGCATAGGTGCCGCGGCCGTTGGCCTTGGCCTGGAACAGGGCCGACCCGGCGTGCTGGAGCAGCAGGCGGCCGCTCGGGTCGTCGTCGGGATAGAGCGCGATGCCCACGCTGGCGCCCAGATAGAGTTCGTCGCCGCCCGGCTCGACGAACGGATCCGCGAAGGCGTCGATGATGCGCATGGCTTCGGCGGCGGCGTCCTCCGAGCCCTTGACGTTCTCCAGCAGGACCACGAACTCGTCGCCGCCGTAGCGGCCGATCGTGGCCTCCGCCGAGAGGCGCGAGCGCAGCCGCTGCCCCACCGCCTGGAGCATGGCGTCGCCGGCGACCAGGCCGAGGCTCTCGTTGACCGTCTTGAAGTTGTCGAGGTCGATGAACAGCACGGCGCAGCGCGCCTTGGAGCGGCTCACCGCATGCTCGATAAGCGAGAACAGCAGCGAGCGGTTGGGGAGCCCGGTGAGCACGTCATAGTGGGTGAGGCGGTCGAGCTCGGACTGGGAGCGCCGCGCCTGAGTGATGTCGTGGAACACGCCCACGTAGCTCGGCGCCTCCTCGCCGGTGCCCGGGACCGTGCTGACGATGAGGTGCTGGAGAAACGCCTCGCCGTCCTTGCGGCGGTTCCATATCTCGCCGCGCCAGGAGCCGGAGGCGCGCAGCTCCTCCCACATCTGGCGGAAGAAGTTGCGGTCGTGGCGGCCCGACTGGAGCACCCTCATGCTCTTGCCGACCACGTCCGCCTCGTCATAGCCGGTGATCTCCGTGAAGGCGGGGTTGGCGGCCGTGATGTGGCCGTCGGCATCGGTGACGACGATGCCCTCGTCGGTGCCGGAGAACACGGCCGCCGCGAGGCGGATGCGGCGCTCGGTCTGCCGCCGGTCGGTGACGTCCTCGGTCAGCCCGACCATGCGCACCGCCTCGCCGGACGGCGTCCGGATGGCAAATCCGCGCGCGACGAAGTCGTGATAGGAGCCGTCCTCGTGCCGCATGCGGTATTCGGTGTCGAAGATCGGGCGGTTCCCGGCGAGCACCTCCAGCCAGGCCGCGGCCACGCGGCGCGCGTCGTCCGGGTGCACCCGGTCGCGCCAGAGGGCGCGGATGTCCACCGGCGTGTCCGGGGCGAGGCCCAGCATGTCTCTCCAGCGTTGCGAGACGTAGGTGCGGCCGGTGACGAGGTCGAGGTCCCACACGCCTTGGCTGGTGGCGCGAACCGCGAGCTCGAAGCGTTCCTCGCTGACCTCCAGCGCCTGCCGGGCGGCGCGGCGTTCGGAGGCGTCCTGCGTCACGACGATGAGGTAGCTCGGCGCGCCCGTCTCGTCGCGCGCCAGCGAGGTGGTGCAGTCGAGCCAGATCTCCGAGCCGTCCTTGCGACGGAACCGCTTCTCGCTCTGCTTTATGTCCGAGCGGCGCCCTGCGCCCAGGTCCGCGATCAGCGCCCTGTCGGCGGCGGCATCCTCGGGCTGGGTGACGATGGCGAAGGCCTGGCCCACGATCTCGTCGGTGGTATAGCCCACGAAGGCCCGGGCGGTCTGGTTCGCGCGCACGATCACGCCGTCGAGGTTGAGATGGACCATGCCGACCGCCGCCTGCTCGAAGGTGGCGCGGAAGCGCTCCTCGGCGGAGGCGAGGGCGCGCGCCTGGTCCACCTCCCGAAGCGCCGCCTTGAGCTTCTGCCGCTCCGCGAACAGCAGGCCGATGGCGACCGCCACCACCATGATCGCCGCCGTTGTCAGGCTCGCGGACAGCATCAGGCCGCGCGCGCCCCCGAGCACGTCCTGCTGCCGCATGGTGGCGATGAAGACGCTGTGCCAATTGGGGATCAACTGCGTCACCGCGAGCACCTTCTCCCCCGAGGCGCCGGTCACGGTGGCGACGCTCGGAGTGGCGCCGGCGGACTGCGCCAGCGCGGCGAGGTCGGGCGGCAGGGGCGATGTCAGCAGCGGCGCCCAGTTGGTGCCGACGGGTGAGCCGAAGTACCAGACCCCGTTGGCCTCCTTGCGCGCCAGGAACGATTCCGACGCCGCGCCCACCGCCACGGGGCGCGTCAGATAGGGGTAGAGGAACCTGCCGGGGTTCATCTCCAGGTAAAGGAACGCCCGCTTTTGGCCGGCGCCGGCCCCGCGCGCCCGCACCGGGACCAGATAGCCGTAACGGTCCCGATCGCGGTCACGGACGACGACCATGATCTCGTCGCTGCCGCTGTCGCGCGCGATGAGTTCCCTGACCCGCTCCCGCGGCGGCCAGTCGTCGCCCTCGCGCAGCAGGCGTTGGGCGTCGGTGCTCCACAGCTCGACCGCGCTGAAGCCGAGCGCGAGCGCGGAATCCCTCAGCGCGGAGCGCCGATCCGCCTGCTCCGGCCCGTCGCCGTGCTCCAGCATGCTGGCGACGATGTCGCGCACGAAGGCGCTGTCCACCAGCACCTGCGCGGAGGCAAGGCTTTCCTTCCGATGTCGGCTGATCGCCTCGATCTGCAGGTCCATGATGGCTTGGAGGTCCGCCTCGCGCTCCCGCACCAGGGCGCGCGAGGCGGAATTGAATACCAGCGCGCCGACGATCAGCGTCGGCGCGACGACCGCGAGGATGATCGCGGTCGTGGGCAAGAGCCGGAACGAGGCGGCGCGCGGCACCTCGGCGCGGGCCATGGCGGCAACGCGCGCCAGCGCCATGGCGAGCAGCGCCGTGGTGATGGCGACGAAACCGATGCCCTTGAAGGTGGAGAAGGCGGCGAGCTCGTCGCGCCCGCCGAACCTTTCGATCAGCCAGTCGGACAGGTATACCCAGGCGAGCGCGCCCGTCGCGTAGGCAACCGTCACGCGGATGATGAAGGCCTGGGGCGTCACGGGGCGCCCGTCAGTTGGACGGTGTCGATGGCATGGTGTGTCGCGGCCCGTTCCAACGGGAGTCGCGTCCTTTCGAATCAGGGTCCGGCGGACAGTTGGCACCGATTAAGGTAAACGCGAACTTGATCGCGTCGGTCCTGTTCGCGGCGGTGGGATCGGGCAGCCGCCGGATCAGCGCCATCGGACGCCTTGTGGAAGGGCGTCGCCTCATCCATTTAAAGGATGATATGGTTTTCCGGCTTTGATCGGAACCGTTGGAGGTTTGCCGAATGAGCTCTGCTCCGAGCGTGCGCACTGCGCGGGCACGTCCGCCGGTGATGCGCATCACCGACGCCGCGGCTGCGCGCATCCGCCAGATCATGGACCGCGCCCGCGAGCCCGTCGCCGCGGTGCGGGTGGGCGTGAAGAATGGCGGCTGCGCCGGGATGTCCTACACCCTCGACTATGCCGGCGAGATCGCCCCGGGCGACGAAGTGGTGGAGGACAAGGGGGTGAAGGTCATCGTCGATCCCAAGGCTGTGCTGTTCCTGCTCGGCACCGAGATGGACTTCAAGGCCGACAAGATGGCGGCCCAGTTCGTGTTCAACAACCCGAACCAGACCTCGGCGTGCGGCTGCGGAGAATCGGTCGCCATCACGCCGGCCGCCTCGCGCGACATGGATGCGGCCGCCTCCTGACGCACTCTGCCGCAGCGCGGCATCACCAGGTTTTGAACCACCGGCTCTGCCGGCGAGGCCGAGATGTGCCCGCCGGGATACGGTTGTCCCGCACCGGATCCGGACCGGATGCGGCGGGGCTTGCGGGAAGCGTGCGCCGCGGGCGCCGCGCCGTGGTTGCACTGCACGGTAAATTATTACTCTGTCGCATTGATCGGTCCGGTGCCTCCGCTATGGTTCAGCGGATTCGCGCCGCCATGCCTCGGCGTGGCGGCCGGGTCGGCGGACGTGGCGAAACCGGTAGACGCACGAGACTTAAAATCTTGCGCCGCAAGGCATGCGGGTTCGACTCCCGCCGTCCGCACCAATACAAAAACTGTTTAATATCAAATAAATACAGTGGGTATAGAAGTCATTCGGGGAAGGATTTGGGGAACAGTTCGGGGACGAATCCCGAAGGCATCGTTGATGCCAAGACCCTGGTGCTGCTCTCTTTTAATAACAACACGTTATTGTTGTAAAATTAATTGAAATCGGTGGTGATCTGGTTCAAGGGGTAGCCGTGCCATTGAATTCACTTCGCAAGTGAATTTCTATCAAGGGCTATTACATTCAAGGCCTGTTCATCCATTCCTGCCAATGTTTGATCTGAATTTACAAATGAATGGTCGCAGGCATTTGATAAATTGTTCAATTTTTCAAGTAAAAATCGATGTTTATCAACAATTTCAATTGACAAATTTCTGGAATTATCTAGTGCAGCTCCAATGCAATACGGCAAATCCGCCTCGTATCGAAGTCCCGCGCGACTATGCTGCCGGCGAATAGCTGGGGTCCACATCGCTCGCTCCAAGATGGCCTGAACAACCCCTTGGAATCGCAAGTGCCCCAGCTGCTCAACCCTTTCGGAACGAGCTCTTAGACAAAGGTAAAGTGGTCTGCGGTCAGGACCTGAGCATCCACCCCGAGCAAAATAATTTGCGAACCATCCTCATAAGTAATCTTAGCTCCAAGCCAGCCGTTGGACACGGCGCCGGAGTTCGTGAGGTCCCCGTAGCTCGCAAAGGCGCGCGCATCCAGCGCGATCTTGTCGGACGCTCCGGGCAACACGTCGAATCCAAAGACGAAATCGCGCCCGTCGCCCGGAAGGAATACGATCGTATCGCTTCCTTTTCCGCCGAAGACAAGATCGTTGCCCGCATTCCCGGCCAGGTGATCATTGCCGCGTCCGCCGAAGATCCTGTCCCGCCCCGCTCCACCGCGGATGTCGTCCGCTTCGGCGGTGCCCCGCAGGAAGTCAGTCAACCCGGTTCCCTCGATGAGGTTGGGGGCTGGAGGCGCGACGATGATTGTCGCGGTCGCAGAACCGCTGTCCGCCACGCCGTCATTGGCCTTGTAAATGAAGCCGTCGCTGCCGGAATAGCCGGCCTCGGGCGTGTAGGTGAAGGAGCCGTCGGAATTGAGCACCAGCGAGCCGTGCGCCGGGCCGGAGACGAGCTCGGCGGTGAGCGCGTCGCCATCGGCGTCCGTGTCGTTGGCGAGGAGGCCGGGGGCGGTGATGGTGAGCGCAGCGCCCTGGTTGGTGGCGTAGGCGTCATTGCTGGAGACGGGCGCGGCGTTGGGCAGCGGGGTGACGGTCAGCGCGACGGGGGTGGAGGGGCTGAGCGCCGTTCCGTCATTGGCCTTGTAGGCGAAGCTGTCGGCGCCCGAGAAGCCGGCCTCGGGCGTGTAGGTGAAGGAGCCGTCGGAATTGAGCACCAGCGTGCCGTGCGCCGGGCCGGAGACGAGCTCGGCGGTGAGCGCGTCGCCGTCGGCGTCCGTGTCGTTGGCGAGGAGGCCGGGGGCGGTGATGGTGAGCGCAGCGCCCTGGTTGGTGGCGTAGGCGTCATTGCTGGAGACGGGCGCGGCATTGGGCAGCGGGGTAACGGTCAGCGCGACGGGGGTGGAGGGGCTGAGCGCCGTTCCGTCATTGGCCTTGTAGGCGAAGCTGTCGGCGCCCGAGAAGCCGGCCTCGGGCGTGTAGGTGAAGGAGCCGTCGGAATTGAGCACCAGCGTGCCGTGCGCCGGGCCGGAGACGAGCTCGGCGGTGAGCGCGTCGCCATCGGCGTCCGTGTCGTTGGCGAGGAGGCCGGGGGCGGTGATGGTCAGCGCAGCGCCCTGGTTGGTGGCGTAGGCGTCATTGCTGGAGACGGGCGCGGCATTGGGCAGCGGGGTAACGGTCAGCGCGACGGGGGTGGAGGGGCTGAGCGCCGTTCCGTCATTGGCCTTGTAGGCGAAGCTGTCGGCGCCCGAGAAGCCGGCCTCGGGCGTGTAGGTGAAGGAGCCGTCGGAATTGAGCACCAGCGTGCCGTGCGCCGGGCCGGAGACGAGCTCGGCGGTGAGCGCGTCGCCATCGGCGTCCGTGTCGTTGGCGAGGAGGCCGGGGGCGGTGATGGTGAGCGCAGCGCCCTGGTTGGTGGCGTAGCTGTCGTCCGCGGCGACGGGGGCGGCATTGGGCGGCGGGGCGTCCGCGCTCCAGGTCTTGCCATAGATGTCCGCATCGCTGTCCAGGAATGTCCCCGACTGCCACACCACCACGTAGCCGGCGCCGAACGCCGCCGCCGCCTGTGTGGTCTGAGAACCGTCGGTCGTGGAATTGACGAGAGTCTCGCCGCCGTCGCGCGTGCCGTCGGCATGATAACGCTGGGCGAAGATGCCGGACGCGCTGCCGTCGTTACCGCTGTCGTCGGTCCAGGTGACCACATAGCCGCCATCGGCGAGGGCGGTCACCTGCGAGACGGCCTGATAGCCATGCGACGTGGTGTTCACCCGGCTCGCATCACCGACCGGAGCGCCGTCGGCGCCATAGCGTTGCGCATAGACATCGAGGTAGGGGTCGCGCTCGAAATCGCCGCTCGTCCAGGTGACGACATAGCCACCGTCAGCAAGCCCCGCGACCGAAGGCGCAAACTGGAAGCCCGTGGTGACGGTGTTGACCGGCGTCTCGCCGCCGACGGGGCTGCCATCGGCGGCGTAGCGCTGGGCGTAGACGTCCCGCGCATTGTCGGTGGCGTCGCTTTCCCAGGCCACCACATAGCCGCCGTCGGCGAGCCCGGTCACGGAGGAGTTCTGCTGCGAGCCGGACGTGGTGGAATTCACCAGCGTCTCGCCGCCGACGGGCGTGCCGTCGGCCGCGTAGCGCTGGGACCAGACCGCCGAGCCGTAGCCGCCCCCCTCAGTGTCCTCGTCGTTGGACGTCCAGGTGACCATGTAGCCGCCATCGGCTAGTGCCGCGATCGCCGGGTCCTGCTGTATGCCGTCCACGGAGGTGTTGACGAATGCCCTTTCGCCCATGGGCGTGCCGTCGGCCGCGTAGCGCCGGATCCAGATGTCTTCTAGGAAGCCTGAATCACCTTGGTGGGCCCGGCGCTCCCACACGACGGCGTAGCCGCCATCGGCTAGACCGGCGACCCTGGGTGCTCCAAGCTCGTCAACGGCGTCGACCGCAATCTCGTCGCCCGCCGGCGTGCCGTCGGGGGCGTAGCGCTGGAGATAGATGGACTGGTCGCCAGCGACGCCAGAGGTCGGGTAATTGCGCCATGCGACCACATATCCGCCATCGGCAAGGGACGCGACGGAGGCCTCCATCTGATGGACCGTCGTCGTCGTGTTGACCCGGAACTCGGTGCCTTCCAAATAGTCAGTCACGGTCGATCCTCCAGCCCACGGCCAAGCCTTGGTCTTCAGCCCCGGAGTTCTTCACTCCGGCGAGATTTGCGATACGTGCCGGTACGAAAGTGCGGTATTGCCGCCCAGGAGGCGGAGGCAGAGGCAGAGGCGGCGCATGCGCAAGCTTCAGGCACGACACCTTCCCACCTCTGCCTTGGTCCTTGCTCCGCTATGCCTGTCTTCAGGGTTTCAAGATTAACGGATACGCTTGGTCATGTCCTCCACCATTTGGTGGATGCCGGCGATCTCGGCGCGCCCTATCATAGATTTCTAAGGTGCTGGGACGGGTTGGGTGGCTCGCCTCGCCGGCTGCCGCGAAGGGGCACGGCTCCCGCCCGCACCTGGTCCGTCACATTGCGGGCAGGGCTCCTATGGGTTGGAACGATCCGGGCGGTCGACGGGAGGCTTCAGCGGCCTGGGGCCCTGCGGCGCCGATCTCCCGTCTCGTCCCGGCCGCGCGCCTCGCCAGCCTTGCTCCCCTCATCGTCGGCATCGGCGGCTTCACCGTCCTCATCAACCTTTTGGCGCTCACCGGTGCGATCTACATGCTTCAGGTCTATGACCGGGTGCTGCCGTCCCACTCCCTCCCCACGCTCGTGGTCCTCTCCGCCCTCGTGGCGTTCCTGTTCGCCGTGCAGGGGCTCCTCGACGCCACGCGCGCCCGGCTTCTGGTGCGCCTGGGAACATCGGTGGAGGAGCGCCTCGCTCCCCCCTTGTTCACCTCCGAGCTGGCGCACGGCGTCCGCGTCGGCGAGCCCGGCGCCCTGCCGTCATCCTTGCGCGACCTTGCCGAGGTCCGCGCCTTCCTTTCGAGCCTGGCGCCGACCGTTCTGTTCGATGCGCCCTTCGTGCCGCTTTATGTGGGCCTGTGCTTCCTGCTCCATCCTCTGCTCGGCGCCACGGCGCTCGGAGGCGCGATGCTGACCGTCGTCCTCGCCCGGATCGGAGAGGTCCGCTCCAGGGCCCGCGTCAAGGCCCTCGGGGCCGATGCGCACATGCGCGCCCGGTTCCTCGAAAGCGCCGCACGCATGGCGGAGGCGGCGCGGGCGCTCGGCATGACCTCGGCTCTGGCTGCTCGCCTTGCGGCAATCGATGAAAGGTGCCGGCACGGCCATGAGGGCCTCGGGGTCTCCACCGCTAACCTCGCCGCCCTGTCGCGGACGTTCCGGCTGCTGCTGCAATCGGCCATGCTCGGCGTCGGCGCCTGGCTGGTGATCGAGGGCGCGGTGACCGGCGGCGTGATGATTGCCGGCTCCGTGCTCATGGCCCGCGCGCTCGCCCCGGTGGAACTGGCCGCCGTCCATTGGAAGGGCTTCCTGAGCGTGCGCGAGGCGTGGCGGCGCCTTGCCGCCCGCCGGAGGGCAGCAGAGGCGGCGCACAGCGTTGCCCTTTCGCTTCCGGAGCCATGCGAGAGCCTCGCGGTCAATCATGTGTCGGTGGTCGCGCCTGGTGGCCGCCGGGTGATCCTGCGCGATGTCTGCCTCGCCCTCTCCGCCGGCGACGCCGTGGCTCTGATGGGCCCCTCGGGCTCCGGCAAGACCTCCCTCATCCGTGCCCTTGCGGGGATCTGGCCCGCGGCGGGCGGGGAAGTGAGCCTCGACGGCGCGCGGCTCGATCAATGGGAGCCGGACCGGCTCGGCCGTTTCATCGGCTATCTGCCCCAGGAGGTGCAGCTCCTCGACGGTACGGTCGCGGACAATATCGCGCGCTTCGATCCGCACCAAACGGCCGAAGCGGTGATCGCCGCGGCGAAAGCAGCGGACGCGCACGAGCTCATCCTGCGCCTTCCCGCAGGCTATGACACCGCCATCGGTGAAGGCGGGCACCTGCTCTCAGCCGGGCAGCGTCAACGCGTGGCCCTGGCGAGGGCGCTCTACGGGGCGCCATTCCTCATCATCCTAGACGAGCCCAACGCGCACCTCGATGCGGAAGGCGAGGCCGCGCTGCTGCGCGCCATCGAGGGGGCCCGCGCGCGCCGGGCGATCGTCGCCGTGGCGGCCCACCGGCCTGGTGTTCTCCGGGCCGTGAGCCATGTGGCCATCCTGCGCGAAGGACGGCTTGAGGCCTTCGGGCCCTGTGCGGTTGCGGCGCCGCCTCTCCGTGGCGACCATGACGACGGGCACCCTGCCAACCTCGTCCCCATGGCCGGGCTGCAGGCATGAGGGACCGCGCCCGTCCGCCCCCATCCCGCACGCTGCGGCGCGCGTGGCGCGATCTCGCCTTCGGCGGCGCCATCGCGGCGCTGCTCGTCCTGGGCGGCGGCGCCTGGGCGGCCCTCACCCCGCTCGCCGGGGCCGTCATCGCGCCGGGACGCCTGACCTTGCAGGGCAGCGTGAAAAGCATCCAGCCGCCGCTGGGGGGCGTGGTGGCCGAGATCGCGGTGCGCGAGGGCGAGAAGGTGGAGGCGGGCGCGCTGCTCTTGCGCCTCGACGACACGATCGCACGCGCCAACCTCGCCATCGTCGCCCAGGAGATCGACGAACTGGAGGCGCGCGCGGCAAGGCTCAAGGTGGAGAGCGGGCTTTCCGAGACGCTGCACATGCCGTCCGCCGTGGCCACGCGCGCCGTCCGTGAGCCCGCACTGGAGGACATCTGGTCCGGCGAGCGCCGCCTGCACATGGCCCGGACCGAAGCCCGCGACGGGCAGAAGGCCCAGCTCGCCGAGCAGACGGCGCAGTTGCGTGAGCAGATCAAGGGGCTGGATCTCCAGGCCACCGCCAAGGCCCAGGAGATCGACCTCATCCGTATTGAGCAGGACGGGATGGAGCAGCTGGCGGCGAAGAACCTCGTCTCGCTTAGCCGCGCCACAGCAGTCCGGCGGGAGGTGGCGCGCATTTCCGGCGAACTGGGTCAGCTGAGCGCGAACATCGCCGCCGCCCGCGGCAAGATCGCCGAAATTGCCATCCAGATCCTGTCCGTGGACCAGGAGGCGCGCAGCGATGCCGCCAAGGAGCTGCGCGAGGTGGAGGCCAAGCTTGCGGAGCTGCGCGAACGCAAGGTCGCCGCGCTCGACCAGCTCCGGCGCGTGGAGATCAAGGCGCCGGTCTCCGGCGTGATCCATGAGCTGGCGGTGCACACCTTGAACGGATACGTGGCGGCGGGCGACACGGTCCTGAAGATCGTGCCGCAGGACGACGTGCTGGTGGTCGCGGCCCAGGTGGATCCCACCGACGTGGACCAGATCCGCCGCGGGCAGGCGGCGCGGCTCAGATTCAGCGCCTTCCAGCAGGAAACGACGCCGGAGATCTCGGGGACGGTGTCCCGCGTCTCGGCGGATGTCACGACGGATCAACGTCGCGGCATCGCCTATTACGACGTGGAAATCGTTCCCGACCCGGACGGCCTGAAGGCGCTTGGAGATGCGGCGCTCGTCGCCGGAATGCCGGTGGAGGCCTATCTCGCCACCGGCGAGCGCACGCCTTTATCCTATTTGCTGAAGCCGCTCGACGACCAGCTCCGGCGGGCGTTCCGGGGAGGATGAGCGCGGCCGGTTCCGGGTTTCGGGCTCGGTGCCAGATCGGGCGTCAGCTCGGACGCCGTCCGACGGCCGATTGGCCGGTCACGAGGCGCGGGGGGGTCGCCGCGACCAAGGCCGAGGAACGCGCCGGCCCCATTCCGGCGCGGCCGAACGAGGGAGCTGACCGAAGATGGATTCGCAGATTTCCGCCGCGCGGCTCTCGGGGTTGATCGGCATGATCTATGACTGCGTCATCGCCCCGGAAAAATGGAGCGCCGTCGTCGGCTCGGTCTGCCGCGAGTTCGGTTTCGCCGACGCGATCTTCAGCGTCGTGCCCCTACCCAGGGGAGAAGGCGCGTTGCAGTGCGTGGTCGGCATCGACCCGGACACGGTGGCGCGGATGATGAGCGCCGAGAAGCTGGAGCACGTCCTCGCTTTGTGGGGCGGCCCGGAGCGCATGCCTCACTACCCCATCGGCGAGCCGGTCATGCTGTCGCAGGCGACGGACCCAACCCAGTGGGACAGCAACCTCTATTATCTCGAATTCGGCAAGCCCAAGGCCCTGATCGATTCCGTCGTGATCCCCCTCGTGCGCGATCCGACCATGGTGGGAACCCTCGGCCTCAGCCGGTGCGCGGCCGCCGGCCCCATCGGCGAAAGCGAGATGGCGGGGTTGCGGCTCCTTGCCCCGCACATCCGCCGCGCGGTCAAAATCAGCAACCTGTTCCGGATGAAGGCGGTGGAGGTATCGACCTTCGCATCCACCATCGACGCCTTCTCGGTGGGCGTGGTGCTCGTGGGCGCGGATCTTTCGATCATACACGCCAATGCCAAGGCGGCGGCGATGCTCGCGGCCGAGGATCCGATCCTGTCGCGGGAGGGGCGGATCGCCATGCGCCATGAGGTGGCGAGCGGGGCGCTGAAGGCCGATCTCCGGCAGGCGGTCCAGGACGAGGCGCGGCTCGGGCAGAAAGGGATCGCCATTCCTGCGCGGCTTGGCAACGGAGCGCCTTGCGCGCTCCACGTGCTCCCGCTCCGGCGGGGAACGGTGCGCCCCGGCCTCGTGCGGCAAGGCGCGGCCGCGATCTTCATCGCCCCGGCCGCATCACCACCCCAGCTGCCCACCGATGCCCTGGCGCTGCTTTATGACCTCACGCCCGCGGAGGCGCGCATCTTCGAGCTCGTCTGCCAAGGATCCGCCCCGGCGGAGATCGCCCAACGGCTGGGTATCGCGACGAGTACCGCGAAGACCCACCTCCTCAAGGTTTTCGAGAAGACCGGATGCCGGCGGCAGATGGAACTCGTGAAGCTCGCGGCCTCGCTCACCTTGCCGGTGTGAGCCCCCGGCCTCGGGGGCCGTGTCGGCAGCGGCGCGGGACCCTTCGCCAGAAGATCGTTTTTTACACAGAAGTTTACACACGACGCATTTCTTTGAACATAAAATATATAATATATCAATATCTTAGATGAATTTCGAAAGGACTTAAAATCTTGCGCCGCAAGGCGTGCGGGTTCGACTCCCGCCGTCCAGAACGCCTCGGGAGGCGCGCTCCCGATTGCGACCGCGGATCCGTGTGTCACCGCTGATCGGCGGCGAGGTAGCTCGTGAGGATGTCCACCACGATCGCCTTGCGCTTCGCCAGCCAGTCGGGGGCGGAGAAGTCGCGCTGGAACATGGTGCCGAGGGTGTGGCGGTTGGACACGTGGATGAAGCTGAGGCCGAGGATCGAGACATAGACGTTCTCGGCGTCGACATCCTTGTGGAACACCTTGGCCGCCTGGCCGCGCTTCAGGATGGTGCGCAGCGAGGAGAGCAGCGGCTGGGTCAGATGCGGGATGCTCTGCGAGCGGCGCGCGGTGCGCCCCATCATCAGGTTCTCATTCATGATCAGCCGCACGAAATGCGGGTCGCCGGCGAGGAAGTCGAACGTCAGCTCGATCAGCCGCTGCATGGCCGTCATGGGGTCGAGATCGTTCACGTCCAGCGTCTGCTCGCGCTCGCGGATGACCTTGTAGGAGGCCTCCAGCGCGGCGAGGTAGAGATCGTCCTTGTTGCCGAAATAGTGATAGATCATGCCCACGTTCACGTCCGCCGTGGCGCAGATGCGGTCGATGCGGCTGCCGCTGAAGCCGTGCGCGGAGAATTCCGCCATGGCCACCTCGAGGATGCGCTGGCGGGTCGCCACCGCGTTGCGCCGGCCGGGCGTGCGCGGCGCCGGCGCGGCGGCGGCCGGAGCCTCTCCCAAAGGCGGGGCGGCAGCCGGGCGATCGGCCGGCTTGCGCGGCGCCACCGATCGGGTCTTGGCGGCCGGCATGGTTGGGGCCGCCGGCTCGGCCTTGGCGGTGGGCTTGGCCGGGGCCTTCGCCGCAGCCTTCGCCGCGGCGTTGGCGCCCGCTTTGGCTCCGCGCTCGGGCTTGGTGGCGGTCATTTGCGCTCCGGTGGCGCCGGCACGCCGAAGCCGGCCCGCGCCGCAACATCCATGAGATCCATATCCTTGCCCCGCCGTGCCAGGATCGACAATCCCACCGGCGCGCCGTCCACCGTCCCGACCGGCAAGGTCAGCTGCGGCAGGCGGCCGAGGCCGGCCGCGCACAAGAGCCCCATGGCGCGGCGCCGGTAGTCGGTCTCCACCTCGCTCGACGCGGTGGTGCGCAGCGGCGCCGGGCCGGGCGTGGTGGGCATCACCACGAGGTCGCCCACGCCGATGCGCGCGGCAAGCTCGTCGGCGATCGCCTCGCCGCGCGCGCGGGCGGCCTCGGCCTCCCCCGCGCCGACCTGCGCGGCGGCAGCGAAGCGCTGGCCCACGCCCGCCCCGAACACCGGCTTCTCGGCCGCGATCCAGGCGCCGAGCGAGGTCCAGATCTCGTGCGCCTGGATCACGCGGAAGGTCTCGAGCCAGGCGTCGAGGCCGTCCAGGCCGTCCGGGCCGAGATCGGCGGAGGCGCGCGCCGCGAACCCCGAAGCGAGCCGCGCGACGGCGCCTTCCAGCACCGTGCGGGTGGCTTCGTCGCAGCGCGCGAAGGCGTCCTCGGCGATCACCAGGCGGGTGAAGCCGCCGCCGCGGGTCTCGCCCAGAAGCGCCGCGCCGACCCGCCGCAGCACCTCCGGATCGCGCGCGAACCAGCCCACGGTGTCGAAGCGCGGCGCGAAGCGCGCGACGCCGTGGAGCGGGATGCGCCCGTGGGTCGGGCGGATTCCGTAGAGCCCGCAATAGCTCGCCGGCACCCGCACGGAGCCGCCGCAATCGGTGCCGATGGCGAAGTCCACCACTCCGCCGGCCACCGCCACCGCCGAGCCGGACGAGGAGCCGCCGGGAATGCGGTCCTTCGCCCGCGGGTTGGTCGGGGTGCCGTAGTGGAGGTTCTCGCCGGCGATGGAGTAGCAGAGCTCGTCGGAGACGGTGCGCCCGACGAGGTCGGCGCCGGCCGCGAGCAGCCGGCTCACCGCCTGCGCCGTCTCGGCAGCGGGAGCGTGGGTGGCAAGCCACCGGGGATGGCCGAAGCCGGTGCCGCTGCCGGCCACGTCGAACACGTCCTTGATGGCGAAGGAAAGCCCGGAGAGCGGACCGCGCGCGGTCGCGGCAACGGCCACATGATTCTCCTGGCAGAATGCCCCGTAGGGATCGGCCGGAGGGCGGAAGTAGGTAAGGGAGCTCTCAGTCATCCTTGGCGCTCAGTGGGCCGGGCGGTGCAGGCTTGCCGCCGGGCGGGTCACGGTGCGGCGCCCGCGCTTGTAGGCGAACAGGACCGGCGCGAGCTCGGCCACCGCGGCCTCCGGCGTCTGGCAGTCCAGCACCACGAAGTCGGCGGCCTTGCCCACCTCCAGGCCGTAGTCGCGGGCATTGAGGAGGCGCGCCGAACGCTCGGTGATCATGCTGAAGCACTCGCGGATGTCGGCGGTGGCGCCGATATGGCAGATGTTGGCGTTGAGGTTCGCCATGCGGATCAGCGAGCAGTCGCCGAACGGGGTGAACGGGTTCAGCACATTGTTGGTGGAGAGCGAGCAGTTCACCCCGTGGTGCAGCAGCTTGTGGGTGTGGGTGACGCCGCGCGGCTGGTTCGCCGCGCTCTCCCGGCCCATCAGGAACAGGTCGGTGGAGGGCAGGACGGTGAGCGCAACGCCGGCGTCGCACATACACTGGGCGGCGGCCTTGAAACGCTCCGGGGTCGCCGCGGCGAGCTTGGTGACGTGGCCGATGGCGGTGCGTCCGCCCCAGCGGTACGTGTTCGCGAGTTCGCACACATAATCGAGGTCGAGTGTCTCGGCGGTCGGGCCGAAGTCGAGATGCATGTCGATGTCGGCGTCGAATTCGCGCGCCATCTCGAACACGCGGTCGATCTGGCCGTGCGGATCGGTGTCGGTGTAGGGGGCCGCGCCCACCACGCGGGCGCCGCGCTTCAGCGCCTCCACCATCAATTCGTCGGTGCCGGGATTGTTGAGCAGGCCCTCCTGCGGGAACACGCAGATCTCGATGTCGATGGCCCACTTGTATTCGTCGATCAGCGGCAGCACGCCTTCGAGGCCGCGCAGGCCGATGCCGGGGTCGACCTCCAATTGGGTGCGCATGCGGGTGGTGCCGTTGAGGATGCACTTTTCCAGCGTGCGCTTGCCGCGTTCATAGACGTCCTGCGGCGTGAACTTGGCCTTGGCCTTCGCCACCTCGCCGATCGCCTCGGCGAGATCGCCGCGCTGGGCGTGGCAGCGATCCAGGATGCAGGACTTGTCGAGGTGGATGTGGGTCTCGACGAAGCCGGGGGCGACGAGGCGGCCGCCCGCGTCCAGCACCTCGGCGTCGGCCATAAGGCTCGGCTCGATGGCGACGAAGCGCCCGCCCGCGATGCCGATGTCCACCTGCCGGCTTGGATCGTGGGGCAGGCGCGCGTGCTTGACGATCAGATCCATGGATCGGCGCTCCTCGCGGTGGCGAACGGCCGGCGCGCGGCCGAAGGGAGGGGAAGGGGGGTCCGGGTCACGGGTCGGGGCATGTCAGATGTCCAGCGGCATGCCGGGGACGGCGAGCACCGCCTGGCTCGCCGTCTCGATGGCGGCGACCTCGCCGGGACCGAAGGCGCGCGGCCCGCCGGCGAAATGGGCGGAGACCCAACCGAGCAGATAGTCGTCGGTGCCGATCAGCGGCGCCACCATCTGCGCCGTGGTGCCGAACTGGCGCACCAATGCCGAAGGCGGGGCGAGCGCCGGGTCGGCGAACACGTCGCCCTGGATCAGCGTGCGCCGGTTCGCCTCCACCCAGCGCACGGTGCGGGCGCGGCGGTGGTCCACCGAGCGGCTCTCCATCATGGAGGCGGCGCCGAGCGCGAGCACCTCGGCGCAGGGCACGTTGACGCTGAGCCCCAGCGCGGGAAAGTCCATGCGCACGGTGCAGCGCATGGCGCCGGTGCGATCCATGAGCGTGCCGAGAATGGGCTCGAACGCCGCCGCAAGGCTCCTCGCCGTCATGCCGTCTCTCCTTCCAGGGCGATCCGGCCCTGGGCGAGGCCGACGCAGAAATGCTTCACGAACGGCTCCAGCGCCGCCAGCGCCTCCCGCCGCGGACCGTTGGCGGCGAAGATCTCGCGTGCCCGGGCGTTGAGCCGGTCGCGCAAGGCGGGGTAGTCGATGGTGGTGAGGACGCCGTCCTCCACCACGACGCGCCCGCCGACCATCACCCGGCGCACGCTGCGGCCCTCCTCGGCGAACACCAGCTGGTAGAGCGGATCGTTCAGCGGCGTGAAGTTCACCGAGCCGAGGTCGAGGAAGATGAGGTCGGCCCCGAGGCCGACGCGGATGTCGCCGATCACCTCGGCCATCCCCAGCGCCTTGGCGCTGCCCCGGGTGGCCATGGCGAAGACGTCCGCCGGGGTGAGCCAGGCATCCGGATCGAACGAGGCGGTGCGCGAGAGGTAGCAGGCGAGCCGCATGGCCTCGAACAGGTTCTGGTGGTCGGAGCAGCTGCAGGCGTCCGAGCCGATGCCCACATTGACGCCGGCGGCGCGCATGGCCGGCACGTCGGCGATGCCGCTGCCGAGCCGGAAGTTGCTGGACGGATTGTGCGCCACCGAGGCGCCGCGCCGGCCGAGCAAAGCAAGGTCCGCTTCGTCGAGCCAGATGCCGTGGGCGGCGGTGAAGTCCGGCCCGAGGATGCCGAGCCGGTCCAGATGGGCGGTGAGGCTTTCGCCGTAGCGCGCCACGCCCGCCAGCGCCTGGATCTTCGATTCCGCCAGATGGGCGTGGATGCCGACGCCGTGCCGGTCGGCGCGCGCGCGGCAGCCGGTCCAGAAGGCGTCCGAACAATGCAGCGGGATGGTCGGCGCGAGCGCGGGGCGGACCCTGGCGCGGTCGTGGGGCCAGTCCTCCAGCATGCGCGTACAGGCGGCCAGCGCCGCCTCTCCGGTGGACAGGCGGATCGCCTCCACGGTCGGCCGCAGCGCCTCGGGGATCGCCGCCATCAGGCCGGGGATCGCCTGCCAGAAGGTGCGGTCCGCCATCATCGGCGCCACCACGGCGCGCATGCCAGCATCCGCATAGCCGGCGGCGGTGGCGTAGAGCCCTTCCGGCGTCGGCGCGGGCAGCTCCAGGACGAGGTCGTAGCAGGCGGTGCAGCCCTTCAGCAGCATCTCGGCGGCGCCCGCCTGGGCCAGCAGATGCCGGTCCGCAAAGGCCTGGCCGCCGCCGGTCCACGGGCCGTTGTGCAGATGCAGCTCCAGGGTCCACGAGCGCGACACGCCCTTGGCGATGGCGAGATGGCTGTGGGTGTGGGCGTTGATGAGGCCCGGCATCACCAGCCGGTCGGCGGCGTCCAACTCAGCGGCGTCGTCCGGAAAGGCGGCGCCGGGGGCGGCGATGTCGGCGATGCGGCCGTCGATGACGAGCAGGTCCGCCGCCCGCACCGCCCCCTCTGCGGGAAAGGCGACGAGGCCGCCGCGGATGGCGATCGGGCGCGCGCTCATGGTGCGGTGCCCTCCGCCGGCAGGACGATGCAGTCGGCGATCCTGAAGCCGAGCGTCACGTCCGCGCCCGGCGCGGGCAGGTCGCGGCCCACATTCTTCTCCAGGGACTGCACCAGCGTGCCGTCGCGCAGGCGCGACCAGATGCGCAGGTCCGCCCCCACCGGGTCGAGCCGCTCCACCACCGCCGCAAGGCGCGTGTCGGCCGGCGCATCCTGCGCCATGAGGGCAAGGCGCTCCGGGCGGATGCACAGAGTCACCGGCCCGTCCGCCATCGCGCCCGGCGCAACGGCGATGCCGCCGACCTTGGTCTCCACCACGCCGGCATCGGCCGCCCGGCGCGCGAGCCTTCCGGGAATCCAGTTGGCATGGCCGATGAAGTCGGCGGCGAACAGGGTTTGCGGGCGCTGGTAGAGCCCGACCGGCGTGTCGATCTGCTCGATGCGGCCCTTGTTCATGAGCACGATGCGGTCGGCAAGGCCCATCGCCTCCTCCTGGTCGTGGGTGACGATGATGGAGGTGCAGTGGAAGGTCGAGAGGATGGCGCGGATCTCGTGCCGAAGCTGGAGGCGCAGCTTGGCGTCGAGGTTCGACAGCGGCTCGTCCAGAAGCATGATGTCCGGACGCGTGACCAGCGCGCGCGCCAGCGCCACGCGCTGCTGCTGGCCGCCGGACAGCTCGGCGGGGCGCCGCGCCTCGATGCCGGGCAGGCGCACCTGCTCCAGCACGGTAGCGATGCGCGCGCCGATCTCCTTGCGTGGCACGCCGCGGTTCTTCATGCCGAAGGCGATGTTCTGCGCCACGCTCATGTGCGGGAACAGGGCATAGTCCTGGAACACGAGCCCCACATTGCGCTCGTAGGGCGCCTTGCGCGCGACGTCGGTGCCGGAAATGAAGATGCGGCCTTCGTCCGGCTGCTCGAAGCCGGCGATCATGCGCAGCGTCGTGGTCTTGCCGCAGCCGCTGGGGCCGAGCAAGGCGACGATCTCGCCGCGCGCCACCTCGAAGGTGGCGTTGTCCACCGCGGCCGTGGCGCCGAAGCGCTTGGTGACGTGCTGGAGATCGAGAACCGACTGGATCATCTCCCGTAGACTCCGCGTCCGGTAATGGCGTCGAGCCCCGCAAGGCGGTCCAGCAGCACGATGATGAGCACCGTCGCGACGATGAACATCACCGACAGCGCCGCGATGGTGAGGTCGAGATTGGCCCGCATCTGGGCGAGGATCGCCACCGGCAAAGTGAAGGTGAAGGCGTCGGTGAGGAACAGGCTCACCCCCACGTCGTCAAACGAGGTGACGAAGCCGAACACCGCGCCGGCGATGATGCCGGTGCGCGCCAAGGGCAGCGTCACCTGCCACAGCGCCCCCCAGGGCCCAGCGCCGAGGCTGAGCGCGGCCTCGTGATAGGAGGCGCGGATGCCCACCAGCGAGGCGGCGGTGGTGCGCATCACATAGGGAAAGGTGATGAGCACGTGGCCCATCAGCAGACGCGTCATGCCGTCGAGGATGCCGAGGCGGCTCGCGAACACCAGCACGCCGAAGCCCAGCACCACGTTCGGGATCACCAGCGGCGAGAGCAGCGCCGCCTGGATCAGGCCCTTGCCCTTGAAGCGCGCGTGGTGGAGGCCGATGGCGGCGAGCGCGCCGATCACGGTGGCGATCGCCGTCGCCCCGGTGGCGAGCAGCAGGCTGGTGACGAGGCCGTCGTGATAATAGCTGTCGGCGAGGAAGCGATCGTACCAGCGCAGCGAGAACTGTGTCGGCGGGAACGGCCCCACATAAGAACGCGCGTCGAACGACAGCACCACCGCCACCACCACCGGGATCACCGAGAAGGCGATGAACAGCGTGACGAGGGACCAATAGACGGTCTCGAACACGGCATCGGCGAGGCGCTTCATTTGCCCGCCTCCTGCCAGTGGCTGCGCACGAGGTGCAGCAGGCCGTAGAACAGCGCCACCGAGATCACCATCATCACCATGGAGAGCGCGGCGCCGCTCGGGAAATTGGCCACCTCCGAGAAGCGGAAATAGATCAGGTTCGAGACGAACACGATGAAGCCGCGGCCCACCAGCATGGGCACCACCAGATTGCTGATGCAGAAGGCATAGGCGATGATCGCGGCGGACAGGATGCCGGGCAGGCTCATGGCCACCGTGACCTGGAAAAAGGTCTTCCAGCGCGGCGCGCCGAGCGACATGGCGGCGTCCTCCAGGCGCGGATTGATGTTCTGCAGGGTGCCGATGAGCGTCAGCGCCACCAGCGGCAACGTGGAGTTCAGCAGCCCCAGGACCACCATCAGCTCCGCCCCGTCCGGGCTCGACGCGGTGACGCCGAAGATGCGGCTGAAGTCCGCGAGCGGGCCGTGCGGCCCGAAGGTCATGGCGATGGCGTAGACCCGCACGATGATGGACAAGAACAGCGTTCCCACCAGGCCGCCGACCAAAAGGCGGCGCATCACCGGCCCGGCGCGGCGGGCGATGAAATGGGCCACCGGAAAGCCCAGCACCAGGGCGAGGGCGGTGGCCAGGAGGCCGACCCGGAAGGTGTCGAGGAAGTAGCGCACATATTGCGGATCGGCGATCTGGGCGTAGTTCTGAAGCGTCAACGCACCGCTCTCGTCGCCGCCGACGCGGCCGCCGACGAACGGCTTCAAGCTCTCATGGGCCAGCAGGACGAGCGGGCCCAGCAGCAGCGGCGCCATGACGACGAGCGCTGGCCACAGGAGGGCCGCGCTCAAGGCCGGCCGTCGCATCGCCATGGTGCCCTCCCGCGCCGGTCAGCCCTTGCGCACCAGCGGAACGATCTCCCGCTCCCAGCGCGCGTTCCATTCGCTCATCACCGAGGAGAGATAGGCGAAGTCGGCGAAGTAGGCATACTTCGGCAGTTCCTCCGGGGTGTAGTACCAGTCGACCAGCATGGGATTGGTCTTGGCGGAGGGCTGGGTGGGGCCGGAGCCGAGGTTCATGTTGTAGAGCTCGTTCATCTTCGGCTCGGCGAAGAAGTTCGCGAACTCGAACGCCGCTTTCTGCGGCGAGCCCTTCAGCACGCAGAAACCCTCATTGTAGAGGAAGCCCTTGTTGTCGGGCATGCGGCTCTTGAGCTTCACGGGGAAGTTCTTGGCGGTGGCGAACCAGCCGCCATTGTTCCAGAAGCCCACCGAATAGCGGCCGGTGGCCATGGCGTTGATGTATTCGGAATTGGAGGTGCAGATCTCGCCGATCTGGCCCTTGGCGGCCAGTTCCTTGATGAAGTCCCAGCCGGGCTCGGCGTTCTTCTCGTTGCCGCCGCGCTGGATGGCGGCGCTGACGATCAGAAGGCCGGTGAGGTTGATCGGATAGGGCACGCAAAGCTTGCCCTTGAATTCCGGCTTCAAAAGGTCCTCGAGGGAGGAGAAGCCGCCCGGCAGCAGGTCCTCGCGATAGCCCCAGAAGGCGCCGGCGGTGCTGAGCGGCACCGTCATCTTCTCGCCCTTGGCATTCTTCTGGATGTACTGGTCGGGAATGGTCTTGAGATTGGTGACGATGCTCTCGTCGATGGGCAGCAGCCAGTCTTCGGCGATCATGGCGCGGAACACCGGGTCCCAGACTGACAGCACATTGTACTGGGTGCGCGGCCACACCGCCTTGATCTTGGCGACCACCGCCGCCGAGCCGCCGGCATGCAGCTCCCAGGCGATCTGGGTGTCGTTCGTCTTCTGGAACTCGGCGACGATCTGCTTCGACACCTCGATCCAGTTGGCGCCCCACTGCACCACCAGCAGCCGTTCTGCGGCCTGGGCCGGCGTCAGGAGGCCGAGGGTGGACAGGCCGGTGGCGGCAAGTCCCGTCCCGGCGAGGGCGGCGCGGGTAAAGTCTCTGCGGGTCAAGGACATGGCGGGTCTCCAGACGGTCTGGGAGGCGGGCGTCGGGGGGCGGGTGGGGTCACGCGTAAATTAAGTACTTACTTAGTTTTGCGCGACGGCGCGGCTCCGTAAAGCCGATAGATTGGCCAGCTCAAAACCCGCGAAACCATTGATATATAATGATTGCGCGGGTGCGATGCCGGATCCTTGGGCGCCTGGGCCCGGCCCCGTGCCCAATTTCTCTCCATCGCGCCGGATGGAGGGCGCTCAGGCCTCCGGCGCGGCGGGAGCCAAAGCGCGCAGCACGGCCTCGCCGGTGAGGCGGTTGTGGGCCTCCAGGCGCTCGGCGAGGTCGAGGCGGGCGCGGGCGCGGAAGGCCACCATGATGGCCTCGTGCTCGTCGAACGACTGGGCCACCCGCAGCGGGTTGACGTTGACCACGAACCTGAGCCGCAGAACGCGTTTCTGCAGATTGTCGTAAGTCTGCAGCAGCACAGGGTTTTGGGTCGCGGCGGCAAGCGCGTGGTGGAAGTCCTGGTTGAGCGCCGTATAGGTCGGCGGTTCGGGATGGGAGCGCAGGAGAGCGTGGATCTCCTCGAGCCGCGTCTGGTCGGCGGCGGTGGCGCGCAGGGCCGCGAGGAGGCCGATGCGGTGCTCGATCGCGCCTTTGAATTCAAACAGATGGCCGATATCGGCCGGGTCGACCGGGGCGACGATGGCGCCGCGGTTGGGGCGCAGCTCGACGAAGCCCTCGGCCGCCAGCACCTTCAGCGCCTCGCGCAGCGGGGTGCGCGAGACGGAAAACCTAAGGCACAGTTCCGCCTCGGGAATCTTGGCGCCGTAGGCGAGCTCGCCGTCGAGCAGCACGGCGCGCAGGCGCTCCACGATCTGCTCGTGAAGTGTCGTCTGTTCGCGCTGCGCTTCCGCGATCTCCTCCACGGTATCGCGCGCACGTTTCGCGCCGTTGGCCGACATTGTGCCCGGGTCTCCCGCTTCGCCCCTACTGCGCCGGCAAACCGGGCGCGGCGGCGTCCGCCGGCGCCGCGAACAGGGCGCCGTACCCGGCGAGCGCGGCGGTGGGCACGCCGAGCTCGGAAAGGCACCCCCAGAGCGTCGCCGACACCGAATCGTAGATCCTGACGCCGAGCCGGCGCTCCAGCTGCGCGCCCACCAGGGCGCCGCGCATATTGGTGCAGACGATGGCGATGGCGTCCGGCCGGGCGGTCGCCACGTCGCGGCACATGGCCTCGATCTCGGCCTCGGAGATCTCGGCGAACGAATAATTGTCGCCCAGCCCGCTGTGCCGCCCCGCGACCACGGTGATGCCGAGGCGGGCATAGTTTTCGACGATCTTGTCCTCGACGTCGGAAGTATAGGGCGTGACGAGGGCGAGCCGCTCGACCCCGTCCCGGCGGATCAGGGCGTTGATGGCGGCCATGGCGCTGGTCGCCCGGACCCCGGTGCGCGCCTCGATGGCGGCGCACAGCCGCGCGTCCCAGTCGAAGCCGAGCCAGCTCGCCGAGGTGCCGTTCCAGGCGATGAGGTCGACGCGCGCGTCGGCCAGCAGCGCGGCGGCGGCGAGGATGGCCTCCTGGCCGAACTGCTGGTTCGCCGCCTCGTCGAGGGCGATGCGGGTGACCCGGAAGCGGCCGAAATGGGCCGTCACCCGCGGAAACAGCGGCGCCAGAAGGTGCGCGGTGAAGGGCTCCAGCACGGTGTTGGACGAGGGGGTCAGCATGCCGATCCGGCAGGAGGGGAGGGGGAGATTTTGCATGCAGAAATGACCCGATCGAAGAAAACCAGCCTGCGCGCCCCGGCGGCGGCGAAACCGGCGACGCGGGAGTCGCTTTCTAGCTCTGCCCCGGCCCGCGACGTTCGTCAATCCGCAACACCCGTTGATAAGCAACGGCTGGTGCACAGGAAAGAGGCAGGGCCTGGCGTCCGGATCGGCACCGCCTCGGCGCCGCGCGCGGTTTCCTGCCTACAATTTGGTATTTAAGCAGGCACTTAGTTCGTGCAGACTTCCCAAAGAAAATGAATTCAAAAACAACCTTCCTGGAGCCTCCCCCATGCGCCTTCCGCTGTTGCTGACCACCGCGCTTTCCGCACTCCTCATTGCCGCGGCGCCGGCCGCGGCGCAGGCGCCCGCTCCGGCGGCCGGCCCCGAGAAGGTCTTCCGCTACGCCTACCGCGTGGATCCGGCCTCGCTGGACCCGCACGCGCTGGCGGAGACCTTCACCTTGTCCTGGCTCGGGCAGGTCTATGAGCCCCTCGTCGGCCGCGGCAAGAATCTGGAGCTGGTGCCGGCGCTCGCCACCAAGTGGGAGCAGATTTCGCCCACCGTCTGGCGCTTCCATTTGCGCCCGGGGGTCAAGTTCGCCGACGGCACGCCGTTCACCGCCGACGACGTGATCTTCTCGCTCGAGCGCGTGAAGAAGGACGGCTCGGACATGGCCTATACGGTCGCCTCGGTCACCGACGTCAAGAAGGTGGACGACCTCACCGTCGATCTGATCATGGCCAAGCCCAACCCGATCCTGCCGGTGCAGATCACCTCCACCTACATGATGAGCAAGGACTGGGCGCAGAAGAACGGCGCCACCGCGCCGGCGAGCGTGAAGGCCAAGGTGGAGAATTTCGCCTCCACCAATGCCAACGGCACCGGGGCGTTCAAGATCGACACCCGCCAGGCGGGCGTGCGCACCGTGCTGGTGCCCAACCCCAATTGGTGGGGCGACAAGACCTCGAACGTGACCAAGGTGATCTTCACCCCGATCCAGGCCGACGCCACCCGCGTCGCAGCCCTGCTCTCGGGCGAGGTGGACATGATCTATCCGGTGCCGCAGCAGGACGCCGCGCGCATCGACGGCTCGGGCTCCGCCAAGGTGCTGAAGGGCTCGGAACTGCGCACCATGTTCCTCAACATGGACCAGAAGCGCGACGAGCTGCACACCTCCGACGTGAAGGGCAAGAACCCCTTCAAGGACAAGCGCGTGCGCCAGGCGATCTACCAGGCGATCGACATGGAGGCGATCAAGGACCGCATCATGGGCGGCACCTCGCACGTGGCCGGCACCATGATCGCGCCCGGCATCAACGGCTATGACGCAAAGCTCGACAGCCGCACCGCGCCCTACGATCCCAAGGCCGCCAAGCAGCTATTGACGGACGCCGGCTATCCCGACGGCTTCGCCTTCACCATGGACTGCTCGAACGACCGCTACGTGAACGACGAGCGCATCTGCCAGGCCATCGTCGGCATGCTGGGGCGCATCGGCCTCAAGGTGAACCTCAACGCCCAGACCCGCAGCAAGTATTTCGAGAAGGTGCTGGCCCGCGACACCTCGTTCGCCATGCTCGGCTGGCAGCCCTTGAGCTATGATGCCCACTCGACCCTCCAGGACACCATGAACACGCCGGAGGGCAAGGTCGGCACCTACAATATCGGCAATTATTCGAACCCGAAGATCGACGCGCTGACGCAGCAGATCGAGGTCGAGGTGGACCCTGCCAAGCGCAACGCGCTGATCTTCGAGGCCATGACGCTGAGCAAGGACGACTACAGCCACATCCCCCTGCACCAGGCGGGCCTCGCCTGGGGCGTGCGCAAGGGGGTCAATGCGGTGCTGCGCTCCGACGACAGCCTGGAACTGAAGTGGGTGACGCTGGACTGAGCGAGACGGGCTTGCAGGGCGGTCCCCCTCCGCTTGCCACCCTCCCCCCTGTGGGGGAGGGCAGGGTGGGGGCCGCGGCCCTTCCGGCCTTGCTCCGGCATGTGGCCCTGCGGCGGCGCCACCCCCCACCCCCTCGCCCCGCCCCACGAGGGGGAGGGGGCGCGATGCGGCCGAGGGCGGCACCCTCGCCGCAGGAGGGCGGGCAGGGCGCGCCCGGCCTGGAAGAGAGAGCGTGACATGAGCCTTTACCCTTACCAAGCGGCCCCCCTCCGCTTGCCACCCTCCCCCCTTGTGGGGGAGGGCAAAGTGGGGGGTGTCGGGACCTCTCGGACATGGCGCGAGAGCGCCGCCCGGCGGCGGCGTCACCCCCACCCCCTCACCCCTCCCCGCAAGGGGGAGGGGCGGCGCGGCGCGGCCCCCTTCCGCTTGCCACTCTCCCCCCTTGTGGGGGAGGGCAGGGTGGGGGGTGTCGGGACCTCTCCCGCCTTGCTCCGGCATGTCGCCCGGCGGCGGCGCGACCCCCACCCCCTCGCCCCTCCCCACAAGGGGGAGGGGAGGCGCGATGCGGCCGAGGGTGGCACCCTCGCCGCAGGAGAGCGGGCAGGGCGCGCCCGGCCTGGAAGAGAGACCGTGACATGAGCCTTTACCCCTACCAGGCGGTCCCCCTCCGCTTGCCACCCTCCCCCCTTGTGGGGGAGGGCAGGGTGGGGGGTGTCACGGCGTCTCCGGCCTTGCTCCGGTATGCCGCCCGGCGGCGGCGCGACCCCCACCCCCTCGCCCCTCCCCGCAAGGGGGAGGGGAGGCGCGGCGCGATCGAACGCCGTCGCCAAGCCACAGGGGCCGCCGCATGAGCTTTCTCCTTGGCCGGCTGGGACAGACCGTCCTCGTGCTGCTGGTCGCCACCTTCGTCGCCTTCTCGCTGTTCCGCTATGTGGGCGATCCGGTGAACAACATGGTGGGGCAGGCGGCGAGCGTCGCCGACCGCGAGGCGGTGCGCCAGGCGCTCGGGCTCGACGACCCCATGGTGGTGCAGTTCGCCCGCTTCGTGGCGAACGCGGTCCAGGGCGATTTCGGCATCTCCTACCGCTTCGGCCAGAAGGTCTCGGCGCTGATCGCCGAGCGCTTCCCGGCGACGCTGGAGCTCTCGCTCATCTCCATGGTCATCGCCACCGGCCTCGGCGTGCCGCTCGGCGTGTGGACCGCCCTGAACCGCGGCAGCTGGCTGTCCCAGGTGCTGCTCGCGGTCTCGCTGATCGGCGTGGCGCTGCCCACCTTCCTGATCGGCATCGCGCTGATCCTGATCTTCTCGGTCTGGCTCGGCTGGCTGCCCTCGTTCGGGCGCGGCGAGGTGGTGGGGCTCGGCTGGTGGACCACCGGCCTGCTCACGGTCAGCGGCATCAAGGCCCTCATCCTGCCCAGCGTGACGCTCGGGGTGTTCCAGCTGGCGCTCATCATGCGGCTTGCCCGCGCCGAGATGCTGGAGGTGATGCGCACCGACTTCATCCGCTTCGCCAAGGCGCGGGGCTTGAAGCCGCGCGCCATCGAATATCGCCACGCGCTGCGCAACACCCTGCTGCCGGTGGTCACCATCGTCGGGCTGCAGTTCGGCAACGTGTTCGCCTTCTCGATCATCGTCGAGACCGTGTTCCAGTGGCCCGGCCTCGGCCTCCTGGTGATCCAGGCGATCCAGTTCGCCGACGTGCCGCTGCTCGCCGCCTATCTGGTGCTGATCGCCCTGTGCTTCGCCATCATCAACCTCGCGGTGGATCTTGCTTACGTCGCCATCGACCCGCGCGTGCGCGCCGGCCGGGCGGCGGGGAGGGCGATTTGAGCGCCGCCGGCATCCGCGCGGCGGTCTCGTCCTGGTGGGACGGCGACCTCCTCTACCGCTTGCGCCGCTCGCCGGTGGCCATGCTCTCGCTCGTCGTCGGCGTGCTGCTGTTCGCCGTGGCGCTGGGGGCGGACGCGATCGCCCCCTATGACGCCTTCGACCCCGCCGCCGCCAACGTGGTGGACGCCCGCCTGCCGCCCGGCAGCGTCGGCCTCTATGGCGACACCTATGTGCTCGGCACCGACCCGCAGGGCCGCGACATGCTCTCGGCCATGATCTACGGCCTGCGCACCTCGCTCCTCGTGGGGCTCGCGAGCGTCGCTCTGGCGGCGGTCGCCGGCGTGCTGCTGGGGCTGGCGGCGGGCTATTTCGGCGGCGTGCTCGACGCGGTGATCATGCGCATCGCCGACGTGCAGCTGTCCTTTCCCGCCATCCTCATCGCCCTGCTCATCGACGGGGTGACGCGCACCGCCCTGCCGCGCGAGGTGCACGACGCGCTCGCGATGCCGATCCTCGTCTTCGCCATCGCCGCCTCGTTCTGGGTGCAATATGCCCGCACGGTGCGCGGCCTGGTGCTGGTGGAGCGCAGCCGGGAATACGTGCTGGCGGCGCGGGTGATCGGCGTCGACACGGGGCGCATCCTGTTCACCCACATCCTGCCCAACGTGCTCGGGCCGGTGCTGGTGATCGCCACCATCAATCTCGCGCTCGCCATCCTCACCGAGGCGACCTTGTCCTTCCTCGGCGTCGGCCTGCCCTCCACCCAGCCCTCGCTCGGCTCGCTGGTGCGCATCGGCAACGAGTTCGTGTTCTCCGGCGACTGGTGGATCAGCGCCGCGCCGGGCGCGCTTCTGGTGCTGCTGTCCCTGTCGGTGAACATCTTCGGCGACTGGCTGCGCGACGCGCTCAATCCGAGGCTCGCCCAATGAGCGCGCTTCTGGAGGTGCGCGGCCTTTCGGTCGAGATCGTCGCCCGCCGGCGGCGGCTCACCGCCATCGCCGACGTCTCGTTCGAGATCGCGGCGGGCGAGATCCTCGGCGTGGTGGGGGAATCGGGCGCCGGCAAGTCGGTCACCGGCACCGCCGTGCTGGGGCTGCTGGAGCCGCCGGCCCGGCAGGCGGCGGGCGAGATCGTGTTTGCCGGCCGGCGCATCGACACGCTCGGCGCCGAGGCCATGCGGGCGCTGCGCGGCAAAGAGATCGCCGCCGTGTTCCAGGACCCGCTGACCAGCCTCGACCCGCTGATGACCATCGGCGCCCAGCTCGCCGAGACCATGCTCACCCATCTGCCGATCACGCGGAGCGAGGCGCAGGCGCGGGCCGAGCGGCTGCTCGCCGAGGTCGGCATCCCGGCGCCGCGCGAGCGCCTTTCCGCCTATCCGCACGAGCTGTCCGGCGGCATGCGCCAGCGCGTGGTGCTGGCGCTCGCCTTCTGCTGCGAACCGCGGCTGATCATCGCCGACGAGCCCACCACCGCGCTCGACGTGTCGATCCAGGCGCAGATCCTCGACCTCCTGCGCCGCATGTGCCGCGAGCGCGGCACCGCGGTGATGCTGGTGACCCACGACATGGGGGTGATCGCCGAGGTCGCCGACCGGGTGGCGGTGATGTATGCCGGCCGCGTGGTGGAGATCGGCCCCACCCGCGCGCTGATCGAAGCGGCCGGCCATCCCTATACGCGCGGGCTGATGGCCTCGATCCCCTCCATGCGCCGGCGCACGGCGGAACTGATGCAGATCCCCGGCGCGATGCCGCGCCCGGATGCGCCGGTCGCGGGCTGCGCCTTCCATCCGCGCTGCGCGCGCGCCTTCGACCGCTGCGCCGTGGAGCGTCCCGGCAGCTTCCAGGCCGGGGCCTCGCGCGTCGCCTGCTGGCTTGCCGACCCGGCGCTCGCGGGGGCAGGCGCATGAGCGCCGCCGACGTCATCCTCTCGGTGGACCAGCTGACGGTGCGCTTCGACGCCTCGCCGCCGCTCCTGAAGCGCCTTGTCACCGGCGCGCCCCGGCGCACCGTGCATGCGGTGGAGGCGGTGGACTTCGAGGTCGCGCGCGGCTCCACCTTCGCCCTGGTGGGGGAATCGGGCTGCGGCAAGTCCACCATCGCCCGCACCATCGCCGGCATCCAGGCGGCGACCACGGGCAGCGTCTCCTTCATGGGGGTGAACGTGGCCGGCTTCCGGACCCGCCGCGGCGCGCTGCCCTACCGGCGCAACCTGCAGATGATCTTCCAGGACCCCTATGCCAGCCTCAACCCGCGCTGGCGCGTCGGGCGCATCGTCGCCGAGCCGATCCTCACCCATCGTTTGATGGCGCGCGGGCCGGCGCTCGATGCGCGCATCGCAGAATTGCTGGAGACCGTCGGCCTCTCGCCCAAGGACGCGGCCAAGTATCCGCACCAATTCTCCGGCGGCCAGCGCCAGCGCATCTCCATCGCCCGCGCGCTCGCCTCCAACCCCGCCTTCGTGGTGTGCGACGAGCCGACCTCGGCGCTCGACGTCTCGGTGCAGGCGCAGATCCTCAATCTGATGAGGAAGCTCCAGCGCGAATTGGGGCTGACCTTCCTGCTGATCTCCCACAACCTCGCCGTGGTGGCGCACATGGCGGACCGCCTCGGCGTCATGTATCTCGGCCGCCTGGTGGAGCAGGGGGATGCGGGGCAGATCCTGGAGCGCCCGCTCCATCCATATACCCGCGCGCTGCTCGACACCGTGCCCGATCCGCACGCGCCGCGCCGGGGGCGCGCGCGGCTTTCGGGCGAGGTGCCGAGCCCGCTCGCCCCGCCCTCCGGCTGCGCCTTCCATCCGCGCTGCCCGCTCGCCGATGCGCGCTGCGCCGCCGAGCGGCCGCAGCCGATCCGCGTCGCGGCCGTCTCCGTCGCCTGCCACGCGGTGGAGGAGGGGCGCATCGACGCGCCGACCAGACGATCGATCAACGAGAAGAGTGGAGACGCCGCGTGAAGACCACCATCGTCAATTGCCATGCCTTGCTCGGGGAGGCCGCCACCCCGGCCCCCGGTCCGGTGGACATCGAGATCGACGGCCGGCGGATCGCCGAGATCCGCCCGGCGGGCGCCCGCGCGCCCGAGGGGACGGTGATCGACGGGCGCGAATTGCTGGTCGCCGCCGGCCTGATCAACGGCCACCACCACAGCCACGAGGGCTTCTACAAGGGCCGCAAGGACAACCTGCCGCTCGAGCTGTGGATGAACTATGTGCGGCCGCTGAAGCCGATCGATTTCACCCCGCGCGACATCTATCTGCGCACCATGATCGGCGCCATCGAGGCGGTGCGGAGCGGCACCACCACCATCTGCGACGACACCAACCAGAGCCCGCGCATCCGCCCCGAGCACGTGGAGCAGGTGTTCCAGGCCTATGACGACATCGGCATCCGCGCGAACGTGGGCATCACCTTGTTCGACAAGCCGTTCTTCCGCGCCGTGCCGTTCGTGGACGAGGAATTCCCGAAGGATCTGCTGGCCGAGCTCGACGGCACGCCCATGTATTCCGGCGCCGAGCTGCTGGACTTCGCGACCGGCCTCGCCCGCACGCGCCATCCTTCCACCAACCGCGTCGCCTACATGGCCGCGCCCTCGGCGCCGCAGCGCTGCAGCGAAGACTTCCTGCTGGCGGTGCGCCGCATGGCGGACGAGTTCGACCTGCCGCTGATGATCCACGTGCAGGAAACCCGCATGCAGGTGGTCACGGGCCAGTTGTTCTACGGCTCGACCATGATCGAGTATCTGGAGCGCATCGGCTTCATGAAGCCGAAGACCGCCTTCATCCACGGCATCTGGCTGAACCCGCGCGAGATCGACATCCTGGCGCGCACCGGCGTCACCATCCAGCACAACCCGCCCTCGAACCTGAAGGTCGGCTCGGGCCTTGCCCCCGTGCGCGCGCTGCTCAAAGCAGGCGTGAACGTGAGCATGGGCACCGACGGCTGCGGCTCCATCGAGGGCACGGACATGCAGAACGCGCTCTATCTCTCGGCGCTGCTGCAGAAGCTGCGCGGCGAGCACACCGAATGGGTGGGGGCGCAGGAGGCGTTCTACGCCGCCACCATGGGCGGCGCCCGCGCGCTCGGAAGGGACCAGGAATTGGGCGCGGTGGAGGCGGGCCGCATCGCCGACCTCGTGGGCTACCGGCTCGACTCCATCCCCTTCACGCCGCTCAACAATCCGCTGCAGCAGCTGGTCTATTCCGCGTCCCGCGCGGAGGTCGACCTGGTGATGGTGGACGGCGCCGTGATCGAACAGGCCGGCAAGCTCACCCGCATCGATGAGGCCGCCATCCTCGAGGAGATCCGCGCGGCGCATGCGCGGATCGCGCCGCAGCTCGCCGCCTCGGAACGGGACGTGGAGCGCATCTCGCCGCACTATGAGCGCATCTTCCGCCGCTGCCAGTGCATGGAGATCGCGCCCGACACCTTCCCCGCCCGCCTCAGCCACTGAGATGGCGGCGCCGTGCCTGCCGCGTGCGCCCCTCCCCCTTGTGGGGAGGGGCAGGGGAGGGGGTGTCCGGACCGCCTGCGGACTTCAGGCAAGGCTTCCCGATGGTGCGCGACCCCCACCCCCTCGCCCCTCCCCACAAGGGGGAGGGGAGCGCGCCGATAGCCCGAGGCGGGGCGCCCGCCTGAGCACGCCGGCGCGCGCGCCCGTCTTCACCCGAAACCGCACCCTTCCAGGAGCCAATCCCCCATGACCCGTCCGGCTGATTTCCACGCGCGCGCCATCGACGTGCTGCACGACGTCAACGAGGCCGCCTGGCGCGAGAGCGACCCGGAGGAGGGCGTGCGCCACTTCACCACCGCGACCCGCGCGCTCCTCGGCGACCCCGATGCGCCGATGAAGCCCGGCGCGCTGAAGCCGGGGGAGACGCAGTTCATCGTCTCGGCCTGCTTCTTCATTGCCCCGAGCCGCGACCACATGATCGTGTTCGCGGACAATTTCGGCCTCGGCCGTGCCCGCATCTCGGTCACCGACAGCCGGCCGGGCCACACGGTGCAGACCAAGCAGGCGGCGGTGGTGAAGAACACCGACGAGGACGCGATCTTCCGCCAGATCATCAAGACCGGAAGGGTCGGCTGCTCGGTCTACGTGCCGGTGATGTGGGCCGGCGAGGTGGTGGGCATGTTCAACACCGCGTCCCAGGCGCGCTACATGTTCGACGAGACCGACATGAAGGTGCAGAAGCTGTTCGCCGCCTGCGCGGTGGCGGTGTGGATGGGCCGCGGCGGCCCCGACAAGGTGGCGCAGGTGGCCGCCGAGCTCGGCCCCTGGCCGGGGTGAGCGGCGCTCGGGCGGGCCTGCCGGCCGTGCGCGCCCATGCTTGCGCTTGACCGGGCATCCCCCGCTTGCCAGGCGCCGGCCGACCGGAACGCTCTCATCCGCCGTTCGGACGCGCCCCGTTGGCGTGCGCTTCGCTCGGCCCGTGCTCGATCCAGGCGCCGAGCGCCGGGGAGAGGCCGGTGGCGGCCTTGGGGCCGGGGCGGGCGAAGCGGCCCGCGGTGGCCGGGCGTGGCTTCAGGCGCGCGAGCACCTGCGCCTGGCCCACGGCGGCGCTGAGCGGGTCGACGAGCGGCACCGGCACCCTGTCCGCCACCCGCTGGGCAAGGCCGGTGAGCGGCGCGCCGGCGAGGATCACCGCATCCGCTTTGTCCTCGGCGACCGCGCGGCGGGTCATCTCCACCAGCTCGGCCTCCAGTTCGTGCTGCACGTCGGACACCGAGCGGAAGCCCACCTCCGGCACGCGGATGGAGGCGCAGCGCGCCTGCATCCCGCTGAGCGCCACCGCGTCCTCGTACCAGGGGGTCAGCGCCGGCGAGAAGGTGACGATGGAAAAGCGCGGCCCCAGCATGCAGGCGGTGAGCATGGCCGCTTCCGCCATGGCGACGATCGGCAGATCGAACAGTTCGCGCGCGGCGATCAGGCCGGGATCGCCGAACGCGGCGATCACCACCGCGTCCATGCCGTCCTGGTGGGCGGCGATCATCTCGAGCGTGATGGCGCCCGCCACCACCGCCTCGGCGCGGCTGGCGATGTAAGGCAGGCCCTGGGTGGCCGTGAGCGCGAGCAATTCCACGTCCGGCGCCAGCATGGGCCGGGCGGTCGCCACCATGCGCTGGGTCATGTCGGCCGACGTGTTGGGATTGATGAGGAGGATGCGCATTCCCGTCAGCTCCCGCGCGCGCGCCGCCAGAGCGCGGCGATGGCCGCCTCGGCGTCGCGCCGGATCTCGCCTTCGTTGACCTTGGTGGGGGCGCCGGCCTCCACCACCACCTCGCCGTCCACCGCCACCAGCTCCACGTCGCGCCCGTGCGCCACATGGACCAGGTTGCCGAGCGCGTTGGTGCGCGGGGTGAGATGGGCGCGGCGGAAGTCGAAGGCGACGAAATCCGCTTTCTTGCCGGGCGCGATGGAGCCGATCTCGGCCTCCAGCCCCATGGCGCGGGCGCCGGCCAGGGTCGCCATCTCGAACACGGTCGAAGGCTGCCACTCGTCCGTCACGGCGCCCACCTGGATGCGGCCCGCCGCCAGCGCCCAGCGCATCGTCTCCACCATGTCGGCATGCATGTTGTCGGTGCCGAGCGTGAGCTTGGCACCCGCCGCGCGCAGCTTGTGGGTGGGGGCGATGGTGGCGCCGGTGGCGTTACCCTTGGCGATGTGCGCCACATGGATGCCGGCGCGGCCGATGCGGGCGATGTCGGTCTCGCTCACATGGATGCAGTGGGCCGCCAGCAGGCGGTCGTTGAGCAGGCCGAGCTCCTCCAGCAGTTCCGGGGGGCTCTTGCCGTCGCGCTCGCGGATGCGCGCCACCTCCACCTTGCTCTGGGAGAGGTGGGTGGTGATGCGCAGCCCGGTCTCTTCCGCCGCCCGGGCGATGCGTTTGAGGAACGGCGTCGAGCAGGTGTCGGGCGCGTGGGCGGCGAGCTGCACGCCGATGCGCCCGCCGCTCTTGCCCTCGTAGCGGGCGGCGAGCGCCAGAGCGTCGTTCAGCTTTTCCTCGCCGATGGCGTCCACATGCTCCCAGCGGCCCAGCGAGACGCCGGAGAAGTCCACGTCGTGGATGCGCCCGCACGACCATACCCGCAGCCCGATCTGCGCCATGGCCGGGGTCACCACGTCCGCATGGACGAAGGTGTCGTTGATCAAAGTGGAGCCGAACAGCAGCGCCTCCAGCGCCCCGAGGCGGGCGATGGCATAGGCCTCGTCCGGGGTCACCATGTGGCCTTGGGGGATGCCCGGCGTGTAGGCCGGCGCAAAGCCGAGATCCTCGGCCACGCCGCGCACCATGGCGAGGTTGGCGTGGGTGTGGATGTTGACGAAGCCGGGCGTCACCACCCGGCCCGGCAGGTGGATGCGCCGGCGCGCGGTGGGGGCGGGCATGTCGGCGCGGGCCTGTTCGATCAGCGCGAAGCGGCTGTCGCTCACGCCGAGCCAGGCGTCCTCGATCATCGGCCGCGCGGGATCGCCGGTGAGGACGGTGGCGCCGGTGACGAGGAGATCGAGGGCAGGGGCTTGAGACGTCTCGGTCATGGCGCTCACCGGTTCAGCACATGGGCGAGGAAGCGCCGGGTCTTCTCCTCGCGCGGGGCGGAGAACACCGCCGCGGGCGGGCCCTCCTCGACGATCTCGCCATCGGCCATGAAGATCAGGCGGTCGGCGACGCGGCGGGCGAAGCTCATCTCGTGGGTGACCACCACCATGGTCATGCCCTCGCGGGCGAGCTCGGCCATCACGTCCAGCACCTCGTGCACCAGTTCGGGGTCGAGCGCGGAGGTGGGCTCGTCGAACAGGATCAGGCGCGGCTCCATGGCGAGCGCGCGGGCGATGGCGACGCGCTGCTGCTGTCCCCCCGAGAGCTGCGAGGGGCGCTTGTCCATGTGGTCGGCAAGGCTCACGCGGGCGAGCTGGGCGGCGGCGCGCGCGGCCGCGTCCTTGCGCGGCAGGCCGAGCACCTGGCGCGGGCCGAGCGCGACATTCTCCAGCGCCGTGAGGTGGGGGAACAGGTTGAAGCGCTGGAACACGAAGCCGAACAGGCGGCGCTGGCGCGCGAGTTCGCCTTCGCCGAGCGGGCGCCAGCGCGGCGGCTCGCCCACATAGGCGCCGCCGATCGGCTCGCCGGACAATTCGATCGTGCCGCCGCTCGGCGTCTCCAGATGGTTGAGGCAGCGCAGCACCGTGGTCTTGCCGGAGCCGGACGGCCCGATCAGCACCAAAGTTTGCCCCGCCATGAGGTCGAACGAGATGCCCTTGAGGATCTCGCGCTCGCCGAACGACTTGCGCAGCCCGCGCACGGCGAGGAGCGGCCGTTCGCGGCGCGGCTCGGCGGAAGGGGGTGCCATCGTCGTGGTGGTGTCGCCTGGGCGCATGGGCATCACCAGGCCGGCAGCCGGCGCTCGATCACCCGCGAGATCCAGGAGAGGACGCTGATGATGGCATAGTAATAGATGGCGAGCAGGGCGAAGATCTCCACCGGTGCGAAGTGGGAGGCGATGATCGCCTGGCCCGAGCGGGTCAGCTCGTAGACCGAGATCACCGACAAAAGCGAGGTGTTCTTGAGCAGCGTGATGACGTCGTTGGTGAGCGCCGGCATCATCGGCCGGATCGACTGGGGCAGCAGCACGTAGATGAGGATCTTGCCGCGCGTCATGCCGATGGATTTCGCCGCCTCGGTCTGGCCCTTCTCCACCGAGCCCACGGTGCCGCGCACCACCTCGGCCACATAGCCCGCGCAATTGAGCGAGAGGGCGATGATGCCGGCCCAGAACTCGCCGAAGCGCAGCCCCATGGCCGGCAGGCCGAAGAACACGATGAAGATCTGGATCAGAAGCGGCGTGCCGCGGATGAAGTCCACATAGCCGCGCACCAGCCAGCGCGCCCAGATCCAGCCGCCGAGCGAGACGAGGCCGAGGGCGACGCCGCCCGCAAGGCCCAGCACGCCGGCGATGGCGGCGATCTTCAGCGTCATCACCGTGCCCTCCGCGAGGAGGGGGATGGCCATCTCGACGACGGACCAGTCGATGCTCATGGGCAAGTCTTTCGGCGGCGTCCACGGGGCGGGCGGCCCGCCCCGCGCGCGGGGTCAGGAGAAGGTCGGCACCTTGTCGGCAAGCTGCATGCGCACGCCGAACCACTTCTCCTGCAGCTTGTAGATGGCGCCGCTCTCCTTGAGGGCGGTGATGCGCTGATCGAGGAAGGCGATGAGGTCGGTGTCCTCCTTGCGGGTGCCGATGCCGGCCCAGTTGCGCGGGCCGATGTCGCGCACGATGGCGTACTTGCCGGGCGCGTCCTTCACCACCTGGGTGAGGGTGGCGAGCGTGTTGATGACCCCGTCTACCGAGCCCTGGGCCAGCGCCAGATAGGCGGCGGGGTGGTCGTCATAGGTCTTGACCTGGGAAAAGCCCTTGCCGGTGGCGGCCTTCAGCTTCTCGTCGAGGCCGGTCTTCATGGTGTCGCCGGCCGAGCCGAGCTTGACGCCCAGCACCTTGCCGGACATGCCCGACAGGTCCTTGATCGTGCCGGCGTCCGCGGCGCGCACCAGCATCTCCTGGGTCGCCTCGGTATAGGGGATGGAATAGCCCACCTTGGCGACCCGCTCCTTGGTGTAGGTGAGCGAGGTCATGATGACGTCGAAATTGCCCGCATAGAGCGCCGGGATCACGCCGGCCCAGGCGGTGTCCACCATCTCCACCTTCACGCCGAGCGGGGCGAAGATTTCCTTCGCGAGATCCACGTCGTAGCCGACGATGGCGCTGCCCTCGCGGAAGGTGAAGGGGCGGTAGGCGGCCTCGACGCCGATGCGCACCACGCCGCGCTTCTTGATGTCCTCGATGGTCAGCGGGGCGGCCTCGGCGCGGCCGGACAGCTGGGTCAGCAGCGCGGGGGCCGCGGCCGCGGCGGCGAGCGCGGAGACCGAGAGCGCCAGGAAGCGGCGGCGGGAGGCGAACGGCGCGGCGCTCGCGCGGTCGCAGAGGCGGTCGGACGGACGGTGGGGCATGGCGGTTTCTCTCTGGTTCAGAAGGGCTTGGAGACGCGGACGAACCGGATAAAATTGCATTCCATCTGATTTATAATAATATATGCAATGAGTTAATGATAAAATGCTAGGGCCGGTGCCGCTGAATGATTGGGCAGAGGATGGTGCATAAGCAGGCAGTGGGGCCCGCCCGCCGGCGCCGCGCGCCGTCGGCGGCCCTGGCGGCGCCCCGGTATCTTGTTGGCCGCAATCGGGAAGTCGGCGCCGGATGGGGCGTGACGCGGGTTGCAGGCGCGCCGCCGGAGCGGGCCGCCGCTGCCGACAATCTGCGCATCATGGCGCGCCGGGCCGGGCGCAAAGCGCGGGCGGCGTCAAACCGGGGCGGGGGCCCCCTCGGCCGGCGCATCGAGGATGCCGGCCGCCTCCAGCACCGCGCACACGGTCTCGCCGGTGCGGATCAGGTGGCGGCGCCAGACGCGCCGCGCCGCCTCCGCGTCGCGCGCGTGCAGCGCCGCCATCAGCGCCGTGTGCTCGCGCACCGATTCCTCCCAGCGCAGCGGGTCGATGATCGCCATGTAGCGGCCGCGCCGGGCGCGCAGCATGAGGCTTGCATGGGTGGCGATCAGGATCGGGTTGTCGCAGGCCCGCACCACCCCATCGTGGATCAGGGTGTTGAGCTCGAAATAGGGGTCCTTCTCCTGGCGCTCGTAATGGCCGCACATGCGCGCATGCAGCGCGTCGAGCCGCGCCAGCTCCTCCTCGCTCATGCGCCGGGCGGCGAGCTCGGCGGCGAGGCTCTCGAGGCCGGCGATCACCTCGAACAGGCGCGAGGCCTCGATCGGCGTGAACGACATGATGCGCGCCCCCTTGTTCTGGGAGATCTCCACCAGGCCTTCCGCCTCCAGCAGCTTCAGCGCCTCGCGCAACGGCGTGCGGGAGACGTCGAGGCTCTGGCACAGGCTGCGCTCGACGATGCGCCCGCCGGGTGGCAGCGCGCCGCGGATGATCATGTCGCGCAGCAGGTCCGCCACCTGCCGGGCGAAGGGGACGCGGCGCGAAAGCGGGGCGCTCTTCGCGGTCGCGCCCGCCGCCGGCGCGGCGGGAGCGGACGGCGTACGGGCGGCGCGCGCCGGTGCGCGCTTGCGTGCCGTTGCCGTCTTCGCCGTCGTCCCGTCCATGGCGCCTGTTCCGTCCGTTCGCCGATTCGCCCCGACCGCGATATCTAGCAAATCATTGTCCAACACCATGAAAGAGTTGCCCATGCCCGAGCGTCCGTCCGCCTTCGACCTGGTCATCCGCCACGGCCGCATCGCCACCGCCGCCGACGTGTTCTCCTGCGACATCGGCATCAAGGACGGGCGCATCGCCGCGCTGGGGGAGGACCTCGCCGGCATCGAGGAGATCGACGCCGCCGGCAAATGGGTGCTGCCCGGCGGCATCGACAGCCATGTCCACATCTCCCAGCCCTCGGGCGAGGGCATCGTCATGGCCGACGACTTCGCCTCCGCCACCCGCGCGGCGGCGCTGGGCGGCAACACCACGATCCTGCCGTTCTGCATGCAGGAGAGCGGCGCCAGCCTGAGGAGCGCGGTGAACGCCTACCACGCCAAGGCCGAGGGCGAATGCTATGTGGACGTCTCGTTCCACCTCATCGTCACCGATCCGAGCGAGAGCGTGCTCGGCCAGGAGCTGCCGGCGCTGGTGGCGGACGGCTACCCCTCCTTCAAGGTGTTCATGACCTATGAGGGCCTGGCGCTGACCGACCGGCAGATCCTCGACGTGATGGAGGTGGCGCGGCAGACCCGGGCGCTGGTGATGGTGCATGCGGAGAATTACGACATCATCCGCTTCCTCACCGAGCGGCTGGAGCGGGACGGGCGCACCGCGCCGCGCTACCACGCCACCTCGCGCCCCATCATCGCCGAGCGCGAGGCCACCTCCCGCGCCATCTCGCTGGCCGAGCTCTCCGACGTGCCGCTGATGGTGGTGCACGTCTCCAACCGCGAGGCCATGGAGGAGATCCGCCGCGCCCAGGTCAAGGGCTTGAAGGTGCTGGCCGAGACCTGCCCGCAATATCTGGTGCTCACCGCCGCCGACCTCGACGGCCTCAACATGGAGGGGGCGAAATATGTCTGCTCGCCGCCGCCGCGCGACATCGCCAGCCAGGAGGCGTGCTGGGAGGGGCTCCAGCAGGGCGTGTTCCAGGTGTTCTCCTCGGACCACTGCCCGTTCCGCTATGACGACCCCCAGGGCAAGCTGACCCCCAAGGGCCGCACCAGCTTCCGCTGGGTGCCGAACGGCATTCCCGGGGTCGGCGCGCGCCTGCCCCTCCTGTTCTCGGAAGGGGTGGTGAAGGGGCGCATCGACATCAACCGCTTCGTCGCCGTGACCGCCACCAACCACGCCAAGATCTATGGCCTCTATCCGAACAAGGGCACGATCGCGGTCGGCGCGGACGCGGACATCGCCATCTGGGATCCCGAGCTCACCCGCACCATGACCCACGCTTTGATCCAGGACGGGGCGGACTACACGCCCTATGAGGGGAAGAAGGTCACCGGCTGGCCGGTGCTCACCATGGTGCGGGGCAAGGTGGTGGCGCGCGATGGGGCCTTGACCGGCGCCAAGGGCCATGGCCGCCACGTGGCGCGCCGGCTCTGAGGCGCGCCGGCGGGCGCATGGGGAAAGAGCGGGCCAAGGCGCAAGACCGTGCCGGGTGGCGCAGCGACGATGCGCCGGCTTCGCCGAATGCGGGGCTCCGGGAGACCGCCGTCATGCCGCGCCCTGCTTTGCCGCGCTTCGCCCTTTCCCGCTGCGCCGGGATCCTGGTCGCGCTCGCCGCCCCGATCTCGGCCGCCGCGGCCCGCGCGCCCGCCGACCTCGATGCCTGCGCCCATCTGGAAAATGAAGTGTCGGTGGCGGGCGCGGCGCTCATCGCCACCTCGCCCTCGACCTTCGACCGCTTCGTGGCGGATTCGCGCTATTGCGACATGCGCTCCGGGCTCACGCCCGCTTGGGTGCGGGCGCGCGATAACCCGCAATGCTTCGTGGGCTACACCTGCCGGACGCAGGACCCCTAGAGCGTCATCCGATCGGGCCGAAGCGATCTGATCGGACGACGCGGCGCCAAGGGAGCCGGAAGAAGGGGACCGGGGCGCGCGCGGACGGCGCCGGCCGGGATCGGATGTCAGGCTTGCGGCCGCTCGCGCCGGCCTTGTCGGACGGGGGCTGACGGAGCGCGGACCGCACCGCCCCGGTTCAGTGGGCCGGGGGCTGCTGCGCGTCGGGCGGCGCCACCTGGGTGGAGCTCAGCATCTTCGACTGGACCAGCTCCGCCACCTCGAGCATCTCGCTGCTCCAGGCGAGCGCCGACTGCTGGATGAAGGCGGCCTCCTTGGTGAAGGCGTTCGCCATGTTCTCCTCCCTGGAAAGCTCGGAGAACAGCTGCACCTGATCCTGCATCTGCCGGCCGGCAAATCGCTGGATGTGGGACGCGACCTCGACCGGGCAGTCGAAGAAGCAGTTCTTCCAGAACGCCATGGGCCATGCCATGGGCGGGGTGCCGGTGCTCCAGGCCCGGTTGAGGCCCTGGAAAATCGCCGAATCGTTCATCTGAGCTTCTCCCATCATGCCGCCGCGATTGCGTCGACGGCCCGACGACCACCCCGCCGGTAAAATCCCATCTGCCGGGCCTCGGGGCCTTGCGCCACGTCAATCCACGGCCCACTAAATCACCTTAGACCGCCGAGCCGTCGGCGGGACGTCGCCCGGCGGACGGCAGGCTTGAACGGTGCTGTCGCCCCATCAGCCATGAAACGCCCGGCGCCGGAATCTGTTCCGCACCTTTTGAGGGAGACGCCACAATGACCGAACTGCCCCCCGGCTTCCGCCAGATCCGGCTGGAGCTCGCGCGCGAGAAGGGCCACCCCGAGGGGGCGCGCAACTTCGGCTACAGTTTCGTGGCGCCGCTGGACGAGCGCGGCCACATCGAGCCCGGGCTCTGGGCCAAGCACCGCGACGCCTGCCGGGTGCTGCGCTTCCGCCCGGACGAGCCGGACGAGAGCGGCCACCTGGTGCGCCGCCCCGGCGGCAGCTGGGCCTTCCGCTACGACATTCACGGCACCGACGACGACGAGGCGGGCTACCGCTTCGGCGAGGAAAAGTTCGAGGTGGGCGAATACGTCTCCATCCGCGAGGACGAGGACGAGACCCACACCTTCCGGGTGGTGTCGGTCGAGACCCTGCGCTAGCTCCCGCGCCGGCCCGCGATCGCCCGGTTGGCCGGCGCGGGCCGTTTCCGGCGAGACACTTTTGATCGCCATAGGGAATTTGTAAGGCTACGATACGAATCGGGACCGATTGGAACGGTTGGCTTGGACGCGACAGGCAGCAAGGATCGGTCCGCCCGTCATAGACCAGTGGGCGCCATGCACTTGGGATCCCGGGAGGAATTCGACCGGCTGGAAGGTCGCCTGATCGACCTGATCTATTCCGCATTGGTGCGCGACGAGGCATGGGCCGGCTTCCTGGCCGAGATCGCCAGATGCACGCCCAATGGCCAGAGCACCCTCTTTTTTCATGACCAGTTTTCCGCCGTCGGCGGCATCTCCCTGTCTCACGGCATCGACAGCGAGTTCAAGCGCCAGTACGTCCACTACGCGCCCAAGAACCTGTGGATGCAAAATCTCGACAGGCGGCCAATCGGGCTCGGGGTTCGCTCGGAATACATGGCGCCATTTGAGGCGGTCGAGCGATCCGAATATTATAACGAGCTCCTGAAGCCGTTCGGGATCAGCGGCGGCATCGGAATTACGCTGCAGCGAACCGGATCGCTGAATTTCATGCTGAGCATCATTGGTGCACGGCAGGACGATGCGGAGCGGCAGCACGGCGCAGACATGCTGACCCGGCTCGCGCCGCACCTGGATCGGGTCTTCAGGATCTACCGCCAGGCCCAGGAGGGATCGTCGCTGGCGGCCGTGGGGGAGGCGCTGGCCTGCCAAGAGACGGGCCTGATAAGGGTCGGACCCGGCAAGAAAATCCAATGGCTCAACGAGGTCGCGCGGGTCCTGCTGGACAGCGGCGAGGGCCCCCGTCGCGACGCGGCCGACCGGCTGCAATTGAGGGACGACGCCCTCGACGCCAGGCTCGGCGAGATGCTCCAGCCGGGCGCCCCCCGCGACGCGGGCTCGAGGACGTTCACCTCGGCCATTTCCCGGGCTGGCGCCGCCCCGTCGCTGCAGGTGACGCTGGCCAATTCCGGACAGAGCCTCGTCGAGCGCTTTTTCGCCGGCCCCACGGTGATCGTGCTGCTGCGCACGGCGGCGCGCCGCGGCGCGTTCTCGTCGGATCTGCTGGCATCGCGTTTCGATCTGACGCGGCGCGAACGGGAGGTCGCCATGGCGCTCGCCGCGGGCCATTCGCTGCAGGAGATCGCTGAAAAGCTCAGCATTTCCTACGAGACCGCGCGCGCGTACCTGAAGCAGATCTTTGCGAAGACCGGAACCCGGCGCCAGGGAGAATTGCTCACCAAACTCTACCGCACCGCCGGCGATGGAGGATGACCCGCCTGGCGCGGCGGGCGCATCGGGATGGCCCCCCGCCAGCCCGGCCGGCGGGGGCCCTGTTCATCAGTAGCTCTTATAGTCCGCGGTGCCCTTGGACAGCGCGAACTCCTCCTCGGGGGAGAGCACCAGCTTGTGGCGCCCGAACGCCGCGAAATAGACGATGCCCACCGCGAACCACGCCGCCACCCCGAGCACGCCGTTGCGGTAGACCGGATCGGAGAGCTGGTAGGCGATGGTGACGAGGGCGATGGCGATGGTCAGCACCGCCCCCGGGATGCCGAAGGGGCTGCGGTAGGGCCGCGCGATGTGCGGCATGTTCTTGCGCATCAGGATGAAGGACAGGGCCTGCATGACATAGGACAGCATGGCGCCGAACACCGCCATGTTGAGCAGCGTGCCGCCGATCACCGCGGCGCCCGCCTCGGCCCCGAGCGCGAACCAGATGGCGAGCATGAGGGCGAGGCCCACCAGCGCCCCGGCCACCATGGCGACGTGCGGCGTCTTGCGCCCGCCATGGGTCACCGAGAGGCCGCGCGGGAAGTAGCCGGCGCGCGAAAGCGAGTAGATCTGCCGCCCCTGGGCGTAGATGATGGTGTGGAACGAGGCGATCAGGCCGACCACCGCGACGCCGGCCAGGAGCTTGGCGAGCCCGTCGCCATAGATCGCCTTGAAGCCGTCGAGCAGCGGTTCGAGCGAGGTGGACAGGCCGAACGATCCGTTGGCGACCGAGGCGTTCAGCCACACGATCATGAAGGCGGAGACGATCAGCGTCGCCATGCCGGCCATGATGCCCTTCGGCATGTCGGCCTTGGGATCGACCGATTCTTCCGCCGCCAGCGGCAATTGCTCGATGGCGAGGAACAGCCACACGGCGAACGGCAGGGCCGCGAGCGCGCCGCCGATGCCGAACGGCAGGAAGGGGCCGCCGCCATTGGGCAGCTCCACCGCCGCGCCGTCCGGGCCGACGCCGATATTGAGCGCCCAGCGCGAGAAGTCCGCCACCGGCAGCGCGCTGACCCAGAAGGCGACGAGGCAGGCGAGCGCGGCGAGCGTGACCACCAGCGTCACCCGGAAGGAGAGTTCGACGCCGACCACGTTCAGCCCGACGAAGATGGCGTAGCCGAAGATCCAGTAGACCGGCTGGAACGCCGTGGGCGTGCCGAAGATCGAGCCGAGATACGAGCCGATGAAGGACACCACCACCGCCGGGGTGATGACGTACTCCACGTTCTCGCACAGGCCGGTGACGAAGCCGCCCCACGGCCCCATGGTGGTGCGGGCGAACGAATAGGCCGCCCCCGTGTGCGGCAAGGCCGGCGACATCTCGGCGATGGAGAAGGTCAGCCCGAGATACATGACGGCGATGATGATCGCGGCAATGAACATGCCGCCCCAGCCGCCCGAGGCGATGCCCAGATTCCAGCCCGAGAAATGCCCGGAGATCACCGCCCCCACGCCGAGCGCCCACAGCGACCAGACCCGGGCATGGCGCTTCAGCGCCCGCTGCTCGAAATAGGCGACGTCGACGCTCGTATAGGTCACGCCCGCATGCTTGCCGTCCGCCATGACACCAGCCCTTCCATAACGGCACCGCACCATGTTCGATGCATACGCTGAAGGAAGGCAAAAGGCATGCCTCTTCAGTAATTCACCTTACGTCATAGAAGCGCGGCCGGCGGCCGTCCGGCCACCAGCAAAAGATCGCTCTCGTCCTTCAGGTCGACGCCCGTGAGGCCGCGCCTCAGCGCCGCCTTGAGGTGCCAGGCGAGCTTGAAGGCGGCGAGCTCATAGGAGAGCCCTTCGGGCCGCACGTTGGAGATGCAGTTGCGCTCGGCGTCCGAGCGGCCGGGGCGCGGCGCGAAGGTGAGATAGAGGCCGAGGCTGTCGGGGGAGGACAGGCCCGGCCGCTCGCCCACCAGCAGCAGGCAGGCGCGCGCATTCAGCAGCGCGCTTACCTCGTCGCCCAGCGCCACCCGCGCCTGAGAGGCGACGGCGACTGGCGCGAGGCTCCAGCCCTCGTGGGCGATCCAGGGCTTCAGCGCCGCCAAGAACGGCACCGTGTGGGCATGGATGGCGGCGGACGAAAGCCCGTCCGCCACCACGATGGCGAGATCGGCGGGCGGTGCGTCCAGCGCGGCGAGCCGCTCCCGGCTCTCCGCGGCGAGGCTGCGGCCGAGGTCCGGCCGGCGCAGATAGGCGTCGCGGCCGGGCGCGGCGCTCGCCACCCGCACGGTGTCGAAGCCGAGGCCGCGCACGTGCGCCTCCACCGCCTCCGCGTCGAACGGGGTATGCACCGCGTCGCGCGCCTTGGCGTGGGCGAGGGCGAAGCGCAGCACCTCGGACGTCGGCAGGCTCGCGCCGGTGCGCCCCAGCGCGATGCGCGCCGGGGTATGGCGGGCGAGGGAAAGCCAGGGATCGCGCGCGGTCACGCCGCCTGCTCCTTGACCAGGCCGAGCAGCGGATGGCCGGCATCGGCCGGCAGAAGGCGCCCGTCCGCCCCGGTGATGCCCATCTTCTCGAGCCAGGCCTCGAACTCGGGCGCGCGCTTCAGGCCCAGCACCTCGCGCACATAGAGCGCATCGTGGAACGAGGTGGACTGATAGTTCAGCATCACGTCGTCGGCGCCGGGAATGCCCATCACGTAAGTGACGCCGGCCGCGCCCAGGAGCGTGAGCAGCGTGTCCATGTCGTCCTGGTCGGCCTCGGCGTGGTTGGTGTAGCAGACGTCGACCCCGAGCGGCACGCCGAGCAGCTTGCCGCAGAAGTGGTCCTCCAGCCCGGCACGGATGATCTGCTTGCCGTCATAGAGATATTCCGGGCCGATGAAGCCGACGACGGTGTTCACCAGCAGCGGCTCGAACACCCGCGCGACGCCGTAGGCGCGCGCCTCCAGCGTCTGCTGGTCGACCCCGTGATGGGCGCCGGCGGAGAGCGCGGAGCCCTGGCCGGTCTCGAAATACATGGCGTTCTGCCCCACCGTGCCGCGCTTCAGCGCCCGCGCCGCGTCGGTGCCCTCTTGCAGCACCGCGAGGTCGACGCCGAACGAGCGGTTGGCGCCCTCGGTGCCGGCGATGGACTGGAACACCAGGTCCACCGGCGCGCCGCGGTTCATCAGCTCGATCGCGCTCGTCACATGGGTGAGCACGCAGCTCTGGGTGGGGATGTCGAAGCGCCGGATCACCTCGTCCATGAGCCGCAGGAGCCGGTCGATCACCGGCAGGCTGTCGGAGGCGGGGTTGATGCCGATCACCGCGTCGCCGCAGCCATAGAGCAGGCCGTCGAGGATCACGGCGGAGATGCCGGCGGCATCGTCGGTGGGGTGGTTCGGCTGGAGGCGCACCGCCATGGTGCCGGGCAGGCCGATGGTGTTGCGGAAGCGCGTGACCACCCGGCACTTGCGCGCGGCGAGGATCAGATCCTGGTTGCGCATGATCTTGGAGACCGCCGCCGCCATCTCCGGCGTCAGCCCCGGCGCGAGGCGCGCGAGCGCGTCGGGGGTTGCCGCATCGGACAGCAGGAAGTCGCGGAAATCGCCCACGGTGAGGGCGCTCACGGGGGCGAAGGCGGCGCCATCGTGGCGGTCGAGGATGAGGCGGGTCACCTCGTCCGTCTCGTAGGGAACGAGCGCCTCGCTGAGAAAGCGCGTCAGCGGCACCTCGGCGAGGCACATCTTGGCGGCGACGTTCTCCTCCGCGCTCGCGGCGGCGATGCCCGCCAGCATGTCGCCGGAGCGCGGCGGCGTCGCCTTGGCCATCACCTCCTTCAAGTCGGCGAACACGTAGGATGTCGCGCCGACCCGGTGGACGAAGGCCATGGCTGTGCTCCCTGCTGCTGCGGACCCGACGCGTCGCCCCCGCTCGAGGCGATGCAACAAGCGTGCCCCAGATGAGGCGCGGGCGCCACCGGCTCCGCCGGGGCGCCGGCATTCATTGCCGGTTCAGGTGCCGGTCCCTATCCACCGCCGCCACGGCGCCGCCCCCCGGCGTCCGCGCAGTACCTCGCGGCCTGCGCCATGCGGGGCGGCGGCGGCGCGCGCCATGCGGGGTGGCGGCGCTCCGTCCGCGCGCCGGGCCGCGCCTTGCGCTGGATGCGCAGGAGGGCAATGCGAACCGCGATCGGTCCGCCCCGGCATCGCCTCGCGGCGCCGCCGGGCCGCGGACCGGCGCCCCCATTCCAACGGAGTGATCTCTTCATGGCCATCATGCCAAGACCCCGCCGGTCCCGCGCCGGCTTCCGCGCCGCCGCTTTAGTGCTGGCGCTCCTCGCCGCCGGACCGGCCGTGGCCGAGAGCAAGCTGGAGCGCGGCAAGTATCTCGCCACCATCATGGACTGCACCGGCTGCCACACGCCGGGCGCCCTCATCGGCAAGCCCGAGATGGCGCGCTATCTGGGCGGGGCGGACGTGGGCTTCCAGGTGCCGACGGTGGGCATCTTCTATCCGCCCAACCTCACGCCGGACCGGGAGACCGGCCTCGGCCAATGGAGCGAGCAGGAGATCATCGACGCGGTGCGCAAGGGCGTGCGGCCGGACGGGCGCATGCTGGCGCCGATGATGCCCTATCCCTCCTACGGCGCGATGTCCGACGCGGACGCCGCAGCCCTCGCCGCCTATCTGAAGAGCCTGCCGCCGGTGAGCCACAAGGCGCCGGGACCGGTCGGCCCCGCGGAGAAGGCGCCGGCGCCCTATCTGACGCTGGTGGTGCCGCACTAGGCCGGGGCGGCGGGCGCGCGCGCAACCGGCCCGCGGGGGCGTGGCCGCGCGCCTTCACACCACCTTCAGCTCGCGCATCGGCGTGTTGCCAGCGAGGCGGTCGAAGCCGAGCGGCGCAAGGTCGAGGCTGAGATAGCGCCCGTGCGCGATCAGCTCGGCGAGCCCCCGCCCGATGGCCGGCGACTGCTGCAGCCCGTGGCCGGAGAAGCCGTTGGCGAGCAGGAAGCCGTCGAGCCCCGCGACCGCGCCGACGAAGGCGTTCTGGTCGAACGCGTTCATGTCGTAGTGCCCGGCCCAGGCGCGGCCCTGGCGGAGGCGCTCGAAGGCGGGAATGCGCGCGGCGAGGCGCGGCCACACCGTGTCCTCGAAGAAGGCGTGATCCACCTCGAAGTCGCCGCTGTCGGGGTCGTCCTCGGGCGGCGGCGCGCAGCCGCACAGGAAACCGCGCCCCTCGGGGCGCACATAGACGCCGCTCGGGTCGATCATCAGCGGCAGGCCCGGCGGCGGGTCTTCGGCCGTGAAGGTGAAGATCATCCGCTTCTTCATGTGGACCGGAATGTCGATGCCGGCGGAGGCCGCGAGCGCGCGCCCGCCGGCCCCCGCGGCGTTCACCACCGTGCCGGCGGCGACAAATGTGCCGTCTTCCAGCCGCACGCCGGTGACGCGCCCGCCGGCGCTCTCCACCGCCAGGGCGCGGCCGGCGCGGTAGTCGACGCCGAGGCTGCGGGCCTTGCGGCGCAGCGCCATGAACAGGCTCCAGCCGTCGAACCAGCCTTCGCCCGAGAGGCCGAGGCAGCCGGCGGCGATGCCCGAGCCGTCGAGCCAGGGAAAGCGCGCCGCGAGCGCCTCCGGCTCCAGGAAGGCGATGTCCGCGCCGTGGGCCCGCTGCACGCGGTGCCCGGCTTCGAGCGCCGCGCGCCCTTCTGCGCTGGCGAGGAACAGGTATCCGCCCTCGTGAAGGGAGAGCGCGGGCCGGTCGCCGTCCACCGCCAGCAGGTCCGGCGCGGCGCGCAGGAAACGGATGCCGAACAGCGAGATCTGCACGTTGATGGCGCTGGAATATTGCTGGCGGATGGAGGCCGCCGACAGCGCCGAGGCGGCGCGCGCATAGCTCGGGTCCTGCTCCAGCACCAGGACCCGGCCGCCAAAGGCGGGATCGGCGGCGAGATGGTAGGCGACCGAGGAGCCGGTCGCCGCCCCGCCGATGATCACCACGTCATAGGCCGTCTTCATGGCGCGCTCCCTGCCTGCGTCAACCGGCGGCCAGGGACGTGAGGAGCGCGAGCACGGCGTCGGTGTCCGCGCCGAGGCGCGGGCTGGCGCGTCCCGCCACCTGCCGCGCGCCGTCGATGACGATCGGGCTCGCCAGCGCGGGCAGGGTGCCGCCGCCCGCCTCGGGCAGGTCCACCTTCAGGCCGCGATGGATCACCTGCGGATCCGCGAACACCTGGGGGATGGTGTTGATGGGGCCGGCCGGCACGCCTTCCTTCTCCAGGGCGGCGAGCAGCGGGTCGCGGGCGCAGCGGATCACCAGGCCGGCCAGCAGCGGCACCAGATCGGCCCGGTTGGCGACGCGCAGGGCGTTGCCGGCGAAGCGCGGGTCGTGGGCGAGCTCGGGCGCGCCGAGCACGGCGCAGAAGCGGGCGAACTGGCCGTCATTGCCCACCGCGACGATGAGGTGGCCGTCGGCGCAGGTGAACACCTGGTAGGGCACGATGTTGGGATGGGCGTTGCCCATGCGGGTCGGCGCCTTGCCGGAGGCGAGATAGTTCATCGCCTGGTTGGCGAGCACGCTGACCTGCGTGTCCAGCAGCGCCATGTCCACATGGCCGCCGGTGCCGGTCTCCTCGCGCCGGCGCAAGGCGGCGAGGATGCCGACGGTGGCGTAGAGGCCGGTGAAGATGTCGGCGAACGCCACCCCCATCTTCTGCGGCTCGCCGTCCGGCGCGCCGGTCAGCTCCATGATGCCGCCCATGCCCTGGATCAGGAAATCGTAGCCGGCGCGCGGCGCATAGGGGCCGTCCTGGCCGAAGCCGGTGACCGAGCAATAGACGAGGCGCGGATTGACCGCCTGCAGACTCTCATGATCGAGGCCGTATTTCCGCAGCCCGCCGACCTTGAAGTTCTCGATCAGCACGTCGCACTCGGCCGCCAGCGCGCGGATGGTCGCCTGGCCCTCTTCGGTCTCGAAGTCGACGGCGATGGACCTCTTGCCCCGATTGGTGGCGTGGAAATAGGCGGCGCCCAAAGGCGCGCCATCGGCGCCGGTGAAGAAGGGCGGGCCCCAGGTGCGGGTGTCGTCGCCGCCGCCTGGCCGCTCGACCTTGATCACCTCCGCGCCGAGATCGGCCAATAGCTGGCCCGCCCAGGGGCCGGCGAGGATGCGCGCGAGCTCGAGGACACGGAGGCCGGCGAGGGGAGGGGACATGGACGGGTCCTTCTGGCGCAGCGCGGGCGCCGCGTCGCGGCGAAGCGGTTGGACCCGCAGACCTAAAGCAAATCGCGCGCCGGACGGAAGGGCAAAATCGCCGCGCGCGCGTGCGGCGCGCCTCCCTCCCCATAAAGGCTCACCCCTCCCCCTTGCGGGGAGGGGCAGGGGTGGGGTGTCCGGAACGCTTCCGCACGCGGGCGGCTCGGCCCCCAAAGGCCGGTGCGGACCCCCACCCGCTCACCCCGCCCCGCAAGGGGGGAGGGGAGCCCGCCGGGCGATCGGAGCGAACTCTTGGTCGCGCAGGCAGGGGTGACGCTACATGGGGGAGGGCTCGGTCGGTGCTGTCCGATGCTGCTCCGGACCGGCCGGCCTCGTGCCAGAGGACAAGCGATCGCCCGAGGCCGCAATTGGGGTGATCCGCCCGCGCCGGCGCGCGCGCGAAGCGGGGCGGCTTGCGGGCGGCGGCAAAGAATGGCATGGACCACCCTCGCTCCGGCCACGGCGGTTCTTTCGGCATGACGTTCGCTTCGATCGAGTTTCTCTTCTATTTCTTTCCGCTCTTCCTGGTATCCTACTTCTCCGCGAAGACGATCACGACGCGGAACTATATCTTTCTTGCCTTTTCTCTGGTCTTCTATGCGGCCGGCTACACCCCGCACATCGCCGTCCTCGCCGTCTCGGTGGTGGTGAACTTCTTCCTCGCCCGCGCCATCGACCGGCGGGAGGACAGGGCGCGCCGGACCATGCTGATCGCCGGCGTGACGTTCAACCTGGCGCTGCTCGGGGTGTTCAAATATACCGGCTTCCTGGTCCAGAACCTGAACCTGGTGCTGGAGCCCGCCGGCCTGTCGCTGCCCGTGCCGGCCATCGGCCTGCCGCTCGGCATCTCGTTTTATTCTTTCCACGCCATCTCCTACCTCGCGGACATCTTCAAGAAGAAGGTGCGCGCCAATGGCGATCCGGCGCAGTTCGCGCTTTATATGTGCATGTTCCCGCAGCTCGTGGCGGGCCCCATCGTGCGCTACAACACGGTGGCGCGGCAGCTCGCCAAGCGGCGCACCACCTGGGGCCGCTTCTCCGCCGGAACCCGGCTGTTCGCCATCGGGCTCGCCTGGAAGGTGCTGATCGCGGACGAGCTGGCGCGGCTCGTGGACGGCATCTTCGACACCACCACCAGCCCCACCTTCGTGGAGGCCTGGCTCGGCGTCTTCAGCTACACGCTGCAGCTTTATTACGACTTCGCCGGCTACTCCACCATGGCGGTGGGGCTCGGCGTGATGGTCGGCTTCGTGCTGCCGCGCAATTTCCGCGTGCCGCTGACCTCGAAGAGCATCACCGAATTCTGGCGCCGCTGGCACATGAGCCTGTCCGCCTTCCTGCGCGATTATCTCTACATCCCCCTCGGCGGCAGCCGGAAGGGCGAGACGCGCACCTACATCAATCTCTGGATCGTCTTCCTTCTGTGCGGCCTGTGGCACGGGGCGAGCTGGAACTTCGTCCTGTGGGGCGGCTATCACGGCATGTTCCTGGCGCTGGAGCGGGCCTGGCTGGGCCGGGTCCTGGAGCGCCTGCCGGGCGGCCTCGCCCAGCTCTATGCCATGCTGGTGCTGATGGTGGGCTGGTGCCTGTTCCGCACCAATTCCATGCCGGAGGCGCTGGAGATGGCGCAGGGCCTGATCGGTCTCAACGGCTTCTACCGTCCCTCCATGGCGCTCGGCTTCGGCCTCACCCCGCTCGCCATCGGCGCCATGGTGGTGGGCTCGCTCATCGGCTTCTGGCAGTGGCCGCGCTGGAAGATCCTGTCGGGGGAGGGGCGCCTCGCTTTGGTCACCGATTATGCCTTCATCGGCCTGCTGCTGGTGTTCTGCTCCATCTGGCTCGGCGGGGCGTCGGCCACGCCGTTCCTCTATTACCGGTTCTGAGCCATGCCATTGCTCTCGCGCCACCGCCGCCACATGGGCGTCATGGTCGCCGGCATCTTCGCGCTGCTGCTGGCCTCGAACCTCGTGCCCGATCCGCTCGGCCGCTTCACCTGGCGCACGCCGCTGCGCGCCGAATGGGGCTTCAGCGAGAAGGCGCAGGTGGCGATGCGCAATCTCGGCGAGTTCATGCAGGACAATTTCGGCTTCCGCGCCAGCCTGCCGGTGCTGCGCCGGGAGATCCGCGCGGCGCTCGCCTCGCCCGACACGCGGCCGATCTATGCCGGCCGCACGGGCCAGCTGTTCTGGGGCCGCGAGAACGCGCCCGAGCAGTCCGCCGGCGCGCTTGTGCGGGTCGATCAGGTGCGGCGCTTCGTCGAGATGATCGGCGAGATGAACGCCGTCCTCACCAAGCGCGGCGCGCGGCTCGTGGTGGCGCTGCCGCCCAACGCCCAGTCGGTGGAGCTCGAGGCCCTGCCCGCATGGCACGACGACCTCGCTTATACCCGCACCGAATACGGCCTCGCGCTCGACGGCATGCGGGCGCTCGGCGTCACTGCGGTGGACCTGCGCGCGGCGCTGCGGCGCACCCCCGCTCCGCGCTATCTGCTCACCGACACCCACTGGAACTTCCGCTCCTCGCTCACCGCCTTCAACGCGGCGGTGGAGGCGGCCGGCCATCCCGAATGGATGCTCGATCCCGCGACCATGATCGGCACGGCCCGCCCGGTGCCGCCCGGCGACCTGCTGCGCAGCATGCGCATGCCGCCGCAGATCCAGGACATGAACTTCCTGCTGCGCGTGCCGCTGCGCAAGTTCGGCCCCGACCCCCGCCTGCCGCACCACAACGTGTTTCCCGCCTTCGCCTCGCGCGTCACCCGGTTCGGCGGCGACGGACCGCGCGTGCTGATCGTCGGCGACAGCTACAGCGCTCTGGTCTGGCCGCGCATGTTCCTGAATTCCAACGTGAGCGAGGTCGGCTGGATGCACGCCTCGCGCTACGTGCTCGGCTCCTGCGACTTCGATTTCGACAATCTCGACCGGTTCAAGCCCGACCTCGTCATCTATGCCCGCGGCGAGCGCTTCTTCACCTGCGGCCCCAACGACTGGCCGCGCAACCTGCCGCGCCCCGGCCCGGCGCTGCGCGCGGCGGTCGCCGCCGCGGTGACCGCCGCCCCGTGACGCCGGGGCACAAGCGGGGCGTCCGTAAGGTGATGCCCACGGGCCGCGCGCGGGCGTAAGCTGCGCGCAAAGAGGCGGGGAGCGGCAGGGGCAGCGCGGTGGCGGACACATTCCTCAAGGACGCGATGGTCTATCTCATCGCCGCCGGCGTCCTGGTGCCGCTGTTCCACCGGGCGCGCATCGGCGCGGTGGTGGGCTTCATCGCCATCGGCGTGCTGCTCGGGCCGCACGGCCTCGGCCGCCTCGCCGAGGAGGTGCCGCTGGTGCGCATCCTCACCATATCGCGCCCGGAGCGGGTCGCCCCCTTCGGCGAGCTCGGCGTGGTGTTCCTGCTGTTCCTGCTAGGGCTCGACTTCTCCGCCGCGCGCCTGTGGGCGCTACGCCGGGAGGTGTTCGGCGCCGGCGCGCTCCAGGTGGCGCTGTGCGCCGCCCCGCTCGCCGGGCTGCTGCTTCTGCCGTTCGCCGATCCGGGCCTCGCGCTGGTGGTCGGCCTGTCCTTGGCGCTCTCCTCCACCGCGGTGGTCACCCAGCTTTTGATCGCCGAGCATCGCTCGCTCACCCCGTTCGGGCAATTGGTGATCGCGGTGCTGCTGTTCCAGGACCTCATGGTGGTGCCGATCCTGCTGGCGGTGGACCTGCTCGGCCCGCAAGGCGGCGACGTGACCGCGCTCGCACTCTCCGCGCTCGGCAAGGCGGCGGCGGCGGTGGTGGTGATCCTGCTCGCCGGGCGCTTCCTGCTCGCGCCTCTGGTGGCGCTCGCCGGCAGCACCGGCCTGCGCGACCTCATCATGGCCATCACCCTGGTGGTGGTGGTGGGCGCCGCCGGCCTCACCCACGCCGCTGGGCTCTCGGCGGCGCTCGGCGCCTTCCTCGCCGGCATGCTGCTCTCGGAGACCACCTACCGCCACCAGATCGAGCTCGACCTCGAACCGTTCAAGGGCCTGCTCATCGGCGTGTTCTTCGTCACCGTGGGCATGAGCGTCGACCTCGCCGGCGTGCTGCCCCACGGGTGGCTGGTGCTGCAGATGGTGGTGGCGGTGGTGGTGCTCAAGGCGGCCTTCACCTACGCCGCCATGCGCCTCATGGGCGCCGGGCGGCCGGCGGCGGCGGAGGCCTCGATCCTGCTCGCCCAGGCCGGCGAGTTCGCGCTGGTGGTGCTCGGCCTGCTCGCCGCGCGGCGGCTGGTGGGGCCGGCCGAGATGAGCGCGCTCGTCACCGCGGTGGTCATCACGCTCGCGCTGACGCCGCTCCTCGCCCGCCTCGGCCGCCGGCTCGGCGCGCGGCTGCAGCGCGCCGAGGCTGCCGCCCTCGAGGCCCCCGCCGACGCCGCGGAGCTTGCCGGCCACGTGGTGATCGGCGGCTTCGGCAGGGTCGGGCGCACGGTGGCGGCGATCCTGGCGCGCGAGAACCTGCCCTTCGTCGCGGTGGATGCCGACCCGGTGCGCGCGGCCTTGGAGCGCCGGCGCGGCCATCCGGTCTATTTCGGCGACGCCGGGCGGCCCGATCTGCTGGCCCGGCTCGGCGGCGACCAGGCCAGCGCCTTCGTCGTCACCCTCGACGCGGCGGGTGCCGCCGAAGGCATGGTGCGGGCGGTGCGCGCGCGCTGGCCGAAGGCGGTGGTGGTGGCCCGCGCCCGCGATGCCGCCCATGCGCGCCGGCTCTGCGCGCTCGGCGTTTCCGGCGTCATCCCCGAGACCGTGGAGGCGAGCCTGCAGCTCGCCGGGCGCCTTCTGGAGGCGCTCGGCCTGCCGGAGGAGGTGGTGAGCGCGCGCATCGCCGAGGCGCGCGAGGCCGAGCGCGCCAAGCTCGCCGGCGAGGACCCCGCGGAGGGCCGGTGACCGGCGCGCGGACGGCTGCCTTCGCCTTCCATACCGGCAATTAACCCGGCTGTGGCCAATAAGCGGAATGAGCTTTTCACCCCGGGAGGGCCGTGATGGACCGCAGAACCATGCGCCGGCGGGTGTTCGACCTGCTCGAGCGCGACGTGCCCGGAGATCATCTGGCCGACGCGGTCCATTTCGGCCTGATCGCGGTGGTGGTGCTCAGCGTCGCCATCGCCGTGCTCGGCACGGTGCCGTCCTTGGGATTGCGCGACGGGTGGATCTTCGACGCCATCGAGCACGCCTGCCTGGCGGTGTTCACGGTGGAATACGTCGCGCGGCTGTGGGTCGCCCCCGAGCACCCGCTGCGGCGCGGCCTGCCGGCCTTCAGGGCGCGCCTCGCTTACGCCGTCACGCCCTTCGCCGTGATCGACCTGCTCGCCATCGTGCCGCTCGCGAGCTCGCTGTTCGCGGGCTACGATCTGCACGGCCTCCTGGTGCTGCGGCTGCTGCGCTTCCTGAAGCTCGCCCGCTACTCGTCCGGCTTCAACGCGCTGTTCCTCGCCATCCGGCGCGAGCGCTACGCGCTGTTCTCGTGCCTCCTGATCCTGGCGTCCGGGGTGCTGACGGCGGCGACGCTGCTCTATCTCGTGGAGCGCGACGTGCAGCCCGAGCAGCTCGGCTCGATCCCCGCCGCCATGTGGTGGGCCATCACCACTCTGACCACGGTGGGCTATGGCGACGTGGTGCCGGTGACCGCGCTCGGGCGGGTGATCGGCGGGCTCACCATGGTGACCGGGCTGGTGATGCTGGCGCTGCCCATCGCCATCATCGCCAGCTCGTTCTCGGAGGTGATCGCCCAGCACAATTTCGTCGTCACCCTCTCCATGGTCTCGCGCCTCGCCCCGTTCACCGACCTCGACGCCAAGGCGCTCGGCGCGCTGATGCCGGTGCTGCACTCGCGCAGCTTCGACCGCGGCCACCTGGTGGTGCGCAAGGGCGAGAAGACCGGCCACCTCTATGTGGTGATCGAGGGCCAGGTGGACGTGGAGCATGCCGACGGGGTGGAGCGGCTCGGGCCGGGCGGGGTGTTCGGCGTCGCCGCCGGCGCGGCGATGGAGCACATGGTGGTGCGCGCCGTCACCAAGGCCAAGGTGCTGGTGATCGAGGAGAATGAGCTGCACACCTTGATGGCGCGGCACCCGGTGGTGGTGGCGCGGCTCTCCGGCATGGTGTTCCCGAAGGCCGGCGGATGACGCCGGAGGCGGGGGAGGCGCTGCGATGGAATTTGGAGCGGGAGTGGCGCGGATCACCCGAGCGGTGCCGACACCCCCACCCCTGCCCCTCCCCCTCCCCCCAGGGGGAAGGGGGCGCCGGGCGCCGATGGCGCGCAGGCAAGGTCGATGAAGCGCGCCACTTGGATTTGCACGGTGGGACACATGAATTTTCACCGGGCAAGGCGCCCTCTCAGAGGCTGTTGAAGCGGCCGTAAGGGGCCTCTTAGAGCCTAGCAGGGGCGGCCGCGCCTGGTCCACCCAAGGCGGCGCCCCAACCTCCCGACACGATCAGCTCGGCCGCCGTCAGCGGTTTGCGCCCGGCGCCCCTGAGAGAATAGCTGGTGTCGACCGGTTCGATCGCGAAGCGGGCGAAGATCTCGCGCACCTCGGGAACGTCGTTGATCGACAGCAGGAACCGGCCGCGCAGCTGGGCGAGCGCCTCGGCGAGACGCTCGAAGTCGGCGCGGTCGAAGACGGGTCCGTAATAGCCCTCCGAGCCCCAATAGGGCGGGTCGAGATAGAACAGCGCGCCCGGCCGGTCGTAGCGCCCCAGGAAGGTGGCCCAGGGCAGGCATTCGATCACGACACCGGCCAGGCGCTCGTGCAGCTCCTCCAGGAGTGGAGCGAGCCGGGTGATGTTGAACGCGCCGGCGGTGCGCGAATCCACTCCGAAGGTGCGCCCCACCACCTTGCCGCCCCAGGCCGTGCGCTGCAGGTAGGCAAAGCGTGCCGCACGCTCCAAATCGGTGAGGGTGGACGGGTCGGTGACGGCCAGGCGCTCGAACTCGGCCCGCGAGGTGAGCTGAAAGCGCAGCATCTCCAGGAAGGCCACATAGTGGCGCTGCAGGACCCGGAAGAAGGTGACGACGTCCCGGTTGATGTCGTTGATCACCTCGACCTTTGGCGCCTGGCGGCGCCGCAGGAAGACGCCGCCCATGCCCACGAACGGCTCAGCATAGAGGTCGTGGGGGATCTGGTCGAGCCGCTCGATGACGCGTCCCGCGAGGCGCCGCTTGCCGCCCACGTAGCCTGCGAACGGCGTGGTCGGCCGAACCGGTTGAAAAGCATGATCTGTCACTGGTGCCCGTCCTGCGATTCAGACAGCCTCCACCGGCCGCCTAGTGCGGTGGGGCGGGGAAGCGTCGATCGTTGTCTGGCGCTTTGCGGGGAACCTTGGCCGGAGACCCGCGGTCGGAGCCTCATTCGCTCCGATCACCGCCTCCCGGCTTTCGTCGTCGTGGACCGTCGGGCAGAACTCGGCTATAAGCGGCGCCGTTGGGGGTGGGATGTCCCGCCCCACGGAACGGGAGATCCCGACCATGGCCAGCGCCATCACCTCGAACGTCACCCCCCTCAAGATCCGCCAGGCGGCCCGCAAGGCTCGGCCGGCCGCGGCGCGTCCCACGGCGCGGCTGCGCCGACAGCACGGGGCGGCCGCCGGCACCGCCGCGGTCACCCTCGTCCTGGTGGCGCTCTCGCTCTCCCATCTCGCCCACGGCATCGGCCTCGTCACGGGGGCCGGCGCCTGGGAGCGGTGGGCCATGGCGATCGGCATCGACCTCGGGTTCGTCGCCCTGGAGATGAGCCAGCTGTGCGCCGCCACCGAGGCGGTGCGCCGCTCGGTGGCCCGCTATGCGGCGCCGGCGATCGTCGGCACCCTCGCCATCTCGGCCGGGCTCAACGCCCTCGCCTTCGCGGCCGCGGCGCCCGCCGGCACGCTGGCGGTCTACGCGGCCGCCGGCCTCGGGATCGTGGTTCCGGCCATGATCTACGCGCTCTCGCGCATCACCTTCGCCCTCGCCACCCAGGGCGCACGGGCCTGAAACCCCGGGGCGCCCCGCGCGGGCGCCCCGCCACTGGAGCCGACCATGTCCGACCGCCTCATCACCCGCATCGGCCGCGCCCTCTACGGCGACCAGTGGAAGGGGCCGACCGCCCGCGAGCTGGAGGTGCAGAAAGGGACGGTGGACGACTGGGACCGCGGGCGCATGGAGCCCCTCGCCAAGCACTATGTGCGCCTCCTGGCCATCGCCGAGGCGCGCCTGGCGCTCCTGCAGCGCGTGGTGGCCGAGCTGCGCGCCCACGTCAGTGGATCTCCACGGGCATGAGGCCGCCCGTGGCGAGCAGCGGGAGGCCGAGCGGGCTGGTGTCGCGGCAGATGCCGCTCACGACAGGATTCTGGCCGAGCGCATGGCCGATGCTGACCCCGCTCGACGGCACGGTGGGCACCGTGAGCACGATCTCGTTGCCCACGATCGCCGTCGCGGCGATCGCTTGGGCCGCGCCGGAGTAGTCTGCCACGAGACCCGTCAGCGCGGCGCCGGCCGTGTCCGCCCCGCTGCCGACGAGCCCGAAACCGCCCTCGGTGGCGACCGTGAGCCTGATCTCGTTGCCACCCGCGATGGCTGTTGCTCCGATGATCTGCGGCCCCTTGCCCGACCACGTGGCGCCGCTGCGGAAATAGCGGCGCGCCTGCAGCAGCCGGTCGGCGAGCGAGTCATTGCCGGCCGCGTCGTAGTGCGCGGTGTCGCGTAGGCCGAGATCGATCGCCGACACGAGGTACACGTTGGGGTCGTCGGCGACGATGAGTTCCGCGGCCCTTACGTTGTCGGCATTGCCGCCGCCGGGGTACAGATTGCGGCCCGTCTGGACGATGATGATGGGGAGGTTGGGCCGCCCCGCCAACGCCCGGATCTCGGCGAAGATCGCCCGGATATAGGCGACGCAGGCGGCTTTCGAGGTACCGGGCCCGTACTCGGCCTCCCCCTGGTTCCAGATGGCCATAGTCGCTTCCGCGGCCACCTGCGGCTGTAGGAACCCGTGGATCGGGTCGATGAAGCTCGCCCACGAGGAGCCACCGACCTGCCATGACGCCAGGGTGGTGGCGCCGATCGCGAAGCCGAGGAGGCCCATCGGGAGCGTGCCGCTCTCGGCCTCCGCCGTCCGGAAGAACCGCGCCGCGCCAGCGCCGACGAGGCCGCCGTTCCAGCCCAGGTTGGGCGTCGAATACTGCCGCTGCGGCTGGTCGGAGATGACCTTCGCGAAAGGCCGGTCGGTGGCGGGGATCGCGTCCGTCCAGTACAGGGCGAGCCCATTGCTCTGCCCGACGACGAGGATGTTCTCGATCGAGACGGCGAAGCGGCGCTTGAGCACCAGCCAGGGGTTGCCCGCCTGCCAGATCTCGATGCGATAGACGCCGGCCGGCAGGCTGACGGAGCCGGCGAAGGTCGATGTGGGGGTCGGGTCGACCGTGATTTCCGATTCGACGATGGCCTTGGTGCGGTCGTTGATGATGCGCGCCTTGACCGCACCTGCACGCGGGATCGCCGGCCCGCCGATGGACAGTGTCCGATGCGTCAGCCCCTCCGGGAGACTGTAATGACGGTCCAGTTGCGGCTCGGAGAGCGCAAATCCGGCCGGCCCGATGGGGCCGGCGGTGACGTATTGCAGGGCGCAGAGGCCGCCCCGCAGCACGAAGCCACAGCGCCCTGCCCTGGTGATCTTGGCGGGGTCGGCGTCGACCACCTGGCCCAGCAGACGGCCGTCGCGGTAGGCGGTCAAGACCGCGTTGCCGTCCGCGTTGATCGTCCGCGTCAGGGCCAGCTCGATCGTCTCGCCCACCGTGAGGTAACAGCCCTTGTCGAAGGTCGACAATATCAGGAGGATCACAGCGCTGGACGCGGTCGACCGACGCGAGATTGAAAACGCCCCGCTGTGCGGGTACCAGCTCAACTCGTACATCTGGTAGTCGGTCGGGCTCGCCCCGAGGACGACGCGCTGGTCCAAAGACCCCATGGCCGTGAGGCGCACGCGCGCGCGCACCTCGCAATCCGCGCTCGGCTGGTCCGCCCCCTCGCAATAGGCCGCATAGCCGGTGCTCGACTGCACCCCCATCTGGGTCGCCGCCTGGACGGTGATGGTGTTGGTCCACGTCGCCGGCTGAAACCGGGCCATAGAAGGCCCCACCTCCGGCGTATAGGCCGAGAGCAGCGTGTCGCTCGCGATCCCGGTGAGCGAAGCGATGAGCGTCGCCTCGTAGGGCGGCGGCGCGGGTGGCGCACCGCCGCGCACCGCGAGCCCCGAGACGTGGACACCCACCGAGAGCATGACTACATCGCCCCGTAGAGCACGAGCGTGGACGTCGTCTCGGTGGGCTGGCCCGAGATCCCGTGCGCCGCGGCCTTGACGATGGCGGTGGCGCAGAGCGGCAGGACCGCGCCGGCGTCGCGCGTGTAGGGCAGCACGGTGCCGGCCTCGTCCTCGAGCAGCACCGTGCCGCCGGTCTGGAACATGAGGTAGCGCCAGCGCGGGCGCAACGCGTCGCCGGGCACGCCGAGGGTGAGCGGGATGCGGTCGCCGGCCGGCCAGACCAGGTCCGGCTGGAGCAGCACCGCGTGCAGGATGCCCGGGTCGCTCGGCCCCGGCTCGTGACCTCTCCAGCTCATGCGTCGTCTCCTTCTTCCGGAGCGACCGGCGCGTCGGGCCACCCCGGATCGACGTCGATCGCCTCCAGGGTGGTGATGATGCCGTCGGCGATGGCATTCACGACGGTCGCCTCGGCGGCGAAGCAGGCCTGGACGTGCGCGCCCACCGCCACGGCCGCGGCCCGCAATTCGGCCTCGGTCAGCACGACGTAGCCGTGCCAGCTCTTCCAGGTCAGGCCCGGCCCGCCGGACTGGTCGAGGAAGGCGAGAGCCGTGACCATGCGCGCCTGGCTCTCCAGGTCGGTCGCATAAGTGATGCCTGCCACCATCACGCCTGCCGCCTCGGCCTTGAGCCGCCGCAGGCGCGCGTGCTCGCGCAGCTCCGCCTCGGTGGGGGGCGCGGGCTCGGGCGCAGGCGCGGGCTTCAAGACCTGCCATTTCTTACCCGTCCACATGGCGCGCTCGCCCTCCGCCAGCTTCGGCGGGGCCTTCTCGGTGCACCCGGCCGGCAGGTGCCACACGCCGGGCTCCATGGGGCTCTCACGCGCCAACGCTTCGCCCACATAGACCCCATCGGGGTCGCATTGGTAGACGGTCTTGGTGGTGCTCATGGGAGGCCTCTCAATACCAAATTATGGGCAAGTAGGCCCGGTTGCGGGGACGGGTCTCGCTACCGCCGGCGGCGCCTGAGGTGCCAGCGAGTGCCGCCGTCATGGTGCGTGCTGCCGCGGTGCTCAGGGCCGCCTGCGAGATCGGCTCGTATATGGCGTGCGCGTGGCTCCGGAAATCATCGGCCTGCTCGGTCCCGAAGCCGCGGCCCGGGTCGTATCCGCGGCCATTGTCCCAGCCGCGATCGAATAGGCCGCGATCGTCGGGGATGTTGAAGGTATTGACCCCGTCGCCGGCGCCCCATGTGGTACCGATGGCCGCAAACAGCTTGCCAAAGACGGTGCGGGAGACCGCCGCGCCGTTGCGCTCGAAGGCGCCGGGGGGCGGCGTGGGGCTGGTCCAGAGATCCGGCATGCCCGGCCGCTTGCGCCCCCCGTTGACGTGGATGAACCGCACGCCGTCATAGACCAGCATCGCCATCTCTCCGGCGAGCAGCTCGCCGGGCGCGAGCGCCGCGCCGAAGCGATGCCAGATGGCCTTGGCCCCGAGGCCGCTGACGTCGATGGTGGGAGACGAGGTGTTGTCCGCGGTCACGCGGACCATCAGCGCGAGGCCCTCGGAATAGGCCGTCACGGAGGGCGTCGGCCAGACGGCGACCGAGTTGGCGGTGCCGGCGGCCACCGCATAGATCAGATCACGGCGCGATCGAGGCGCGGCCAGCAACTCGAACGAAACCCCGTTGTGCACGATCAGGACATGATCGCCGGCCCGCAGGTCGCCCGCCGCCAGATGCAGCCCAGAGCGGTGGACATATCCAGCACCCAGTCCGGAGACGGCCATGGTCGTGGGGCCGGTGTTATCCGCGGCGACACGGACCTGGAACATCTGCCCCGCAAAGTGGGCCGGGACCGACGGGTAGGGGTGTATGACCATGGCATTGGCCGCGCCGACGTCGTACCCCAGGACCGTCTCGCACCGCCAGCGACTGCCATCGAGCAGCCGGAAGGCGGCACCGTCATAGACGAGCTGGACAGCCTCTCCGCCGCGCAGGTCACCGGGTGCCAGCTCGTTCCCGTCGCGATAGCTGATGGCCTTGGCGCCCAGGCCGGAGACGTCGATGGTGGCGGCGCCGGTATTGGTGCTCGCCACCTGCACCATCAGCATCAGGCCCGCATAGTAGGACAGCACCGCCGGCGACGGGGTCGCCGTGAGCGCGTTGGCGGTGCCGCCCGCGAGGGCATAGACCACCTCGCGCCGGGGCCGCGCGCCACTGACGAGCCGGAATGATGGGCCGGCCGTGTAGACGATCAGCGCCATCTCGCCCTGGACCAACTCGCCCCCCACGAGGGGCTGGAGCTGGCGATTCAAGATCTGCACGGGTCCGAGCCCGTTGACGTTGAGCGTCGCCGGCCCGGTGTTGGTGGGCTGGCTGATATGGACCATGAACATCTGGCCGTCCACCAGCTCGACCGCCGGCGACGGGTTGATCGTCAGCGCGTTGGCAGTGCCTGCCGCCCACTCGTAGATGATCTCAGTCCGCGGCGGGCGGGGCGTCGCCAGCTGCCACAAAGCGCCGTCGTACAGCAGCAGCGCCACCTGCCCCGCCACTAGGTCGCCGCCGCGCAGGGCCGACCCATCGGGCCGCTTGATCGCCAGCGCGCCGAGCGAGTTGCAGTTGATGGTTGCGGCGGCGGTGTTGGTGACGGCCACCATCACCTCCACTGCGAGGCCGGCGGAGAGGCCGGTGAGCGGCGGATCGAAGTCCGCCACAAGGGCATTGGCCCCGCCCGTCGCCGCCACATACGGGAGCAGCGGCAGGCCGGAGCCGGCCGAGGTGAGCAGCGGCAGCATCTGCCAATAGGTGCCGTCATAGGTCAGCTGCACCAGGCCCGCCGCGGGCAGCTGGCCGGCGGTGAGCTGGGCGAGGTCGCGGCGGCGGATCTCCGCAGCGCCGAGGGCGTTGAGATTGAGCGTCGCCGGACCGGTGTTGGTGGTCGCGATCTGCAGCAGCACGGTCAGGCCGGCCGTCAGTGCCGGCGGGGCGATGGGCAGCGCGGCGGTGAGCGCGTCGGCGGTGCCGCCGGCGACCGCATACTGCCAGCCAGCTTCCTGGATCGCCTTGCGCAGGACCTGAAACACCTGATCGCGCTCGGCGTCGGTCGGGACGAGGCCGCCCGCCTCAATGACGGTGAGCAGCTCCTCTTGCACTCCGTTGGCCCATGGCGCCTTGACCTGAGTGCCCCGGAGGCCGGCGCCCGTGTCGCGACCCCGAAAGCCGCGCTTTCCCCCGCCGAGGTCGATCCAGTCGGCGCCCGAGATGCGATCCATAATCACTCCTCCTCATCGACGGGCAGGTACGTGAAGACGACGGAAGTGTGAGCGGGCGCGGCCCGCATGATGTCGCACTCCACGTCGGATGGCTGGAAGTCGTAGAGGCGATCGTCCATCGCGCTCTCGTCGACGCGGAAATCGTCCCAGGTGCCCAAGGGGATCAGGACGCGCCAGATGAACTGCTCGGGTGGCTCCACCAGTTCGTCGTCCATGCACAGCACGCCGGCCTGGCTGGGATGCACCTCCTCGATCGTGATGGCGACGCCGCGCGCGGCCGCAAGATCGATGAAGTATTGCGGCGACTGGCCGCCCCGCGCCGTCCAGCGCTGGTGCGCCAGCTGCTGGCGCTGCGGCAGCGAGAGGGTGGCAAGGTCGCGCCCGCACGGGTCCGGACCCAGCACGCGCTCGAAGTCCTCAAGGCAGGCGACCGCGCTGCGCGGGTCCACCTCGTCCATCATCGCCTCGGCGCTCGCCTCCAGGTCGGCGAGCAGGCCGGCGAGCGGCTCCAGCACCGCGGCGAGCAGCGTGTCGGGGCTGCGGCTCCACATCATGCCGGGCGGCAGGAGCGAGAGCGCCTCGCGGTGGATCTCGGCGGCGCTGCGGCTCATGGGGCCACCTCGAACACGATGTCGCCGGCGATCGGCAGCTGCACCTGCGTCGGCACCACGTCGCCGGCGGGCGCGCTGATCGCGTGGCTGTACTCGCCGGAGGCGGAGGAGACCGCCTCCGACAGGCGGGAGAACTTGACCCGCCCGCCGATCGACCCCTCGCGGGCGAAGAAGGTGACGATGGCGGCCGACACGGCCTGGCGCACGCGCACCTCGTCCGGGTCCAGCGCGAGGGTGACGTCCACCTCCAGCAGCTCGGCGGCGATCACCACCACCTCGGCGGTCACCGGGCGCACCGTCTCCAGGTGCGCGGCGATCGCCTCCAGCTCGGCCTCGGTGGGCGCGCGCGGCGCGGCGGCCGAGCCCATGGCCACCACCACGCCCACCGTGCCCTCCCCCACCCAGGTGGGCAGGCAACGGACGTGCGACGCGGCAAACGCGTCCTGGACCCAGACGGGATAGTCGGCCTCGGCGCCGCCATGGGCGGGCGAGCGGATCTTGGCGATGACGCGCGAGCGCAGGGACGTGTCCGTCTCCTCGCTCGCGCCGCCGGCGAGGCCGGAGGCATCCGCCACCGCCTCCTGCGGGTCGAGCCCGCCGATCGGCGTGCGGAAGGACAGGCGGGTGCCGGAGGCGGCGTTGCCGTCCGGCCCGGCCGCGAGCGCCCGCACGGTCACGGTGGCGACGCCGGCGGCCACGGTGGCGCCGGCGGTCACCTCGTAGAGCTGGCTCCCGGCGCCGACCAGCACCGCGCCCTCCGGCACGATGGTTCCGTTGACGCCGGCGACCGCCGCATAGCCGATGGCGCGCGTCGCCGGCCGGCGAGTGATGCCCCAGATGGACGCGTGCCGGGCGAGCTGCTCGCCCTCGGCGGTGTCGGGGAAATACTGGTCGCCCCACCAGCGCAGATGCAGGTGCGCCTCGTAGAGCATCATCACCATGACGCGGATGAGCGCCGCCATGAGACCGCGCGGCGAGCGCACGGCGCGGGCGATGGCGGCCGGCTCGGCATCCGGTCGCGCCTTGCGCACCGCGGCCTCCATGAGCGCCTCGGCGCGGCGCGTCAGTTCGGCGGGTGTGGGGAGCGGGAACGGCATGTCAGGCGACCGTCCGCGACAGGGTGACGGCGCGCCCGTCCACCACCACCTTGAGGCCGAGCACGGACTTGCGCACCCAGGCGACGTCGATCTCGGCCGGCGCGCCGGTCTCCGGCTCCACCCAGGCGAAGGCTTCCTTGGTCCACTCGGCCGCCATGAGCTGGGTCAGCTCGCTCTCTTTCGCGCGCTCCAGCAGCCAGAGGCGCGAGCCGATGAGGCGCCCCTGCGCATCGAGCGCGTCGCCCGCCCAGCCGCGGCGGGCGGAGAAGGCGTTGGGCGCCGGCGTGCCGGCGGGCAGCTCGTCGTCGGGGCGGGCGCGGCGGTCGGAGCCGAATGAGATGAGCATGGGGGTGGCCGGCGTCTCGTCGAGCGCCAGGTCGCCGTCCTCGCCCAGCGCGAGATCCGCGCGCCGGCGATCGGCGTCGAAGACGAGGGCGATGTCCAGCCAGTCGGCCAAGGCGGTGCTCCTTTGGTGCCCATGATCTCGCGCGCGCGAATCTCGGATCATGCCCCCGAGGCGGGGGCATGAGGGCTAGACGTCCGGCGCCGGCTCGGCCGGCACGATGACGATGGCGGCCGAGGCGCGCGGGCCGGCCGAGGTGGCGGCGAGGTAGTGGCCGCCGGCGGCGATCTTCGCGACGCCGGCGGTGGCGGCGAACTTCTCGCCCGATTCCATCCGCCCTCTCACGAAGCTCTCGGCGATCTCCACGGCGCCGACGCCCGGCACGCGCGCGGTGACCGCCTTGCTGGAGACGATGTCGATCGAGCCGTCCGCCTTGACGTGCACGCGGCTCCCGTCCAGCCCGTAGAGCGCCACCTCGCCGGGCGCGAGCTTGCCCATGCGGGAAGACGGCGCGCCCACCGGCAGCGCCACCACGTCGCCCGCGTCGCCGCCCACCGCCAGCAGCAGCACCAGGCCGCCGGCGGGCGCGTTGGAGGCGAAGCCGTAGGGCTGGGCAACCTCGATCCGGGTGAGCTTGGCGCCGTGCCGGCCGGTCACGTCCACCACCTGGGTCTCGGCGGTGTCGTCCGTCTTGCCGACGACGCCGCGGGTGATGAGCCCGCGCAGGGCATAGGCCAGCTCGCGAATGCTCATAGGTTCTGCGCCGTCTTGTCGAGGGGCTTGGAGGCCGCCTTGTGGTCCTGGGTCCGCGAGCCTTCCGGCTCCACGTCGAACGCCTCGGGGCCGGTCAGGCGCAGGCGCGTGACCGCGCCGAAGTCGCCGTACTCCATCGCCACCCCGGCGATCAGAAGGACGCGGTGCACCTGCTGGAAATCGTCCCGCACCAGGGCCAGCTCGTTGGGGCGCCAGCCATAGCCGCGCACGGCGTGCTCGATCTTGATCGCCGCCGCCCGGGCGGTGCGCATCATCCAGTCCGCCTGGTCCTGCGCCGCCTTGGCCGTGAGCTGCGTCGCCGCCGGCGCCACCAGGGGGCGATAGCGCGTCACCTGGTCGTCGGTGGCGGTGGCGGCGATGGTCACGCCCGCCAGCTCGTGCTCGGCCACACTGGCGCCGCCTCCCTCGCCGCCGCCGGTGAGCGGCGCAGCGGTCGCGTCCAGCTTCACGGCCTTGCGACGTCGGCCGCCGGCGCGCTCGGCCTGGGCGACGACGTGGTAGGCCGAGAACCGCTCGCGCCAGCTGAAGCAGCCGCCGCTCTCGATCACGTTGCCGCCGGGATAGATCAGGTCCGCCGGCGCGCGGCCCTTGCCGCCCCTTGTGAGCACCAAAGCGCCGAGCCCGTCCGACACCAGCAGCACCTGGCGCTGGCGCGCGCCCTTCTCGATCGCCGCCAGCGCCGTCTCACCGGGCTCGATCACCAGGCGCTCGATTGGGTCGCCGAGATCCACGTCCACGCGCACCGCGAGGCCGAAGGGCTTGACGATCGCCGCGGCGATCTTGTCGAGCGTCTGGTCGCGGAACTCCCACGGCCCCTCCACCGTGGCCGCGCAGTCGATCAGGTCGCAGGTCTTGTCCCGGCCGGAGACGGTGACGCCCGCCTGGCCGTCGGCCGAGCGCGGCGCGATCTCATCCACCCAGCCCTTGAGCACCACCTGGCCATCCACCGAGAGCGAGGCCTCCAGCCCTTCGGTGACGAGGGCGCGGGCATCCATGAGGTCCGCCCAGGGAAAGCTGGCGTGGCGGGACGGGTCGCGCAGCTCCAGGTCGAACGAGGCGGAGATCTCCGACAGATCGCGCACCAGCCCGGCGCGCGTCCATGTGGCATAGGTCTGCCCGCCCATGGTGATGGACCAGCGGTCGGTGGCGGGCGCGATCACAGCAGCACCTCCAGCGGCTCGGGCGGCACCGCGCCCGGGCAGCGCAGGCGGTTGCGGGCGACGATGTCGTCCAGCATGCCGACCACCTGCGCCGGATCCTCGCCGGCGAGGCCGTGGGCGATCAGCCAGGCCGAGACGGTGCCGGCCGGCGTCACCAGGCGCACCGCCGGCAGGCGTCCGATCACCTCGTTGAGGTCGCGGGCGAGCGCGCCGCGCAGGTCCGCCAGCGCGCCCCACACCGGCGCCGCCTCGGCCGCGAGGTCCGCCGCCACAGTGGCTGCATCGTCGCCCGCCAGCTCCAGCGCGGCGTCCAGCTGCGCGTGCCAGGCGGTTGCCGCCTGGCGGCTCTCATAGGCGATGTCGGCCGCCACCCGCACCGCCTGGGCGAGCGCGGCGAGCCGGGCGCAGAGGCGTGCGGCGGCCGCCGGCGCGCCGAGCGCGTCGACCGCGCGCATGGCGCCGGCGATGTCGAGCAGCAGCTGGGCGCCCGCGGCCGGGGCCAGCGCGGCGGCGGCCTCGACGGCATCGCCGCCCGGGCCGATGGCCGCGCGGGTGCCGCCGAGCGCCGCCTCGGCGACGGGCGTCGAGAGGCCGGTAAGAGACGCGGCGATGGCGGCCGCCGCCTCGGTGCCGGAGCCGGCCGCTAGCGCCGTCTCGAGAGCGGCCTGGCTCTCCTCGAGCGCGGGCTCGAGCACGGCGGCCGCCGGCGCGCCGGCGCAGGCGGTGGCCACCACCGCGCCGATCGCCGCCGAGGTGGCCACCGCCGCCGACCAGGTGGAGACGGCGATGGTGGGGCCGCCCATGGCGCGCCAGCCGAAGGTGGCGGCCACCGAGACGAGCGCGCTGGCGGCGGAGAGCAGGCCGCCGAGCGTCGAGCCGCCGAAGGGCGATGCCGTCTCGGCGCGCAGGAAGGTGACGTCGAAGCGCACCAGGCGCAGCTCGCCGTCGCTGAAGGAGATCTGCGCCCCGTCCTCGGGCACCACCACCTGCATCTCGCCGAGCCAGGGGTGCAGCAGCGTGCCCGGACCGGCAGTGCGGAAGGCAGCCTGGAGCGCCAGGGCGCGGGTCACATAGTCGTCGCCGAGGATGAGGCCGCGCACCGTGACGCGCCCGTCCGACGCGCCGAAGTCGTCCAGCGCCGGCGCGTCGAGGCCCGGGAACCAGGTGAGCAGCACGCGCCGGCCAACCGCGACCGAGATGTCCGGGACGTGGAAGGTCACGCCCCGGAAGGCGCCGGGCTTGAGTCCCGGCAGGAGGTCGGCGGCGGTGCTCCATATGCTCATGGTCTACGGCCGCGCGAGGACTGGGCCGCGGTCCTGCACCAGCGGCACGTCGGTGGACTGGCTCTGGACGCGCGCCTGCGTCCCAGGCTCCGCGCGCACGATGATCTCCCCGCCCACCTTGGTGGTGGCGGCCGAGGCCGGCGGGCTCCAGGCGCCGCTCGCGCCGGCGGCGGGCGCCCCGTCGGGCGGGCTCCAGGCGCCGCTGGCGCCGCCGCTGGCGGGCGCGGGGGCGGGCGCGCCGTCGCCGAGCATCCGGCCCGCCCAGTCGGGCAGGCGGACCTCGGGCAGGCGGATCTCGGGCAGGCTCGGCACATGGTCCGCGAGCCAGTCGATCAGGCCCTGCCAGGCGCGCTTGAGCCCGTCGATCGCCGCGCCGAGGGGGCCCCGCAGCCAGTCCGGCACGATGATCTCCGGCAGGCTGGGCGCATGCGCGCCGAGCCAGTCGGTCAGGCCCTGCCAGGCGCCGCGGACGGCGCCGAGCGCCGCGCTGAGGGCGCCGCCGGTCCAGCCGTCGATCCAGGCGACGAAGCCGGTCCAGGCCACCTTGTGCAGGTCCCACACCGCGACGCCGATGCCGCCGAGCCCGGCGAAGATGGCGCGCACCCCGTCCGCCGCGCGGGCGGAATCGAGGGTGAAGATGCCCGCCACCCACTGGACGAAGCCGAAGAAGACCGCCTTGATCCCCTCCCAGAGGCGCCGGAACATGGGGCCGAGCGTGCCCCAGTTGGCATAGATGATGTAGGCGAGCGCCGCGAGGCCGAGCGTGATCGCGCCCACGGGACCGAGCAGGGCGGTGGCGGCCGCGGAGAGGATGCCGAACCCGGCCGACAGGATCGCGAACACCGGCGCCAGCAGGCCGAGGGCGGCGGCGAGCGCCAGGAAGCCGCCCACGCCGAGCAGCACGTAGTCAATGACGCCCGGCCATTCAGCGTCGAAGGCGCGCATCCACTCCAGCGCCCCCTTCAGGGCACCGGTGACGAAACGAAGCACGGGCTCGAAGGCGTCGCCGACTCTCCGGCTGACCTGCTCGCTGATCTCCGCGAGTTCCTTCAGGGCGCTGTCCAGGCCGGAGAGCTGGGTTTCCGAGTCTCGGCTGATGATGGAGGTGTCGGCGGCCTCGATCGTCTTCTTGAACTGCAGATAGTCCTTCGTGAAGAGGCGCATGGCCGTGATGAAGTCGAGCGCCTGCATGTCGCCGAACAGCTTGCCGACCTTTGAGCCGGCCAGCGTTTGCTCGATACGTTCCTTCACCGCGGCGGCGGCCTCCGCATCGGTGGCGCCGGCCCCTTTTGCCCGGTTGAAGATCGCTTCGATCTCCTTCTGCGGCACCTTGGTGAGCTGCATCAGCTTCTGGATCACCGCCTCGATCGGGTTGATCCCTCTGGCAATGGCGTCGGCCCGAACGCCGGGCAGGTCAACGCCCGCATTCTTGAAATTCTCGATAGTCTCCGGCCGGTTCAGAGCCGCCAGGAAGTTCCTCATATTGTTGGCGGCTGTGGTCGGATCAGCGGTCGCCTGCATTGCCACCTGGAGCGCGGCGCCGAGGGTGGCGACTGCCTCTCCGCCCTTGACTCCCAGGTTGGCCATCTGCCCGGCCAGCGCCGGCAGCTCCTTCGCCATGTTCTTGAACTCGAAGCTGCCGAGCTTGCCCGCGACGACGAGCTTGGCCAGGGACACCTCCATGTCCTTAGCCGCGATCGCCAACGGCCCGACCAGTGCCTTCGCGGTCGCCGCCGTATCCAGAGGGTTCGCGCTCGCCGCCTTGGAGACACGCGCGATGGCCGGCATGATCTTCGCAACGAGATCATCGTTGACGCCGCCCGCCACAAGGGCAGCCCTGGCGTCCACCAGGGCGCTGGAGGCGATGCCCGTCTTGAGGGCGAGCTGCTCCATGTCGCGGCCGACGGCGCGGATCATGCGCTGTGCGTCGGCGCCGAACAGGCCCGCCGTCACGGCCATGTCGCGCAGTTTCTGGTCGTAGGCCGCCGCGCTTTGCAGCGGCACGGCGAAGGAGATGGCCGCGACCGCCGCGCCGAGGATGCCGATCCGCTGGCCGAGCTGCGCTAGGCCCGCGAACTTGCGCTGCAACACCGAGAGCGGGCCGGTGATCCGGTCCACCAGGCGCACCAGAATGGAGACGTCGAGCGTCTTGCCGGCCATCTACTTCGCCTCCGAAACCTTGCGCTGGAAAGCCATGGCGGCGTTCCACCACCACCTGGCCCCGACATCGTCGAGGCCCTCGATCTCGGCGAGGGCGAAGCCGGTGTTGGCCGCGATACCGGCCAGTATCAGCCCTGGTTCGTCCGGCCAGCTCCGAAAAAAGACTCCACCACCTTGCTCGCATCGGCGATGTCGGCCGCGTCCATGCGGTCGAACACGGCGTTCATCACCGCCTCGCGGGTGCGCGACGAGCGGGCCAGCAGAAGCGCGGGCTGGCTCTCCTTCGACGCGCTCTGCAGGGCGCGGATGTCTGCCCCCGTCAGGCGATGGAAGGTCAGCTCGGCATAGCTCTCGGTGCGCGTGGCGCCGGTGCTGGACCGGACGGTGAGCGCAACCGGGAACCGCAGCGGTAGGGTCACGGTGCCGTCCCCGTTGCGCACCGCCCGGGCGGGCAGGCCGCCGACGAGATCCTGTTCCTCGTCGACGACGAGGCCGGGATCGTCGTCGACGACCACCGCGGCCGGCGCCGTGGCGGCGGCGCCGGCCTTGGTCTCGTCGAGGTCGATGGTGATGGCGGGCTGGCTCGGCTTGCTCACGACATGATCTCCTCGTAGCGGCCGGCGGCCCATTTCAGCTCGATCTTGCCGCCCTCTCCGCCGGTGATCTCCGGCGGCCCGTCCATGAGGAAGGCGTTCGGAAACACATAGGTGTGGCCGGTGTCGCAGATCACCTGCAGCTCGCCCTCGGCCTCGTCATAGAGCGAGGCGTAGGACCGGCCGCGCTCCAGCACGGTGGTGGCGGTGATCTCGGAGCCCACGAACTCCTGCGCGCGCCCCACCATCCGGCCGTAGGTGACCGCCGTGTTCTTGATGCCGCCGAGGCGCAGCTTGGCGCCCTTCTCGGTCGGGATCTGGATGCCCCGCCAGAGGATGTCGATGATGCCGAGCACCTGGCTCATGTGTCGCTCCTGTCAGCCCGCGCCCGTCAGACCTGGAATTCCAGGCTCGCCGCGAGCACCATGAGGTTGCCGATGATGCGCACCTGCTGGCGCGCGTTGAGGCGGTTGCGGTCGGAGGCGTCGCGCTCGAATGCGCTCTGGCGCACCGTGTCCTTGGCGCCTTCGATCCAGCCCAGCTCCTCGTAGAGCCGGCAGCGCGCGGCCCACGAGCCGAGCATGCGCTTGGGCATCACCACCACGCCGGACGTGTCCGCCTCGGCCGCGACCGAGCCGTCGTCCGCCAGCTTGTGGCGCGGATACATGAGCGTGACGTAGGAGGCCCAGTCCCAGCGCAGGCGGCTCATGGTCTTGGGCACCATGATGTCCAGCCAGGCGCGGTCCGGCACGCCGAGGGACGAGATCTTGTAGGTGGTCACCACGCGGTCGATGACGACGGTGCCGTCCGCCGCGCAGTTGAGGGTGGTGACGCCGCCCTTGAGCAGGAGATCCTGCTCGGTGTCGGTGAACTGGTCGGCCGCCGCCGGCGCTTCCACGTCGGGCAGCACCAGGCCGCGCAGCTGGCGGGCCGGGTCGTTGGCCAGCTGGAATTCGGCGACGCCGGCCAGGCTCGCCGCGATTTCCCACGGCGCCGAGGGCGCGCCCTTGAGGCCGACGCCGGTGATGTGCGGCGAGTTGGTGAGCCCGCCCTTGGTGGTGAGCGCGCCGAAGGTGCCGGCGTGGCCCACATAAGCGTGGCCGTCCTTGTTCGCGCCGGCGACGTAGCGCCCGGCGAGGTCGGCCGCGAGCGCGGACAGGGTGGTCGCGTCGTCCCACGGAACCACGATGCCCGAGAACCGCTCGGCCGCGATGGCGTCGAGCACGTCCTGGATGTCCGGATTGTTGGCGCCGGCCGACATGGCGGCGACCGTCACGGTGATGCCGGCCGGCACGGTGTCGTCGACGCGGCGGGCCACCTTGAGCTGGATGGCGTTGCCCGTCTCGCCCTTGTTGCGGGCGGTGACGGTGGTGACGGCGAGCGCGGCGGCGGCGGTGACCGGAAGCTCCGGGATGGCGTTGATCGCGGCGGCCGCGGCGGTCGCCATCTGCGCGGCGGTCATGCCGGCGGTGATGGCGAGCGGGATGCGCACCCTGCCCACATAGAGCGCGAGCGGGCCGGCGCCCGCGCCGGCGAAGGTGAAGGAGCCGGTGGCGGCGACGCCCGTCTCGTCGTCGGCGACGCCGATCGCATAGACGTCCGTGGTCTTGTTTGCAGCCTTGAAGGCCTCGACCATCTGGGCGCCGATGCTGCCGGCGCCGAACAGCGCCCGGCCCTGGTCGGCCCGCGTGATCCGGTGGAGCGCCAGCGCCGCGGCGGTGCCGGCGGCGAGCTTGGGGCAAACCAGCAGCGCGCGCGCGGGGTACGGGATCGCGCCCACGCGGTCATAGTTGGGCTTCACCTCGACCAGGGTGCCGGGCTTGAGCCAGTCGTAGGGGATCTCGTCGAAAGAGATGGTCATGCGTCAGCTCCTGCGCCGGCGGGTGGGCTTGTCGGTTGTCGTGGGGTCCTCGGCGGCCTTGGCGGGCGCGTCGCCCATCTGGTCGCCCACCTGGTCGCCGGCCTCATCGCCGGCGGCGGCGGGCGGCGCGCTCTCGGGCTCGGCCTCGGCCGGCGGATCGGCGGGCACCAGGTCGCCGTCCTTGAGGCGGCGGCGCACATACTGGTCGGGCTCGACCCAGGCGCCCGAGGCGGGCCAGGTGCCGCCGTCCGGCAGCGGCACGTTCAGGCCCTCGGCGACGGAAAGGTAGATCTTGCCGTTCATGGCGCGGGGGCTCCCGGCAGCTGGAGGGTGTCGGTGGCCGTCGGCGCGCCCTCGATCGCGGGAGCGGCCTCCCAGTCGGATACGAGCTTGGTGAAGGGGGGCGCGGCGGCGGGCTCGCCGAGGTCGGGGGCGAGCATCGTCATGCACTGCAGCTCGACGGCGCCGATCGCGACGGTGAGGTCGCCGTAGCCATCCGCATAGGCCTGCGCCGCGCGGGTGACATGAAGCGACCCGAAGCCTTCGAGCGTGCGGCCGTGGAGCGCGCCGGCGGCGGTGGCGAGCGCGGGATAGAGGCCGGGGCCGAGCCGGTCGCCGAAGAGGCGCGGCCCGATCCCGCCGGCATTCTTGACCGCGATCGTCAGCATCAGTTCGTGGACGCCTTTGAGCCGGCGCCCGGCTGCCTGGTCGATGCGGAACTCGCGCCAGGCGACGCCGATCCAGGCCGTGGTGCGCAGCAGCCGCTGGAACTCGCCGAGCGAAAGCGGGGCCGGGACGGCGTCGATCTGCCAGCGCGCGACCGGAAACCACGGGCGCAGCAGCGGCTCGATCGCCAGATGGATATCGGAGATGGGGTCGGCCATCACAGCCCCCCGTCCGCGCGGGTGACGAACGCCGGCGGCCGGTCGCTCACGCGGGCGCCCGAGCCGGCGGAGACCGGCACCAGGCCCTCAAGCGAGGCGGTGCCGGCGCCCAGCCCCTGAAGCCACTCCCGCACCTCTTTGCGCGCCAGGCGCATCTGCTCCGAGGGCTCGCGGTCGCCGCCATGGGCGAGGTCGTAGCGGGCGAGGACGCAGGCGGCGCGCACCAGGCTCTCGGGCGCCGGGGTGACTGGCACCGCGTAGCGGATGCGCAGATAGGAATCGATCTGGAGCGAGGCGTCCTGCAGCGCCTGGGCAATGCGCGCCTCCGGCATGGGCTCGTCCGCGGCCGGCAGCGAGCCGTCGGCAACCGACAGGCGCAGCATCTCCAGCGCGCCGAAGCGGGACACCATGTCGTCGACGGTCGCGTAGCTCACGAGCGCTCCTTGGTGGCGTGCTTGGCCGCCCAGAAGACGGCCTCCTCGACCTTGGTGGCGGCGAGCGACAGCTCGCGGCTCACCCCGATGGACCGAAGGAGGGCGAGGAAAGCCTCGCCCTGCCGGGTGATGTCGCGCAGCTGGATCGCGACGTCCGTGCGCAGGTGGGGCGGCTCGGGCGCCTGGTCCGCCATCACTTCGCCTTCGGCTTAGCGGGCGCTTTCGCGGGCGCCTTGGCCGGAGCCTTCGGGGGCTTGGCTGGTGCGGAGGCGGGAGGCTTGTCCGCCTCCGCACCACGCTCGGCGCCGGGGCCGTCCAGCCCGGGCCGCGCGTCGGAAAGGTCGGGCGAGGAAGCGGCAGGCTGCACCACCGCTCCTTCGCCCTGGCCACCTTCGCCGGCGACGTCGAGGGACGTGGGCACAACGCGGCCCCCCTCGTCGATGCCGGCCGCAGCGCCGGAGCTTTCGCTTTGGCGTTCGGTGGCCGCGCTGGTCGGGGCATCGGCGTCCGCCGGCAGCGCCCCCTCGGTATTGTGCGGGGCGGCGGGCTGTGCCCCACCCGAAGCCGGAGCCTCGGGACCGCCACCGGCGCTGGAGGCCTCGCGAGCCGTGCCAGACCGCCCCTGGGTATTCCATCCGTGCCGCTCGAAGATCTCGCGGGCGATGCGCTCAAACTCGGCCTTGGAGAGACCCTTGCCGACAGCGTCGATCACCGCGTCCGCGAGATCCTCGATCATCGCCTCAGCCGCTTGGCGGGGAAACATTTCGGCGGGCGGGAAGTGGCCGGTCATGGCAGCCGCGGCGGACAGCACGTCGGAGGCGGCCGAGATCGCGTCGACCGCCTCGACGGTGAACGCCGGATCGGCGCGCAGCTGCTCCACCTGCTCCGCCGTGAAGGCATCGGCCGGCCACACCTTGACCTTGTCGTGAGCGACCCCCGCGCGGCGATGGCCTGGCCGCGCGCAGGTGACCTTGAGGAACGACATGGACGCCTCCCTCAAAGCCAGGGGCAGATCAGCAGCTCGGCCGAGCCCTTGTGAATGTTGGTGGCGCCGGCGGCGTCGTTCTCGGCCAGCAGGATTTTCTTGGCCTGGCTGGCCAGCGTCTGCGGGACGATCAGGAGGCGCGGGACGATGCCGAGCGGACGGCCATAGTCGCCCTTCATGTTGCCGAGCGCAGCGCTGGCATTGGCATAGTTCGTGGCGTCGAGGGTCTGCTTGGAACCCCAGGCCATCTGCCAGAAGCCGAAGCCCACATTGTAGCGGCCGTCGACACCATAGGTGTACTGGTCGCGCATGAAGACGCCCGGATCGGTCTCCTTGTCCAGGGAGATGAACTTCCAGCGCTTGCGGATCTGCAGGATGAGCGGCTTCAGGACACGCCTGTCGTCGACCAGGAACCACGGCGTTCCGGCGCCGCCGTCGGTGTTGACGACGGAGACTTCCTGGCCCGCCTCGTTGAGCACGGGGTGGTCGGTGTCGAAGAAGAACTGGCCGTCATAGCAGGGGGTGGAGAAGCCCGCCTTCAGCAGCGCCCAGACCGAGGTGTCGTACTCGGCGCCGACGCTCTCGCCCATGTGCCGGAACATCGGCGCGTAGATGCCGATGTTGTCGTCTTCGATGTTGTCGCGCGCCACGCCAATGGTCAGCTCGAACTTGCGGTTCTTGATGCGGTAGCCGCTGGTCGAGAGGTTCTGGATCTGGCGGTCGCCGAGCCACTCGCGCATCCGGGGGAAGCTGCCGAGCCAGCCATACTCGTTTTCGCCCGTGGTCGAGGGGACCTCGGTGGCGATGCGGCCCCACTGGCTCGCGGCAGCGCCGGAGAGCCCGTCGTTGTAGGCGGTGTTGAAGGAGGTGTTCAGGCTGCGCAGCGAGGCGGCATTGATTTCCATGGGGCGAGGCTCCGATCAGAACTCGATCCACACGCCGAGATCATCCACGTCGCGGATGATGCCGGCGGGCGAGCGGGTGTTGGTGCCGTTGGTCTTCGCGACCGTCTGGTCGTCGACCACGTAGGCGGTGGCGCCGATGTCGGCGCGGGTGATGAGGTCGCCATCGGCCGAGTTGCCGAACCGGAAGCAGCCGCGCTCGTACTCGACGCTCTCGGCGCCGGCGACGCCGGACGACACCACCCGGCGCTTCACGCGGCCCAGCCCCTTTAGGGTGGTGGCGGTGGCGCCGGGCGTGCCGCGACCGTTGGCGTCGACGCACAGGAGCGACCCGGCGAAGAACGTCTTGCTCGCGGCGGTGGGGATGACGAAGTCGCGGGCGATCCGCTCCTTGGTGTCGCGGTCCTTGATGAGAGCGGCCATCAGAGCGCCTCCGTCTCGGTCTTGCGGGTCTCCGCGAACTTCTTCGGGTCCTGCCCCATCAGCTCGCAGACCTGGTGGTCGGTGTCGGTGAGCACCGCGCCGGCCTGGCCCTCGGGCGGGACGGTGCGGCGGGTGCCGTGCATGTGGAGCACCGGCATGGCGGCGATCTCCTGCTCGACCGCCTTCGGCTCCTTCATGTGCCGGGCGATGTAATGGTCGCGCATGGGCTTGAGGCCGACCTTGCCGGAGGTGATCGCGGCGTCGATGAAGGCGGTGGCCTCCTTGCGCGCGGTCTCGGTTTGCAGCGTCTCCAGGCTGGTCTGCAGCTCGATCACGGTGCGGCGCAGCTGGGCGTCGCCGCTGGTGGAGTTGCGCAGATGCGTCTCGATCTGCGTCGCGGTGGCCTTGGCCCAGTCGATGCCGGCGGCCTCCAGGCCCTTCTTGACGGCGTCGAGTTTGGGGGCGTCGCCCTGGCGCGCCTGCAGCTCGGTCGTCACCTGCTCGGCGGTGGCGCCGGCGGCGAGGCCGAGGGCGGTGCCGAGCGCAGTCACCTGCGCCTGGTGGGTGGCGAGGTCGGTCTTCTGCTTGCCGATGGCGGCGAGGATCGCCGCCTCGGAAGCGTCGGCGGCAAGGCCGAGGGCCTCCCGCAGCTTGGTCAGATCCATGGGATCGTGGCTCCGGTTGTGCAGTGTGGTGAGGGCGAGGTTGGGATCGTTGACCAGGCTGGCGCGGGCGATGCCGATCACGCGGCCGGTGTCCTTCTCGACGCGGATCGCCGGGGAGATGCCGCGATAGGCCTGGTCGGCCATGAGCTGGCGGCCGGCGGTGGTCCACTCGACGCGGCCCCAGATGCCGTCGGCCCGCTGCTCCAGCTGGACGATCCAGCCGCGCGCCGGCGAGGGGCGGCCGTCGGGGGCCGCCTTGTCGATCGCGTGGTTCTCGTCGATCGCCAGCTTGTCGCCTGCGGCGAGGTCGGCCAGCACGGCCTGGGCATCGAGCACGTACGGTCCGCGGCCGTCGCGGCCGCGGAACGTGCCGGCGGGCACCAGGTGCAGCCATTCGGGCACGCTGGAACCGCTGAAAGCTGAGAAGAGGACGACGTCGCGAGGCATGACCGCGACAGTGCCCGGCGGCAGCGCCGCGCATCATGCCCCCAGGGCGGGGGCATGACCTCGGGAGGGTCCGATGATCGGGATCGCGAGCGGCGGGCCAGGAGGCGCGAATCCGCCCCTTAGGGCTACACCGGCCGCCGCCTCCCCCTCAAGGGCCGCCGGTGGCCTCTTATGGCCTCTTATTCGGCTCTCAGACCTGGCCGGAGACTCGGTAGGGGCCGACCGCGCGGTCGATCGCGTCGTCGAGCGTCTCGAAGATCACGCGCTCGTCGTCGGGGCCGATGCCGAGATAGGGGCGCGCGGGGATGGTGACGCTCTGGGCGTGCGCCATGCCGGTGGCGAGGCGGAACACCAGGCGCTCGGCCCGCACGGGGCGGATGGTGGCGCCGAACTGGTGGACGGCGGCATAGATCTTGTTGGTGCCGATCTCCACGCTCTCGTGCCCGGCGCGATAGGTGATGGAACCCATGAGCCCGCCGCGCATGGCGCTCTCGCGCAGGATGCCGGCGCCGCGCTTCATGCTCTCGTAGGCCGGCAGCAGCGGCGCCCAGGCCTGGCCCTGCGGATCGCGCGCCCGCTCGAAGCGGGTGTGCGCCTCCTCCACCAGGCCGACGCCGATCGCCCGCATGACGGGCGTCGTATCGGTCATGAGGAGGCGGAGCTTCTTGAAGGCGAGCTGGGCGGCGTGGTCGACGACGCGGGTCTGAAGGGTGACGCCGCTCACGCCACGTTGTCCCGCGCCTTTCGCTCGGCGGCCTCATGCTCGGCCGTGACGAGGATCTCGCCGCCGGTGTCGCTCCACACCGCGGCGAGCCGGCTGCCCCGGCGGGCGATATCACGCTCGACACGCTCGCGACGGCTCACGGTCGCACGCAAGTCGTCGTCGCTGAAGGTGGCGTAGAATGCTCGCGAGCTGGCACGCATCGCCTCATCGCCCCCGTCCATATCGACGAGGCGCTCAATCGAGCTTTGGCGATCGGCGGCGTCCACCACGGATAGGCTCCACAACCAAGCGATTGCCGGTGCGCTCGATCACACGGAAGGGCGCTCCCGGTCGTATGAGAAACTCGTACTCCTCCAGATGTAGATGAGGAACACCGTTGACATACGCACCGCCAGTGTAGCCCTTTGGCAGCCGAACCTCAACGACGATGCCCTGAGGCCCCGCGAAGCCTGCCGCGATGCTCTGATCCACCGAAGTGCTCATGAAGCCCGGGTCAGCGATCTGGTCGCCAACTTTGGCCCCGTCCCACGGCGAGCCCGGCTTGACGCCCCTATGGACAACGACCGCGCGCTTGGTGCGCGCGCGGTCGAGCGCGCGGGTCAGCGCTCTGATGCGGGACATGTACGTGGGATAGTCGACAATGCCCCGGAGATGCTGGTTGAGGACTTCGTAGCCGGAGCCCTTGTAGCTCGCGAGTACGGTGCGTTCGACGTCGGTGAGCTGCCGCGCCCAGGCCGAGAAGTCGTCGTGCAGCGTGGCGTCGGCCGCCCTCAGCTCCCGCTCGCTGCGCACGGCGAGAGTGTCCCCGGCCGCCCCCGGCGGGACCGGCGGAGTCGGCGGCGGGGTCGGCGGCGGCGGGGGTGCTGGCGCCGGCTTAGGAGGTGATTCTGGAACCTTCGGCCCGGTCGGGACCTTGGCCCATTTCGGCGGCAGGAATTCGAGCGCGGACGTGTCCGGCAGACCGGCAGGCTTGGGTTTGGCAGGCGGCTTGGGCTTCGCCGGCGGCTTGGGTTTCGCCGGGGATTTGGGCTTGGCCGATTTCGGCGCCTTGACCGCCTTCGGCTCCGGTGCAGGGGGCGGCGCGCTGCCCTTCGCCGTCAGCGTGGCGTTCGCCGGGATCTGCGGCGCCTTGCCCGTCCACTCCCGGCCGACATTGTAGTCGAAGCCGGGGTCGATCCCCTCCGGCACCTCGTAGACCTCGCCGGTCTTCTTGTTGGTGTACTCCTTCCGCTTCAGCGGCGGCGCGGTGTCCGGCCCGCTCTTGCCCTGCCGCGCCAGGCCGCGCGCCGAGAGCGGGCGCGTGCGGCAGCCGCAGCGCCAGCCGTTGGGCGGATAGTGCGTGTCCCACCACGGATCATCGGCGCGCAGCGTGATCCCGTCCCACGCCTTGTGCTGCAGGCGCGGGTGCAGCGCGCCCGAGTGGACGTACTGCCAATAGGGGAACTGGGCGAGGGTCTCCGGCTCGGTCTGCTGGGCGTAGCGGCCGGCGCTGTAGGCCATGCCGAGATTGGTCTCGTAGATCACCCGCGAGCGCCAGCCGGGCGCGCCGGTGTGATCCCAGCCGTGCTTGGCGACGATGGCGTCGAACTGCTTTCTGAAGTCCTGGAGCGTGGTGCCCTGCTCCAGCGCCTTGGCGACCTCGGCGCGGAAGTCGTCCACCAGGGCCTGCGTCGCGGCGCCGGCGACGGTGAACGACTTCACGTTGGCGCGGCCCCAGACGTCCGTGTAGTTCTCGGACGTGACGTTGGCCTTCGCCCGCAGATAGGCGATCGCCTCGTCGAACGGCAGGTCGATGGCGCTGAGAGTCGAGGCCATGGCGGCGGTCAGATCTCGTGCCGCAGCTCATCCACCAGCGCCGCCTGGCCGACCAGGTAGGCCAGCGCCAGGCCGCGCTGCATGGCCTCCGCATAGGCGGCAGGGTCCAGCTGCAGGCTGTGCAGCCTGTCCGCGATCTCCTTGATGCTGCCGGCCGTCTCGAAGATGTGGCGGATCTCGCCGGTCATGCCCGCCATGGCGCCGGAGGCGTCGGCGGCCAGGCGCACCGTGAGCGCGTCCACGTATTCGGGGTCCGGCGCGGAGGCGTGCAGCGAGAGCAGATGCCGCGTGAGCGCGGCCGCCGGCGGCCTGCCACCCTGGAGCGGCGGTCCGCCCGGCAGGCCCGGCAGGATCTGCGGCGCCGGCTCGGCCGGCTTCGGCCGCCCGCCGATCTTGCGCACCTCTTCGCCTTCGGCGGCCTCGGTGAGGCCGAGGCGGTCGAGGATCTGGCTCTCCTCCACCTCCAGGCCCAGCGGCCCGAGCTTGTCGATGGCGTTGACGATGTCGCCGATCGGCAGCTCGTCCGGCCGGCCGATGAGGAGCTTGGGGTACTTCTGCTGCGGCCCGAAGTTGAGCGCCACCATGAGGTGGACGAGCTGGGCATTGAGGGTGGCCGAGACGAGCCGCGCGTCAGCGCGCTCCAGGTCTTCCTGCACCAGGCGGTGCGTGCGCCCGGCCGCGTGGCTGCCCGGGCTCGCATCGGTGGTGGCGGTCTGGCCGAGCACCAGCTTGGAGATCTGCTTGTCGAGCCAGTCGGCGCGCTTTTCGTACAGCTCGCTCCCGTCGGCCGCATTCTTCAGCTCGATGAACTCGATCTTCATCGAATCCGGGATGATCGCCGCGCAGTCGCCGGCGATGTTGGCCACCGCCCGCCAGAGGATGTCCTTCTCGTGCTCGGCGGCGCTCGCGCCGTAGCGGCCGACGCGCACCGGCTGGCCGTAGTTCTGGACGAAGATCGCCCAGTCGCGCGCCGTGAACGCCTTGTACATCCAGGCCCAGCTGGCGACGCGCGCCAGGCCCGAGCGGATGGTGAGGCCGGACTTGGACTTGTGCCGGTGCACCAGGAACCGCTCGGGTGCGAGCGGTTCCTTGCCGATGCCCTCATAGAGCATCACTTCGTCGAGGCTGATCTCGTCGACCGTGAACCAGCGCTGGTCGCGCCAAGTGAGGGAGCGCGGCACGATGCGCGCGGGCGTCGGGTCCCAGGCGATCTCCAGGACGCTGAAGCCTTTCCCGATGGCGTCCAAGAGGTCGAAAAGAGCCGCGTCCAGCACGCCCTCGGCGAGCCACTCGCGCACCAGGTCGGCATGGGCGACGTGCTCCGGCGCGTCGCTCGCCGCCTCCACGGTCACCGGGATCTGCGACACCTGGCGCTTGCGGGTGCCGAGCACGGCCGCATAGTGCGCGTCGCGCTCCTCGATATCCTCGGCCAGTTCCATGTAGGCGAGGATGTCGCCCTCGGCCGCGGCCCGGTGGATGCGCGCCAGGCGCGACGGCGTGAGCCCGTCCGCCGGGTGGCCGGAGATGGGCGAGCGCACGCCGGTGAGCGTCGGCCCGGCCTTGGGCGGGCCGAACAGCTCGTCCATGTCGATGGGCTTGCCGGTGCTGGGATGGATGAGCTTGGACAGGCGGGCCATCAAAGGCCTCCTCGCATGCGGGGCAGGATGGAGCCGTGCCGCGCGGTGTCGTCGCGCGCCGGCCGCCAGAAGCCGTCCGCGCCCATGCCGGCGCCGGCGAGGCCCCCGGCGGTGCGAGGCACGGGCCGGTAGCCGTATTCCATGGGATTGGACGAGGCGTGAATGCCCAGGAACGCCGCCCAGGTGCGGTCCGCGTGGTCGTCGTCGCGCTCGGCCACGAAGCGGGGCGCGCCGGTGGCGGAGGCCACCTTGCGCAGCTTGTGGAGATCCGCGCGCAGGGCGACGTCGCCCTCGGTGATGCGCACGGTGCGGTCCTCGAACCGCTCTTTCCCGGCGGTGGCGAGGATGAGCTTGTTCGGCAGGGTGAACAGCACACCTTCGACGCGCGATCCCCAGCGTTCCTGGGCATCCTCCACCACCTTCTCGCCCATGCCGGTCTGGTCGATGCAGGCCCGGGCGACGCGATAGCGGACCATCACGTCGTCGAACGCTTCGTCCATCTGCTTGAAGGTGGCGCGCTTCTGCTCGATCCGCTCGCGCTCCCAGAGCACGTCGCCCACCAGCTCCCACACCCAGATGACGTGCAGATCCTGCCGCCGGCCGATGTCGCGGCCGACGAAGCACGGCCCGCCCTGGTAGAGCGAGGGGTCGCCGGCGCGCTCGTCTTCGCACGAGGAGATGAGATCGTAGGAGAGCCAGGCGCTCGCCTCGTCCAGATACTTCAGCTCGTATTCCTGTGCCCAGGCGTCGTCGTCGGCAATGCCGTCCCGCAACTCGTCGATGTTGCGCGGCAGGCCGTCGGCGACGGCCTGGTAGATGTCCACCACATGGCGCGACCAGGTGGTGTCCTCGGCGGTGTCCAGCTCATAGAATTTCCCGGACTTGCCGTTGGGCGTGGAGGTGACGCGCAGTTTCCAGCCAGCGGAGATGACGGGGAAGAGCGCCTTCCAGATCGTGCTCGAATCCTTGTGGAAGGCGAACTCGTCCAGGAACACGTTGGCGGAGAACCCGCGCGCCGTGTCGGGGTTGGCGGGCAAGGCCGTGATCTTGCTGCCATGCGGCAACGTCACCTCAAGGGCGCGGTAGCTGCCCTCGCTGCCTTTCCAGTCGAACTCCTGCGCCTCGAAGCCGAGCTGGTAGGCGGCGGCGTGCCGCTTGATGCCCTCGTTCATGGCTTCGGCGGCCTGGCGCTCGCCGCGGGACAGGATCACCCAGCGCTCACGCCGGCTCTGCACAGCCGCGGCGAAGCAGTCGTCGGTGATCTCCAGCGTGGTGGTGAAGGTCTTCCCGGTCTGGCGGGCGAACTTGCCCAGCTTGAAGCGGCTGCGGTCGGTGAACCACCGCCGCTGAAAGCCATGGAGCGGGACGGCCGGGGTCATCTGTCGAAGATCCCGTAGATGTCCTCGCGGATCTTTCGCAGCACCTCCGCACCGTCGATCTTGCCGCCCTCCTGTTCCACGGCATCGACAGCGGTCTCGACCGCCTTCACCAGCTGTGCCTTGGCCGCAGCCTCGATCTTCACCCGGCGGTCGGTGGACACCTTCTGCGCCGACACGGTGGCATGGAAGCCCCGCGCCAGCTCCAGCGCCTCCTTGGGCGAGCGGTCGGGATCGGCGAGCAGTTCGGCAATGAGCGTCTTGATGTACTCGCCCAGGATGACCGTGCTCTCATCCACGTCCTTCGCGTCGAACTCGCTGGCGACCCCATCGAACATGGCCCGCCGATCCTGCATCCGGCGCGCCGCCGCCGCTTTCGTCGCCGCCGCCCGATAGAAGGCGGAGCGAGAAACCGGCGTGACCCCCTTCGCCTCAAGGCGATCGTTGAATTCGAAGTGGATATCCGAGACCGTGCGCTTGCGCTGCGCCAGCTGCTGGCACGCCCAAAGCACGTCGTCCGCGGCTTCCTCCGGCAGGAGGTCCATGCTGTTGAGGCGGCCGCGCACGGTCATGTCACTCTCCCGGGCGGGAGGGGCGCTTGACGCCCTCGATCGCGATCTCGCGCGACAGGTGCCGGTGGCCGCGCTGGGTGAGCGTTGCGATCTTGACCGTCTTGGCGTCCACCACCGTGACGGCGCCGGCCTCGGCGAGGTAGTCCAGCTGCGCGTGCACCCACGGCCGTTCGCGCGGCACCATCCACTGCTCGCGCAGCTCGCGCACGATGAGGTTGCTGGAGAGGCTCTCGTTGGATTCCTCGGCCAGCATGCGCAGGATGATGAGCCGCGCCTCCTCCTGCAGATATTCCTCGCGGGTCTGGCTCATCGCGCCGCCTCCTCGAACATGCGCTCATGGACGCGGTTCGCCATCTGCGACACCGGCTTCAGCTTCTCGTCCATGAGTTCGACTTTCCCTTCGAGGCGCGCGATCGCCATTTCCAAGCGGTGGCTGGAATCCTTGTCGGGGACGTACTCGAGGCGGCTTTCCGCGCGCGTGATGCGCTCCTCCGCCCTATCGAGGCGATCTTCCAAATTGCCGACGTGGCCAGCGCTCGCCTTCTCTTCGAGCTTCGGCCCGAGGGCGGTGATCTTGCTGGACAGCTCCGTGATTTCCGTGCGGCGGGCCGTGCGGCCGTACATGATCCAGGGGGACAACAGGGCGAACACCGCGATGACGATGGGCGCCCACAGCCGAAGGTCTTCCATACTCACCGTCTCCGCCGCTCGAATCTCTCCTGGCACCCGATGCACCGCGTCGCGCTGGGCAGCGCTGCCCGGCGGGCAGGCGAGATGGGCGCGCCGCACGCCTCGCAATCGTCCGTGCCGGGCACCTCCACCTGCGCCCGCACATGAGCGATGGCCGCGCCGCGATGGCGCTCGTCGATGCTCTGCGCCAGGTCCGCCTCGTCGCTCATCGCCACTCGGTCCGCAGCTGCTCGTACCAGGCCACGAAGCGCCGGCCGCAGCGGCCGAGCGCGGCGCCGATGCGGCGATCGTCGCCCCACAGCTTTTCGGCCTCGCCGTCGCTGATGGCGCGCTCGGGGATCTCGACGCCCTGCATATGGAGGCAGGCGACGATCTCCGCCGGCGCCGGCGGCAGCTCGGGCTCGGGTGGGCGGGGAGGCTCAACGGACGCTGCGCAGGCGGCGAGCAGCAGCAGCGTCGAGGCAAGCGCCATTGCGCAAAGGCGTCGCACGGACGGTCTCCTGATTTTGCTTGTCCGCCTTGGCGTCGGCCGCGGCACGCGCGGCGTCGGCCTCGGCGAGGCGATTGATGGTGTCGAGGCGGCCTTTGAGCGTGTCGCGCTCGGCGGTGACGGCGGCCAGGTCCTTGCGCAGCTGCGCGGCCTGGCACAGGGCGGCCTCGGCGGCGGCGCCCTGGACATAGCCGTAGCCGCCGGCGGCGAGGCCGACGACGAGCGCCAGCACCAGCGCGCCGGGATCTGTGAGCGCGGCGAGGATCGCCTTAAACATGGCGGCCCTCGATCCGGTCGGCGATGCGCCGCTTGACGATGGCGCCGTACTGGTGCCAGACCGCGGCGCCGGCAACGAGGGCGACGATCCACCAGGCCGAGCCCACCCAGGCGAGCACGTCGCGCGCGGCGGTCACGATGGGCCGCAGCTGCTGCACCTGGTCGAGCACGGACTGCGCGCCGTCGAGCGCGCCGGATTTCTCGGCGCCGCCGGCGAGGCCGAGGAAGCCGAGGATCTTCGCCCACAGCCGGCCCCTGTCGGCGGCCGCCACGGTCTGCGATCCGGCGGCGCGCAGATCCTCGGCCGTGGTGGCGGCGCGCGCCGGCGAGGGCTCCGGCTTTGTGGCCACCGCGAGCGCATCGCGCGTGGCATCGTCATAGTCGCCGGTGACCGGAAGCCCTTCGTGCATCTGGAAGGCGGAGATGGCGCCGGTGGTCAGCCGGCCCCATCGCCCGTCGACGTCGCCCACCTGGGGATAGCCCAAGGTGACCAGCTGCTGCTGGATCGCCTCGATCTCGAACTTGGTCAGATCCTCATGGCGCGGACGCACGTAGGTCCCGTCCACCATCATCGCGATCTGGCGCTGCCAGCGCCGGTGCGCGGCTTCCATCTTGGCGTCATAAGCGTTCTCGGCAAAACCGGGGCCGTTATAGACCCGGGCGAAGCCCGCCCAGTCGCCGCGCGCCAGCTCGTCCCGCAGGCCCTTCTTGTTGACCTCGGCGAGCATCATGTCGATCTGCGCCGCGATGCCGCCGTCGGTCATCTGCGCCACCATGTGGGTGGCGTCGAGATAGCCTAACTCCTCGGCCAGGAATCCCATGGTCTGGCCGAGGCCCCAGCTGCAGGCGCGGTTCGCGCACTCGGTGTCGATCGCCCGGGCCCGGGCGATCAGCGCCAGGCGCGCGGCGGACGTGCCCTGGTCCTTGTACTGGGTGCTTCGCGACCATTTGGCGATCGCGAGCCCGGCCTTCTTCGCCGCCTTCAGGGCGGCTGGCGCGCGCTCGGCCAGCTCGCGGTGGAAGACGTGGCGCTCGAACAGCAGGCGCGGCGTGCGGCCGTCCGTCTCCAGCGGCTCGCCCGCGCTCTCCACCTCCACCACGGCGAGCAGCGCCGCCGGCGGTAGCTCCTCGCGCTCGGCCGCGGCGATGACCAGGTCGACGATCCTGCCCTTGAGCGCCATGTCACCGCGTCCCCATGTGCACGATGGTGCTCACGAGCACCACGAGGATGAGGGCGGCGACGAGTTGGTCCCAGCCGCGGCAGTCGAATGCGACCAGGCCGAGACCGAGCAACAGGACGATGATTCCGAGGAGATGCACCGCCCGCCGCCTCATCTTGGATGAGGCCCAAGCATGGGGCCATGACCCTATGCGGGGTCATGCCCCCAACGCGGGGGCATGAGGCGTCAGCGGTCGAAGAGGTCGAACTGGCTGGCCGTCAGCTCATAGTCCGACAGGATGGTCCAGACCTTGTTCTGGCTGATCTGGAGTGCGTGCGCGATCTCTGCATAAGAGCGCCCCTGCGCCTTGTAGACAAGGGTGCGCCATTTGCGCGCGACGGGGACCTTCAGATATTCGCCGGCGGCGACGGCGGCGAGCGCCTCGGCCGCCTCGCGCCCGACGATCCGCACCAGCTCGCCATCCTCCTGCACCGTGCGCGGCACGTACAGCCGCGCCGCTGCCCGCGCCTCCACGAGCGCGAGCGTCGCCTCCGGCCCGATCAGGGCCACCAGGCGCGCCACCTCGGCGGTCGGCGGGGGCAGCGGCGTCGTCATGGGGCCGGCGCCGGCACGTAGTGGCAGGAATAGACGATGGAGGTGTGGACGAGGCCTTCCCGGCGCCGCCAGACGAAGCGGGCCGAGAAGCTGCCATCTCGCCGCTGCCAAAGGCGCGGCGCGCCCAAGGTCATGCCGAGATCCGTGCAGCGCTGGTGATGCCCGGCAAGCTGAGGGTCCAGTTCCAGCAGCCGTGCGAAATCCACGACGACGGAGGTGCGGGTGCGGCGGCGGGCCATCACGTTTCCTCGGACAGATTGAGGGTGAGCTGGCCGCTCGCTGCGGCCTTCCGGCGGTCGCGCTCCGCGGCGATCTCGGCGCGCAGCTGCGCGTGCAGAGCGCGCCTGAGGTCCGCCAGCGCCGGGCGGGCGTCGCGGTGGGCGCGCTGGGCGCGTGCCACCTTGGCCCGGAGCTGGTGGACGCGGCGGGACATGGCTCATCGCTTTTCCCGCCGCGCCAGCGCCTTCCGGAGCCGGCGGCCGAGGTCGGCGGAAAGCTGGTCGAGGCCGGGCTCGTCGAGGGTGGCGAGCGTGGCGCGGGCTGCCGTCTCGTGCTCGCCCAGTTCGGCGAGCCTGCGCGCCTGGGCGCCGATCACGGCCAGCTTGCGCCAGCGCGGGAGACTGTAGCCCCACCGCTTGAGCCGCTCGGCGGGCACGTCCCAGGTGACGCCGCCGGCCTCGCGCGAGATCCAGCTCTTGAGCGCCTCTATGGCCTTCTTGGCGTCGGCGCCGTCGCGCACCCAGTTGAGGTGGTCGACGCCGGTCTGGCGCGCCACGAACGCCACCAGCGCCCGGTCCGTGCGGTCGCCCACGACGCCGAGATTGTAGCCCGCCAGCCAGAGCGCCCGGCAGACGGCCGCGTAGGGGCCTTCCAGGCGCTGCGCGCCCTCCGCCGCAGGCTTCGCCGGCGCCGGCTCCGAACGGCCGCCGGCGAGGCCCTTGAGCCGCTCCATGACGCGCCAGGCCTCCGCAGAGGACAGGCCCTTGGCCGAGCGATTTCCGGTCTCGGCCTGGAGCACGTCGCGGTAGCTGCCGTCGTCGAGCGCCAGGCGCGCCTTGAGCGCGTGGATGGCGCCGATCTGCTTCGACGAGGCGGGGGCGGCGGCGATCATGCGATGCCTCCCTTGCGCTCGGTCGCCTCGATCCGGACGCGCTCCCAGGAATCGTGGATGGCGCGCGCCAGGTGCCGCCGGATGAGCCACCACTTCCGCGCCCGCTTCGACGCGATCGCCACGCCGGTGGCCTCGGCCTTCGTGCACTCCCGCTCGTAGCGCGCCAGGAGCAGGCGCTCCCGGCGACGCGCGATCCGATAGGCGCGCCGCGCCGCTGCCGATCCGAGGCGCCAGCACTTGCCGCAGATGATCTTCGTCGGCCCCTCGTACTTCGAGGCATCGGCGGTACGCCGGCAGAACGGCACCGCGCAGGGGATGCGGCCCTCAGCCATGGTGTCGCTCCGCCGACAGGATCGCCGCGCGAGCCTCCGCCTCCAGCCGCGTCAGGTCATCGGCGACGGACAAGCCCATGCGCTGGCGCGCCTCCACCCGTTCCACCGAGCGCAGCACGGTGGAGTGCGCCCGTCCGCCGAAGGCCGCGCCAATCTCCTCCCAGGAGCGGCCGACGACGCGGCGCGTCACTGCCATCGCCACCTGGCGGGGCAAGGTGTACTTGCCGATCTTGGTGCGGGAGGCGAGCGCGCGGGCGTTGAGCCCGTAATGCGCCGCCACCACCTCCTGCACGATCCGGATGCGCCGCGCGATGAGGCCGCCCGGCGGTGGCGGAACGGGCTCGGCCGGCCGCCGCGGCGGCCGGGGCGGGAGCGGCGGGAGCGGCGGCGCGGGCACCGGAACCTCGGGGTCCGGAGCCCGCAGGGCTAGGCCTTGGCGGGTCATGGCCGCGGCTCCGCCGTGAGCCGCTTTGCCACCTGGTCGCGGAAGGCGATCAATGCGTCCAGCGCCTGGTCGTCGTTATCGGCCTCGGGAATGCCGGGCACGAGCAGGGTTTCGCCGTCATAGGCATGCCGGGCGAGCACCTCGACCACCTCATAGAGGCGCTCGTGGCTGGGATCGTCGGCAATGTGGAGGACGCCGGCGGGCATGCGGTTGCCGAAGCCGATCACGCCCCTCCGATCGGCGAAAGCGAAGCGATGCGGTTGCCCGCTGCGGCGCGCGCGCGTCATTGCACCCTCCCAGTCATTTCAACCGAGGACGGCTTGCCCGGCCGCAGGTGCAGGTCGCCGGACTCGAGTCCGGCTTTGAGGATGTCGAAGAGGCGGTCCGCGGCGTCGCTGTCCGCGGTCAGCATGGTGAGGCGCACGGTGACGCCGTCTTCCAGGATCTCCAGCTCCGAGCCGGCGAGGATGGTGATGTTGGGCATCTCCACCTCCCTCAGGCCGAAGCCAGGTCGATGGTGATGGCGATCCAGCGCCCGCGCGGATGGTCCCGCTTGTAGAAGCGCACATACTCCCGGCTGCCGATCACCCGGATCGCATCGCCGAGCGCCTCCATGGCCTGCGGCCAGGGCTCGCGCTTGATGTCGAGGCGCCGCAGCTGGAACAAAGCGGCACGGTTGATGCGTCCCTCTTTGTCGACCTGGAAGGCATGCTGGACGAGGGCGAGCAGCTCGGGCTCGGCCCCGCCCGACCAGCTGGCGATGCACTCGTCCACCAGCCCCTTCGCCACCTGCAGCTCGGGGCCGAAGGAAAGCTGGTCCTGCACCGCGACGACCACCTTGTGGCAGCCGTCATAGCTGGTGAGGGTCACATTGCCCTTTGCCCCTCCTCGCTTGCCGCCGTACTTCTCGCCGAGAAGCTCGATGAAGGCCTCCACGTCGTCGAAGGTATGCCCGCGGAACCGGGTGATCATCGCGCTCAGGTGTTCTGCGTGGTCGATGATCTTGCGGACAGTGTCGTCTTCGAGCCTGTGCTCCGCCTTCACCTGACTCTCGGGCACGAGGCGGCCCTGGGTGTCGCGGAAGAACCGCTCATCGCCCACGGCGACGATGCCGTAGGGAGCGGCGGTGGTGGTCTCAGCCTGCGTTTCCATCGGTCTTCTCCTGGTCTTCGAGGGTGGCGTAGCCGCAGGCGATGAGCGCCTCGTCGAGGCGGGTGCGGCCCGTCTCGACGGCGGTGTCTGCGGCGTCCAGTTGCGGGAGATCGGCGGGCGAGATCCGGCGGGTGGTCCAGTCGAGCGCCGCGTCTTGTGCGACTCGGAATTCGGCCGCCAGTTGCGCCACCTGGTCGAGCGCCGCGAGCGCGCGGGCCATGGCGATGGTCTGGTCGACCGACACCGCCACCGCGAGGCTGGCGGCGCGGGTGTGGAGCACCGGCTTGGCGTTGGTCTCCACCGATCGCGGCGGCGAGAGCGAGCTTTCCGCCGGCGCTGCGGCGATCCGCCGGGCGAGCGCCACCGAGGCGGCGAGGGCGTCGGGGGCGATCATGCGCGCGCCTCCGCCTTGAGGCGGCGCACGCGGCTCGCCGCCACCTCCTCGCCCATCTCGGCCGCGAAATCGCGGTAGTCGTCCCGCAGGTCCCGCGGCACCCATCGCGGGATGCGCACGCGGGAATAGGCACGGGATGCCTCAATGCCCTTCTCACGGCCGCGCGCCATCCGCAGATGGACCGGGGCAATCGCGATCCTGGCCTCGCGGCAGATCCGGCGCACCGAGTGCCGGCTCAAGCCGGCCTCGGTCGCCATCTCGGTCACGCACGCATTGGCGGCGGCGAGGCGCCGCAGCAGGGCGATGGCTTCGGAGCGGTCCATCATGCCCGCCCCCCATCGCCTTCGGCCGGCCGGCCGGGCAGCGGCAGCAGCACCACGTTCGTGCCGGGGACCGGCGCCGCCACCGCGACCGCACGCGCCTCCATCACGTCGAGATCCGCGGCAACGGCCTCCATCTCGGCGAGTTGGCGCTCGGCCTCCTCCAGCACGAGCGCGCGGTGCACGAGGCAGTCGAGCCCGCGCACGAGATTGTCGACCGCCTCGGCGGTGAGGGTGATGCCGGTGTGCTGGTGGGCGCCGTAGGAGTCCCTCAGGTCGGCCAGCATTCGGGAGAGGTTGATCTTCATGGCCGCCTCCCTCACGCCGCGTCGTCGAGCGGCAGGCTGGAGAGCTGCGCCCAGGCTTGCTTGATGTGGCGGCAGGCGAGCGGCTCGCCGGCGCCGTTCGCGATCATGGACGCGTAGCGGATCGCCTTGGTCATGCCGCGCAGGGCGCCCGGCTTGCGGGCGATCACCTTGAGGAGCTTGCCCTCGTCGCTCTCGCCGTCGATGCCCCACGCCAGGATCAAGGCGCAGATGTCCTTGGGGCGGGACTGCGACTGCACGGTGCGCGCGCCGACCCGCGAATAGAGCTGGGCGAACTGGGCGGTGCGTGCGTCGCCCTGCAGGCGGGCGAACACGCTCTCATTGCCCGCCACCACGACGCCGCACTTGGCCTTGTCGTGGATGGTGCGCAGTTGATCGAGCGCCTTGCTGTCCAGGTGCTGCGCCTCGTCGATCACCAGCAGCGCCGAGGCGCCGCGCAGCCGCGCGACGATCGCGCCGGAGATCATGTTGCTGCGCCGCTCCGCGATGCCCATCTCGGTCGCGATCGCGGTGAGCATGTTGTTCGGCGAGCTGTGGCAGGGCTCGCCGGTCACGATCGTGACGTTACTGGCGCGGCGCTGATACTCCTCGATCGTCGTGGTCTTGCCGACACCGGCGCCGCCGACGATCACGCCGAAATCAGGCGTCGCCTGGGAAAACGCCAGCGTCTCCATGAAGGAGGCGGCGGTGGAGGTCATCACGAAGCCCGGCGCCGCCGGCAGCACCGCGAGGGTGCGCGCGCGCTCGCGGCGGGTCTCCAGCCACCGGGTCACCTTCACGGCGATCTTGGCGCTGTCGCCGGCATACTTGTTGGTCATCCACGGGGTGAAGGTGCCGTAGGCGATATCGGCCTGGCGCGCGATCTCGGTCTGCGCAATGCCTTCCTCGGCGATGATCCGGCGCACCTCGGCGCGGGTGGTTTCGATCGCCTCGGGGGAGAGCGTTTCGGATGTGACGGCGTTCATGCTATGGTCCTCTTGCTTGTGCTTGCTGATGTGGACGGCGCGGGGGGATCACTCCTCCGCGCCGTCTGCTTTTCGGTGCTCGAAGATGTGAGCGACGCCCGGCAGCATCCGGACGCCCCGGCCGAACTCGGCGAGCGTGGCCTCCTGGTCTGTCTGGTCCGCGGGCTGGACCTTCAGCGCCGCATTGCCAGCGACGCCGAAGACGGGACGCACCACCTTCGCCTCGGGCGGCTCGGGCGGTGTGATCTGCGGGAGCATGGCCGCCACGTCCTCGGGGCGAAGACGGCGCTCGGCGTGGGCCATCATCTTCGCGCCGCGCAGGAAGTCGCCCCGCGCGCGGGCATGGGCGCGGCCCGCTTGGGTGTCGAAAAATCCCACCGCCTCGATGCAGGGCGCGAAGGCGAGATAGGCGCCGTCCGGCCGGTAGACGTGCACGCCGGTGTGCAGCGCGTCCGGATCGAACCGGGCCACAACCTTGCGGCCCATCTGGTCCACCAGCGCCTCGCACCAGTAGCGGTTGCCGTAGAGGTGGACCGCGCCGTCCGGCTTGCGCGCCGTCGCCAGCTCCGAAGCGAGCAGCCATTTGCGCTGCTGCTCGGACGTCGCCTGGCGGATGGGCGACACCTGGTAGGAGGCGGCGAACGCCTGCGCGAAGGACAGCTTGCCGGCGCAGGCGCCGGTGCGGCGGCCGAGGCGGGCATTGTGCTCGGCGATGCCCTCCGCCACGACGGCCAGGAAGGTCTCCAGCGGCACGGCCTTGGAGCCGTAGTTCTCCGGCTTGTTCGCGATGGTGTTGCCGGTCCACGCGCCCGCCAGGCGCACGTCCTTCGCGATGTTCGAGCAGAAGTCCCTGAACGCGCGCTCGATCGGCTTGGACTGGCCGCTATAGGGCGTCGTCCAGTGCACCTCGCACCCGAGATCCGGGAAGATGCCGGCCGGGTCCTCGTCCTTCACCTTGAAGCGATAGCGCGTGCCCGTGCCGCCGGTGAGCCACTTGCTGGCGAAGTTGCGGCCGTTGTCGAGGACGACGTGGTCGGGGATGCCATAGGTCTCCACCAGGTCGCCGAACGCGAGCCGTACCGCCTCCTTGTTTTCCGAGCGGTCCACCCGCCAGCTCAGAATGAGGCCGGAGAACAGGTCCTGGAACACGGTCATGCATGGCCGCGTCGCCTCGTTCGAGCCGGGGAAGAGCACGAACACGTCCCACTTGTGGCCGTCCGCATTCACGGCCTCCAGCGCATGGAGCGCCGTGCGGTCGCGCTGCTGGGCCGGATAGAGGCGCTTGAGAGCCTCCGGCCCCTGCCGGAAATAGACCGTGGTCGCCCGGTCGAGCTTGGCAAGGCGCCGCTCCAGCGTCTTGCGCGAGGGGATGGTCCAGCCGCGCTCGGCTGCCATGCGCTCCAGGGCGCGATAGCACTGCGCCGCGGTGGGCTGCTCCTGGCGCAGATAGAGGCCCTTGAAGGCCTCCCACGCCTCGGCGTCGCACGCGGCCTCCACCTGCCGCCCCGCATGGTGCGGGGCCAGGAAGGCGAGCCAATCGCTCCTGGCGATGCCGTGCACCTCGGCGGCCCAATTGTAGAGCGTGCGCCGGGTGAGCCGCAGCTGGCCGGCCACCATCATCACCGCGAGATCTCGATCGGTGCCCGCGTCGCAAAGCGACTGCACCGCCTGCAGCGCCTCCAGCTTGGCGCGCGCGGCGGCCTTCTTCGATTCAGTCAGGCCGTCGAACCAGCGCCACCGCTCCTCGCGGGAGAGCTGCTGCTTCGCCGCGGCCCGCTCATCCCGCGTGGGCGCCGGCGCCGCCTTCATCACCAAAGCGGAGCGCGCCGCCAGCGGCAGCACGTCGATGCGATATTCGTAGCCGCCGCCGCGGGCGGCGCGCTTGCGCCACACACCGTTCGGGTCGGCTGGAAATTCGGGGCGCGTGCGCCAGCGTCCGCGGTCGGCCATCATCTGGATCGCGCGATCCGTCGAGGGCAGGCCGGGCAGGCCAAGGGCAGCCAAGGCGGCGGGGGACCACCACTCCTGCATCACAGGACACCGTTGCGTTTGAGGTCTCGCCGGCGCGCGTCGATCTCGCGGTCCAGCTCGGCGCGGGCCTCCATGGCCTCCGCCATTTCGATCGCGGGCAGGTACTTCCGCTCGATCACCGCCCAGTCGAACATGGCGGCGATCAGCTCCAGGAGCCGGCGGTCCTGGGTCACGTGCAGCAGCGCCACGAAGCGCACGACGTTGATGATGTGCTCGCCCCGCGCCTCGGAGGCGTAGGCGTTGAGCATCGCCTCTGACACCTGCTCGTCGAGGTACTCGCTCATCAGCCGCGCCGTGTCGGAGCGGCTGCGGCCGGAGGCCTTGAGCGCCTGGCTCACGCCCTTGGAGATGGTCACCGCCAGGCTCGCGCCCCGCACCGTCGCCGCGTCGAACGCCGCCACCGGCTGGCTCGGCCGCCAGTCGGAGAGCAGATCGAGCTGGTCGCGGTGGGGGCGTGTCCGGCGGCGGCCCATCTCAGGCGCCTCCGTCGAATCGGGGAGAGGCCGAGCCTACCGGCGGCAATCCGGTCACGGGCTCGGCCCCTCTCGCGTCACCCTCTGCCGACCGGATTGTCACACCGGGAGGGGTCTGCGACCGAATGGGCATGGAGATCGCGGCGGGCAGCGCCCGCCAGTCGTCGTCGGAGGCGCTCGGGCTGGTGTCCTGGAGCGCCGAGGCAAGGACGCGGGCAAGGTCTTCGTCGGCGAATTCCTTGGCTTCGTCCCGAAAGAACGAGACCATCGGGCAGGCGATCAGCTTGCCGTCCGATGTCTGAAGGTGGATTCCGCCTGTGAAGTAGACGCATCCGGCCGGCGCGCGCGTGCTGCGCCGGCAGACGAGCCAGGTGGTGCTTGATGCGGTGCGGGCGGCCACGTTCACCAGCCCCCCCCGAGCGCCAGGCCGGCGACGACGCCGATGAGGAGGCCGAAGGCGCAGCCGCTGATCGCGGAGAGGACGAGCGCGACCGCCACGTAGGAGCGGTCTTCCCTGGCGCGGTCCTCGCTCATGACTGCACCACGAGCAGCTTGAGGATGACGACCAGGATGCCCGAGAGCATCACGCCGGCGACGCCGCCGAGGACCATGAGGCAGCCGTGGCGCGCCTCGGCGAGGCGGCGGTTGGCGTGGTGGATGGGGTGGAGGGTCATGCGGGGACGGTCCTTTCCGCCAGCGCGCCCTGGGCGACGAGCTGGTCGATGAACCGGCGGCGCACGCCTTTCGGCGCGCGATCCCAGGCGGTCAGGAGAGCTTTGAGGGCGGCCTCGTCGGGCGTCGGCGCCGCCGGGCGCGTGCCGCGCACGATCGCGGCGGCGGCGGCCACATTGCGCGGGCGGTCCTCGGCCTCCTCGTCGAGGAGGAGCGAGACCGCCTGGCGCTGGACCTCTGGCGGCAGCTTCACGAGCGCGTCCAGCTCGGAGCCCGTGTCGGCGATGGCGGTGCCCGCGAGCATCGCCCGCACGTCCGGGGCGATCTTCGCCCGCGCGATCACCCGCTGCAGGGTGCGCTCGGAATAGCCGAGGCGCTCCTGCAGCTCGGCCGTGAAGCGGGGCATCAAGTCGCCAAAAATGGCGGCTTGATCGGACCTGCGGTCTCCGCCGTGTTTGGCGGCGGGATTGAGCTTCTCGTAGAGGCGCTTTTTCTCGGCGATGAACACCGCGCGATCCAGCTCGGTCAGCTCGGCGCGGTAGAGGTTTTCGTTGATCTCGCGCAGCTTTGCCTTGTCATCGTCGAGGTCGAGAATGTCGGCCTCGATCTCCTCCCAGCCCAGCTGCTGCGCCGCCAGGAGCCGGTGCCCGCCGGTGACCAGCACGAACCGGCCCTTCTTGCGCCGGTCGGGGCGGATCTCGATCGGGCTCTTCTGGCCCTCTTCCTTCATGCCCGCCGCGATCAGGAGCGCGCGGGCCGGGTCCACCGGCCGCAGGCGGTCTTCGGCGTCGATCAGGGCAATGCGAACCTTCTGGCTCATGTCTAGACGGCCTCGGCGTTTTGACGGTGACGTTCGGGGGAGCGGGCGCTAGGTTTCTGGCGTCGGCCGGCGAGGGGTCTCCCGCGGCGGTCGTACCTGGTGGGCCAGATGTCCTGGGGCCGATGTTCGAGATGGGTCGCGATGATCCGCTCGATCGCCGGCCAGGGGCGGCGAAGCGCCCACGAGAAGCTCGACGGCTCGTAGCCGGACTTGCGCGCGAGCGCAGACAGCGTCGTTCCGGTCATTCGGACCGCCGCCTTGATCTGCTCGCGATGCCAGTCCTGCGGGACGCTCAACATCCACCTCGGCAGCTGCGGCCTCGGTCGAATCTGCCGGGGCCGAAAAGTCAGGAAGCTGACACAAGAGAATACGAAATTTCAGCTTTTCTCAAGCCCGAATTTCGCTTCGGAGTTTGGAATGTGAGCTTTAAGGCTGAATGATCGCTAAGTAACTGCGAAATATTGGTTTATTCGAAGATCGAAATGCGAAATATCGACCTCAGCCGAATTTCGGAGTTCCGGCCATGAACCCCGAAGCCAAAGGGTTGCCAGCCGACGTACGCTCCCGACTTCGGCAAGCCGTGCACGAGGCGGGCGGAAACGCGGTCGTGGCGGAGCGCGCTGGTGTGGCGCTGTCGACGCTCAATGGGGCGCTCGGGGGCAAGAACATGCCAGGCGCTGGCGCTGTCGCCGCCATTGCGAAGGCCACGGGCCGTTCGCTCGACTGGATTTTTGAGGGCGACGCCGTCGAATCGGCTTCCGCGCCCGATCGGGTCGCGGTCGAACCGCTTCACGACGAATCCGGCGAGGCCGGCGCGCTCGAAGCCGGCGGCAGACTCGGCGGTCCGCCGCCGGACAGCGAGTTGATGGGCCGGGTGGTGGACACCATCATGCGGGTGGCAAAGGCCTGCGGCGTCTCGATTCCGCCGGTGGACCTCGGCCGCCAGGCCATGGAGCGCTATGCCGAGCTGATGGCCGCCAGCTCCGACCCGGCGGAGCGCCTCGCCATGCTCAAGCTGATGGCCGTCCAGATAAGGGCCGAGTTGACCGTGCCCCGCACGACCGCCGACACCACGACCAGGAAAGATTCGGCATGATGGTTGTAGAGGGGGCGATTCTCGCACTGGTTGATGATGCAACCGGAAACGGTATTCTGTTAAGTCTAAGCTTGTGCCTCAGGGGGCTCCTATGCGTCTGATTGCGCTCATTTTTTCGTGTTTCCTCGCGTGCATCGCACTCGCTGCAATGCAACCTGCGGCGGCGCACGAGGCCGACGAGCACATGCTTTCGATGTGTGTCCTTCATCCCAAGCTGGTCGATTGCGAGGCGAAGAAGACGGCCTTCCGAAACGCCTACGTCAAAGCGTTTCGCGGCGACCTTGAGGCCCAGCGCGTGGTTGCGTACACGCTTTGGCGGGGGTCGGATGTGGTGGTGACGGGGGATGGGATCGCCGCGTGCAAGTGGTACATGACCATGATCGCGCTGGGATCGCCGAAGCTCCAGGAGATGGACTTCGCCAACATGCGCACCGCATGCTCGCTTCTTCGGCCGGACCAGGTCGAGGTTGCCCGCAACCAGGCGCGCGCGCTCGGCCACCGCATCATCGCCAAGGATAAGATCGACACGACCGTCTACGTCTACAAGCCGGACCCCAAGCTGGACGGGACGGCGCAGCCATTAGGGACGCCGTTCTAAGAGGCCCCTTTGCCCCACCTAAGAGCCTCTTGCGCCGACGCCGTCCGCCGGGCCGCCCTATGCAAGATCAAGTGTCCCGCGCCGCCGTTTTGCGCCATCCTGCGCGACACGCTCCCGCCGCCGCCGAAGCGCCCGCCAATGCCGGCAAACCCCGATGATCTCACGCCGAATCCCACCCGGTCCCGGCAAATCCCGCCAAATCCCGGATGTGCAAGATCATGTGTCTTCATTCAGTCGAACGAACGACGCCGCCGGCAGGGCCGGCGGCGTCGTCTCTCGATCAGGCCGTGGCCTCGAGCGGCCGTCGCCGCTTCCCCCGCCTCAGGCCGCCATGGCCTTGGTGAGGTTCTCCGACACCTTGTCCAGGAAGCCGGCGGTGGAGAGCCACTTCTGGTCGGCGCCGACCAGGAGCGCCAGGTCCTTGGTCATGAAGCCGGCCTCCACCGTGTCCACGCACACCTTCTCCAGCGTCGCCGCGAACTTCGCCAGCGCGGCATTGTCGTCGAGCTTGGCGCGGTGGGACAGGCCGCGGGTCCAGGCGAAGATCGAGGCGATGGAGTTGGTGGAGGTCTCCTTGCCCTTCTGGTGCTCGCGATAATGGCGCGTGACGGTGCCGTGGGCGGCCTCGGCCTCCACGGTCTTGCCGTCCGGCGTCATCAGCACCGAGGTCATCAGGCCGAGCGAGCCGAAGCCCTGGGCCACGATGTCGGACTGCACGTCGCCGTCATAGTTCTTGCAGGCCCACACATAGCCGCCCGACCACTTGAGCGCGGAGGCCACCATGTCGTCGATCAGGCGGTGCTCGTAGGTGATGCCCAGCTTGTCGAACTCGGCCTTGAACTCGGCCTCGAACACCTCCTGGAAGATGTCCTTGAAGCGCCCGTCATAGGCCTTCAGGATGGTGTTCTTGGTGGAAAGGTAGACCGGATACTTGCGGATCAGGCCGTAATTCAGCGAGGCGCGGGCGAAGTCGCGGATGGACTCATCCAGGTTGTACATGGAGAGCGCGACGCCGGCGCCGGGGAACTTGTAGACTTCCTTCTCGATCTTGGTGCCGTCCTCGCCGACGAAGGAGATGGAGAGCGTGCCCTTGCCCGGCACCTTGAAGTCGGTGGCGCGGTACTGGTCGCCGAAGGCATGGCGGCCGACCACGATCGGCTGGGTCCAGCCCGGCACCAAGCGCGGCACGTTCTTGCAGATGATCGGCTCGCGGAAGATCACGCCGCCGAGGATGTTGCGGATGGTGCCGTTGGGCGACTTCCACATCTCCTTCAGCTTGAATTCCTCGACGCGCGCCTCGTCCGGGGTGATGGTGGCGCACTTCACGCCCACGCCGTGCTTCTTGATCGCCTCGGCGGCGGCGATGGTGACCTTGTCGTCGGTGGCGTCGCGGTTCTCGATCGAGAGGTCGTAATATTCGAGGTCGATGTCGAGATAGGGATGGATCAGCTTGTCCTTGATGGACTGCCAGATGATCCGGGTCATCTCGTCGCCGTCGAGTTCGACGACCGGATTTGCCACCTTGATCTTCGCCATGGGACGGCCTTTCGCGCGTGCTCTGAGAGCCTTGGGGAAACGGGGGGACGACAGACGGCGCGGGTGTCGCGCCGGCAATCCTCCGGCGCCGCCGCTATAGCACCGCCACGGTGCGCTGCAAAAGCGCCAAACGGCGCCATACCGCCCCGTCTTTGGCATGAGAGGGGGCCGCGTGCCTCCGGCGCAGCCGGAGCCCCCGTTCCCCGACCCCGCGGCGGCGCAGCCGGCGCCGTTCCCCGGCCCAGCGACGGCGCAGCCGGAGCGCCGAGCCGGGGCCCAGGGGAGGCCCCGGCGCAGCCGGCAATGCCTCTTGGCGCGCCGCCTGCGGCGGATAAAGCCCGCCTTCGGCGAACTCTTGCGCTGGGCCCCGGCTCTCCGTCCACGGCGCTGCGCGCCGTTCCCGTCGGCCGGGGCGCGAGGGGGGGCCCGACCCCGCGGCGGCGCAGCCGGCGCCGTTCCCCGGCCCAGCGACGGCGCAGCCGGAGCGCCGAGCCGGGGCCCAGGGGAGGCCCCGGCGCGGCCGGCAATGCCCCTTGGCGCGCCGCCTGCGGCGGATAAAGCCCGCCTTCGGCGAACTCTTGCGCTGGGTCCCGGCTCTCCGTCCACGGCGCTGCGCGCCGTTCCCGTCGGCCGGGACGCGAGGGAGGTTTCCCAACCCCGCGACGGCGCAGCCGGAACGCCGAGCCGGGGCCCAGCGCAAGGCTCCGGCAGAGCCGGCAATCCCCATCCGCCGGCCCCCGCGTCCACCGTCCCCCTATGCCGGCTCTCGACTTTCCCCCGCCCGGCGTGCGAGAGAGCGCGCGGGAAGGAAAACGATGCCAGGTTCCGGGACCGACAGCACCAAGCCCTGGACCGCCGGCGGGCCGCTGGTGATCCTGGTGGAGCCCCAACTGGGCGAGAATATCGGCTCGGCGGCGCGGGCCATGGGCAATTTCGGCCTGTCGCGGCTGCGCATCGTCAATCCGCGCGAGGGCTGGCCGAACGAGAAGGCGCGCATCTTCTGCGCCGGGGCCGACCGCATCCTGGACGCCGCCGAACTCTACCCCGACCTGCGCGCGGCGCTCGCCGGCGTCAATTTCGCCTTCGCGGCGACCGCGCGCGAGCGCGGCATGGCCAAGAGCGTGGTCGGCGCCGACGCCGCCGTCGCCGAGGCGCGCCAGCGTCTCGCCGCCGGCGGGGAGGTGGCGCTGGTGTTCGGGCGCGAGCGCACCGGCCTTTATACCGAGGAGGTGTCCTTGTGCGACGCCATCCTGACGCTCCCGGTGAACCCGGCCTTCGCCTCGCTGAACCTTGCCACCTGCGTCGCGGTCACGGGCTATGAATGGGCGAAGGCGCAGAGCGCGGGCGCGCTGCCCTTCGCCGCGCCGGAGCGCTCGCCGCTCGCCGAGAAGGCGGACCTGTTCGCCTTCTTCGACCATCTGGAGGGGGCGCTGGAGGCGGCGGGCTTCTTCCGCTCGCCCGAGAAGCAGCCCTCGACCACGCGCAACATCCGCAACATCTTCCACCGGCTCGGCCTGACCAAGCAGGATCTCGCCACCCTCCACGGTGCGGTGGCGGCGCTGGTGGAGGGCCGGGAGGGGCGGGAGGCCCGCAAGGCGCAGAACAATGCGCGGGCGGCGGCGAAGAAGGCGACGGGAGGCGGCGAGGGCGGCGGCGCCTGAGGCCGCACCGCCGGGCCGGCCGCCCGGCCCCTCAGGCCAGATGCCGGCGCACGAACGCCCCCATCTCCGCGAGCGCGGCGCGGCCGTCCGCGAGGCGCGCGTGCCAGATCGGCCAGGCATGGATCATATTTGGCCACACGGAGAGCACCGCCCGCCCGTCGGCGATCGCCAGGCGGCGGGCAAGGCGCACCGCGTCGTCCAGCAGCGTCTCGGCGGTGCCCACCTGGATCAGCGCCGGCGGCAGGCCGGCAAGATCACCATAGAGCGGCGACACCCGCGGGTCGTCGGGCCGCGTGCCGCCGGCGAGATAGGCGTCGGCCAGCTCCTGCAGATAGCCGCGGTGGATCAGCGGGTCGGCCGCATCCTTCTCGGCGATGCTGGCGCCGGTGATGGCGAGGTCGGTCCAGGGCGAGACCAGCCACAGGCAGGCGGGCAGGGGGCGGCCCTCGGCCTTCAGCGCCAGGCAGAGCGCGAGCGTGAGCCCGCCGCCGGCGCTGTCGCCGCCCACCACCACCTCGCCCGCGCCATAGCCTTCCGCGGCGAGGACATCCCAGGCGGCGCGGGCGTCCTCCAGGGCGGCGGGGAAGGGGTGCTCGGGGGCGCGGCGGTAGTCGACGGCGAGCGTGCGCACGCCGGCGGCGCGGCCGGCGCCGGTGACCATGGTGCGGTGGCTCTTCAGCGAGCCGGAGAGATAGCCGCCGCCGTGGAAGAACAGCAGCGCCTTGCGCGCGTCGCTGCCCGGCGCCAGCGACCATTCCCCCGGCACGCCGGCGATGTCGGCCTGCGTCAGGGCGATGTCGGCGGGGATGGGATCGATGGAGGTGATGGCCTCCATGCGCGCGCGCCGCTCCTTGAGGCTCATGGGACGCGGGCTTGCGGCGATGAGCGCGCGCAAGGCGTCGATCTCGTGCGTATCCTGGTGCTGCGACACGGCGTTTCCTCCGCCGGCAGGCACACGCGCGCCGCGGCGCGCGTGTGCCTGCCGGTTCGCCGGACTGTGCCCGAGCCGCCCGCCGCGCGATAGCGGAGGCGCGGAGGGATTTCGCGGCTGGCCGGCGCCGGTTCGGGGGCGGGCTTGGCCGAGCTGGAGCCAAGCCCGAAGCCGAGCCTGAAGCCAAGCCGCCGCAGGCCGCGCTTGGGCCATCGGCGCCGGCGGGCGCTGGCGCCGCGCGGGCGCCGTCCACAGGGTCAGCATCGATGACGCTTTTTTGTACATCTCCCCTTTCAATTGGGGACGGGGGTTGCTACATACGCCTCGCCGACCGGCCGCTTCGCCGGCTTAAAGGTCGTTGACGCGGGGTGGAGCAGCCCGGTAGCTCGTCAGGCTCATAACCTGAAGGTCGTAGGTTCAAATCCTACCCCCGCAACCAAATTTCCCAATAAAATCAAAGCTTGAAGTGGAAGGGGTCCCCGCCCGGGACCCCCTAACACAACCTTGGCGCGGAATTTGGCACACCCGTTCAGGTTGTGAGAGCCCTTCCCCAAGAGGGAAAGGCCTTGGCAAACCAGGATATTCCACCCTCGAAAACCGTTTCGTGCGCTGGCGGGCCGCCGGGGTTTGGGACGGTGTGCGGCGAGCCATGGCTCCGGCACATCGCGCCAGGGCGCCCCGGTGCGGCGCCCCGGTGCGGCGCCCTGGCGCGATTCCCGCGGGCGCCTTCGCGCTCGGCTCCCATTTTGCCTTCGATGGGCTTCACATTCGGTTCGTGCGCCTGTTCCAGGCCTCCAAGCCGGCGGGCTTGGCCAAAATCGACTGCATTCAAGCCCTCGCCTTTCCCGTTGGCAGGTATCTGTTGCGAGTCACGGCGCACATTCAGAGGTCCGAGCCGGATGTCGATGGAAGAGCCAAGCGCCCTTTTGGCCCTGCTCGGGGGTTAAGATGCATTGTTTCATGTCTCCTCGTGCGTCCAACGGTTTGGGCGCGCGATGCGCGTGGCGCAGGAGCTTGCTGGCTTCCGTGGCCGGCCTCGTCCTCATCTCGTTGCCGGCCACGACCCCCGCCCTTGCCCTATCGGCGCGGCCGCCGACAAATGACGGCTTTGGCGGATCCGGAGGCGGCGGGGCGACAGGCGGCGGCTCTTCCCCGCTCGGGACTGGCGGCTCCGGCGCCGATGGCGTTGACCCCGGTGATGGCGGCGGCGGTGGCGGCGCGCCGGGAGGCCAAGGTGGCGCCGGCGCAAACGATTCCACCGGCGCGGGCGGTGGTGCGGGTGGCGCGGGCGGCAGCACGGCTGCGGCCCGCGGTGCCGATGGCGGCAACAGCACGACGCCGATGGCCGGCGGCGGCGGCGGCGGTGGCGGCGCCAACGGCTTCACCGGATCGCTCACCGACCTGGGCACAGGAGTGCTCTTGGGCGGAGCGGGCGGAACGGGCGGAATGGGCGCGAATGGCGGCGGGGGCGGCGGGGGCGGCTTCGGCGCCGTCATCACCGGCATCTCCGGCGTCAATGCCACGATCCCCAACGCTGAGATCGTGGGGGGAGGTGGGGGCGTAGGTGGCTTCGGCGCGAAGATCAGCGGCGGTGACGCCGGCAATGGGGGCGGCGGGCTTTTCCTGCAAGGGTTGAGCGGCTCCAATCAGATCACCATCTCCTCCGCCATCACCGGCGGTCGCGGCGGAACCGGCGGCACGGGCTACGGGAGCACCTCTGAATCGCATGCAGGGCACGGAGGTGACGGCGGGGTCGGCCTGACGCTCAACAGCGTGACCGGCGACACCCTCATCATCCTCTCCGAGGTGGTCGCAGGCGGCAACGGCGGCGCAGGAGGAACCATCGGCGGTGCCGGCGGCACAAGCAGCACTGGCGATGGCGGCGATGGCGGCGACGGCGTCGCGGTCTTCAACAATACGGGCTCCGTCACCCTTCTCGTCCAGAAGGAGGTCTATGGAGGTAACGGCGGGGTCTCGGGTACAGTTTTCAATGGGGTTCCCACTCAAGACCTCACCATAGGCGCGCCTGGATCGGGCGGCGTCGGCATTTCGGGCGCGAACATCGCGGTGATCCTGGCGGGGTCGGACGCCTCCGTGAGCGGCGGCCTGAGCGGCGACGGCACGACGCGGGCGGACGCCATCGCCTTCACCGGCGGCGTCAACAGCCTGGAGCTGCAAGCGTCCAGTGGCGGCGTCCTTCCCACCATCACCGGAGCGATCTCCCACGCCGGCACGGACGACACCCTGAAGCTCGGCGGGACCAACAACGCCACCTTCCAGGTCAGTGGCCTCGATGCCGGTGGCCAATATAACGGCTTCGGCACCGTCCAGAAGACCGGCACGTCCACCTGGACGCTCAGCGGCGCCACCACCGGGACGGTGACCTGGGACATCCATGCGGGCACCCTCTCGGTATCCGCCGACGAGGCCTTCGGCGACGCCGCCAACAGGCTCATCTTCTCGGGCGGCACCTTGGCGACCACCGCCAGCTTCGCCAGCGCGCGAGCGGTGGACCTGCAATCTTCGGCCACCATCGATACCGCGGCCGCGACCACGCTCAGCCTGTCGGGGGTGATTTCCGGCAATGGCAAGCTGACGAAGAAGAATTCCGGCACGCTGATCCTGACTGGCGCCAACACCTATACGGGCGGCACGGCCATCAACGGCGGCACCCTGCAAGTGTCTTCCGACGCCAATCTGGGCGATGCCTCCGGCGGCCTGTTCATGTCTGGCGGCACCCTGGCGACGACACAAAGTTTCACCAGCGCCCGCAATGTCACCTTCATGGGCGCTGGTGGCGGGTTCTTCAACACGGCGGCCGGCACCACCTTGACCTTGACGGGCCAGGTCACGGGAACGTCCCCTTCGAGCCCGCTCACCAAGCTGGGCGACGGCACGCTGGAGCTGACCGGCACGAACTCTTCCATTCGCGGCGGCCTGACGGTGGATGGAGGCACGCTCGCCATCGCCAATGGCGGCTCGATGACAAGCGGCACGAGCATTATCGGCAACAGCGTCGGCTCGTCCGGCACCGTGACGGTGGCCGGGCAAGGCTCGAGCTGGGCGACCACGTCCTCGCGCATAACCGTCGGCGGCTCCGGGACCGGCTCGCTTGCCATCTCGGATGGCGGCCAGGTCTCAGGATCATCTGTCACTGTCGGGCAGAATTCCGGCTCGACGGGCACGGTGACAGTGACCGGGGCAGATTCGCTGTGGACTGTCTATGGCGGCATCACCGTAGGCAGCCAGGGAACCGGCACGGTCACCATCGCAGACGGCGGCACCGTGACGACGACGGCGTCCGTTTCTCTCACTGCCGCCAGCACCTCGGTCGGGACCTTGAACCTTGACGGGACCGATGGCGCACGCGGGACGCTGGCGACCAGCCGGGTCTTGCGGCAATCAGGATCAGCGGCGACGCTGAATTTCGACGGCGGCGTGCTGAGGGCGACCGCCAACCAGGCGGACTTCTTGTCGGGCTTCGCCGCGGGCGAGATCCAGATCCAGGATGGCGGCGCCTTCATCGACACCAACGGCTATAATGTCGGCATCGCCACCGGCCTCGCGGGCACGGGCGGCTTGTCCAAGCAGGGCGACGGCACCCTGACGCTTTCGGGCGTCAGCACTTATGCCGGTGCCACGACCATCAGCGCCGGCACCCTCGCCCTCGTCGGCATGGGCAGCATCGCTGCGTCGAGCGGGGTGGCCGTGAATGGCACCCTGGACATTTCGGGCACCACCGCCGGCGCGCAGATCCAAAACCTTTCCGGCTCCAGCCCGTCCGGCGTCGTGGCTCTGGGCAGCCAGACCCTCTCCGTGGAGGAAACCGCCAACACGCTGTACGCCGGCACGTTCACCGGCACCGGGGACCTGACCAAGGCTGGCGCGGGCACGCTCACCCTCACCGCTGACAACAGCGCCTTCACTGGCACCACCTCGGTCCTGTCGGGCATGCTGACCGTGAGCTCGGAAAACGGCACCACGGCCGGGTTGCTGGGTGGAGACATCAACGTGGCCACCGGCGCGACGCTGCAGGTGGAAGGCGGCACCGTCACCGGGCAGGTCACGGTGGGTGATGGCGGCCTGCTGGATGGCAACGGCACCGTCGGAGCCCTGGAGGTGAATTCGGGTGGCGTCGTGGCGCCCGGAAATTCGCCCGGCACCATCGTCGTGAACGGGCCGGTCTCCTTCAATGCCGGCTCGGTCTACCGGGTGGACGTGACCCCCGCCGGCGCGCATGACCTCATCACCGCCACGGGGGCGGTGACCATCTCCAGCGACGCCGCCGTCAACGTGGTGGCCGCGCCCGGCGTCTATGCGCCGGAAAGCACCTACGCCATCCTCACCACTGCGGCGACGGTGTCCGGAACGTTCGGGTCCGTCACGTCGGACTACGCCTTCCTCACCCCCACCCTCAGCTACGACACCCAGAACGTCTTCCTGACGCTCGACTATAACGGGGTGAGCTTCACCGCCCTGGCCCACACGCCGAACGAGAGGAGCACCGCCGCGCAGGCGCAGGCGCTGGGCAGCGGGAACCCGGTGTACGACGCCATCCTTCAGCTACCGCAGGACGCGGTCGCCGGGGCGTTCGATGCCCTGTCGGGCGAGATCTATGCCTCCGCCGACACGGTGATCCAGCAGCAATCGGTCTATGTGCGCGACGCAGTGGGCGCGCGGCTGCGCCAGTCCGTGACGGCGCCCGCCGCGCAGCCGCTGGCTTACGCCACCAAGGGCCCGGCCACGGCCAAGCTCGGGGAGGGCCTCACCCCCACCTTGTGGGCGCAGGGCTATGGCGGCTGGGGCAACACCTTCGGCGACGGCAATGCCGCCTCGCTCTCCAACACCATCGGCGGCTTCCTCATCGGCGCCGACGTGGCGGTCATGGACAATGCCCGGGCCGGCGTGTTCGGTGGCTACAGCCGCTCCACCTTCGACGTGGATGCCCGGTCCTCGTCCGGCTCCATGGACAATTACGACGTGGGCATCTACGCCGGCGCCCGGTTCGGCGCCGTCGCGGCCCGCGGTGGCCTCGCATATGCGTGGCACGATGTGTCGGTCGACCGGAACGTGGTCTTCCCCGGCTTCTCGGATGCCGTCAGCGGAGGCTATACCAACGGCAGCCTCCAGGTGTTCGGCGAGCTCGGCTATAACCTGACCATTGGCGCATTCGACATCGAGCCGTTCGCCGGATTGGCCTATCTCAACATTGAAGGGGCTTCTTTCCGGGAGACGGGCGGGGCGGCGGCTCGCGACGCGAGCCTCAGCGCGATGAACACCACCTACACCACGCTGGGCGTGCGGGCCGCCACCTCGGTGGATGTCTTCGGGCATCAGCTGACGCCGAGCGTGACGCTGGGCTGGCAGCATGCCTTCGGCGACACGACGCCCGCCGCCCTCATGTCGTTCGTCGGCGGCACGCTTCCGCTCCAGGTGTCGGGCGTGCCCATTGCGGAGGATGCGTTCCTGGTGGAGGCTGGGCTCGGTTATGCCCTGTCCAATGTCGCGCAGTTCTCCATCAATTATAGAGGCCAGGTCGCCACCACCGCGGCTCAGAACGCCTTCACCGCCCAGTTCTCGATGAAGTTCTGAGGGCGGACGGCTTCCGGTCCGGGGATGCATTGGCCGCTCCGGACCACCTTGGCCTGCGAAACGGGAGCTTCTCGCGCGGGTCCCGTGAAATGAGGCCAAGTGAACCGCCCCGGCTGCACCAGGGCGCCGCGATGAGCGGGCCGTCGCTCGTGAAGGGCCTGCTCCAGCGCATCCAGCACGAAGCTGGCATGCGCGGTCCTGCTCACCCGCCAGCCGACGATGCGGCGGGAATTGGCGTCGATCACGACGGCCACGTAGACGAAGCCTGCCCAGGCGCTGACATAGGTGAAATCGGACAGCCAGAGCCGGTTCGGCGCCGGAGCATGGAACACCCGGTTCACACGGTCGAGCGGGCACGGGGCCGACTTGTCCGAGATGGTCGTGCGGACCGGCTTGCCGCGGATCACACCGGCGAGGCCCATGCCCTGCATCAGCCGTTCGACGGCGCAGCGCGCCACGTCGAACCCCTCGCGCATCATCTGTCGCCAGACCTTGCGCGCTCCATGGACCTCGAAGTTCTCGGCGAAGACGAGCTCGATCTCGGGCCGCAACGCCGCATCCCGCCTTGACCGTGCCGAGCACTTCGACGGATCAAGCCGTTGGGCAACATGCGCATGGTAGGTCGATGGGGCGATCGGCGGCACCTTGCAGATCGGCTCGACCCCATACGCATCGCGATGATCATCGATGAACGCGATCATGTCTTCGACCGGCGGTCGAGTTCCGCCAGGGCGAAATATGCGGAGGCCTTGCGCGCGATCTCGTTCGCCTGCCGCAACTCGCGGTTCTCGCGCTCGAGCGCCTTCAGCTTCGCCGCCATATCCGTCGGCAGGCCGGCCCGTCTGCCGGCATCGACCTCGGCCTTCTTCAGCCCCTCGTTCAACGCGTGCGCCGAGCAGCCGATCTTCGCCGCAATCGAGACAATCGCCTGCCAGCGCGACGGATGCTCGGCCTCGTGATCCAGCACCAGCCGCACGGCCCGCTCACCCACCTCAGGCGAAAACGTGTTCGTCGTCTTGCCCGTCATAGCCCCATCCTCTCAGGAGTTGGGGCCTCCGGAAAAGCCGGGGCGGTTCACTCAGGAAAAACCAGAAGCCGCGCTTACGTATGGTTTGCATCGCCGCAGACATGGGGTAAATCTGGGCATTGCTTGGGGTCCGCTGCACGGATCGTCCCCTGGTTTGCCTCTTATCGTTATCGGGCGCGGCACCGGCTATGGTACGCGCTCATGCTTGGAATTGAACCCTGCCTCGCCAGCCTCATACGCGGCCGCCGGAGCCTGCGGATGCCCACTACGCGCAGGATCATGTCCCGCGATCGGGGCCGTTGCCGGCCTTCGCCGGCGGCGCCCTGATCGGCGTGCTCGGCGGGCTCATCGGGCTTGGGGGCGCGGAATTCCGACTGCCGCTGCTTATCGGCCCGTTTCGCTTCCGGGCTCTCGAGGCGGTCATCCTGAACAAGGCCATGAGCCTAGTCGTCGTCGCCAGCGCGCTTCCGTTCCGGGCGGCGACAGTGCCCTACGCGACGATTGCCGCGAACTGGCCGATCATCCTCAATCTGTTGGCGGGCAGCCTCATTGGCGCTTGGTTCGGTGCCGGCTGGGCCACCCGTTTGAGCTCGCGAGCCCTCTATCGGATCCTGGCGGCGCTGCTGCTTCTGATCGCCGGAGCCCTTCTTTTCGGGCATGGATCGACCGCGGCTTCTGCGCTTCTTGCTGGACCCTGGCTGATCGTCGCCGGCGTCATTGCGGGATTCGCTATCGGTGTGGTCGCCTCGCTCATGGGAGTGGCCGGCGGCGAGCTACTGATCCCGACGCTGGTGCTTCTCTTCGGGGCGGATATCAAGCTCGCAGGCAGCCTTTCTCTTGCGGTGAGTTTGCCCACCATGATCGTCGGGTTCACTCGCTACAGCCGTGACAGCGCCTTCTCCACCCTTGTGCGGAACAAGGTGTTTGTCGCCACGATGGCGGTGGGCTCCATCGTTGGCGCCTTCATCGGCGGCCGTCTCCTCGGCCTCGTCCCCGACCAGTTCTTGCTTCCGGTCCTAGCGCTGATCCTGATCGTCTCGTCGGTGAAGGTGTGGCGACACGGATAAGCCGACCCTCGGCCAGCCAGGACGCCGGCCGAGAGTCCGCATCGTCACGCAGGATATTCCTTCGACTTAAAGGTTAGATGCCTCACGCCTTCGGGAGCGTCGGCGATCTTGCGGACATTGCCCCACGTCTGCTTGTAGTTTGGGATGATGTCCTCATTGACCCCGGCGGACACCACATTGCCCTGCACGCCGGTCGGAAATCCGAACAGCATGAAGGTTTCCTTCCGCTTCGCCGTGGGGGTCGGATAGGCCATGGCCTGTGTCGACCCGTTTTCATTGTAGACTTCAACAAGATCGCCGCTCTTGAGGCCGAGCTCGCCCATGTCCTGGGGATTCATCTCGATGAAGGGGTAGGGCCAGCGGTCCATCACCAGCTCGTTCTCCACGTCTAGATAGGCGCTCTGCCAGACGAGGTTTGCCCGCCCGTTGTTGATGAGGAAGGCGAACTTGTCCTTCTCCGCCTGCTTGCCCGGCGCCTGGAGCCCGCGCCATCTCGTTTCCGCGAACACCGCCTTGCCGTCCGGCTTGTTGAATTTGCCGTCCGCGAACAAACGCTTGGTGCCCACGATCTTGCCGTCCGTATAGGCCGTGGCTGGCTCCTGGAAACCGTTCGTGCCCATCGCCCGCAAGCGGTCGTAGGTGACGTGTTCCCCGCCCTTCTCGTTCTTGGCGTAGCCGTCCATGAAGGCGTCTTCCTCGCGCTTCCAGTCGAAGCCCTTGAACTTGTCGGCGGCCTCCGACTTGCCCGCGGCGCGCAGCACCCGTTCCATGTGGTTGGCGATGCGCGCGGCGATGAGGCAGTCGGGCATGGCCTGGCCCGGCGGGTCCATGTAGCGCTCGGTGAGACGCATGCGGCGCTCGCCGTTCATGGAGGTGAGGTTCATCTCGCCGGAGGTGGCGGCGGGTAGCATCACATGGGCGGCTTCGCCGATCAGGGTCGGTACGATGTCCACGTCGACGCTGAACAGCCCGCCTTTGCGGATGGCCCCCATGATGGCGGCCACCATGGCGTCTCGGTCCCCATAGGGCACGCTCGCCATGGCGTCTTTTACGAGATCGGTCCGCATCTTGTAGGCGCGCTTGAAGGCCATCGCGTTGAGGGTGGTCTTGTAGTGATCGCAGCCCCAGATGTGGTGGACGGCGCCCTTGCCCTCGATGAGCAGCTTGTCCACATAGGCGGCCGGCCGGCCGACGAACGCATCAGACGGGCGGCAATAGCCCTCCTGGTGGCCGCCCATGCGCACGCAGCCGCCGCCCGGTCGGCCGACATTGCCGGTGGCGAGGGCGAAATTCACCAGCGCCTGGTTGGTTCGGTAATTATCGTTGCCCCAAATGAGCCCCTTCTCGTAGGCGAACATGGCGCGTCGGCGCGCCCCGCCGGCCTTGGGCTCTGCGATCCAGGTCGCGGCCTTGACGATGTCCGCCTCGCTGAGGCCAGTGGCGCGGGCAGCCTCCGCCACACTCACCTTGTTGGCGGCGAGCGCCTTGTCGAAGTCCTTGGTGGAGGCGGCGATGAACGCCTTGTCGATCCAGCCCTTCTCCGCCGCGTAGGTGAGCCAGGCGTTGAACAGGATCAGGTCGGTGCCGGAATTGAGAGCCAGATGGAGCACGTTCTCCTTGCCCGCCTCCACCTCGCAGGCATTCACCGTGACGGTGCGGCGGGGATCGACGATGACGATCCGCGCCTTCGCCACCGCCTCGTTGCCGAACTCGGCCTTTTTCTTGTCGAGCGAGCTTCCCCGCAGATTAGGGACCCAATGGTTCAAGAAATAGTTGGTCTGGGTTTCCAACGCATTGGTGCCCACCGCCACGAGGGTGTCGGCGAGTTCGGCGTCCTCGTAGCAATTGTTGAGCTCGCCCACCCCCATGTCGCGGGATCCATGGACTTCCGAATTATAGGCCGGGCGGTTGTGGATGCGGATGTTCTTGATCTTCATCGCACCGAAATAGAGCTTTCCGGTGCCCCAGGTATTTTCGTAGCCGCCACCCGCGCCGCCGTGATCGAAGGCGGACACGAAGACTCCGTCCTCACCCTGCTCGGCGATCACCGCGGCGGTCACGCGTGCGACGAGATCGAGGGCGTCGTCCCAGCTCGTGGGCTGCAGCTGGCCGTAGCGCCAGACCTGAGGATCAGTGAGGCGCTGGAGCTGGGTGTTGCGCTGGCGCGAATAGCTCATCTCGGCGATCCGCGCGCCCCGTACGGAGCCGAGGCCCGAATTCACCACGCAGGCCTTGTCGGGCTTGATGACGATGTGCACGTCCCGCCCGTTCTGCTTGACGATGTTGTACATGGACGGCGCATACCAGGCGGCGGTCTCCGCCGGCTGCTGCTTCGAGAGATCGACACCGAAGGCATTGGCGGAAGGCGCTGTGCCGCCCTCGTACCGCGCATCCCAGCTATAGGCCTTGTAGCCGCAGCCGACGATGCAATAGTGGCAGACGACGTTGTGGACGGTCGCATTGGCGGGAATGATGGGCAATTGGCCGATCTGGCGCTTGTAAGCCATGGTGTCCTCCCTCAGAGCACGTTGGAGAGGCGGCCGTAGAGCAGCTCATCCACGCCTTCGGCATAGATGTCGCCCTTCGCGTCCACACGCAGCGCGTATTGCGGCAGGTTCTGCGTCGCCTGGCCCCAGATCTGCTGGCCGCCTTTCTCGCAATCGAAGCGGGAATAATGGCCGGGGCAGTTCAGTGTCTTGTCCGTCGTGCTGTAAGAAAGGGGAAATCCCTTGTGCGGGCAGACGGTGGTGAAGCCGACGATGTCGCCGTCGGGTCCGGCGCCTCCGGCCACGCGTGTCCCGAGCTTCAGAAGGACGCCGGGCGCGTCGTCATCGGGATAGGCCACGTCCAGCGGCTCATTAACTTTCAGGTCCTTCACATTGGCGAGGCGGTTCGCCGGATATCTCACCAGGGCGACCGCAGGTGCAGCCTTGGCTTGGCCCGGCAGAACGGTGACGACGGCGGCGCCCGCGGTCGCAAGGCCGGCGCCGGTCAGGAAGCTGCGGCGGCCGGCATCGACGAGGCTGGGACATCTCTTCATGGAAGCTCCTCCCAGAGCGTATTGGTCCTTTCGGACGCAAGACGTCTTGCAGAAGCTGCGCCATGCGGAGCTGAGCGGAAAATTCAATGATTTAACGAGTGAACCGAGACGAGCACGTTCGCCGTTCCGAACATGCTGCGGTGCCGTGTGTCCGGAAATCCGAACGCGCCGTCAGCCCTCGCCGCCGAGGCCAAGGCGGCGCATCTTTTCCCACAGGGTGGTGCGCCCAACGCCGAGGAGCCGGGCGGCGGCGGAGAGTTCGCCCGCGGTCGCGGACAGCGCCCGTAGGATGTGACGCTTCTCCGCTTCCTGGCGCGCGGACTCCAGCGAGCCGATGCGCGCACCTTTGGCCGCACCTTCGTCCATGAGCTCGGGAAAGAGATCCCCCGGCATCAGCCAGGGGCCCAGGGCGAGAGCGACGGCACGCTCCATCCGGTTGCGCAGTTCCCGCACATTCCCGGGCCAAGGATGCTGCAGGGCGGCTTCCTCAGCGAGGGCACTGATCCCTTTCAGGTTGGTCTCGGTGCCAGCGCTGTATTCCGTAAAGAAGCGCTCCATGAGCCAGGGGATGTCATCGGGGCGCTCCCGTAGAGACGGCAGGCGAATGCTGACCGCGTTGATGCGGTAAAGGAGATCCTCGCGGAATTGTCGTTCGACAACTCGCAGCGCCAGATCGGCGTTGGTGGCCGTCACGATACGGCCGCCGAAGGCGATCTCGCGCTCACCGCCGATCCTCTGGAACGTCTTGCTCTCGATCAACCGCAGGAGTTTCGCCTGCAATTCCGGGCGCAATTCCCCGATCTCGTCGAGAAACAGCGTGCCGTCGCCAGCGCGCTCCACATAGCCGAGGTGACGCTGCGCGGCGCCGGTGAAGGCGCCTCGCTCGTGGCCGAACAACTCGCTTTCCATGAGGTCGGCGGGAATGGCGGCGCAATTGACCGCCATAAACGGCGCGGCCGCGTGCCGCGATCGCGCATGGATGAAGCGGGCGGCCACATCCTTACCTGTCCCTGTCTCCCCCGTGATGAGCAGATTGGAGGACAGGCGCGCCACCCGGCACAGCAGCACCTCCACCTGCCGGATGGCGGGAGAGACGCCCAGCGTGCCACCTTCCGTGGTTCTATGCGGCATCAGCAGATCGGTGAGCCGCGCCAGGAAGTCATCCACCTCGAAGGGCTTGGTGACGTAGTCCGCCGCGCCGGATCGCATCAGGCGCACCGCCTGGTCGATGTCGCCATGGCCGGTCACGAACAGGAAAGGCGGCGTCTGAGGCACGTGCGCCGCCTCCCGGAACACGGCCTCCCCATCGAGGTCCGGAAGGCGGATGTCGCATACGATGGCCTCGAAGCGGAACTTCCGGATATCCGCCACCGCCTCACGGCCGGTCCGCCACCAATGCACAGTCATTCCTTCCAGGCCGAGCCGTTGGGCGAGGCTCTCGCCCATGATGGGATCGTCCTCTACGAGGCCGATGACGGGAGGCTCATGCGACATGGGCCAGCTCCATTGGGGTGATGAGAGGGAAAAGAAGACGGATCCGCGTTCCCCCGGTTTCAGGCCGTTCGACCTCGGCCGAGGCACCGAGGTCGTCCAGGATGCGCCGGGTGGTCCACAAGCCGAGGCCGCCGCCCCAGGGCGGGCCACCCGTTTCCCCACCGGCCACAAGAAGGCGTCCCGCAGGCTCCGGCAGACCGCTGCCGTGATCCGACACGACCACATGCAAAGCGGTCGGACCGAGCAATGCGTCCACCGCCACTTCGCTTCCCGGTGGGGCGGCGGAGACCGCATTCAGCAGCAGGTTCAGCACGGCCTGGCGCACCGGGGTGCTGGGCAGAGGAAGCGACGCGTCGGCGGGGCCGGAGAACCTCAGATCGACGCCCTTCCGGCGCGCCGCGGGGGCCACCAGAAGCCGCAGGTCCTCGAAATCGGCCATGGCGAGCGGCCGAGGCGCATGGTCCGGCCGATACAAGGCGAGGGTGGTGCGTACCACGTCGCGGATGCCGACGAGACCGCGCTCCAGAAGGCCGAGGGACGATTTTCGCACCGCCGCCTGGTGTCCATGGGTCTTCAGCGTCGCCAGCGCATTGAAGAGGCCGCCCAGCGGGTTGTTAATTTCGTGGGCGAGCGCAGAGGTGAGCCGCCCGAGGCTGCCGAGCCGATGCTCGTCCGCCAATTGCCGGGCCAGGTCCTCTCGCTCGTACATGGACCGCACCAGCGCATTATAGGCCGCGAACAGGCGGGCGAACTCCGCGCCGTTGCGCGCGACCGCCTCCGGGGGCACCAGCGTCGCCCGCCCTTCGCTCGCAGCGCCCAGATAACGGGAGAGCGTGCGCACCGGCTCCATCATGCGGGCGACGAGCAGCCAGCCGGTCACGGCGAGCAGCAGCGTGACCATCCCGTTCGTGGCCACGAGCGCGAGGACGACGTCGCGTCGCTCCATGGCAAGATGGCTGGTGTCGAAGGTGGCGTGGATGATTCCGACGATGCGTCCAGGATAGGAAAGCACGTGCGTCGCGGTGGCGGATCGGGCGCCCGCCTCGAAGCTGAAATCCCGGCCGGCGCCGAGCGGAGCGAGATCAGACGGGAGGCGCACCCCGATGGGGAAGCGGCGGGGATCGGACGCCGCGATGACGAGGCCCTCCGCGTCGGTGATCACGGCGCTCAACGGATGCAGGCTCTTGTTGAGGTCCTGTGCCCGCATGATGGCGTCATAAACTTCCCAGACATCGTCTCTCAGGATCGCGGGTGCGACCGCGGAGGAGAGGCTGTCCAGATAGGTCTGCGCCAAGGCGCGCAACTGGCGCTCCTGCGTCTCCCCCAGCCGGCTCAGCACACGCTCGGAGAGTGCCAGCCCCACCAGCACCATGAGCGCCGCAACCGCCAGGGGCACCTTGAGGGTGACGGGCCACCGGCGGGGGTCAAGGCGCGCGATCATGGGCGTCACCCGGTGCCTGCAACGAGCGCCGCCTTTGCGGCGATGGGGTCGAAGAGGCTCGCCTCCTGCGGCACGAACCCGTCGAGCCGCAGCATGGCAAGCACCGCCTTGCCGTCCTCATCCTCGTTCATGCGCGAAAACGCCTCTGTCAGCGCAGCGAGCGCCTGCGGGTCTGGCGGATGGCGCGGAGCCGCGATGGGCGGGAAGCCAAGCCATTCGGACCGGCGCAGGATGGCGACGCGCGACATCAGCTCCGGCTCGATTTCCCGCATCACCTCCAGGACGTAGCCGTCCACGGAACCGGATTGGGCGAGGCCCGAGGCGACGGCACGGATCACGTTGCGATGGCCGTAGGTGAAGAAGGTGCGGGCGAAGAAGGACGGCGGCTTCAGGCCGTGCTCCACAAGAAGCGCGCGGGTGACGAGGAAACCGGAATTGGAATCGGGATCCGAGAAGGCGTGGATATCGCCCTTGAGATCCTGGAAGTCCCGTGCGTCACGGTCCCGGTCGACGATGAGGCAGGACTGATAGAGCGGCTGCCCGCGCCACAGCGGAACCGCGACCAGCTGGAGCGCGTCGCGATGGGCGACGAACGGATAGCCGCAGATCCAGGCGGCATCGAGCTGACCCGAGACCAGCAGCGCGGTGATCTCCTGGTAGGTCCGCCGGCTGACGAGTTCGACCGGGAAGCCGGTGGCCCGCCGCAGGTAAATCTGAAGCCGGCCGAGCAGTTCGAGGTCGGAGGTCAGGAAGACGGGGGTCAGGCCGAAACGGATGATGCCGGCCGAGGCGCGCGCCAACAGGGGCACGAGCGTCGCGCCGACCATGGAAGCAGCGGCAGCAAGGACCGCCCTGCGGTCGATGCGCGAACCGGCGCCCATTTGCTAGGGCCTCCCGCTTTGTAATTCTTCTTAAATCGAAGAATAGCGCGGATGGCCTGGAAGGCAAACGGGCATGCGTGTCGGCGTGAGAAACGACGTTTTGGCAGTTCCCCCGCCAGGATGGTTGTTCTTCTGCCGCGGAATCGATTGGCGGCGCGATGGCCACTTTCAAAGAACCCGCGCGGAATCGCGGCCGAAGCCGGTAGCCCGCGCGGGCGTCGGACCTGTCTGTCAGGCCAGTGTTTCGATCGCCAGCGCGATGCCCTGGCCGCCGCCGATGCAGAGGGTAACGATGCCACGCTTGAGGCCGTCGCGCCGCATCGAATGGATGAGCCGCGTGGTCAGGATCGCCCCGCTCGCGCCGATGGGATGGCCATGGGCGATGGCCCCGCCTTCCACATTGACGATCTCTTCGGCAAGGCCGAGCTCGCGGGTGACGGCGAGGGCGATCGCCGCGAAGGCCTCGTTGATTTCCACCCGCTCAACGTCCGCGATCGTCCAGCCCGCACGCCCCAGCGCCTGGCGTACCGCCGGCACCGGGCCGATGCCGAACATGCCCGGCTCCACCGCGCCGACGCCGAAGGCGACGAGCCGCGCCAGCGGCTCAAGGCCGTTCGCCGCGGCGAAATCGCGGTCGGCGAGGATCATCGCCGCGGCGCCGGTATTGAGACCGGGGGCGTTTCCGGCGGTGATGGTGCCGTCCTTGCGGAAGGCCGGCTTCAGCTTGGCGAGGGATTCGATCGTAGTGTCCGGCCGATTGTGCTCGTCGCGAGCGAATATCTCCGGCCCCTTGCGGCCCTTGATTTCGACACCGACGATCTCGGCATCGAATTTTCCGGCGGCCTGCGCCTGGGAAAAGCGCTGTTGAGAGCGCGCCGCCCAACGGTCCTGATCCTCGCGGGAGACGCCATACTTCGTCACGAGATCTTCGGTGTGCCAACCGGAATGGGCGCCCGAGAAGGCGTCGTTCAAGCCATCGCGCAACATGGAATCGTAGATCTGCGCATCGCCCATGCGATAGCCCCAGCGCCCGCCGCTCATGAGATAGGGCGCGGCATCCATGTTCTCCATGCCGCCGGCGATCGCCGCATCGGCGAAGCCCAGCCAGATCTCCTGGGCGACCGAGGCAAGGGCCTGGGCGCCGGAGCCGCAGACCCGGTTCACAGTCATGGCCGGCACCTCCACCGGTACGCCGCCATGGACAGCCGCCTGGCGGGCAGGGTTCATCTTGTTGCCGGCCTGGACCACGTTGCCCATGATGAGGCTCGACAGCTTGGCTGCATCGAGGCCGGAGCGACGGAGCGTCTCGCGCACGACGGTCGCACCCAGCTCGGTCGCGGGGACAGCCTTCAAAGCGCCGTTGTAAGTGCCGATCGCCGTGCGCACCGGCGTGCAGATGACCGCGTCTCGTTTCGTCATGGACTTGGCCTTTCATGGATAACGACAGATCGCCTTCGCGCGGGTAAGCGCAGAGCCTTGATGCGCCTCATGCCTTCCTTCGGATCGTCCCGTCCAATCGGGTCGCTTCCGCCACGGTGTTCGAAATCGTGCCGTACTTGCGGACGTTGGTGTGGAGCAAAGCCAGGCGCTGCTCCGTCTCGTCGGTATCGATGATCAGTTCGTAATCGACCGAGACGATCTTCGGCGGCGCGTCCTGCCGAACGGCGTGAAGCGCGACCTCCACCCCGCGCAGCTCGAAATTGAGCATCGGGGTCACCCGCTCGATGCCCTTGATCATGCAAGCGGCGATGGCGGCGAGAAACAGTTCCGCCGGGTTGAACGCATCGGCGCGCCCGCCAATGTCGGTGTCGAGGGTGATCTCGGCCTCCTTGGTGCGGGCGAGGCTGCCGTGAGCATCAATGCGCGACGCGCTAACCCTATATTCCAGCATGGCGGCGCTCAGGCGGCGAGCCAGCGGGCGACATCGTCCGGCTTTGGAAGACCGCCCGCATGCACCACCTTGCCGTCGATGACGATGCCGGGGGTCGAGGCGATGCCGTAACCGGCGATCGCCGCATAATCGGTGACCTTTTCCACCGTGACGTCGAGCCCGAGCTTGGCCGCCGCGTCCCGCACCATCTGCGCCGTTGCCTCGCAGCGGGCGCAGCCGGGGCCGAGCACCTTCACGTCTTTCATGGCCTTTTTCCCTTCTTGCTTCAGGAAAACAGCGCGTTGAACAGGAAGCCCACGGCGAGATGCCGGTGGCCACCACGCCGATGAACACGGCGATCAGCTTCAGGCTCAGGACTTTGCGCAGGATGATCATTTCCGGCAGCGACAAGGCGATCACCGCCATCATGAAGGCGAGCACTGTGCCCAGCGCCGGGCTCCACCGGCAGGCGGGCCACCAGCCATTGGGAGAACGGCGCGAGCTGGGCATAGACCACGAACCACAGGGCGATCGCGGCGAGCGTTGCCGCCCCCCAGGCCAGAGGCGAGGTCGCCCGCGGCGGCTTGCGCTCGGTCAATGACAGCTCGGCGCTCATGCGGCTCTCCTGTTCAACGACACGTCCAGGCTGGCGAGGACAGCATCGACGACGGCGGCCTGCGCGGCCGGCAATTCGGGATTGCGACGGTAGCGCACCCATTGGGCGTCCCGCCGGTCCACCACCACGCCGGCCTGCTTGAGCACCGCCATATGGCGCGACATGCGGGACTGGGTGACACCGAGGACGCGCACGAGCTCGCACACGCAATGCTCGCGCCCATCCCACAGGAGGCGGACCGCCGCGAGGCGGGTGGGCTCGGCCAGGGCCGACAGAAAGGTAAGGGCAGTCTCCATGGCCCCTACTTACGCTCATGCGCATATGCGTGCAAACGCATTATATTAGCTTGTCACTGGGAACGCGTGCTTCTCGAAATCGGGGGAGAGTTGAACCCTCACCCTCACCCTTACCCTCGACCTCGACACGGATATCTATGCCGTGGCTCGAAACAGCAATTTGAGATGGTTGCGTGCCCCCGCGACCAAATTTTCCAGTGAACGTGCCGAGGGCGATCCGCGTGGGTCGCCCTTTTTGCGTTTCCGGGTTGCGGTTCCGGGGCCGGCGCCGCCGGGCGCGCGGCGCCGCGCTCAGGCTTCCAGCACCAGATCCTCGATCGGAATGGCCTGGCAGGTGAGGCAGCACGCCGGATCGTCGGGCTCGCGCCCGTGCAGATGGGCGACCTTGCCCGACACGATCCTGACCGCGCAGCTCTCGCACTGCCCGACCCGGCAGCCGCTCGGCAGCGCGATGCCGAGCTTCTCCCCGAAAGCGAGCAGAGGCCCCTCGGCGGCGCTCCACAGCTCGGGCCGGCGCTGGCTGGCGGCGAACGTGACCGTGCAGCGCCGCCCGTCGTCGAGGCCGACGACCGCGGGTGAGGCGAACACCTCGCGGAAGATGTCGAACGCCGGCACCCCGCGGGCGACGAGGCCGCGGGCGATGGGCTCCATCATGGCCTCGCTCGCGCACATATAGATGCGCGGCCGGCGGGCGATGAGCGCGTCGCGCACGAGGTCGGCGGTGATGTCGTCCGCGCTGTCAAAATCGCGGCCCGGCACGTCCTCCGGCAGCGGCCGCCGGTAGTGATCGAACACCTTGAGACCGGGCAGCCGGCGCCGGTGCGCGGCGATGGACGCCTTGAAGGCGTGGGTGCGGCTGTTCGCGTTGGCGTAGAACAAGGTGATGTCGAGCGGATCGCCGTCGCCAAGGCTGTCCAGCAAAGCGATGAAGGGCGTGATGCCGATGCCCGCCGCCACCAGGACCAGAGGCTGGGGCGCGGCACGCGGGACGACGAAGCTGCCCGAGGGCGCCCGCAGCTCGACCCGGTCGCCGGGCCGGGTTCGCCGGTGCAGATGGCCGGACATACGCCCCTCGACCAGCGCGCCATCCGCCGTGCGGCTCTCCAAATGGCGCACGCAGATGCTGTAATGGTCCCGCGCCGCGCGCGTCGCCGGGCCGGTGAGCGAATAGGCGCGCGCGACCGGCGCGCCGTCGATGTCGAGCCGGATCTCCACATGCTGTCCGGGCCGGAAGTCCGGCAGCAGGCCGCCGTCTTCGGCGGCGAAGACGAAGCTCCTGGCGCCCTCGGCTTCCGGGCGGACCGCCACCACGCGGAACGGCCGCCAGCCCGGCCAGCGTCTCTGGCGCTCCGGGGTCAGCGGATCGCGGCCGATGTCGCAGCGAAAGCTGCGCATGGGCGTGGCGCCGCTGACCGGGTCGGCGCGCGCGGCCGAGATCAGATCGTTGAAGTTGCTTCCCGACCCGTCGCCGATGGCGAGTTCCAGGCGGTCCAGCTCGGGGCAGGCCTGCCACCATCCGAACTCGCCCACCACCACGTCGTCCGAAAGGCCGGGGGTGAGCTTGGCGAGGAAGCGCGCGGCGCCCACGGGGGTCGCCACCCGGACCCAATCGCCGTCCTGGATGCCGCGCGCTGCGGCCAAGGCCGGGCTGAGCTCCGCCACCGGATCGGGCGCGCGCCTGCGCAGCGAGACCAATGCGCGGTGCTGGCTGTGGCAGTAATAGCCGTTCTTGGCCGAGGTCAGGATCAGCGGGAAGGTGTTTTCCTCCGCACGCCCGGACCGCGCGTCGGCCGGAGCGGCGAGGAAGGCGGCGAGCGCGGGCTGGCCATGGCGCAGCAGCAGCTCGGAATAGATCTCGACGCGCCGGCTCTCGGTGTCGAAGCCGCGGATGCGATCGGGCGCGTCGTGGTGCGGGCGGGCATATTTGCGCTCCCGGCTGTCGATCTCGCACCGCACGCCCTCCGGCTGGCGCCGCAGGCGGTCGACCGACAGGCCGAGCGGCTCCAGCATGTGGTTCCAACCCGCTTCCAGGCTGCCGCCGAAGAATTGGTCCCCCATGCCGAGGCGTCCGGCGAGGTCGAAGACGATCTCGCAGTCCGAGCGGCTTTCCCCGCGCGGGGACACCATCCGCGGCCGGAACTGCACCAGGGAGGCCGCCGCGTCGTTGATCTCGAAGCCGAAGCGCAGGCCCTCGTGCTCCCAGGGACTGTTCACGGGCAGGAAGATGTCCGCGTAGCGCGCCGACGGCGTCTCGAACAGGTCGCAATGGACGTGGAAGTCGAGCGCCGCGAGCGCCTCGGCCGCCATCGCGCAATCGGCCTGGCTGACCAGGAGGTTGGTGCCGAAGGCCACCATGGCCCGCACCTTGTAGGGCGCACCGTCGAGGATGGCGCGATAGGTGTCGCGCGCGGTGACCCAGCCCATGGCCGGCGGCCCGATCGGGCGGTCCTGGTAGCCGAGCGCCTTGTCCCGGATGGCGGGCAGCTTGTCGAGCGCATTGACCGGCCGGCAGAAGGGGCCGCGCCGGACCCGGTTGGCGCCGATGCGGTCGAAGCTTCCGGTCAGCGCGTAGAGGGTCGCGACCGCCCGCTCGGTCTGGGTGGCGTTGGCATGCTGGCCGATGCCGGTCCAGGCATGGTAGGCGACGCGCCGGCCCGCCTGCAGCAGGTCGGCGGCCGCGGCGAGCCGGTCGGGCGGCACGCCGGTGATCGCTTCGACCCGCGCCGGATCGAAGCTTGAACAGGCCTCGCGCAGGTGTTGGAAGGCGGGCGCGCAGACCACGGTGCGGCTTTCGCCGTCGGCGGCGAGGCTCACCTCCACCGTGCCTTCCATCCTGAGATCGGCCGCCGCCGGGGCGGCCATCGCCGTCTCGCCGTCATAGGGCTGCGGCGCGCCGGCGCCGAGGCTCCACACCACATAGCGGTTGGCGGCGGCGCCGGGCCAGACCTCCTGCTCGCGCAGGAAATGCCCGGTGTCGGCGCGCACCAGGAACGGCGCGTTGGTCCAGGCGCGCAGGAACGGCTCGTCGGCGCGCCCCGCGTCCAGCAGCAGCCGCATCAGGCCGAGCGCCAGCGCCGCGTCGGTGCCGGGGCGCACCGGCAGCCAGACGTCGGCCTGGCGCGCCAGCGCGGTGGGACGCGGATCAATGACGAGGAGCCTTGCCCCCCGCGCCCGGCCGCGCGCGATCGCGTCCGCCTGGGCGAGCCAGGTGTTGGCCGGGTTGTGGCCCCACAGCATGATGGTGTCGGCGTTCTCGTAGTCCGCCGTGGGGATGCCGCAGCCGAACGTGAAGGCGTGCGCGACGTCCTTGTGCCAGTTGCAGATTTCCGTGGCGTAGCAAATGTTCGGGCTGCCGAAGGTACGCACGAAGCGCTCGATCCAGTCGATGCTGTCGGACAAGGGCGTGCCGCTCGGCGTGGTCACCGCGAAGGCGACCGCCTGCGCTCCGTGCGCCGCCTTCACCGCCCCCAGCCGCGCGGCCACCTCCGAGAGCGCCTCCTCCCAGGAGATGCGGCGCCAGCCGGGGTCGGCGGCGCCCTTCGGATTGGTCCGGCGCATGGGATGGAGCACGCGGTGCGGGCTGTGAACGAGCTCCGGCGCCGCCCGCCCCTTCATGCACATGGCCTTGCCGGTCGGATGCGCCGGGTTGGGACGGGCCGCGATGAAGCGGTCGCCGTCGATCTCGTTGAGCGTGCCACACCGGGAGCGGCACAAGGTGCAGTAGCCCGGAATGATCACGCCCATCTTCCTCCTCCATTTTCGTCCGCCGCATCAAGCGCGGATCGGATCGCGCCCTAGCCCGCGGTGGCGATGCGGATCAGCGGCGCGGCGTCGTCGCGCCGGCGCGCCCCGGGATCGCCGGCCCCGGCGAGCAGGGCCGCCGCGGTGAGGTCCTCGAGCGCGGTGCCCACCGACTTGAACAGGGTGATCTCGTCGTCGGTGCGGCGCCCGCCGCACGTTCCGGCGGCCAGATCGTGCAGGTCGCCGCAGACCCGGTCCGCGCTCCACACGCCGGCCGCGATGGGCTGGAGCAGGTCGCCCGCCTCCGCCAGCGCCCCGGCACGGGTGTCGACGAAGACCCGGGCGCGCAGCACCGCCGCGTCGTCGCATTCGCGCATCCGCGGCGTGAACGCGCCCACCAGATCGAGGTGGGTGCCATCCCGCAGGTCGCGCCCGTGGACCAGCGGCGCCTGCGCGGTGGTGGCGCAGCTGACGATGTCCGCCTCGGCCAAGGCCGCCGGCAGATCGGCGACCGGCGCCGCCGCGAACCCCTGCTCCCGCAGGCGGCCGGCGAGCGCGGCGGCGCGCTCCGCGCTGCGGCCCCAGACCAGCACCTTCTCGATCGGCCGCACCGCGCGGTGCGCCTCGGGCAGATAATGGGCGACATGGCCGGTGCCGACCACCAGCAGCGTCCGGCTGGCGGGCCGCGAGAGATAGCGCGAGGCGAGCGCCGAGGCGGCGGCGGTGCGCCGGTTGGTCAACGCCTCGCCGTCGACCAGAGCGGTCGGCTGGCCGGTGCGCCCGTCGAGCAGGACATAGAGCGAGGAGACCGCGCCGAGGCCCCGCTCGGCATTGCGCGGGAACACCGAGACCAGCTTGACGCCCAGCGTCGCGCCGCGGTCCCAAGCCGGCATGGTCAGAAGGTGCCCCGGGGTGTCCGCGGTTCCCACGTCGTAGGTCTGGCGCACCGGCATGGGCTCGCCGGCGCGCCGGAAGGCGGCATCGAGCGCGTCGATCAGCGAAGGATAATCGAGCCCCGCCTCGACCTCCTGTGCCGTGAAATGGCGCAGCATGTTCACGATCTTCAGACTCCCGTCATTTCAGCGCGGTGATGCCGGTGCACGCCCAGAGGATCTCCGCGTCCTCCGCGCTCAGCGAGATGATGGCGTGGCCCATATTGCTGTCGAAATAGGTGCTGTCGCCTTCCGCGAGCTCGACCGGCTCGTAGAATTCGGTGAACAGCTTGATCCGGCCGGACAGGACGCAGACGAACTCCTCGCCCTGGTGGCGCACCCAGCCGGAAAAATCGTCCAGGCTGCGCGCCGTTATGCGCGCCTTGAACGGCAGGATCGCCTTCTTCGAGAGGTCGGTGGCCAGGACCTCGTAGCGATAGGTCTCGGTCGGATGGATCTTGCCCTCGCCGCGGCGCGTCACGCTGCGGCGTCCGAAGGGGGCGTTCTGCCGGCGGGCGTCGAACAATTCGACGATGTCGAGCTCGGTGCCGCGCGTGATCCGCTGCAGCACGTCGTAGGTGGGCGACATCTGCCCGTTCTCGATCTTGGACAAGGTCGAGCGCGCCACCCCGGTGCGCTGACTGACGTCCTCGAGGGTCCAGCCATTGTCGAGGCGCATGCGCTTCAGCCGCTGGCCGAGATCGACGGAGGTGTCGGGAGCCGGCGGCTCCGGCTGCGAGAAGCGGGCCGGCAGCGCGCCCGCCAAAGTGGAGACCGCTTCGCCGCTTTCGGCCTCGAATATGCTTTTCTTTGCCACCCATGGCCTCCCGTCGGGATCGGGCGGCGGCCTCCCGCCGCCCGCCGAATTTCACTTCTTGACCAGCGTACATTCGCTCTTGGCGAGCGGAAGGAAAGCCTGATCGCCGGGAACCGTGGCGATGATGTTGTAATAATCCCACGGCCCCTTGGACTCGCTCGGCTTCTTCACCTGAACCAGCAGCATGTCGTGCACCATGCGGCCATCCTCGCGCACCTTGCCGTTCTTGGCGAAGAAGTCGTTGACCGGCAATTCCCGCATCTTGGCCGAGACCGCCTTGGCCTCGTCGGTGCCGGCCGCCTCGATCGCCTTGAGGTAATGCAGGATGGAGGAGTAGACGCCGGCCTGCAGCGCGGTCGGCATGGCCTTGCGCTGCTCGAAGAAGCGCTTGGCGAAGGCGCGGGTCTCCTCGTTCTGGTCCCAGTAGAAGCCCTCGATGAAGGAGATGCCCTGGGCGGTCTGGAGGCCGAGCGCGTGCACGTCCGAGATGAACATCACCGGCGCGGTGAGGATCTGCCCGCCCGCGGTGATGCCGAACTCGCCGGCCTGCTTGATCGCCGTCGTCATGTCCTTGCCGGCGGTCGCCAGCACGATGACCTTGGCCTTCGAGGCCTGGGCCGGCAGCAGGAAGGCGGACAGGTCGTTGGCGCCGAACGGATGGCGGATCGAGCCGACCACCTTGCCGCCATTGGCCTTGATGGCCTCGGTGGCGATCTTCTCCAGCGAATGGCCGAAGGCGAAGTCGGCGGTGACGATGAAGAAGGTGTCGTTGCCCTTGTCGATCAGCGCCTTGATGGGGCCGATGGCGTTGGAATAATTGTCGTACACCCACTGCACGCCGGTCGGCGAGCACTGCTTGCCGGTGAGGTCGGTGGTGCCGGGCGAGGAGAACAGCGCCACCCGGTCGCTCTCGCGCGTCAGCTGCTGGATCGCCAGCGCGATGGCGGAGTTGGTGACGTCCGAGATGGCGTCCACCTGCTCGTTCTCGATCCAGCGGCGGGCGATGCCGACGCCGACGTCGGCCTTGTGCAGGTGGTCGGCGCCGATGATCTCGATCGGCTTGCCGAGCACCTTGCCGCCGAAGTCGGCGGCCGCCATCTGGGCGGCGGCGAGGGAGCCGGGCCCGTTCATGTCGGCCCACTGGCCGGACATGTCGGTCAGGACGCCGATCTTGACCTTGTCGTTGCTGATTTGGGCCAGAGCCGGCAGGCTCGCGGCCAGCGTGCCGGCGCAGAGCGCCGCCGCGAGCCCTCGCGCCAAAGTGGAAGCTGTCTTACGCATCGGTGTTCCCCTCGTGTTGGGGCCGCAGCGCGGCCCGGACTGAAAAGGACGCCGGCCGGCCGGCGCGCCGGCGGGCGAAGGCGATGAGCTCGCCGACGATGCCGCGCCGGAACGCCAGCACGCACAGCACGAAGATCGCGCCGTGGATGACGATCACCCACTGGCCGAGCGAGGCGAGGTAGTTCTGCATCGCCACCACGACGAAGGCGCCGACCACCGGGCCGAACAGCGTGCCGACCCCGCCGAGGAAGGTCATCAGCAGCACCTCGCCAGACATGGACCAGTGCACGTCGGAGAGCGTCACGATCTGGCTGGTGATCGCCTTGGTGGACCCCGCGAGCCCCGCCAGCGCCGCCGAGAGCGTGAAGGCGACGAGCTTGTAGCGCGCGGTGTCGAGGCCGAGCGACTGGGCGCGCGGCTCGTGGTCGCTGAGGCCCTTCAGCACCAGGCCGAAGGGCGAGCCGACGAGGCGCAGGATCAGGAAGAAGCCGCCAAGGAAGATCGCCAGCACGAAGCCGTAGAGATTGGCCGGCTGGCCAAGGTCGATCAGGCCGAACAGGTGGCCGCGCGGCACGCCCTGCAGGCCGTCCTCGCCGCCGGTGAACGGCGCCTGGAGGGCGACGAAGTAGATCATCTGCGCGAACGCCAGCGTCACCATCGCGAAATAGATGCCGCTGCGGCGGATGGCGAGCCAGCCGGAGGCGACGCCGAGCAGCGCGGCGACCGCGGTGCCGGCGAGCACCGCGAGCTCGGGCGTGAGGCCCCAGACCTTGGCGGCGTGGCCGCAGACATAGCCCGCCGTGCCGAGGAACATGGAGTGGCCGAAGGAGACGAGCTTGCCGTAGCCGGCGATCAGGTTGAAGGCGCAGGCGAACAGAGCGAACAGCATGGCCTTCATCATGAAGCCGGGATAGATCGCGAGCGGCGCCGCAGCGAACGCGAGCGCCATGACGGCGAAGGCGATCATCTGCGTGCGCGGGCGCGCGCCGGCGCTCTCGAGCATCTCCTGGTGCGCGGCGCGCGCCGGCTCGGGCTTGGAGCCGAACAGCCCGGCCGGGCGCAGCAGCAGCACCACGGCCATCAGCACGAACACGATGGTGCTCGACAGTTCGGGATAGAACGCCTTGGTCAGCCCCTCGATCAGCCCGACCAGGAAGCCGGTGACGATCGAGCCCATGATCGAGCCCATGCCGCCGATCACCACCACGGCGAAGACGACGATGATGAGGTCGACGCCCATGGTTGGCCCGACCTGGTAGATCGGCGCGGCGAGCACGCCGGCGAGCGCGGCGAGGCCGACGCCGGCGCCATAGGTGAGCATGATCATGCGCGGCACGCGGATGCCGAAGGTCTGCACCAGCATCGGATTCTCGGTGGCCGCGCGCAGATAGGCGCCGAGCCTGGTGCGCTCGATCACGTACCAGGTGGCAAGGCACACGGCGAGCGAGGCGACGATGACCCAGGCGCGGTAGTTCGGCAGGAACATGAAGCCGAGCTGCTGGCCGCCGGTGAGCTCGAACGGGATCTGGTAGGGCTGGCCGGAGGAGCCGAAGGCGTTGGTGAACACGCCCTGGAAGATCAGCGCCAGGCCGAAGGTCAGCAGCATGCCGTAGAGATGGTCGAGCTTATACAGCCGCCGCAGCAGGAAGCGCTCGATGAGGATGCCGCTCGCGCCGACGATAAGCGGCGCCAGAAGCAGCGCCCACCAGTAGCTGATGCCGGCATAGGTCAGCAGCAGCCAGGCGGTCATGGCACCGAGCATGTATTGCGCGCCATGGGCGAAGTTGACGATGTTCATCATGCCGAAGATCACCGCCAGCCCGAGGCTCAGCATGGCGTAGAACGCGCCGTTGATGAGGCCGAGCAGCAGCTGGCCGTACAAGACGGCAGAGGGAACGCCGAAAATCATGATCATCGCGCGCGGGCCTTCCCGTCACAGTCCGAGGTAAGTCTTCAGCGTGTCCAGCCGGGCATCGAGCTCCCGGCCGGGGATCTCGTCGACGACGCGGCCGAGCTCGACGATGTAGTGGCGGTCGGCAAGGCCGGAGGCGAAGGCGACGTTCTGCTCCACCAGCAGGATGGTGAAGCCGAGCGCCTTGAGGGTCTCGATGGTGCGGCCGATCTGCTGGATGATGACCGGCGCCAGCCCCTCGGTCGGCTCGTCGAGCAAAAGGATGCGCGCGCCGGTGTGCAGGATGCGCCCGAGCGCCAGCATCTGCTGCTCGCCGCCGGACAGCTTGGTGCCCTGGCTGTCGAAGCGCTCCTTCAGATTGGGGAACAGCGCCAGGATCTGATCGATCGTCATGCCTCCCTTGGCGAGGCGCGGCGGCAGCAGCAGATTCTCGCGCACGCTCAGGCTGGAGAAGATGCCGCGCTCCTCGGGGCAGAAGGCGATGCCCTTGCGGGCGATCTCGTAGGGCGGGGCGGCGATGATCTCGGCCGCGCCGACCCGGATCGAGCCCGCGCGCCGCTCCACCAGGCCCATGATCGCCTTCAGCGTGGTGGTCTTGCCGGCGCCGTTGCGCCCGAGCAGCGTCACCACCTCGCCGGCGCCGATGTTGAAATCCATGCCGTGCAGCACCTGGGAATCGCCGTACCAGGCTTCGAGCCGGCCGACCGCGAGGGCCTCAGCCATGGGCGCGCGCCCCGCCGGCCTGGCCGGTATAGGCCGCCATCACGTCGGGCCGGGCGGAGACCTCCTGGTAGGTGCCTTCCGCCAGGATCTCGCCGCGGACCATCACGGTGATCCGCTCGGCCAGTTCCGCCACCACCTTCATGTTGTGCTCCACCAGCAGCACTGTGCGCCCGGCGCCGGCGGCGCGGATCAGCGCGGTGATGCGGCCGATGTCCTCCCGCCCAAGGCCGGCCATGGGTTCGTCCAGCAGCAGGATCCGGGGTTCGAGCGCGAGCGTGGTGGCAAGCTCCAGCACCCGCTTGCGGCCGTAGGAGAGGTTGCCGGCAAGCGTGTCGGCGTCGTCCAGCAGGCCGAACGCGCGCAGCTGCGCGTCGGCGCGCGCGGCGACCTCGGGGTGGCGCGAGACGCGGCCGAGCAGGCTCCAGGCGATGCCCGCGTGCCGCAGCAGAGCGAGCTCCAGGTTCTGGCGCACGCTCAGGCTGGCGAACACCGCGGAAATCTGGAACGAGCGGACCACGCCGCGCTTGGCCATCTCCGGCATGGCGATGGGGGTGATGTCCTCGCCGTCGAGGAGGATCGCGCCGGAGGAGGGCGCCAGATACTTGGTGAGCAGGTTGAAAAGCGTGGTCTTGCCGGCGCCGTTCGGGCCGATGACCGCCTGGATGCTGCCGCGGGCGAGGCGGAAATCCACATTCCTGACGGCGAAGAAGCCGCCGAACTCCCGGCTCAGCCCCTTCGCTTCCAGCGCGCAATCCACCGTGTCCATCGCCGACACCCGTTGTTCCATGCGCGAATCCTGCGGATGAAATTTCCAATCGTCAACTTTATTTCCTATCAGCGTCGCTGAAAAAACTGGCGCGCTTTGCTCAGAAAATGGGCTCGGCCCCGGCGCGCCGCGCCGGCCGACGCCGCGCCCTGCCGGCACCTGTCGGCATCTGCGGGTGCCGGGCGGCACGGGCCGTCGAGGCGCCGCGGCGCGCGGTGTCCGGCCCGCCGAGGCCCGTCAGCTGAGGGCCATCAGGCTCGCATTGCCGCCGGCCGCCGTGGTGTTGATGGAGGTGGAGACCTCCTCGATCAGCCAGTCCAGGCAATAGGCGCCGGGGTCCTCCAGGAGGTCGTCGGTCGCCGCCGCCTGGACCAGCGCCAGCGGGCCGCCAAGGTCGGCGAGGCGCCGGTTGGCGGCGCGCACGCGCTCCGCATCGCCCTCGATGAGCGCGCCCGCGAGCGGGCCCGCGGCCTCCCAGTCCGAGGTCCAGGAAAGGCGGCCGGCGACGGCGGCGGGAACGCCGGCCAGCGTGTCCCGCAGCCCGGCGGGCGCGTCGATCACCGCCGCGTTTCCGGTCGCGAGGATGGCGGCCAGCTGGCGGTGGAGCCCATGCGCGGTGAGCGGCACGGCGAGGATGCGGCCCCGCGGCCGCAGGCCATAGAGGTTCAGCTCGCCCACCGGGCCGGCCAGCTCGCGCTCCAGCCCGAGCGCCGAGCGGCCGGCAATGGCTCTGGCCGCGGCGGCATCGTCGGAGAGCCCGCTCGCCTCGAGCCATTGGACGAGATCAGCCAGCGCCGGATCGTCCTGTGGCGCGGCAGGCCGCGCCGGCGCGGGCGCGCGCCGCACCAGGCGGCCGAGATAGAGCGGGCCGCCCGCCTTCGGGCCGGTTCCCGAAAGCCCGCGCCCGCCGAACGGCTGGACCCCCACGACCGCGCCGATCATGTTGCGGTTGACGTAGAGGTTCCCGGCCATCACGCGCCGCGACACATGAGCGATGGTCTCGTCGAGCCGCGTGTGCAGGCCGAAGGTGAGGCCGTATCCGGTGGCGTTGATGTCGTCGATCAGCCGGTCGAGGTCCGCGCGCCGATAGCGGATCACGTGGAGCACCGGGCCGAACACCTCGCGCTTCAGCTCGGACAGCGTCTCGATCTCGATGATGGTCGGCGCGACAAAGGTGCCCTTCCAGGTGCCCGCGGGCAGCTCCAGCTGCACCACCTTGCGCCCGAGGCCGCGCATGCGTTCGATGTGCTGGTCGATCTCGTCCTTCGCCTGCCGGGTGATCACCGGGCCGACGTCGACGCTCAGCCGGTCGGTGCGGCCGATGGACACTTCGTTCAGCGCGCCGACGAGCATTGCGAGGGTGCGCTCGGCCACCTCCTCCTGCAGGCACAGCACGCGCAGCGCCGAGCAGCGCTGGCCGGCGCTGTCGAACGCGGAGGCGATGACGTCGGCGACCACCTGCTCGGGCAGCGCCGAGGAATCGACGATCATGGCGTTCTGCCCGCCGGTCTCGGCGATCAGCGGGATCGGCCTTCCGTCCGCCGACAGCCGCTGGGCGAGCTGGGCCTGGATGCCGCGGGCGACGCCCGTGGAGCCGGTGAACAGCACGCCGGCGGTCTCGGCGGCGCCGACCAGCGCCGCGCCGAGGCTGCCGCCGCCGGGGGTGAACTGGAGCGCGCCGCGCGGAATGCCGGCCTCGTGCAGGATCTTCACGCTCTCGCAGGCGATGATCGGCGTCACGCCCGCCGGCTTCGCCATCACCGCATTGCCGGCGACCAGCGCGGCCGCCACCTGGCCGGTGAAGATCGCCAGCGGAAAGTTCCACGGGCTGATGCACACCACCGGTCCGAGCGGGACCTGCGCGGGCCCTAAGGTCTTGCGCGCCTCGCTGGCATAATAGCGCAGGAAGTCGGCCGCCTCGCGCACCTCGCCCAGGGCATTGGCCGCGGATTTTCCCGCCTCGCGCATGAGCAGGCCCATCAGCGTCTCGGCGCGGGCCTCGACGAGGTCGGCGGCGCGCTCCAGGCGCGCCGCCCGCTCGGCCGGGGCGACGGCGGCCCATGCCTTGGCGCCCTGAAGAGCGAGACGGGCGACCTGCGCCGCGTCCTCCGCCGTCAGTTCGCTCACCTGCCCGACGGTGTCGCCTTGGTCCGCCGGGTTCAGGATCGGCCGCGGGGCCGACGGAAACCCGGCCGCGGGCGAAAAGCCGTCGGCGAGCAGGGGGGCCGCATGCCATGCCACGTCGGCGGTCGCGGCGAGGTCGCGCGACAGCGCGGCGAGCGTGTCCTCGTTGGTCAGATCCAGGCCCTTGGAGTTGACCCGGTCGGCGCCAAAGAGATGGCGGGGCAGGGCGATCTTCTCGTGCGGCAGGCCGATCGCGGGCATCGCCGCGACGATGTCGACCGGGTCCGCCACGAGCTGATCGACCTTCACCTTCGGATCGGTGATGCGGTTCACGAAGGACGAGTTCGCGCCGTTCTCCAGCAGGCGGCGCACCAGATAAGCGAGCAGCGTCTCGTGCGAGCCCACCGGCGCATAGATGCGGCACGGGCGATCGAGGCGCTCCTTGCCCACCACCTCCTCGTAGAGCGGCTCGCCCATTCCGTGGAGGCATTGAAACTCGTATTGGCCGATTTCGAAGTCCGGGCCGGCCAGGTGGTAGATCGTCGCCAGCGTCTGGGCATTGTGGGTGGCGAATTGCGGGAAGACCGCGTCGGTCGCCGCCAGAAGCTTGCGGGCGCAGGCGATGTAGGCGACGTCGGAGTGGACCTTGCGGGTGTAGACCGGAAAGCCGGCGAGGCCGTCGATCTGCGCGCGCTTGATCTCGGCGTCCCAATAGGCGCCCTTGACGAGGCGCACCATGATGCGCCGGCCGGAGCGGCGGGCAAGATCGATGATGTGGTCGATCACCAGGGGGCAGCGCTTGCCGTAGGCCTGGACCACGAAGCCGAGCCCGCTCCAGCCTTCGAGCCGCGCGTCCAGGGCGAGTTCCTCGAGCAGATCGAGCGAGAGCTCCAGCCGGTCCTGCTCCTCGGCGTCGATGTTGAGGCCGATGTCGTAGTGCCGGGCGAGCAGCGCCAGCGCGCGCAGCCGCGCCAGCAGCTCGGACATGACGCGCGCCGCCTGCGCCCGGCCGTAGCGCGGGTGAAGCGCCGACAGCTTGATGGAGATGCCGGGACCCTCATAGACCCCGCGCCCGTTCGCGGCCGTGCCGATGGCATGGATCGCGCGCTCGTAGTCGCGGTGGTAGCGATCGGCATCGGCGGCGGTCATAGCCGCCTCGCCGAGCACGTCGTAGGAATAGCGGAAGCCGCGCGCTTCCATCGGGCGGGCGCGCTCGAGCGCCGCCGCGATGGTCTCGCCGGTGACGAACTGCGCGCCCATCAGGCCGATCGCCAGGTCGACGCCGCGCCGGATGGCGGGCGCCCCGCAGCGGGCGATCAGCCGGGTGAGGGCCGCCGAGAGGCCGCGCGCCTCGCCCGCGGAGGTCAGCCTGCCGGCGACGAACAGGCCCCAGGTCGCGGCATTGACGAACACCGAGCGGCCGCCGCCGAGATGGGACATCCAGTCGCCGGTCGCGATCTTGTCGCGGATCAGCGCGTCGCGGGTGGCGGCGTCGGGAATGCGCAGCAGCGCTTCGGCGAGGCACATGAGGGCCACCCCCTCCCGGCTGGAGAGCGAATATTCCCGCACCAGGCCCTCGACGCATCCGCCCTGGGGCTTGGCGCGCAGCGCCTCGACCAGGAAGCGGGCGGTGCCGGCGACCGCGCTCTTCATGGCGGGGGCGAGCCGCGCGGCCGCGACCAGCGGCGGAACGCAGGTCTCCTCCGGGCGCAGGCCGGCGGCGGTGATGGCCTGGCGCAGCGCACTCTGCGGCCGGACCGGCGGCGCGAACTGCGCGAACGGCCGCGACGGCTTCGAGTCCGCGGCGGCCCGGTTGATGGCGGTGGTGTCGAGCATCGCGGCTCCCCTTGAAAAGCCAGGCCCTGAAACGCGGCGACGCCGCGGCCGGACGAGAGCCGCGTCCCGCTTCGGGAGCCGTCTGAGTGATCTCAGAATAGCATTTGAGGGCTGCGCGTTCAGACCTGAATACACCGCAGCAAAGGGCATTACGACCAAATATGTCGACAAAAATGTGCGAAAGATAGAGAATATGGGAGAGTTATGGGAAATTCGACTAACGACGCAGGGCGCCGCGCACGGCGCCAGGACGGGGGCACCGCGGCATCGCTTGGTCCGGCCTGATCTTCAGCCGGCGTCGTCCGCTTCCGATCCCGAGAGGAGCGCGCATTGTGACCAAGGATGGCTTCGATCGCAGTCCGATCGACGAGTTCGATCGCAAGATCCTGGACGTGCTGGTGGAGGATGGCCGCGTGTCGATCACCGACCTCGCCGAGCGGGTCGGTCTGTCGAAGACGCCGTGCCTCGCCCGCTTCAGGAAGCTGATCAGCGCCGGCTATATCGAAGGCTTCAAGGCGATCCTCAACCCGGCGAAGATCGAGCTCGACCACGTCGCGTTCACCGAGGTGAAGCTCACCCAGACCGACGAGAAGGCGCTCTCCGAATTCAACGCCGCGGTGAAGAAGATCAAGGAAGTCGAGGAGTGCCACATGATCGCGGGCCGGTTCGACTACCTGCTGAAGGTGCGCACGCGCGACATTCGCCGCTACCGGCTGATCCTCGGCGAGAGCATTTCCGGCCTGCCTTACGTCGCCAGCACGTCCACCAACGTGGCGATGGAGACGGTCAAGGAATCGGGCAACAGCTTCGGCAGGGCCCGGTCCTGACGCTCACGGCCGCCTGAGGCTCACGGCGCCGCCACGCCCGGGGCGTTGGCATTGCGCGCGCCTTCCCGTCCGGGGCGGCGGATGCGGCCCGACGGGTCGGCGAGGCTGAGCAGATAGGAGCCCGCCTCCTCGATGTCGGCGACGATCTCCGCCTCGGCGCCGGCGCCGTCCTTCACGCGGATCGCGTCGAGCGCCGCCTGGTGGTGGTCGGTGCCCTTCAGCGACACCACGTATTCTGGCACGACGAAGGACAGGATCGGCCCGCACCGGAGCCAGAGATTCTCGATCATCTCGAGCAGGATGGGGATGCCGGCGAGGGCGTAGATGCCAAAATGGAAGCGCCGGTGGATGTCGAGATAGGTGTCCAGCTGGCGCTGCGCGATCATCCGCCGCATGTCGGCGAGCAGCCCCTCGAGCGCCACCACGTCCGCCGCGGCGGCCTTCGCCGCGGCCTCCCGCGTGGCGCGTCCTTCGAGCTCGGTGCGCACCACCATGAGGTCCGTCAGCGCGCTCGACCGCAGATCCGGCACCAAAGCGGAATTGCGCGGCCCCTGGTCGAGCACCCCCTGGGCGACGAGCCGGGACACGGCATCGCGCACCGGCGTGATCGAGGTGCCGAAGGTTTCCGCCAGCTGCCGCAGCACCAGCGCGCTGCCTGGCTCGAAGCGGCCCGCGAGCAAAGCTTCGCGGAGCTGGCCGTGGGCGCGGTCCCACAGCGGCTCGCGGGCGATCCGGGAGAGAGACTGGTCGGCCAGATTCACGTGCACCTCCGTCGGACCGAGCGGATCATCGCAGAAGGGCGTTGACAAGCCCAGTGCATGTTGTTTGTTATAACAAATAACACAAACGGGAGAAGCGCCATGTTCGTCCGTCTCGCCTCGGCCGCTGCGGCCACACTGGTTCTCGCGGCCGCGCCCGCGGCGGCCCAGGACAAGTTCCCCTCGCGCGAAGTGCGGCTCGTCGTGCCGTGGAACGCCGGCGGCTCCAACGACATCGCGGCGCGCAAGCTGGCGCCGATCCTGGCCGAGAACGGCGTCAACATCATCGTCGACAACGTGCCCGGCGGCACCGGCACCATCGGCATGGGCCGCGTCGCCAGCGCCGCCCCCGACGGCTACACGCTCGGCATGGGCACCTCCTCCACCCTGTCCATGATCGCCCAGGGCAAGACGCCGCTGCGCAACGATCAGTTCACCGGCATCGCCCGGATCTCCAGCGATCCTTTGATGCTGCTGGTGAACACCGACGGGCCGAAGGACATCGACGCCTTCGTGGCGAAGATGAAGGCGAACCCCGGCAAGGTCACCATCGGCACGCCGGGCAGCTACAACATCAACCACATCTTCGCGACCATGACCGCCAAGGCGGCGGGCGTCGACTATGTGAACGTGCCCTATCCGGGCGGCGCCAAGGTGATCGTCGACCTCGCCGGCGGCCAGGTGGACGCGGGCGTGCTGAAGCCGTCGGAGAGCATCAGCCAGATCAAGGCCGGCCAGGTGAAGCCCATCGCGGTGTTCGCCAACGAGCGGCTCAACGTCTTCCCCGACGTGCCGACCATGAAGGAGAAGGGCTTCGACGTGTTCCCCTACGGCCCGGTGGTGCAGATGGCCTATGTGGTGGGCCCGGCGAACCTGCCCCCCGCGGTGCGCAAGACCCTGGTCGAGGCCTTCCGCAAGTCGATCCAGGACCCGCGCTTCAAGGCGTTCGCGGCCGAGAATGGGGTTCTGGTGGACGACCTGACCGGCGACGCGCTGGATAAGGAAGTCAACGACGTGCAGAAGTCCCTCAACGCGGTCGCCACCCAGGTCTTCAAGGGCAAGGACTGATCCGGCCCGACCGGTTCGGGGCCGGCCGCGGGCCGGCCCGTCGGGCCAATGCCATTTCCCTGTCCGTTGCGAACAGAAAGAGCGCGTCGTGAGCGTCATCAAGTCCGTCAAGGCCCACGTGATGTCCTCCCCCGTGGAGAAGCCCTTCACCTCCTCGCGGGGCTGGCTCTACAAGACGCGTGGCACCTGCCTCGTGGAGATCGAGACCGCCGACGGCATCGTCGGCTGGGGCGAGTGCTACGGCCCCTCGGCCGTCGCCAAGGCCTTCGTCGAGACCCAGTTCGGCCCCCGCATCGTCGGGCGCGACCCGTTCGACGTGGAGGTGATCTGGGAGGACCTCTACAACCGCATCAAGGACTATGGCAGCAAGGGCATGTCCATCGCCGCCATCAGCGGCATCGACATCGCCTTGTGGGACATCGTCGGCAAGTCCTGCGGCAAGCCGGTGCACAAGCTTCTTGGCGGCGCCTTCCGCACCGAGGTCGACTGCTACGCCACCGGCCTTTATTTCATCGACTTCGACCGCCTGGTGGAGGAGGCGGTGGAGGAGGCCGTGGGCTATGTCGAGGAGGGCTTCAAGGCCGTCAAGATGAAGATCGGCCTCGGCAACATCCACAAGGACTACGAGCGGGTGAAGGCGGTGCGCGAGGCGGTCGGCCCCAACATCCGCCTGATGGTGGACGCCAACCACGCCTTCTCGGTGCCGGTCGCCATCCGCCTCGGCCGCAAGCTCGAAGAGCTGGACATCGAGTGGTTCGAGGAGCCCATTTCGCCGGAGGACATCGACGGCTACGTGGAGGTCTCCCGCGCCCTCGACATGGCGGTGGCGGGCGGGGAGAACGAGTTCACCCGCTGGGGCTTCCGCGACGCCATCGTGCGCAAGGCCATGGACATCGTGCAGCCGGACGTGTGCGCCGCCGGCGGCCTGTCGGAATGCAAGAAGATCGCGACGCTCGCCTCCACCCACGGCGTCGAGTGCGTGCCCCACGCCTGGGGCTCGGCGGTGGGGATCGCCGCCACTTTGCACTTCCTCGGCTCGCTCGCCGACCAGCCGCCGAGCCTGTTCCCGTTCGAGCCGCTCTTGGAATTCGAGCAGTGCGAGAATCCGTTCCGCGACCACCTCGCGAAGGAGCCGATCGTGCAGGAGCGCGGCCGGGTGAAGATCCCCACCGGTCCCGGCCTCGGCATCGAGATCGATCGCGCGGTCATCGACCGCTACAAGGTGGGCTGAGGCCATGCGCTTCGTCACCTTCTTGAAGGACGGAACGGCGCGCGCCGGCGTGCTCCTGGGCGACGGCGCGGGCGCGGACGATCAGGTCTGCGACCTCGCCCATCCCGCCATGGCGGACGCCCTCGCGGGCCGTGCGCCGGACGTGGCGGCGCTGGTGAAGGCCGGCCTCGCCGAGGCCGCCGCCGCCATCGCCCGGCACGGCCTTGCGCCGCCGGCGCGCCTCGCCCTCGGCGAGGTGGAGCTTCTCGCCCCCTTCGTGCCGGAACGCATCTTCGCGCTCGCCTACAATTATCGCGACGCCCTGGAGGAGCGCGGCATGGCGCCGCCGGCCGCGCCGGTACTGTTCATGAAGCAGCCCTCCACCGTGGTCGGGCCGGGCGCGCCGATCCTGCTGCCGCCGGACATCGGCGGCTGCACCTACGAGGTGGAGATCGCCGCCGTCATCGGCCGGCCGGCCCGCGGGGTCAGCCGCGAGGACGCGCTGGCGCATGTGTGCGCCTATGCGGTGTTCAACGACATCAGCGCCAGCGAATTGATCAAGCGCGACGGCGGCTTTGCCCGCGGCAAGAACCTGCCCACCTTCGGCCCGCTCGGCCCGTTCCTCGCCACCGCCGACGAGATCGGCGATCCCCACCGCCTCGCCTTGAGCCTGGAGGTGGACGGCGTGCGGCTTCAGGAGGGGGTGTCCTCGAACCTCGTGTTCGACGTGGCGGACCTCGTCTCGCGCCTGTCGCAGGACCATGCGCTCGCGCCCGGCGACGTGATCGCCACCGGCACCCCGGCCGGCGTCGCCGGCATGCGCACGCCGCCGGCCTGGCTGAGGCCCGGCTCGGTGGTGCGCGCCAGCGTCGAGGGCCTCGGCACCCTTCCCAACCCGATCACGCAAGGCGACCCCTATGGCCAGTGACGCAAGGCCGGTGGTGTTCGCCACCAACGCGCTCCACCCGGACGGCGCGGCGCTGCTCGCGCCCCATGCCCGGGTGGTGGTGGGCGCGGACACCTCCGACGACACGCTGCGCGCCGGGGTGCGCGAAGCCGACGCGGTGATCGTGCGCGCCAAGCTGCCCGCGGGCGTGTTCGCGGGCGCCGCGCGCCTCAAGGGCGTGGTGCGGCACGGCGTGGGGCTGGACTTCATCCCCGTCGCCGAGGCCACCGCCCTTGGCATCCCGGTGGCCAACCTGCCGGGCAGCAACACCCAGACGGTGGCCGAATATGTCTTCGCCGCATTGTTCGCGCTGCGCCGGCCGCTGGCCCGCATGGACGCCCGCCTGCGGGCGGACGGCTGGAACCCGGCGCGCGGCCTCGCGGACGGCACGCAGGAGATCGCCGCCACCACGCTCGGCATCGTCGGCCTCGGCGCCATCGGCCAGCGCGTCGCCGCCATCGCCGCCGCCGGCTTCGGCATGCGCGTGCTCGGCGCCTCGCGCTCGGGAAAGGCGCCCGAAGGCGTGACGCCGGTCAGCCTCGACGAGCTGTTCGCGCAGGCCGACGCCGTCGTCATCGCCTGCCCGCTGACGCCGGAAACCACCGGCCTCGTCTCCGCCGGCCTCATCGCCCGCATGAAGCCGGATGCGGTGCTGGTGAACCCGGCCCGCGGCCCCATCGTCGACACCGCCGCGCTGATCGCGGCGCTGAAGGCGGGCCGCATCGCCGGCGCCGCGACCGACGTCTACGACGTCCATCCGGTGCCGCCCGACAGCCCGCTCTTCGCCTTGCCGAACCTCATCATGACGCCCCACGGCGCCGGCATCACCGCCACCTCCATGCGGGCCATGAGCATCGGCGCCGCGCAGGAGGTGCTGCGCATGTTGAACGGCGAGGCGCCGAAAAACCTCGTCAATCCTGCCTACCGCCAGCCCGCCGCCTGAGCGGCGCTTCCAAGACCGAGAGCCCCATGCGCATCGCTTCCATCAGAGCCGTCCCGATCTCGTTCCGTGTGCCCGAGGGCAAGAAGGTCACCCTCGGGATCGGCCGCGCGGTCAAGCGCGACGCGGTGCTGGTGCGGGTGGAGACGGACGCGGGCGTGGTGGGCTGGGGCGAGGCCCATCACGGCCGCTGCCCCGGCGCGGTGGCAAAGCTGATCGACACCACTTTGTCCGAGCTGGTGCTCGGCATGGATGCGCTCGACGTGGTGGGCGTGTGGCAGAAGGTCTACCGCATGCAGCTGGCGAGCCACGGCATGGGCGCCGCCGCCGCCATGGCGCTGAGCGGGCTCGACATCGCCTTGTGGGACATCCGCGGCAAGGCGATGGGCCAGCCGGTCCACCGCCTGCTCGGCGGCGCGCCGAAGCCGATCAAGGCCTATGCCGGCGGCATCTCGCTCGGCTGGCAGGACCCCAAGGGGCTCGCCGAGGAGGCGCAGAGCTATGTGGCGCAGGGCTACACGGCGCTGAAGCTGCGCGGCGGCGACGCCCCCGCCCGCGACATCGCCCGCATGGAGGCGGTGCGCGCCGCCGTGGGGCCGGAGGTGGACATCCTGGTGGACGGCAACACCGGCTGCACCCCCGACCATGCCCGGCGGGTGATGCCGGCCTACGAGGCGGCGAACGTGGGCTGGTTCGAGGAGCCGTTCCCGCCGCAGGACTATCGCAGCTATCAGGATCTCGCCAAGCTCGGCCGGGTGCCGCTGGCGGCGGGCGAGAACCATTACACCCGCTTCGAGTTCACCCGCCTGATCGCGGATGGCGCGGTCGCCTTCGTGCAGCCGGATCTCTCCAAGGCGGGCGGCATCACCGAATGCCACCGCATCGCGGTGCTCGCCTCCGCCTGGAAGCTGTCGGTGAACCCGCACACCTCCGCCACCGGCATCAACATGGTGGCGACCCTGCACCTCATGTGCGCGGTGGACAATCCGGGCTATTTCGAGGGCGACGTGGCGCACCACAACCCGTTCCGGGACGAGGTCTGCGGCTTGCCCTACCACCTGTCGCCCGACGGCACGGTGACCTGCCGCGAGGGGCCGGGGCTCGGCATCGAGGTGGACGAGGCGTTCCTTGCCGCCCACCCGCTGATCGAGGGCCCCTGCTACGTGTGAGCCCGTGGGGACGGGCGGCCCTCGGCGCCGGCCGCCGCGGCGTGAAGCCGGCCGAGAGCCCATTGCCGGTGCGGCCCTCGCCTTCGCAGACACTTTGATCGCCCTTCCTCCCCTAGGGCAGGCGCCGATCGGCTCGCGCCGCAAGCTGATCGGGCGACGCGTTCGCTCTCCTCGATCGAGCGGGCATGTCACCGATCCAATGGATTCGATCGGGCCGGATCGCGCCCGAGGCCGGACGCCTTCGGCGTCCATTGTTGATCCCCTCCGACGGCGCGCGCTTTTGCTTGGCCGAGGTCGACTTCGGTCGAACTGTATTTTATCTGTTCTCGGAATTGGCGCTTGCCTCCATGCGTTCGTATGCGCTAAATCCCGCTGATTCCATTGCACTGAATTATGGCGCCTCTCCGATGGCCAAGCCGAAATCGAGCAAGAAGCGCACAGGGCGTCGGCTTCTCGACCTCGATCGTCATGTCCCCTATTTCTTCACGAATATTTCCAGCCGCCTGTCGCGGGGGGCATCCCAAACCTATCTGAAGTACTTCGGCGTCGGGATTACCGAGTGGCGCGTCATCGCCGTCCTGGCGCTTATGCCCGACATCAGCGCCAACCAGATCTGCGCGGCGGTTGGCCTCGACAAGGCCGCCGTCAGCCGGAGCCTGCAGACGCTCGAACGCCGCGGCCTCGTGGCGATGACCGACGACCCGCTGGACAACCGCTCCCGCAGCCTGGCGCTCACCGCGGCGGGCGACGACCTGCACGACCGCATCATCGACGTGGCGCTGGAGCGCGAGACGCGGCTCCTGTCGTGCCTGACGACGGACGAGGTCGAGGGCCTGGTCCTGGCGCTGCGCAAGATCCGGTCCCAGATTCCGCTCGTGAACGCCTATGATCCGAAGCTCGCGCCGTTCGAGCCGCAGGTCGATGCCGCCGCGCGCGTGGAGCGGCGCAAGCGCGGGTGAGGGCGGCGGCCGCGTCATGCCGGGGAACCGCCGGGGGGCGCCGACGGTGACGATCGACGCGGGCGGCCATCGCTCAGACCTGGGTGTGCGGCAGCGCGACCCTGAGCCCGTCGAGCTCCGGCGTGAGCGTCACCTGGCAGCTCAGGCGGCTGGTGGGACGGCGCTCCGACGCGGTGGACTCGAGCATCTCGTGCTCCACCGCGTTGACGGGGGGAACCAGGTGCGCGAACGGCGCATCGAGATAGACGTGGCAGGTGGCGCACATGGCCGATCCGCCGCATTCCGCGAGGATGCCCTCGACGCCGGCGGCGACCGCGGCCTGCATCAGGGTGGCGCCGGCCGGCGCGTCGATGCTCTGTTCGCGACCGTCGCAATAAAGGAAGATGATCCGCACGAATTGGCCTCCCGCTCAGCTTCCGAGCCGCAACGGCAGGCGCACGAAGCTGCGCAGCGTGTTGTGGATCAGCGCGGTGGGCGGGCCGGCGAGGGCGATCCGCTCGAACCGGCGCGCGAGCGCGGCGAGCACCGCCTCCACCTCCATGCGGGCGATCATCTGGCCGACGCAGCCGTGGATGCCGAAGCCGAAGCCCACATGGCCGAGCGTCTTGCGCTTCACATCGAAGCGGTCGGGGTCCTCCCACTGGCGCGGATCGCGGTTGGCGGCGCCGATCAGCACCAGGACCTTGGCCTCGGCGGGCAGGACCGTTCCCTCCAGCTCCACCTCGCGGGTGGTGGTGCGGAAGAACGCCTGGAACGGCGATTCGAAGCGCAGCACCTCCTCGAAGGCGGCGCGCGCCAAGGCCGGATCGGCGCGCACGCGCGCCCACTGGTCGGGATTGCGGGCGAAGCAGTAGAGCGCGTTGGCGATGCCGGCCGCGGTGGTGTCGACGCCGGCGGAGAGAAAGGAGCGCACGATCAGCGCGGCCTCGCGCGCGCTCACCGCGCCCTCGTCGGCCGCGGCGTAGATCTGGGCGCCGAGGCCGGACGGCGTGAGCACGTCGCGCTGGCAGGCGCGCTCGATCCAGGGGACCACCTGCGCCGCATGGGCCATGGCGCGCTCGAACCGCTCGTTGCGCGGGCCCATGGCGTTGAACACCATGTTGCCATAGGCGAGCAGGTGGCGGCGGCCCTCCGCGGGGACCCCGACCGCGTCGGCGAAGACCTTGAGCGGGAAGGCCTCGGCGAGCAGCGGCACGGCGTCGAAATCGGCGCCGTCGGGCAGCGCCGCGACCAGTTCCTCGGCCGCGCTCTCGAAGCTGGATTTGAGGCCCCGCAGCGAGGCCGGGGAGAGCGCGCGGCCGATGACCGCGCGGTTGCGCGTGTGGTCCGGCGGGTCGGTCTCCAGCAGCAGGCTGGGCGTGCGCCAGGGCGTTTCGACCTTGAAATTCGCGAGGCCGACGCCGGCGCCCGAGCAGAAGGTCTCCCAGTCCCCGAGCACCGCCTTCACCGGGGCGGCGCGGGCGACCGCGAACACCTGCCATTGCGCGAGCCAGACCACCGGCCCCGCGTCGCGCAGCTGCTGGTGGAACGGGTAGGGGTCGCCCAGATAGGCGTCCGAGAACGGATCGATGTCGGATGTGGCGGGCGCGCCACGGGGGGCTTCCAACATGGCGGTTCTTCCCAGCTTGCGCCGCAGGCCGGCCGCGCGCGCGGCCGAAGGGCGGTTCTTGTTCTGTCGCCGCGCACGGCGGCGTCTTTGCGATTTTGTTGCCATATCAACGTTGCGACGTCAACTATATCGCCGGCGCGGGCGCCGGCGCGCCGAGCGTGACCTTGTTGATCTGGCAGCGGACGTCAGCCCCGACACCACGGGGATGCAAGGACCGCCGGGCTGCGGAAACAGCGTGGCCGTCCGGCCGTCCCGCAGAGCGGCGATGTCCGCCAGCTGGTGCCTCGGCTCCACCCCGGGCCTGGCGATCGCCAGGCGGGGCGAATTGGCCAGCGCACCCATCCCGCCGCGCCGCCGCATGATCGGAGCCTTCGCCTTTGGGGGATCGGCTGAACGGACGGGCGATCTTGAACATTCATCCGCGAACTCCGCTCGGCCCGCTTGGACTCGAAATTGACTTAGGCCCTGCGCCGCCCAAATGGGCGTAAGAATGCGGGCTCTTGAGCAGCGCTGCCCGCGGACATCAGGATCCAGGGTTGGGCGCAAAAATCATAAATTCAAATAATGTATATGTATGATGTAGATCAGTTAGATAGATGGGCGTGTGGCTGCGCGGCAGGCTGGGGGCCGATGCCCGCTTCCCGCAAGTCTGCCGCGATCATGTCGATCAGCTTGCGCGCGGCCAGGCTGAATGGGCGCCCCGGGCTCCGGGCGCAGACGATCTGGCGCGTGATCCGCGGCCCGAAGATGGGTTGGACGTGGAGCGTGCCGTCGCGCAGGCTCGGCAGGATGGCGAGGGGCGGCAGCATGGAGACATAGCCGGTCGTCCGCTTCAGGAAGGCCTGGATCGTGTACAGGGCGTCGATCTCGATGCGCGGGACGAGCTTGATCCCGGCGGTCTCGGCCGCGACATCGATCACGTTGCGCAATCCCTGGGGCCGCGGCGGAATGACGAGCTGCATCGCCGCCGCATCCTTGAACCTGACGGGTCCCGACGGCCGGTGCCCGCTTTGCGGCGCGACCAGCATGAGGTCTTCGTCGAGCAGGTGTTCGACTTCCAGGTCCTGAAGCCCGGGCATCTTGTTGACGATGATGACGTCCACCGCGCCCGATCGCAGCCACTCGGTGAGCGTGGTCGAGTAGCCCTCGACCACGGAGACCTCGACGTCGGCGTGCTGGCTCGTGAAGCGCGCCAGCGAAATGTCCAGCGTGCTGGCGGTCAGGGATGGGATCACGCCGATGGCCACGCGCCCGGACACGATGCCGGTGCGGTTCACCATCTGCTCGTAGGCCTCGGCGAAATCGCGCACGATGGGCTTGTAGAGCCGATGCAGGAGCTGGCCCGCGGGGGTGGGGATGATGCCCTTGGGGCTGCGGTCGAACAGCTTGTCGCCGAGCTCCTGCTCAAGTTTGGCAAGCTGGGTGCTCAGGGCCGGCTGGACGATGTTCAGGCGGCGCGCGGCGCGAGTGACCGAGCCCTCCTCATAGAGGCAGAGGAAATACTGGATCTGACGAAGGTCCACGACTGCTTCCATAGCCATCACAGATGCATCGTATAATTCAACATTATTATCTGCGATGGAATGCGCTTGCTAACCTGAAGCCCGATCAAGCTAGAAAAATAATACGGGAGGTAAGGACGTGACACTGACTGCCGGCACAGTTGCGACCGCAATCATCCTGGCCTGCACGACCGGGGTCCTGGCCCAAAGCGCGAAGGGAAGCGCGCCGCCCGACGTGGTGAAGATCGGCATCAACGGCGTGGTCAGCGATGCGCCCTTCTTCATCGCCGAGACCAAGGGGTTTTTCGGCGAGGCGGGCATCAAGGTCGAGTTCATCGCGTTCGACGCCGGACCGAAGATGATCGCGCCCCTCGGCGCGGGCCAAATCGACGTTGCCGGCGGCGCGTCTTCCGCCGGTCTCTTCAACGCCGTCGGCCGCGGCATCAACATCCAGATCGTCGCCGACCGGGGCTCGACCCCGCCCGGCCACGAATATGTTCCGATCATCGTGCGCAAGGACCTCGTCGACAGCGGCAGGGTGAAGACCTATGCCGATCTGAAGGGCCTGAAGGTCGCGGAGGCGGGGCAGGGCGGGGCGCAGTCCTCGCTGCTCAACGAAGCGCTGAAGAGCGCCGGCCTATCCTTCGGCGACGTGGAGCACGTCTATATCAGCTACCCTCAGCAGGTGTCCGCCCTCGCCAACAAGGCGGTGGATGCGGCGGTCACGGCGGAGCCGTCCGCGTCCCAGGCGGTGTTGGGCGGGCACGCCGTCCGCATGATCGACTCGAAGGTGTATCCCAACCAGCAGGTCGCCGTTCTTCTCTACGGCGGCGACTTCATCGCGAAGCGTCCCGACGTGGCGGCGCGCTTCATGGTCGCCTACCTCAAGGGCGCGCGCATCTACAATGATGCGCTCAAGGACGGGCACTTCGCGGGCCCCGCTGGGGATGAGGTGATCGCCATCCTGATCGCGAACACCAAGATCAAGGACAAGGCGCTCTACCAGGCCATCGTGCCCAGCGGCATCAATCCCGACGGCGCAATCAACGAGGACAGCCTCAGGAAGGACGTGGCCTTCTACCAGTCTCAGAAGTACTTGGAATCGCGAGTGGATGTCTCAAAGGTCGTGAACTTGACCTTCCGCGATCAGGCGCTCAAGGCGCTTGGCCCCTACAGGCCGTCGAACTGAGCCGGCGACGAGGCCCAAGACCTTCGGCCATAGGAGAACCGCGAGCAAAGCCGCGGGTTTCATGATCGGCAGACCTGGCGGATCTTGGCACCGGATCGCGCGCGCGGCCCGCTCAGACGAAGGAGATGGCTTCCGCTTCCTCAAAGATGCGGCGCAGGTCCTTCAGGCCGTCCTCCAGCTGCGCGAGGCTCGCCGCCGCGCCGAGGCACACGCGCACCCCCTGGGTCGTCGGGTCGTTGGGCCGCAGGCTGCCGGGCGGGGCGAGCGTGATCCCGCGCTGGCCCGCCTGGGCGATCAGCGCCGGCAAGGTGCGCCCCATGGGCAGCGGCAGCCACAGATGAAAGCCGGGCGGCGCCGGGATCTCCGGCAGCAGCCCCGCCAGCAGCCGGCGGGCGATCTTGTTGCGCAGCGCCGCCTGCTCCTGCTTGAGGGCCGCCTGATTGGCGAGGCCGCCGGTGTGGATCAGGCGGGCGACCACCTCGGCCATCAGCGGCACCGCCATCCATCCGCTCGCCCTGAGGCCGTTGATGCAGCGGTCGCGGAAGCTGTCGGGGGCGATCATGGCGCCGATGCGCAGGCCGGGCGCGAGGCACTTGGCGAAGCTCACGACGTAGAAGGCGCGCTCCGGCACCAGCGCGGCGAGCGGCACGACCGGCGTCGGCATCAGGAAGGCATAGGCGTCGTCCTCGACCACATAGGCGTCGTGGCGGCGGACGATCTCGGCGATCTGCGCGCGCCGCTCGGCCGGCAGCACCGTCCCGGTGGGGGTCTGCAGCGTCGGCATGCAGTACAGCACCCGCGCGCCGGTCTCGGTGAACGCCTTGTCGAGGGCGGCGGGCAGGAGCCCCTCCCGGTCCATGGCGACGCCATGCAGGCGGTAGCCCATCTGGGTGGCGAGCGAGAGCGTGCCGGAATAGGTGAGGGCCTCGGTGAGCACCGTGTCGCCGCGCGACGCCACCATGGTCATGGCGATGGAGAGCGCGTGCTGGGCGCCGTGGGTGATGAAGATCTGGTCGGGCTCCGCCTCCATGCCGTGGGCGCCGAGCCAGAGCGCCACCGCCTCCCGGTGGTCGCGCCGTCCCTGGTGCGGCAGATAGCTCAGCAGCCGGTCCATGTCGGCCTCGGCGGCGATCTCGGCCACCACCGCCGCGATCAGGTCCGCCTCGCCGGTGGCGGGCGGCACGTTGAGGGCGAGGTTCACCCCCTGGACCTCGGCGCGCTGCGGCTGGCGCCGGCGCTGGACGAACGTGCCCCGTCCCACCTCGCCGGAGATCAGGCCGCGCTGCTCGGCCTCGGCATAGGCCTTCGAGACGGTGCCGACGCTGAGGCCCAGCCGCTCGGCCAGATCCCGCTGGGGCAGAAGCCGCGCCCCCGGCTTGACCCGCCCCGCCGCGATGTCGGCCTCGAGCAGGTCGACGATGGCGAGGTAGCGCGGGCCCGGCCCGAGGGGAAGTGAGGGAAGCCAATCGGACATGGTCAACCTGACGAGGACAGGACTCGAATAGTACAATTTGAAAATTGAAGCAATGCGATTTGACGGGCGTCCCCTTTTTTGGCTCCTGTTGCGGTGCAACGCTGAAAGGCACCGGCACCGGACGCGCGCCGCCCTGCGAAAAACGTCAGGCACACCATGGCGATGCCGCATTGCATCATAAAATATGGGTCAAAATCTCAGAATGAGTTAGCTCAATAATTGACTCCCGTGCATTTGTCTCTGTATCGTTTCCCCAATTGGCGCGTCAGAAGCCATCAAGGGAGGCTCCGATGATCTATGAGATCCGCGTGTACGAGGCCGCCGACGGCAAGGCCGAGGCGATGCGCCAGCGGTTCAAGGATGAAGTGGTGCCGCGCCTTCCGGGCCATGGCATCGACCTTCTGGGCGTGTTCGTCGCGCCCGAGGAGGATGGGCGCCTCACCTATCTCACCCGCTTCGAGAGCGAGCAGGCCCGCGTCGCCGCCTGGGCCTCCTTCGGCGCCGACGCCGGCTGGAAGGCGGTGAAGGCGGCGAGCGAGGCCGGCGGGCCGCTCTTGAAGACCCAGACGGTTTCGGTCCTGTCGCCCGCCGTCGCGGGCCTGCTGCTGGGCTGAGCCCGGCGGCGCCCCCGTGCTCCGCGACCTGTCCGCGAACGAGGACATTTCCGCATGAAACCGGCCCCTTTCGCCTATGTTCGGCCCGGCTCCGTGGCTGAAGCCTGCGCGGTGCTCGCCGCGAGCCCGGATGCGCGGGTGGTGGCCGGCGGGCAGACGCTGGTGCCCATGCTCGCCATGCGCCTCGCGCGCCCGACGGTCCTGGTGGACATCCTGCGCCTGCCGGCGCTCGCCGGCATCGTCGAGGAGGATGGCGCGCTGGTGATCGGCGCCACCACACGCCAGGTGGACGCCGAGCGCTCGGCCCTGGTGGCGAGCCGGCTGCCGCTGCTCGCCGCCGCCTTGCCGTGGGTCGGCCATCCGCCGACGCGCAACCGCGGCACCGTGGGCGGCTCGCTCGCCAATGCCGACCCCTCCGCCGAGATCCCGCTGGTGGCCGTCACCCTCGAAGCCGAGATCGTCACCGAGGACGAAGGCGGCCGGTCCGAGATGCCGGCCGACGACTTCTTCATCGGCCCCATGCTCACCGCCGCCCCGGAGGCCGGCCTCCTGACCCACGTGCGCTTCCCGATCTGGGACGAGCCGCGCGTCGGCGTCGGCTTCCACGAGGTGAGCGCGCGGCGCTCGGACTTCGCCTTCGTCTCCGCCGCCGCGCAGGTGGCGCTCGACCCGGACGGGCGGTGCACCCGCATCGCGCTCGGCATCGGCGGCGTGGGCGACCGCCCGGTGAGGCTCGACGTCGCCGGCCTCGTCGGCGCGCGCCTCGACGGCGATCGGGTGGCGCAGGCGGTGGAGGCCGCCGCCGCGGCGCTGGAGCCCACCTCCGATCTTCACGCCAGCGCCGCCTATCGCCGCCGCGTCGCCGTCCTGCTCGGCGCCCGGGCGATCGGCGACGCTCTGGCGGACGCACAGGAAAAAGGAGCCGGCCGATGAAGGTCGCATTGCAGGTCAATGGGGCGGTAAGCGAGGTGGACGTCGAGCCGCGCAAGACGCTGCTCGACACGCTGCGCGAGGAGCTTCGCCTCACCGGCGCCCATGCCGGCTGCGAGCACGGCGTGTGCGGCGCCTGCACGGTGCTGGTGGATGGCGCCCCCGTGCGCTCCTGCCTCATGTTCGCGGTGCAGGCGGACGGGCTCGACATCACCACCATCGAGGGGCTCGCGCCCGCCGCGGGCGAGCTCAGCGTGCTGCAGGATTCCTTCTGCGAGACCCACGGCCTGCAGTGCGGCTTCTGCACGCCGGGCATGATCCTGGCCTCGCATGCGCTGCTCGAGGCCAACCCCGAACCCACCCGCGCCGACATCGTCGAGGCGATTTCCGGCAACATCTGCCGCTGCACCGGCTACGGCCAGATCGTCGAGGCGGTGGAGCTTGCGGCCGAGCGCCTGCGCCAGGCGAACGCACCGCGCGCCCTGGCCGGAGGCCGCCCATGAACGCCGGGGCCGCCCCCTTCCGCTTCGTCTCCGCCAACCGAAGGGTGCGCGAGGACCGCCGCTTCGTGGCCGGGCACGGGCGCTATGTGGCCGACATCGCCCTCGACGGCATGGTGCACGTGGCGATCCTCGGCGCCCAGCATCCCGCCGCCCGGATCCTCGCCATCGACCCGTCGGCGGCGCTCGCCCTGCCGGGCGTCCACTATGTGCTCACCGGCGAGGAGCTGGCGGGGGCGACCGACCCGCTCATGAACGGCCTCGACACGCCCAACGTGCGCCGCTTCCCGCTCGCGGTCGGGCAGACGCGCTATGCCGGCGAATGGGTCGCCGCCGTGGTCGCCGACAGCCGCGCCCTGGCCGAGGACGCCTGCGAGAAGGTGAGGGTGAGCTACGAGCGCCTGCCGTATCTCACCCATGCGGAGGAGGCGCTCGACCCGTCGAGCCCGCCGGTTCACCCCGCGCACGGCTCCAACGTGCTGCTCGACAAGCCGTTCGTGTGGGGCGAGGTGGACCGGCATTTCGCCGAGAGCCCGCGCCGGCTTTCCTTCCGCGTCACCTGGGGCCGCAATTCGACGGTGCCGATCGAGACCTTCGGCGTCGTCGCCTCCTGGGATCCCTGGGCCGAGATGCTGGACGTGTGGGCCTCGATCCAGATGCCCAAATATCCCGACCAGATCGCCCGCGCGCTGCGCATCCCGGCCAACAATGTGCGCGTCCACCACGACGTGGACGTGGGCGGCAGCTACGGCGTCAAGCGCGGCATCAAGCACACGGTGCTGGCGGCGCACCTCGCGCGCCGGCTGGGGCGCCCGGTGCGGCTCCTGGAGGACCGGCTGGAGAACATGCGCGGCGGCGACGCGCACGGTCCCGAGCGCATCTTCGACGTGGACGTGGCGTTCGACGACGCCGGCATCGTGCGCTCCATGAAGCTGCGGGCGCTGGACAATGCCGGGGCCTATGCGGGCCGCGCGCCGTTCCAGCTCGGCAAGCCCATCGGCGCCATCGTCGGCCCCTACAAGATCGAGAGCGTCGCCTACCGCGCGCAGTCGGTCACCACCAACAAGGCGGTGCAGGAGGCGGTGCGCGGCTTCGGCCAGTCGCCCACCAACTATGCCATCGAGACCGCCCTCGACCAGGTGGCGCGGGCCTGCGGCCTCGACCGCATCGAGGTGCGCCGGCGCAACTTCATCCGCAAGGAGGAATTCCCCTATCTGATCCCGAGCGGCACCCGCTACGACAGCGGCGACTACCACACGGTGGTCGACAAGGTGCTGGCGCACGTGGACTACGCCGCCCTGCTCGCCGAGCGCGACCGGCTGCGCGCCGACGGGATGCTCGCCGGCATCGGCATCGCCGCGTGCCTGGAGCCGAGCGGCGGCAATTCCGCCTTCGAGCCGCTGCTCAACGAGAAGAACCAGACCACCACCTGGATGGAATCGGTGCGCATCAACGTGGACGGGACCGGCTGCGTCGCCGTCACCATCCACACCACCTCATCGGGGCAGGGGCACGAGACGCTGGCCGCCACCGTGGTGGCGGAGGTGCTGGAGATCGACCCAGACCTGATCCGCGTCGTGCGGCCGGATTCGCTCGCCTGCTTGCCCTCCAACACGCCGGTGGGCAGCCGCATGGCGATCATGATGGGCGGCGCCTGCTTCCACGCGGCGCAGAAGCTGAAGGCGAAGCTGCTGCGCATCGGCGCCCACAATCTGGGCCTCGCCCCGGAGGCGGCGCGCTACCACGGCGGCAGCGTCGGCGCCGAGGCCGGCGGCAAGGCGCTCGACTGGGCCGCGCTGGTGAACATCGCCCACCGCAACTTCCACCTCCTGCCGCCCGACACCGAGCCGGGCCTGGGGACCACCCACGTGATGCAGGTGCCCACCGGCACCAGCCTGCCGAAGGACGGGCGGGTGCAGATGTATCCCTGCCATTCGTTCGAGTTCCACCTGGTGCTGGTGGCGCTCGACCCGGTGCTCGGCAAGCCGGAGATCCGCCGCTACGTGATCGGCCACGACTGCGGCACGGTGATCAATCCCCACATCGTCAAGGGCATGACGCTCGGCGGCATCGCCCACGGCCTCGGCGCCGCGCTGCTGGAGGAGTTCGTCTACGACGAGGAGGGCCAGATGCTCACCCAGAGCTTCATGGACTACCTGCTGCCGTCCTCCCACGAGGTGCCGAAGGTGGAGATCGTCCACCATTGCACGCCCTCGCCCTTCACCGTGTTCGGCCAGAAGGGGTCGGGCGAGAGCGGCTATCTCGGCGCCCCGGCGGCCATCTCCGGCGCCCTGAACGACGCCGTCGCCGACCTCGGCCTCTTCTTCGACAAGCTGCCCATCCGCATTTCCGCCATCAGCGACGCCGTCGCCGCCGCCCGTGTCCGTTCCAGCGAAGAGACGACCTCATGATCATCGATTGCCATGCCCATCTCGTGCCGCCGAGCCTGCTGGACGCCATCCGGGCCGATGCCGGGAAGTTCCCCTCCGTGCGCCTGATCGAGGACGGCGCGAGCCTCGGCTTCGCGTTCGCCGGCGGCAAGCCCACCCGGCCGGTTTCCAAGCCGCTGAGCGACATCCCCGCGCGGCTGAAGTGGATGGACGAGCAGAAGATCGAGCGCCAGATCGTGGGCGGCTGGCTCGACATGTTCGGCAACGAGCTGCCGGCGGAGGAGGGCGCCGCCTGGGCGCGGCTCGCCAACGCGCACCTCGCCGCCGCCGCCAAGGCCGAGCCGCGCTTCATCCCGCTCGCCAGCGTGCCCCTGCAGGACGGCGCGCGCGCCGCCGAGGTGCTGCGCGAGGCCCATGCCGCCGGCTTCCGCGGCGCCATGATCGGCACCCAGCCCAAGGGCAAGGGCGGGGTGCTCGACGATCCAACGCTGACGCCGTTCTGGGAGGCCGCCGACGAACTCGGCGCGGCGGTGTTCATCCATCCGGTGTTCGAGAGCGGCGACGACCGGGTGCACGATTACGGCATGGCCAATGCGGTGGGGCGCATCACCGACACGCTGATCGCCCTCTCGCGGCTGATCTATGCCGGCCACGTGACGCGCTATTCCAAGGCCAAGATCGTCGCCGGCATCGGCGGCGCGGCCTTGCCCTACATCGTCGGCCGGCTGCGCCGGAACTACGCGCTCGACAAGTCGCTGGGCGATCCCGACGCCGCGCTCGCCGCGCTCTATTACGACACCATCGTCCAGGACCCGCGCACGCTGCGCTACCTCGCCGACATGGTCGGCGCGGCGCGCATCATGATGGGCTCGGACATGCCGTTCCCCATCGGCGACCTGGCGCCGCTGCGGATCGTCGAGGAGACGCCGTTCTCCGACGCCGAGCGCGCCTCCATCAATGGCGGGCTGGCCCAGCGCCTGTTCGGCCTGTGAGGCGGAGGCCGCGATGAAGATCGACCTCGAAGGCTCCGAGACCATCGCCACCGATCCCGAGCGCCTGTGGCAGGCGCTCAACGATCCGGCGGTGCTCACGCGCTGCATTCCCGGCTGCAAGACCATGACCGAGACCGGGCCGGACGCCTACACGGTGGAGATGCAGCTGCGCGTGGCGGCGGTCGGCGGCTCGTTCGAAGGCGAGATCGCGCTCAGCGACAAGACCCCGCCGAGGACCTGCCACATCAGCGTGTCGGGTTCCGGCTCGCTCGGCCACGGCTCCGGCACGGCGCGCTTCGAGATCACGCCGACGGAGGGCGGCTCGCTGCTCGTCTACAAGGGGGCGGGGGAGGTGGGCGGCCTCGTGGCGGGGGTCGGCCAGCGCATCCTCGGCAGCGTCTCAAAGCATCTCGTCGGCCGGTTCTTCACGGCCTTGCGCAAGGAGTTCGAGGGCGGCGCCGCCCTCGGCGCAGCGGAGTAGGCCCATGGAAGCGTCGATCCCAGAGGTGCGCCACGTGGAAGCCGAGCCGGGCGTGCGGCTCGCCGTCCGCATCGATGGCGCCGCGGGCACCGAAGGCGTGCCCACGGTGGTGTTCAGCAATTCGCTCGCCGCCGACATGGGCATGTGGGACGAGGTTGCGGCGCGGCTCGCGCCCCACGCGCGGCTGGTGCGCTACGACACGCGCGGCCACGGCCGCTCCGATGCGCCTGCCGGCCCCTACAGCCTGGCGCTGCTGGCGGCGGACCTCGCGGCGGTGATGGACGCTGCGGGGATCCACCGGGCGGTGATCTGCGGCCTGTCGCTCGGCGCCTTCACCGGCATGCGGCTTGCCATCGACGCGCCGGAGCGGGTCGCCGGCCTGGTGCTCGCCAACACCGCGGCAAGCTTTCCCCCCGCCGCCATGTGGCGCGACCGCGCGCGCGCGGCGCGCGCCGATGGCCTTGCCCCGCTGGTGGCGCCGACGCTGGAGCGCTGGTTCACCCCCGCGTTCCGCGCCGCAAGGCCCGAGCGGGTCGCGCAGATCGGCGCGGCGATCGGCGCCGTCTCCGGCGAGGGCTATGCCAGCTGCTGCGAGGTGCTCGCGTCCGAAGACATTCTCGCGGAGCTCGGCGCCGTCGCCTGCCCGACGCGGGTGATCGTCGGCCGCCACGATCCCTCCACCCCGCCGGCGCGCGGGGAGGAGATCGCCGCCGCCATTGCCGGGGCGGATGTCTGCGCGGTCGAGGGGGCGCACCTCTCGGCGGTGGAGGCGGGCGACGCGTTCGCGGACGCCGTCCTCGATCTGCTGCGGCGCGCCGGGCCGGGCCGGACACGGAACAAGACGCAAGAAACAGAACCGAAGGAGGAACGCCCATGAAGACCGTGGTCGCCACCAAAGCCGCCGCCGCCCTCGCCGCCTTCATGGCGGCGGCGGTGCCCACCGCCCACGCCCAGACCCTGGAGAAGCTCTCGATCGTGGTGTTCGGGCCCCCCTCGCTGGGCGCCTTCCTGCCGCCGGTGATCAAGGCGCAGAAATACGACGAGAAGCACGGCCTCGACCTCACCTTCGCCGAGCGCACGCCGGACGCCTACACCGCCCAGTTCAATTCGGGCGAGTACAAGGTGGGCGGCAGCGCGGCGCTGCTCACCGTGGGGCTCGCCGACCTGCGCGGCGTGAAGGTCACCTATCTGTTCAACCTGTTCGATTTCTGGGGCGGGGTGGTGACCTCGCGGCCGGACGTCAAGACCCTGAAGGACCTCGAGGGCAAGGACCTCGCCGCCGCCAAGGGCACGACCAATTTTGTGATGTTCGACTGGCTGGCGCGCCGCCAGGGGGTCGACACCTCCAAGATCTCGGTGGTCAACACCGCGACCCCGGGCCTCGTGGGCTACGCGCTGGCCGACCGGGCGAGCGCGGTGCAGCTGTGGGAGCCGGCCTACACCACCTTGCTGTCGAAGAAGCCGTCGATCCAGACCCTCGACCTGAAGATCATCGACAGCTGGAAGGCGTTCGCCAAGTCCACCAGCATTCCCTATCTCGGCGTGGCGGCCCATTCCGACTGGGTGGCGCAGAACCAGGCGATGGTTCCCAAGCTCTATGCCGCCTACAAGGACGCCGCCGCCTGGGTTCAGGCCAATCCCGACGCGGCCGCCAAGCTGATCGCGCCGCGCGGCACGCCCGAGGACCAGGCGGCGCTCGCCCAGCTGATCCGCGCCAACGACCGGCTCGGCCTGAACGTGGTCTGGGCCTCCGACGTCAAGAAGGAGATCAACGCCGTCTACGAGGCCGGCCGCAGCATCGCCTTCCTGCCCGGCGCGCCTTCGTCGGCGACCATTTTCGAGGGAGGCAAGCGGTGAACGTTCGCACGCCGGCGGCGCAGGCGTCGTCTTTGGCGGTCGTCTCGGTCATCGGCGGGGCGGTGCGCATGGCCGCGCCGTTCGCGCTGCTGATCGCGCTGTGGCAGATCGCGGCGCAGTTCTTCCCGCCCTATCTGTTCCCCTCGCTGGTGGACGTGTTCTGGCGCTGCATCGAGATATTCACCCACTGGAGCCAGTTCGCGAACGTGCTCGCCACGGTGTGGCGCATCCTCGCCGGGCTCGCGGGGGCGTTCGCGATCGGCGCCCTGCTGGCGGTGCTGATGGCGCGCTCGCAGGCGGTGGACCGCTTCCTGTCGCCGATCCTTGCTTTCTTCCAGGGCATCCCGGCGCTGTCCTGGGTGGTGTTCGCCATCATCTGGTTCCACGGCATCGAGTTCCGCATCTTCTTCATCATGGTGCTCACCACGCTGCCGGCCTTCACCTTCCAGGTGCTCGGCGCCCTGCGGGCGATGTCGAAGGACCTCACCGAGATGGTGATGAGCTTCCGGCCCTCGCGCGTGCAGCTGTTCAGCACCATGATCGTGCCGGCGATCCTGCCGGACATCTTCACCGCCTGGAAGGTCAATCTCGGCAACGCCTCGCGCGTGGTGGTGGTGGCCGAGCTGGTGGGCGCCACCGGCGGCGTCGGCTACGAGCTGCTGCAGCAGCAGCAGCTGTTCGACATGGCCGGCGCGCTCGCCTGGACGCTGCAGCTCGTGTTCTTCGTCCTCCTGGTCCAGAACGCGATCACCCTCCTGGAAACCCTGCTCTTCAGCTATCGGGCCGTTTCGGAGCGCACCCTATGACCGCCGCCGCCGATCCCTTCACCCACGACGCCGGCGCGGCTTCGGTGGAGATCCGCTTCGATCACGTCAGCAAGACCTTCGGCCGCCACGGCAGCGGCGAGCTGTTCCGCGCGGTGGACGATCTGAACCTCGAGATCCGCGCCGGCGAGCTGGTGGCGATCCTCGGCAAGACCGGCTGCGGCAAGTCCACCATGTTCAACATGATCGCCGGCCTGCTGGAGCCGAGCGAGGGGCAGGTGGTGGTGTCCGGCCACGACCCGTTCCGCCAGTTCGACTGGTTCCGCGGCAAGATCGCCATCGTGTTCCAGAACGACCGGCTGCTGCCCTGGCGCACGGCGATCGAGAACGTGGCGCTCGGCCTGGAGATGCTCGGCATCTCCAAGGCCGAGCGGTTCGCCACGGCGCAGCACTGGCTCACCAAGCTCGGCCTCGGCGGCCACGAGAACGACTATCCGCACGCGCTCTCGGGCGGCATGCGCCAGCGCGTCTCGATCGCCCGGGCGTTCGCCACCAACGCCAACATCCTGTTGTGCGACGAGCCGTTCTCGGCGCTCGACGAGATGACCGCGAACCGTCTGCGCGAGGAGTTCGCCCGCCTGGTGCGCGAGAACGGCAAGACGGCGGTGTTCATCACCCATTCCATCAACGAGGCGCTGCAGATCGGCGATCGGATCGTGGTGCTGCTGCGCCCCGCCAAGATCGCCTATGACGTGAAGCTCGAGCGGGATGCCAGCGTCGCCGCGAACGACCTGGTGCGCGCGCGGATCCGTCAGGTCCTCGCGGTCTGAACCCCGGCGGACGCCGCCGGACCGGCGCGCCGGGCGCTCCTTACGGCCCGCTCTCCGCAGCGGGCTGGGGCTGCGGCCAGTGGGCCTCGCTCATGGCGAGGAAGGCGTCGAGCACCGGGGTGCGGCGGCCGTAGGCGAGGGCGAGCTCGTAGGTCACCGGCGAGCCCTTGCCGGTCAGCGGGCAGAACACCACGCCCTTGCGCTCGACGGTGGCGCTCGATTTGGTCACCAGCGCGACCCCCATGCCGCCGGCCACCAGGGAGATGATGGTGTCCATCTGCTGCGCCTCCTGCATGATCAGCGGGGCGAAGCCTGCCGCCGAGCACGCCTCGCGGATGCTGCGGTGCAGGCCCGGGCCTTCGCGCGGGGGAATGCACACCCATGCCTCCTGCTTCAGCTGCGAGAGCGCCACCTGGCCGAGGCCGCACAGCCGGTGGCCCTCCGGCAAAGCCGCGATCATCTCGCTCTTCGTCAGCGGCCGGATGGTGAGGCCGTCGGCGGCCTCGACCGGGGGGATGACGAAGCCGACGTCCGCTTCGTCCTGGTTGAGGCTGCGCACCTGCTGCGCCGTCATCTGCTCGCGCAGTTGCAGCTCCACGTCGGGGTAGGCCTCGCGGAAGCGGCGCAGGAACGGCGGCAGGATGTCCCGCGCCGCGCTCGGCACGAAGCTGACCCGCAGCGAGCCCCTCAGGCCGTTGGCGGCGCGCCGCGCCGCCTGCACCGCGCGCTCGGCCTGCTGCACCGTGCGGCGCGCCTCCACGAGGAACACCTCCCCCGCCTGGGTGAGGCAGGTGATGCGGTTGGTGCGCTCGATGAGCGGCGCGCCCACCTCCTCCTCGATGCGCTGGATCGCCGTGGTCAGCGGCGGCTGGGCCATGTGCAGGCGCTCCGCCGCGCGCCGGAAGCTGAGCTCCTCGGCGACCGCGATGAACTGCCGGAACTGTCTCAGGTCCATCCGTGATCCACCCAGGATATCACGCCTTCAGAAAACTAATATTAGACATATTACAATTCGGGTTCAATCATCCAGATTGTGATGATGCAAGGTTTTGTACGCCGCAATTGCCCCTGACGGCCCTCGACGCCGCAATGCAGCATAAGAATTGGCAGGTGGAAACGTCATGAATGAGTACAGCGCAGGGAAGGTCGACGATTATGCGGACGGCGACCGGAAGGTCGTCCTCTGCGGTGAAGCCGAAGTCGGCGTCTTTCGAATTGCAGGCGAATTCTACGCCTGGCACAACCGGTGCGCCCATCGCGCCGGTCCGGTCTGCCAAGGCCGCATCATGAAGCGCGTGCTGGAGCCCGTCGACGGAGACGGGCAGGTGCGTGCCCAGGCCTACGACGAGGGCGAAGACCACATCATCTGCCCCTGGCACGGCTACGAATTCAGCATCCGCACCGGCAAGCATCCCGGCAATGAGCGCGTGCGGCTGCGCAAGGCCGAGCTCATCGTGCGAGACGGAGAGATCTATGTCCGCGCCTGAAGACGACCGCCGCAACGACGCCTATGCCTGGATCGACGCCGTCGCGCCCAAGCTGCTCGCCTCGTCCCGCGAACTGGTGGAGACCGGCGCCGCCGCCCGCATCTCCGACGAGGCGGTGGCGCAGATCCTGACCGCCGCCGTGCGGCTCTATGTGGCGAAGTCCGACGGCGAGGAGCGCACCTTCTCGCCCATCTTCGGCACGCGCGATTCCGAGCTCACCCCCACCGAGCTGCTGTCGGCGGTGTCCGAGATGCTGCGCGCGCTTCATCTCGGCCCGGTGGAGCTGGCGCTCTGGTATCGCCGCCGCCCCGACGAACACATCTCCTAAGGTGGCCCCGCCCATGAACGTCCAAGGCAAGTTCGGCCCCAATTATGCGGCCACCCAGCAGATCGATGTCTATACCGACACCCGCGAAGTGCTCGCCCACGCCAAGCGCAACGCGCGCCTGCGCGGCCTGCAGGACTGGTTCGTGGTCGACATCGACGCCCACCACGTGGAAACCGTGTCCTGGAAGGAAGTGGTCCAGTACATCGAGGATCCGGTGATCCGCGACAACGCCATGCGCTACCAGGCGGAGCGCATCGGCGGCCCGCCTTACGGCCTGAACGGCGACCTCGGCCTGCGCTACCAGTCGGTGGGCGGGCGCATCCCGCACCAGGACGACCAGCGCGAGAAGGTGGCGGAGACCGACGTGCACCGCGACGTGGTGCTCACCCGCCGCGCCATGGACTCGCTCGGCGTGGACAATATGGTGGTGTTCCCGACCCCCATGCTGTTCCTCGGCATGCATCCGCAGCCCGAGATGGAGGTGTGGCTGGGCCGCGCCTACAACCGCTGGATAGCCGACCGGATCCTTTCCGGCGACGACCGCATCAAGACCCTCGTCTATCTGCCCTTCAACACCCCGCAGGAGGCCGAGCGGGCGGTGGAGGAGTTCGGCGACCACAAGGGCGTGATCGGCTTCTGCGTCACCAGCACCCGCACCAAGCCGGTGCACCACAACGACTATATGCGCCTCTACCGGATGATCGAGGAGCGCGGCAAGCCGCTCGCCTTCCATGCCGGCTACCACTGGCAGGACCCTTCGCTCGCCACCGTGAACCGGTTCCTGGGGATGCACTCTCTGGGGTTCGTGTGGTGCAACATGATCCACATGACCAACTGGATCCTCAACGGCCTGCCGGAGCGCTTCCCCAAGCTCAACACGCTGTGGGTGGAGAGCGGTCTTGCCTGGGTGCCGTTCCTGATGCAGCGGCTGGACGACCAGTATCTGATGCGCCAGTCCGAGGCCCCGCAGCTCAAGCGGATGCCGTCCGAATACATGCGCGACACCTGCTACTACACCACCCAGCCGATGGAGACGACGCATCCCAAAGCGCTGGAAAACACCTTCGAGATGATCAATGCCAAGACGCAATTGCTCTTCTCGTCCGATTGGCCTCATTTCGACTTCGATCTGCCGCAGATGATCTGCGATCTTCCGTTCATCGACGAGCAGGCGAAGAAGAACATCCTCGGCCTCAATGCCGCGCGGCTCTTCAACCTCGATCCGACGCCGCGGAAAAATCTGTTCGCCTGACATCGCCCGGCAAGGGCCAAGAGCGGCCGCAAGCCGCCTGACCCCGAGCCTGCTCCGCGCCCGGCCACCGCCGGCGCGGCGTCGGCCGACACCTGCAAGAGAGGGAGGAAACCTAATGGAGCGGAGAACACTGCTCGGCGCCTTGGCCGTGCTGGCCTGCGCGCTGGCGCCGGCGGCCGCGGTGAAGGCGCAATCATTTCCCGACCGGCCCATTCGCCTGATCGTCCCCTACGCCCCCGGCGGCGCGATGGACGGCACCGCCCGCCTGCTGGCCCAGCAACTGCAGGAAAGCATGAAGCAGACGGTGGTGGTGGAGAACAAGCCGGGCGCCTCGGGCATGATCGGCGTCGACTATATGCGCCGGTCCGAACCGGACGGCTACACGATCCTGATCGACACCATGGCGATCGGCGTCAACCCGACGCTCAACAACGCCAAATACGATCCCATCGCCGACTTCACGCCCATTTCCCAGGTGATGGCCATGCCCTACGCGCTGGCCGTCAATCCCAATTCCGGGATCAAGACGCTCGGTGAGCTGGTCGACAAGCTGAAGGCCAATCCGGGCAAGCTCAATTCCGCCACCTCCGGCACCGGCAGCCAGCTCGCCACCGCCGCCTTCCGCAAGGAGAGCGGGACCAAGTTCGAGATCATCCCGTATCCGGGCGGCGGCCCCGGCATCCTCTCGGTGATGGCGGGGGATTGCGAGATGGTCATCATGGACATGGCCAACATCGCGCCGTTCATCACCTCCGGAAAGCTCACCGGCCTCGTGGTCTCGACGCCGACGCGCTCGGCGGTGACGCCCGACGTGCCCTCCGCCCCCGAGATGGGCCTGCCCGGCTTCGAGGTCAGCGCCTGGTTCGGCATCTTCGGCCCCAAGGGCATCCCCGCGGACCGGCTGACCTTCCTCAACGCCGAGATCCGCAAGGCGCTGAAGACCGAGGCGATGCTCAAGTTCTTCAAGGCGTCGGGCTCGGTGCCCTCGACCATGGACGCGCCCCAGTTCGCCGCCTTCTACCGCAAGGAGGTGGATCGCTGGCGGGCGGTGATCCTCGAGAACAACCTGCAGGCCAAGAAGTAGGCGGTCCGGCGCGGGCGGGAGGGGCGGCGGGGTCTGCGCCCGCCGCCGTCCGCCTTCGCCGGGCCCGCGCCGGCGCGGCGGATCAAGGAACGCAATCATGTATCGGGATGTCCTGCTCCACATCGGCGGGGAATGGCGCGGCGCGCGCGCGGGACGCACGTTCGACGTCCTCAACCCGGCGACCGAGGACGCGATCGGCACCTGCGCCTTCGCCGACACCGCCGATCTCGACGACGCCCTCGCCGCCGCCGCGCACGGCTTCGCCGCCTGGCGCCGGCAGAGCGCCCACGCCCGCGCGGGCGTGCTCCTGAAGGCCGCCGAGCTGCTGCGGGCGCGCGCCGAGGACGTGGCGCGGCTGATGGTGCTGGAGCAGGGCAAGCCTTTGGCCGAGGCGCGCATCGAGGTCCACTTGTCGGCGGACGTGATCCAGTGGTTCGCCGGCGAGGCGGCGCGCATCTATGGCCGGGTCATCCCGGCGCGGGCCGACCATGTGCGCCAGCTCTCCCTGCGCGAGCCGGTGGGCGTGGTCGCCGCCTTCACGCCCTGGAACTTCCCGGTGAGCCAGGCAACGCGCAAGAGCGCGGCGGCGCTGGCGGCGGGGTGCGCGGTGATCCTCAAGGGGCCGGAGGAGGCGCCGGCCTCCTGCGCCGAACTGGTGCGCGCCTTCGCCGATGCCGGCCTGCCCGCGGGCGCGCTGAACCTGGTCTACGGGCACCCGCCGGACATATCGGGCTATCTGGTGCCCCATCCGCTGGTGCGGAAGATCTCGTTCACGGGATCGACCGTTGTCGGCAAGCAGCTCGCCGCCTTGGCGGGCGCGCACATGAAGCGCGCCACCATGGAGCTCGGCGGCCATGCCCCGGCGATCGTGTGCGCGGACGCCGATCTCGACACCGCGGTGCGGGTGCTCGCCGCCGGCAAGTTCCGCAATGCCGGCCAGGTGTGCATCGCGCCGACCCGGTTCCTGGTGGAGCAGGCGGTCTACGCGCCGTTCGTGGCGCGCTTCGTCGCCGCCGCCGAGGCGCTCCGGCTCGGCAGCGGGCTCGATCCCGACACCACCATGGGCCCGCTCGCCAATCCGCGCCGGCTACAGGCCATGGAGGGGTTCCTCGATGATGCGCGCGACAAAGGCGGGCGCATCCTCACCGGCGGCGCGCGGCGGGAGAATCGCGGCTGGTTCTACGCCCCGACCGTGGTGAGCGATCTGCCGCCCGACGCCCGCCTGCTCAATGAGGAGCCGTTCGGGCCGGTGGCGCTGATCGCCCCGTTCGAGACCCTGGACGCGGCGATCGCCGAGGCCAACCGCCTGCCTTATGGACTCGCGGCCTATGCCTATACGCGCTCGCAGCGCGCCGCCGCGCGCCTCGGCGCCGAGATCGAGAGCGGCATGGTCTCCCTCAACCATCACGGCCTGGGCCTGCCCGAGACGCCGTTCGGAGGCGTCAAGGACAGCGGCTATGGCAGCGAGGGCGGCGCCGAAGGCATCGAGCCCTATCTGAACGTGAAGTTCGTCAGCCAGGCCGAAGCCTGAGGCAGGCCCGCCGCCGCCGTGCCTATTCCGCCGCGCGGCTGAGGCGCGCCTGCGCCGCCTGCCGCCCGGCGGTGCGCCCGCCGACGATGCATTCGGCGAGGTTGCCGCCGCTCATATAGATGTGGCCGAACAGGCTGCCGAGCTCGCCCGCCGCATAAAGGCCGGGGATCGGCGCGCCGAACGGGTCGAGCACCCTTTGCTGCACGTCGTGGCGCGGGCCGCCCTGGGTGTTGATCACCACCGGGCGCACGCGGCCGAAATAGAACGGCGGCTCGCCGATCGGCGCCATGGTCTCCGGCAGCCGGCCGAAGGCCGCGTCCCGGCCGTCGCGCACGCCGGCGTTCCAGGCCTCCACCGTTTCCTTGAGGGGCGCGGGCGGCACGCCCATCAGGCCGGCGAGTTCATCGAGGCTGTCCGCGCGGCGGAAGATGCCGGCGGCGATCTCCGCCGCGTTGTCGGCGCTCCAGCCGAGGTGCGGGTGCGGGTCGTTGTGGACGCGGCGCCCCAGCGGATACATGCGCCGGCCGGCCTCGTCGAAGATCATGAAGGCGGGGTCGCGCGGGAAGCCCTGCCGCTTGGGGTCGAAGGCATCGAACGGGCGCACGCCGGTGTCGCCGGGATAGGGCGGATATTCGTCCATGAAGCGCCGCCCGGTCTGGTCGACGAGGATCCAGGCAAGACGCGGCAGCGCCTTCTCGGAGGCCTTGCCGGGCACCGGCTCGGTGCCGAGCGTCGCGGCGCCGAGCGAGCCTGCGCCGGTCGCGGCCGGCGTCCACATGGGCACCGCCTTCAGATAGAGCCCGAACGGATAGTCCGGGTCCGGATGCACGAGGCCGTAGGGCCCGTGATAGTGCCACATGTGCCAGAGGTCGGCGCCCACCGCCTGGGCCATGCGGATGCCGTCGCCGGTATTGCCGCGGAACGAGCCGGTGAGCACCGCGCCCTTCTGGAAATACTGGCGCTGCATCTCGCCGTCCGCCTCGAATCCGCCGCAGGCGAGGATCACCCCGCCATAAGCGCGGATGGCGAAGGGCCGGCCCGCGCGCTCGGCGAGAAGGCCGATCACCGCGCCGTCGGCGTCGGTGACGAGCCGGCGCGCGGGCGTCTCCATCATCACGCAAATGCCCCGGGCCGCCACGTTGTCGGCGAGCACCTTGAACAGGCGGGTGCCGTTCTTCACCGCGCCGGCTTCGGGAAAGCAGGGCGCGGCCTCCAGCGCCGGCACCTCCTCCACCTCGCAATAAGCGAGCGCCTCGTGGCCGGGCAGGGGATAATTGCCGAGCGCCGGGGTCACCCGCACCCGCGCACCGTCGACGGCGGCGAGGCCGCGCAGATAGGTCTCGGCCTCCACCATGCCGTCGGCGAGCGCGGCCAGCAGGTCGCCCGGCGTGCGGCCGCCGCAGGTGGCTTCAAGGTAAGCGAGCGCCGCGTCGCGGTCCCCGCTGACGCGGATGCCGCCGGCGGAGACGATGGAGAGGCCGCCGGGGAAGGCCATCTTCTCGATCAGCACCACGCGCGCGCTCTGGTCGGCGGCCTCGACGGCGGCGACCGCGCCGGCGGCGCCGAAGCCCACCACCAGAACGTCGGTTTCCAGGTCCCAGGATTGGGGTCGGGACTGCCTCATGGCGTCGGCCTCACGGATCGATGCGGTGCTTGAAGGCGGGCGCGCGGGTCCCGCGCGTGCGGGCGAGCACGTCGAGGATCACGCCGCGGGTCTCGGCGGGAGCGATCACGTCGTCGATGAGCGCCATCTCTGCGGCGAGATAAGCGGAAGCCTGGGCCTCTGCGCTCGCCAGCAGCTCGCGGCGGCGCGCGGCCGGGTCGGCCGCCTTGGCGATCTCCTTGCCGTAGGTGAGCTCGACGCCCGCCGCCGGGCCCATCACGTCGAACTGGGCGGTGGGCCAGGCGACGATGGAGTCCGGTCCCATCACCCGCCCGCCCATGGCGAGATAGGCAAGGCCCACCGCCTTGCGCAGCACCACGGTGGCCTTGGGCACGCTCGCGCCGATCACCGTGTTGAGGAAGCGCGAGGCGAGCGCCACCATGCGCTGGTTCTCGATCTCCGGCCCGACCATGAAGCCGGGGCAGTCCACCAGGAACACCAAAGGAATGTGGAAGGCGTCGCAGGTGTCGACGAACTTGCGCGCCTTCTGAATCGCCTTCTCGTCGAGCGCGCCCGCCATCTTCATGGGATTGTTGGCGAGGATGCCGACGCTGTCGCCGCCCATGCGGGCGAAGGCGGTGATGAGGCTCGGCCCGTAGGTCGGCCGGTAGGGAAACAGCTCGCCGCCGTCGACGATGAGGCGCACCAGCTCCTCCATGTCGTAGGCGCGGCGGTGGTTGTCGGAGACCATCTGCGTGAGGCGCAGCGCGCCCTCCTCGCAATCGCATGCCGCCGGGCGCGGCATGACCGAGGGGGGCAGCTCGTCGCAATGGGCGGGCAGGAAGGAGAGGAACAGGCGGATCGCGGCGAGCGCGTCCTCTTCGCTCTCCGCCAGAAGGTCGGCCTGGCCGGTTCCGGTGGCGCTCTTCAGCGCGCCGCCAATGTCCTCGGCCGAGACCTCCTTGCCGATGCCCACCTTGACCACCGGCGGGCCGGACATGCCCATGAAGCCGGCGCCGGACACGATGGTCACGAAGTCGGACTGGAGCGCGGTGAAGGAGGGGCCGCCGAAGCAGGCGCCCATCACCGCCGCCACCTGGGGCACCCGGCCGGACAGGAGATAATGCTCCTTGAAGCGGGCGCCGAGCCCGGCGGCGATGGCGCCGTTATTCTCCTGAAAGCGGCCGGCGCCGGCCTCCATCAAGGCGATGAAGGGGCGCTTGTGGCGCAGCGCGAGATCGCGCACCCGCTGGCTCTTCAGCTCGGCGACGCGGCCGCGCGTGCCGGCGATCACCGAAGCATCCTCCGAGGCCACATAGACCTCGCGGCCCTCGATGGTGCCCCAGCCGGCCACCAGGCCGTCGGCCGGCGTGCGCGCCTTCAGCCCCGCATGCTGGCTCTTGGCGAGCAGGCCGATCTCGCGGAACGAGCCGGGGTCGAGCAGCACGTCGAGCCGCTCGCGCGCCGAGAGCTTCTTGGCGGCGTGCAGCTTGGCGATGGCCGCCGGCCCGCCCATGGCGCGGGCTTGGAGGCGGCGCGCCTCCAGGTCCTTCAGCGTGTCCTCATCCATGAAGGGCGGCTTTCCTCTTCCCGTCGCTCTGGCGTTTCACCCGGCATCCCGGCTCGGCGGCTGGCCGCCAGGGATTGATTGTGTCGGATTGTGCCTTCATATCCCAATTCATTTAGAGCATATTGTCACGGTCGCGTCTCGATTGTTGTCACGGGCCGCGGCGCAGCTTCCAAACCAGGCGGGAAACGGTCGATGGCGCAGCATGCGGTGGTGTCCAGCGTGACGGGATTGGTGTTTCAGGTGGTGCTCGCGCCCGGGGCGGCGGTGGCCGCGGGCGAGGTGATTCTCGTCGTCGAATCCATGAAGATGGAGATCCCCGTGGCCGCGCCCTGCGCCGGCCGGCTGGCGCAGGTCCTGGTGGCGGAGGGGGCGAGCGTGGACGAGGGCCAGCAGGTCGCGCTCATCGAGGCCTGAGGCGCCTCAGGCGCGCTGGCTCACGGGCAGATGGCGGTAGTCGCCCTCGAAATAGAGCAGGGGGCTGCCGCTCTCGCGCCGGCGCATGGCCACCACCCGGCCGACGACGATGTCGTGGGTGCCGGAGGCGAACTGGTCGGCCACCTCGCAGTCGAAGTTGATCATCGCCTCGTCGAGCGCCGGCGAGCCGGTGGCGAGGCTCGACCAGCGGCAGGCGGAGAACCGCTCGAGCGGGTCGCGGGCGAGGAATTCCCGCGCGAACGGCATCTGCTCGGCGGCCAGCACGTTGACGCAGAACACGCCGGCCTCCAGCAGGATGCGGTGGGTGCGCGCGCTCCGGTTGAGGCAGACGAGCAGCGTCGGCGGGCCGGCGCTGACCGAGCACACCGCGGTGGCGATGAGGCCGGCGGGGCGCCCCGCTTCCAGCGTCGAGACCACGTTCACCGCCGCCGCGAGCCCGCGCATGCCGCGCTTGAACTCGTCCTCGGACACGGGCTCCAGGGTGGGCATGGAACGGTTCCTCCCGGCTGCATTGGACCGCGGGGGTACAATCCCGCGGTCCCGCCAAATTTGCCTTGATCCAGGGTAACGTTCAAGCCAGAATGTGACTATAAAAATAGATACATTGAGGGCCGCGCAAAATTCTGCGCCGCCCCAAGGGCAGGAAGCCGGATGGATTTTCAGCTGACCGATCGGCAGACCGAACTCATGGAGGTCGCGAAGGAGGCGTATGCGCGCAAGCTCGCCCCGCTCGCCGCCGACCCGAGCGTCGCGGGCGTGCGCAAGCTGCGCGCGACGATGGCGCAGCAGGGGCTGCTCGGGCTCAATCTGCCGCCCGAGCATGGCGGCCTCGGATTGCCGCTCATGGACACGCTGCTGGTGATCCAGACGCTCCAGGCCTGCGCGCCCATCGTCGGCGGCCTCGCCCACCGCACCTCCACCGGCGCGATCGGCGCCGTCGCCGAATATGGCACCGACGAACAGCGCGCGCGCTTCGTCGCGCCGGTCTGCCGCGGCGAGATCGGCATCTCCATCGGCATCACCGAGCCGGAGGCGGGCTCCGCCGCCACCGCCATGAAGACCCGCGCCCGCATCGAGGGCGAGGAGGTGGTGCTGAACGGCTCCAAGCAGTTCGTGAGCTTCGTCAACGTCAACGAATTCACGCTGGTCTATTGCCGCTTCGGCACTTCGGGCAAGGCGTCCGACATCGGCGCCGTCATCGTGCCGCACGATGCCCCCGGCTTCCGCCATTCGAGCGGCACCCTGAACATGGCCGACGAGCTGCTGTTCGAGCTCTATTTCGACGATTGCCGCGTGCCGAAGCAGAACGTGCTGCTGGACGGCGGCGCCTTTGGCAAGCTCATCAGCGTCTACAATGCCGAGCGCCTCGGCTCCATGGCGCGGATGCTGGGCTCGGCCCGCGCCGCCTATGAGTATGCGCTGGCCTATTCCAAGGAGCGGCGGCAGTTCGGCCGCGAGATCTGCGATTTCCAGGGCATCCAGTGGATGCTCGCCGACATGCGCGTGAAGCTCGATGCGGCGCACCTGCTCGTCATGCGCGCGGCGTCCACCGCGCAGGCCACCGGCCTGCCGGCGCCGCTGGAGACCTCGATCGCCAAGGTGTTCACCGCCAAGGCGGCCAAGGAGATCTGCGACGACGCGATCCAGATCCTGGGCGCCAATGGCTACACCAAGGAATACCCGCTCGCCCACCGCTATGCCGAGGTGCGCGGCGGCTCGATCTATGGCGGCACCATGCAGATCCACAAGAACATGATCGCGGCCGCCATCCTCGGCCGCGAGATCAGCCAGTGGAAGAAGGGCTGAGCCGCGGGGAGGCCGCCATGACCGTGGAAATCGACCGCGCGCTGATCGGCCAGGTGAGCGCGCCTTATGTGGTGGAGATCGAGAAGGGCGCGGTGCGGCGCTTCGCCGACGCCATCGGCGATCCCAACCCGGTGTACCGCGACCTCGCGGCGGCACGGGCGCAGGGCTTTGCCGGCATTGTCGCGCCGCCGACCTTTCCCGCCAGCTTCCTCGCCCCCGAGGAGCCCGAATGGACGCGCCATCTCGACCGGCGGCGGGTGCTCGCGGGCGAGCAGAGCTTTCATTACGCGCGGCCGATCCTGGTGGGCGACGTCCTCACCTGCCGCATCGCCTTCGTCGGCGTCGAGGACAAGCTGGCCCGCTCCGGCGCCATGGAGCTGCTGACCCAGGAGGTCCGCGGTACCGATGCGGCGGGGACGCTCGTCTACCGGCACCGCCGCGTCACCGTCTACCGCGCCGCCCCGGCGGGTTGAGCCATGGCCGCCATCGCCCCCGGGGCGCCCACCACCGCGCAAGCGCTCGTGCGCGCCCTCGCCGATCCGCAATCCGCCTGGCCGCGGCGCGCCTGGGCGCTGCTCGACGTGCGCGAGCACGGCGCCTATGAGCGCGGCCACATGCCGGGCGCCACCGCGCTGCCGCGCCGGCGGCTCGAATTCCGCCTGCCCGAGCTGGTGCCGGACCGCGCGACGCCGGTGCTGGTCTATGACGACGGCGCGGGGGACGAGCGCGCGGCGCGCGCCGCCGCCGATCTGCACCGCTTCGGCTATGCCGGCGCCCGCGCCCTCGAAGGCGGGCTCGGCGCGTGGTTGGCCGCGGGCGGCGTGCCGGCGCAGGGCGTCAACGTGCCTTGCAAGGCGTTCGGCGAGCGCGTGCTGGCCGAGGACGGCGTGCGCCATCTCGATGCCGAGACGCTGCTTGCCCGCCGCGAAGCGGGCGAGCCCATCGCCGTGTGCGACGTGCGCACGGCGGAGGAGTTCGCCGCCGCCCACCTGCCCGGCGCCCGCTCCGCGCCCGGATTCGAGCTGGCGCTTTGCCTGCGCGACCTCGAGGCCGCGCACGCCGCCGTGGTGGTGAACTGCGCCGGGCGCACCCGCTCCATCATCGGCGCGGCGACGCTGGCGCGCCTCGGCGCCCGCTCCGTGTTCGCGCTGGAGAACGGCACCATGGGCTGGCGCCTTTCGGGGCGGGCGCTGGAGACCGATGCCGCCGCGGACGCGCTTCTCGCCTCCCCGGAGAGCCGCGCCGCGGCCTCCGGCCGGGCGGCCGCGCTCGCCGCCGCCGCCGGCGTGGAGCCGCTGGCGCCGGACGAAGCCGCGGCGGCGATGCTGACCGCGCCCGGCGGGGTGCGGGTCCTCGACGTGCGCGCGGCGGCGGACTTCGAGGCCGGCCACATTGCCGGCGCCGCCTTCGCCCCCGGCGGCCAGGCGGTGCAGCGGGCGGACGATTTCATCGCCGTTCCCGGCGCGCCGGTTTTGTTCGTGGACGACGGCGACGCGCGGGCGCTGCTCGCCGCTTATTGGTTCCGGCGCATGGGCTTTCCCCGCGTTCATGTGCTCGCCGGCGGCATGCCGGCCTGGCGCGGGTCGGGCCGGATGGTGGAGACGGGACGGCCCAAGGCCCATCCCCTGGGGCTGGCGCAGGCCCGCGCCGCCGCCGCCTTCGTGGACGCGGCGACGCTCGCCGCGCGTCTCGGCGCGCCGTCCGGCGAAGGGCCGCTGCTGCTCGACGTGGGGTCGAGCCGCGACTTGAAGGCCGGCCATATCGCCGGGGCGGTCTGGGTGCCGCGCGGATCGCTGGAGGCGCGCGTCGGCGCGCTGGCGCCGCTCGACAGGCCGGTGGTGCTGGCCTCGCGCGAGGAGGCGCAGTCGGTGCTCGCCGCGCGCACGCTCGCCGCCATGGGCTTGCGGCAGGTCGAGGTGCTGGCCGGCGGCACCGCCGCCTGGCACGCCGCCGGCTTGCCGCTGGCGCAGGGGCTTCCGGACGGGGCGAGCGAGGCGGACGTGGTGGAGCCGCCCTATCGGCGCGGGCTCGCCGGCATGCGCGCCTATCTCGACTGGGAGATCGCCCTCCATGGGCCAGATGCCCCCGGCGAGGCCTGAGGCATGAGCCGCGGGCCGATCCACCCCACGGCGCGGGGGCGACGCGCCCTAGACCACCGCCATGCGTGGCTGCGGGCGTTCGCGCGCGAGCCGGGTCAGGATCTCGATGCCCTTGGCGAGCACGCTCGGCTTCTGCGCCGGATTGACCGAGATGCGGAAGGCGCGCGGCGGCGGCGCGCCGCCGATGGTGAAATTGTCCGAGGGCACCACCGAGACGCCTTCGCGCTGGGCCGCCTCGCAGAATTCGGCGGCGCCCCAGTGGCGCGGCAAATGCAGCCACTGGAAGAAGGCGGCCGGATGGCTGGAGACCTGCCAGCCGGTGAGCAGATTGAGCGCCGCCGCGTGGCGCGCGCGCAGCTCGGCGAGATTGTGGCCGGCGATGGCGTCGGCGGTGCCGTCGGCGATCATGGCGGCGGCGATCTCGAACGGCAGCGGCGCGTTGGCCAGCATCAAAGCGTGGAGCGTGTGGACCAGCCGCTCAAGCAGTGCCGGCGGGCTCGCCACGAAGGCGACGCGCAGCGCCGGCGTGACGCTCTTGCCGAACGAGCTGATGTAGATGGTGCGCTCGGGGGCGAAATGGGCGATCGGCGGCGGCCGGTCGGTCATGCCGCTGATGGCGGCGTCGTCCTCGATCAGGATCAGGTCCAATCGTCGGGCGATCTCGGCGATGCGCTGCCGGCGCTTCTCGGACATCGTCGCCGCGGTCGGGTTGTGCACCGTGGGCTGGAGGTAGAGGCAGCGCCCGCCCGCGGTGGCGACGGCCTCCTCCAGCGCCTCCGGAACGATGCCTTCGCCGTCGAGCGCGACCGGCGCCATGCGGCGCCCGAGCAAGGCGCCGATGGAATTGACGCCGGAATAGGTCACCGCCTCGCTCAGCAGCGTGTCGCCCGGACCGACGATGGCGGCCAGCGCCACCAGCAGCGCCTGCTGGCCGCCGCCGCAAGCGATCACGCGGTCGGGGGTCACCTGGAGGCCGGAGCGGCGGATCCACTGGGCGCCGGCGGTGCGGTGGGTCAGGAAGCCCTCGGCCGGGGGATATTTGTGCACCGGCATGAGCGCCGCGCGGGCGGTCGCCTGCGCCATGGCCTGGGCCAGCGCCTCGGACAAGCCGGCGACCGGCGAGCGGTAGCAGGCAAAATCGATGGTGCCGGGAATGCGCTCCGGCAGATAGTTGGGCATCGGCGAATCGACGCCGCGGCACACGAAGGTGCCGCGCCCGACCTCGCCGGAGACCAGCTGGCGCTTCTTCATGATGTTGTAGGCGCGCCCGACCGTGCCGACGGTGACGCCGAGCTGCTCGGCGAGGTCGCGCTGGGGCGGCAGCTGGGCGCCGAGCGGCAGCTCGCCATTGTCGATCGCCTCGGCGATGGCGCCCGCCAGAGCGAGGTAACGGGGGCCTTCGAATCGGGAGATGTCGGGCTTCCACGCCTCTGCCCGAGCCACGTCAGTCATGGCCGTCCTGCCCTTTGGTCTGCGATCAATCTGCGGGCCAATGTAACTCAATTGACGGCTACATTGATACAGGGATGTTCCATTGCCCGGAACCTGCGTCGGCGCGACGCGGCGCCGGCTGGACGGTATTGCGGCGCCGTCCTGATGCCGCGCCTCCGGCCCGGGCGCCGCCAGCCGCCGGATCGACCAGACACACGGCGCTCCGCCGCCTGCGGGGGGCAAGACCGCCAGGAGGGAAGGCAACGACCATGAGCAATCCGTTTCGCGACGCCACCTATGCGCAGGCTTTGGCGATGCTGGAGGCGCGCCACGGCGCGGCCGACGCGCTGGTGTTCCGCGACCGGCGCTTCTCCTTCGCGGATCTGCGCCGGGAAGCCGACGCCGCCTCCCGGCGCCTCGCCACGCTCGGGCTCAAAGCCGGCGACAAGGTGGCGATCCTGATGCCCAACCGGCCCGAATTCGTCTTTGCCTGGCTCGGCGCGGCGCAGATGGGCCTGGTCTGCGTGATGCTGAACACCCGGCTCAGGCGCGACGAGATCGCCTACCAGCTCGGCCAGTCCGACTGCCGGGCGGTGATCGTGGCCGATGCCGGCGACGGGCCGGACTTCCTCGCCGCCCTCGCCGCGCTGTGCCCGCGGCTGCGCGCGGGCCCGCCCGGCGCGCTGTCGAGCCCGGCGCTGCCGATGCTGGATTTCGTCGTGATATGCGAGGACACCGGGCGCGGCTATGGCGGCGCGATCACCTGGGATGCGCTCGCCGCGCGCGATGCCCCCATGCCGGACCTGGCGCACGATCCCGCGGCGCCGGCCATCATCTCCTACAGCTCGGGCACCACCGCTCTGCCCAAGGGCGCCATGATCTCCCATTGCCTGTGGCGCAAGGCCTGGGACATCGGCATCCGCGTCGACCTGAGCGAGGCGGACTGCCTCTATCTGGCCATTCCCCTGTTCGGCTCCATGGCCACCATGAACGGCATCGCGCCCTATTGGGTGCGCGGCGCCAAGGTGGTGCTGGGCGAGCAGTTCGACGCCGGCGCCTGCCTCGCCGCCATCGCCCGGGAGAAGGTCACGGGCATGCACGTGCTGCCGCCGATCCTGCGCCAGTTGCTCGCCCATCCGGATTTCGCGCGCACCGACACCTCCTCGCTGCGCCTCGCCTTCACCCTGAGCATCGATCCCGACATCCTCGCCGAGGTGGAGGACCGCCTCGGCGTGCCCGGCACCATCACCGGCTACGGCATGACGGAGACCACCACCGTGGTCACCCGCAACCGCTGGGACGACCCGCGCGAGGTGCGCCACGCCACCCAGGGCTGGCCGCTGCCCGACCTCGAAGTGGCGATCGTCGATCCGGCGACGCTGGCGCCGCTGCCGGCCGGCGCGCCGGGCGAGATCTGGGTGCGCGGCTATTCCATCATGCTCGGCTATTATAAGAAGCCGGAGGAGACCGCGCGCGCCATCACCAAGGACGGCTGGCTGCGCACCGGCGACTGGGGGCGGCAGGACGAGAGCGGGCGCGTGACGCTGCTCGGCCGGCTCGGCGACACCTACAAGTCGCGCGGCTTCAACGTCGCGCCGGCCGAGGTGGAATATGTCCTCCAACGGCATCCGGCGGTGGATGTGTGCGCCATCGTCGGCGTCCCGGACGCGCGCCATGGCGAGGCGGGAATCGCCTTCGTGGTGCCGGCGGGGGAAGGCGGACCGGCGGCGGCCGAGGACGACCTCCTCGCGTATCTCAGGCCGCTGATCGCCTCCTACAAGATGCCCGCGCGGGTGTTCTTCATCGATGCTTTGCCGCTCACCTCGGGCACCGGCAAGGTGCAGAAGTTCAAGCTGCGGGAGGAGGCGCTCGTCCGCCTCGGCGCCGCGCCGGCCGATCCGGCCGCCGCCCCATGAGGGGGCGCGGGGGAGGGACGGCCACGGGTCGCCCCGGGTCCGATGAAATTGTTACCATCATTACAGAACAATATTTCCATATTGGACTTTTTGAAGGTGACAATATCCGGGTGGCGTGCTGAGATCGAGGCAATCAAGAGCGTGGCGTTCCGCGCGGAGGCCGCGTTCGGCCCGCAAGCGGCGCCCGGAGGGAGATGCGCGATGGGGGAGAGGCGGTTCTCTGGACGCCGGGTGATCGTCACCGGCGCCGCGCGCGGCATCGGCCGGGCGACGGCGGATCGCTTCGCCGAGGACGGCGCCGCGGTGGCGGTGGTCGATCTCGACGCGGGCGCCGCGCAGGCCGCGGCCGAGGCGATCGCCGCTGCGCACGGCACCATGGCGGTGGGCATCGCCTGCGACGTCAGCGTGCGCGATCAGGTGGAGGCCATGGTCGCGGAGGTGGCGCGTCGCCTCGGCGGCGTGGACGTGCTGGTGAACAATGCCGGCGTCACCCGCGACAACCTGATCCACAAGATGGAGGACGAGGACTGGGACCTCGTCATGAACGTGCACCTGCGCGGCGCCTTCCTATGCAGCCGCGCCGCCCAGCGCCACATGGTGGAACAGCGCTACGGCAAGATCGTCAACATCTCCTCCACCTCCGCCCTCGGCAATCGGGGCCAGGTGAACTACTCCACCGCCAAGGCCGGCCTCCAGGGTTTCACCCGCTCGCTCGCCTTGGAGCTCGGGCGCTTCAACATCAACGTCAATGCCGTCGCGCCCGGCTTCATCGACACCGAGATGACGCAGCTCACCGCGCGCCGGCTCGGCCACGAGCCGGAGGCCTACCGGCAGATGCGCGCCAAGACCATCGCCATCGGCCGGGTCGGGGTGCCGCGCGACGTCGCCAACCTGGTCTGCTTCCTGAGCTCCGACGAGGCGGGGTTCGTGAGCGGGCAGGTGGTCTATGCCAGCGGCGGTCCCGAGACCCGGCGCGGCTGAGGCGCGCGCGACCGCGCCACGACCACAACCGAGACCACAACCAAGACGCAAGAAGAAGGAGTGGAGGAAGCGATGATCGATCCCGTCGAGGCGCTGGAGCGCGCGGACATCAAGGAGCTCGAGGCCCTCGCCATCGGCGAGTTCCGCCCGCGCGGCGCCATCTATGACCGCGCGTGCGAGATGCCGCGCGAGAACATCGAGGCGCTGTTCGCCCGCGGCTGGCTCACCACCACTCTGCCCAAGGAGATGGGCGGCAAGGGCTCGAACCTCACCACGGACGATCCCTCCACCTATCTGCAGGCGCTGCGCGTGATCGCGCGCGGCTGCAGCTCCACCGCCCATTGCTACCAGGTGCAGAACCACACCGCCTGGGCGGTGAACGACCTCGGCACGCCGGAGCAGCGGGAGCGCTTCGTCAAGCCCATGTTCGCGCGCCCGACGCTGACCGGCTTCGTCGGCTCGGAAGCCAAGCGCAAGCACATGTACATGATGAACACCTCCGCCAAGCGGGTGGACGGCGGCTTCATCCTGAACGGCGAGAAGAACTACGCCACAAACGGGCCGATGATGAGCTTCGCCATCATCTTCGCGGCCATCGAGGGCGTGAACAACTATCTCGACAACCACCAGATGCTCATCATCGAGCCCGACATGGACGGGGTGACCATCGACAACGACTGGTACCGGCCCAACGGCATGCGGGCGGCGTCGAGCCCGATCATCACCCTCGACAACGTGTTCATCCCCGACAGCCACGTGCTGGGCGAGCCCGGCGCCTATCCGCGCGGGCGCTGGCAGGGGCGGTTCCATCTCGGCTTCACCGCCAACTATCTCGGCACCACCGAGGGCATGTACGAATGGTGCCGCCAGTATCTGATTGATCGCGGCCGCGGCAAGGCCGAGCTGATCCAGATGCGCATGGGCGAGATGCGCATCGCCCTCGACGCGGCGGCCTCCCTGTTCCACGACGCCATCCGCGCCTTCAAGACCCGCTCGGTGGTGGAGGCGGAATTGCTCTCCATGAGCGCCAAGTCCACCGCCGCCCACGTGGCGTTCGAGCTCTCGCACAAGCTGATCCACGCCGTCGGCTCCACGGCGCTGTTCGACGAATACCCGCTCAGCCGCTATCTGCGCGACCTCGAGACCCACGTGCTTCATGCGGGCCACGACCGCACGGCGCAGATCGTCGGCCAGGCGGTGCTGAACGAGACCTTCGATTCCACCCTCCAGCGCTGAGCGATGCGGGAGACGGCGATGGATGGCGGCCGCCGGCGGGTGTTCGCGGATGTGGCGGTGGGCGAGTGGTACGAGCTTTCGAGCGCGCCCATCACCACCCGCCAGCTGGTGATGTATGCGGGCGCCTCGGGCGACTTCAACCGCATCCATTACGACCAGGCCTATGCGGCGGAGGCCGGCCTCGGCGGCGTGATCGCCCATGGGATGCTGACCATGGGCATCGCCGCGCGCTGCGCCTGCGAGTTCGGCGGCGCCGGCGCGTTCGTGCGGGACATTTCGGGCCGCTTTCTCACCCCGGTGCGCCCCGGGGAGGTGGTGCGGATGCGCGCGCAGGTGCTCGCCAAGGCGGTGCGCGAGAGCAAAGGCTGCTGCGACATCGCCATCAATGGCGACGTGGACGGGCGTCAGGTGTTCCAGGGCGCCGCCACGGTGGCGTTCGCCCACTGAGGCGGCCCGCCTCACTCACCTGCTCGGAAGGGTCGGTATGAAGAGCGTCCTGATCGCGAACCGTGGCGAGATTGCCTGCCGCATCGCCCAAGCCTGCAGGGGGCTCGGCCTGCGCAGCATCGCGGTGTTCTCCGACGCGGACGCGGACGGGCTCCACGTGGCGCTCGCCGACGCGGCGGTGCGGATCGGCCCGGCGCCCGCGCGCGCCAGCTATCTCGACGCCGACGCCGTGATCGAGGCGGCGCGCGCGAGCGGCGCGCAGGCGATCCATCCCGGCTACGGCTTCCTGTCGGAGAATGCCGGCTTTGCCCGCAAGGTGCGCGAGGCGGGCCTGGTCTTCGTCGGGCCGGCGGCCGAGATCATCGCCGAGATGGGCGACAAGGGCCGCGCCCGCGCCCGCGCCCAGGGGGCGCAGGTGCCGGTGCTGCCCGGCTCCGGCCGCCTTCCCGAAAGCGAGGATGCCGATCTCGTCGCGCGCGCCCTCGAGGTGGGGCTGCCGCTCCTGGTCAAGGCCACCGGCGGCGGCGGCGGCATCGGCATGCGCCGCCTCGATGCGGCCTCAGATGTGCCCGGCGCGGTCGCCCGCGTGCGCGAGCAGGCGCTGCGCAGCTTCGGCGACGCCGGCGTCTATCTTGAGCATTTCGTCGCCGCCGCGCGGCATGTGGAGGTGCAGGTGTTCGGCACCGGGCCGGGCCGGGTGGTCGCCTTTCCCGAGCGCGACTGCTCGGTGCAGCGGCGGTTCCAGAAGGTGGTCGAGGAAAGCCCCGCCGCCGGCCTGCCGCCGGGCCTGTCGGATGCGCTGCGCGCGGCGGCGGCGCGCCTTGCCGCGCAGGTCGGCTATCTCGGCGCCGGCACCGTCGAGTTCATCGTCGATGCGCGAAGCGGGCGCTTCTATTTTCTGGAGATGAACACCCGCATCCAGGTGGAGCACCCGGTGACCGAGATGGTGACCGGGCTCGATCTGGTGGCGCTCCAGCTGCGGCTGGCGGCGGGCGAAGACCTGAGCGCCGCCGTCCCCGACGCGCCGCGCGCCCAGGGCCACGCCATCGAGGCGCGGCTTTATGCCGAGGTGCCGGCGCGCGGCTTCCTGCCGAGCCCCGGCCGCCTCACGCAGCTCGCGCTTCCCAAGCCGGAGCCGCATCTGCGCGTGGATGCCGGGGTGCGCGCCGGCGATCACATCACCCCCTTCTACGACCCCATGATCGCCAAGGTCATCGCCTGGGGCGCCGACCGCGCGCGCGCGCGCGCGCGCCTGGCCGATGCGCTCGCGCGGACCTGTGTCGATGGCGTGGGGTGCAATCTGGATTTCCTGCGTGCCGTGCTCGACCACGGGGAATTTCGCGCCGGGGCTGCGACCACCGACTTCGTTGCCCGTTGCGGGCCAGAACTCGTTGGCGCCGGGGCGCCCGCGCGCGCGGGGGCGGAGGCCTGAGGCACAGAGCGGACCGGCCGGGCGCAGGCGATCGGCGAATTAATACCATCAGGGAAAGTATCAATATGGCGTAATTGTATTGATATGAATCATGGCTTCGCTATATTTCGGATCAACGAAGATGCGCCCGGCACGGCTGGCGCACGCGGGAGGGGCCGATGGAAATGGCACGCAGGATCTTGGATCCTATCGCGAACCTGCTGATGCTCGTGGCCGGGATCAGCATCGTCCTGATGATGATCGTCGTGGTCGCCGATGCGGGGGCGCGCGGGCTGTTCAACGGCACCGTCGCCGGCAGCCAGGAGTTCACCGCCAACTATTTCATGGTGGCCGTCACGTTCCTGCCGCTCGCCTGCGTGCAGCGGGCCAAGGGGCACGTGATCATCGAGCTGTTCACCGGCTGGCTGCCGGCGCGCATCGTCGCCGGGTTCGACGCGGTGGTCTATGGCGCCTGCGCGGCGGCCGCGCTCGTGTTCTGCTACGCCACCTATTTTAAGGCCCTCGCCATGACGCGGGCGGACGAATACGCCGTCGGCACGATCATCGTCACGATTTGGCCGTCGCGCTGGCTGGTGGTCGCCGGCGCATTCGTGCTCGCGCTCTATCTGCTGCTCAACGCGGCGCAGGAGACCTACGCCGCCATCACCGGAAAATCCGTCGCCGGCGCGGTCCAGGGCAACGCCCACGCGATCGACGTCGACTGACGTCCGCCGAAGACCGAACAGCCCATCCGCGAGACGGCCCCAGAGGCGGCCCAGAGGCGCACCCATGTCATCGATCTCCGTCGGTATCCTTGCGATTGCGGTCCTGCTGCTGATGCTGGCGGTGCGTGTGCCCATCGCCTTCGCTCTGGCCAGCGTCTCGGTGGTGGGCATGCTCGTCATCCGCGGCCCGGCGGCCGCGCTCAGCGTGCTCGCGGAGCAGCCGTACAATTTCATCGCCCATTGGTCGCTCTCGGCGGTGCCCATGTTCATCCTCATGGGCACGGTGGCCTATCACGGCGGCCTGACGCAGAGCCTCTACCGGGCGGCGCGATTGTGGCTCAGCGCCCTGCCGGGCGGGCTCGCGGTGGCGAGCACGGCGGCCTGCGCCATGTTCGCCGCCGCCTCGGGATCGAGCGTCGCCACGGCCTCCGCCATGGGCCGCATCGCCATCCCGGAGATGCTGCGCTACCGCTACGATCCGGGCCTCGCCACCGGCGCGGTGGCGGCGGCGGGCACGCTCGGCTCGCTGATCCCGCCGAGCATCCTGATGGTGCTCTACGCCATCTTCGCCGAGGTCTCGGTGAGCCAGGCGCTGGTGGCGGGCATCCTGCCCGGCATCCTTTCGGCGATCCTGTTCATGATCATGATCGCCACCCGCTGCAAATTGAATCCGGCGCTCGCCCCGCCGGTGGAAGGCGGCGTGACCTGGCGCGAGCGCTGGACCGTTCTGGCCGACGTGTGGCCGCTGCCGGTGCTGATCCTGGCGGTGATCGGCTCCATGTATGTGGGCGTCTTCACCGCCACCGAGGCGGCGGCGGGCGGGGCGCTGATGACCTTCATCATCGTCGCGGTGCGCGGCGCGCTGAGCTGGCGCGTGATCAAGGAATCGGTGGTGGAATCGGTCAATTCCACCGCCACCATCCTGTTCATCGCCTTGGGCGGCTTCCTTCTGTCGCGCTTCATGGCGGTGTCGGGCCTGCCGGCCTACGTGGCGCACGTGGTGGACGGCATGGAGCTGCACTGGCTCACCATCATCATCGGCGCGTCGGTGGTCTACATCATCCTCGGCATGTTCCTGGATTCCATCGGCATCATGCTGCTCACCCTGCCGATCATGCTGCCGGTGCTGGAGGCCGCCCGCCTCGACCTGATCTGGTTCGGGGTGCTGGTGATCAAGTATCTGGAGATCGGCCTTGTGACGCCGCCCGTCGGGCTGAACGTGTTCGTCATCAAGAGCGTGGTCGGCAAGACCGTGCCGCTCGAGACGATCTTCAAGGGCGTCACGTGGTTCATCGCCACCGACATCGTGACGCTCGCCATCCTGATCGCCTTCCCGCAGATCTCGCTGTTTCTGCCGACCATCATGAAATGAGTGCCGACAATAAAACCTGGGAGGAGCCGAAGATGAAACGCATGCTCATCGCCGCCGGCCTGGCGGCAGCCACCGCCGGAGTTCCGCTGTTTGCGGGCGCGTCGCTCGCGGCCGATCCGGTCAAGATCGTCTACGCCAACTACTTGAACCCCAAGCACATCACCAATCCGGTCCTGGTCCGCTTCTTCCAGGACGTGGAGCGCCAGTCCAAGGGCACGCTCAAGTTCGAGTACCATTTCGGCTCGTCGCTGCTGTCGGGCAAGGACATTCCCGGCGGCGTGCGCGACGGCATCGCGGATGCCGGATACTTCGTCGGCGCCTACATCCCCACCGAGATGCCGGTCGACAACTATCTCGCCGAGTTCAGCCTGCTGAACGACGAGCCGCTGGTGATGACCGCGGTGCTGAACGAGCTCGAATTGTTCAACTGCCCGCAATGCACCGAGGAATTCCGCAAGTTCAACACCAAGTTCCTCGCCACCTATGCGCTGACGCCTTACGTCTACCACTGCCGCACCGAGCTCAAGAAGCTTTCGGACTTCAAGGGCAAGCGGGTGCGCGGCATCTCCGCTTATGCGGACCTTGCCCGCGCGCTCGGCGCGGTGCCGGTGAACGTGAGCCCGGACGAGGCCTACGAGGCGCTCGACCGCGGCATCATCGACTGCGCGCTCCACTCGATCGCGGCGCAGAAGGCGCGCTCCTACGGCGAGGCGGCGAAATTCGTCATCCTCGATCCACTGGGCGGCTTCCTCGGCGCGGCGCTGTTCGACCTGCGGATCGACAAGTGGAACGCGCTCACGGTGGACCAGCGCAAGGCGATCGTCGACAACCTGCCGCGGCTGGTGACCGACTCGATCTTCAACTACATCCGCGAGGATGAGGAGATCGTTCAGGAATACACCAAGAAGGGCACCAAGTTCTACAAGGCGGACGCCGAGTTCGGCGCGTTCGTCGAGTCCTTCGCCAAGAAGTATACCGAGACCGCGGTGCAGAAGGGCGCCAAGGTCGGCGTGAAGGATCCCCAGAAGATCGCCGACGAGCTGACCCGCCTCGCCAACAAGTGGCGCGCGCTGCTCGAGAAGAACGGCAAGGATCCGGAGACCTTCAAGCGCCTCCTCTGGGAGGAGATCTACTCCAAGATCGACGTGCAGAACCCGGTCAAGTGAAACGCTGACGTCGCCGGGCGCCGGCTGCGGCTTGCGCCCGGCGCCCGGAGGACGACCATGGAGTTCCAGGACACGCTGCGCGTGAGCGACCAGGATGGCGTGCGCCAATTGGTGCTCGCCCGTCCGGCGGCGCGCAATGCCCTCGACGGGGCGCTGGTCGCCGGCCTGACGCAGGCGATCGACGATGCGGATGCGGACCCGCAGGTGCGGGTCGTGGTGCTGCGGGGGGAGGGGGCCGGCTTCTGCGCCGGCGCCGACCTCAAGGAGACCGCGCGCATCGACGACGCCTTCGAGGCCGCGGCCCATGCCCATCGCATGCGGCTGTTGCTGGAGGCGCCGGGCCGGGCGGCAAAGCCGGTGATCGCGCAGGTGCACGGCTTCGCGCTCGGGGCCGGCTGCGCCCTGGCGCTCGCCTGCGACATGGCGGTGATGGCGGATGATGCGCGGCTCGGATTCCCGGAGGTGCGCCACGCCGTGGTGCCGGCCCTCGTGGTGCCGGGCCTGGTGCGGCGGGTGGGGCCGTTCGCGGCCTTCGACCTGCTCGCCAACGGGCGGATTTTCACCGCCGCCGAGGCCGCCATTCCCGGCCTCGCCGTGCTGCCGGCGGGCGCGGACCTTGCGGCGGAGGTGGCGGCGCGCGCCGCCGAGCTCGCTGGCCGGCCGCCGGAACTGCTGGCTCTGGTCAAGCAGATGGTGCGCGTGAGCGCGGGCGCCGATCCCGACGCGGCCATGGATGCGGCGGAGCGGGTCAATGTGGAGAACCGCCTGAGGCGGGCGCGCGCGGCGCGGCAGGAGCAAGGGTGAGGCCATGAAGTTCCACGAGGTGAGCGACCGCGAGCCGGTGATCGTCGATGCCGTGCGTACCCCCGTGGGGCGCCGCGACGGCGCGCTGCGCGAGTGGCACGCGGCGGCGCTTCTCGGCCATGTCTTCACGCGGCTTTTGGCGCGCTCCGGGCTCGATCCGGCGGAGGTGGACGACGTGGTGGCGGGCTGCGCCACCCAGGTCGGCATGCAGGCGGGCAACATCGCCCGCACGGCGCTCCTCATGGCAGGCTTTCCGGTGACGGTGCCGGGCACCACGGTGCAGCGCGCCTGCGGCTCCTCCCAGCAGGCGGTGCATTTCGCCGACAATCTGATCCGCGCCGGCGTATGCGACGTGGTGGTGGCGGGCGGCGTCGAACTGATGTCGGCGACCCGCGGCGGCAATGACGACACGCGCTATGGCGCGCGCTATCCGCAGGCGCTGGTCGAGCGCTTCTCGCTGCCGAGCATGGGCGAGGCGGCCGAGCGCATCGCCGAGCGCTGGGGGCTCGCGCGCGCCTATCTCGACGAACTCTCGGTGGAGAGCCACCGGCGGGCGGCGGCGGCGCAGGAGGCGGGGCGCTTTGCCGCCGACCTGATCGCGCTTCCCGGCGCCGACGGGGCGATGCTCGCCCACGACGAAGGCGTGCGGCCGGCCTCCAGCGTCGAGAAGCTCGCCACCCTCAAGCCCGCCTTCCGGCCGGAGGGGCGCGTGACGGCGGGCAATGCGAGCCAGGTCTCGGACGGGGCGGCGGCGCTCCTGCTGATGCGCGCGGGCAAGGCGCGCGCCCTCGGCCTCACGCCGCGTGCGCGGCTGCACGCCCAATTGGTGGTGGGGGTCGACCCGGAGATCATGCTCACCGGCCCGATCCCGGCGACCCGGCAGATCCTGGAGCGCTCCGGGCTCGCGCTCGCCGACATTGACCTGTTCGAGATCAACGAGGCGTTCGCCTCGGTGCTGGGCGCCTGGATCAAGGAGATCGGCCCGGACCCTGCGCGGGTGAACGTGAACGGCGGCGCCATCGCCATGGGCCATCCGCTCGGCTCCACGGGCGCGCGGCTGATGACGCTGCTGATCGGCGAACTGGAGCGGCGCGGCGGGCGCTACGGCCTCCAGTCCATGTGCTGCGGCGGCGGGCTCGGCACCGCCACCATCGTCGAGCGCATCGAGGCGTAGCGAGCCGGCCGGCGCCGGACCCTGAGGCCCGGCGCCGCCGGGCTCAGTTCAGGCGCGGCTGCTGGGACGTGCCTTGGTACCAGTCGAACGGCCTGCCTTCGGTCGAGAGCATCACCGACTTCACGTCGAAATGGTCGTTGAAGCTCTCGATGCCGAACTCGCGGCCGATGCCGCTGTCGTCCACGCCGCCCCAGGGCGAGGCGGGGTCGAGGCGGTGGTGGTCGTTGATCCAGACGATGCCGGCCTTCACCTTCGCCGCCACCCGGTGGGCGCGGTGCACGTCGCGGGTGCGGATCGCCGCGGCGAGGCCGAACGGGCTGTCATTGGCGATGGCGAGGGCCTCCTCCTCGGTCTCGAACGGGATCACGACGGTGAACGGGCCGAACACTTCCTCGCGGGCGATGCGCATGTGCGGGGCGACATCGGCGAACACCGTGGGCTCGACGAAGAAGCCGTTCTCGTGGCCCTCGACGATGCGCCGCCGTCCGCCCGCGACCAGCCGCGCGCCATCCCCGTGGCCGATCTCGACGTAGGACAGCACCCGGTCGAGCTGGCGCTGGGACACGACGGGGCCGAGCTGGGTCTCGGGATCGCGCGGGTCGCCGATGCGGATCGCCTTGGCCTTGGCGGCGAGGCGCGCGACGAACTCGTCGTAGATGCTTCGCTGAACGATGTGGCGCGCCGCGCACACGCAGGTCTGGCCGGCGCCGACGAAGGCGCCGAAGGCGGCATAGTTCACCGCCTGCTCCACGTCGTAGTCGTCGAACACCATCACCGGCGTCTTGCCGCCCAGCTCCAGAGTCTGGTGGGCGAAGACGCGCGCCGCCGCCGCGCCGGCGATGCGGCCGGCCTCGGTGCCGCCGGTGAGCACCAATTTGTTGATGTCGGGGTGTTCGGCGAGGAAGCGGCCGGAATTGGCGCCGATGCCGTTCACCACGTTGAACACGCCGGGCGGCAGGCCGTTGTCGCTCATCAGCTTGGCAAGGCGCAGCGTGGTCAAAGGCGTGTATTCGGACGGCTTCACCACCGTGGTGCAGCCGGAGGCGAGCACCGCCGCCAGCGACTTGCACAGGATCATCAGCGGGTGGTTGAAGGGCGTGCAATTGGCGACCACGCCGATGGGCGTGCGGCGGGTGTAGTTGAGATAGTTGCCCTCCACCGGGATCACGTCGTCGCGGCGGGCCAGCGCGAGGCCGCCGAAATAGCGCAGGAAATCGGGCAGCCGGCCGAGCTGGGCCCGGGTCTCGTTCACCGGGCGGCCGTTGTTCTGGGTCTCGAGCAGATAGAGCTCGGGCAAGGCGGCATCGAAGGCGTCGGCGATGCGGTTGATGAGCTTCACGCGCTCGCGGATCGACATGCCGCCCCAGGCGTCGCCGGCGAAGGCGGCGCGGGCGCTCTTCACCGCCGCGTCCACGTCCTCGCGGCCGCTGTCGGGAATGGTGGCGATGACGGCGCCGGTGGCGGGGTTCCTCACCTCCACCCTTGCCCCGCCCGCGCTCTCGACCTCGCTTCCGTCGATGAAGTTGCCCCTCGCCGCGACGGCGGCGTCGGCCTTGACGTTCATGGCGTTCTCTCCGTGTGTTCTCAAAGGATGACGGCGTGGCGCGTCAGCGCGGCCACCACGCGCTTCTCGGCGTCGGCGATATGGTCCCGCAGCAGCCGCGCCGCCTGGCGGCCGTTGCGGGCCTGGAGCGCGTCGATGATGGCGCCATGCTCGGCGATCAGCCGGTCGGGATCGCGGCCCTGCATGGTGCCGATGCTGACCAGAACCAGCCGGTCGGCCTGGGCGACGAGGTCGGCCACCTCCTCGCGCATGCGCCGGTGCGGCGAGCACATGGCCACCGCCTCGTGGAAGGCGCGGTTGTAGCGGATGAAATCGGACTTCGACGGGTCGAAGGCGCGGAAGCCGTCGAGCGCCGCCAGCGCCGCGTCGCCCGCGTGCCGCGCCGCGTCCGCCGCGCAGGCCGGCTCCATCACCTCGCGGAAGCGGAAGATGTCCCGCGCATCGGCCAGCGACACCGGGTTCACCCGGTAGCCCTGGCGCGGCAGCACGGTGATGAGGCGCTCCTGCTCGAGCCGCAGGAGCGCCTCGCGCACCGGCTGCTTGCTGACCTCGAAGCGCGCGGCGAGCTCCTGCTCGCGCAGCTCCTCTCCCGGCGAGAGGCGGCAGCCGAGGATCTCTTCCTTGAGCCGCGCATAGACGGCGTCCCGCAGCAGCCCGGAGCCGCCGATTGTCCCGTCAGAGGCGACATCTTGTTCGATGAACATATTTCAGACCTCGACCAATCTTGCCCGTTCCGCGTCCGTACCCCTAGACAGACAAAGAGAATAACAGGCTTGACGGCGCTTTTTCAATCTGCGTGAAATATCACAAGAGAGATTTTTGCCGTCAAGAGCATCTCAGGGAGAACGCAATGCCGATCAGGATTCACCGAGCCACCGCCCATGCGTGGCTGGCCGCGACTGCGCTGGCGGTGCTCGCCGCCGGGCCGGCGGCGGCGCAGCAAGCCCCCATCAAGGTCGGCTTCATGACCGTGCGCTCCGGCGCGCTGGCGGCCGGCGGGAAGCAGATGGAGCAGGGCATCGAATATTGCCTCGCCGAGCGCGGCGGGATGATGGGCGGCCGCAAGGTCGAGCTCATCACCGTCGACACCGCCGGCCAGCCCGCCACCACCAAGACCCGCGCCCAGGAACTGGTGGAGCGCGAGCGGGTGAACGCCATCATCGGCCCGCTCGCGGCGTTCGAGGCGCTCGCCATCGACGACTACATCCGCCAGGTGGGGGTGCCGGTGATCTCGCCCTCGGCGGCGGCCGAGGACCTGACCCAGCGCAAGGTGAACCCGTGGTTCGTGCGGGCGGTGGGCACCTCGGCCCAGGCCAACCACGCGCTCGGCGAATATGCCGCCAAGGAGCTGAAGCTGAAGCGGGTAGCCACCATCGGCGACGACTTCGCGTTCGGCCACGAGGCCACCGCCGGCTTCCAGCGCGCCTTCGAGGACAATGGCGGCAAGGTGGTGCAGAAGCTGTGGCCGCCGCTGAACGTCGCCGATTACGGCAGCTACATCAGCCAGATCCGCACCGACGTGGATGCGGTCTACGCCGCCTTCGCCGGCGGCAACGGCCTGCGCTTCCTGCAGCAATATGCCGAATACGGCGCGCCGGTGAAGGTGATCGCCCAGATGACCACGGTGGACGAGGGCATCCTCAAGTCCATGGGCAAGGAGGCGGTGGGCGTGATCTCCTCCGGCTGGTACACCGCGACCCAGGACGTGCCCGGCAACAAGGAGTTCGCCGCCGGCATCCGCGCCAAGTACGGCGCCGATCCCGGCTATTACACCGCCGGCGCCTACGAGGCCTGCGCCTTCCTCGACGCGGCGGTCAAGGCCATCGACGGCAAGGTGGAGGACAAGCAGGCGCTGATGAAGGCGCTGCGCGCGGTGAAGCTCGACAAGGGGCCGTTCGGCCCTGTCACGCTCGACGACTACGGCAACCCCGTCATGACCGTCACCATCCGCAAGACCGAGGAGAAGGACGGCCGGCTCCAGAATGTGGTGATCAAGACCTATCCCAAGGTCACGCAGTTCTGGACCTATGATCCCAAGGCGTTCCTCGCCAATCCGGTCTACAGCCGCGATTACCCGCCGGCCAAGAATATCGGCAACTAAGCCTTAGAAGGTCGTCATGCCCCGGCTCGTCCGGGGCATCCACGTCGCCGTTCGTCGGCGGCATGATGCCCGGCAACCGGCCCGGCCACACCGTGGATCCCCCGGAACCTGGCGGTTGCCGGGTTCCGTCCCGACAAACGGAAGCCGGCGGCAGCCGGCGTCCGGCCAGCCGGGGGATGACGGCTCGACGCGCATCCACCGGGCTCCATTTCCGCACCTTTCCGAGGACCAACCATGACCTTCTGGGTCAGCCAAAGCCTCAACGCGCTCGCGCTCGGCGGCCTGCTGTTCATGCTGGCCTCGGGCTTCAGCCTCATCTTCGGGCTGATGCGGGTGGCCAACCTCGCCCACGGCGCGCTGTTCATGCTCGGGGCCTATCTCGGCCTCGCGGTGGTGAAGGCGGGCTACGGCTTCTGGACCGCGGCTCTGGCGGCCGCGGTCGCGGTCGGGCTCCTCGGCGGGGTGATGGAGCGCACGCTGCTGCGCCGCCTCGGCGGGCGAACCCTGCCGCAGGTGCTGATGACGCTCGGCCTCGCCTTCATCATCGCCGACGCCTGCCTGATGATGTGGGGCGGCGACCCCATGCGCCTGCCGCCGCCGCCGGAACTCTCCGGCGCCGTGCGGATCGGCGACGCGGTGTTTCCGCGCTACCGCCTGTTCGTCATCGGCGCCTCGGCGGCGGTGGCGCTGGGGCTCTGGCTTTTGGTGGAGCGCACCCGCGCCGGCGCCATGATCCGCGCGGCGGTCGACGACGTGGGGATGGCGCGCGCCGTCGGCATCTCCGCCTCCACTTTGTTCACCGCCGTGTTCTGCCTCGGCACGGCGCTCGCCGGCCTCGGCGGCGTGATCGGCGGACCCATCCTGTCGGTCTATCCGAGCCTCGACCAGGACATGCTCCCGCTCGCGCTGCTGGTGGTGATCCTCGGCGGCGCCGGCAGCCTGCTCGGGGCGTTCGTCGGCGCCTACGCCATCGGTTTCATCTACACGTTCGGACAGGTGCTCGTGCCCGACCTCGCCTACGTCATCTTGTTCCTGCCCATGATCGCCGTGCTTTCGGTCGCGCCACAGGGCTTGTTCGGCCGGAGGCTGGGATGAGCGCCCGCGTCCTTCCCTTCGCGGTGGCGCTCGCCGCCATGGCCATGGTGCCGCTGGTGGCGTCCTCGCCGTTCTACGTCAACCTGACGAGCCAGGTCGCCATCGCCGCCATCGGCGCCCTCGGGCTCAACGTCCTGGTGGGCCATGCCGGGCTGAATTCCCTGGGCTATGCGGTGTTCCCGGGGCTCGCCGCCTATCTCGTCGCCTGGCTGTCGACCGTCGGCGGCTTCGATGCGGTCTCCGCCGGCCTGCTCGCGCTCGGCGGCACGCTGGCGGTCTCGGGGGTGTTCGCTCTGGTCGCGCTGCGCACCACCGGCCTCGGCTTCGTCATGATCACCATGGCGCTGTGCCAGATCGTCTGGGGCGCGGCCTATCGCTGGACCTCGGTGACCGGCGGCGACAACGGCCTGTCCGGCGTGCCGCGCCCCGGCGCCTCGGTGCTGCCGCTGGAGCGGCCCGAAGTGTTCCTGTGGCTGTGTCTCTGCGTGCTGGGGCTGGCGCTGCTCCAGCTCGGCCGCTTCTTCGACAGCCCGCTCGGCGTCGCGCTGCGCGGCACGCGGGACCAGCCGCGGCGCATGAGCGCCCTCGGCTACGACGTCTGGCGCATCCGCTTCGTTGCCTGGATGCTGGCGGCCGGCTGGGGCGCGGCGGCGGGCCTGCTCTATGCCTGGTACCACCAGTTCGTCAGCCCGCACATGATGGCGGTGACCGCCTCGGCCGAGGTGCTGCTGATGGTGGTGGCGGGCGGTGCCGGCACGCTCGCCGGGCCGCTCATCGGCGCGGCGCTGGTGGTGCTGCTCAAGAATCTCGCCTCGATCTGGATCGAGCGCTGGGTGATGCTGCTCGGCTTCACCTTCGTCGTCATCGTGCTGGTGATGCCGGACGGCATCGTGCCGGGCTTCCACCGGCTGCGCGCCGCGCTGGCGCGGCTGAAGCCATCGGCCGCGCCCGCTCTGGTGCCGCGGGAGCGCGCCGATGGCTGAGCCTGCGCTCGAGATCAGCGGCCTGTTCAAGCAGTTCGGCGGCCTGCCGGCGATCTGCGACGTGGCCCTCACGATCCGCCCCGGCGAGCGGCACCTGCTCCTGGGGCCGAACGGGGCGGGCAAGACCACCTTGTTCAACCTGATCTGCGGCGACCTCGCGCCCACCGCTGGCTCCATCCGCCTGTTCGGCGCCGAACTGGTGGGCCTGCCGCCGCGCAAGCGCACCGCCTGCGGCCTGGCGCGGACCTACCAGATTCTCACCTTGTTCCCGCACGAGACCTTCTGCCGGAACGTGATGCTCGCCCTCAACGGGCGGCGCGGCGCCAAGTGGCGGGCGTGGCGTCCGTTCGGCGGCGACGCCGCGCTGCGCGAGGAGGCGATCGCCGTCCTCGCCCGGGTGAAGCTCGCCGACCTCGCCGACCGCCCGGTCTGCGAGACCGCCTATGGCGACCGGCGGCGGCTGGAGATCGCCATGGCGCTCGCGCTGTCGCCCCGGCTGCTGCTGCTGGACGAGCCGCTCGCCGGCCTCTCCCGCGACGAGCGCGTCACCGTGCAGACCCTGCTCGACGAGCTGCCGCAGGAGGTGACCGTCGTGCTCATCGAGCACGACATGGACGTCGCCCTCGCCTTCGCCGAGCGCATCACCTTGCTGCACCACGGCAGCGTGGTGGCGACCGGAAGCCGGGCGGAGATCGCCGCCGATCCCCGCACCAGGGAGGTCTATCTCGGTGCCTGACGCGCTCACTTTGTCCAACCTCAGCGTCTATCACGGCGAGATCTGCGCGGTGCGCGGGCTCGATCTGGCCTGCGCCGAAGGGGCGGTGACCGCCTTGCTGGGCCGCAACGGGGCGGGAAAATCGACCACGCTCGCGGCCATTGCCGGGCTGCTGGCCGCCCGCCAGGGGCGCATCGCGCTGTTCGGCGCGCCCCTCGAGGGGCGCAAGCCCGAGGCCATCTGCAAGCTCGGCGTGGGGTTCGTGCCGCAGGGCCGGCGCATCTTCCCCTCGCTCACCGTGCAGGAGCATCTCGCCGTCGCCTATCGCCCGCCGCGCCATGCGGCCGCGCGCGGGTTCGACATCGCCGCGGTGGAACGCCTGTTTCCGCGCCTGCGCGAGCGGCGCCGGCAGCTCGCCGGCTCGCTGTCGGGCGGCGAGCAGCAGATGCTCGCCATCGCCCGCGCGCTCGTCACCAATCCGCGCGTGCTGCTGCTGGACGAGCCCGCCGAGGGCCTCGCGCCGCAGATCGTCGCGGAGGTGGCGCAGGCCATCGCCGGGCTGAAGGCCGCGGGGCTGTCGATCCTGCTCGTGGAGCACAATCTGCCGCTGGCGCTCCGGCTCGCGGACACCTGCGTCATCCTCTCGTCGGGCGAAGTGGTCTGGCGCGGGCCGCCGCGCACCCTCGCCGAGGATTCCCAACTCATGGCCCATCATCTGGGAGTGCACTGATGCTCACCGCCAACAGCCGCGCCGGCGGCCTCACCGCCCATGTGACCGGTTCCGGGCCGAGCATCGTCTTCCTCCACTCGCTGCTCGCCGATCGGGGCAGCCTGGAGCCGATGGTGCCGCGGCTCGCCGGCGACTTCCGACTGGTGCTGCTCGATCTTCCCGGCTTCGGGGGATCGCCGGCCGAAACCGGCGGGCTCGACGGCCAGGCGGACCGCATCGCCGAGGGCCTCCGCGCACACTGTCCCGGCGAGGCGCCGCTGCTGTTCGGCAACGGCTATGGCGCGTTCCTGGCGCTGGCCACGGCGCTGCGGCATCCGCCCGCCGCCGGCGCGCTGTTCCTCGCCGGCTGCGGCGCGGCGTTCAGCGAGGAGGGGCGCGCCGCGTTCCGCTTCATGGCGGCGAAATCGGCGGCGAACGGCCTCGAGGCCGTCGCCGACACCGCCATGCGCCGCCTGTTCACTCCAAAGATGGCGGCCCTGGTGCCGGACCAGCTCGCCGAGCGGCGCGCATCCTTCGTCGCCACCGCCCCGGCGGTGTTCGTCGATGCCTGCGGCATCCTCGCGACGCTCGACCTGAAGGATGCGGCGCGGGCCCTGGCGGTGCCGCTGTTCGCCTGCGCCGGGGCGCTCGACGAGGCGACACCGCCGGTCATGGCGCAGGAGCTGGCCGCGCTGGTGCCGCGCGGCACCTTCCATCTGATCGCCGACTGCGCCCACGTGCCGACCCTGCAGGCGCCCGAAGAGGTGGAACGGCTGATGCGCGGCTTTGCGCGCACGCTCGCGCCGGGGCAGGCCGCCGACACCACCCCGGCCTGACCGGGGCGGCGCGGTCTCGGCCGGGCCGCTGTGGGGGCCCGGCGCAAGGCGGCCGCGAAAGCTCGCCCCCGGCGGCGCCTATTTGTTGGCCTGCTCGAAGGCGCGCAGCAAGGTGTTTCCGCGCTGCTCCGCGGTCGCGAGCGCCGCCTTGGCGGTCTTCTTGCCGGCGAGGGTGAGCTCCAGCTCCTCCTCGATCACGTCGCGGATCTGCACGAACGAGCCGAAGCGCAGGCCCTTGGAATTGTCGGTCGGCTCCTTCAGCGTCATCTGCAGGATCGAGACGTCGGTGCCCGGGTTCTTCTCGTAGAAGCCTTGCGCCTTGGAGAGCTCGTAGGCGGCCCGGGTGATCGGCAGGTAGCCGGTGTTCTGGTGCCACCACGCCTGCACCTCGGGCCGCGACAGGAAGCTGAAGAACTTCGCCACGCCGCGATATTCCTCCTGCGGCCGGCCGTGCAGCACCCACAGCGAGGCGCCGCCGATGATGGAGTTCTGCGGCGCCCCCGCGACCTCAGGCCAATAGGGCATCATGGCGTAGCCGACGTCGAACTTGGCGTTGGCGAGCACGCTGGCGCGCGCCGCCGAGGAGCCGATCGACATGGCGCACTCGCCGGTGAAGAATTTCGGGTCCGCCTTGGACTGGCGCCCGCCATAGTCGAACAGCCTGGTCTTCTGCCAGTCCGCGAGCGCGGCCCAGTGGCGCTCCACCACCGGGTTGGCGATCTCGAGCTTGGTCGAGAGAGAGGCCATGCCGTTCTGCTCGGTGCCGATGGGAATGTTGTGCCAGGCGGAGAGGTTCTCGACGTTCACCCAGGACGGCCATTGGGTAGTGAAGGCGCAGGGCACGCCCGCCGCCTGCAGCTTCCGGCCCATCTCCTCCATCTGCGGCCAGGTCTTCGGCGGGTTGGCGGCATCGAGCCCGGCCTTCGCGAACAGCTCCTTGTTCACGTAGAGGATGGGGGTGGAGGAGTTGAACGGCATGGAGAGCATGTTGCCCTTGGCGTCGGTATAATAGCCCGTCACCGCCGGCAGATAGGTCTTGGGATCGAACGGCTCGGCGGCGTCCGCCATCAGCTGGTAGACCGGATAGACCGCGCCCTTGGCCGCCATCATGGTGGCGGTGCCGACCTCGAACACCTGCACGATGGCCGGGTGCTGCTTGGCGCGGAAGGCGGCGATGGCGCCGGTCATGGTCTCGGGATAGGAGCCCTTATAGACCGGCACCACCTTGTACTCGGCTTGCGCGGCGTTGAAGTCGGCGGCCACTTTCTCGAGCTTCTCGCCGAGCGGGCCGCTCATGGCGTGCCACCACTGGATCTCGGTCGCGGCGGCGGCCGGCCCGCCGAAGGCGAGCAGCGCCGTGAGCGCCGCGGTGGCGGCGGACGGGAAGGGCAGGGTCATGGCGGCCTCCTGAGTGTCGGGCGCGGGCGGCGCGCGGCAGCCGCCAGCGGAACGAAGCGCGACATTGCCACGCGGGCGTGACGAAGATGTTGCGCCTGGTGAGCGTCGCCGTAAGGCCCGCCAGGGCTCGATCCGTAACCCTTTCGTGTTCCCGCCATGATTTGCAGTGGATCGCGTTGCGGGCTATGTGCCTTCGCGGCGAGTTCGTCCCCTGGGGCGCTGGATCGGGAAAGACGGTATGAGTTTGGCATATCGGGCCGACATCGATGGCCTGCGCGCCATCGCGGTCGGCAGCGTGGTCCTGTTTCATGGCCACATCCCCCCGTTTTCCGGCGGCTATGTCGGGGTGGACGTGTTCTTTGTGATCTCGGGCTTCCTGATCACCTGCATCCTCGACCGCGAGATCTCGGCCCGGCGCTTCTCGCTGGTGGATTTCTACGACCACCGCATCCGCCGCATCCTGCCCGCGCTGTTCGTCGTGCTCGCGGTGGTGACCCTGCTCGCCGCCATCATCCTGTCCCCGCGCGACATGATGCAGTACGCCCGCTCGCTGGGGCCGTCGGCGCTGTTCTACGCCAACATCCATTTCGAGAGCGTGCTCGACTATTTCGGCCCGCGCGCGGATTCCGTCCCGCTGCTCCATCTGTGGTCGCTGGCGGTGGAGGAGCAGTTCTACATCCTGTTCCCGGTGCTGCTGTTCGCGCTCATGCGCTTCGGCACCCGGACCTTCGCGGTGGCGGCGCTGGCGGTGCTCACCGTGGCCTCGCTGATCCATTCCCAGATCACGGTGGAGAGCCAGCCCTGGAGCGCCTTCTTCCTGCTGCCGAGCCGCGCCTGGGAGCTGTTCGCCGGCAGCCTCATCGCGCTCATCCGCTGGCCGCCCATCCCCGCCCGGGCGGCGGGCGCCGTCGCCCTGGCGGGCCTCGCCGCGATCCTCGCGCCGGTCTTCCTCTATGGCCGCGACACCGCCTTCCCCGGCCTGTCCGCGCTGCCGCCGGTGCTGGGCTCGGCCGCCATCATCTTCGCCGGCATGCACACCCAGCAGGGCGTGGTTCAGAAGGTGCTCGGCCATCCCTGGTTCACCTATGTGGGCCGCATCTCCTACTCGCTCTATCTGTGGCACTGGCCGCTGCTGGTGCTGGCGGCGGAGTATAAGGGGCGCCACCTCACCTACCTCCAGGCCGGGGTGGTGATCCTCGTCTCCATCCTGTTCTCGGCGCTGTCGCTGAAGTTCGTCGAGACGCCGCTGCGCCGCCCCTCGGTGCTGGGCGGGATGCGGCTGGCGCGGTTCGGCGCCGGCGCCCTCGCCATCTTGCTGTCGTTCGGCGTGGTGCAGCTGATCGAGCGGACCGGCGGCGGCTTCCGTTCGCTCTCGCCGCGCGCGCAGGCGGCCGAGGATGCCGCCTATTCCGGCGCGCGGGCCGCGGGGCGCAACGCCTGCACCGATTCGCGCCGGCTCTGGGTCTCCGCGACGGCGGTCGACGACGGCTGCGCCTTCTCGCCCAAGAGCACGATCGCGCCCTACGACGTGGCCGTATGGGGCGATTCCCACGCGGGCGCCTTCAATCGCGGGCTCACGGCGACCCTGGAGGAGAGCGGCTACAAGGTGCGGCTCCTGTCCATGCCCGCCTGCCCGGCGATCCTCGGCGTGACCGCGACCCAGCCGCGCTATCCGGCGCAGGCCTGCACCAACTTCAACAATGCGGTCATGGACGAGCTGCGCCGGGTGCGGCCCAAGGTGGTCATCCTGGTCAGCCGCTGGGCCATGTGGACCTCGCTCGCGGGGCGGCACTTCTGGCTCACCACGGCCGATATTCCGGGCGGCGAGGAGCGCTCCGCCGAGACCACGGTCAAGGCGTTCAACTACGGCATGGCCCATACGATCGCGGCGCTGGAGGCCATCGGCGCGAACGTGATCGTGGTGGGCCAGCCGCCCGAGTTTCCGATCGCGCCCACGGAATGTGCGATCAACAGCGAGCGGCAAGGCGCGCGCGGCCGGGACTGCGACACCATCCCGCGCGCGGTGGGCCTGCGGGCGGTCTCGGCCTCGAACGAGCTGCTCACCCGCATCGCCGCCAAGCAGCCCCGCATGTCCCTGTTCCTGCTCAGCGACGTCTTCTGCGACCAGACCGAGTGCCGGGGGGCGAACGGCGGCGAGTTCTACTTCATCGACCAGCACCACCTCGCCCCGCGCGGCGCCGCCTTGGCGGCCAGCTCGCCGGAGTTCAAGGCGGCCCTGGAAAAGGCGCTCGGGCCGCCCAACAAGACCAGTTCCGCCACCCATTGAGGCGCCGCCCCGCGCGTGACCGCCCGCGCGCCGGGCGGTCTCAGGCCTGGTCGAGCAGACCGGCAAGCTTGAGGGCGACGCCCTGCGAGCCCTCCACCTTCAGCCGTCCGGTGGAGAAGGCGAGCATCGGCCCGATGCGGCCGGTAATCAGCTTGTCCAACGTGTCGCTGGAGAGCTTGAGCACCGCGTCCGCTTCGCCGCCCCCCTCGCTCACCGCGACGCCGTCCGTGGCGTCGAGCAGGATCGCCTCGCCGGTGTCCGTGAGGTCGAAGCGCACCTTGTAGCCGAGCTCGGACAGGGCGTCGGCGCGCTCGCGCATGGCTTCGACGAGGGAGGCGAGATCGGCCATCGGGACGGGTACCCTTCGCTCATGGGCCGCCCCGAAGGGCGGCGGGGGATCAGAACATGGCCTCGTCGAGCGCCATCATGGAGGCCTTGCCGGCCTTGATGGAGCCCCACAGCGCCGCCACCTCCGGCAGCAGCTTCTCGATGAAGAAGCGCGCGGTGGTGATCTTGGCCTCGTAGAAGGCGGCGTCGTCCGGGTTGGTGGCCTTGTTCTCGAACGCCACCTCGGCCATGCGCACCCACATGTAGCCGAGCGCCACCAGCCCGAACAGCCGCAGATATTGCGTCGCCGCCGCGCCCGCCTCCTCGGGGTCCTTCAATCCCTTCTCGGCGATGTGGGCGGTGGCCAGCTGAAGCGCGCCGAACGCCTTGGAGAGCGGGGTGATCAGCGGCCCGAGATTTTCGTCGTCGAGCTTGGCGTCCATGTAGGCGAGCACGGGATGGAAGAACGAGCGCAGATAGCGCCCCATGTGCGCCGGCAGCTTGCGGCCCACGAGGTCGAGCGCCTGCACGCCGTTGGTGCCCTCATAGATCATGGCGATGCGGGCATCGCGCACATATTGCTCCATGCCGTGGTCGCGGATGTAGCCGTGGCCGCCATAGACCTGCATGCCCATGGAGGTGGCCTCGAAGCCGAGGTCGGTGAACAGCGCCTTGACGATGGGCGTCATCAGCGCCGTGAAGTCCTCGGCCCGCTGGCGCTCCTGCGGGTCCTCGGCCCGCTCCATCATGTCGAGCGCCCGCGCCACCCAGCCGGCGAGCGCCCGGCAGCCCTCATTGTAGGCGCGCATGGTCATCAGCGTGCGCCGCACGTCCGGATGCACGATGATGGGGTCGGCCGGCTTGTCGGGATGCTTCGGCCCCGACAAGGCGCGGCCCTGGAGGCGCTCCTTGGCGTAGGCCACGGCCGACTGGTAGGCGGCTTCCCCGAGGCCGAGCCCCTGGGTGCCGACCGACAGGCGCTCGGAATTCATCATCGCGAACATGGCGCGCATGCCCTTGTGGGGCGCGCCGACGATCCAGCCGGTGGCCTCGTCGAACGACAACTGGCAGGTGGAGGAGCCGTGGATGCCCATCTTGTGCTCGATGCCGGTGCAGGTGACGCCGTTGCGCGGGCCGACGGAGCCGTCCGCCTTGGGCAGGAATTTCGGCACCAGGAACAGCGAGATGCCCTTGATGCCCTTGGGCGCGTCCGGCAGGCGGGCGAGCACCAGATGGACGATGTTCTCGGTCATGTCGTGCTCGCCGGCGGAGATGAAGATCTTGTTGCCGGTGATCTTGTAGGAGCCGTCGGCTTGAGGCTCCGCCTTGGTGCGCACGAGGCCGAGGTCGGTGCCGCATTGCGGCTCGGTGAGGCACATGGAGCCGGACCAGATGCCGTCCACCATCTTCGGCAGGAAGCGGTCCTTCAATTCGTCCGAGGCATAGGCCTTCAGCGCCTGGTAGGCGCCGTGGGTCAGACCGGGGCAGATGCCGAAGGCGAGGTTGCCGGAGCACAGCATCTCCTCGACCAGCTTGTTCACGCTCGCCGGCAGGCCCTGGCCGCCATATTTGGGATCGCAGGCGATGCCGTTCCACCCGCCTTCGCGGAACGCGGTGTAGGCCTCCTTGAAGCCCTTCGGCGTGCGCACCACGCCGTTCTCGTAGGTGCAGCCTTCGAGGTCGCCGGACTGGTTGAGCGGGGCGAGCACCTCGACCACCAGCTTGCCGGCTTCCTCCAGCACGGCGTCGATGAGGTCAGGGGAGAGGTCCTCCAGGCCCTTCAGGCGGGCGAGCTCGGCGCTGCCGTGCAGCTCGTGGAGGACGAAGCGCATGTCGCGCAGCGGCGGGGTATAGACCTGCATGGCGTGGCTCCCTGAATGCCTTCTCGCGGACGAGGGCTGTCTTGTTGGGCCGTCACCCTCCGGCGGCGTCCGGAGGGTCCACCCGTCCGCTCGTCCCGGCGGAGGGGTGGATGCCCCGGACGCGCCGGGGCCCGGCGGCGTGATCTCTCGGCGCTTACGCCGGCTCAGTTCCTGAGCGGCTTGCCGGTTTCCAGCACGTGCTCGATGCGCTCGAGCGTCGCCTCGGTGCGGATCAGCTTCATGAAGCCTTCCCGCTCCAGCTCCAGCACCTTGGCCGCGGGCACCGGCTCGATATGGTCGGCCGTGCCGCCGGTGAGCACCTCGGCGAGCGCCGCGGAGACCACCTTGTCGTGCCGGGTCGCCAGGCCGCGCTTGGCAAAGCCCTCCACCGCCATGTCCATGGCCGCCTTGCCGGAGGGGCCGGGCAGGAAGAACTCCACGGGCTTGGGCGGCGCATAGCCCTCCACCATGGCGAGCGCCTTGGCCTTGGCGTCCGCCAGCAGCCGGTCGCGGTTCATGGTGATGCCGTCGCTCTCGGTGAGGAACTTCAGCTCCTTGGCCTCGGCGGCGGATTTCGCCACCGTGGCGGTGGACACCGTCTCGAACACCTTGGACGGCGCCGGCATGGGCCCCTTGGGGAATTTCGGGTCGGCGGCCCAGCGCTCCAGCATGGCGGTGCAGCCGCCCCAGGCGGGCAGCACGCCGACGCCGCATTCCACGAGGCCGATATAGCTCTCCGCATGGGCCTGCACCGCGCTCGCGTGGAGCAGGATCTCGCAGCCGCCGCCGAGCGCGAGGCCCGAGGGCGCCGCCACCACGGGGAAGGGGGCGTGTTTCATGTCCTGATAGGTCTTCTGGCCGGTGGCGACCAGCTTCTCCACCTCGCCGAAGGCGCCGATGTTGCAGGCGAACAAGGCAAGGCCCAGGTTCGCCCCCACCGAGAAGTTGGAGCCCTCGTTGTAGATGACGAGCGCCTTGTGCTTGTCCTTCACCAGCTTCAGCGCCTTGGCGAGCATCGTGATGATGCCCTCGTCCAGGGAATTGCCCTTGGAGGTGAATTCCAGGCACAGCACGCCGTCGCCGATGTCCCACAGGGCGGCGGAGCCGTTCCTGGCCACCGGCTCGGACCTGAGCTTGATGTCTTCCAGCAGCAGCACGCCCGGCGCCCGCACCACGTCGCGATAGGCGCCGTCGCGGGCGAGGAACTGCCGCTTGCCGTCCGCCACCCGGTAGAACGGCTTGTCTTCGGCCAGCGCCAGCAGCGGCGGGATCTCCTCGCCGTCCGCCTTCAGCAGGGCGATCAGCCGGGCGGCGCCGATCGTGTCGATCAGCTCGAACGGGCCCCATTTCCAGTTGTAGCCGAGCCTCATGGCGGCATCGACGGCGACGATGTCGTCCGCCGCCTCGGGCACGAGGCGCGCGGCATAAGCGAGCGTGCGCACCATCACCGCGCGGGCATAGCGCCCGCCTTCGCCGTCCGAGGAAAGGAGGGCGAAGAGGTCCCGGCCGCCGCCGTCCTCCAGCTCGGCAACGACCGCCTTCTCCTGCGGGCGGTAGTCGCCGGTGGCAAGGTCGATGGCCTCCTTGAGCTTGCCCCCGCCCTCGCGGTTGAGGCGATAGAAGCCGCCCTTGCCCTTGCGGCCGGTATAGCCGGTGGCGATCATCTTCTCGATCAGCGGGCTCTCGCGCAGCGTGGCGTGGAACGGGTCGGACAGGGGCAAAGCGCGCTTCAGCGAGCCCTGGACGTGGGGCATCAGATCGAGCCCCACGAGGTCGATGAGGCCGAACACGCCGGTCTTGGGAAAGCCGAACGGCCGGCCCATCACCGCGTCCGCGTCCTCGATCCTCAGCCCCTGCGCGAACGCCTCGCCGACCGCGAGCTGCAGCCAGTAGGTGCCGAGCCGGTTGGCGATGAAGCCGGGCGTGTCCTTGCAGGTCACCACCGTCTTGCCGAGCTTCACGTCGGCAAAGCGGGAGACCGCCGCGACCGTGTCCGGATTGGTCTCCGGCCCGGCGACGATCTCCAGGAGGCGCATGTAGCGCGGCGGATTGAAGAAATGGGTGATGAGGAAGTCGCGCTTGAAGCTGTCCGGGAGGCCGGCCGTGAGGTCGGCCAGCGGAATGGTGGAGGTGTTGGACGACACCGCCGCGCCCGGCCGGCGCGCCTTTTCGATCTTCGCATAGAGCGCCTGCTTGAGATCGAGCCGCTCGATGATGGCTTCCACGATGAGGTCGCAGTCCGCGAGGTCGGCAAGGTTGTCCTCAATGTTGCCGGTCGTCACCAGCTTCGCCGCCCGGGCGGACATGAAGGGGGCGGGATCGGCCTTGAGCAGCTTCTCCACCGCCGTCTGGGCGATCACGTCGCGGTTCGCGGCGCCCTCGGGGACGATGTCGAGCAGCAGCACCTCGACCCCGGCATTGGCCACATGGGCGGCGATGCCCGCGCCCATGACACCGGCGCCGATGACGGCGACCTTCCTGATCTCGTTCTTGGTGTCCTGGCTCATGGCGCGCCTCCCTCAGACGCGCTCGAGCACGGTGGCGATGCCCTGGCCGCCGCCGATGCACTGGGTGGCGAGGGCAAATTTGCCGCCCTCGCGCTTCAGCAGGGCGGCCGCCTTGCCGACGATGCGCGCGCCGGTGGCGCCGAGCGGATGGCCGAGCGCGATGGCGCCGCCGTCGAGGTTCAGCACCTCGTCCTTGATGCCGAGCTCGCGCTGGCAGGCGAGCGCCTGGGAGGCAAAGGCCTCGTTCAGCTCCACCACGTCGATCTGCGAGATGTCGAGGCCGGAGCGGGCGAGCGCCTTCTTGGTCGCCGCCACCGGGCCGATGCCCATGATCTCCGGCGCGCAGCCGGCGACCGCCACGCTTTTCAGGCGGGCGAGGGGCTCGAGGCCGTTCTTCTGCGCATAGGCTTCGGTGCACACCAGCACGGCGGAGGCGCCGTCGGTGAGCGGGGAGGAGGTGCCGGCGGTCACCGTGCCGTGCTCGTCGAACGCGGGCTTGAGCGCGGCGAGCCCTTCGGCGGTGGCGTCGCGGCGGATGCAGCCGTCGCGCTCGGCGCTCTTGCCGTTGACGCGGATCGGCACGATCTCGTCCTTGAACCGGCCCTCGGCCTCGGCCTGCGCCGCCTTCTGGTGACTCTTGAGCGCGAAGGCGTCCTGGTCGGCGCGGGTGATCTGCCACTTCCGGGCGACGTTCTCCGCGGTCTCGCCCATGGCCATGTAGGCCTGCGGCATCTTGGCGTAGAGCGCCGGGTTCGGCATCGGGTTGAAGCCGGTCATGGGCACGCGGCTCATGCTCTCGATGCCGGCGCACACGAACGCCTCGCCGGCGCCGAGCTGGATCTGGCCGGCGGCCATGTGCACCGACTGCATGGACGAGCCGCAAAAGCGGTTCACGGTGGCGCCCGCCACGCTCTCCGGCAGCCCGGCGATCATGCCGATCAGGCGGGCGATGTTGAAGCCCTGCTCGGCCTCGGGGAAGGCGCAGCCGACGATGAGATCCTCGATCTCGTCCGGCTTCATCCCGGTGCGGGCGATCAGCGCGGCCACCACCTGGGCGGCCAGGTCGTCGGGGCGCACGCGGGCGAGGTCGCCCTTCTTGGCGAGCGCGAAAGGCGAGCGGGCATAGCCCGCGATCACGACGTTCTGCATGGGCTCTCCTGCCTTGATCTTGATTTTGCTCCGCGGCCTTAGCCGCGGCGTGCCCCGTTTCGGGGCGTCTTCAGCCGACGGCCTTCTTCTGGGCCGTCTCCCGCTCCAACGCGGCGAGGGTCTGCTCCTCGATGTCCTTCAATTCGAGGATGCTCTCCTCGAGCGCGAGGCGCTGATCCTCCAGCATCTCCAGCCGCGTCTGCACCTTCTTCAGCAGCAGCCGGATCTGCTCGGTCTGCGAGGGGTCGACGTCGTAGAGGTCGAGATATTCCTTGATCTCGCGCAGCGAGAAGCCGAGCCGCTTGCCGCGCAGGATCAGCACCATCCGCGCCCGGTCGCGCTTGGTGTAGACGCGCATGGTGCCGGCCCGGCGAGGGGCGATCAGGCCCTTGTCCTCGTAGAAGCGGATGGTGCGCGGCGTGACTGAGAGGTCCCGCGCCAGCTCGGTGACTGTGAAGAAGGTGTCGGTCAGCGAGGAGCCGGGGAGACGCTTTCCTGTGGATGCCACGTGTTCACCTATACGTCATCTGTCGGCCCCGAAGATACATGCTTTGACGTTGGGCGCAAGAGGTCCCGTTTTCACTCTGCGGTGGACCCCGCGCCGCCGGGTGGGGAAAGCCAGCGCCGCCCGCTGCCGCTCGGCTAGGATGGCGCGCGCCAAGCCGAGTCGCGGCCGTTCGGCAGAGGCATGGGCGGCCGGGTGCACGGCTCCCCATCTCCTTGGTGTTGCGCTGCCGACACAGCGCCGCGATTCCAGGCCGTCACGTTGCGGCCCAGCCGCTCAACACAGTTGACGCGTGTGTTCGTTTAGGCATGCTGGATGACGTATAGGGCACCGTAAAAACCTATAGTGCGCTGCAACGTGCGGGCCCGGAGGAATGCGCCAAACAGGGGGACTCATGGCCACCTATCTCACATGTCCGCGCCGACCGTTCTTCACCCGCGCGCTGATGACACTGCCGGTTCTGGCCATCGCCGGCGCCAGCGGGGCCTGGGCGGGCGGCTTCGGCTTGCGCGAGCAGAGCGCCTATTACCAGGGCTATTCGTTCGCCGGCGTGGCGGCCGGCGGCGACGGCCTCGCCTCCATGTTCTGGAACCCGGCGGCGCTCAGCTTCTCGCCCGGCCTCAACATGGAGGCCAACGTCACCTGGATCGCGCCCCATGCCTCGGTCGACGTCTACAGCGCCACCGGGCCGATCTTCGGCAACAATCTCGGCACCATGGGCGTCGGCGACATCGTCGACGACGCGGCGGTGCCCGCCACCTACATCACCTATGCGTGGGACCGCATCGCCGTCGGCCTGGCGATCAACGCGCCGTTCGGCCTCATCACGGATGCGCCCTGCAATTGGTCGGGCCGCTATTACGGCTGCTACAGCCGCATCTTCGACATGAACATCCAGGGCTCCATCGCCTACAAGGTGAATGAGTGGCTCACCATCGGCGGCGGCTTCAACGTCAATTACATCGACGCCCGTCTCTCCAATGCGCAGGTGCTCGGCGCCGCCCCGCTCACCTTCGGCGCGGCGCAGGTGGACGGCGATTCCATCGGCTATGGCGTCAATCTCGGCGCCCTGCTGACGCTGGCGCCCGGCACCACCATCGGCCTCGGTTATCGCTCGCAGATCGACCAGGAGCTGAACGGCACCATCACGCCGCTCATCCTCAACAATCCGGTCGCCAAGCTTCCGGCCCAGGCCGGCCTGCTGCTTCCGGACCAGGCGACCTTGTCGCTGCGCTCCAAGCTCACGCCCAGCTTCACCGTCCTCGGCACGGTGGAATGGACCAATTGGTCGACGGTGCAGCAGCTCAAGGTGGAGAGCATCGCCGCGCCGCCCAGCATCCTGAACCTGCAGTGGAACGACGGCTGGTTCTTCTCCGGCGGCGTCGAGTATCAGTGGGATCCGAGGCTCGCGCTGCGCGCCGGCATCGCCTATGAGCTCACCCCGGTGCCGGACGAGACGCGCTCGCCGCGCCTGCCGGACACCAACCGCCTGTGGCTGTCGGCGGGCTTGACCTATGCCGTGACCGACAAGCTTGCCTTGGACCTCGCTTACACCCACATCTTCGGCGAGGAAGGCCCGATCAACCAGTCGGTGGCCGATTTGGGCAACGGGCTGCGCGGGTCGCTGGTGGGCGCCGTGACCGACGCCTACGTCGACATCGTCTCGGTGGCGCTGCGCTACAAGTTCGATTCGCCGGCGGCGGCGACGCCGCTGATCACCAAGTAGCATCGGCCGGACGCCCCTCTCCAGGCCCGCCTTTGCTCGGCATCGGCGGGCCTTTCGCGTTGCCGGCGGCGGTCGGACCCGATCGCCGGCCGCCCTGACGACGTTTCCCCTTTGAATTTCGTCGGCGATTTACCACGCGGATCGGGTCACTCTCGGCGGATCGCCATTCAAGCTGCCGCGGCAGTATATTACGCAAAGGCACCGGCAAAGCCCGGGCAGGCGCGGCCCGTCCCAAAGGCCCGCGCGAAGAGGGAGGACATCCATGCTTCACCGCACGGATCAGGACCAGGTCGGCGCCGTCGCGGTGCCGGACCTCTTGGCCGGGAGCGTGGCGCAGTATGGCCCGCGGCCCGCATTGAACTTTCTCGGGCGCAAATGGAGCTATGCCGACCTCGGCGCGCTGGTCGACCGGGTCGCCGCCGGCCTCCAGGCGCGCGGCGTCGGCAAGGGCACCAAGGTGGGCCTGTGCCTGCCCAACACGCCCTATTCGGTGATCTTCTTCTTCGCCGTCATGAAGGCGGGCGGCACGGTGGTGAACTACAGCCCGCTTTACGTGGAGCGCGAGCTGCGGCACCAGATCCGCGATTCCGGCACCGCCATCATGGTCGTGCCCGACCTCCACCTGATCCATTCGCGGGTCGCGGCGGTGGCGGCGGAGGCGGGGCTGAAGACCATCGTGGTCTGCCCGCTCGCCGGGGTTCTGCCATTCCCCAAGGGGCTTTTGTTCACCCTCTTCAAGCGCAAGGAGCAGGCGAAATACGATGCCGGCGACGGCGTCCACCTCCACTTCCGCGCGCTGCTGAAGCACGGCGAGCGGCCGACGCCGGTGGAGATCGATCCCGCGACCGACGTGGCGGTGCTGCAATATACCGGCGGCACCACCGGCGTGCCCAAGGGCGCCATGCTCACCCACGCCAACGTCTCGGCCAATGCCCGCCAGGTGGTGGTGCACGCCGACTGCGAGCGCATCGGCGTCACGCGCGTGCTCGGCGTGTTGCCGCTGTTCCACGTCTTCGCCATGCAGACGGTGATGCTGATCCCCATCTGCCTCGGGGCGGAGATCATCCTGGTGCCGCGCTTCAACCTCGCCGACGTGCTCGACGACATCGAGCGGCAGAAGCCGACCATGTTCCCGGGCGTGCCCACCATCTACGCCGCCATCAACGCCCACCGGGGCATCGAGAAGCGCGATCTGTCCTCGCTCACCTTGTGCATTTCCGGCGGGGCCCCCCTGCCGAGGGAGGTGCGCGAAACCTTCGAGCACCTCACCGGCTGCAAGCTGGTGGAGGGCTACGGCCTGTCGGAGACCTCGCCGGTGGTGAGCGCCAATCCGCCGCTCGGTTTGGTCAAGGACGGATCGGTCGGCACCGCTCTGCCGCAGACCGTGATCGAGATCCGCGATCTCGCCGACCCCACCCGGCTCATGCCCACCGGCGAGAAGGGCGAGGTGTGCGTGCGCGGCCCGCAGGTGATGGCGGGCTATTACGGGCGCCCCGACGAGACCGCGAGCGCCTTCATCGACGGCGCCCTGCGCACCGGCGACGTGGGCTATCTCGACGCCGACGGCTATCTGTTCCTGGTGGACCGCATCAAGGACGTGATCCTGTGCGGCGGCTACAATGTCTATCCCCGTGTGATCGAGGAGGCGCTCTACCTCCATCCGGCGGTGTCGGAGGCGGCGGCCATCGGCGTCGATGATCCCTATCGCGGCCAGGCGCCGAAGGCTTTCGTCACCCTGAGGGAGGGCGAGAGCGCGACGCCGGAGGAGATCATGGGCTTCCTGGCGCACCAGATCTCGAAGATCGAGATGCCGAAGGTGATCGAGATCCGCGAGAGCCTGCCGAAGACGCTGGTGGGCAAGCTCTCCAAGAAGGAATTGGTGGAGGAGGAGCGCCGGCGCGGCGCCTCCTGAACGCGGCACGCGGGCGGCGGCGTCCGGCTGCGCCCGCGCCGCCGGGCCGATGACACCGGCCGGGTTTTGTCCGATAGAGGCCGTGCCCGCGATGCCTGCCGCGGACACGGACCCGCAAAGGGGGCGGGCGCGTTCCTGTCGTCCTCGGTGCGGAATAAGGATCTATCCATGCGGTCCCAAGTCAGGCTGGCACGGCGCGTCGCGCTGGCGGGAGTCATTCTGGGCGCGCTCTATCTCGCCTGGCTCGCGGTGGACGTGATCCTCCTCGTGTTCGCGGCGGTGCTGCTCGCCTTGGCGCTGCACGCGCTCGCCGAACCCTTCTCCCGCCTTACCCGCTGCCCGGAGCGCTACGCCGTGTTTCCGGTGGCGCTGCTGGTGTTCGGCGGCACCGGCCTGGTCCTCTATCTGTTCGGCTCGACCATCCGCAGCCAGGTGCTCGAACTGGTGCAGACCCTGCCGGCCGCGTGGGCCGCCTTCGAGCAGCGCTTCCATCTCGAGGGCCTGGGCGACGACCTGCTGCGGCGCGCGGAAGCCGCCGCGCCCTCCAGCGACACCGTGCTCTCGGTGGTCCAGGGCCTGACCAGCAATGTCTTTCAGGCCGTGCTCGGCGCCTTCCTGGTGCTGGTCGGCGGGCTTTATTTCGCCGTCGACCCGAAGACCTATCGCGACATGTTCCTCGCCTTCTGGCCGCACGCGCGGCGCCCCGACATGGGCCGGCGGCTCGACGCGGTGGCGCTCGATCTACGCAACTTCCTCAAAGCCCAGCTGATCGCCATGGTGGTGGTGGGGGTGCTCACCTTCATCGGACTGACCGTGCTCGGCATTCCCTCGGCGCTGGCGCTGGCGCTGTTCACCGGGCTCGCCGAGTTCATCCCCATGGTGGGGCCGGTGGTCTCGGCGGTGCCGGCGCTGCTGATCGCGTTGACCATCGGTCTCGATTCGGCGCTGTGGACGCTCGCGCTGTTCGTGGTGGTGCAGCAGACCGAGAGCAACCTCATCACGCCGGTGCTCCAGCAGCGCATGGTCTCGTTGCCGCCGGCGGTGACGCTGTTCGCCGTGGTGGTGTTCGGCACCGTGCTCGGGCCGCTCGGCGTGCTGCTCGCCACCCCGCTCACGGTGCTGGCCTTCTCGGCGGTGCGCGACCTGTCGCCGGACGAGGACCGGCTGTTCGTGGAACCGGTGAAGCCCGCCGAAGAGCTGGTCGAGGAACCGGTGGAGCCGCCCGCGGCCGCGCGCGCCGTCCCGGTCGCCGCCCCGCCCGGCCCCGGGACGCCCTGAGGCCGGCGGGGCGGCGTTTCACATCGCCAGGAGGGAAATGCGGCGGCCGGCGGCGGTTTTGGGCGGGCGGCGCGCCGCCCGTTTGCCTCGGCGATGCGGGCGTGTATGGTCGCCCGCCGATTTTGCTCGAAGAGATTTTTTATGGCGCGCGACACGTTGGATGCGACCCCCATTTCCTCGCGCGACGAGCTCGTCGCCTGGATGGAGAAGGGGAACAAGCCGCAGGGCGCCTTCCGTATCGGAACCGAGCACGAGAAGATCCCGTTCACGCTCTCCCGCCACGAGCCGGTGCCCTATGAGGGGCTCAAGGGCATCCGCGCGCTGCTGGAAGGCATGCGCATGCTGCTCGGCTGGGAGCCGATCATGGAGGGCGAGACCATCATCGGCCTCGCCGACGTGACCGGGGGCGGGGCCATCTCGCTGGAGCCGGGCGGCCAGTTCGAGCTCTCCGGCGCGCCGGTCTCCACCATCCACGAGACCTGCTCCGAGCTGAACGCCCACCTCGCCCAGGTGCGCGAGGTCGCAACCCCGCTCGGCATCGGCTTCCTCGGCATCGGCATGAGCCCCAAATGGTCGCGCTCGGAGACCCCGGTGATGCCCAAGGGGCGCTACAAGATCATGTCCGCTTATATGCCCAAGGTGGGCACGCTCGGGCTCGACATGATGTTCCGCACCTGCACCGTGCAGGTGAATCTCGATTTCTCCTCGGAAGCCGACATGGTGCGCAAGATGCGCGTCGGCCTCGCGCTCCAGCCCATCGCCACCGCGCTGTTCGCCAATTCGCCCTTCACCGAGGGCAAGCCCAACGGCTTCCTGTCGTTCCGCTCGGAGATCTGGCGCGACACCGACAACGACCGCTCCGGCATGCTGCCCTTCGCCTTCGAGGACGGCTTCGGCTTCGAGCGCTATGTCGACTACGCGCTCGACGTGCCGATGTATTTCGTCAAGCGCGGCGACAGCTATGTCGACGTGGCCGGCAGCTCGTTCCGCGACCTGCTGGCCGGCCGCCACCCGCTGCTGCCGGGCGAGAGCGCCTCGCTCTCCGACTGGATCAATCACCTGTCCACCATCTTCCCCGAGGTGCGCCTCAAGCGCTTCCTGGAGATGCGCGGGGCCGACGCCGGCCCGTGGGCGAAGCTGTGCGCGCTGCCGGCCTTCTGGGTGGGGCTGCTTTACGACCAGGAGAGCCTGGACGCCGCCTGGGACCTGGTGAAGGACTGGACCGCCGAAGAGCGCCAGAAGCTGCGCGACGACGTGCCCCGCCTGGCGCTCGGCGCGCCGTTCCGCTCCGGCACGGCGCGCGACGTCGCCCGGCGCGCGCTGGCGCTCGCCACCGAGGGCCTGCGCCGGCGGCAGCGCCTCGACCGCAGGGGGCGCGACGAGACCCATTTCCTCGAGCCGCTGGAGGAGGCGGTGCTCACCGGCCGCTCGCCCGCCGATCTGCTTCTGGAGCATTACCGCACCGATTGGCACGGATCGGTGGAGCCCGCCTTCACCGCGCTCGCTTATTGAGCCCGGCGCCGGGCGGCCGGCGGCCTCCTGGACCCATGCGTGCGGCGCAGAGCCGGGCGCGGCCGGATGCGGACGGCACCCGCGCGCGCGGCGCCGCGACCGGCTAGACTTCCATCCGACCGGCCGAACATCGTCGTCTTGGTGGCCGGCCGGCGGTGAAACCGCTCCTGTTCCATCCCCGTCTGCTCCGCGCGCCGGAGCGCCATTCGCCACCCCTCCTCGCGCCGGCGCAAGCCGTCCCCTCACCATCCTCGCATCGCCTCAGGCCACGCGGATCCTGCCATGTCCCATCCCCCGCGCGATGCCCCCCTGGGCTCCACCGACTGGATGCTCTATGTGGCGAGCGTCGTCATTTTCGGCTCCGGCTGGCTGCCCATGCGGCTCCAGCTCGGCGAGGTGGCGCCGGAGGTCTCGGCCTTCTGGCGCTTCGCGTTCGCGACGCCGGTGGTGTTCGCGGTGGTGCTCGCCACCGGGGCGCGGCTCGCCTTCGGCCTGCGCGACCATGTCCTGTTCCTGGGCCTCGGCGCCTCGCTGTTCTCCTGCAACTTCCTGAGCTTCTATTATGCCGGCTACCACCTGCCCTCGGGTCTGATGTCGGTGGTGTTCTCGCTGGTGGCCATCATCATCCCGCTCATGTCGGCGCTGTTCCTCGGCGCGCCGCTGCGGCGCGGCCTCCTGTTCGGCGCGGCGCTCGGCGTGGCGGGCACGGCGCTGGTGTTCGGGCCGAGCGTGATCGCCGCCATGTCCGGCGGGACCGGCGGGGCCGAGGCGAAGGCCCATATGGGCGTCGGCCTGGTGCTGGCGCTGGTCGGCACCTGCTGCTTCTCGATCGGCAGCATCCTGTCGGGCGTCGCCGGCCGGCGCGGCCTGCCGCTTTTGTCCATGACCGCCTTCAGCTTCGCCTACGGCCTCGCCGTGCTGGGGATCGCCGCGCTCGCCGGCGGCAAGCCCTTCCTCATCGAGACCTCGGCGCGCTATCTCGGCTCGCTCGCCTTCCTGGTCGTCGGCCCCACGCTCTCGGGCTTCGGCATCTATCTCGCGCTGGTGCGGCGCATCGGCGCCAGCCGGGCGGGCTACGGGACGGTGCTCTATCCGCTGATCGCGCTCGCGCTCTCCACCTTCTTCGAGGACTTTCACTGGACGGTATCGGCGGCGCTCGGCATCGCCCTCGTGCTGGTCGGCAACATGCTGGTCCTGCGCGCGCCCGCGCCCGCCAGGCCGGCCTGACGCGGGCGCCCGGCCGGCGCCGGGCTGCTGGCGCGGGCGCGGGCGATGCTCTAGATTAATTTCCCCACGGGACGGAAGACGGCTCGGCGCCGGGCGTGCATAGACGGCCACGCAGCGCCGGCATTACGCATGGTAGACTGGAATGTCGCTGAAGTTTGCGCTGCTCGGGCTGATCGCCATTCAGCCGGCGTCCGGATACGACTTGAAACGGACCATCGAGCGGTCGATTTACTACATCTGGAACGCGACCTCTCCCCAGATCTACAATACCCTCGCCAAGCTCCGGGAGGAGGGGTTCATCACCTCGGTCGACCTGCCGCAGCGCAGCAAGCCCGACAAGAAGATCCACGCCATCACCGAGGAAGGCCGCGCGGCGCTGCAGGCGTTCCTCAACGAGCCGATCCGCTCCTCGGTCACCCGCGACGAGGTGCTGCTGCGCATCTTCTTCGGCAATTTCGCGGACCGCGCCACCATCCACAAGGAGCTGCTCTCGAACCTCGAGCGCATCCGCGAGGAATGCGCCTATCTGGAATCGGTCGAGGCGCGCATCACCGCCCATCCGGGGCCGAAGATGGAGGCGCGCAAGTTCCAGCTGCTCTCGCTGCGCATGAAGGTCGCGCAGCTCAGGGCCATGGAGGAGGAGCTGGTGCGCTTCCTCGCCGACGAGAGCGCCCTGCCGCTGGAGAATTTCGAGCAGGTGTGATCCGGCTTCGCCGCCGGCGTGGCCCTGCTTCACCGCCGTCATGCCCCGGCGTGTCCGGGGCATCCACCGGGCCGCCTTGCTCGGCGCTTCCAGAATCGCCGCCAGCCCCGCCGCGCCGTGGATCCCCCGGACAAGCCGGGGGATGACGGCAGGGTGTGGAGCGATGGGTCTGGAGCATCAAGGCGAGGAGAAGGGGGCTACGGCGCCCGCCTGCTCACCCGCCCCCCAATTCACCGGCCCCCTTGTTCACCCGCGCGCCGCCTTGCCGCGGACCTCGCTCAGGGTCTTGCTGATGCGGCCTTCATAGCGCGGCCGGTTCGCCTGGGGCTCGGTGAGCGGCGTCACCGGCCGCAAAGTGGCGAGGCAGCGCCGGGTGAGCTCCTGGTATTCGAGCGTGCCGCCGCGCTTCCAGCCGAGGTCCTTGTCGGCGAGCGTGCGCACGATGCGCGCCGGCACCCCCACCACCAGGCTCTTCGGCGGCACCACCATGCCTTCCGGCACGTAGGTCATGGCGCCGATCACGGCGTCCTCGCCGATCACCGCATTGTCCATCAGCACCGCCTGGATGCCGATGAGCACGTTGCGGCCCACATGGGCGCCGTGGATCACCGCGCCGTGGCCCACATGGCCGTCCACGTCGATGATGGCGTCGCCGCCGGGAAAGCCGTGCATGATGCAGCCGTCCTGGATGTTGGAGCCCTCGCGCATGACGACGCGGGCGAAGTCGCCGCGCAGCGAGGCGCACGGGCCCACATAGCAGCCCGGGCCGATCTCCACGTCGCCGATCAGCACCGCCGTGGGATGCACGAAGGCGGTGGGATGGACGACCGGGACGAGGTCCTCGATGGCGTAGCAATTGTTCATTCGTCCTGCCTTTTTCGTCCTTGATGGCGCGTCAGCGCCCCGAAAAGACCGGCGCGCGCTTCTCTTTGAAGGCGAGCCGGCCCTCCTTGTAGTCGGCGCTGGCATAACAGGCCGTCACCATCTCCTGCAGCCGAAGCTCCTCGTCCGGGCGCACCGACGGGGTCAAAGCGAGCTTGCAGGCCTTGGCGAGGGCGATGGTCATCGGCGCATTGGCGGCGATGACGGCGGCATAATCGGCGACGATGGCCGCGCGCTCCGCCGCCGGCACGACGCGGTTCACGAGGCCGAGCGCCAGCGCCTCCGCCGCGTCCACCTGCCGGGCCGAGAACAACAGGTCCGCGGCGACAGCCGCACCCACCGCCTCGGTGAGGTTGCGCTGGCCCTCGATGTCGTAGCCGAGCCCGAGCCGCGCGGCCGGCACCGCGAACCGCGATCCCTCCGCGCAGATGCGGATGTCGCAGCACAGCGCCAGCGCGAGCCCGCCGCCGATGCAGAAGCCGCCGATGGAGGCGACGGCGGGCTTGGGGAAGCCCTTGAGGCGCCGGTAGGCGCCGGCCGATGCCTCGTGATAGCGCGCCACCTCCTCGGCGGTGTTGCGCTCGCGCTCGAACTTCGAGATGTCGGCGCCCGAGGCGAAGGCGGTCTCGCCCCGGCCCGCGACCACGAGCACCCGCACCGCGTCGTCGTGCGCCAATTGGTCGAGGAGCGCCATGGCCTGCCGCCACATGGCAAGGTCGATGGCGTTGCGGCGGTCGGGATTGTCGATCACGAGGCGCGCCACCGGACCCTCGCGCTCGCAGACGATGCGTCCCTCGGCCTGCGCGGTTTGCGTCATGCCCAAACTCCCTCTGCCCGGCGCGGCCTTTCCGAGGCGCCCGTTCCGACCATCGCCCGCTCCGCGCGGGGCGGGGATGGACGTGGCAGCAGCATAGACCAGACGGTGCTCAGAAGAAGGCCTGGATGCCGGTCTGCGCGCGGCCGAGGATCAGCGCGTGCACGTCGTGGGTGCCCTCATAGGTGTTCACCGTCTCGAGGTTCACCATGTGGCGCATGACGTGGAATTCGTCGCTGATGCCGTTGCCGCCGTGCATGTCGCGGGCCATGCGGGCGATGTCGAGCGCCTTGCCGCAATTGTTGCGCTTGATGAGCGAGATCGTCTCCGGCGCGATCTGGCCGGCGTCGAACAGCCGCCCCGCCTGGAGACAGGCGAGCAGGCCCAGCGTGATCTCGGTCTGCATGTCCACCAGCTTCTTCTGCACCAATTGGGTGGCCGCCAGCGGGCGGCCGAACTGCTTGCGGTCGAGCGTGTATTGCCGCGCCGCGTGCCAGCAGAATTCGGCCGCGCCCATGGCGCCCCAGGAGATGCCGTAGCGCGCGCGGTTGAGGCAGCCGAAGGGACCGGCAAGGCCGGTGACGTTGGGCAGCAGCCGGTCGGCCTCGACGAACACGTCCTCCAGCGCGATGTTGCCGGTGGGCGAGGCGTGCAGGCTCAGCTTGCCGGTGATGGCCTGGGTGGAGAGGCCCTTCATGCCGCGCTCCAGAACGAAGCCGCGGATGATGCCGTCGTCGGTCTTCGCCCAGATCACGAACACGTCGGCGATGGAAGCATTGGTGATCCAGGACTTCGAGCCGCTGAGAAGGAAACCGCCGTCGACGCTCCTGGCGCGGGTCGCCATGGCGCCGGGATCGGAGCCGGCGTCCGGCTCGGTGAGGCCGAAGCAGCCCACCCATTCGCCGGTGGCGAGCTTCGGCAGATAGCGCATGCGCTGCGCTTCGCTGCCATAGGCATAGATCGGGTGCATGACGAGCGAGGACTGCGCGCTCATGGCCGAGCGGTAGGCGCTGTCCACCCGCTCCGCCTCGCGGGCGCACAGGCCGTAGATCACGTAGGTGCTGCCGGCGCAGCCGTACTTCTCGGGGATGGTGAGGCCGAGCAGGCCGAGGGCGCCGAACTCGGAGATGATCTCGCGGTCGAACCGGTGCTCCCGGTTGGCCTTGAGGATGCGCGGCATCAATTTGTCCTGGCAGTAGGCGCGGCAGGTGTCGCGCACCAGGCGCTCCTCGGCCGAGAGCAGGCTCTCGAGCTGGAGCGGGTCTTCCCAGGCGAACGGCGCGTAGACGTTGGACGGCACGCTCGCCACTTTGCCCGGCAAAACGGTCTCGTTCATGTTGCTCTCCCGATCACGCGGCCGCCGGGGCGGGCAAAGCGTCGGCGCTCTGCAGCGCCTTGGCGGCGAGATCCATGTCCCCGAGGTCCGTCAGCACCTTGGCGTAGTCGCGCCAGTTGCGCCGCGCGCGCGGGAACTGGGCGACGCGCTCGGAGAGCAGGCTGCGGGTCATGTGCAGGCGGCCGGCGCGCCGCGCCGCGTCGATGAGGATCTGCGAGAACAGATCGCGCTGGGCGAGGCTGCCGCCGATGGGGGCGAGCTCGTTGCGCATGGGCCAGAGGATGTCGCAGGCCTTGGCGTATTCGCCGTTTTCATAGGCGATCATGGCCTCGCAGAGCGGGATCAGGATCGCCTGCGTGGTGCGCGCGTTCCAGCCCTCGCCCTCGGTGGCGAACACCGCCATGGACTGGATCTGCGCGCGCGCCGTGTCGAACCGCCCCTTGGCGGCGAGCGCGAGGCAGAAATGGGCGTCGCGGAACGGCAAGACGTGGTCATGGATGCGCGTCGCCGCATGCTCGGCGATGAGGTCCCAGCGGTTGCCCACGTCGACGCCGGCGATCTGCAGCCGCTTGAGGAACGCGGCCTGGTTGGAGACGTCCACATAGGTCTCCGAATTGAGCGAGGACAGCTCGTTGTCGAACACCTGGAGGGCGCGCTCGTAGTTCTCGGCGACGATGTGGAACAGCCCCCGGTGCCACCACACATGAGCCTTGAAGAAGTTCTTGTGCGCCCAGTCGTCGCGCGAATAGTCGAGCCAGTCGGCGCCCTCGCCGAAGCGGCCCTGCATCTCCATCACATGGGCGACCGAATGGATCGCCCACAGGTCCTCGGGGTTGGCCTCCACCGCCGCGCGGCCCCAGCGCTCCGCATCGGCATAGGCGCCGCACTCCTCGAGCGCATAGGCGTACATGCCCTGCACGTGGGAATAGCCGGGCGTGGCCTCGTCCCAGGCGCCGAGCGCGCCGGAGACCACCGAGCGCAGCACGTTGTTGCGGCCGGTGTAGAACGCCATGGTGTGGTGCAGCTTCAGGGCCATCAGGTCCTGCGGCCACTGGTTGAGCACCTGCTCCCAGGCAAGGCACGCATTCATGAGGTCGCCCTTCACCCAGGCCTTGAGGGCCGCAAGGTGGAGCCGCTCGCGCTCGGTGATGTCGCCGCCCGCTTTCTCCAGCTCCGCCAGGGTCTGGCGCAGCTTCGGGAACACCGCGGGGTTCTCCAGCATCATCAGCAGATAGCCGCGATAGCACTGGGCGAGGACGCAGTAGGGGTCCTCGGCGAGCGCCGCCTTCACCTCGGTGGAGGCATTGGTGCCGTAATTGAGATAGTCGGCCACCGCCCGGTCGAGATGGGCGACCGCCTTCGGGCTCGAGGTCGTCACGTCCAAGCCCCGGATGTCCTGGTGCATAGCAGCTCCCTTCCCTTGCCTGCGCGGCGCTTTTCCGGCCGCGGCCGGGCGCGCCTTCGTCGTTTTCCGATCAGCCCTGGCCTCGGGCTAGACCGCCTCGTCCAGCGCGACGCCGAGGCCGCGCAGCACCCGCTCCGGCGTCGCCGGGAACTGAAAGATGTCGCCGCCGCGCTGGCGCAGCGCGTCGGCCACGGCGCAGGAGATGCCGGCGAGGGCGCCGATGATCGAGCCCTCGCCGCAGCCCTTGAAGCCGCCCAGGGCGCCGGAGGGCGTGTTGGCGTGGTGCAGCTCGACGTGCGGCACCTCCAGCGCCGAGGGCACGAGATAGTCGGCGAGCGTGACCGTGCGGGGCTGGCCGTTCTCGTCGTAGACGAGCTGCTCCAGCAGCGCCTCGCCCACCCCTTGCGCGATGCCGCCGATGATCTGGCCTTCCACCACCGCGGGGTTGATCAGCCGGCCCACGTCCTCGGCGGCGACGTAGCGCACGATCTCGACGCCGCCGGTCTCCTCGTCCACGTCCACCACCACCACATGGGCGCCGGCGGCGAACGAGCCGTGCTTGGGATCGTAGAAGGCGGTGACCTCGAAGCCCTTGTTGATCTCGCTCGGAATGTCCTTGGCCGAGAAGAAGCTGCGCTCGGCGAGCTGGCGCAGAGGCAGCGACTTGGTGCGGTCGATCGTCTCCACCACGCTGTCCACCAGCATCAGCTCCTCGGCCGGCACCTGCATCAGGTGGGCGGCGACGTCGAGGATGCGGCGCCTCAGCTCGCCGGCCGCCTGGATCACCGCGCCCGAGCCGAACACCGCGGTGCGCGAGGCGAAGGTGCCGAAGCCGTAGGGCGCCATGCCGGTGTCGTTGGTGAGGCAGGCGATGTCGTCGATCCGCATGCCGAGCTCGTCCGCCGCCACCTGCCGCATGGCGGTGGCGATGCGCTGGCCCTGGGAGGGCAGGGCCGCGGCGAGGGTGAGGGTGCCGGTGGTCTCGATGCGCAGCGTGACCGCGTCGCGGCCGGGCTGGAGCAGGGTTCCCGGCCCCACCGCCGTGCTGGTGCCGAGGCCGGTCAACTCGGCGAAGCAGACGATGCCGATGCCGCGCAGCTTGCCCTTGGCGAGCATCTCGCGCTGCTCCGCGCGCAGCGCCCGGTAGCCGGATTTGGAGACCGCCATGTCGAGGCACGGCAGGTAGCCCACATTGTCGTGCACCAGATTGTTGGCGTTGCGGAACGGCATCTGGCTCTGGGGGATGATGTTGCGGCGCCGGATCTCGACCGGGTCGATGCCGAGCTGCGCCGCCGCCTGGTCGAGCAGCAGCTCCAGCGCGGCGGAGGCCGACGGGCGCCCCACCGCGCGATAGGGGCCGACCGGGGTCTTGTTGGTGGCGACGCCGCGCGTCACGTAGCGCAGCGCCTTCACCTGGTAGGGGCCCGGCATCAGCCCGCCGGTCTGCAGCGGCTCCATGCCGGCCGACCACAGATAGGTCGAATAGGCGCCGACGTCGGTCCAGATGTCCGATTGCAGCGCCAGGATCCGCCCCTCGGCATCGAATGCCAGCTCCACCTCGATGTCGTGCTCGCGCGCATGGGTGGAGGCGACCATGTTCTCCAGCCGGTCCTCCACCCATTTCACCGGGCGGCGCAGCTGGAGCGCGAGATAGGCGCACACGAACTCCTCCGGATAGATGGAGGCCTTCTGGCCGAAGCCGCCGCCGGTCTGGGGCGCCACCACGCGGATGTCGGTCTCGCCAAGGCCCAGGTGCCGCGCCAGATAGTGGCGCACCACGTAAGGCAACTGGTGGCTCATCCACATGGAGAGCTTGAACGAGCCGTCGCGCCAGGCGGCGACGCACCCGCGCCCCTCCATGCACATCGCCTGCTTGCGGCCGAGCTGGAAGCGGCGCTTGACCACCAGGTGGGCGGCCGCGAAGGCGCCATCCACGTCGCCGTTCTGGTATTCGCGCTTGATGAGATAGTTGTTGGGGCAGGTGTCGTGCACCAGTGGGGAACCGTCGCGCTCGCCGGCCCGGGCATTGGTGACCACGGGCAGGGGATCGTAGTCCACCTCGATCCGCTCGATCGCGTCCTCGGCCAGCGCCCGGCTCTCCGCCACCACGGCGCAGATCGCCTCGCCGCAGAAGCGCACCTTCTCCACCGCCAGCCAGTGCTGGGTCGACTGGCCGCCGGAGAAGCGGTTGGGCATGGACTTGAAGGGCTCGACCTGGCCCAGCAGATCGGCGCCGGTGAGCACATGGATCACCCCCGGCAGCGCCCGCGCCTCGCTCACGTCCACCTTCAGGAGCCGGGCATGGGCGTGCTGGCTGCGCAGGAAGGCGACGTGGTACATGCCCGCCATGGAGATGTCGTTGAGGAACCGGCCCTCGCCCTCCACCAGCGGGATCGCCTCGTTAGGCAGCACCGAGGTGCCGACCATCCGCTCATTGACGAAACGTGTGCCGGACATGTCACCCCCGCTCGTGGTCGTGCAGCGCGCGCTCGCGCGGCGCGTGGCCTTGCGTTGCCTGCTCCCGCAGCGCGGCGGCCGCCGCCTGGACCGCCTCGACGATCGCCTGGTAGCCGCTGCACCGGCAGATGTTGCCGGACAGGTATTCGCGGATCTGCGCCTCGGTCGGGTCCGGGTGGCTGCCCAGGAGCTCGATGGCGGTGGCGAAGAAGCCGGGGGTGCAGAAGCCGCACTGGATGGCGAAGTGCTCGAAGAAGGCCTTCTGCACCGGGTGCCAGGCGCCCTGCGGGTCCTTCAGGCCCTCGATGGTGGTGACCTCGCGCCCGTCCGCCTGCACCGCCAGCATCAGGCAGGAGCGCACGGTGCGCCCGTCCACGGTCACGGTGCAGGCGCCGCAGACGCCGTGCTCGCAGCCCAGATGGGTGCCGGTGAGGTGCAGTTGGTCGCGCAGGAAGTCGGCGAGCGAGGTGCGCGCCGCCACGTCCTTGGTGTGGGTGCGCCCGTTCACCGTGAGGGTGATGCTCAGCTGCTCAGGCATGGTGCTCTCCCCGGCTGCGCGCCAGCGCGGTGTTGAGGGCGCGGCGGGTCATCACGCCCGCCAGGTGCCGCCGGTAGCCGGAACCGGCATGGACGTCCTCGGTGGGCTCCACCGATCCCATGGCGAGCCGCGCCGCCGCCGCGAACAGGTCGCGTGCGCCGGCGGCATCGATGCGCTGGCCGGTGAGCAGCTCCTCCGCCGCCAGCACGCGCACCGGCCCCTCGCCCATGCCGACGAGGGTGAGGCGGGCCTCCTCGCACACGCCGTGGCGCATGGTGAGGAGCGCCGCCGCCCCGCCCAGCGCGAAGTCGCCGAGCCGGCGCGCGAACTCCACGAACGCCCAGCCGGTGCCCGGGCGGGCCGCGGGGTAGCGCAGCTCCACCACCATTTCGCCGGGCTCCAGCGCCGTGGTCATGATGCCCTGGAGGAAGTCGTGCGCCTGCACCTCGCGCCGGCCGCCGGCGCTGGCGATCACCACGCTGCCGCCGAGCGTGAGCAGCACGCTCGGATGCTCGGCCGCCGGATCGTTGTGGGCGACGCTGCCGCAGGTGGTGCCGCGATTGCGGATGGCGGGATGGGCGACATAGGTGGTCGCCTCGCGCATCAGCGGCCAGCCGGCCGCCACCAAGGGCGAGTTCAGGATGTCCACATGGCGCACCAGCGCGCCGACCCGCAGCGTGCCGCCATCCACCTCGAGGCGCGCCAAGTCCTCGATCCGGTTGATGTCCACCAGGATCTGCGGGGCGACGATGCGCATGTTCATCATCGGCATGAGGCTCTGCCCGCCGGCGAGCACGCGCCCGTCCGGTCCCGCGTCCTGGAGGATCGCGGTCGCCTCCGCGAGGCGGCGCGGCGCACGGTAGTCAAACCCGGGTGCTTTCATGGCCCGTTCGTTTCCCCCGATCTTTCAATGCGCTGGCGCCGTCGCTGATCAATGCGGCTTATGGAGATCGCGCTCAGCGGTCTTTATAAGTTAGAGCTTACATATGTACAGGGAGGCTCGCAAGATCGCGTCACCGGCGCCGTAAAATCGTATAAACAATTGAAAATATTAACTTAAACGCGAATTTAGGGGATATTGACGGTGTTCTCGCCATCAACTACCAATAGATAAATAAAAACCTATTTCCCTTCGGGCATCGGCGCGGTCCCGGCGCGCAGGTGCATCGACCCGGCCGGCGCCGGACACAGGGGCGGGAGAGGCCTGTATCGAGATGGTGATGAGCGATTGCATCGAGATGCCGACGAGCGCCGGTATGGGAGCGCGCGCATGAAGATGAACATCCTCGACGGCGGCCGGGTGCGCATGCGCCGGCGCATCTTCGTGCCCGACGCCGCGCGCGAGGAGCAGATCGAGATGCCGGTCATCTCCACGTTGTTCCGCCATCCCAAGGGCAACGTGCTGTTCGACACCGGCTGCCACCCCTCGGTGGAGACCGACGCCGAGGCGCGCTGGGGCGGCCTTGCCCGCCTGATGACGCCGATCGCGGCGCCGAACACCAACGTGGTCGCCGCGCTGGCGCAGGTGGGCCTTCAGCCCGACGACATCGACCTGGTGGTCAACTCGCACCTCCATCCCGACCATTGCGGCTGCAACTGCTTCTTCCGCAAGGCGCAGTTCTTCTGCCACGCGGCCGAGCTCGCCGCCGCCGAGGCCGAGAATTCCGACGCGCAGGGCTACCGGCGCGTCGAATGGGACCTGCCCATGCGCCTCGACACGCTCACCGGGAGCCACGATCTGTTCGGCGACGGCCGGCTGGTCAGCGTGCCGCTGCCCGGCCACACGCCGGGCTGCATGGGGCTGCGCGCGGAGCTCGCCGGCGACGGTGTCTTCCTGCTCGCCGCCGACGCCGTCACCCTGAAGCGCAACCTCGACCGGGACGAGGTGCCGATGAATGCGTGGGACCGCGAGAAGCTGCTCGCCTCCTACGAAATCGTCCGCGCCGAGGAGGCGCGCGGTGCCACGGTGATCTGCGGGCACGACGACGAACAATGGCGCACGCTGAGGACCGGCGTCGACGCCTATTCATGACCCAAACGCCCGAGGCGGGCGCAAGAACAGGGCGAAGGGAGAAGCAATGGAAACCGGGCTGAAGGACAAGGTCGCCATCGTCACGGGCGGCGCGCGCGATGTGGGCGGCGAGATCGCCCGCGGACTGGCGCGCGAGGGGGTCCGCGTGGCGGTCAATTACAACAGCTCGCAGGACGAGGCTAAGGCGCTGGTGGACGAGATCGCCGCCGCGGGCGGCACCGCGCGCGCGGTCAAGGCCGACATCAGCGACTATGGCGAGGTGCAGGCGATGACCGACGGCGTGGTCGCCGCGTGGGGCCGCCTCGACATCCTGGTCAACAATGCCGGCTTCGTGAAATACCAGCGCTTCGTCGAATCCGAGCCGGCCGACTGGAAGAAGCAGATCGACATCTGCCTTTATGGCGCGCTCAACTGCTCCCACGCCGCCGCGCGGCACATGGTCAAGCAGCAGAGCGGGCGGGTCATCAACATCGTCGGCGACAGCTCGCGCATCGGCGAGGCGAACATCTCGATCGCCGCCACGGCGCGCGGCGGCACCATCGCGCTCGGCAAGTCCATGGCCAAAGAGCTCGGGCGCTACAACGTCACCGTCAACACCATCGCCCTCGGCCTGATCGAGACCGCGCACCAGGACCCGGAATTCCTGGCCAAGAACATGGAGCGCATCGTCAAGGCCTATCCCTTGCGCCGCATCGGCAAGCCGAACGACGTGGCGCCCATGGTGGTGTTCCTCGCCTCGGCCGGCGCCGAATGGGTGACCGGCCAGGTGATCAGCGTCAACGGCGGATTTTCCATGGTCTGAGGCAGGCATCCGCCGGCCTGCGCGCCGGCGGACGCGGACGAATTCCGGCGCCTCGGCGCCGGATGGAGGGGTCCGGGCGCACGGCGTCCGGGCCTTGGGAGCGACGATCAAGAAAACCATAAACCCAGGGGAAACGTCATGAAGATCAGTGGTTACAAGGTCACGCTGGCGGCGGCACTGGCCGCGAGCGCGCTTTCGGGGGCGGCGTTTGCCGCCGATCCGATCAAGATCGGCGTGGTGACGCCGA